>NZ_PYWM01000004.1 GCF_003049665.1 Lysinibacillus mangiferihumi | reverse complement strand
AAGTAGCGAATACCCGGGGAGTAGAGTGAAATACCCGCGAAAAGAAAGCGAATACCCGCGGAGTAGAGTGAGATACCCGGGAAGCAAAGTAAAATACCCGCGAAACAACTGAAACACCAGTAGTAAAGAGATCATCTTAGGTGTTAGCAGAATCCTGCAAAAAAGCTGATGTATTTACACATCAGCTTTTTTGTCTACCAATACATAGATATTTAATGAAAATGTTTTTACCGTGACATTTAAGGAAATGCTGTTTAATAGGTCGTTCAGAACAGATAACCATAAATACTGTAAGCTAATTGGGTAGGAATGGAACGCTAAAAACGTTGACACAAAGCGCTTTCAAGGCAACTTAGGTTGCTTAATGTATACCCGAAGTGGTACAATATAATTTAGTCAAAAAGAGCCAAGGGGGCATTTCTATGTCAATTGAATTAAATAATGAATTCGGCCAAATTGATATTTCAACAGATGTACTTGCACAAATTGCTGGTGGCGCTGCTATAGAATGCTACGGTATTGTTGGCATGGCATCTAAACATCAAATTCGTGATGGTCTAACTGATATTTTACGTAAAGAGAACTTTGCAAAAGGTGTTGTAATTCGACAACAAGAAGAAGATTTACATATTGATATGTATATTATTGTTAGTTACGGGACTAAAATTTCGGAAGTTGCTTATCAAGTACAGTCGAAAGTGAAATATACAGTGGATAAAACATTAGGTATGAGCGTAAAATCTGTCAATATCTTTGTGCAGGGCGTTCGTGTAGCGAATGAGTAAGAGGAGGAACAAATTCGAATGCAGTCTTTAGACGGATTAAAATTTGCTGAAATGGTGCAAATGGGTGCTCATCACCTATTCCAAAATGCAAATTATGTAGATTCTTTAAATGTATTCCCAGTACCAGATGGGGATACAGGGACAAACATGAACTTATCGATGACATCTGGTGCTAAGGAAACCGAACTTCAAGCGTCAGAACATATTGGGAAAACGGCACAAGCGTTATCAAAAGGATTGCTTATGGGTGCACGTGGGAATTCAGGTGTAATCTTATCGCAACTATTCCGAGGTTTCGGTAAATTTGTAGAAAAAGAAGCAACAATTAATGCAAAAGCATTTGCTGGTGCCTTCCAAGCTGGTGTAGATACAGCATATAAAGCAGTAATGAAACCGGTTGAGGGAACAATCTTAACTGTTGCACGAGAAGCGGCTAAAAAAGGTGTAGAAGTTGCTGAAAGTGAAAACGATATCATTGCTGTTATGGAAGCATTTACGGCGGAAGCAAAGGCTTCACTAGAGCGCACACCTGAACTTTTACCGGTGTTAAAAGAAGTAGGCGTCGTGGATAGTGGTGGTCAAGGATTACTATTTGTCTACGAAGGTTTTTTAGCCTCTTTAAAAGGCGAGCCACTACCAAAGAAAAATGATGCAACATTAGATGATTTAATTAATGCCGAACATCATAGAGCCCAAGACTTTATGAATACTGCAGATATTGAATTTGGCTATTGTACGGAAATTATGGTTCGTTTTGAAGAGGATAAAGAGCCATTCAGTGAGGAACAATTCCGTAATGAATTAAACCCATTAGGTGACTCGTTGCTTGTTATTTCAGATGAAGAAATTGCGAAAGTGCATATTCATTCTGAGCAACCGGGCGCTGTTTTAGCGATGGGGCAAAAATATGGTAGTCTTATAAAAATTAAAGTTGATAATATGCGTGAGCAACATTCCGCTATCGTTGGCGAGGATCACAAAGCTTCTGCACCAGCTCCAGCGAAAAAAGCTGAAAAGCATCCTTATGCGATTGTTACGATTGCAATGGGAGAAGGTGTGGCTGAATTACTACGCTCAATTGGTGCTTCTTATGTGATTGAGGGCGGACAAACGATGAACCCTTCAACTGAAGATATTGTGAAAGCTGTACAGGAAATTGGTGCTGATAAAGTACTTATTTTACCAAATAACAAAAATATAGTAATGGCAGCAGAGCAAGCTGTAGAGTTATTGGATATTGAAGCTGCAGTTGTGGCAACAAAAACAATTCCTCAAGGGATGGCAGCCATTCTATCATTTAATCCAGAAGCGACAGTTGAAACAAACCAAAAAGCGATGACAGAAGCATTTGCTCATGTAAAAACAGGGCAAGTCACTTATGCAGTGCGTGATACGTCGATTGATGGCGTAGAAATTCATAAAGACGATTTTATGGCGCTTGCTGAAGGGAAAATTGTGCTCTCTACACCAGCGTTAAAAGACGCTGCTGAGAAAGTTATTACAGATTTAGTAGATGCAAATACGGAAATCGTAACAATTATTTATGGCGAAGATACGTCTGAAGAAAAAGCCTCTGAATTAATCCAATTTATCGAAGAAAACTATCCAGATGTCGAAGTGGAGTTATTTAATGGTAAACAAGGATTATATCCGTATATTATTTCGGTAGAATAATATTAGGTAGCAGAGTGAACGAGTAGACGAAGCAGTGCACAAGTTGTGTACTGCTTTTGTTTATGGTAAAAGGAATGCCAGCGTTAAAAATAAGGAGAAATAAGCAAAATAGATCGTTTTGTGTATTTCTTCAAAGGACAGTTAACTTGTAAATGCTGGAATGTCAGCTCTTTAGAGTGCTTGTATTTCTAGGGAGTACAATAAAGGAATAATATAAATTATTAAGAAATTATAGTCGTTTTAATTTTCTGAAAGTTGATAAAGTAGTGCTTTACTTTTATAGTAACTATCAAGCATGATATAAGTAAACGTAAAATTATTATATGAATAGAATAGAGGGGTGCTTGTATGAAGTTTACATCGGTTTTTGATATTATTGGACCTGTTATGATTGGTCCATCTTCTTCTCATACAGCAGGTGCAGCACGTATTGGCCGTGTTGCAAGAGATTTATTTGGCAGACAGCCGAAATGGGTGAAAATCCATCTATATGGTTCGTTTGCTGAAACGTACAGAGGACATGGGACAGATGTAGCAATAATTGGTGGTTTATTAGATTTTGATACATTTGATGAGCGAATTAAAACAGCTTTTGAGCATGCAGAAAAAGCTGGAATGCAATATGAATTTATTCCGGAAACAGCTAATACAGAGCATCCAAATACAGCGAGACTAGTATTTGGTGACGATGATGGTGAAATGTCAATTGTCGGTATTTCAATTGGCGGGGGAAAAATTGAAGTAAGCGAGGTCAATGGCTTCAAGCTTCGATTAACGGGTGGCATGCCTGCCATTCTTGTTGTACATGATGACCGTGCGGGCTGTATTGCCAATGTGGCAAATTGCTTAGCAATGCATAATGTCAATATTGGCCATATGGAAGTTTCACGTATTGAACGTGGCTTAACGGCTTTAATGGTGATTGAGATAGATCAAAATATTGAGGACAAAGTACTTCAACAAATTTCATTAATACCATATATTACAAAAGTGTCGAAAATTAATAACTAAGGGGGTGTCTCAAAATGGATGTATTATTTCATAATGTCCGTGAGCTTGTAGAACGAGCGGAGCGTGAAGAAAAGCAAATTTCTGAGCTGATGATTGAACAAGAAATATTAATAAGTGGACGAACACGCCAAGAAATTATGCAACAAATGGATCAAAACTTAACAGTGATGGAGGAAGCAGTTGAACGAGGCTTACAAGGAGTAAAGTCTGTTACAGGTTTAACTGGTGGTGACGCTGTCCTGCTTCAGAATTATATTGCACAAGGCAAATCGCTTTCTGGAGATTTATTATTGGATGCGGTAAGTAAAGCAGTTGCTACGAATGAAGTAAATGCTGCCATGGGCACAATTTGTGCAACACCTACAGCAGGTTCTGCCGGAGTAGTGCCAGGCACTTTATTTGCAGTGAAAAATAAGCTAAACCCAACGCGTGAGCAAATGATTCGCTATTTATTTACTTCAGGCGCCTTTGGTTTTGTGGTAGCAAATAATGCTTCTATCTCGGGTGCTGCAGGTGGCTGTCAGGCTGAAGTTGGTTCGGCAGCGGGTATGGCGGCGGCGGCAATAGTGGAAATGGCAGGAGGGACACCTCAACAATGTGCAGAAGCATTTGCTATTACGCTGAAAAATATGCTAGGTCTCGTTTGTGATCCCGTAGCGGGCTTAGTCGAAGTGCCTTGTGTTAAACGTAATGCTATGGGGGCAGCGAATTCGCTTGTAGCAGCAGATATGGCTTTAGCAGGTGTTAAGAGCCGTATTCCATGTGATGAAGTCATTGGAGCGATGTATCGCATCGGTCAGTCAATGAGCCCGAACTTGAAAGAAACAGCACGTGGTGGACTTGCGGCGACGCCAACAGGCAAAGCAATTAGCAATGCAATTCTTAATAATGGCGATTTACAAAGCATACTAAAAGCAAGAATCACAATAGAGTAGAAGAATGCAGAGACAAAAGTGTTAGATTGATTGCAATCAATCTAACGCTTTTTTGCTGTGATTTGCTAAGACGAATGCTTAATTCATTAATTCCTATCGGTCATATTAGCTAGTTGGGTTTGCACTCAAAATAATATGTGTTTGTAACATTATTATAAATTTTTAAAATTACTTGTCCGCCAACTTCATAGCATTGGGAACTTGCTGAATTGATTTCTTTCGTATTAAAATAACTAGTTGAATGTATTAAAAAAGAGATGCCAAGTAAAAGAATAGCCAATAACCACAAACCGTTGTTAATATGTTTATTTTTAGTCATGTGAACCTCCTTTAGTTCGGGAATAATGAATCAACTACTATTCTAATTATAAACTGTTTATGAATATTTTTCCAATTTATGTTTAGATAAATGTATCTATATGCTTTAAGTAGTTACTACGATGACACGAAAGAAAAGGTTTATGATACAGTTGAATACGTAAAAATAAAATGGTAATAATCTAGAGATTCCATGAGCACAAACAGGGACTTGGATAGAAGGGAGGTAGGCTCTTTTGATTAACGAAAGTTTAAAATTGATGTTGCTTGCATCTGTGTTAATGAAAGGAGCCGTTGTAAAAGGTGACTGAATTAAGCAGTCCTGTCTCCGAATTAAAAGGAGTCGGGAAAGAAACCGCAGCACACTTAGAAACATTGGGTATCGAGACGGTAAACGATATTTTATGGACCTTTCCACATCGGCATGAGGATTTCCGTTTAAAGGATTTAGCGCAAACACCACATAATGAGCGAGTTACCGTTGAATGTAAAGTAGAACGTGAGCCGACTGTGTTGTTTTTAGGACGCAACAAATCTCGCTTGCAAGTAACAGTGCTTGCGGGACGCCATTTAGTGAAAGTAGTATTTTTCAATCAAAACTATTTAAAGCAAAAGCTTATACCGGGTACTATTGTGACAGTGACGGGCAAATGGGATAGAGGCAGACAAGTTATTAATGGCACCACTGTCACATTTGGACCGAAAATCGACCAAGTAGACTTTGAACCTGTCTATAGCTTGAAAGGTTTAATTCCACAAAAACGGTTTCGTAAATATATGCGACAGGTGTTAGATGACTTTGGTGCGGTGTTACCAGATGCGATTCCACAGCATTTGCAGGATGCCTATAAATTAGTCTCAATACGCGATGGGTTGGAAGGTATTCATTTTCCACAAAATGCTGAGCATGCGAAACAAGCAAGAAGACGCTTTGCTTATGAAGAATTATTAAACTTTCAGCTCCGTATTCAAGCATTACGTAAACTACGTAAGGATACTGAACACGGTACGATTATACAGTTCGACTTGCAAAAAGTACGGGCATTTATTGCTTCATTGCCATACGAGTTAACAGGTGCTCAAAAGCGTGTTGTCAATGAAATATGTAAGGATTTAAAAGCGCCGCATCGCATGAATCGTTTGCTACAAGGCGATGTTGGGTCGGGAAAAACAGTTGTGGCAGCTATTTGTTTATATGCTGCTGTAACAGCTGGATTTCAAGGTGCGTTAATGGCACCGACGGAAATATTAGCTGAGCAACATGCTGAAAACTTAATCGCTTGGTTTGAGCCATTTGGTGTACGTGTCGCGTTATTATCAGGCTCAACGAAAACGAAGGAGCGCCGTCTACTATTAGCTGCACTTGCTGATGGAGAAATTGATATTGTTATAGGCACGCACGCTCTTATCCAACCGGATGTCCTCTTTAAGAGACTGGGCTTTGTTATAACGGACGAACAGCATCGCTTTGGTGTGGAGCAACGTAGGATTTTGCGTGATAAAGGAGAAAACCCTGATGTGCTCTTTATGACGGCAACGCCTATCCCACGAACACTGGCGATTACAGCGTTTGGTGAAATGGACGTCTCGTTAATTGATGAAATGCCAGCAGGGCGTAAAGAAATTGAAACGCATTGGATGAAAAAAGAACAACTAGGTTCTGTATTATCTAAACTAGAGTTAGAGCTGACAGCAGGTAGACAAGCATATGCCATTTGTCCTTTGATTGAAGAGTCGGATAAACTGGATGTACAAAATGCCGTAGAGATTTATGAGCAACTCGCATCGTATTTTACTGGACGCTTTAAAGTTGGGTTAATGCATGGTCGCTTACCAGCAGATGAAAAAGATGCGATCATGCGAGGCTTTAGCGAGGGCGATATTCACGTCTTAGTATCTACGACTGTTGTTGAAGTCGGCGTAAATGTGCCCAATGCAACGTTTATGGTAGTCTACGATGCGGAACGTTTTGGCTTAGCGCAGCTACATCAGCTCCGCGGTCGTGTAGGACGTGGTGAGCATCAATCCTACTGTCTATTAATTGCTGATCCAAAATCGGATGAGGGTAAAGAGCGAATGCAGTCTATGACCGAAACAAATGATGGTTTCCGACTAGCTGAAAAAGATTTAGAGCTTCGTGGGCCAGGAGATTTTTTCGGCCGTAAGCAAAGCGGTTTGCCTGATTTTAAAGTAGCTGATTTAGTACATGATTATAGAACCCTGGAGACGGCACGAAAAGATGCAACAGAAATGATTGAAACAGATGCATTTTGGCATGATGAGACGTATCGATATTTGCGTGAAATGCTACAACAGTCTGGCGTCCTCCAAGGCGAACGATTTGATTAATGTAGTGTTGTGTAAGAAGGAATGTGAGAGCTTGTTTTTGAAAACAAGTCTTGCATTCTTTTTTTATACTCTATATACTGATATTAGTACCAAGTGCTAATAACAACTCAAAAGGTGGCGAATGACGTTGAGACGAACGAAAAAAGAGCGACAGCGATTATTATCTGAAACGATTGCGGAAAATCCATTCGTCACAGATGAACAACTCGCGTCGGAGTTTCAGGTAAGTGTTCAAACAATTCGATTGGATCGTATGGAATTAGCAATTCCCGAATTGCGTGAACGAATTAAAGATGTGGCTTCGAAAACTTATGAAAATGAAGTGAAATCTTTACCGATTGACGAAGTAATCGGTGAAATTATTGATATAGAATTAGACAATCGTGCATTATCAATTTTTGACGTAAAAGATGAGCACGTTTTTCAGCGCAATGGCATCGCCCGTGGACATCATTTATTTGCACAGGCAAACTCATTAGCTGTAGCGGTTATTGATGATGAACTTGCATTAACAGTACACTCCAATATTACATTTGTGAAACCTGTAAAAGCCGGAAATCGTGTTATTACTAAGGCGGTCGTTGTTGGAAGAGATGATGAACGCCATCGTACAAAAGTAGAAATAGTATCTACTGTAAATGGTGAAACAGTTTTGGTTGGTGAATTCGATATGTACCGCACGAAAGGTAAAGGTGAACAAGAATGAAATTAGCACTTGATGGAATGGGTGGCGACAATGCACCAAAGTCAGTAGTGGAAGGTGCATTATTAGCATTAGAACAAATTCCAAATTTGGAAATTCAGTTATATGGACAACAAGAAAAGCTTGACCCTTTTTTGAAAATGCATGACCGCTTAACGGTTGTTCATTGTGAAGAAGTGGTCGAGGGCACAGATGACCCTGCACGTGCTGTACGACGTAAAAAAGATTCATCGATGGCACGCATGATGGATGCAGTGGAAGAAGGGAAGGCAGATGCCTGTCTTTCGGCTGGTAATACAGGTGCATTAATGGCAGGTGGTTTGTTTAAGGTAGGGCGTATTGAAGGTATTGCACGACCTGCTCTAGCTACGACATTACCGACGCTTGATGGCAAAGGGTTTTTAATGCTCGATTTAGGAGCGAATGCAGATGCACGGCCAGAGCATTTACTGCAATATGCGATTATGGGTGATATATACGCCAAAAAGGTAGGCGGTTTACAAAAGCCACGTATTGGTCTTTTAAATATCGGAACTGAAGATAAAAAAGGCAATGATTTAACGAAAGGGGCTTTTGCATTATTAAAAGAAGCGGACTTGAATTTTATCGGCAACGTTGAGGCGCGTGATTTACTTGATGGGGTAGCAGACGTCGTTGTGACAGATGGATTTACAGGCAATATGGTGCTGAAGTCAATAGAAGGAACAGCGGGTGCGTTGTTTACAATGCTAAAAGAGGCATTTATGTCTTCTACCAAAACGAAAATTTCAGCAATGTTAATGAAAAATAATTTACGTGACTTAAAAAATAAAATGGACTATACAGAGTATGGCGGTGCAGGTTTGTTTGGTTTACAAGCACCTGTAATTAAAGCGCATGGATCATCCAATGCGAAAGCAATCTATAGTGCAATCCGTCAAGCCAATACAATGGTAGAGCATACAGTGATATCAACTATTACCGATACAGTACGTCACTTAGAAATTGATTAACAAAGGGGATTAGTAAGAAATGACGAAAATTGCATTTATTTTTCCAGGCCAAGGCTCACAGACGGTTGGCATGGGTCAAGAATTTATAAGCAATTCTCAAGAAAGTAAGGCCTTCTACGAAAGTGCTAACAAGACACTTGGTTTTGACTTATCTAAATTAATGTTAGAGGGACCTGCTGAAGAGTTAACGCTAACATACCATGCGCAACCAGCATTATTAACGACAGGTGTTATGGTTGCTGAAAAATTGCGTGCTGCAGGCATTACGCCACATTATGCTGCTGGTCACTCTCTTGGAGAATACGGTGCATTAGTCATCGCAGGTGTGCTATCGTTTGAGGATGCTGTAGCTGTTGTTCATAAACGTGGTTTATACATGAACGAAGCTGTACCAGCAGGGCAAGGTGCAATGGCAGCTATTCTTGGAATGGAGCTTGAGGCGTTACATGCAGTTACTGCTAAAGTTACAGCTGAAGGTGATGTAGTTCAAGTTGCAAACGTCAACTGTCCAGGACAAATTGTCATTTCTGGTACTAAGGAAGGCGTTGATAAGGCCTCTGTAGCTGCAAAAGAAGCGGGTGCAAAACGTGCAATTCCGTTAGTAGTAAGTGGACCTTTCCATTCAGAATTAATGCGACCATCCTCAGAACAATTACAAGCTACGCTAGCCGAAATTACTTTATCGGAACCACAAATTCCGGTAATTAGCAACGTGAAGGCGAAAGAATTACAAGATGTACCAGCTATTCAACAAGAGTTAGTTGAACAAGTGTATAGCGCTGTACTATGGGAAGCATCCGTTCGCGAAATGATTGCGCAAGGCGTGGATGTATTTATCGAGTGTGGTCCTGGTAAAGTGTTAAGTGGCTTAGTTAAGAAAATAGATCGTTCAGTGGCAACATATTGTGTATATGATGAAGCGTCATTAGAAGCGGTAATAGAAGCGTCGAAGGAGTGGACAATCAATGCGTAAACTAGAAGGTAAAGTAGCGGTTGTAACAGGTGCTTCACGAGGAATTGGCCGTGCGATTGCATTGAAGCTTGCGGATGAAGGTGCGAAGGTTGTTGTTAACTATAGCGGCTCACAGGCAAAAGCAGAGGAAGTAGTTGCGACAATTCAAGCAAATGGTGGAGAGGCGATTGCGGTTCAAGCAAGTGTCTCAAAAACAGAGGAAGTTACTGCATTAATGGATGCGGCAGTCAAAACATTTGGCGCGCTTGATATTTTAGTAAATAATGCAGGAATTACTCGCGATAATTTATTGATGCGCATGAAAGAAGAAGAATGGGACGATGTACTCGATACAAACTTAAAAGGTGTATTCCTTTGTACAAAAGCAGTTACTCGTCAAATGATGAAGCAGCGTGCAGGGCGCATCATTAATATTTCTTCTATCGTTGGTGTTGCTGGTAATGCAGGGCAAGCTAATTATGTAGCGGCAAAAGCGGGCGTCATTGGCTTAACAAAAACGACGGCAAAAGAACTTGCGTCACGTAATATTTTAGTGAATGCCATTGCTCCAGGTTTTATTGAAACTGAAATGACTGAACAGCTACCAGAAGATTTAAAACAAGGCATGCTGACACAAATTCCTCTCGCTAAACTTGGGCAACCTGAGGATATTGCGAAAGCAGTTGCGTTTTTAGCTTCTGAAGATGCAAACTATATGACAGGCCAAACGCTACATATTGACGGCGGCATGGTGATGTAATAATATGCTATAGCATAATTTTTAATTTTTTGTATAATCATTTGAGGGGAGGTGAACGTTTTGACTACAGTATTAGAGCGCGTAACAAAAGTAATCGTAGACCGTTTAGGTGTTGAGGAAAGTGAAGTTACACTAGAAGCTTCTTTCCGTGATGATTTAGGTGCAGACTCATTAGACGTTGTTGAGCTTGTAATGGAGCTTGAAGACGAATTCGATATGGAAATTTCTGATGAAGATGCTGAAAAAATTTCAACAGTTGGTTCTGCTATTTCATACATCGAAGGTAAAATTAACTAATTTTCTGCTAGATGACACAGATTTTGATAATGCAAAATCTGATACCATTGTAGACTTACATCAAAGCATAATGGCAAAAGCAACTATGCTTTGATGTATTTTAAAGGTACGAAATGGTTCGTTTTTCGAACGATGGACGTACCTTTTTTTATTTTTGTTAAAAAAATACGAAAAAACTTCCAAAACATTGTATTTATGCCGAAATACTTTTGCATAAATGCCTTGAAAAAGGTACACTAAGACGGTAGAAACTATTAGGAAGGCAGATTGTTCAATGGCTATGAGAAGAAAAGGAACTATGCAGAAATCAGGCGTACTTCCTGAAAAAGTACGCAATCAATTCGAGCTATTACAGCATGAATTAAACATCACATTTATTAATAAAAATTTATTGTATCAAGCATTCACGCATTCATCTTATGTGAATGAGCATCGCCGTAAATTGTTTACGGATAATGAGCGTCTCGAATTTTTAGGCGACGCTGTACTTGAACTGTCTGTTTCTAAATACCTTTTTGAGAAATACCCGCATATGAGTGAGGGCGAATTAACAAAATTGCGAGCTTCAATCGTTTGTGAACCATCCCTTGTTATTTTTGCAAATGAATTAGGATTTGGTCGCTTTGTATTGCTTGGAAAAGGTGAAGAATTAACAGGTGGACGGGAACGCCCAGCGCTACTTGCAGATGTTTTTGAATCATTTGTAGGTGCTCTTTATTTAGATCAGGATTTGCAAACGGTCGTGACATTTTTAGAACGAATCGTGTTCCCAAAGGTAGAAGTCGGTGCTTTTTCGCATGTGATGGATTTTAAAAGCCAGCTACAAGAAATGGTACAGCAAACAAACAACGGTTTACTTCATTATGAAATTATTGATGAAAAGGGCCCAGCGCATAACCGTACCTTTGTATCAAGCGTGTTATTAAATGGACAAGAGCTTGGTATTGGTCGAGGAAAATCAAAAAAAGAAGCCGAGCAACAAGCAGCACAATGTGCGATGCGCGCAATGCGTGAGCATACTGCTAAAGAGGAGGCTTAATAGATGTTCCTAAAACGACTCGAAGTGATTGGCTTTAAATCTTTTGCGGAGCGCATTGGTATTGACTTTGTACCAGGTGTTACAGCTGTTGTTGGACCTAATGGCAGTGGGAAAAGTAATGTAACTGATGCTATTCGTTGGGTACTCGGGGAGCAATCGGCAAAGTCGTTACGTGGGGCAAAGATGGAAGATGTTATTTTTGCTGGGAGTGACTCTCGAAAGCCACTAAACTTTGCAGAGGTAACATTAATTTTAGATAATACTGATGAGCAACTTGCTTTTTCGTATACAGAGGTCAGCGTAACAAGACGCGTATACCGTTCAGGTGATAGTGAATATTTATTAAATAACCAGCAGTGTCGCCTGAAGGATATTACGGACTTGTTTATGGATTCGGGACTTGGGAAAGAGGCTTTTTCAATTATTTCACAAGGCCGTGTCGATGAAATTTTAAATAGCCGCCCGGACGATCGCCGCTCAATATTTGAAGAGGCTGCTGGTGTTTTAAAATATAAGCTACGAAAGAAAAAAGCAGAGCATAAACTTGTAGAAACAGATGAAAATCTTTACCGTGTTTTAGATATTTTACATGAGTTGGATAGCCGCTTGGAGCCATTGCAAATACAAGCTTCTAGCGCAAGAGACTATGTACAAATGTCCACGGAACTAAAGGATTTTGATATTGCGATTCTTGTGCACGATTTAAAAAATTGTGCACAATCTTTGCATGCATTGAAAGAAGAGTATGCGCAGCTATCTGAAACAGAGCAAAAACAAGCAAAGGATATTCAAGCGCTAGAAACACAAACGACGGATATTCGCAAATATTTAAAAGAGTTGGATGTATTATTGGATGCTGCTCAATCTGAGCTTGTAGATGCAACGATGGAAATGGAACGTTGGGATGGTCGTAAAGCTTTAATGGCTGAAAAACGCCAAAATGCAACGCATCAATTACAGCAGTTGAATGCATCATTACTAGAAGCGCAAAATGAAGTAGAGGTATTAGTTGCGCAAGAACTTGAGAAAAAACAATTGTTTGTAGAAAAACAACAAGAAGTTTTAACGCTAAAGCAAATCATTAAGCAATTAGAGCAATCCTTAAACCGTTCAGTTACAGAAATTGAACAGGAAATGGAAGAGCATAAAAACCGCTATATTGATTCATTAAACGAAGAAGCAACAGTCAAAAATGAATTGAAAAATATCGACCAACAATTATCGCAACAAAAAGCAATGGCAGCACGTATGACAGACCAAACGGATGAGATTGGTCAAGAGTTGATTGAAGTTGTGGCGGAGAAAGAAACACTTGTTGGCATACATGCAGCAACAACGACCGAATTGCAACAGAAGCTCGAACAATATGAAGCATTGCAAATGCAGTTTAAAAAAGTGAATCTTTCTTTTAATGATAAGCAAGAAATGCTGTATAAGGCTTATCAGCACCAGCAACAATTAAAAGCTAGAAAAGATACATTAGCAGAGCTAGAAGCTGATTTCTCTGGCTTCTTCCATGGTGTTAAGGAAGTATTACTGGCGCGTGATAAAGGTGAATTATTTGGTATTGAAGGCGCAGTGGCGGAATTGATTCAGGTCAATGGCAAATATTCACAAGCGATCGAAACGGCTTTGGGTGCGGCTTCACAACATATTGTGACGACGAACGAACAGAACGCCCAACAAGCTATCCGTTGGTTAAAGCAAAAAAGAGCGGGGCGTGCGACATTCTTACCGAAAACGGTTATGAAATCACGCAAAATCAATCCTTCAGCGATTCAGCTTGCTACGGAGCATCCAGCGTTCGTACAAATGGCTGATGCACTTGTTACGTTCGATGAGGACAATCGTTCCATTGTTGAAAATTTGCTTGGCAATGTCATCGTCGCAGCGAATTTAGAAGGGGCAAGTCAAATTGCACGATTATGTAATTTCCGTTATCGTGTCGTAACGCTCGAAGGGGATATTGTCAATGCTGGGGGTTCTTTAACGGGTGGTGCAGCGAAACAACAATCTTCCCTATTTACAAGAAAAGCAGAGCTTGATGGTCTTATTGCCAAACTTGAAGCACTAGAAACGTCGATTTATAGTGCAGAGCAGGCTGTAGCAACTGAAAAAGAGACATTGGCTACATTACGTGACAAAGTAGAACAATTAAAACTGGAAGGCGAACAACTGCGTAAAGAAGAAATGCAACAGGCAAGTCGCCTTCGAGAATTAGAAGTTGTAGAAAAAAGTCTATCGGCCAGAGTGTCCTTTGCTTCAAATGAAACGCAAGATGTGAAGACACGTGAGGAAGCGCTGCTTGCTCAAAAGGAAGTAGCTACTGCACGTTTAGCAGCGCTTGCTGAAGAATTAGTAGCGATAAACGAGACGGTAGAGCAATTAGGTAAAGTTAAACTACAAAGTGAAACAGAAAAAGATGTTCTGCGCGAACAAACGGCAGAAAAACGTTCAGAGTTAGCGGTTATGCAGGAGCAAATGTCACAAGTACAAATTGCAACTGCAGAACTTGCCCTACAATTAAACAAAGCTCGCCAAAAAGTCGACAATATTTCTCAGGAAATAATCTGGCTTCAATCTGATGAATCGACAAAATTATTGAGTGATGAAGAAGTGGAGGAGCAAGTTGCAACTTGGAAAGCTAGAAGAGAAACGTTACAAGTTACAATTACCCAAAAAAAGGAAGAAAAAGCGGCGCAACAACAGGAATTAACAACGTTAGAAGAGCAGCTAAAGGAATTGCAACGTATACATAAAGGCTTCATTGAAGCAATACGTGCGAATGAATTAAAGCGCAATCGCGTAGAATTTGAGATGAGTAATTTTAAAAATCAGCTCGAAGAAAACTATCAACTAACGTTCGAAGAGGCACTGGAAGTCGCTTTAACCATTGAAGACGAAGAGCATATGCGACGTCGCGTCAAGTTATTGAAAAAATCTATTGAGGAATTAGGTCCTGTAAACTTAAGTGCGATTGAGGAATTTGAGCGTGTCCAAGAACGACATTCTTTTTTAACAGAGCAGCGTGAGGACTTACTCGAAGCGCAGGATACTTTACACGAAGCTATTAAAGAAATGGATGAAGAAATGACAATTCGTTTTAGTGAAACATTTTTTGCCATTCGAGAGCAATTCAAACGAGTATTCCGTGAATTGTTTGGGGGCGGTCAGGCAGATTTAGTATTAATAGATCCAGACAATATGCTTGATACGGGCATTGAAATTGTTGCACAACCGCCAGGGAAAAAGTTGCAAAATTTAAGTTTACTTTCTGGTGGTGAACGTGCACTTACCGCGATTGCTTTACTATTCTCCATTTTAAATATTAGACCTGTGCCGTTCTGTATACTCGACGAAGTAGAAGCGGCATTGGATGAGGCAAATGTTGTTCGATACAGCGAATACTTGAAAAAGTTTAGTCGCAATACCCAATTCATTGTTATTACTCACCGTAAAGGTACAATGGAGGGAGCTGACGTACTGTATGGTATTACGATGCAGGAATCAGGTGTATCAAAACTTGTATCAGTAAAATTAGAAGATGAACCCGTACTTGCGGAGCAAAGGAGCGAACAAGCATGAGTTTTTTTAAACGTTTAAAAGATAAGCTAATTGGAAATCCAATAGAAGAAAAAGTAGAAAATTTAGTCGAAGAGCCATCTACCGAATTAAAGCTTGAAGATACGGTAGAGCCAGTTCAACAGGAATCAAGTCATAAAGAAGAGCAAGAAAAAGTAGAAGAATCATCAGCAAGTGAGGTCTTCATTGATTCACAAGCTTCGAATGTTGTGGAGGAAGAAAAACAGGAAGAAGTGCAGGAAATTGCGATTGTAGAGGAACCTGTAAAAGAAAAAAAACCTTCAGCCTGGTCTATTACGCAAAAATTTAAAGCAGGTCTTGAAAAAACCCGTAATTCCTTTACTTCTAAGGTCAATGATTTAGTGGCACGCTACCGTAAAGTAGATGAGGACTTCTTTGAAGAACTAGAAGATCTTTTATTACAAGCAGACGTTGGCTTTGAAACAGTTATGGAGCTAATGGATAAATTACGTTTTGAAGTACAGCGCAAAAATATTAAAGATACAAATGGTATCCAAGCGATTATTTCTGAAAAACTTGTGGAAATTTACGAGCAAGGGGAAGAAGATTTAATCGAACTAAATATGCAGCCTAATGGTGAGTTAACGGTTATTTTATTCGTAGGTGTAAACGGTGTTGGGAAAACAACAACAATTGGTAAGTTAGCACATCGTCTAAAATCAGAAGGGAAAACAGTTGTCTTAGCTGCAGGAGATACGTTCCGTGCAGGGGCAATTGACCAATTACAAGTTTGGGGAGACCGTGTTGGTTGTGAGGTTATTAAGCAATCAGAAGGTTCGGATCCAGCAGCGGTTATGTATGATGCAATACGTGCTGCAAAAAATCGTAAAGCAGATGTCTTAATTTGTGATACTGCGGGCCGTTTACAAAACAAAGTGAACTTAATGAATGAACTTGAAAAAGTACATCGAGTTATTTCACGGGAAATACCAAATGCTCCGCACGAGGTGTTATTAGCACTAGATGCAACGACTGGTCAAAATGCACTTGTGCAGGCACAAACATTTAAAGAAGTAACAAATGTAACGGGAATTGTTTTAACGAAGCTCGATGGTACCGCAAAAGGTGGTATTGTGCTTGCCATTCGAAATAAATTACACATTCCTGTGAAATTTGTAGGTCTTGGCGAGAAAATGGATGATTTACAACCATTTGATGCAGAACGCTATGTATACGGCTTATTTGCTGAAGGCTTAGATAAGGAACTACAAAATAGCGAAGAGTAAAAGATTGTAGTTGAAAGCATGGTCGCTCGACTGTTAAAAGGTGAAACACATTGTTTAAAAGAGAAATACTAGCTAATGGTGAAATAACGTTATTCAGCTAATAGAATGCTTTTAGACAAGGAGATTACCTTGACACAGACGGGCGCTTTTCGTTATGATACAAATGACTAACAACGGGGGGAGAAACTCGATGCTACTTGAAAAAACAACACGCATGAACTTTCTCTTCGACTTTTATCAAGCATTACTAACAGATAAGCAAAGAAGTTATATGGAACTGTATTATTTAGATGATCACTCACTTGGAGAAATCGCTGAATCATATGGAGTTTCACGTCAAGCTGTTTATGATAATATTCGTCGAACTGAAGCGATGCTTGAAGAATATGAAGAAAAACTATGTTTACTGGAAAAATTTCAACAACGTACGCAAATGCTTGCGCGCCTTACAGCTGGAATTACAGAAAAAAGTATGCCGGTTGAGGAGCAGTTGGCGCTTATTGAACAGTTGAAAGAATGGGATTAGGAGGCGAAAGCAGTGGCTTTTGAAGGATTAGCGGAACGACTCCAAGGAACGATCCAAAAGATTAAAGGTAAGGGTAAAGTATCGGAACAAGACGTTAAAGAAATGATGCGTGAAGTCCGATTTGCTTTAATCGAGGCGGATGTTAACTTAAAAGTAGTCAAGGAATTCGTTAAAAAAGTAAGTGAACGCGCTGTTGGTGTAGATGTTATGCAAAGCTTAACACCGGGTCAACAAGTTATTAAAATCGTTCAAGACGAGTTAACGGAGCTGATGGGCGGCGAACAAAGCCCGATTAAATTTAATACAAAGCCACCAACTGTCATTATGATGGTCGGTTTGCAAGGTGCGGGTAAAACAACAACAACTGGGAAATTAGCAAATATTTTACGCAAAAAATATAACCGTAAACCATTACTAGTTGCTGCGGACGTTTATCGCCCTGCTGCGGTTCAGCAATTACAAACATTAGGAAAGCAATTATCTTTACCTGTTTTTGCTTTAGGCACAGATGTATCACCAGTTGAAATCGCTCGTCAGGCAATTGAACTGGCGAAAGAAGAACATCATGATGTTGTCATTATCGATACAGCAGGTCGCTTGCATATCGATGAAGATTTAATGCAAGAATTAAAGGATATCCGTGCGTTAAAAGAGCCTGATGAAGTTTTCCTTGTGGTAGATGCCATGACGGGTCAAGATGCTGTAAACGTTGCGGAAAGTTTTAATGAGGCTGTCGGCATTACAGGGGTTGTTTTAACAAAACTGGATGGCGATACACGCGGTGGTGCAGCATTATCCATTCGTTCGGTGACTCAGAAACCAATTAAATTTGTCGGTATGGGTGAAAAAATGGATGCGCTTGAACCGTTCCATCCGGAGCGTATGGCATCTCGTATTTTAGGCATGGGTGACGTGTTATCACTAATTGAAAAGGCGCAGGCAAACGTCGATGAAGCAAAAGCGAAAGAACTGGAAGAAAAGTTCAAAACGCAAAGCTTTACACTCGATGATTTTGTTGAGCAATTACAACAAGTGAAAAAAATGGGCCCGCTCGACGAAATATTAAAAATGCTACCAGGTGCAGGCAAAATTAAAGGCTTAGACAATGTCAAAGTAGATGATAAGCAAATGGGCCGTGTAGAAGCCATTATTTACTCTATGACAACTGCTGAAAAGACAAATCCTGAAATTATTAATGGTAGCCGTAAAAAGCGCATTGCCAAAGGTTCAGGTACGTCTATTCAAGAGGTCAACCGTTTGTTAAAACAATTTGACGAAATGAAAAAAATGATGAAGCAAATGACAGGTATGGCGACAGGTAAAGGCAAGAAAAAGATGAAATTACCTGGCTTTGATTCATTATTTAAATAATATTTTATAGGTGTTAAGAAAAAACACTTTACAAACAACATAAACATTGATAATATACTATCTTGTGTGAAACTTATTCGGAGGTGCTATTAAAATGGCAGTAAAAATTCGCTTAAAACGTATGGGAGCTAAAAAATCTCCTTTCTATCGTATCGTAGTTGCAGACGCTCGTTCACCACGTGACGGTCGTTCAATCGAAACAGTTGGTACTTACAACCCACTAACTCAACCAGCTACTGTAAACATTGATGAAGAGAAAGCTCTTAAATGGTTAGCTGACGGTGCAAAACCATCAGATACAGTACGTAACTTGTTCTCAGAACAAGGTATCATGGAAAAATTCCATAACCAAAAATTCAGTAAATAATCGGGGGAGACGTCTTTGAAGCAGCTGATTGAAGCAATCGTTTTACCGTTAGTCGATTATCCAGAAGAAGTCCGTATTGAGACGGACGAAAATGCAAATCGAATTGTTTATAAACTTTTTGTTCATCCAGAGGATCGAGGGAAAGTCATAGGCAAACAAGGGCGAGTGGCGAAAGCGATTCGTACAATTGTTTATTCAGCGGCAGGTAGTCACCATCAAAAAAAGACTTACGTCGATATATTGGATTGATAAAAAGATTTTCACGCTCGTTTACGCGCAATAAGGTAACAATGTAGCAATTATGCAACCTGTCGCCATTTTGCACTGAACAATTTTAACGACTATGTTGTTACTAAAATTCGTAGGAGCTGTAAATGTGTAGCGTAAAATCTGGATAGAAGAGGGGGGAGCTTGCTGGTTCCTTCCTTTTTTTATATAGTACGGATATATAACGGTATAGAGGTGAAATGAATGGAATGGTTTAATGTAGGTCGTATTGTGAACACGCACGGAATTCGTGGTGAAGTGCGTATCTTATCGACGACAGATTTTGAAGAAGAACGCTTTGCGGTCGGGAATAAGCTTGCAGCGTTTAAAAAAGACGATAAAAAGCCAACGTGGGTAACAATTCAATCAGTACGCCGTCATAAAAACTTTATTTTGTTAACATTTGAAGGTATGGATAATATCAACTTTGTCGAGCCGTTCAAAGAAGGAATGCTCAAAATCACGAAAGATCAAATGACCGATGATTTATTACAAGAAAATGAATTTTTCTTCCATGAAATTATAGGCTGTACGGTTGTATCTGAAGAAGGTGCAATAATCGGCGAAGTCAAAGATATTCTGCAAACAGGTGCCAATGATGTATGGGTAGTGAAGGGTGCTAAAAAAGAGCATTACATTCCATACATTGAAGACATCGTCAAAAATATCGATGTGGAAGAAAAGAAAATTGTTATTCATGTGATGGAAGGCTTACTATGATGCATATTCACGTATTAAGCCTGTTTCCTGATATGTTTTCGGGTGTATTTGGTGCATCGATACTAAAAAAAGCCCAAGAAAAAGGGGCTGTAAAGCTAGAAGTATCAGATATTCGTGCGTTTTCAGGCAACAAGCATAATCAGGTAGACGATTATCCGTACGGTGGCGGTGCAGGGATGGTGTTAAAGCCAGAGCCGATGTTTAGTGCTGTAGAGGCCATTACAGCTGGTAAAAAGCCACGTATTATCTTAATGTGTCCGCAGGGTGAACGTTTCACCCAAAAAAAAGCGGAAGAGCTAGCGCAAGAAAGTGAATTAGTGTTCTTATGTGGTCACTATGAAGGCTATGATGAACGCATTCGCCAGCACCTCGTTACCGATGAAATATCGATTGGTGATTTTGTGTTAACAGGTGGTGAGTTAGGCGCCATGACGGTTATCGATAGTGTCGTACGCCTTTTACCTGGTGTGTTAGGACAAGCGGATTCCCATATTCAAGATTCTTTTTCAACGGGTCTGCTAGAACATCCACATTATACGCGACCTGCGGAATTCCGTGGCATGCAAGTACCCGAAGTATTATTATCAGGGAATCATGCGAAAATCGAACAATGGCGCGAAGAACAATCGTTAAAAAGAACATTCGAGCGTCGACCTGATTTACTCGAGCATTATCCATTAACAGACAAGCAAAAATTGTATTTGGAAAAAATTAAAAAACAACAATAAAGATGCTTGCTTACATGCCGTATATGTGATAACATCTAATCTGTGCTTCTATGTGAAGTGCTGAATTACGGTGTTCCGCTGTGGCATAGATTGCGTGCAAGAGCATCTGTCTAAGGAGAGAAAACAATGTCAAACATTATTACAGAAATTACTAAAGCTCAGCTTCGCACTGATCTACCAGCTTTCCGTCCTGGTGATACTGTTAAGGTACACGTGAAAGTAGTAGAGGGTACTCGTGAACGTATCCAAGTATACGAAGGTGTAGTTATCAAACGTCGTGGTGGCGGTATTAGCGAAACTTTCACAGTTCGTAAAATTTCTTACGGTGTAGGTGTTGAACGTACATTCCCTGTACACACACCAAAAATCGCTAACTTAGAAGTTGTACGTCGTGGTAAAGTACGTCGTGCTAAACTTTACTACCTACGTAACCTACGTGGTAAAGCTGCTCGTATTAAAGAAATTCGATAATTATGACTTAAAAGTGAGGGGCTTGTATTGCAAGCTCCTTTTCTTTTTGCTTGTCATCTTAAATAATAATCATCTAAAATGAAGATAGACAAGGGGGCAATTCATAATGGAAAAACAAGTGAAAGAAAAGAATGAATTATGGGAATGGACAAAGGCTCTTTTAATTGCATTTGCGATTGCAGCAGTTATTCGTTATTTTTTATTTACACCAATTGCAGTTGACGGTGAGTCCATGATGCCAACCCTTGAAGATGGCGACCGAATGATTGTCAACAAAATTGGTTATAAAATTGGAGAGCCAAAGCGCTTTGATATCGTGGTGTTCCATGCACCAGAGCAAAAAAACTACATTAAACGTGTAATTGGCTTACCTGGTGAAACATTGGAATATAAAGACGATCAGTTATACATTAACGGAGAACCGATAGATGAGCCTTATTTAGATGCATACAAAGCTGAAATTACTGAAGGTACATTAACGGAAGATTTTACGTTAAATGACATTGATGCATCACTGCATGATGTAATTCCAGAAGGCTATGTGTTTGTGATGGGCGATAATCGTCGATATAGTAAAGATAGCCGTCACATAGGTATTGTCGATCAAAAAGAAATTATAGGTAATACAAGCCTTATTTTCTGGCCGTATAGTGATATTAAAATTGTGAAGTAATGTTTGAAAGGGGGCTAATACTCCCTTTCTTGACGTCTAAGAGCATACGTTTTCTTATTCGATTTTAAGGCATTCGCACTGAATTGGGCGAATGCGCTTTTCTTATTTAGGAGGTATAGAAATGACTATACAATGGTTTCCAGGGCATATGGCGAAGGCACGCCGTGAAGTAACAGAAAAATTAAAGCTCGTAGATATTATATTTGAATTAATCGATGCACGTTTACCATTATCTTCGAGAAATCCAATGATTGATGAGGTCATTAACCAAAAGCCGCGTCTACTTATTTTAAATAAATCAGATATGGCGGATGAGCAAGAAACACGCAAATGGGTAGAATATTTTGCACAGCATGGCCATAAAGCAGTGGCAATCAATTCGCTTGAAGGAAAAGGACTGCAACTTGTGACCAAGGCGGCACAAGAAATTTTAAAAGAAAAATTTGACCGCATGAAGTCAAGAGGGATGAAGCCGAGAGCCATTAGAGCAATGATTGTTGGAATTCCAAACGTGGGAAAATCCACACTTATTAATCGCTTAGCAAAGAAAAATATTGCGAAAACAGGCAATATGCCTGGTGTGACAAAGGCGCAACAATGGATAAAAGTCGGCAAGGAGCTGGAATTACTAGATACACCAGGAATTTTATGGCCTAAGTTTGAAGATCAAGAAGTAGGCTATAAGCTGGCTTTAACAGGTGCTATTAAAGATACCATTACTAACATGGAAGATTTGGCTGTTTATGGGTTACGATTTTTATCGACACATTATCCAACACGTATGGAAGAACGTTATGGTTTTCAGTTTATGCATGACGACCTAGTGGAAACGTTTGACCATATTGGCAAGCTTCGTCGTGTTTTTGGAGCGGGCGGAGAAATCGATTACGATCAAGTAGCGCAGCTAATCGTACGAGATATTCGTGGGTTACTATTAGGAAAGCTAACATTTGATTTTGTTGACGAACAGCTTGAAAAAGAAGCGACACAGTAATAATTTGCGAAAAACTGCCATGCTCACACAATAAAATGTGAGCATGGCAGTTTTTCTTTTACGAGATAGTAGTTTTTGTTTTAGTGGATTGAAGTTTGAGGTTCGGGGAGCAAAGTTATTGTTTTATAGATATGTTTGATTAGATAAGAGTTACCAATGTTCTAAAAAAGATAACATCCATAAATATATAAGCATATAAAATGATATATTTCAGGTTAAGTACCTAAAAGAACTACATAATACCATAGCAATAGCGCCCCCTGATTAAAAGGTGGGCGCTATTTGACGTTTACAGTTGTTTTGTATAGTAAATCGTTTCCATAAATACAATAAAAAGGATTAAAACTCTTTTTGTAGAAGTTATTATACTGACAATATATTTGTTTAAGAATATTGTACGTATAAAATCATTATGAAAAGGAGTGTGTTCATGCAGAAATTACATCCAACTATATGTATCCGTTTATTCCTTCAATTTATTTCTTCAATCTCAACGATGACCGTATTACCCTATATAATTATATATTTTGCTGGAAAACTAGGAAGTACGATTACTGGTGTGCTATTTTTATGTGTCATGTCATCTACTGTTTTAGGATCTATATGTGGTGGATATTTATCAGATAAAATTGGTAGAAAGAGGATTATAATTTTCGCGGAATTTTTTATTTTTTTTGGATATATTGGTGCAGCATTAGCTAACTATAATTGGGGGATGTTTCCTTATTTAACTTTTCTTTTCTTTATTTGTATACAGTTTAGTAATGGCGTCGTTGAACCGGTTTATCAAGCTTTGGTCATTGATGTTAGCAAGCCAGATCAGAGAAAGACTATTTATACATATTCATATTGGTTACGGAATCTAGGAGTTGCGATTGGTAGTATGATTGGAGCATTTTTCTTTTTTACAAACCTTTTCCTCTTATTATTAGGTGTAGCTTTTACAACAATCATATCATTATTAATTACCATTTTTTACATCGAAGAAACTTATCATCCTACGTTAAATATAAAAGAATCAAAGGATGGTAGTCATCTTCAAATGTGGAGGGAATATATAAAGATACTTAAAAACAAATTTTTTGCAGTTTTCTTAATTGCGAGTCTTTTTATTGTTTCTGTTGAAGAGCAATTAACAAATTATATAGGAGTACGCCTTGCAACTGAACTACCTGAAACCATCCCGTTAGCTTCATTTTTTTCATTTGAAGTAGATGGAATTAATCTCCTTGGAATACTTAAAGCTGAAAATACAATTCTTGTTATATGTTTTACTTTAATGGTTATGAATATAGTAAAAAAATGGAATGATAGATTCATTCTACTTATGGGACTGTTCCTTTTTTTTGGTGGTTATATTGTAATAAGCTTTACTACTACACCGTTTATTTTAATAATAGCTATGTTTATTGCATCAATCGGAGAAATTATGTACATCCCTATACAGCAGACGATATTGGCAAATATCGTCCCTAGTCACGCCCGAAGTACTTATATGGCTTTATATTCTATTGCCATCATATGCGGTATGAGTGCTGCAGGAATATTTTTAATGATTAGTAGTTGGTTTCCTCCTATTATTTTAACGGCCTTTATTAGTCTAATGGGTATGATAAGTTTCTTATTATTTTATAAATTAACATTTAGAAGAACTGTATTAAGTGTCAATCAAAAAAATGCAGATTGAATTATCGGAAATTTGATTTCTATATTTTTACTTCTAGTACTACCAAATCGAATGTGGATGGCACTTATTTTTAAGTAAAATTATGTAAAGTATGGTAAATGTTTATTTACGTTCTTGCTAATGTAAATGCCCTAAATTATAATGAAAGCAATTAAACAATAAGGAGAGAAGAAACTAATGAAGAAACAAGCGGCGCTTTTATTACTACTAAGTCTTACGTGGATTGGAGGTCAGACGAACTTAGAACTGTCAACTACATACGTAGATACTAAAAATCCTACTTCTGAAATTAAACCTTTGGACTTAAATGACCCTACACCAGATCCTAAGTAAATAAAGTAAATTAAAAAAAGCACCCGTAATGAACTGCGCCCCAATTATTAGACAAAATCTAACAATTGGAGGTGCAGTTTTTCTATGGCTAAATATACTGTAGAAGATAAATTACAAGCAGTTGAGCGCTACTTAAATGAAAATGCTAATGAAATAGCTAAATCTTTGGGGACTGATAATAAAGCAATTTTTAAATGTGTCAAGCAATATGAATATAAAGGTGTGGAAGCTTTTATTCAGCCATATACAAATTACACACTAGCGATTAAAATGGATGTACTAAATTTTATGATTGAAAAGGGTACGTCCTTAAACGAAACGGCAGCGATTTTAAAGATACCTGCCCTTCAACCATTAGTGCTTGGAGAAAGCAATATGAAACGCAAGGACTAGATGCCCTTCAATCAAAGAAAAAGGGGCGTCCATCCATGAAAAAGAAATTAATAAACAATCGAAATAAGCACCAGTTAAAGGCTCAACCGAAGCACTTGAAGCACGTATGAAGCAACTAGAAATGGAAAACGAGTATTTAAAAAAGTTGAATGCCTTAGTTCAACACAAGGAAAAATCACCAAACAAGACAAAGTAAAAATATACAATCGGCTCTAGACCAACCTATTCACTTGTTTCACACATGTTGGACAAAGCGTTCGCACGTTTACCTGAGCACCACCAGCTACTTATACATTCCAATCAAGGTTGGCTCAATCAAATGAAGAAATATCGTCGCGCCTTAGAATCAAGAGGGATTGTTCAAAGTATGTCTCGTAAAAGAAACTGTTACGATAACGCTGTCATGGAGAATTTCTTTGGCATACTGAAATCTGAATTCCTTTACAAGAGAGAATTTGAAAGTAGAGAGCATTTTAAAATAGAATTAGAAAAATTTATTAATTACTATAATACGAAACGGATCAAGGCAAAATTAAAAACGAGTCCGGTACAGTACCGAACTCGTTATACCCAAGCTGCCTAATGAAATAACCGTGTCTAACTTTTAGGGTCACTTCATAATGGGGGTTTTTAATTTTTTTTATTAAGCAGACTGTTAACGTCGATTTTAATCTTATTCTGTGATTCTTTAATGAGCCCTTTACTTAAATTGGCCTCATTGGAAGAACCTAATCGTTTTAATAAATCATAGCTCATTCTCAAGAAATAGTATGAATCGTCCCAATCCTCTTTTTGATTTTTAATCACACCGATTAATCTATAAAGCTTTGCTCGTAGCAAACCATCATCTTTCTTTTCTAATAGATCAATTGCTACTTTACAATCTTTTTCCGCGTTTTCTAACTTCTGATTATACAAATTGATTTTAATAAATTCTTCATATACAGAAGCCTTTTTATGTGGAAGGTCATGCACTTCATAAAATCTTGCACACTCATGGAGTATGCGCAATGCCTCTTCTTTTCTTCCTGCTTTTAATATAATAACTGCTAAATTATGAAGAGCCATTACGTATTGCTTGTTATCATTTCTTTTTAATAACTCAACGGATTTTTCTGTCCATTGAATACTTTTATTTAATTCGCAATTGGATTGAAAATACACTTTTCCGAGTCCCATTGCAACTTCTCCGTATAATTTATCATCACCTGATACTCGAGCTTCTTTTTCAGCTTTCAAATAATATTCTAATGCGGAAGGAATATTGCCTAATCTTATGTATGTGGTCCCTAAAAACATTAAAGCTCGTATTCTATCATTTTGCAGTATTTTTAATTGGCCACTATAGTTGACCGCTTTCTCATAACTGTTGAGTGCAAGATTAAATAATTCTAAATTAAAGGCGGCCATTCCGCATTCTAGAAAATACTTTACAATGCGCTGATTATTTTTAGATTGAATTACTATTTCTTTAGATATTTGAGAATGTTCAAGAGCAAGTTCATAGTTAGTTAGCTGGTTGTAGCAAGAAATAATCAATAAGTAAGCATCAGCAATAATTGTATTATGATGAGTCATCTTTAGTACATGCGTTGCCATATTGATTGCTTTTTGATAATTACCAGTGAACAAGTGTTCCTTAGACTTATCCAATATAGCATCGTATATATCAATATTGTCATCTTCAATGCTGTTTTCTCCTAAGAAGAATTCAATCGGTTTATCTAGTCTTTTAGATATTATTCTTAATATCTCTTCTGATGGTATTGCATGACCATTTTCAATTAAACTAATATATTCCCTTGTCATTTCTTGTCCTGCCAATTGCTTTTGAGACAACCCTTTTCCTAATCTAATTTTTTTAATGATTTTTCCAAGAGACACCAAAATCACCTGCCATCGTATTTGTTACGTATTAAAAATATATTTACCTTTATTTACAGTATATCCCAATCTAATAATACAGTAAACTTAAACTTGAGATAATTGGTATTTAAGGATGGAATTGTTAATTATAATGAAGGCTAGAGGTCTGAATTCTCTTAAATACAAAAGTAAGGGACACTAGTACTGTTTATAGAAATAATTCAGTCTGCCATTTATTAGAGTGTAATGTAATGAGCATATGCTTGCTAAAGGTACAGTTAATTATATTTTAATAGACTGCTATTAGAAAAGGGGTAGGGGGAAATGGGAGATTTTTGCTGTAAGAATTGAAAATGAAATCACTCCTTTACATTACCAACGATTAATTGAATATTTACCTCGTGATAGAAAGGAAAAAATATTAAATTATAGATTTCGATATGATTCAAATCGTTCATATATCACTGAATTGTTATTGCAATATATTTTATATAAAAACCTAGGTGCAAATTACGCTAAAAATGGATTACAAAAAAATAAATAGGGCAAACCATTTATAAAAACAGATAAAAACCTACACTTCAATATATCTCATTCTGGTGCATGGGTTGTATGTGTAACGCATGATAACGAGATCGGAATTGATATTGAAGAGGTTAAGCTAATAGATTTAGAAATTGCAAAGTTTGTTTTCTCTAAGCGTGAATTTCAGGATTTAATGAATACTAAAGCTTTGAGAAGACCTGAATGTTTTTATGAATTGTGGACATTAAAAGAGAGTTTTGTTAAAGCCATAGGGAAAGGTCTTTCTTTTCCATTCGATTCATTTTCTATGAAATTAGACTCGGCTGGATGGAGACCAATTACAGAAAATAATGAAATCTACTATTTTAGACAATATGACATTGATATAAGTTATAGGATGGCTGTTTGTACCAAAAATAATAATTTCTGTGAAGAAGTAAAATTCTTAACTGAAGAGTCTTTAAGTAACTTAATGCTGTCTGTATATCAAAATTAAGGTTATTAAAGTTGTCTATTTACTTCGTTTGTTAGCTGGCCAGCTTACAATATATAAATCTATTTAAGAAGGGATGATAAGATGATTAAGGGAAGAAAAAGTATTTTCTCATCAATATTGGCTTTGAGTATGGTCTTTTCCATTGCGTTAACGGGAGTTTCAGCTGAGGAAATGTCGGTTATTGGAAAGAATTCTTCAATCTATTACGAATATCTATCAGGAGAAACTGGAAAAACAGATTATGAGCTTAAAGTGTTGGAAAAGGAATATGGGGACTTAGAGGAATATTTTAATATTGAGTTGCCAAGCGATGTTATGGTAGCAAATGAAGAATATTTTAATGCAACAACATTTACGAATCCAACAGAATTAACGATAGAAGATCCTAGTAATCTCCCTGGTTACTATGAAGGATTTGCTGAATTTACAGGATTATCAATTGAGCAATTAAAAGAAATTCATAATACTTATGGTGAATTAAGTCAGCATTTTGGTGTGCAAGTGGATTATAGCAAGTTAGAGCAGATGAATGGTGATGACGTTTCTATTTACTCGGATGGTACACCTTCAGAAAAAATGACATCTGAGCAATTTAGAAGCATCAAGGCCAAGCTTGATAAAGGAGATATTTTAGTATCGAAAGATCAATGGTTCACCTTCGTTAATCATGGTCACGCTGCAATAGCAGTTGAAACTGATTCTGCCACTAAATATATTGTTCAACACACAGGAAGTGGCAAAAGTAAAAAAAGTAACTTTGATGATTATTCAGCATTATACTCTCTCAGACTGTATTACACTAATACTATAACAGGTAAAGACAGACGCTCGGCAGCAGATTATGCTGCAAATAATCTCACAGGTTATTCATATGATGCGTTAGCAGATATTAATAGTTCAACATATGTAAATTGTGCAACTTTAGTATGGAAAGCTTTAAAAAATAAGGGTGTAAAACATGATACTAGATATATACCAATAAATCAATATTATACTGTAGAAACTGTTTGGCCAAAAGATTTGGTGACTGACTCGAAAACAACGTTATGGTCACAAGTAAACTGGTCAGGGGACGGAAATAAGTGGTAAATCATTAGTGTTGTGAGTTAACTAAACTTACGTTGAAAGTGATGAGTGCTACAAAGTATTAAGTGAAAATGAATAAAGAAACATTTTTACTGATGAAGTAGCACTTTTTACTTTCATGATTTAATGTAATTTACAATGCTTTTAGTTTAAGGAGGACGAACATGATTTTCTTTAAAAGAATTCCCCACTTTTTTATGTTTCTTACCATTGTATTATTAATTTGCGGTTGTACTAATGAAGATACTAAGTCAAAGGATATTAATTATAAAGTATTGGTAGACAAGTTAGAAGAAGACATTAATATTGTTTCACCATTGTATTATCAAACTATCAACGGTGCTAGTAAAGTTTGGCTGTGGAAAGATAAAAAAATAGTTAATAGTAGTACAGAAGATTTCGTTTATCCTTTTTTTGAAGCATTTCCCACTGAACCATTAAAACGATTAGAGGCCCAATTAGATATTCATAACTCAATAGAAGAAGAATATGGCCAATGGTTTTTCTACGATAACACGGAAAATTATGAGGTTTTCATTTTTGATAGTTGGAATAATAAAGAGAATAACGATAAAGAATGGCAGGTATTTTTTCTAAATGATGAATTAAAGCAAATTACAATAGAAAAAGAGTCCATATACATGGAATTGGCAGGGCATCAGGTAACCGAAAATGAAGTCTATATATATTCAAGTAATAAAGAAGATATTATTGTTTATAAAATTGATGTAGCTACTTTTGAAATGGACAAATACACAATTCCTTTTTCGTTATTTAATGTAAGTGATTTGATTATGAACGTTGGACAGTTTTTTATACAAGATAACACATTCATACTGTCAACATCTGATTTTACAGATAGTAATGGAAAAAATAATAATGGTGTATTTTTAGTATATGATTTCAATACTAAAAAAGCAGAAACGATTTTTATAGATCATGGAATATACAAGGTTTTCCCATATAATGATGAATTTATTGTACTGAGTAGCGATGAAAACAATAACACATATTTAAAGTCCTATGATCAAGCGTTTAATTTAATAGAATCTAAAAAAATTGATATTAAATCAGAACAAGGAAGTATGTATGTAAGAAAAAATTTATGGCAAGTTAATGATGACAAATTGTATGGAACTATGTCAATAGATGGGCTGAATATAGATTATCTTGTAGTGATTGATATAAATAATGCAGAAGTATTATATCAAATGGAACTAATTAATGTTAATCATAAATCACAATATGCATTAATGGATGCTAAATATTATGAAATAGAAAATGGGAAATTGATTAATTTAAGGTACTTTTAAAATATAAACCTTACTAGTTAACATCAAGAAAAAAAGATTATCCTATATCGGTTAATTAAATGAAAAGTGGGGGAGAAAATGAAACAATATAACCTAATTAATTTCATTATACAAAGCTCAAAAAATGATAAAGGCATAGTATTTATAAATAAAAGTGAAGATATCTTTGTTTCATATAGAGATTTATATCAACGCTCACTAGGGATCTTATATTATTTACAAAAACAAGGGTTAAATCCAAAAGATGAACTTGTATTTCAACTAGAAGATGTTGAGGAGTTCATTTCTGTATTTTGGGCATGTTTGCTAGGGGGGTTCATACCAGTACCTGTAACTATTGGTAATAATGACGAGCATAAAAGAAAGCTTATCAGAATATGGAATACCTTGAAAAGCCCGTATTTAATTACAAATCTAAAAACGAATAACAGTTTACAAGAGTTTATAGAGAAAGACAAACTTTGTAATGAGTATATTTTTAAAAATAGGGTCATTTTTATTGAAGAAGTTACAGACCATAATGAAGGAGATATTTTCTTAAGTGATGAAAATACCATTGCATTTATTCAATTTTCATCAGGTTCTACTGGTAATCCCAAAGGTGTAACAATCACACACAAAAATTTACTTTCAAATATTCAGGCAATAATTAATGCAAGCAGCGCTTCCCCAAACCAATCTACATTGAATTGGATGCCTTTAACTCATGATATGGGTTTAATAGGTGGCCATCTTGTCCCACTAATAGCAGGAATGAATCAATATCAGTTACCTACTTCAAGGTTTATCAGAAGACCTTCTTTATGGATAAAAAAAGCAAATGAGTATAAGATAAATCATTTAGCATCTCCAAATTTCGGATTTAAGTTTTTTCTAGAATATTTTAAAGAGAATGAAGCACAAAACTGGGATTTATCGTATATTAAACTAATATTTAATGGTGCTGAACCAATATCGGATAAATTGTGTAATGAGTTTTTAAATAAGCTTGCACCATATGGTCTTAAGCCTAATGTAATGTTTCCGGTGTATGGAATGGCTGAAGCTAGTTTAGCTGTTACTTTCCCTAAATTAGGTGAAGGATTAAAAATAATTTCCGTAAATAGAAATAAGTTGAGTATTGGAAGTGAAATTCAAGAAATACCGATAGATCAAAAAGATAGTGTTTCATTTGTAGATGAAGGTTCTCCTGTTCAAGATTGTGAAGTGAGAATTTGTAATGAGAAAGATACTCTATTAAATGATGGGGTAATTGGAGAAATTCAAATCCGTGGTAAAAATGTTACCTCAGGATATTACAATGATGATGAAGCTACCGAAAAAGTGTTTACTAAAGATGGATGGTTGCGTACAGGTGATGTCGGATTTTTTAGAAATAATAGGTTAATTGTAACGGGGAGATTAAAAGATATTTTATTTATAAATGGACAAAATTATTATCCTCATGATATTGAGCGGATAGTTGAATCTATTGAAGGAGTGGAAGTTGAGCAGGTTGTTGCTTGTGGAATTTTTAATTTTGAAAAGCAAGAAGATGAATTGATTGTTTTTCTGCGATATAGAAAAAATTTGAAATTGTTTTTACCTATTGCTCAATCAGTCAAAAAAAATATATTAAACCAAATAGGATTAGAGGTAAAAGAAGTATTACCAATCAAGTCAATTCCCAAAACAACAAGTGGTAAAGTACAGAGGTTTTTATTGGTAGAGGATTATCAAAATGAACGTTTTAAAGATATTAGTAATGAGGTTAAAAATCTTGAACTCGACATTAATGATTACGAAATCAATTTCGTGCCTCCGAGTACTGAAGTAGAAAAGAAGTTAGTTAACATTTTCAGTGAAGTTTTAAATATAAGTCAGCTAGGAATACATGATAAATTATTTAATTTGGGTGCTAATTCTTTAAAAATAATTATCATTAATTCAAAAATTTATGATGATTTTGGAATTGAGGTTCCGTTAACATTACTGTTTGAAAATATTAACATAGAAAATCTTGCACATTTCATAGAAGGATATGATTTAAAGAATCAAAATGCATTTGCTGCTTGTAAGGAACAAACAAATTTAGCTCCAGTTTTACCTTCACAACAAAGATTATTTGTTATGGAACAAATGGAGGGAGTAGGTAATAGTAACAATATAGCATATGCATTTACACTAAATGGAGAAGTTGAAACGGGATTGTTAGAAGAAGCTTTCAATAAATTAATGCTAAATCATGAGGTATTAAGAACAACTTTTGAACTTTATGAGGATTCATTAAAACAAATTATTCATACGCCTTCATTTATTAATGTTAAAGTAATGAATTGTAAAGAAGAGGATGTACAAACTTATATTAATGAATTTAATACGCCATTTACACTATCAGAATTACCATTATGGAGGGTAGGTTTAATAAAAATTAACCCTAAAAAACATATATTGGTGCTTATTTTCCATCATTTAATTATGGATGGTAGTTCCCTAATAAAAGTAATGGAGGAAGTATTCCAATATATTGAAACTGGTACAATCAATGATCCAGATGTTCAATTTAAAGACTATTGTATATGGCGTGAAAAAAAAGAAAATGAAGGAAAATTCCAATCACAAAAAGACTACTGGTGTAATATCTTTAAAGACGAAATACCAGTCCTTGAACTACCAACTGATTTTCCACGTCCTCTTGTTCAAAGCTTTACAGGAGACTATTTAAGAAAAAATATAAATAATAAACTAACAAAGAAGTTGAAAACTTTGGCAAAGGAAAAATCAGCAACGCTCTATATGATTTTACTTTCTGCTTATTACGTTTTATTATCTAAGTATTCTGACCAGGAAGATATTGTAATTGGGTCTACATACGCAGGTAGGACAAATCCGAAACTATTAAATACAATCGGAATGATGATTAATACACTTCCAATAAGATTTCGGGTTGAAAAAAATTCGGAATATTCAGTTTTGTTGGAGGGGATTAAAGATCTAACAATCTCTGCATTTTCTAATCAAGACTTTTTTGTAGAAGATTTAATAGAATCATTAAGAATTCAGAGTGATCTTCGTAGAAATCCTTTATTTAGTACTGTATTTATTATGCAAAATATGAACGTCCCTAAAATAAATAATAATCAAATTAAAATAGAACCATTTGATTTGGTTGGAAACACTTCAAAGGTAGATTTAACTATAGAAGTGATGGAAAAAAATGATTACCTAACGATAGGATTAGAATATTGTACGGAATTATTCAATAGGGACACTATCGAGAGGATGGCCTCCCATTACGTAGAAATTTTAAATTGCATTGTAGATAGTCCAAATACATTAATATCTGATATTCAACTATTAACCAATCAGGAAAGAGATCAGCTTCTACAGCAATTCAATTCGACTTTACCAGTGCCAAAGATAGAACGAACTGTTATCGAAGAGTTTATTAATCAAGTGAGGCTTAGACCACATCAAACGGCCCTGATATGCGATGAAGTAAAAATTTCATATAAGGAACTTGATGAATGGACTACAGATTTGGCCATGTCCTTAAAAGAAAGAGGCGTCGGAAAGGAAAATATCGTAGGAATTATAGCTGATAGGGGTGTAAGTAGGATTGTCGCTATTCTTTCAGTATGGAAAGCAGGAGGTGCCTATGTTCCAATTGATCCAGAGTACCCTGAAGAACGCATTCGCTATATTTTAGAAGACAGCCAACCATTGGTTGTCTTAACAGATAAAGCACTACCAACCTCCCTTATAAAACCGGATAAATCCATGGAAATTAATGAAAGGGTTAGATTCGAAGGGGATAAGATTGACTTAACATTCCATGAACCAAAGAATCTAGCTTATTTGTTATACACATCTGGAACAACAGGAAAACCGAAGGGTGTAATGGTTGAATCTCAAAATGTAACTGCCTATGTAAATGCATTTCAAGAGGAATTTGGTATTACATCTGAAGATGTCGTGCTCCAACAAGCCTCGTACTCTTTTGATGCCTTTGTTGAAGAAGTATATCCAGCATTAAGCAATGGAGCAACTGTAGTGATATTGAAAAAAGAGGAATTACAAGATATAGAATTATTAGTTAAGAAGCTTTGGGAAGAAAACATTACGGTCATGAGTTGTTCGCCACTACTGTTGAATGAAATCAACAAACATTCCATACCCTCAAGTGTTCATACAATCATAAGTGGAGGCGATGTCTTAAAGTGGGAACACATCGATCAACTTGTGAAAAAGGCGAAAGTATATAATACCTACGGTCCAACTGAATCAACTGTCTGTGCAACGTATTACCGTTGTGAAAGGAAAGTGCAACGTATTCCTATCGGTAAACCAATTGCAGGGTACAGGATTAATATTCTAGATAAGCATGGAAATCTCGTGCCAATAGGAGTGCCGGGAGAATTATGTGTTGCTGGAGTAGGTGTAACAAGAGGCTATTGGAAAAATGAAGCGTTAACAAAACAAAAATTTATAACAGATAGGTTTAATGAAGAGGAAAAAGTATATAAAACAGGGGATCAAGCACGATGGCTTCTTGATGGTCAAATCGAATATTTAGGAAGAATTGACAATCAAGTCAATATACGAGGGTATAGAATTGAGTTAAATGAAATCGAGTCCCATCTATTAAACTATGAAGCAATAGATGATGTAGTAGTAGTTGCACGTACGAACGACGAAGGCGACAAGTATTTATGTGCCTATATCATAAGTGAAAAAGAGTGGACTATATCGGATATACGTAAGTATTTAGCCAATTATATACCTGATTATATGATTCCGGCCTATTTTGTAGAGGTAGAGAGCTTCCCGGTAACAACTCATGGAAAATTGGATCAAAAAGCTTTGCCTAATCCGGTGTTAACAATTAATTCAGGTAAAAAGATTATATTACCTATGTCAGAGACTGAAACAAAAATAGCTGAAATATGGATGGAATTATTACACCTTAAACAAGTAAGTACAAATGATAATTTTTTTGAACTTGGAGGACATTCACTAAAGGCAACCATTCTAGTAACAAGATTAAAAAAGGTGTTTAATGTAAACATTTCAATTAATACGATATTTAATCAGCCAACGATACAAGGTTTAGCAAGCGTTATAAATAAATCAAGGAAAGATGAGTATTACTCTATTACATTAGTAGATCGTAATAAATCAGTTTATCCAGCATCTGCAGCACAAAGCAGAATGTTTACGATGAATAAGCTAAATAGTTTAGCAACTCATTATAACATTACTAAAGCTGTCTCATTTAATGGCGCTATTTCTTATGAAAAGATAAATACAATTTTTACCATTTTAATAGAAAGACATGAGTCTCTTAGAACATCATTCAAGTTTCAAGATAATGAAATTGTTCAAGTGATTCATAATGATGTTGAACCTAATATTACGTGGTTTGAAACAGATGAAGAAGATCTTCAAAAAATAACTGAAAAATTTATTCAACCTTTTAATCTTGAACAACCAGGATTAATAAGATTAGGAATTGTAAAAAACATAGGAAAAGAACATCATATTATTATTTTTGATATTCACCATATAATAGCCGATGCCGTTTCGTTAGCTATATTAATAAAAGAGTTTGTTGCACTATACAATGATATAGAATTACCATCGCCTAGTTTGCAATATAGGGATTTTTCAGCTTGGCATAATAATTTACTAAGCAGTCAAACTTTTAGTAAACAAAATGAGTATTGGTTGAATGCGCTAGATGGGAAGCTACCAATTTTGGAGTTGCCTACAGACTTTCAACGCCCTCTTATTCAAAGTTATGGTGGAGATTTAGTTGAGTTACAGATAGAACAGAATACAGCAAATCAATTAAAAAAATTATCTACTGAATCTGGTGCAACATTATTTATGATCATGTTAACAGCTTATTACTTAATGCTATACAAATATACTGGCAAAGAAGATATTGTCATTGGTACACCTTCTGTAGGAAGAACGCATATAGAATTAGAGAATATCGTTGGAATGTTTGTCAATACTTTGGCTTTAAGGGCGAAACCTAGCGCAGAGAAAAAAGTATATGATTTCCTTCAAGAGGTAAAGGATATTTCCATTCAAGCCTTTGATAATCAAGATTTTCCTTATGATAAGCTTGTTCAGGAACTTCGTATTGAAAGAAGTGTTAATAGAAATGCGCTATTTGATACGATGTTTGTTATGCAAAATGGAGAAGTTCCAGAATTAATACTTGGAGATTTATTGGGAGAATGGGTCCCAATTTATAATGCGGTGTCAATGTTTGATATTACAATGGAAGTGATGGAAAAAAATGATTGCCTAACGATAGGATTAGAATATTGTACGGAATTATTTAATAGAGACACTATCGAGAGGATGGCCTCCCATTACGTAGAAATTTTAAATTGCATTGTAGATAGTCCAAATACATTAATATCTGATATTCAACTATTAACCAATCAGGAAAGAGATCAGCTTCTACAGCAATTCAATTCGACTTTACCAGTGCCAAAGATAGAACGAACTGTTATCGAAGAGTTTATTAATCAAGTGAGGCTTAGACCACATCAAACGGCCCTGATATGCGATGAAGTAAAAATTTCATATAAGGAACTTGATGAATGGACTACAGATTTGGCCATGTCCTTAAAAGAAAGAGGCGTCGGAAAGGAAAATATCGTAGGAATTATAGCTGATAGGGGTGTAAGTAGGATTGTCGCTATTCTTTCAGTATGGAAAGCAGGAGGTGCCTATGTTCCAATTGATCCAGAGTACCCTGAAGAACGCATTCGCTATATTTTAGAAGACAGCCAACCATTGGTTGTCTTAACAGATAAAGCACTACCAACCTCCCTTATAAAACCGGATAAATCCATGGAAATTAATGAAAGGGTTAGATTCGAAGGGGATAAGATTGACTTAACATTCCATGAACCAAAGAATCTAGCTTATTTGTTATACACATCTGGAACAACAGGAAAACCGAAGGGTGTAATGGTTGAATCTCAAAATGTAACTGCCTATGTAAATGCATTTCAAGAGGAATTTGGTATTACATCTGAAGATGTCGTGCTCCAACAAGCCTCGTACTCTTTTGATGCCTTTGTTGAAGAAGTATATCCAGCATTAAGCAATGGAGCAACTGTAGTGATATTGAAAAAAGAGGAATTACAAGATATAGAATTATTAGTTAAGAAGCTTTGGGAAGAAAACATTACGGTCATGAGTTGTTCGCCACTACTGTTGAATGAAATCAACAAACATTCCATACCCTCAAGTGTTCATACAATCATAAGTGGAGGCGATGTCTTAAAGTGGGAACACATCGATCAACTTGTGAAAAAGGCGAAAGTATATAATACCTACGGTCCAACTGAATCAACTGTCTGTGCAACGTATTACCGTTGTGAAAGGAAAGTGCAACGTATTCCTATCGGTAAACCAATTGCAGGGTACAGGATTAATATTCTAGATAAGCATGGAAATCTCGTGCCAATAGGAGTGCCGGGAGAATTATGTGTTGCTGGAGTAGGTGTAACAAGAGGCTATTGGAAAAATGAAGCGTTAACAAAACAAAAATTTATAACAGATAGGTTTAATGAAGAGGAAAAAGTATATAAAACAGGGGATCAAGCACGATGGCTTCTTGATGGTCAAATCGAATATTTAGGAAGAATTGACAATCAAGTCAATATACGAGGGTATAGAATTGAGTTAAATGAAATCGAGTCCCATCTATTAAACTATGAAGCAATAGATGATGTAGTAGTAGTTGCACGTACGAACGACGAAGGCGACAAGTATTTATGTGCCTATATCATAAGTGAAAAAGAGTGGACTATATCGGATATACGTAAGTATTTAGCCAATTATATACCTGCCTATATGATTCCGGCCTATTTTGTAGAGGTAGAGAGCTTCCCGGTAACAACTCATGGAAAATTGGATCAAAAAGCTTTGCCTAATCCAAAGCAAATTCTTAGCTTATCAAACAAAGATGGTACTAGTCCTAGAAATGCTCTAGATAGAATACTAGTTAATTTATGGGAAGAGATACTTGGAATTAAAAATATAAAAATTAATGATGATTTCTTTGATTTAGGAGGGCATTCATTAAAAGTACTTGAATTAACTCACCGATTACATGAAGAGTATCATTACCCACTTAGTGTAGGTGATGTATTCCAAAATTCTGTGCTTGTTGAATTATCTGACGTTCTAAGTAATAAGGAAAAAATGTATGAGACTATTCCAAAGAGTGAAATTAAAGATTCATATGAGCTTTCGGCTACCCAACTAAGGTTGTTTATAATAGATCAATTAGAGGGAGTATCTACTGCTTACAATATGCCTGCAGCTTTCTATGTAGAGGGAAATCTAAATATCTCCAAATTAGAAACATCCTTAAGGGAGCTCATTAAGAGGCATGAAATTTTAAGAACGACATTCCACATGGATAATGGAAAACCATATGCAGTTATTCGAGAGTATATTCCATTTAACTTAGAAGTGGATCACGGTATAACAGATCAATCTATTGTTGAGGATATTACAAGTTTGTCTGAACCATTTGAGTTAAGTCAAGGACCACTTTTACGTGTAAAACTTTTTAATGTGCAAAAAAATAAGTCAATTCTATTCTTTGATATGCATCACATTATTTCAGATGGTATCTCAGTAGATATCTTACTTGAAGAATTACTTACTTTATATTGTGGAAAAATATTGCCTCATACTTTAAAACAATATAGAGACTATGCAGAGTGGAATAATGCTTTAGTATTGACTGAAGAATTTGGCAGACAGGAAAATTTTTGGCTTGATTATTTAAATGGAGAGTTACCTGTTCTTGATATGCCTTTTGACTACCCACGGCCAGCAAATCAAAGTTTCGAAGGCGATTGTTTGAATTTTGAATTAACCGAGTGGGAAACCCAAAAGGTAAAAGATTTTGCAGAAAAGCATGGTATGACCCCTTACATTGTTTTACTTTCAGCTTACTATATTTTGCTATCTAAATATTCAAATCAGGAAGATATTATCATAGGTACTCCAATTACTGGTCGCTCTCATCCTGAATTAAAAAATATGATAGGTATGTTTGTCAATACTATTGTATTACGTGGATTCCCTAACGAGGAAAAAACGTTTATCTCATTTTTAGATGAAATGAAAAAAAACGTTACAATGGCTTTTCAAAATCAGGATATGCCCTTAGAAAGGATTATTGGATTAAAGAATTATCAGCGTGACCCATCAAAGAATCCAATTTTTTCAACAATGTTCTCGTATAGGCAAGAACAAAAAAATAAAATACACGAAATTGAAGATATGTTTATAAAAGCAATACCGTTCAATTTAAAGATATCCAAGTTTGATTTCTCAATAGAAGCTGCAATTGATGATAAACAAATAACATTTGAATGGACATACTGTACGAAGTTATTTAAAAAACAAAAAATTAAAGACTTAGGTAGACATTATATAAATTTATTAAATGAAATCATAAATGATTCTTCGTGTACAATTGGAGACCTAAATATACTTTCAAGGGAAGACAGTCTCAAACAATTCGTAGAATTAAATAGTACGAAGAAGCATTTCATGAATATGAAACCAATTTACCAAATGATTGAAGAACAATCTATACTATCACCAAATAGTATTGCTGTAGAATTTTTAGATCAGGCACTCACATATAGTGAACTAAACGGGAAAGCGAATAATTTAGCTATTCAGTTAAAAGGCAAAGGGATAGGAGTTGGATCATATGCACCCGTGTTAATGGATCGAAGCTTAGAAATGATTATTTCTATTTTAGCGATTATGAAAACAGGTGCTGCATTTGTTCCATTAGATGTAAATTGGCCAGAAGATCGAATACTTTCTATATTACATGAAGTAACAGCTAAAATAGTTCTTGTAAATAATGTTGAAGATATTCCTTTGAATAATGTTTCTAGCGAATTCCTAATGGTCGATAATAGCGTATTAAATCAAGAGAAGAAGGATTTGGGGATTAAAGTTAATTTAGATGATACCATTTATGTAATATTTACTTCAGGTTCAACTGGAAAACCTAAAGGAGTAATCGTTCCACATTTGGGGATTGCAAATCGTTTTCTTTGGATGAATGATTACTTTGGGGAATATGTAGGGAAATCAGTATTACAAACTACACATCAAGTATACGATAGTGCAGTATGGCAACTATTTTGGCCGTTAACTGTTGGTGGAAAGACAGTTATACCAGATCCAAAAATGGAGTTTTCAGCTGAATATATTTCTTCTACGATAGAAAAATATAAAGTTACACTAACTGATTTTGTTCCATCAGTATTTAACATTATTGTTGAACAGCTAGGCTTAGATGAAACACTTCATCAAAAATTGGATTCCTTAGGAAGTATCATAGTTGGCGGTGAAGAAGTCAAGCTGAAAACAATTAATGAATTTCAAAAGTTGTTTCCAAATGTAAAAATATCAAATTTATACGGGCCGACAGAAGCTAGTATTGGATGTATTTACTATGAAGTTAAGGGTAATGAAGTGAAAAAAATACCAATTGGAAAACCTATTTCTAACGTTCAAATACTAATTCTTGATAAACAAATGAAATTAGTACCATACGGATCGATAGGAGAGATTTACATCTCTGGTTTGTGTCTTTCAAAGGGATACTTAAATGATCCAGAGAAAACTAAAGAAGTTTTCAAAGAGCATCCTTTTCCAGAAACCGGTTGGTCTAAAGTGTACAAAACAGGGGATTTAGCGAGGTACTCAAATTCAGGGAATATTGAATTTATTGGACGAACAGATTATCAAGTGAAAATTCGTGGTTTACGAATAGAGCTTGGAGAAATTGAGTTCCAATTAGTAAGTTTAAATCAGATACATGAAGCAGTAGTTGTAGAGAAGATTATTCAAGGGCAATCTTATTTGTGTGCATACATTGTATCTAATGATAAGAATCTAGAAGAAAATGAAATAAGATATTTGCTATCTCAGAAACTACCCCAATTTATGATTCCTCAGTGGTTTGTTTTTATGGAAAAGTTACCTTTAACTGCTATGGGTAAGGTAGATAGAAAAAGCTTACCTGAGCCAGAAAGGAAAATGATAAGAAACATTGTTAAACCTGAAAATAAAATAGAAGAAGAGTTGTTAGATTTATGGGGTAATCTTTTAGCAACAAATGAGATTAGTACAATAGAAAACTTTTTTGCAATAGGTGGAAACTCACTAAGTGCAATTTCTCTCTGTGTTAGAATTCGCCAAAAATATCAAATTGATATTTCTTTAAAAACAATGTTTAAATACACTACCATTAAAGAACAAGCTGCTTACATTTTTGAATCAATCGAACAAATTGCTAAAGAAAATGTGGCCTTATTAGATGAAGGATATGATAGGGAGATAAACTTGAGTAAAGGATATTATAATGCTTCTTCTTCTCAAAAATCACTATATATTCTTAATCGTTATGAAGGGATTAGTACAAGTTATAACTTAACGCAAGCCTACCTGTGGGAAGGTGAACTGGATAGAAAGCGTTTAAAAGATACTTTACAAAGATTAGTAGATCGTCATGAATCTCTTAGAACATATTTTAAAATGCAAGATGGGGAAATTTTACAAAAAATAATTCCTTCAATAGATATAAAGATAGAATATAAAGAGGTCTTTAATGAAAATGTAGATGCGTTAATACAACAATTTGTTAGACCATTTGATTTAGATGATTATCCATTATTTAGATTTGGTGTCCTGAAATTATCAGAAAAACAAAATATCTTAATTATTGATATGCATCATATTATTTCAGATGGTATTTCTGTTGATATTCTTCTAGGGGATTTCATCCGTTTATATGAAGGTGAATCTTTACCAAAATTAAAATATCAATATAAAGATTATGCACAATGGCAAGTCAAGATGTTGTCTGGTGAGGTTGGTTATGAACAAGAAAAGTTTTGGCTGAAACAGTTTAATGAACTTCCACCAGTACTACAATTACCTACTGATTATGAAAGACCAGAGATTCAAAGATTTGAAGGAGATATTGTTCAGTTAAAGTTGAGCAAAGCACTATCCAAACAAATTAATCAATTAACAATTGATACTGGGTCAACTTTGTATATGGTACTTCTGGCGAGCTATTCTATTTTGCTATCTAAGTATTCGGGTCAAGAAGATATTGTAATTGGTACACCTGTTGCAGGTAGGAGCAAGCTTGATTTTGAACAGGTTGTTGGTATGTTTGTTAATACGCTCCCTATGAGGAATAAACCTTCTAGAAATCTCCATTTTATTGATTACTTAAGTCGGGTCAAGGAGAATGCAATACATGCTTTTGAACACCAGGACTATCCACTAGAAGAATTAGTTCGCAAATTGAATATATCTAGAGATGCTAGTAGAAATGTTCTCTTTGATACAATGCTAGCTATACAAAACTTACAAAAAAACGACTTGAACCAAGACGACTTCCATATTACGCCTTTAGAAAGTAATGATACAACTGTAAAGTTCGATTTAGTATTAACGGCTATTCTTAAGGAAGAGAATATTTATTTAGACATGGAATATGCGATTGGGATATATAAAAAGGAGTCAGTAAGTAAAATGTTGGAACATTTGCAGCGGATATTAGAAATCGTTACCTTAGATCCAAAAATAATACTACAAGATATCGAATTGTTAACATCTAATGAAATAAATCAATTATTAGTGCAAGATAATAATGGAGTTAATTCATTAGAGGTAGAGTTTGACTTCAATTAATTAAATAAATTGGGTAATTACTATATAGGTCGAGAACTTAAATTCTCGGCCTATAAAATTAATAAGAAGAGGTGAGTTTGTATGATGACTAATGTAAATAAAAAGTTATTACTTGAAACAGCCCTTTTTAAGGAAAAAAGAAAATACTGGGATAAACAATTAATAGATTATACTTTATGTACTCATGATATCACGGACCAACAAACTAATTATTCTATACCCTTTAAACTGGATAGAATATTACAAGAAAAATTATTTAAGATGAGCAAAGAATCAGATTTATCGTTATATATTTTACTAGTTTTTTTTCTAAAGATAACTATTAATAAATTTTTTAATGAAGAGGATATTGTTATTGCTTCTCCCATCTATAAAGGAGAAATATCTATCAATGGGTTGAATGATTTAGTACTTTTAAGAAGCAATATTAATGATGCAGGAAGAGCACTTGACCTTCTAACATTATGTAAAGAAACCGTCTTAGATGCTTATAATAATCAAGAATACCCAATAAAATCTATATTTGGTCGTGAAGATGAAATCAAAGAAGTATATGTTGACATTGCGTGTTCTCTTTCTACGATTCATGAACCATTTCCACATACGCTTAGTGCAGGAATGCATGTTTACTTTAAAAGGATCAACAATGAAATAGTAGGTGTAATAAATTACTCGTCTAGTAAGTATGAAAGTTTTGTCATTCATAGTTTTATTCGAAGTTTTCTAAATATTATAACTGTAATAACGAATGATATTAATATTTCTTTAAAAGATATAGATTTTATTTCTCAAGTAGATAAAAGCAAAGTATTAGCATTTGCTCAATGGAGTGAGAAGGAAGAAAAAAACGAAAATATTATAAATCTTTTTGAAAAAGCGGTAAGGAAGAATAGTAATGAAACTGCTATATGGTATGAAGGTCAAAGTGTTACATATAGCGATTTGGATGAAAAGACCGATTATATAGCAAATCGATTAATAGATAAAGGTGTAAGTAAAGGGAATATTATTGGTCTCTATATGGGAAGGGGGATAGAAGCAATTTTAGGAATGCTAGGTATACTAAAGGCGGGAGCTGCCTATTTACCATTAGATCCATCTTTACCTAATAATAGAATTGAATACATGTTAAACGAAAGTGAGACTAAGATCATACTAACCTGTGGAAATGATAATTGGTTGTCGAATATTGATAAAATTAACCTATTAGAAATAGGAGATTACTCGAATGTAAAGAAAAAGCCTAATATTAAATTTTATGGTAGTGATTTAGCATATGTAATTTATACTTCTGGATCAACAGGTAACCCAAAAGGGGTAATGATTGAACATAATAGTGTTGCTAATTTAATTAATGGCTTAGAGCAAAAGATTTTTTCTGATTATACAAACTGCAGAGTTGCGGTAGTTGCACCATTTTATTTCGATGCTTCAGTTCAACAAATATTTTCCTCCCTGCTTTTGGGTCATACATTATATATTGTACCTGAACATACTCGTATAGATGGTTTGTCATTAATAGAATATTATCGGAAAAACCATATAAACATTTCTGATGGAACACCAATGCACTTACAGTTGCTTCTGAGCTTACCTTACTCTAAATTTAATGGGTTAGCTTTGCAACATTTTATTATTGGTGGAGAGATTCTCTCCAAGAAAACAGTTAAGCAATTCTTGCAAAAAAGTGGATTAAATACAATAAGAATTACAAATGTATATGGCCCCACTGAATGTTGTGTGGATTCAACAGCGTATGAAATTATACCGGATAATTTAACTCAATTAAATGAACATATTTCAATTGGACGACCTTTGAAAAATACCAATGTTTATATATTAAATCAATCTTCATTACTATGTCCTGAAGGTGCAGTTGGAGAAATATGTATATCAGGGGACGGAGTTTCAAGTGGTTATATGAAGTTAAGTGAGTTAACAAGTGAGAAATTTGTAAAAAATCCATTTGAACATGAAAGTATATTATATAGAACAGGAGATTTAGGGAGATGGTTGTCTGATGGTAATATTGAATGTTTAGGAAGAAAAGATAATCAAGTAAAATTAAAAGGTTACAGAATTGAGTTAGGGGAAATAGAAAAAGTACTATTAACACATCCTAATGTTGTTAATGTTGCAGTGGTTTGTAAGAAAATAAAGAATCAGGATGAATTAGTCGTATATTATGTATCAAATAAAAATTTAGAACTAGAAGAGTTTAAAAGTTTTCTCTCAGCCATTTTACCTAAATACATGATTCCAAGATTTTTTATGAAGCTAGACCAATTACCATTGACAGGAAACGGAAAAGTAAATCGAAACCAACTTCCAACTCCTTCAGAGACTTTGAGAGAGAAAGTGAAATATGTGCAACCAACTACTATGCTTGAAATAAGCTTAGTCTCGATCTGGAGAAAAGTCTTAGGATTTGATAAAATTGGAATTTATAATAATTTCTTTGAATTAGGAGGCGATTCATTAAAAGCGCTGCGTATTGTTTTAGAGTTAGAAAAAGTTGGTTTAAAAGTAAAGCTACATGATATATTTAAGTACCAAACTGTAAAGAGCCTTGCTTCATCTATTGAGGAAAGTGTAGAAGAAAAGGTAGATGGAGTAGACTTTACAACCATGGAACAATATATATATACGAATTATAAGATTTATACAAGTGGATCAACATATAAATTTGAGGAAAGAGAATATTTTGTATTGCATGTAGAGGATGAAAAAGTTAACACGTTATTAGGAAAGTTACATGAGTTAAGAGATTTGATGACGTTGCCTCACTATATTTTACCAATGTCACACATTTTTGAAGTGGAAGACAGAGATATAGAGCAAATAAATAAATTAAAGGAAGAAATACTAATTAAGGTTTCTGAAGAGAATAGTAAATTACATTCAGTACTATTTGAAAATGACATCATTAATCAGTTTCCTTTGACACCTATACAAAAAGGATTTCTAGAGGAAAAACAGGTATATTCTGGTACTTCTATTGATATAGCTAGTAATTTGGAGCAAGAAAAGGTTAAACAAGCAATTATTGAATTGATAAACCAGCAAGGTTTATTAAGAAGTGTTCTAATAACTGAGAATAACCTGCAATATTGGCAAGAATATGCTTGTGAAAAGGATATAGATATACCTTTTTATAATTTAACCTCATATTCTCCTAAGGAACAAAAGACAATTTTGGACATACTAATCCCGGAATTGCTATATGAACCCTATCATGAAGGCTCATTTCTGTATCGGATACTATTAATAAAATTAAATCTAAATGAATATAAGCTTATAATACCTTGTCACCATGTCATTTTTGATGGTATGAGTTCAGAGGTAATTGAGAAAGAACTTGAAATTAATTTAAAAGGATTAAATAATCAAAGAGAAATAATCGAGCATTATGAAAATTATCAACTACAAATTGAAAAAGGACCAGTATTGACAGCAAGGGAAATTATTAGAAATTTAAATTTAAATGAGTTTGATTATTTTTCAAAATTCATCTATGAAAATAACAAGGATAAATTTGAAAGTGTTAGTTATCATCAGATTATTCAAATTCCTATACCAACTGAGATATTAATGAATCTGACCGACCTGGCATGGGAGGCCACTATATATGCGATAAAAGAGTTTAGTAATGTGTATTTTAACACAACAAATCTTCCTATCCTTCTTCTAAACTATGGTAGAAAATATCAAGACAAAGCCTTTTTCAGCACAATTGGTAATTTTCTTGATATTGTACCTGTATTAATAGATAAGGATATCTCAGATACTTCTTCCTTTGTAAGGAATCAATTGAAAATGGTCTCTGATAACAATATTAACTTTGCATCTATCGTATATGATCAGAAAATAAGAGATAGTTACAAAGAAGTATTCAATACCATTAACCCTTATGAGAGAACGACATTTCTGTTAAATTATCATGGTAAGGGAAAACAAGAGAAAGTTCAATTATTTAATAGATTTAATATGAAAAAGGGATTGGGTCATTCAAATATAAAGAAATCTCTAATAAGTAATGGAATCATGTTTGATGTTTTATATACTGATGAAATACTTAGATTATCCATCACTAGCCCCTTTATAATAGATGAGCGGCAGATTAAAAGTAAATTAGAAGCTTATTTATTAAATTCAAAAGGTAAGGATGTAAGTCTAACATATTAAATCTAAATGGAGTTGGACTACAAAACATACAGCAATACTTCCATATATATAGTATTAAAAGTAAAATGCTAAATAGTATATTTTCGACAATAAAGCTTAAAAGAGTATTGTGGAGCGTTTGAGCCAGCTGTGCGAACTGTAGTTTTATAAAATAAGAATTAATCATTTAATATAAAGATTGTTTAAAGCCCCTGTGTTGCTATGAAAGATTTTTACTTATTCCATAATAGGAGCGGCTGGTCGTACGAGATATTCTTGGGTTACTATTAGGAAAGCTAACATTTGATTTTGTTGACGAATAGCTTGAAAAAGAAGCGACACAGTAATAATTTGCGAAAAACTGCCATGCTCACACAATAAAACGTGAGCATGGCAGTTTTTCTTTTAGGAATAGTAGATATTGCCGATAAATGATATAGAGTAAGATAAAGGGAGTAAAATGATGAAAACGATTAAAGAGATTACAGCAGCACTAAAAATAGCTGAGGATTGGCAAGAATGGATGGCGGCAATTGCAACCGACGAGCGTGCAGGTGTGCAGAAAGCATGGCATAGTTGGAATAAACGCCAAGAAAAGAAACGACAGCTATTGGAAGAGCATCAAGCGAAGATTGACTTCGATCAGTGCTATGGTGGTGAAAATGCCTTCATCGCAGGTGTAGATGAAGCAGGGCGCGGGCCTTTAGCAGGACCTGTTGTAACCGCAGCTGTTATTTTGCCAAAAAACTGTGAAGCTCTTGTAGGATTAAATGATTCGAAGCAGTTAACAAAGGAAAAACGCAATGTTTTTGCAACATTGGTGAAAGAACATGCCGTTAGCTATTTCATTCATTTTCAATCAGCGCAAACGATTGATGAACTGAACATCTATGAAGCAACAAAGCAATCGATGAAAACAAGTGTGGAATCCTTGTCCATTAAACCGGATTATGTGCTAGTCGATGCTATGACACTACCAATCACGATTCCACAGGATTCGATTATTAAAGGCGATGCAAAAAGTTTAGCCATTGCAGCGGCTTCTATTTTAGCGAAAACAGCTAGGGATGAGTATATGGAACAATTGGACAAAGAATTTCCTATGTATGGCTTTGCACAGCATGCGGGCTACGGTACAAAACAACATTTAGAGGCACTTGAAACATTCGGACCAACGATACATCATCGCAAGTCTTTTGAACCTATAAAATCGATGTAAGAAAGGAGTAATTAGATGACAGCAACATCGTTTAATCCAATACAAATGCAACAAACTACTTTAATCTCAGCAAATCAACCGCTGGCATTAAAGCAAGGACAAGTATTTCATGGCACGATTAAACAATTATACCCAGATCAAACGGCAGAGGTCCAAGTAGGCAATCAAAAACTGATTGCTAAACTGGAAGTTCCGCTAAAAGCAGGGGATGCCCATTTCTTTCAAGTAACAGGGACAAGCCCTCAAACAGAGTTAAAAGTTGTTACAGGACCGATGGGGCAAGAGGCTTCTACAAACCAACAAATAAATCAGCTACTAGATTCGATGAATTTGCCAAAATCGTCAGAAATGCAACAGGTATTAGCGCACTTTATTAAGGCTCAAATACCGATTTCTAAAGAGCAACTTATGCAAGCTGAAATGTGGATGAAGGCATTGCCTGAAGGTGTGACAAAGATGGATGCCTTACAAGCGCTTCAAAAAATGGTTGAGCTAAAAATGCCAATGACGCAAGATGTATTTCAAGCACTTGTTAGTGGGCAAAAAACATCCGGTATGTCGGCAATAATGGATAATTTTACACAGTTATTAGCGAAGGATACAGCATTACAAGCTAATGTGAAACAAAATTTGATGCAACAAGTGTTAGCAATTGCAAAACCCTTCGAGGCAGAAACAGGTACGTTACTGCTCGCAAAATCGATTCAACTTTTAACTAATAACGCAGCATCAACAAGTGAACGATTACAAGCTTTAACTATATTAAAAGAAGCGGGTATTTTACCGCAACAAGCAACTTTACAAAATTGGTCGTCTCTAAATGAAGCAAAACCTGTGCAACAAGGTCAACTTCAGCAGGCTGGCCAAGTAATCCAAACAATTTTAGCAACAAAACCAGAAAATAAACAACAGCTTATTGAACAGCTAAAATCTTGGACAGCGAGCCAAAGTTTATTGAGCAATGAGCAAAAGCAACAGCTGAACCAAATGATTGATAGATTTAACCAATTACCAACTAATAAACAAACATTGGAAATTTTTGCGAAGCAAATGCAAGAGCAGCTAATCAAAGCGTTCGCTCACAATGCACCTGAACGGTTATTTACGCAAGATGGTAATGGGCTTTCTGTAAAAGAACATTTATTATCACTGTTTAAACAAGAGTCGACAAATCCAGTACAAAATGAAGCGCTGATGCGAAATCTTGTAAAACAAAGTACGGAGGTGCCACAACCAACTATTCAACGAATGCTTACAGAAGCTGATGCACATGTACGAAATTCAATGGATAGCAAAGCGATGGAGCATGCCCTGAAAACGGTATTGAAAAGTTTAGGCATTAGTTACGAGGCATCGCTTAGTAGTAAATCAGCGGATTTGCAAGCAATTGCGCACCAATTAAAACCACAGCTTCATACATTGCTTCAAGAAGCTCAAATAACGCCACAACTAAGGGAAGCAGCTGAGCTGTTAATGACACGCATGAATGGTATGCAACTTGTGTCAGGAGAAAATGGTCATCAACACCAGCTCGTGATGCAAGTACCCCTTGAATTTTTTGGGAAGAAAATGGATGCCACGTTACAATGGAATGGGCGTATGAAAGAAGACGGGAAGATTGATGCCAACTACGCACGAATATTGTTTTATTTACAAATGGAGTCAATGAAAGAAACCGTAATTGATATGCAAGTTCAAAATCGTGTCGTCACTGTCACAGTATTTAATGAAAATTCAGATATTGCTTTTCTTGCAGAACCTCTAAAAACAGCATTGAAATTAGGGCTTGCAAAAAAAAATTATCAGCTATCGGGAGTCTTTATTAAACAATTTGAAAAAGCCCAACTTGAAAAAACAACCCCTGTAGTACAACAGCAGGAGGAAATTAGTGGGGTGGATTTCCGCATATGAGTGAAGAAAAAAAGACGCGTAAAGAAGCGATTGCCCTCACTTATAAACAAGGACAATTTGATAGCCCATCTGTCGTAGCAAAAGGAAAAGGGAAAGTGGCTGAAAATATATTGGCACGTGCAAGTGAACATGATGTGCCGATATATGAGGATCCGAATCTTGTGCAATTACTTGGACAATTAGATTTAAATGAGTCAATACCTGAAGAATTATATCAAGCGGTGGCTGAAGTGTTTGCTTTTATCTATCATCTAGACCAACAACATAGCAAAAATATAGAAAAAATAAAGAATTCTGATTTTAAGAATTCTCTGTTTTAGTACACGAAGTAGAAGAAAACGTCATAATTTTAGATAAAATTCGAACAAAAGACAAAGTGTAGACTTTATCAGAATCTTTCGTTAGAATAGATTATGTTAGTAAAACAATTTTATGCAAATGTTTGATGGGAGGATGTATTATGAATATCCATGAATATCAAGGGAAAGAGATTCTGAGAAAATATGGTGTTGCAGTACCCAATGGAAAAGTTGCTTTTTCCCCTGATGAGGCAGTGAAGGTAGCGAAGGAACTTGGCTCAAATGTAACCGTGGTCAAGGCGCAAATTCATGCAGGTGGACGCGGTAAAGCTGGTGGTGTCAAAATCGCAAAAAACCTTGATGAGGTGCGTACATACGCAAAAGAGTTATTAGGTAAAATTTTAGTAACTCATCAAACAGGTCCAGAAGGAAAAGAAGTAAAACGCTTGTATATTGAAGAGGGCTCTGATATTCAAAAAGAGTATTATTTAAGTTTAGTATTAGACCGCGCTACTTCTCGTGTAACATTTATGGGTTCAGAAGAAGGCGGTATGGATATTGAAGAAGTAGCTGAAACAAATCCAGAAAAAATCTTCAAAGAAGTGGTTGATCCTGTAATTGGACTAACAAGCTTCCAAGCACGTCGTATGGCGTTTAATATGAATATTCCAGCAAACCTAGTAGGGAAAGCTGTTAAATTAATGTTAGGTTTATATCAAGCATTTATCGACAAAGATGCTTCAATAGTAGAAATTAATCCACTGGTTGTCACTGGACAAGGAGATGTTGTAGCACTAGATGCTAAATTTAATTTTGATGCCAATGCGTTGTATCGTCATAAAGATATTGTCGAATTACGCGATTTTGATGAAGAAGATCCAAAAGAAATCGAAGCATCGAAATATGATCTTAGCTATATTTCACTAGATGGCAACATTGGCTGTATGGTAAATGGTGCGGGTCTAGCTATGGCAACGATGGATACAATTAGTTACTATGGCGGTAGCCCCGCTAACTTCCTTGATGTAGGGGGCGGCGCAACAGCCGAGAAAGTAACAGAAGCTTTCAAAATTATCCTTTCTGACTCAAATGTAAAAGGTATTTTCGTTAATATTTTCGGCGGCATTATGAAGTGTAACATTATCGCTGATGGTGTAGTAACAGCAGCCAAAGAAATCGGTTTATCTGTACCGTTAGTAGTACGTTTAGAAGGTACAAACGTAGAGCTTGGTAAAGAAATCTTAAATGCATCAGGTTTAAACATCGTGGCAGCAGACTCAATGGCTGACGGTGCACAAAAAATTGTGGGACTAGTAGGCTAAGGAAGGCAGGGAGAACAATGGCTGTATTTATTAATAAAGATACAAAGGTAATTGTACAAGGGATTACAGGCGAAACAGCGCTATTCCATACGAAGCAGATGCTTGATTATGGTACAAAAATCGTAGCAGGCGTAACACCTGGTAAGGGAGGTCTTGAAATTGAAGGCGTACCTGTGTTCAATACTGTAGCTGAGGCTGTAGCAGCAACAGGTGCAACAACATCGGTTATTTATGTACCAGCACCTTTTGCAGCAGATGCCATTTTAGAAGCTGTTGATGCTGAGCTAGAATTAACAATTTGTATTACAGAACATATTCCTGTCCTTGACATGGTGAAGGTTAAACGCTTTATGGAAGGCAAAAAAACACGCCTAGTTGGTCCAAACTGTCCAGGTGTTATTACGGCTGATGAGTGTAAGATTGGTATTATGCCTGGTTATATTCATACAAAAGGGCATGTTGGTGTAGTTTCACGTTCTGGCACATTAACGTATGAAGCGGTACACCAATTGACGCAAGCTGGTATTGGTCAAACAACGGCTGTAGGTATCGGAGGAGACCCTGTAAATGGGACTAACTTTATCGATGCCCTTGAAGCATTCAACAATGACCCTGAAACATATGCAGTTGTTATGATCGGGGAAATTGGTGGTACTGCTGAAGAAGAAGCAGCTGAGTGGATTAAAGCAAATATGACAAAGCCGGTTGTTGGCTTTATTGGTGGACAAACAGCACCTCCAGGGAAACGTATGGGACATGCAGGTGCCATTATTTCTGGCGGTAAAGGAACGGCTGCTGAAAAAATTAAAGCAATGAACGAAGCTGGTATTGAAGTTGCTGAAACACCTTCTGTTATCGGCGAAACACTTATTAAGGTAATTAAAGAAAAAGGGCTATACGAAAAATGTAAAACCCATTAAAATGGAAGATGTAGCACATTGTGGCTACATCTTTTTCTCTGTCTCGGTAGATGGTACACCTGTTCGTGGCTTTACAAACGGCGGTGTTTATACAGTTACATGCTAAACGCACACAACAAAAGTCGAAAAGGCGAAGCTACAGGACGGGTCATATTCTATTTTTGTGCTGAAATAACAATTGCGGTCATTTAATTTCTTCTATTATAAAGGAGGTTTTTTAAATGATTTTCTCAGTAGATACACAGAGATTACTAGCTATGCATTATGTATATCCATTACCACTCCAAAAACTTCAACAATTATTGTCCCCGGTGGATGTATTGAGTTATTTTGAAGAAGCGCACCCTGAAGAGATTGCGGGTGCATTGCAAATAACGAGGCAAAAAGCGCTGCTAATGATTCGGAATTTTCAACGAGTTCGAAACTTGCCATTTGAAGAGGCTTACGCACAAGCAAATATTTTCCCCATACCATTTAATCACCCATATTTCCCGGCGCAATTATTTGAAATACCTAGTCCACCTACTGTATTGTATGTGAAAGGTCAGTCTGCTCTGCTAGCAAGAGATAAACGGATAGCTATAATAGGCTCTAGAAAGGCTACAGCCTATACAAGAACGGCAATGGACTTAATCGTCCCTCCGCTTGTTGCGCACGATTATACGGTTGTCAGTGGGCTTGCACGAGGTGCTGATACAATGGCTCATGAAGCGACGATGAAATTTGGTGGACAAACAATTGCCGTGTTAGGTCATGGTTTTCATTATGTCTATCCTAAGGAAAACAAAGCACTTGCTCAGCAAATGGCAGAAAACCATTTACTTATTACAGAGTATCCACCTTATATGCGACCGGCAAAATGGCAATTTCCTATGCGTAACCGGTTAATAAGTGGTCTGACTCAAGCAATCGTTGTCACGGAGGCTGCACTAAAAAGTGGGACATTAATTACGACAGAATGTGCATTAGAGCAAGGTAAAGATGTATTTGTCGTTCCAGGACCGATTAATAAAGAGCAGTCGAAAGGGACAAATAAATTACTTATAGAAGGAGCTATACCTGTGTGCGATGGTCACCAAATCGTTGAAACACTTTCGCTCTTTTCTAGCAAAAATTGAAAAAAAGTTGCATTATCTTAAAATCTGTTATACATTTTGCAACAGGTAACTTAAAAAATTTAGCAATAGACCTCGCTAAGGGGGAGACATAGATGGCGGATTATTTAGTGATTGTAGAATCACCAGCAAAAGCAAAAACAATTGAACGTTATTTAGGAAAAAAATATAAAGTAAAAGCATCTGTTGGGCATGTGCGTGACTTACCACGAAGTCAAATGGGTGTAGATACTGAAAATAATTACGAACCTAAATATATTACAATTCGCGGAAAAGGACCTGTTTTACAGGAACTTAAGTCTGCGGCTAAAAAAGTGAAGAAAGTCTATCTAGCGGCCGATCCAGACCGCGAGGGAGAAGCGATTGCTTGGCACCTTGCGACTGCATTAAATATTGATATTAATTCAGACTGTCGAGTGGTTTTTAATGAAATTACAAAAGATGCGATTTTAGATTCTTTTAAAAACCCACGTGCCATTAATATGGACTTAGTGGATGCTCAACAAACACGTCGGATGTTAGATCGTCTAGTAGGCTATAATATAAGCCCAATTCTTTGGAAAAAAGTAAAGAAGGGCTTATCAGCAGGTCGCGTACAATCGGTTGCACTGCGTATGATCATTGATCGTGAAAATGAAATTAAAAACTTCCAACCAGAAGAGTATTGGACGATTGAAGGCTCTTTTGAAAAGGGAAAAAAGACATTCGATGCACTGTATTATGGTAACGGCAAAGATAAAATCAAATTATCGAATGAAGAGCAAGTAAAGTCGATTTTAAAAAATGTCAAAGGTACAGCATTTGAAGTTGTCAATGTGACGAAAAAAGAACGTAAACGAAATGCCGCGCCTGCTTTTACGACATCTTCTTTACAACAAGAAGCAGCGCGAAAGTTAAATTTCCGTGCGAAGAAAACGATGATGCTTGCACAGCAATTGTATGAAGGTATTGATATTGGTAAAAAAGAAGGTACAGTCGGTTTAATCACGTACATGCGTACAGATTCAACACGTATATCTGAAACTGCAAAAGCGGAAGCGGTTTCTTATATTGAGACAAAGTATGGGAAAGAATATATCTCGACAGAAACGAAGCAGGCCAAAAAAGCATCGAATGCGCAAGATGCCCATGAAGCTATTCGTCCAACAAGTACGATGCGAACACCGGATGAGTTAAAAACAGTGCTTAGTCGCGATCAGCTACGCTTATACCGTTTGATTTGGGAGCGCTTTATTGCGAGTCAAATGGCACCTGCTGTTTTAGATACAGTGGCTGTAGATCTTCAGAATAATGATGCTTTATTCCGTGCAAACGGCTCACAGGTCAAATTTGCCGGATTTATGAAACTCTATATTGAAGGTACAGATGATCAAACAGAAGAAACGACGAAACTACTACCGGAAATGGAAATCGGTGATCAGGTGACATCACTTGAAATCGAACCGAAGCAACACTTTACACAGCCTCCACCTCGTTATTCAGAAGCACGTCTTGTGAAAACAATGGAAGAGTTAGGAATAGGACGACCGTCGACATATGCACCGACCCTCGATACAATTCAACGCCGTGGCTATGTTGTGCTCGATGCAAAAAGATTTATGCCGACAGAGCTAGGTGAAATTGTCCACCAACAAATGCTGGAATTTTTCCCTGATATCATCAATATCGAATTTACAGCAAAAATGGAACAAGATCTCGATGATGTTGAAGAAGGTAGTCGTAAATGGGTTGAAGTAATCGATGATTTTTATCAAGACTTTGAAGTTCATGTAAAGCATGCGGATGCTGAAATGGAGAAAGTAGTAATTAAAGATGAACCGGCTGGTGAGGATTGCGAAAAATGTGGTTCACCAATGGTATTCAAACTCGGTCGCTATGGAAAATTTATGGCATGCTCGAACTTCCCAGATTGCCGAAATACAAAAGCAATTATGAAGCCAATCGGGGTTAAATGCCCTTCTTGTGAAACAGGTGAAATTGTTGAGCGTAAAAGTAAAACAAAGCGTTTATTTTATGGATGTAATCAATATCCAGAATGCGAATTTGTATCATGGGATAAACCGATTAGTAGACCATGCCCGAAATGTAGTGCATTATTAGTAGAGAAAAAATTAAAAAAAGGTGTACAAATTCAGTGTACGAAATGTGACTATGAAGAGACACCAACACAATGATAGGAAGATGGTAAGAACATGACTGAACTAGTTGTAAATGTAATAGGTGCTGGCCTTGCAGGAAGTGAAGCGGCTTGGCAAATTGCTAAACGTGGGGTAAAAGTTAAACTTTATGAAATGCGTCCTGTTAAACAAACACCTGCCCACCATACTGATAAATTTGCAGAGCTTGTTTGTTCAAACTCGCTACGTGCTAATACACTAACAAATGCAGTAGGTGTTATTAAAGAAGAAATGCGTTTATTAGACTCTGTTATTTTAAAAGCAGCTGATGCATGCTCAGTACCAGCAGGTGGTGCACTTGCAGTTGACCGTCATGAGTTTGCAGGCTACGTAACGGAAGCGGTAAAAAATCACCCACTAGTGGAAGTAATACATGAAGAAGTTACAGAAATTCCAGAGGGCATTACGGTTATTGCAACAGGCCCACTCACTTCAAAAGCACTAGCTGAAAAAATTCAAGGATTAACAGGTCTCGACTATTTATATTTCTATGATGCAGCAGCACCAATTATTGAAAAAGATAGCATTAATATGGATAAAGTATATTTAAAATCTCGTTATGATAAAGGTGAAGCGGCTTATTTAAACTGTCCTATGACAAAAGAAGAATTCGATCGTTTCCGCCAAGCATTGATTGAAGCAGAAGTTGTGCCATTAAAAGAATTTGAAAAAGAAATTTATTTTGAAGGCTGCATGCCAATCGAAGTAATGGCAGCTCGTGGTGAAAAAACAATGTTATTCGGACCGATGAAGCCAGTAGGGCTTGAAGATCCCAAAACAGGTAAACGACCATATGCGGTTGTACAATTGCGCCAAGATGACGCTGCAGGTACCCTTTACAATATCGTAGGTTTCCAAACCCACTTAAAGTGGGGGCCGCAAAAGGAAGTACTACAACTAATTCCTGGACTAGAAAATGTTGAAATCGTACGATATGGTGTAATGCACAGAAATACTTTCATTAACTCACCGAAAGTTTTAGAGAAAACATATCAGTTACGTGAACAAAAAAATATTTTCTTTGCTGGTCAAATGACGGGTGTAGAAGGTTATGTAGAATCAGCAGGAAGCGGTTTAATTGCTGGCATTAATGCGGCACGTTTAGCATTGGGACAAGAACCAATTATTTTCCCATTCGAAACGGCATTAGGAAGTATGGCGCGTTATATAACAGAAGCACAATCTAAAAACTTCCAACCGATGAATGTCAACTTCGGCATATTCCCTGAATTACCACCTGGACGTCGTTCAAAACCAGAACGTGCAGAAATGCATGCTGCACGTGCAATGAGCACAATTCAAAATTTTGTGAATTCACAAACAATTTAATTGCCAAAAGCCTCTAAAAGTTGATATACTCTTAGAGGCTTTTTCTTTTATGTAGACAAAATGCTTATTTACACGTATTTTATTATTTTGTATAGAGATTTTCTCAAAATATAACCATTTTCACTTGCTATATTACGAAGATAGGTATAGTGTCAATATGTATGTTTTTTAAAGATTACTAAAGCGACAAATTGATTTAGATGGCCACAATTGTTTTACCATTTGAATTTGTTGGTAATAGTAATGAGAGAAGGTTACGAATAATTCATTGGTGGTGAATCTTTCATGTTAGTTTCGTCCCAAGAAGCACTTGAACAGTTTATGCTTTACATCCAGGTAGAAAAAAACTTCTCTGTTCATACTGTGCGAGAATATGAATCAGACCTACTAGATTTTTTAGCGTTTTTACAGGCAGAAGGCGTTAATGATTTAGCTAGTGTTGAGTATATACATGCACGTCTATATGTAACGAAGTTGTACGATGAAAAGAAAGCAAGAACTTCTGTATCAAGGAAGATTTCATCAATCCGCTCCTTTTTTCGCTTTCTAAATAAACAGCACGGCTTGGATGATGGCGCTTTTCGATCGCTCTATCATCCGAAAAAAGAATCACGTTTACCAAGTTTTTTTTACGAACAAGAATTAATGCAGCTTTTTGATGCGAATGTAGGCGATGATTTGAAATCGTTGCGCAATATGGCGATTTTAGAGTTATTATATGCAACGGGCATTCGTGTGAGTGAGCTCACATCCATTATGGTAGGGGATATAGATTTCCGTTATTCTATTGTTCGGGTAATGGGTAAAGGAAGAAAAGAACGTATTATACCATTTGGTCAATTTGCGAGTGTGGCTATACAGCACTACATAGAGCAGGCTCGTCCACGTTTGATGAAACAAACAAATCATGAGCAATTATTTGTCAACATGCGCGGTGGGGAACTTACACCACGAGGGGTACGTCATATTTTAAATGAAATGATTAACAAGACCTCACTCCATACGAAAATATACCCACATATGCTTCGCCATACTTTTGCTACACATTTACTGAATCATGGCGCGGATTTACGGACGGTGCAGGAGTTACTGGGCCACGCGCATTTAACTTCAACACAGGTTTATACGCATGTAACAAATGAGCATCTTCGTCAAACATATATGAATGCCCATCCAAGGGCATAATAGAGGCTAAGGAGGAAGGCAAATGGGACAAATCCATGCGACTACGATATTTGCGGTACATCATAACGGCGGGTGCGCTATGGCTGGCGATGGTCAAGTGACACTTGGCAATGCGGTTGTCATGAAAGGAACTGCACGGAAGGTCAGACGTCTGTTTAATGGTCAGGTGCTGGCAGGCTTTGCAGGGTCGGTAGCTGATGCATTTACACTTTTTGAAATGTTTGAAGCGAAATTAAACGAATATAATGGGAATTTACAGCGGGCTGCTGTAGAAGTAGCAAAACAATGGCGCGGTGATAAAATGCTACGCCAATTAGAGGCGATGTTACTTGTAATGGATAAAAGTACACTACTCCTTGTATCTGGTACGGGAGAAGTGATCGAACCAGATGATGGTATTTTAGCCATTGGTTCTGGTGGCAATTATGCATTATCAGCAGGTCGTGCTCTAAAAAAATATGCAGGTGAAACAATGACTGCCCGAGAGATTGCGGAGGCAGCGTTAGAAACTGCCGCTGAAATTTGTGTATTTACAAACCATAATATTATCGTGGAGGCACTTAACTAATGACACCACAAAACTTAACGCCAAGACAAATTACTGAGCATTTGGATCGTTTTATAGTAGGGCAAAATGAGGCGAAAAGAGCGGTAGCTATTGCATTACGAAATCGTTATCGTCGTTCTCTTCTAGCGGATGATATGAAGGCTGAGGTTATTCCAAAAAATATTTTAATGATTGGACCAACTGGAGTTGGGAAAACTGAAATTGCAAGAAGAATTGCAAAGCTAACGAATGCACCGTTCGTGAAAGTTGAAGCAACGAAATTTACAGAAGTGGGCTATGTTGGGCGCGATGTGGAGTCGATGGTACGCGATGTTGTAGAGGCTTCTCATCGTTTAGTGAAGGAAGAAATGATGGAGTCTGTGAAGGAGCAAGCGGAAGAGTTGGCAAATGAAGCCATTGTAAAATTACTTGTCCCTTCTTTACGTAAAAAACAGGCTATGCAAAATCCGTTTGAAATGTTATTTGGTGGCAAAGAACAACAAACGCATGATGATACATCTTCTGACGAAACGGAAGTGCGCTCAAAACGTGCGCAAATCGCAATTGATTTACGCAATGGCAAATTAGAAAATGAGTGGGTTACAGTTGAAGTAACGGAGCAAAGTCCGTCGATTTTTGATGCATTGCAAGGAACAGGAATGGATATGTCTGCAAATAGTGGTATGCAAGATATGTTGTCTAGCTTAATGCCTAAAAAACAGAAAAAACGCAGAGTGCAAGTAAAAGATGCACGTCGTATTTTAACTATAGAGGAAGCAAATAAGCTGATTGACGCAGATGAGGTGTCACAAGAAGCGATTGCTAGAGCAGAACAATCTGGGATTATATTTATTGATGAAATTGATAAAATCGCAAGTAAAGATACGAACTCTTCTGCCAGTGTTTCACGCGAGGGTGTTCAGCGCGACATCTTGCCGATTGTGGAAGGTTCTACTGTGACGACAAAGTATGGGGCGGTCAAAACAGACTACATGCTTTTCATTGCAGCAGGTGCTTTCCATATGTCAAAGCCATCCGATTTGATTCCAGAATTACAGGGGCGATTCCCTATCCGTGTTGAATTAGAAAAATTAACGAAGCAAGATTTTGTTCGTATTTTAAAGGAGCCAGATCAATCACTTATTTTGCAATATAAAGCATTATTAGAAACAGAAGGTGTAGCAATCGATTTTGCAGAAAATGCAATTGAACGAATTGCAGAAATTGCTACAGAGGTTAACCAAGAAACCGATAATATTGGTGCACGTCGTTTGCATACAATTTTAGAACGCTTGTTAGAAGAATTATCGTTTGAAGCTTCTGAAATAGCACCAGCGCAAATTGAAATAACAGCTGCTTATGTTGACCAAAAGCTAGCGGGTATTGTAAAAAACAAAGATTTGTCACAGTTTATACTGTAGGCAAGGCTTGTTAGTTTCATTCAATTGTAAAAAACTTTAGAATATTAAATAAATACGGTATGGATTATTTATAGGAGGAACACATAATGAACTTATTAGAAAAAACACGTAAAATTAACTCGATGCTCCAAGCATCTGCAGGTAAGCCGGTAAACTTTAAAGAAATGGCTGACACACTAGGCGACATTATTGACAGCAACGTTTATATTGTGAGCCGAAAAGGGAAGCTTCTAGGTATTTCAATTCACCAACAAATTGAAAATGAGCGTATGAAAAAAATGTTTGAAGAGCGTCAATTCCCAGAAGAATATACACATAGCTTATTTACAATTTCTGAAACATCTTCAAACCTAGATATAAACAATGAACATACTGCGTTCCCTGTAGAAAATAAAGATTTATTCCAAAGCGCTTTAACAACAGTCGTTCCAATCGTGGGTGGCGGTGAACGTTTAGGTACTTTAATTTTAGCTCGTTTATCAGCTCAATTTGAAGATGATGATTTAATTTTAGCTGAGTATGGTGCAACAGTAGTGGGTATGGAAATTTTACGTGAGAAATCAGAAGAGATTGAAGAAGAAGCACGTAGCAAAGCTGTTGTACAAATGGCGATTAACTCACTTTCATATAGTGAATTAGAAGCGATTGAACATATTTTTGAAGAGCTAGATGGTAACGAAGGTTTATTAGTTGCTTCAAAAATTGCTGACCGCGTAGGTATTACACGTTCAGTAATCGTCAATGCATTACGTAAACTAGAATCTGCAGGGGTCATTGAATCACGCTCTCTAGGTATGAAAGGAACTTACATTAAAGTGTTAAACGATAAGTTCTTAAATGCACTTGCTGAAATAAAAATGAAATAATTAAAAAAGCTCTCTCAAATGATTTTGAGGGAGCTTTTTCACTGTAACTAATTGCTGTTTTAGTTATTTCAACCATAGATTGTTAATATGTTAAGCCTTACATAGTTTTTCTTACGTACAAGTGGTAGCTCACCAAAGTGCATATGTGTCATTTTTGTGAATGGTACCAATCTTGTATTTTCAATAGGGAAAAATATGGTAGGGCTTTTTTAGTAGAGAAATTTAAAATCCATCTTCTGTAAGTATTGTAACTGCATCCTATGGTCTGTTTATTGTGGAAAAGGGGACTTAGCTTTAGCGGAACGAAGGGACAATTAAAATTCGTTAAGCAAGGAATTGATGCTTATACGAGAATAAAATGCTGATTTCGATGTAATTCAAACTTTACATATAGAGAATTTTTCAGGGGTGCGACTGAAACGTAATCAGTTCGATGACAGTACAGCAGTAAATAGGATATTCATTTCAATAGCCATTTTTGTCGATGTGAGAAAATTTTCATAATTACATTTCTAGAAGGTTACTTATATAATCATATTAAATATAGTAAAAAGGGACTTTTTTTTACCGAAAAATCACAAATTGTCATTTATATCCAATCCTGTCTAGTAATAAACAGGTAGATAATTGATACTAATACAGTAAACACTGTCGAAATAGTGTAAAATAACTAGAAATAAGACGAAATGCATCGACACTTAGTGCCCCAAGGGATGGGGCATATTTGTCCCGGTTAATCTTCTAAAAAAATAGGGCGTATCTACTATTAAAAAATGACAAAAGACAATAGACACTACGTATCATCTTAATTACAATTGTATTATTGGATAAAATAAGAAGTACATAGATTGAATTAAAATGAGGTGAATGGTTTTGAACTTATTTGGAGGAACTATTAGTAGCCTGGAAAACGGACTTTCCTATGCAACTTTGAATCATAAAACAATCGCAAATAATATTGCGAATGTCGATACACCAAATTATAAGGCGAAAAGTGTAAGTTTTAAGGATATGTTGGAGAATGAGAAACAAATTTCTATTTCGGCATATCGCACAGATAGTAGACATTATGATTTCGAAATTAAACAATCGACACCAGGTGTCCATAATGTTGACGGCTTACGATATCGAAATAACGGAAATGCTGTAGATATGGATGCTGAACAAACAAAATTAGCAGAAAATCAAATCTACTACAATGCTTTAATCGACCGTGTAAATGGTAAGTTAAATACACTCAATACAGTTATTAAAGGAGGTAAGTAATAAATGTCTATATTTCATGGAATGAATACCACTGCCTCTGCTTTAACAGCACAAAGGTTGCGCATGGATGTTATTTCTTCCAATATGGCAAACATGGATACAACTCGTGCTAAACAAGTAAATGGGGAATGGGAGCCATACCGCCGGAAGTCTGTCACTTTTTCCGCACAAGAAGGGCAATTTTCAAAGTTTCTTAATGTTGCACTCGGTAAAAATGCTAAAGGTGGCGTGGGGAATGGCGTAAAAGTATCGCAAATTAAGGAAGATACAGAAACACCTTTCAAATTAGTGTATGATCCGACACATCCGGACGCAAATGCAGAAGGCTATGTCAACATGCCAAACGTTGACCCGTTAAAAGAAATGGTAGATTTAATGTCTGCTACTCGATCATACGAGGCGAACATAACGGTTTTAAATGCAAATAAGTCAATGCTGACAAAGGCGTTGGAGATTGGTAAATAACATAAAGAAAGGATGGATACATAATGGCAATTTCGTCCGTTTCACTAATGACACCTACTCAGGTTGTAAATGAAACAAATAAACTAAAAACGACACCTTACGAAGCGCAACAAAGCTTTGCGAATTCGTTAAAAGAGGCAATAGCGAAAGTGAATGATCAGCAAATCACTTCTGATAATTTTACACAAAAGCTAATAACTGGTGGAGATGTGGAGTTGCACGAAGTAATGATTGCATCTCAAAAGGCGAGCATTACATTAAACGCAACACTTGAAGTTCGCAATAAGGTGATTGAAGCTTACCAAGAAATAATGCGAATGAGTGTCTAATTAAATTGCATTGGTGAAGAAAGACACCAATCCGATTAATTAGGCTTCTCATGGAACTAAACATTTCATATTCAATACTTCCATGAGATTCCACTGTTATCGCGAATTATTGATTGCTAGGTTATTCACTATAACCGGAGGATTCATAATGAATGAACGATTGACGAAAATAAAAACCGACACCAGCCAATTTTGGAAAAGTCGAAGTAAAACACAAAAAATAGTAATGCTTAGTTCTGTAGTAGGTGTGATAGCACTTGCAGCTATCATTACGTTTTTTGCAACAAAAACTACATATGTTCCGCTCTATAAAGATTTATCCACAAGAGAAATTGGGCAAGTGAAAGAAGCATTGGATTCTCAAGGTGTAAAATATGAAATTGCCCCAGGAGGCACATCTATATTAGTGCCTCAAGAACAGGTGGACTCTTTATTGGTGCAACTAGCATCAGAAGGATATCCTCAGACTGGAACAATCGATTACTCTTTTGCTAATAGTTCTGGCTTCGGTATGACGGACAATGAATTTAATTTATTGAAAAAAGCCGCAACCGAAACAGAAATCGCTAAACTAATCAAAAATCTAGAGGGCGTAAAAGATGCAAAAGTGATGATTACTCTTCCAGAAGAAGGAGTTTTCTTACAGGATGTAAAAGAAGATGCGACTGCATCCATTGTATTGAATACAGATCCTGGCTATAAGTTTACAGAACAACAAATTGCAACAATGTACAACTTAGTTTCAAAAAGTATTCCGAATTTAAAAACTGATAACATTGTGATCTCGAATCAATTCTCAGAGTACTTTGATTTAAATGCTGCAACAACAGATGGTACATCGACAACAACAGCTGAAGGTCAATTACAAATGAAGAAATTGGTTGAACGTGACCTGCAACGTCAAGTGCAAAATATGCTAGGAACACTGATGGGACAAGATAAAGTAATTGTTTCTGTTACAACAGACATTGACTTTAAAAAGGAAAATCGTGAAGAAAACTTAGTAACACCAGTTGATGAAGAGAATATGGCAGGGATTGCGATTAGTGCCCAACGTATTTCAGAGCAGTATTCTGGTACTGGTAATGCAGCAATGGGTACACCTGAAGCTGAAACAACAACAGATAATTTCACAACATACAATGAGGGTGCAACAGGAAATGGTGATTATGAACGTACGGAAGAAACGATCAATAATGACGTCAACCGTATTCGTAAAGATATTCAAGAAGCACCATATAAAATTCAAGACATTGGCATCCAAGTAATTGTGGAACCACCAACAGCTACAGACGCAGCATCACTACCTGATGGTGTACAACAAGACATTGAGAAAATTTTAAGTACTATTGTTCGTACGACAATTTCAAAGGATGTAGCAGCGGAACTTACTCAAGAGCAAATTGATGAAAAAGTGGCTGTTTCTGTCCAAGCGTTAAATGGTAAGGTAGCTGATACTGCTGATGAAACACCTGTTATCCCATGGTGGGTTTGGGTAGTTGGAGGTATTTTACTAGCTGTTATTCTATTACTTGCATTCTTTATTATCCGTTCACGTAAACGTGCGAAGGAAGAAGAAGAGTTAAGTATCCTAGAAGAACAAGAAGAATTGATGATTGATGATATTAATGAAGAAATTGAAACGGAAGCTACAATGCGTCGTAAGCAACTTGAAAAAATGGCGAAAGAAAAGCCTGATGATTTTGCAAAGTTACTGCGTAGTTGGATTGCGGAAGACTAACTAGGAGGTTCTGCTGTGTCCAAGAAAGATAAGGAATTAACCGGAAAACAAAAGGCCGCACTCTTGTTAATTTCATTAGGGCCTGAGGTTTCAGCTTCTGTCTATAAACATTTAACTGAGGAAGAAATCGAACGTTTAACGTTAGAAATTTCAAGTGTTAAAAAAGTAGAAGCAAATGTAAAAGAAGAAATTATTGAAGAATTCCACAATATTGCACTTGCGCAAGATTATATTACACAAGGCGGTATTGGCTACGCGAAGACGGTATTAGAGAAAGCACTAGGTATTGAACAAGCACAAACAATCATTAATCGTTTGACTTCTTCCTTACAAGTGCGCCCATTCGACTTTGCACGTAGAGCAGATCCTGCACAAATTTTTAACTTTATTCAAAATGAACATCCACAAACAATTGCCCTTATTCTCTCTTATTTAGAAGCAGGACAAGCGGGTGTTATTTTATCTTCATTACCACAAGAAGTACAAGCTGATATAGCTAAACGTATTGCAATGATGGAGTCAACTTCACCAGAAGTAATTAGTGAAATTGAGTCTGTCTTAGAACGCAAACTATCTTCAACTGTGACGCAAGACTACACAGAAACAGGTGGTATCGATGCAGTCGTTGAAGTATTAAATGGTGTAGACCGACAAACAGAAAAAACGATTCTCGATGCACTGGAAATTCAAGACCCAGAGCTTGCAGAAGAAATCAAAAAACGCATGTTTGTATTCGAAGATATTGTTACGCTTGATAACCGTTCGATTCAGCGTGTTATCCGTGATTGTGAAAACGAAGATTTACTCCTTTCAATGAAAGTGTCAAGCGAAGAAGTAAAAGATATTATCTTCCGAAATATGTCACAACGAATGGCAGATACTTTCAAAGAAGAAATGGAAATTATGGGACCAGTTCGTTTGCGTGACGTAGAAGAAGCTCAATCGCGAATTGTTGCTGTTATTCGTCGCTTAGAGGATGCTGGTGAGATTATTATTGCACGTGGTGGAGGAGATGACGTCATTGTCTAGAATCATCCGTTCTGTATACACACAGTCCAATGGCGATAATGTAAAGAAGATACAAATACGTGATATGTTTGATATACCCGAAATGGAAACAGATGAAACATCCCATCATCAAATGACAATGGAAGATGTATTTGCCGAACGTGATCGTTTACTTGGAGAGGCTCGAGCTGAAATTCAAGCCGCACGACAAGCCTTTGAACAAGAGAAGCAAATGCACTTCCAAGAAATTGAGCATATGAAACAAAGCTGGGAAGAAGAACGCCCAAATCGTGTACAAGAAGCGTATGATGAAGGGTATGGTCAAGGCTATGAGGATGGTACAAACAGAGCCACTGAAGCAATGGCGCAATCCCTTCAAACAGCGAATGAAATCATTGTACAAGCTGGGGCAAATGCGAAAAAATATATCGAAGATCAAGAAGCGATTATTTTGGAACTAGGCTTAACTGCTGCAGAACGTATTATAGGGACTTCATTAGAGCAAAACAACGAACTATATCTATCCATTGTTCGTAGAGGTCTTAAAGAAGCGAGAGAAATGAAGGAAATTAAAATCTACGTTTCTCCTACATATTATGGCTTAATTACATCTAATCGTGATGAGTTGGCCGAAATGTTCCCAACAGACGTACCATTTATGATTTTTGTTAACGAAGATTTTGCAAATGAAACAGATTGCTATATCGAAACAAATTATGGTCGGATAGTTGTTAGTATTGACGAGCAATTAAATGAATTAAGAATCAAGCTACATGAAATATTAGAAAGTAAGGAATGATCGACATGAAAACGGCTCAATTAATCGAACAAATTCCAAATATACCGACTTTCAAAAAGTTTGGTAGAGTAACGAGAGTTGTCGGCTTAATGATTGAGTCGCAAGGTCCCGATAGTTCCATCGGTGATGTGTGTAAAATTCATGTTGAAACGTCGAAAAACGGCCATCAAATCATTTTGGCAGAAGTTGTTGGCTTCAAAGATGAAATTGTTGTTTTGATGCCTTATACTTCGCTTCGAGAAATATCGATTGGTTGCTTAGTAGAAGGAACAGGGGCGCCGCTTGAAATTAAAGTGGGACCAGAGTTAATTGGGAAGGTTCTAGATTCAATGGGGAATCCCATTGATGGTACTTTGTTACCGAAAGGATTAATGTCTGTTCCTACAGAACAAGATCCACCCAATCCCCTTACTCGTCCGCCAATTAACGAAAGACTTGAGGTTGGAGTAAAAGCAATTGATGGTATGTTAACTGTCGGTAACGGACAACGTGTAGGTATCTTCGCCGGCTCTGGGGTAGGTAAAAGTACATTACTAGGTATGATTGCGCGCAATACACAAGCGGATTTAAATGTCATTGCGTTAGTTGGAGAGCGTGGCCGTGAGGTGCGCGAATTTATTGAAAGAGATTTAGGATCTGAGGGGTTAAGCCGTTCAATCGTTGTGGCAGCTACGTCAGACCAACCAGCACTAATGCGTATTAAAGGAGCATTTACTGCAACAGCCATTGCAGAGTACTTTAGAAATCGTGGCTTAAATGTCATGTTGATGATGGACTCAGTAACCCGTGTTGCAATGGCACAGCGGGAAATAGGGCTTGCAACAGGTGAGCCACCTGCTCAAAAAGGCTATACGCCATCTGTATTTGCAATTTTACCAAAGTTATTAGAGCGCACTGGGACAAATGAAAAAGGTTCGATTACTGCCTTTTATACGGTACTAGTTGACGGTGATGATATGAACGAGCCTATTGCTGATACTGTGCGAGGTATTTTAGACGGACATATTGTACTTGACCGAAACCTTGCCAATAAGGGCCAATATCCTGCTATTAATGTGCTGAAAAGCGTCAGTCGTTTGATGAATCATGTGGCAGAGCCAGCGCATAAAAAAGCGGCCGAGCGTTTACGTGAGCTCTATTATACATATGACAAATCAGAGGACTTAATTAATATCGGTGCCTATAAACGTGGGACATCTAAAGAGATAGATGAGGCCATTTATTATGAACCGCTCATTACGGCTTATTTAAAGCAAGGGTATTTAGATAAGGTGACGCTTGAGGAAAGTATGAATGAGTTGATTACATTATCGAACGGTGGTGGCAAGTAGGTTGGTTAGTTATATGTATCGTTTTGAAAAAGTGTTAACCATTCGAGAACAAGAAAAAAATGAAACTGAAATTGCCTATAAAGAATCTGTTCGTTCTTTTGAAGAGGTTGCAACAAAGTTGTATGACTTGATGAAAAAGAAAGAGAATTTAATAGAATTTCAGCAAGAACGTTTAGTTGTAGGGTCATCAATAGAGGAAATTCATCACTATGCTCGTTTTATTGATAGCCTTGAAAAGACTATTGCCGACGTACAACAAAAGGTTGTGCAGGCACGTTCTAAAATGAATTGGCACGAAGAAAAACTATTAGAAAAAAACTTGGAAGTACGTAAATTTGAAAAAATGCGTGAAAAAGATTATAAGTCATTTCAACAAGAACAAGATCGCATTGAGAGCATATTTTTAGATGAAATTTCTTCACTTACGTATTTCAAGAAAGAAATCAGGTGATTTCATGGCGAAAAAAGAAAACCGTATTAAAACTGAATTAGAAGTACAACAGCCACCACGTAAATCAGGAGGTTTCCAAAAGTTTTTTATATGGATATTAATACCTGTTATGTTCGTAGTAGCGGTGTTACTTGTTGTAGCAACGTTAATGAATACGAACGTCTTTGATTTAGGAAAAAAGGCAGTAAGTAGCTTACCATTTGTTGAATCAGAGGCACAGCAAGCGAAAGATGCTGTTGTAATTGATGATTCCAAAGTTGTAAGTTTACAGGCAGAAATACAAGAAAAAGAAGCCGAAATAGCACAATTGCAAAAAAAATTAGATGATACGACAACAGAGAAAGAAAAATTGTTGACGGAACAAGAGAAATTACTGTTTGAAATAGAAAAATTAAATCGAGAACAAGATGATGTGAAACGTGATTTCAATGATATTTTGTCTACTTTTGATAAGATGTCACCTAAAGCAGCAGCACCAGTGCTTATAAAAATGAGCGATGCACAGGCATTACGCATTTTATCAAGCTTAAAACCTGATAAGTTAGCAGCTATTCTAGAAAAAATGGAACCACAAGATGCTGCGAAATATACTGAACTGATGGCTAAACAATAAAGAAACAATTGAAAAGGAGGTGAAAACATGAATATTGCAATGATGAACATGACGGCTTCTAAAGTAAATACTGCTTCACCGAAAGCTGTGTCAGCTAGTAATGCTGAAGTAAAAACGAATGCAGAAACAGCTCAAGATAAAGTATCAAGATTTGGGTCTGTATTTGGACAAGTAGTAGCTTCAACGAACCAGCAAAATAACATATCACAAAGCAGTGAAACACAAGGTAACGATAAGTTAGCTGAACTAGAGGAATTATTAAATACTCAATCTATGGAGGAATTGCTAGATTTGTTAGAAATCCCGCATGACGAAGGCTTGTTAATGCTTCAAATAGGGGAAGAGGGCAAAGCAGTAGCTATGGATGAAATGTTGAATTTAGACAATTTAATGGCTGCATTGAATGTAGATAAAGAGCAAATTCAGAAATTGGTTCAACAACTTCTAGGGGAAGAACAGCAAGCGAGTGATGTATGGGAGCTACTAACTTTAGTAGACGCTCAAGCACCTGTGTTACAGACGCAGTTAGTAGCTGCTTTACAAGGTGAAGGACAAGTAACGCCCGAGGAGGCTACAACGCTACTTCAAGTATTAAAACTAACACAATTAGTTGGACAAAAAGCAGATCTAACAATGTCTCAAGAAAATAGTTTGTCAAACGTTCAACAATTTTTAACAACGTTGCAAACGCAAATTGAAACGATTCAAACTGCGCCACAAGTTACCACAAAAACAACCGTTACATTGCCGTTGCAAGGTTTCCAACAAGTCATTCAGCAAGTACAAGTGACGAAGCAAAGCGATACAAATGCTAATGAAATGGTGACAGCAAATACAGTACAAACAAAACCAGATACATTTCAAGTAACATTGCCAACAACTAAGGCAGCTCAATCGGAGGCATTACTGAAAGAAATGCAGGCAATCATCAATAAAGCTCAAATTTCTAATGCGCAAGGGATTACACGTTTAACATTAAAATTATATCCTGAAAATCTAGGTACAATTCGAATTGAACTTGTCCAAAATGACGGTGTTTTAACTGCGCGTCTACTAGCATCTACTGCTCACGGGCGTGAACTGCTTGACAGTCAAGTACACCAATTAAAGCAAGCATTTGTTCAGCAAAATATCCAAGTGGAACGACTAGATATTGCACAGTCGTTGCAGGATGCTGATAGACAACAGCGAGATCAACACTTCTTTAATAACTTCTTTAAGCGACAACAGCAAGAAGAACAAGAGCAACAAAATGAGGATAACGAAGAGAGTATGTCCTTCCATGATTATTTAGAAATTGAGGAGGTGTAAACAGTGGCTGAAACGAAAATTACAAATGATCTTTACTATTCAAACTATAGTGCACCAACTAAACAAACAGGTAGTAGTGAGCTCGGTAAAGATGCATTTTTAAAGTTATTAATAACACAATTACAACATCAAGATCCAACAAATCCTATGGATGACCGAGAATTTATTTCTCAAATGGCGCAGTTCTCGTCTTTAGAACAAATGCAAAATATGACAAAGGCGATGGAATCATTACTGATGTCTCAACAACAATCACAGCTTATGAATTATACATCATTTGTTGGGAAAGAAGTAAAATGGCATGAAATCACAAAAGAAGTGGATAAAGATAATAAGCCGATTGTAATAGAAGGCTCAGGCGTTATCCAATCTTTAAAATTTGTTGATGGGGAAGCAGTGTTTGTATTGGCAGATGGCAAGGAAATATTCCCTGGAAACATCTCTGCTATTCTTGGTAATAAAGAAACGAGCACAGGTGAAAACAATACATCAACTGAATCACCGCTTGTACAAGCGAGTATGCTAATCGGCAAAAATGTTACGTACAAAGACGGGGAACAAGATGCACAAGGTAGAATTACTTCTGTCTCTAATAAAGATGGCATTATTTATTACGAATTAGCAAATGGCAAAAAACTAGCAGGGAAAGAATTTACAGTAATAAGCGAATAAAGGTGGTGGAGAAAGATGGATAAATTTTCAATTCATCGTGTCCCATTGTATCCAACTATTCGCCAAAAGCAACCTACACCTACCAATACACAGCAATCGTTTAGTGCGCATTTACATGAGGCGACGAACCAACAGGAGCTAAAAGTTAGTAAGCATGCCCATGAACGTATTAAAGAGCGTAATATCTCGATTACTGAACAGGAATGGCAGGTTGTATCTGACAAGGTATTTGAGGCACATTCAAAAGGTGTCAAACAACCATTAGTCTTGATGGATCAAGCAGCTTTAATTGTCAGTGCTAAAAATGCTACTGTTATTACAGCAATGGATCGCACGGAAGCAAAGCAACAACTGTTTACTAATATTGATGGCACAATCGTGCTTTAAGGCTGGACCTTCTTTAGTAAGGAAGCCTATGTGTTGCTGACTGACAGAGGCACACAATTCAAAAATGAAGGGAGAACGACAACTTATGTTACGTTCTATGTATTCAGGTATTTCAGGTCTTAAAAACTTCCAAACAAAGCTAGATGTTATCGGCAATAATATTGCCAATGTAAACACGTATGGATTTAAAAAAGGTCGCGTGATTTTCAAAGACATCTTATCTCAAACGAGCGGAGGTGCTTCAGCTGCAACCCCTACTCGCGGAGGTACAAACCCTTTACAAGTAGGTCTTGGTTCAACACTTGCAGCAATTGATACAGTTCACGGTTCTGGCTCACGTCAAACGACAAACCGCCCATTGGATCTTGCCATTCAAGGTGAAGGCTTCTTTATGGTAGCTGACTCTGTGACAAATACGGATGGTGTTGCAGAAAACTATACAAACGTTGTTTATACGCGTGCAGGTAACTTCTACATGGATAATGCAGGTTATTTAGTGAATGCAGAGGGGAAATATTTAGTTGGTCATGCCAATGATAAATTGTATGGAACTGACTCAACTGAAAGTAATGCAGAAGCAGATAAAAATGCAAGCCCGCTGAATGGCATAACGGAGGATTTACTTGGAGAAAACAATACATTTACTTTTGACGGTAATAACCCAATTAAAATCCCAACAACTGCAAAAGATGTAAGTATCGGTTCGGATGGAACGGTTGAATATGTGGATGCCAATGGGCATAGACAATATGCAGGTCAAATTGTTATGGTTAAATTCCCTAATGCCGGTGGTCTTGAAAAAGTAGGTAGTAACTACTTCCAAGCAACCGCTAACTCTGGAGCACCTTATGGACAAATTGCTACAGTAGCAGGTATGGGGTCAATTACGGCGGGAGCACTTGAAATGTCCAACGTAGACTTATCTGAAGAATTTACTGAAATGATTGTAGCACAGCGTGGTTTCCAAGCGAATACGCGTATTATCACTACATCGGATGAGATTCTTCAAGAATTAGTTAACTTAAAACGATAGTTTAGAAATTAGTTACTTCTAGTTTCGAAAGCTGCTATCTAATAGTTTTTAAGCCTTCGAGTATGCAATAGCCAAATAGATGCTAGTAATTTAGCAGACCTTTGGATGATGTAACAAGAGGTTATGCGTAGATGGCGTTCGAGCTATAAAACATAATTTTCAATATGAGGGAGGGTCGGGCCGGCTCTTGCGCTAGACCGGCCCTATTTCAATGATTGAACTAACACGACTAAATGGCAAAGCATTTACACTGAATGCTTTATACATAGAAACAGTCGAATCTTTCCCAGATACGACGATTACTTTAACAACAGGAACAAAAATTATTGTGTTACAGAGTGAAGATGAGGTGCGACAAAAGGCAACAGCTTTTTATAACAATATACAAGTACTATCAAACCCGCATCTACGAGGTGAAGAAGATGAAGAATAATAAAGTGTTAACGATGATTATCATCGTACTAGTGGCGATTATACTTATTGGCGTTATTGCGTTTGTATTATTTACTCAATTCAATAAGCCGGCAGCATCACTTGAACCATCAATAGACGATATTGTAGAAGCCTCTGTTGATGTTCCTGAAATTATGACCAATCTTGCTGATAAAAGGGTTGTGCGCATGACGCTAAAAATCCAAACTTCTAGCAAGGACGCTGCAGAAGAGTTAAAGAAGCGTGATTTCCAAACGAATAATTTAATTATTCAAGAGCTTTCAGAAATGGAACAAAAAGATTTAGATGGCAAGCAAGGTAAAATAATGTTTGAAAAGGCAATAAAAACACAGTTAAATGAATTGATGCAAGAGGGAGAAATTCAACAAGTATATATTACCTCCTACATCTTTCAATAAAAATTAGAAACTGCTTGAAATGGAGGTGGGCAAATGGCAGGAGATGTGTTATCCCAATCTGAGATAGATGCGTTACTTTCCGCAATCTCGACCGGAGAAATGTCAGCGGATGACATTAAAAAAGAGGACGAGGGGCGGAAGGTTAAAGTTTATGACTTTAAGCGAGCGTTGCGCTTCTCAAAAGATCAAATCCGAAGTTTGACCCGAATACATGAGAATTTTGCACGACTACTGACTACCTTCTTTTCTGCACAGTTAAGAAGCTATGTACAAATTACAGTAGCATCAGTAGACCAAATACCCTTTGAAGAGTTTGTTCGATCAATTCCGAATATGACGCTCATTAATGTGTTTGAAGTGCCACCACTTGATGGTAATATATTGATGGAAATAAACCCGAATATTGCTTATTCGATGTTAGATCGTTTAATGGGTGGTAGTGGAGCAAGTCATAGTAATGTTGATAACTTAACAGAAATTGAAACAAAAATTATGACAAATCTCTTTGAACGCTCATTCGACAATTTACGCGAAGCATGGGAAAATGTTGCTGAAATCGATCCGATTTTAGTAGAGCTTGAGGTAAATCCTCAGTTTTTACAAATGATTTCACCAAATGAAACGGTAGTCGTAATTTCATTAAATACGATTATTGGTGAGACAAGCGGTATGATTAATATTTGTATTCCGCATGTTGTTTTAGAGCCAATTGTACCAAATCTATCTGTTCGCTATTGGATGCAAACTAATACAAAAGAGATGTCACCAGAGCAAACAAAAATGCTTGAAACACGTGTTAAACAAGCTAAATTGCCTCTATCTGTTGAGTTAGGCATTAGCGACATCACCATTGAAGACTTCTTAATGATGCAAGTCGGTGATGTTATTCAATTAGAACAAAAAATTGATGATCCACTGCTGCTGAAAGTAGGTACATTGCCTAAATTCACAGTACAACCCGGAAAACAGGGTAAAAAATTAGCAATCCAGATTATCGACCCTTTGAAAGGAGGAGACGAAGATGAGTGATGAAATGCTCTCCCAAGAAGAAATTGAAGCGTTATTAAGGGGCGAAACGTTGGACGATAGAATGAACGACAGCGAAGCTTCTACAAAAGAAGAACAAAATGAGGTAAGAGTAGAGGATTACCTTGATTCGTTTGCTCAAGATGCACTCGGTGAAGTTGGCAATATATCTTTTGGTAGTTCGGCTACTGCTCTTTCTGCGTTATTAGGACAAAAAGTAGACATTACTACCCCTAGTATTTCAATGATTAACCGTAATAAGTTAGAAGAGGAATTTCCTCATCCGTATGTAGCAGTACAGGTAGAATATACGATTGGTTTAACAGGTATGAATTTACTTGTTATTAAACAATCAGATGCTGCCATTATAGCCGATTTAATGTTAGGTGGGGACGGTTTAAACCCTAAGCCTGACCTAGGTGAGATTCAGCTAAGTGCAGTACAAGAAGCGATGAATCAAATGATGGGTTCTGCGGCAACATCCATGTCGACAGTATTCAACAAAAAGGTGGATATTTCGCCACCGACAATCGATCTAATGAATATTTCTAAAAATGAAGGTCGAGACAATATTCCTGAAGACGATTTACTAGTAAAAGTTTCATTCCGACTTCGTATTGGTAATTTAATTGATTCGAACTTAATGCAATTATTGCCGCTTAAGTTTAGTCAAAATATTGTCAAATCATTATTAGGTGAAACAGAGGCGATTGCAGAGCCAGTTGCAGCTACAATTGCACCGGAAGCGCCTATTGCGCCACCACCAGTTCAACATACACCGCCACCAGCACAGCAACCGGCATATCAACAGCCAGCTGCACCAGTGCAACAGCCGATGTATCAAGAGCAACCACCAATGTATCAAGAACAACAACAAATTCATATGCAACAAAGACCAGTTCAACCTGTAAATGTTCAGCAAGCACAGTTTGCTAGCTTTGATCCAAATGTAATCTCTCAATCTGAGGCTAGAAATTTAAATATGCTACTTGATATTCCATTGCAAGTTACTGTAGAGTTAGGACGTACGAAACGTTCTGTTAAAGAGATTTTAGAACTAGCTAGTGGATCGATTATAGAATTAGATAAATTAGCAGGGGAACCAGTTGATATTCTAGTAAATAGTCGTCTAATTGCCAAAGGCGAAGTTGTTGTTATTGACGAAAACTTCGGTGTCCGCATTACAGATGTTTTAAGTCAGGCAGAGCGTTTAAATAATTTAAGATAGTTTCAATTGGAGGAGTTAACCATGTCTAAAAGAATTTTGATTGTAGACGATGCTGCATTTATGCGCATGATGATCAAGGATATTTTATCCAAAAACGGATTTGAAGTTGTAGGGGAAGCTGCCGATGGTCTACAGGCTGTTGAAAAATACAACGAGTTAAAGCCAGATTTAGTAACAATGGATATTACAATGCCTGAAATGGATGGTATTGCGGCTCTTAAAGCGATTAAAGGTACTGATCCAAGCGCAACAGTAATCATGTGTTCAGCAATGGGACAACAAGCGATGGTAATCGATGCAATTCAAGCGGGCGCGAAAGACTTCATTGTTAAGCCTTTCCAAGCTGATCGTGTAATTGAAGCGATTCAAAAAGCACTAGGATGATTTCATGCAAATGTTAAAATCATTTCGTGTAACGATGATTTTCGCATTTCTTGTAACCTTCCTATTTGTGTACCCACCAACAGTTTCTGTTCATGCAGATACCGATACAAATAGTATTGAGTATTGTATGAAAAAACCAGAGGAATGTAAGGATAATTCAGACCCAGCTGCGAAAGAAGATACAGTTGTTTCAGCAGCTGGAGATGTTTCTGCATGGGAATACATAAAAATGGTTTTGGCGCTTATTTTTGTTGTAGCTTTATTTTATGGGTTGATGAAGTTTTTAAATAAAAGAAATTTAACTTTTCAACGAAATCAAATGGTACAAAATTTAGGCGGTTTATCGTTAGGGGCACAAAAGTCTGTTCAACTGTTGCAAATAGGTAAAACGATTTATTTGGTTGGTGTCGGTGAAGATGTCCAACTGATTCGAGAAATTACCGATCCGCAAGAAGTTGAAGAGCTGTTAGCGCTCTATAACGAAAAACAGGAATTTGCGGCAACATCACCTTATATAGCAGAAGTAATTTCTAAGTTTAAGAGAAAAAATAAACAAAATTCATCAACAAGCACACAACAAGATTCGTTTGGTGAACTTTTTGAAAAAAAAATCTCTGAAATTAAACAGGAGCGTAGTGAAGAATTAGAGAGATGGAAGCAAAAGGAGAATGATGATAAATGAATGATATAGTCAATTATTTTTCCAACAGCGACCCAACCAATGTCTCAACTTCTATTAAGCTCCTTTTATTATTAACTGTATTGTCACTTGCCCCGAGCATTTTAATTTTAATGACATCATTTGCGCGGATTGTCATTGTGCTCTCATTTGTACGTACAGCGTTGGCGACACAACAAATGCCTCCTAATCAGGTTATTGTTGGACTTGCCTTATTTTTAACCTTCTTTATCATGGCACCTACATTTCAAGAGGTCAATAAAGAGGCATTACAGCCACTATTTGCTGAAGAAATTGGGCTAGAAGAAGCATATGAGAAGGCAAGTGTGCCGTTTAAAGAGTTTATGAGTAAGCATACAAGGCAAAAAGATTTAGATTTGTTTTTACAATATAATAAGGCAGAAAAGCCAGCATCTGTAGAGGAAATTCCACTTACTATGCTAGTACCTGCTTTCGCACTCAGTGAGATTAAAACCGCTTTCCAAATTGGTTTTATGATATTTATTCCATTCCTTGTAATCGATATGATTGTCGCAAGTACATTAATGTCGATGGGGATGATGATGTTACCACCGGTTATGATTTCATTGCCGTTTAAGATTTTATTATTTGTACTCGTCGATGGCTGGTACCTCGTAATGAAATCATTACTACAAAGTTTTTAGGGGATGATACAGTATGACAGGTGAAATGGTTATTTCAATAGCAGAGCGTGCCATTATGATTATCCTTCTAACAAGCGGACCGCTATTATTAGTTGCTTTAATCTCTGGTTTAGCGGTAAGTATATTTCAAGCAACAACTTCGATTCAAGAGCAAACGTTAGCATTCGTTCCAAAAATCGTCGCAGTATTAGTGGCCATCGTTTTCTTTGGTCCGTGGATGTTATCACAAGTTACGAGCTATGCGAGAGACATTTTTGAGAATTTAACGCGTTATATAGGGTGAGTACATGAATGAACTAGTCCCTCAAATAACGGTATTCTTATTAGTACTAGTGCGCGTAACAGCTTTTTTTGTTACGGTACCTTTCTTTTCATATAGGACGATTCCGCAGAAAGTACGAATTTCCCTCGCACTCGTTTTAGCTTGGATGATGTATTATACAATAGACGTAGAGCCATTTCTTTTTAATGGTGATTACATACTTTTAGTGATGAAAGAAGCTGTTATTGGATTGTTGTTAGGTCTAATAGGCTATATCATCATGTCGGCAATTCAAATTGCCGGAAGCTTTATCGATTTCCAAATGGGATTTGCCATTGCCAATATTATCGACCCACAAACAGGGGCGCAAAGTCCATTAATCGGTCAATTTTTCAATACATTGGCGTTGCTGTTTTTATTGGCAATTGATGGCCATCATATGATTCTAGATGGAATTTTCTATAGCTATCAGTTTTTACCTATAGATCAGGGATTTCCTAATTTCGCGCAAGATGATTATATCCAGTTTGTCATGACAACATTTACTGCCGTCTTTGCCATTGCGTTTCAAATGGCAGCACCTGTTGTAGCAACGTTGTTTTTAGTGGATTTAGCACTTGGTATAACGGCAAAAACGGTGCCACAATTAAATATCTTTGTGGTTGGTTTTCCAATTAAAATTGGTGTCAGTTTTTTAGTGCTCTTCACAATGATGGCGGTTATGATACAAGTCATTCAAAAGTTGATTACGATTATGATTTACGGAATGCGCGATTTAATGGCGATATTAGGTGGTGGATAAGATGTTGCTACTACTGGATTTAGATTTACAGTTTTTTGCAGGTGAAAAAACGGAAAAGGCGACACCTAAAAAACGACAAGATGCTAGAAAAAAAGGGCAGGTCGTTAAGAGTCAGGACATATCCAGTGCGATTGTGATGCTCATGGTGTTTATCTTTCTATTATTCTTTGCAGGATCATTGCGAGACGATCTGTTAGCTTTTTTTAGGCAAACATTTATCCATAACGTACGTGTAGAAACACTTACGATTGACAGTGTAATGCATCTATTTACCGAAACATTAGTACAAATGGCTTATGTCATTGTTCCAATAATGGCAATTGCGTTTGTAGGAGCCTTAGCAGGTAATTTTCTACAATTTGGTTTCTTATTCACATTAGAGCCGATGAAATTTGATTTAAAAAAGATGGATCCAATTAAAGGCTTAAAAAAAATCTTTTCTGTAAAAGCCATTGTTGAGCTTATAAAGTCAATCTTAAAGATTTCCTTTATTGGTGGAGTAACAACAATTATCATATGGTCAAATTTACATGAAGTTTTAGCACTATCATTTAAAAGTCCGTGGGTGACCCTTGTTACAGTTGGTAAACTTGTTGGCATTATGGGTATCGCGGCTTCTCTTGTGTTACTGTGTGTATCCTTATTGGACTGGATGTATCAAAAACATGAGTATGAAAAAAATCTAAAAATGTCTAAGCAAGATATTAAAGATGAATATAAAAATAGTGAGGGTGACCCGCTGATTAAATCAAAAATCAAGCAACGTCAGCGTGAAATGGCAATGCGTCGAATGATGTCAGAAGTGCCAAATGCTGATGTCGTAATCACTAACCCAACTCACTATGCGATCGCTCTAAAGTATGATGAGGACAGTATGGATGCCCCTCGTGTAGTGGCGAAGGGGACAGACTTTGTCGCTCAAAAAATTAAACTGATTGCGAAAGAACATGATGTCATAATGGTAGAAAACAGACCATTAGCCAGAGCCATGTATGATCAGGTAGAAATAGGCGATCAAGTACCAGAACAATTTTTCAAAGCAATAGCAGAAGTACTCGCTTATGTTTATCGTATTAAGCGGAAAATTTAAAGCTTTTATGTAGGAGGGACACAAATGAAGGTTCGCGATATAGGGGTTTTAGGTGCGGTTATTTTAATCGTTGCGATGCTCATCATCCCTCTTCCTCCGTGGATGCTAAGTTTCTTAATCGTCATTAATATTACGTTAGGATTAATAGTACTTTTAACAGCAATGAGTATGAAGGAAGCGTTAGATTTCTCTATTTTCCCTTCCGTTATTCTTCTGTTAACCCTGTTTCGGCTTGGATTAAGTGTTTCCACAACGCGTGCAATTTTAGCAAATGGAGATGCTGGATCGGTTGTTGAAACCTTTGGGGATTTCGTAGTTGGCGGAAATGTTCTCGTAGGTTTAGTAGTGTTTTTAATTCTTGTATTGATTCAGTTTATCGTTATTACAAAAGGGGCGGAACGTGTTGCAGAAGTAGCTGCTCGTTTCACACTCGATGCGATGCCCGGTAAACAAATGAGTATTGATGCTGATTTAAACGCAGGTGTAATATCTGAGCGAGAAGCACGTGAACGACGTGATAAAGTTTCGGGTGAAGCGGATTTCTATGGAGCGATGGATGGTGCTACGAAATTCGTAAAAGGGGATGCAATCGCCTCAATGGTAATGGTAATTATCAACTTATTATTTGGTATTATCATCGGTGTTGTGCAAATGGGCTTACCATTTGCGGAAGCAGCAACCCATTTCTCAAAGCTAACGGTTGGTGATGGTATTGTATCACAAATCCCTGCGCTTCTTATTTCAACAGCAACAGGGATTGTAGTAACACGCGCATCCTCTAAAGGAAGTCTAGGAGAAGATATTACAGGACAACTATTCGCTCAAGCAAAGCTTCTTTATGTTGCTGGGGGTACTATTATTTTACTTGGTTTGTTCACGCCAATTCCTAACTGGGTAACGTTACCAATTGGTATTTCACTTGTTGCAGGTGCTTACATGATGGAACGTAAGAAACCAGAGGATGAGGAAGAATTACTTGAAATTGAGGAAGAAGTGGCAACAGACGGCATGAAGAGCCCTGAAAATGTTGTGAATTTATTAAATGTGGACCCAATTGAATTTGAATTTGGCTATGGCTTAATTCCGCTAGTAGATGCAGCCCAAGGTGGGGACTTATTGGATCGCGTTATCATGATTCGACGCCAACTAGCATTGGAACTAGGGATTGTCATTCCAGTTGTTCGTATTCGTGATAATATTCAACTTCAGCCAAATGAATACCGCATAAAAATTAAAGGTAATGAAATGGCTCGTGGGGAGCTTCTACTCGATCATTATTTAGCGATGAGCCCTGGAGATGATGATTCAATCGAGGGTATTGATACTGTTGAACCGTCATTTGGTCTTCCTGCAAAATGGATTACAGAGCAAGTGAAAGAGGACGCTGAGATGTCTGGTTATACAGTTGTTGATCCACCGAGTGTTGTGTCAACACACCTAACAGAAATGATTCGAGCAAATGCGCATGAATTATTAGGACGTCAGGAAACGAAACAATTAATTGATCATTTACGTGAAACACATCCAATTTTAGTTGAAGAATTAACACCTGCACCATTATCTACAGGAGAAATCCAAAAAGTACTGGGCAAGCTTCTTCGAGAAAATGTTTCTGTACGTAACTTGCCAATTATTTTCGAAACATTAGCAGACTATGCAAAATTAACAAGTGATACCGATATATTAACAGAGTATGTTCGTCAGTCATTAGCTCGTCAAATTACCTCTCAATATGTAGGAGACAGCTCATCATTGAAAGTCATTACTGTATCGGGTAAAGTAGAGAAAATGATTGCAGATAGCATTCAGCAAACGGATCACGGCAATTATTTAGCAATGGATCCTCAAGATTCTCAAACGGTGCTAGAGACCATTGCATCAGAGGTAGAGCGTGTGTCCTTTATGGAACAATCTGCTATTATTTTGTGCTCTCCAGCAGTTCGTATGTATTTACGTCAGCTGACAGAACGCTATTTCCCACAGATTCCGGTATTATCTTATAATGAACTTGATGCTTCTATTGAAATTCAAAGTGTTGGGGTGGTGAATGTTGAATGAAAATGAAAAAATATAATGCATCTTCCATACCAGAAGCAATGAAGCTTGTACGTGCTGATTTAGGCGATGACGCTGTCATTTTGAATTCAAAAGTAGTCGTAACAAAGAAACTTTTTGGGCTTGTAAAAAAGAAGAGTTTTGAGGTAGTTGCAGGGATTGACACGATGGAGCCAAGCAGTACGGCTCCAACACCTGCAAGTATGCCTATGATTCCTGCTAAAAAAGAAAATGCTAGTTTACTAGAGATTACAAATGCTGTGCAAGCTAAAATTCAACATGCTCAGCCTAAGCAAGAAATAACTTTGCAGGATGAATCAGGTATGTCTGAAGAACTGAGGAAGGAAATTGCTGATTTAAAATCGTTAATGCAATCAATGCACAAGAAGGCTACCCAAGCTCAATATCCCGATGAACTCTTATCCTTCATTGAATACTTAAGACAGCAAGAGCTAAATGAGGAGCTCATCACAACGATTGGTGATGAGCTTTTTGCGCATTTCAACGAAGCTTCAGAAATCAATTTTTCACAATGCAAGCTAATTACAAAAAACTTGTTGCGTAAAAAACTAGAAGGCTTGCCGATTGCAGGCCTATCCTATGAACGGAAATATATTAATGTGCTAGGACCAACGGGTGTCGGCAAGACAACGACAATTGCCAAGATGGCAGCGCGAGCAGTTCTAGAGAAAAAGAAAAAAATAGGCTTTATTACTACAGATACATACCGAATTGCTGCCATTGAGCAGTTAAAAACGTATGCTGGCCTATTACAAGCACCTGTTGAAATTGCTTATAATTCAACAGATTACGAGCAAGCTGTGCAACGATTGTCCCATTTAGATTTAGTCTTTATCGATACTGCTGGCCGCAATTATAAGGAAGCAAAATATGTAGACGATTTACAACGCCTTATTCAGTTTGATGATCAAGCTGAATCCTTTCTAGTACTTGCTATGACGGCAAAAGAAAGGGATATGACCAATATTATTGAGCAATTTAAAAGTGTGCCAATTGAAAAATTTATTTTTACAAAGATCGATGAAACAAATTCTATTGGCACAATGATTAATTTAATGATTAAATATAATAAAGGACTTGCTTACTATACCAATGGTCAAGAAGTACCAGAAGATATTGAAGAAGCTGATTTAGAAGCAGTGCTTAATATGTTTTTCCAAGGTGAAGAAAAATGAGAGATCAAGCAGAAACATTACGCTTGAAAATGCTGAAGCGGCAAGGTGAATTAGGTAAAACAATTGCCGTTGTAAGCGGTAAGGGTGGAGTTGGTAAGAGTAACTTTTCAATGAACTTTGCAATTAATTTAGCGAGTAAGGACAAAAAAGTAGCAATTGTAGATATGGATATTGGGATGGGGAATATCAATATATTAATTGGAAAAAATGTTTCTTATAGTTTAAAAGATTACTTAGAAGGAAATAAATCACTAGATGAGGTAATATTTGAAGGGCCACATGGTTTACAATGTATAGCTGGTGGCTCTGGCATGTCGAGTGTGCTGGAATGGTCGGAGGCAATGTTTGAAAGACTGATTCATGCTTTTGAACAACTCCAAAAAAACTTCGACTATATCCTATTTGATATGGGAGCAGGCGCGACAAAATGGTCACTAGAGTTATTAACATCTATTGATGAAATTATAGTTATTACAACAGCTGAACCAACCTCTATTACAGATGCCTATTCAATGATGAAATATATTCACGTTCGCGATATGGATAAGCAATTTTATTTACTTTGTAATCGTGCTTTTTCTAAAGAAGAAGGTATCGAAACGATTGAACGTTTAAAGCTTACGATGAAACGTTTTCTAGACAAAGAGGTTATAGTATTAGGCTCCTTACCTGAGGACCCTGTTGTGCGTAATGCTGTGCGCGAGCAAGTGCCATTTTCAATCGCATATCCAGAAGCACTTATTTCTAAAACACTTCAACTGATAGTGGCTCGGTTTATGGAACAACGTATGGAGGAAGTGCATGCACATGAACAGTCAGCAAGTAAATTCTTATCTAAACTTAGAAGTATTTTTTCGAAAGGGCGTGATTAATTGGACTTTGTACATAAAAGCAAGCTTTTAGTCGTTGATGATTCTGCTTTTATGAGAAAGCTAATTAGTGACTTTTTTGTTGGAAACTCGAGGGTTGAAGTAGTTGGAACAGCACGAAATGGAAAAGATGCGATTAAGAAAATCCAAACATTAAAACCAACAGTCGTGACAATGGATATTGAAATGCCTGAAATGAATGGACTCGATGCATTAAATGAAATTATGACAATTTGTCCAGTGCCTGTCGTCATGCTTTCGAGTACAACCCAGCGAGGGGCTGAAAATGCACTAACTGCGATCGAGTATGGAGCAGTTGATTTTGTTGCGAAACCTAGCGGAACAATTTCTCTTGATTTACATAAAATCCAATCTGAACTTGTCTATAAAGTAGAACAAGCTTCGTTGGTACCTATTTCTAAATTGAAAAAACCATCAATTAGCAAAAGACAACAAGAACCAATTGTATCGCCTACTTCAATAAGAAAAGAATTGTCGAAAGAACGTAAAGTCATGCCTCCAGTCAATGTGAACGCAACAGGCACGAATGTCACTAAGGGAAATATTGAATGGAGTAAAGCGAGTAAAAAAATTGTGTTGATTGGTACATCTACTGGTGGGCCGCGTGCACTACAAGAAGTAATTACTAAAATTCCAAAAACAATTCAAGCGCCAATTCTTATTGTTCAACATATGCCAGCGGGCTTTACAAAATCGCTGGCTTCCCGCTTAGACCAATTGAGCGAGATTACGGTAAAAGAAGCAGAGCAAGGCGATATTTTACAAAATGGCGTGGCCTATATCGCGCCTGGAGGATACCATTTAAGGTTAAGAAAAGTTGGTACCTCATTTGGCATCGTGCTAGATAATCACGAACCACCACGTTCTGGTCATCGCCCATCTGTAGATGTGATGTTTGAAGATGTAAGTCAATTTAAAGATTTTGATAAGGTAGCAGTCATTATGACGGGTATGGGCTATGATGGTTCGAAGGGACTGAAAGCATTAAAAAATACCGGAAATGTGGTCGCTATTGCAGAGTCAGCTGAAACTTGCATAGTGTATGGTATGCCGAAAGCTGCGGTGGAAACGCAGCTTGTCGATGAAGTCGCTGATGTAGATGATATTGCACAAACAATTATGAAATATTTGCCTTAAAAGGGGTGTCCTCTTAATGGAAGTCAATCAATATTTAGAGATGTTTATCGAAGAAAGTAAAGAGCATTTACAAGCTTGTAGTGAGCATTTATTAGAGCTAGAAAAAAACCCAGATGATTTGGCTATCGTTGGAGAAATTTTCCGTTCTGCTCATACATTAAAAGGTATGTCAGCGACTATGGGCTTCGAAGACTTAGCAGATTTAACGCATAAAATGGAAAATGTCCTTGATGCAATTCGAAATGAAAAAATTCATGTGTCACCAGAAATTTTAGATATTGTATTTGAATCTGTGGATCATTTAGAAGAAATGGTCATGGATATTGCTAATGGCGGAGACGGTAAAAGAGATGTTTCTTCCACTGTCGCACAGTTAAAGCGCATTGAATCTGGTGAGGAAGCTCTTCCAGAAGTAGTAGCAACTGTAGCTACACCTGAAGTACCAAGCGTATTAGAATATGACGGCTTCGAGCAAACAGTTATAACGCAATCTGCGGAACAAGGATTTAATGCTTTTGAAATTTCAGTAAGACTGCGTGAAGATTGTCTATTAAAAGCAGCACGTGTATTTATGGTATTCGAGATTCTTGAAAAAGATGGGGACGTTATTAAATCAACGCCATCTGTTGAGAAGCTTGAAGATGAACAATTCGATCAACAATTTTATGTAGCGTTCGTAACAAAAGAATCTGCAGAAGATATGCAGAAGAAGTTAATGAAGGTTTCTGAAGTTGATGAAGTAAGTGTTGCAAAGATTAATCAAGAGCAATTCAGTGAAAAACAATATGAAGCAAATGAAGAGGTAGCGGCTACAGCAACGGCTACAGCAACAACACCAGTAGAGATAGTAGATACACCAGTTGAAGCTCCAGCTAAGCCTGCACCAGCAAAATCAACACCTGCTAAAGCAGATAAAAGTCATGCACCTGTAGGAAACAAAACAATTCGTGTAAATATCGAACGTCTGGATATTTTAATGAATCTCTTTGAGGAGCTTGTGATTGATCGTGGACGTTTACAATCCATTGCAACTGAAGTCAATCATGGGGAGTTAAACGAAACTGTTGAACGAATGAGCCGTGTTATGGGTGACCTACAAACGATTATTTTAACAATGCGAATGGTCCCAGTGGAAACAGTATTCAACCGCTTCCCTAAAATGATTCGTCAGTTATCTCGTGATCTTAATAAGAAAATAAACCTTGAGATTATTGGCGCAGAAACAGAGCTTGATCGAACAGTAATCGATGAAATTGGAGATCCACTCGTTCACTTAATCCGTAACTCTGTCGATCACGGTATTGAAAACCCTACTACACGCCGTGCAAAAGGAAAGCCAGAAGAGGGCACAGTAGTGTTACGTGCTTATCACAGTGGTAACTACGTCTTTATCGAAATTGAAGATGATGGAGCGGGTATTAATCGTGAAAAAGTGTTGGCAAAAGCGATTTCAAAAGGAGTTGTTACGCGTGAACAATCTCTTGCCATGTCAGACAATCAAATTAATGAGCTCATTTTAGCTTCTGGTTTCTCAACGGCAGATGTTATTTCAGATGTATCAGGTCGTGGTGTAGGGCTAGACGTTGTCAAAACAACGATTGAATCGTTAGGTGGAAACATTTCGATTGAATCTACACAAGATGTAGGCTCTATTTTCTCCATCCAATTGCCATTAACATTATCTATTATTTCGGTAATGCTTGTGGAAATAGAAAAAGAAATTTATGCGATACCACTATCATCAATTATTGAAACTTCGATTATCCGTTCATCAGATATTATGAATGCGCATAACCAAAAGGTGATTGACTTCCGTGGTAAAGTGGTTCCACTTGTATTCCTAGAAGAAATCTTCGAAGTACCTCGTAAAGAGCTACAAGATGATGAATTCCATTCAGTAGTAATTGTTCGTAAAGGCGAGAAACTTGCTGGTTTAGTTGTAGATTCATTCATTGGCCAACAAGAAATTGTACTGAAATCATTAGGAAACTACTTAACGAATATCTTTGCAATTTCAGGTGCAACAATTTTAGGAAATGGTAAAGTAGCCCTAATTGTGGATTGCAATGCACTTATAAAATAAGGTGAATGAATAAGAGAGGTGTTTACTATGACAAATGCAGTTGAACAAGAAAATATTAAAGTAATTGTCTTCCAATTAGCAGATAAGGAATATGCGATTCCAGTATCACACGTCCAAGGTATCGAGAAACTTATGCATATTACACGTGTACCTAAAACGGAGAAATATGTAAAAGGTGTCATCAATTTACGAGGTGTCGTAACACCAATTATTGATTTACGTGAACGTTTTGAATTACCAATCTCTGAGCACGAAGAAACGACTCGTATTATCATTATCTCTTTAGAAGACATGGAAGTAGGCTTTGTTGTAGATTCAGCGAACGATGTGTTGGATATTCCAGCAAGCTCAATCGAGCCTCAACCAGAGGTAGTAGGATCTCTTGAAGAAGAGTTTATTTCTGGCGTAGCCAAAATAGGTAAACGATTATTAATATTATTACATTTAGAGAAAGTATTAAATCCACTAAAGTAGGGATTCGATTATGACACTTAATCAAAAGATTACATCACTACATTTAGACGTATTAAAGGAAATTGGAAATATTGGAGCTGCTCATGCTGCAACAGCTCTTTCCAATTTACTTGGTAAAAAAATCGATATGCGTGTCCCAAAGGTTGAAATGGTGTCGTTTAATGACATGATGGAGCTTGCTGGTGGCTCCGAAAACGTTGTAGTTGGGATTTTTTTACGCATCGAGGGAGATGCTGAAGGAAGCATGTTTTTCATACTTCCGATTGAACAAGCTAATCGCTTTATCCGACGTCTAATACAGGATGAATCATTCGACTTTAAAAACCCACCTGTTTCGGAGTTAGGTTTATCTGCCATGCAGGAAATGGGGAATATTTTATCTGGTTCATATTTATCCGCGTTATCAGATTTTACAAATTTAAAAATTTATCCAACTGTGCCTGGTCTAAGTGTAGATATGTTTGGTGCTATTATTAGTATTGGCTTAATTGAATTATCGCACGTGAGTGATAATGTCATCGTAATTAATACATCCATTTTTGAAGACGGTGTGGAGGATCATGAAACAGTGAGGGGACATTTCTTCTTACTGCCTGATCCAGATTCTTTTGATGCTATTTTTAAATCATTGGGAGTTTCATAGCCTATGCTTAACAACAATAATAATGGACAAGTTATAAAAGTTGGAATTGCTCAAATGGATGTAGCGAAATTTCCGAATACGATTAGAACTTCAGGACTTGGTTCTTGTGTAGGCGTTATTTTATACGATGAGTCAAAGAAAATAGCTGGTTTAATACATGTCATGCTACCAGATTCAAGTTTAGGTAGAGCAGAGTCAATAAATGTAGCGAAATTTGCAGATACGGGCATTTCAGCTATGATTGATTTATTAAAGCTAGAGGGTGTTCAAAAATTTAAACTGAAGGCAAAAATTGCGGGGGGTGCGCAAATGTTTCAATTTACGTCAGACAAAGATTCAATGCGCATCGGCCCTCGTAATGTAGAGGCTGTAAAGTTTGAATTAAAACGTCATGGAATTCCTTTAGTAGCCGAAAATACGGGCGGTAATAGCGGTCGAACAATTGAATTTAACCCTGCTACGTCGATGTTACATATTCGAACGGTTAACCAAGGAGTGAGTGAAATATAATGTTTGGTTCTATTTTTTATAACCTGTGGGGGGCATTGATTGCCTTTTCCCTTTATTTCTTTATGACACTGCAACAGCCCTATACACCATTACGTATTATCATCGGTTCATTTGTAGCAGCAATTATCGTATTTTTTGTCATGTACATTGTAAGGTTTTTAATTGCGTATGTGTTATTTACACCAACTGCCGACCCGTCGCTAGATGACAGTGGACTAGAAGAAAATAGTGCTTCTGTCGTCGATGAGAAAGGGAAAGAAACTTCTACGACAAATTCAACGGTTGAGTTTCAAGATGAAAGCACAGAAGATATTGCACAAGCCGTTCGAACGATGATGCATCGTGAAGATGAACAACAAGTAAATGCATAAGCCAGAACACTTTAAACTGCCTCTAATGTTAGCTGTCGACTAATTATTGGAGGCAGTTTTCTTCTGCCTAAAATAGAACAGCTATTAATAATAGAATAGTGTTAGAGAATCATATGAAATTATAGTGGAATGTTGTTATAATAAAAGGAAAGAATGGCATAGGTTTGTATCTAAATCTGTCAGTCATTGTAAGCAAAATACTCAAAATGTGATAAGTGAGTCTCTTTTTGATAGACATGTGTATGTTTTTTAATTTTCAAGCGTACAGAGTTAACAAAGCGACAGAACTATTGGCGCCTTGGAGCATTTGAGAGGAAAGCGCAAAAAGTCCGTGCAAACAGGCGCAAAGTAGAGAGGTGGATTTTATGACACAACCAATTCTAAACGATGAACAAAAGCTGTGGAATCGATGGGTGAATGAACGTGATCCTGATGCGGGTGATTTATTAATAAAAAAATATACTTCTCTTGTGACTTACCATGTGCAGCGAATTGGTGCAGGTTTACCTAAGAGTGTATCGCGTGACGATTTAACAAGCTTAGGCATGCTAGGTCTATTTGATGCTTTAAATAAATTTGATATAAATCGAGACTTAAAGTTTGATACATATGCTTCTTTTAGGGTGAGAGGCGCTATAATTGATGGCTTACGTAAAGAGGATTGGCTACCTCGTTCTGCACGAGAAAAGGCCAAAAAGATGGATGCCAAGATTGAACAATTAGAACAACAGTTAATGCGCCATGTGACGCCTGAGGAGCTTGCAGAGCATATGGAGTTACCTGTGGAAGAGGTTTACCAAACGGTGCAGGAGCATTTCTTCTCAAATGTACTCTCCATCAATGAGCAACAAGATCAGGAAGAAGCAGAGGGGAAGTCATTTGTAATCCGTGATGATACGACAAAGACTCCAGAGCAAGTCGTAATAAAATCGGAGTTACTTGATGATTTAGCGGTAAATATACAAAAGCTTAATGATAAAGAGCAGCTCGTACTGAGTTTATTTTATACAGAAGAGTTGACACTAACTGAAATAGGTGAAATGCTCGAATTATCAACATCACGTATTTCTCAAATTCACTCAAAAGCATTATTTAAGTTGCGAAAGCTATTGTCGAATGAAATGATTAATGTCTAGTATCTAACGGATTGTTGAGGGAGGAATTTTAATGAGTTTAAAAGGTGTCGAATTACAAATAGCTATTCCAAAAACGTTTGAAGCGGGTAAAATGGCAGATCAGGCACAACAACAAACTTTAGCTCAACAAGTACATGCAAATGAAGCGTTAAAAAAGGAATTAGAGCGCAAGCAAAAAGCTGTAAATACTTCAGAGGGGATGGCGGAGATTAGCGAAGAGGAAGAAGCGGGTGGCGAGTATATAAAAGGAACGCGTAAAAAGAAAAAGAACCATAACGAAAAACCAGAAAAACAGGCTCAGCATCCGTTCAAAGGTAATTTCGTGGATTTTAGTGGATAGGAGTTTACTATGACAACCATTTTAATTGCTGTTCTCTTTGTTTTGCAGCTACTATCATTTTATTTCATTATTATATTAAATACGAAATTAGCGAAATTCAAAGATTTAGAAGTAAAGCAGGAACGCTTAATGCGAGAAATGGATGATACGATTAGCCTCTATTTAGCTGAAATGAAGGATGAAAATAATCGTCTAATTCAAGCTTTGCAAGTGGTACCAAAACCTACTATGACACCTGACACTGGACAACAGGCACAACCAATAGCTGTGCCTAAAAGTCAAGGACAGCCTTTGTCACAAACCGATAGTGAGAAGAAGGCAGTGACTGTTAATAGTGAGTCACGTATTTTAATGCCAAAAAATATCGTAGCGAATGCCTATTCTCGTCAACAACAGGGAGGAACAACGGCTGCGCAAACGGCTGCGCCAAAGGTTGATAGTTTACCAAAAGAAGAATCAAAGCCGTTAACGATGGAACAACAAATTGTTCAAATGGCTGAGCAGGGAAAAACTGCTGAAGAAATTGCGAAAAAGCTGCAAAAAGGAAAGACAGAAATCGAGCTTTTATTGAAATTTCATAGCTAAAACAGTTGCGAATGCCATAAAGCTGTGATATAGTAGCAAATGGTGTTATTACTACACACGCATTTTGATGCAGTAAGTGGTGCTCTAAGATTAGGGTAGCTTGTTGCAAGCGATAAATGCGGAGGAAAAAAACCAAACATTCTAGGAGGAAATTCACATGTCAGTAATTTCTATGAAACAATTACTTGAAGCTGGTGTACATTTCGGTCACCAAACTCGTCGTTGGAACCCAAAAATGAAGAAATTTATCTTCGTTGAGCGTAACGGGATCTACATCATCGACTTACAAAAAACTGTTAAAAAATTAGAGGAAGCTTATGACTTCATGCGTCAAGTTGGTCAAGACGGTGGTAAAGTTCTTTTCGTTGGTACGAAAAAACAAGCACAAGAAGCGATCAAAGACGAAGCAGAACGTTCAGGCAACTACTATATCAACCAACGTTGGTTAGGTGGTACTCTTACTAACTTCGGTACAATTCAAAAACGTGTTGCACGTATGAAAGCTATCGAAAAAATGGAAGAAGAAGGAACTTTCGAAGTTCTACCTAAAAAAGAAGTAATCCAACTTAAAAAAGAACACGAACGTCTAGTTAAATTCTTAGGCGGTATCCGTGATATGCACGATCTTCCAGACGTTATGTTCGTGGTTGACCCACGCAAAGAACGTATCGCTGTTGCTGAAGCTCGTAAATTAAACATCCCTCTAGTAGGTATTGTTGATACTAACTGTGATCCAGATGAAATCGACTATGTTATCCCTGCTAATGACGATGCTATTCGCGCTGTTAAACTTTTAACTGCTAAAATGGCTGACGCTTTAATCGAGTCAAAACAAGGTGAAGAAGAAGCTCCAGCTACTGAAGCTGCTGCTGAGTAATTCACGTTTACAAAAAGGTGATAAGTGGCTCAGAACCCTTATCACCTTTTTTAGAACCTACCACTATAAATAGTTTAACCAATTTGAGGAGGCAACACTAAATGGCAAACATTACTGCACAATTAGTAAAAGAATTACGCGAAAAAACTGGCGCTGGTATGATGGATTGTAAAAAAGCGTTAGTACAAACTGATGGTGATTTAGAAGCTGCAATCGATTTCCTACGTGAAAAAGGTCTTTCTTCAGCTGCTAAAAAAGCTGACCGTATCGCTGCAGAAGGTACAACTTATATTTTAGAAAAAGGTAACGAAGCAATTATTCTTGAAGTAAACGCTGAAACTGACTTCGTTGCGAAAAACGATAAATTCCAAGTATTAGTTTCTTCTTTAGCTGAGCAATTACTTGCTGCTAAACCAGCATCAGTAGAAGCTGCATTAGAGCTTGAAAATGCAGAAGGCGTAAAAATCTCTGACCAAATTTCAACAGCTGTAGCAACTATCGGTGAAAAAATCACACTTCGTCGTTTTGAAGTAAAATCAAAAACTGATGCAGATGCTTTCGGTTCTTACCTACACATGGGTGGCCGAATTGGTGTATTAGTATCTTTAGAAGGTTCTACAGATGCTTCTGCTGCTAAAGATATTGCTATGCATATCGCAGCGATTAACCCAACTTACGTTTCTCGTGAAGAAGTTTCTGCTGAAGAAGTTGACCGTGAGCGTAAAGTGTTAACTGAACAAGCACTTAACGAAGGTAAACCAGAAAACATCGTTGCAAAAATGGTTGAAGGTCGTCTTGGTAAATACTTCGAAGACGTATGTTTACTTGACCAATCATTCGTTAAAAATTCAGATCAAAAAGTTCGCGACTTCGTTGCTTCAACTGGCGGTAATGTAACTGGTTTTGTACGCTACGCTGTTGGTGAAGGTATCGAAAAACGCGAAGATAACTTTGCTGAAGAAGTAATGAACCAAGTTAAAGGTAACTAATTTGTAGACTAGTTCAGTTGATGGATTGGCTTGCATTTGATCCTAATCAAATAATAACTAGATTTTCTAGACAAAAATGGGGAACACAACATAACGTGTTCCCTATTTTTCCGAGATGAGCTAAAAAAGGATAGAATTTTCTATTACCATTATTCACAACTAGCAATTATTGTTAGATATACTATAATGGAAAAGGAAAAGAAAAGTTTTAAATAAATGTCTGACGGAGGTTTACAATGAGTGTGCCACAATATAAACGAGTAGTTATTAAACTAAGTGGTGAAGCGTTAGCAGGAGAGGCTGGCTTCGGTTTATCACCAAAAATTATCAAGTCTGTTGCTGAAGAAGTGAAGGAAGTAGTAGATCTTGATGTAGAAGTTGCTGTAGTTGTAGGTGGCGGTAATATATGGCGTGGGAAAATCGGTAGTGAAATGGGTATGGATCGTGCAGCCGCTGACTATATGGGTATGCTAGCAACGGTTATGAATTCATTAGCATTACAAGATGCTCTTGAAAAATTAGGTATCGAAACACGCGTGCAATCTTCTATTGTGATGACACAAGTAGCAGAGCCATATATTCGTCGTAAAGCAGTTCGTCATTTAGAGAAAAAACGTGTAGTTATTTTTGCTGCAGGTACAGGTAACCCGTTCTTCTCTACAGATACAACAGCTGCATTACGTGCAGCAGAAATTGACGCAGATGCGATTTTAATGGCGAAAAATAATGTAGATGGTGTCTATTCTGCAGATCCAAAGGTCGACACTACTGCTATCAAATATGATACACTCACATACTTAGATGTTATTCAGCAAGGGTTACAAGTAATGGATTCAACTGCTTCAACTTTATGTATGGATAACGATATTCCGTTAATTGTCTTCTCAATTACGGAGCAAGGTAATATTAAACGTGCCGTACTAGGCGAGAAAATTGGAACTGTTGTTAGGAGGAATGCACAATGACTAAACAAGTATTAGACCAAGCGAAAGAAAAAATGACTAAATCAATTGCTGCTTTTTCACGTGAATTAGCATCAATCCGAGCAGGCCGTGCAAACGCATCTCTACTAGACCGTATTTCTGTAGAGTACTATGGTGCGCCAACACCAATCAATCAACTTGCAGGTGTTGCAGTACCGGAAGCTCGTTTACTAGTGATTACACCTTATGATAAATCCATTTTAGGTGAAATTGAAAAAGCGATTATGAAGTCAGATATCGGTATTACACCGACAAATGATGGTTCTGTTATTCGTTTAATGATTCCAGCGTTAACAGAAGAACGTCGTAAAGACCTTGTAAAACAAGTGAAAAAAGAAGCTGAAGATGCAAAAATCGCAGTACGTAATGTTCGTCGTGATGCGAATGATGATCTTAAAAAACTTGAAAAAGCAGGCGAAATCACAGAAGACGATTTACGTGGATACGGTGACGATATTCAAAAATTAACAGATGAGTTCATCGTGAAAGTAGACCAAGTAGCGAAAGAAAAAGAAAAAGAAATTCTAGAAGTGTAAGCAGGCGCTTTGCATTTCTACGATGGAACTTTTTGATGAGATGAAGGCGTCCTATACATAACAGGACGTCTTTTCTCTTTTATTGTAAAAGTATTCATTTCTTATCGGTGTTACAATTTTCACCTGCTCTCTATGAGCCGTAATGGTTAACTCGTTTACACGTAGTATACGCGTTACATTGTTCTGGCTTACTAGCAGTTGCTGAATGTAGCAAGACAAGAATTTTCTTTAAGATGTGTGTTGTTCTAAAATAAGCTAGTTCATACATAGTCAATTAGAGGGAAAAAAAAGACAAAAAGCACTTTTGTTTGTTATGATAGGTTAGTATACGTCCGATTAGTTGTAGTGGGGGAGTTAGCATGTTTAAGAAGCTATTAGGTAAACAAGTAAATATGGATACACTATCATTGGAGGAACGTGTTGCCCTTGCGAAAAGCGAGCCGATTCCTGCCCATGTAGCGATTATTATGGACGGAAATGGACGTTGGGCTAAAAAACGTGCCATGCCACGTGTTGCTGGGCACCATGAAGGTATGAAGACGGTACGGAAGGTAACTAGATTTGCATCTGATCTTGGCATAAAAGTATTAACAGTGTATGCGTTCTCTACAGAAAATTGGAAACGGCCAAAGCCTGAAGTCGATTTTCTGATGCGTCTACCTGTAGAATTTTTAGGATCTTTTTTACCGGAAATGATGGAGCGCAATGTGCGAGTTGAAATGATTGGAGATCCGACGCTCTTGCCAGCACATACACAAAAAGCATTGTATGAGGCAATGGAAGAGACGAAGCATAATACAGGGTTAATTTTAAACTTTGCATTAAATTATGGTAGTCGTTCAGAAATGGTAAGTGCCATGAAAACGATGCTTCAAAAAGTACAGGACGGTCAATTAACTATACAAGACATAAATGAGGAATGTATGACAGCTCATTTAATGACAGCTCATCTACCAGAGCCAGACTTACTCATTCGTACAAGTGGTGAAGTGCGATTAAGTAACTTTATGTTATGGCAGCTCGCCTACACAGAATTTTGGTTTACAGATACATTGTGGCCAGATTTTAGCGAGGAAAACTTTCTGGAAGCGGTGGAAAACTATCAAAAACGTAATCGCCGTTACGGTGGGTTGAAGGGAGAAGAAACATCTTGAAACAACGAATCATCACAGCAATCATTGCCGCGGCACTGTTTATTCCATTTGTTATTTATGGAAAGGTGCCATTTACACTACTTGTACTAGCAATGGCTGTTGTAGGCTTTTATGAAATACTGAAGATGAAAGGTATTTCGATTTTTTCAGTACCTGGTATTATCGGGTTACTAACGCTTATTATGCTTGTCATACCAAAAGATTGGGCAAATGAGGTAGTACATGCAATCGGCTACTCATCGATTCTAATGATTATTTACGGACTGGTCATGCTGTTACTTATCTACGTAGTCCTAGTGAAAAATAAAATTACATTTGATGAAGTTGGCTTTATTTTGCTTGGGGCGTTTTATGTAGGATTAGGTTTCCATTATTTAATCGAAACGCGAAACTATGGTCTTGAGTTTGTTGTATATTGTTTACTTGTTGTTTGGACAACAGATTCAGGAGCCTATTTTGTAGGTAGAAAACTAGGTAAAAATAAGCTTTGGCCTGAAATATCACCGAAGAAAACGATTGAAGGCTTTGTTGGTGGGATTGTTATAGCGGTTATTTTTGCTATAGCTATGCAAGCGATTTATCCATTTGCTAACGGTTATGTTTCACTTATTGTGATCACGATTTTTGCTTCGATAATTGGTCAGATGGGCGATTTAGTGGAATCAGCTATCAAGCGCCATTTTGACGTAAAAGATTCAGGCAATATTTTACCAGGACATGGCGGGATTCTAGACCGCTTTGATAGTTTATTATTTGTCGTGCCACTACTGCATTTTTTACATTTATTCGGTAGCTAAGTATGTAAGACCTTGTTAGGAAGCGTCATTTGCCTATAGTTTTAGGAAAAGATATATCGATGGGCGCAAGGCGGGCGACCTCACTTTGAAAAGCGAGCCGTAAATAGCTCGACTTACTCACCAAAGAGCGACCGCCAGCTGCTTGTCGAGCAAACTCGAATAAAATCGGGACGCAATGATGAATGATGGATGAAAATGCGAATTATGAAATAGATCGCTTAGATAGAAAAAGGGGACGTTTTGTCGTGAAAAAAATTAGTTTATTGGGTGCAACTGGTTCTATCGGTTGGCAAACCTATGATATTTTAAAAGAACAACGTGATGCATTTCATCTTGTAGCGTTTTCTTCAGGAAAAAACATAGAAAAAACACGTGAAATGATAGAGACTTTAAAGCCTGAACTGGTATCGGTTCAGCTTGAGGAAGATGCACTTATTCTCGCAAAAGACTACCCGCAAGTACACTTTACATTTGGTGAAAAAGGGCTTGTAGAGGTTGCTACACATCCTGATTCGACGGTGCTCGTGAATGCAGTTCTTGGTAGCGTTGGACTTGAATCGACACTAGCTGCTATTCGCATGGGCAAAACGATTGCGATTGCCAATAAAGAAACGCTTGTCACAGCAGGTCATTTAGTTATGGCAGAGGCAAAGAAATACAATGCTACAATTTTACCAGTGGATAGTGAGCATTCGGCTATTTTCCAATCAATGAATGGCGAAAATCCGAAAAATATTGAGCGTTTAATCATTACAGCTTCTGGAGGAAGTTTCCGCGACAAAACACGTGAGGAGTTAAAACATGTCACGGTTGCCGATGCACTTAATCATCCGAACTGGTCAATGGGTGCAAAAATTACGATAGATTCAGCTACTATGATGAATAAAGGGCTTGAAGTAATCGAAGCACATGTTTTATTTGATATGCCTTATGATAAAATTGATGTACTTTTACACAGAGAAAGTATTATTCACTCTCTTGTTGAGTATCATGATACTAGCGTAATTGCTCAGCTTGGTACGCCGGACATGCGTGTACCAATCCAATATGCATTAAGCTATCCAGATCGTATGCCGCTCCAAAATGGACAACGTCTTAATTTAGCGCAAATTGGTCAACTGCATTTTAAAGAAATGGATTTTGAACGGTATCCAGCGTTGCGCTTAGCATTCGAAGCAGGGCGTACAGGCGGTACCATTTTAACGGCAATGAATGCTGCGAATGAAGCGGCAGTTGCAGCATTTTTACAAGGCAAAATAACGTTCCTTGAAATTGATGAAACAATTGAACGTGTCATGCAGGCACACAATAATGTATTCGTGCCAGATTTGCAAACAATTTTACATGTGGACAGAGAAACAAGAAAAATAGTGTTAGACATGGTAAAATAACGACAGGAAGCTTTCGTTAACTATTCGCTTTTAAAGGTGGGGTATTATGCAAACAGCCATTGCATTTATTTTAATATTTGGCTTGCTCGTGTTCTTCCATGAACTTGGCCACTTCCTATTTGCAAAGCGTGCGGGGATTATGGTGCGTGAATTTGCAATCGGTATGGGTCCGAAAATCTATGGCAAGACGCATGGGGAAACAATTTATACAGTCCGTTTATTGCCAATCGGTGGATATGTCCGCATGGCAGGCGAAGATATGGATGGTATTGAATTACAGCCTGGCTACCGTGTAGGGCTTATTGTCGATGAAGATAATATCGCCAAAAAAATTATCTTCAATCAAAATAATAGACAATTACCAGATTTATTATTTTTAGAGGTGGAACGAGCTGATTTAGAACGAGAATTATTTATTGAAGGCTATGATGAGGAAGAAAATTTAGTTCGTTATAGTGTTGCAAGAGATTGTGTTGTTGTAGAAAATGGCAGAGAAACAGTAATTGCGCCATATGATCGTCAATTTAACGCAAAAACAGTTGGGCAACGTGCGATGACCATTTTTGCCGGACCATTATTTAACTTTATATTAGCCTTTTTCATCTATTTGCTTATTGGTTTAATAAACGGTGTACCAACATATGAGCCGATTATTACAGAAGTAGTAGCAAATGATCCGGCAGCACAAGCTGGGATGCTAGCAGGAGATAAGGTGACTTCGATTGATGGACAAGCAGTTGAAAAGTGGCAGGATTTAGCTGCCATTGTACAGAATCGCCCTAATCAAGAGATTAATGTAACGGTTGAGCGTGGTGGACAAATCGAAAACTTAAATATAACAGTTAAGGCAGTGAAGCGAGAAGGCGAGACGCTTGGACAAATTGGTGTAAAGTATGATAGTCCGCGTGTTTATAACCCATTAAAAGCAGTGGTATACGGAGCACAAGCAACGTATAATATGACGGTTAAAATCTTTGAATTACTAGGTATGCTTATTACAGGACAATTTACTATTGATGCATTATCAGGACCTGTAGGGATTTATAAAACAACTGAAGAAGTTGCGACATTGGGAATTTTCGCATTAATCAATTTTGCTGCCATGCTAAGTATCAACCTTGGTATTATGAACCTATTACCTCTTCCAGCATTAGATGGAGGCCGCTTATTGTTCTTTGGCTTTGAGGCTTTAAGAGGCAAACCAATTGATCGTCAAAAAGAAGGTATGGTGCACTTTGTAGGTATCGTCTTGCTGATGATATTAATGGTGGTTGTGACGTGGAACGATATCCAACGTTTCTTCTTCTAGCAAGTACGTAATGACAATCGACTTTTATATTCCTAATATTTGGATGATGCGTGACTGTTTATAACGTAAAATCGAAACATGGTTAGGCTAAAGTGAAAATAAAATGTAAAATAGCTTTGAGCGCAATTATTTTGAAACATTGCGTTCAAAGCTAAATTTGTTTATGCTAATTAGAGTATAAATTTATTTATTAAAAAGGTGGAACACTGAATGAAGCAAAGTAAAACATTTATCCCAACGCTACGTGAAGTACCTGCTGATGCAGATGTAAAATCACATAAGCAATTATTACGTGCAGGGTTTATTCGTCAAAATACAAGTGGGGTATATTCGTATTTACCGCTTGCAAAACGTGTGTTAACAAAAATCGAAAATATTATTCGCGAAGAGATGGAAGCCATCAATTCTATCGAATTATTAATGCCTGCATTGCAATCTGCTGAACTATGGCAAGAATCCGGCCGTTGGGAAAAATACGGTCCAGAACTAATGCGATTAAAAGATCGCCATGATCGTGACTTTGCCTTAGGACCAACACATGAAGAGGTCATTACGACTTTAGTACGTGATGAAATTAAATCATATAAAAAATTACCATTAACACTCTATCAAATTCAAACAAAATTCCGCGATGAAAAACGCCCTCGTTTTGGCTTATTACGAGGAAGAGAGTTTATTATGAAAGATGCTTATTCTTTCCATGCTTCACGGGAAAGCTTAGATGAAACATATGAGGATATGTACCGCGCTTACTCTAATATTTTCTCGCGTCTTGGTTTAAACTATCGTGCAGTTATTGCCGATGCTGGTTCAATTGGTGGTAAAGGTACACATGAATTTATGGTACTTTCTGAAATTGGGGAAGATACAATTGCTTACTCTGATTCATCAGACTATGCGGCAAACATTGAGATGGCTGAGGTCACTGTAGAGTATCAACCAGCCAATGAAGCGTTAAAAGATCTTGAAAAAGTAGCAACACCAGATCAAAAAACAATTGAAGAAGTATCTGCATTTTTACAAGTAGCACCTTCAAATGTTATTAAATCATTAGTATTTAATGTTGATGGTGAATTAGTGGTAGTCCTTGCTCGTGGCGATCACGAAATTAACGATATTAAACTAAAAAATGCACTAGATGCTGGTTCTGTAGAACTTGCTGACGAAGCAGCTATTCGTCAATTGCTAGGCTGTGGCGTAGGTTCAATCGGCCCTGTAAAATTACCTGTAGAGGTCAAAGTTGTTGCAGATCATGCAATTAAATCAATTCGTAACGGGGTAGCGGGTGCCAATGACGACGGCTTCCACTTAGTAAATGTTAACCCAGAGCGAGATTTTGCTGTCAATGAATACTTGGATATTCGCTTTATCCAAGAAGGAGACCCATCTCCTGATGGACAAGGCATCATTAAATTTGCAGAAGGTATCGAGGTTGGTCATATTTTCAAATTAGGTACTACCTATTCTGAAAAAATGAATGGAACATTTTTAGATGAGCAAGGAAAGTCACAGCCGTTTATTATGGGTTGCTATGGTATTGGTGTGTCACGTATTCTAGCTGCAGTAGCTGAACATTTCCAAGATGAAAATGGTTTTACTTGGCCAACACAACTAGCTCCGTATGACATTCATGTTGTACCTGTTAATACGAAAGATGAAACACAAGTTTCATTAGCAAATGAGTTATATGGCTTATTAAAATCATATCGCTATGATGTACTATTAGATGATCGTGCTGAACGTGCAGGTGTGAAGTTTGCAGATGCAGATTTAATAGGTTTACCAGTTCGTGTAACAGTCGGTAAAAAGGCAACAGAAGGTGTTGTCGAAGTGAAATTCCGTCAAACAGGTGAAACATTTGAATGGAAAAAAGAAGAAGTCATTGATCGTTTAAATGAATTTTTCCGCAAAAATTAAAATCCTTTGGTAACATAATAGCCAAAAGATATAGATGTTCTTACTAGCAACATCTTTTGGAAGATGAATGAGGACAAGCAAACGAATTCGCGACACTCCTACGGGAAACCAAGCAAATCTCACTGCTATAAAAGTAAAGTGAGGCTTGCTGGAATAGCCCGTGGAAAGGGAGCGAATTTTTTTGCATCATAGTTGAAAAAGTATTTGCTAGATAACAATGAGCAAGAGGTGATTAGAGCCTCTTGCCCATTAAAGTGAAAGTAGGTGTCATTGATTGGAACAGCAACAAGAAGCAAGACAAAGATTTCAAATGCTCTTGCAACAACTAGAGTTAACAGAAGATGTTTATATGTCCTTTTTTGAAGAAGGCGAATTAGCCCGTCTTACTGTGCATAAAAAAAATAGACTCTGGCATTTTAATATTAAATTACGTGGCATACTTCCATTTCCCTTATATCAACTATTTCGTACACATCTAGCTGAAAAATTCGCTGCTATAGCCCAAATCGAAACAACTTTTGAAACAGTTGAAAAAAATGTTACGGAAGAGCTGATTCAAGCGTATTGGTTAACCATTGTTGAGCAAATCGACGATATGGCACCAACCTTAAAAAATTGCCTTGTATCGCAAATACCGATGTGGAATGGGCAAAAAATTACGTTATCCTGCGTGCAGGAAATGGAACTGATGATGCTGAAAACGAAATATGCGGAAAAGCTAGCTCTTAGCTACAGTCAATTTGGATTTCCGCAAATTGCCTTTGATTTTATGCTGCAAGAGGAAACAGAAGAAATGCGTGAAGCCCAAGAAGCATTTATCGAGCAAAAACGCTTAGAAGAAGCAGCGATGGCTCAACAAGCAATGCAAGACTTCCAAAAACGTGAGCAGGACAAAAAGGACAATCCAGCATTGGCGGCCCTCGGTGATCGTCCATTTCAGCTTGGTATGCAAATTAAAGACGATGAAATTATGGAAATTAAGCGCATAGTGGAAGAAGAACGTCGCGTTATTATTGAAGGGTTTGTTTTCGATACCGAAATTAAAGAATTAAAAAGTGGACGCTCACTTCTACAAATTAAAATTACGGACTATACGGATTCAATTGTTGTAAAAATGTTCTCACGGGATAACGATGATGCGGAATTGATGCAGCATTTGAAAAAGGGTATGTGGGTGAAAGTACGTGGCTCGGTTCAAACCGATACCTTTATTCGTGATTTAATTGTGATGGCAAATGATATTAATGAAATTAAAAAAGAAACACGACAAGACAAGGCGCCAGAAGGTGAAAAACGAGTAGAGCTCCATTTGCACACACCGATGAGTCAAATGGATGCAGTTACACCGGTAGATAGGTTAGTGGCTCAAGCGGCGAAATGGGGTCATCCAGCGATTGCGATAACGGATCATGCGGTCGTGCAGTCTTTCCCTGAAGCTTATGGAGCAGGCAAAAAACACGGCATTAAAGTGATTTACGGTTTAGAAGCTAATTTAGTCGATGACGGTGTACCGATTGCGTATGCTTCTGAGCATCGTGCATTAGACGATGCGACCTATGTGGTGTTTGACGTCGAAACGACAGGGCTTTCTACTGCTTACGATACAATCATAGAGCTTGCAGCAGTCAAAATTAAAGGCGGACATGTGATTGACAAATACGAAAGTTTTGCAAATCCACATCATGCATTGTCTGCAACAACAATCGAACTGACCGGCATCACAGATGAGATGGTTCGCAATGCGCCAGAAGTGGAGCAAGTGATTCATGAGTTCCATGCCTTTATAGAAGACGCAATCGTAGTGGCACACAATGCCTCTTTTGATATGGGCTTCCTCTATACTGGTTATAAAAAATACGGTCTGGAAGATACGATTCACCCAGTAATTGATACTTTAGAACTTGCTCGTTTGCTCCATCCTACGATGAAAAATCATCGCTTAAATACATTATGTAAAAAATTCGGCATTGAATTAACGCAACATCACCGCGCCATTTATGATACGGAAGCAACAGGTTATTTATTATTGCATCTGTTAAAAGAAGCGGATGAACTCGGCATTAAATATCACGATGATTTCAATAAGCATATTGGCGGCGGTGATGCCTATAAAAAAGCGCGTCCGATGCATTGTACGATTTTAGCAGTCAATAATGACGGTTTAAAAAATCTATTTAAACTTGTGTCTCATTCGCATACAAAAACTTTCTATCGTGTCCCTCGTGTAACACGTGCGACGTTGGAACAATATCGACAAGGACTGTTAGTTGGTTCCGGCTGTAGTAATGGTGAATTGTTTGAGACGATGATGAATAAATCACCTGAGGAAGCAGAACAAATCGCAAGGTTTTACGATTATATTGAAGTACAACCGAAGGCTGTATATGCTCCGTTAATTGAACGTAATGTCGTGCGCGATGAATGGACCATTGAGGATATTATTCGCAAGCTTGTGAAACTTGGCAAGAAGATGGATAAGCCTGTAGTTGCTACAGGAAATGTTCATTACCTGGATCCGAACGATGCTATGTTTAGACAGATACTGATTGGTTCTCAAGGTGGCGCCAATATTTTAAATAGATCCAAGCTGCCAGCGGTTCATTTTCGAACGACGGACGAGATGTTGCAAGAGTTTGATTTTTTAGGCCCTGATCTTGCAAAAGAAATCGTCGTTACAAACACGCAAAAAATTGCGGCTATGATTGACGATGTAAAGCCGATTAAGGATGATTTATATACACCTAAAATTGAAGGTTCTGATGATGAAGTAACAAATTTAACGTATGAGATGGCCCATCGTATCTATGGCGAAGAATTACCAGAAATTGTTAAAGCTCGTATCGAGAAAGAGCTAAAGTCGATTTTAGGGCATGGATTTGGTGTGATTTACTTAATTTCTGCAAAGCTTGTGAAAAAGTCACTTGCGGATGGCTATTTAGTAGGTTCTCGTGGTTCCGTTGGTTCTTCATTAGTGGCAACCTTTATGGAAATTACGGAGGTAAACCCGTTACCACCGCATTATATTTGTCCAAATTGTAAGCATTCCGAGTTTTTCAATGACGGTTCTGTTAGCTCGGGCTATGACCTACCGAACAAAGATTGTACGGAATGTGGTACACCTTATAAAAAAGACGGACAAGATATTCCATTCGAAACTTTCCTTGGTTTTAAAGGAGATAAAGTACCTGATATCGATTTGAGTGCGACACGTTGCTAATTGAAAAGATTAGCCACCAATTTGGTAGAACTACTATTTCAAAGTATGGAATGACGGAGTAACGCCCTGAAACATACTCGCTGAAGCTACGACATGCAAGTGGATAACTGCAAAATTGAAACTTGTATGAAGCTCGTTAAAGTAGGCTGAAGTTCACCCAAACAGTACGGCTGTGGAAAGAGAGCAATCTTGTGAATGATAGGTCTGGCGTCTATAAACTTTCTATGGTTAGAATCAGTAGAATGACTGGGACGAACCCTCGACTGACTTTTCGTGAATGTCACGTAGTAGAAATGCTGCGGGGTCCAAATAGGACTTCTAGGTGTGGATGAGTAAGCGTTTGGTTATGAAAATCCATCTTGTGTTATAGGCACATGCTGGCCTAGCGGAATTTAGGGGGGAACCTAAGGAAAGATGTACAGATAGAAATAGTGGAACGTGTGAAGCTCCTAACGTAAGAGGAAGTTGCATTCCGCTGACGACGGTGTAAGGAAAGGCTATTAGCTATAACTTACTTAAAAGGAGTGGCAGTAGTGCCGTAGTACCAGTGAAGAAATGCCATAGATGACTGAATATCCAATAAGTCGGAGGACAAAACATTTCAGAGGGAAGGGCACAAGTCGTTAATGTTAGTTGCCTCTAACTTTCAACAATATTAACGATGGAACGCCGTGTGAGTGTGAAAGCCTCATGCACGGTGTGGGACGGGGGAAAAGCTAGCGATGACTTCAAATGCTTACCTATCGTCATATTTCTCAGGTGAATACCAACCGCAAGCCCACAACTATACAAAAGTACTGTTTGGTGAAGATTATGTGTTCCGTGCTGGAACAATCGGTACTGTTGCAGAGAAAACAGCATATGGTTACGTTAAAGGCTATGCGAGCGACAATAACCTTCATTTCCGAGGTGCTGAAGTAGACCGTTTAGTACAGGGTTGTACAGGTGTAAAACGAACAACAGGTCAACATCCAGGTGGGATTATCGTTGTACCAGATTATATGGATATTTATGATTTCTCACCAGTGCAGTTCCCAGCGGATGCACAAGATTCGGAGTGGCGAACAACACACTTTGATTTCCACTCCATTCATGACAATATTTTAAAACTCGATATTCTTGGACACGATGATCCGACTGTTATTCGTATGTTACAAGATTTATCTGGCATTGATCCGAAAACAATTCCGACCGATGATCCGGTTGTTATGAAAATTTTTAGTTCACCTGAATCGCTAGGTGTGACAGAAAAGCAAATTGGGTGTAAGACAGGAACACTAGGGATTCCGGAATTTGGTACACGATTTGTTCGCCAAATGCTAGAAGATACGAAACCATCTACCTTTTCGGAGCTGGTGCAAATTTCTGGTCTATCGCACGGAACAGACGTCTGGCTTGGTAATGCACAGGAGCTGATACAAAATGGTACATGTGTGTTAAAAGAAGTAATCGGCTGTCGTGATGACATTATGGTGTATTTAATCTACCAAGGGCTTGAACCATCTTTAGCCTTCAAAATTATGGAGTCTGTGCGTAAAGGGAAGGGCTTATCAGAGGAATTTGAAGCAGAGATGTTAGCAAATAAGGTACCTGCTTGGTATATCGAATCATGTAAAAAGATTAAATATATGTTCCCTAAAGCCCATGCCGCTGCCTACGTTTTAATGGCAGTACGTATTGCTTGGTTTAAAGTGCATTTCCCAATCTTGTATTATGCTGCCTACTTTACCGTAAGGGCAGATGATTTTGATTTAATCGCGATGACGCAAGGTTCCCAAATGATTCGTGCAAGGATCGATGAAATTAATATGAAGGGCTTAGATGCTTCGACGAAAGAGAAAAACTTACTGACAGTAATGGAACTTGCACTGGAGATGTGCGAGCGTGGCATGAGCTTCCAAAAGGTGGACTTATATCGTTCACAGGCTAGTGAGTTTATTATTGATGGCAATTCTTTAATACCGCCATTCGATGCGATTCCTGGACTTGGTACGAACGTTGCCAAAACCATTGTAGCGGCACGTGAAAATGGCGAGTTCTTATCGAAAGAAGATTTACAGCAACGTGGACGTGTATCGAAAACATTAATTGAGTATATGGATCAATTAGGTTGTTTAGAAGGTATGCCTGATGCGAATCAGTTATCACTCTTCTAATGTCTAAAATAAGGAAGTTTGCATTGTGACGTAAATTGTGCTATCCTTATGGTAATAATTTGTTGATAGTTTTCCAGCAAAAGAGTGGGGCATTCCCGCTCTTTTCTGTTGTTATACCGAAGCAAAACAAATTTTTTAGACTAACAGCAGGTAAGACCGTCAAATTTCACCAACATTACTGGTGGAATTTCTGTTTTATTACGCCTGAAATTGAAAAACGCAGGAGGAAACAATGAGCAAAGTACCATCTTTAATTGAAGAACTTGCTACACCGATTGTCGAAGAGTTAAATCTTGAGTTGGTGAATGTCGAGTTTGTGAAAGAAGGACGTAACTGGTTTTTACGTGTTTATGTAGATACACCTGAGGGTGGAATTGACATTGGCCAATGTGCTCAAGTTAGTGAACGACTTTGTTTACTGTTGGATGAAAAAGATCCTATTACACAAAATTATTATTTAGAGGTATCTTCACCAGGTGCAGAACGTCCATTAAAAAAAGATACTGATTTTAAAAAAGCCGTTGGCAAATTTATTTATGTGAAAACCTATGAACCCATTAAGGACATGAAGGAATTCCAAGGCTACTTAACGTCATACGATGAACATACATTAGTGATGGAAGTACCTATTAAAACACGCAAAATTACCGTAACAATTGAACAGGAAAAAATCGCTTTGGCACGACTTGCCATCGATTTTTCAGCATAATGCATATTTAGGAGTGAAAATAAAATGAGTAGTGATTTGTTAGATGCGCTAACGGCGCTAGAAGAACAAAAAGGAATTTCAAGAGATGTGTTAATCGAAGCGATAGAGGCGGCATTAGTTACAGCTTACAAGCGCAACTTTAACCAAGCTCAAAATGTTCGTGTTGACTTAAACTTAGACAAAGGCTCAATTCGTGTATTTTCACGTAAAGATGTTGTTGAAGAAGTAGAAGATGACCGTTTACAAATTGCTTTAGAAGATGCGAAGGCCATCAACCCTGCTTACCAATTAGAAGATATTGTTGAACAGGAAGTAACACCTCGTAATTTTGGGCGTATCGCTGCACAAACAGCGAAGCAAGTCGTTACACAACGTGTACGTGAAGCAGAACGTGGCTTAATTTATGAGCAATACGTAGATCGTGAAGATGACATTGTAACGGGTGTAGTCGAGCGTTTAGATGCGCGTAATATTTACGTGGGTCTTGGTAAAGTAGAAGCTGCATTACCACAAAATGAACAAATCCAAGGTGAAACGTATCATCCACATGATCGTATTAAAGTATATATTACAAAGGTTGAACGTACGACACGTGGTCCACAAGTAATCGTTTCACGAACACATCCAGGCTTATTACGTCGATTATTTGAGATGGAAGTGCCTGAAATTTATGAAGGCATTGTAGAAATCAAGTCAATTGCTCGTGAAGCGGGAGACCGTTCTAAAATTTCAGTCCATGCACATAACGAAGAAGTTGATCCTGTAGGCTCATGTGTAGGTGCGAAAGGTGCACGTGTTCAAACAATTGTCAATGAATTAAATGGTGAAAAAATTGATATCGTTGAATGGTCAGAAGACCCTGTTGTATTTGTAGCAAATGCATTAAGCCCTTCAAAAGTTTTAGATGTGCAAGTAAATGAAGAAGAAAAATCAACAACTGTTGTAGTACCAGATTACCAATTATCTCTTGCAATTGGTAAACGCGGTCAAAATGCTCGTTTAGCTGCAAAATTAACTGGATGGAAAATCGATATTAAAAGTGAAACAGATGCACGTGAGTTAGGGATTTATCCATCTGCAACAAGCACTTTCGTACCTGCTGATGATAGTGACTACGAAGAAGCTACAGTTGACTTATATCAAGACGACGAAGAATAAGTAAGAAAGCCCGTGTGACTGGTCACCTGGCTTTATTCAGTGGGCGTCCTGGGCCGACTGAATAAAGCCAGGAACTGTGGCGAAGGTCTTGAGTGTTGAGAGACGGGATTGTACTCCGCAATGTTCAAATCACAAAATTCTACCTTGGCGTTTTGGTTATGGCTGGTCCACCTCTTACGAAGCTTCAGAGAGGAAAGGTGATTCTTATGGCGGTTAATAAAAAAGTACCACTTCGAAAATGTGTAGCTACTGGAGAAATGCTACCGAAAAAAGCAATGATTCGTGTTGTTCGCTCGAAAGAGGGCGAGGTTAGCGTAGATGTTTCAGGGAAAAAGCCTGGACGAGGCGCTTATGTTTCAAAGTCTGAACAGGCGGTTGACATCGCGCGTAAGAAAAATGTTTTAGGGCACCAACTTGATGCAAAAATTCCTGAAGAGATATACGAAGAGCTACTATTGCTCATTCGTAGGGAGGCTATTTTATGACCAATCAAGCAGTGTTTAATTTGCTTGGTATAGCTGCAAGAGCTCGTAAAGTTATTTCAGGAGAAGAGTTAGTAGTAAAGGAAGTCCGCAATGGTAATGCTAAGCTTGTACTGCTTGCAAACGATGCTTCTAAAAACTCTAGCAAAAAAATTCAAGATAAATGCACTTATTACAACGTTGAGTATCATGTAATTGGCGATCGTTATGATCTAGGACATGCTACAGGTAAGGAGGCCCGAGTGGCTTTAGCTATTACCGATAAAGGTTTTGCAAGTAAATTGTCTAGTCTACTCAACGAAAAATAATCGGGGGTGAGCAGATGACCAAAATCAGAGTTCATGAATATGCCAAACAAGTGAATAAATCGAGTAAAGAGGTTATTGAAGCGCTAAGTAAATTAAATGTGAGTGTAACGAACCATATGTCTATGTTGGAAAAAGATACTGTGGCAAAGTTAAACCAATCATTTAAAGCACCGACAGAGAAAAGAGAGGCAAAGCAAGCTACTCAAAATGTAACACAACGTTCACAAGCGAATGGACAACAAAAACCACAGCAATCGGTGAAAAAACAAGATGGACAAAAGCAGCAATCTGCTACATCGACGCCGAAAGCAAATCATTATAATACGCAACAAAACTCAAATTCGTCTAACGAAAAATCTAAGAATACTAAAGGTAATCAAAATAGAAATATGACACAAAATAATAATAATAACAATAATAATAATAATCGCAGAGGCGGTGGTGGATACAACCAACGTCCAAAACCAGGAATCCACGGTGGTAAACGCCGTCATCCAAAAACGCATCAACCAACATTACCAATCAAACAAAAAGAATTACCAGAAAAAATTACTTTTGTTGAATCGCTTTCAGTAGCTGAATTAGCAAAAAAATTATACCGTGAACCATCTGAAATCATTAAAAAATTATTTATGCTTGGCGTAATGGCGACAATTAACCAAGAATTAGATAAGGATGCAATTGAATTAATTTGCGCAGACTACGGTGTAGAAGTTGAAGAAGAAATTCGTGTAGATATTACGGATTTAGAAACTCACTTCGAGCAAACAGAAGAAGTCAATGAAGCGGAATTATCAGAACGTCCACCTGTAGTAACAATTATGGGTCACGTTGACCATGGTAAAACGACTTTACTTGACTCAATCCGTCATACAAAAGTGACAGCTGGAGAAGCTGGTGGTATTACACAGCATATCGGTGCTTATCAAGTAACAGAAGGCGACAAAAAGATTACGTTCCTTGATACACCAGGGCACGCTGCATTTACAACAATGCGTGCGCGCGGTGCAAAAGTAACGGACTTAACAATTCTAGTAGTGGCAGCTGATGACGGTGTGATGCCTCAAACAGTTGAAGCCATTAACCATGCAAAAGCTGCAGAAGTGCCAATTATTGTTGCTGTCAACAAAATGGATAAACCTTCAGCAAACCCTGATCGTGTAATGCAAGAATTAACTGAGCATGGCTTAGTACCTGAAGCTTGGGGTGGCGATACGATTTTCGTGCCAATTTCAGCATTAAAAGGTGAAGGTATTGATACATTGCTAGAAATGGTGTTACTTGTTGCCGAAGTGGGAGAGCTTAAAGCAAATCCAGATCGTTTAGCACTTGGTACTGTAATTGAAGCACAGCTTGATAAAGGCCGTGGTTCTGTTGCAACACTATTAGTACAAGACGGTACATTAAAAGTTGGTGATCCAATCGTAGTTGGTCACGCTTATGGCCGTGTTCGTGCAATGGTTAACGATAAAGGGCGTCGCGTAAAAGAAGCTGGTCCATCAACACCAGTAGAAATTACAGGTTTAAACGATGTACCGCAAGCTGGGGACCGCTTCGTTGTTTTCGAAGACGAAAAAACAGCTCGTCAAGTTGGGGAAACTCGTGCAATGACAGCTATTCAAGCACAACGTTCTGAAAAACAACGTGTCACGCTTGATAACTTATTTGAACAAATGAGTCAAGGCGAAATGAAAGAGTTAAACTTAATCGTTAAAGCTGACGTTCAAGGTACTGTAGAAGCAATGGCTGCTTCATTAATGAAAATTGATGTAGAAGGCGTAAATGTGAAAATTATTCATACTGGCGCTGGCGCAATTACTGAATCAGATATTTCTCTTGCCGCAGCATCGAATGCAATCGTAATTGGTTTCAACGTACGACCAGATACAAATGCAAAACGTGCAGCAGAGGAAGAAGGCGTAGATATTCGTCTACACCGTGTTATTTATAAAGTAATTGAAGAAATCGAGCAAGCGATGAAAGGTATGCTAGACCCAGAATTTGAAGAAAAAATCATCGGTCAAGCGGAAGTTCGTCAAACAATTAAAGTATCTAAAGTTGGTACAATTGCAGGTTCTTACGTAACAGAAGGTAAAGTAACACGTGATTCTGGTGTCCGTGTAATTCGTGACAACGTGGTAATCTTCGAAGGCGAATTAGATACATTAAAACGTTTCAAAGATGAAGTAAAAGAAGTGGCAAGAGGATACGAATGTGGTATTACGATTACAAACTTCAATGACATTAAAGAAGGCGACATCATTGAAGCCTACATTATGGAAGAAGTTAAACGTGCATAATGATTGTATACGTTGAGGTAGAATTTATTATCCAAACTGCCCATTCGTTAAAGGAAAAACGCGCTGTATTACAGCGTATGATTACGCGCACAAAACAGAAGTTTAATGTATCCATTGCCGAAGTTGACCATCAAAATGTATGGCAGCGTACGAAATTAGCGCTTGTTGCTGTTTCTTCCTCGAAGGACGCAGCAGAGCGTGAAATCAATCACGCCCTTCATTATTTGCAGTCAAATCCGTCTTGGGAACAACTTAATGTGTGGCGAGACTATTTATAAGCAGCAAAGGTTATTTGTGAGATTTAGGATGGTTATTGTCAATGAAAGTGTTAGGTTTCTTTAAAACCTTTTATTGACATAGTCATTCGCTTAACGCAAATAGCTGAACATCGAAATAGAGGTGACTAATTATGTCTCTACGCTCAAACCGTGTTGCTGAGCAAATGAAAAAAGAGCTTGGTGATATTATTGGCCGTAAAATTAAAGACCCGCGTGTTGGCTTCGTTACTGTTACTGGTGTAGATGTAACAGGTGATTTACAACAAGCGACAATTTATATTACATCATTAGGCAATGAACGTGAACGTGAGGAAACGCTAAAAGCTTTAGTAAAAGCTGCTGGTTTTATCCGTTCTGAAATCGGTTCTCGTATTCGTTTACGTCGAACACCAGAATTAATCTTTGAATTTGACTCATCGATTGAGTATGGTAACCGCATTGATTCATTACTACGTGGTTTACACAAAGAATAACAACAGTAAAAGTCTGCCACATGCATCTTCATGCAGGCAGGCTTTTTTCATGTGATGATGCTAAAGGGGGATTTAGATGAACGGTATTTTACCGCTTTGGAAAGAACGTGGCATGACGAGTCATGATTGCGTCTTTAAATTACGAAAAATATTGCGAACAAAAAAAGTTGGCCATACGGGCACTTTAGATCCAGGAGTAGAAGGGGTTCTGCCCATCTGTATCGGACAGGCAACCCGCATTGCCGAATATTTAACGGATGCAGGAAAGACATATGAGGCAGTCATTTCCATTGGGCGAACAACGACGACTGAAGATGCAGAAGGGGAAACGGTTGCGGAAGATACTACAAATAAGGCGTTTACGCGTGCGGAGTTGCTGGATGTCTTAGCTTCCTTAACGGGTGTTATTAATCAGACACCACCGATGTTTTCAGCTGTTAAAGTCAATGGGAAACGGCTATATGAATATGCACGTAAAGGCGAAACGGTGGAAAGACCGACAAGACAGGTAACAATTTATGCGTTAGAGTTGCTTGATGATAAGGAAATTTACGAAGGGCATGAAATTACATTCCCTGTAAGGATTTCATGTAGCAAAGGCACATATATTCGTACATTAGCTGTACAAATTGGTGAAGCGCTTGGCTACCCTGCACATATGCAAGAGCTTGTGCGAACTGCCTCTGGCACATTTACACAAGACAATTGTTTTACACTAGCACAAGTTGCAGAATTAATGGAAAATGAACAAATTCATACATGCATTCTTCCAGTAGAATATGCATTATCAGACTATCCATATATTGAAATAACATCATCGATTGAAAAAGAAATTTTCAATGGACAAGTGCTTCCAGCAGATGCATTATTAAAGGTGCATGATAAAATTGTGTTTGGAATCAAAGGGAAAGCATTTGCGGTTTACCAAGCCCATCCGACAAAAGAAGGGTTGATGAAGCCACATAAAATGTTCCCAACGATAGAGTAGGAGGATTTTTTGTATGGAGGTCATTCATTTAAAATACCCACACCAATTACAACAGCGAGAAAGTATACAGCCGTACTCATTGGCAATTGGCTTTTTTGATGGTGTACATATTGGACATCAGGCGGTTATTGAAGCGGCCAAGCAAGAGGGGGACAAGCGACAAATCCCGACTGCCGTTATGACATTTGATCCGCATCCATCATTAGTGCTAGGCGGACGCAATGAAAAAGTATTTTATATTACATTACTACAGCAAAAATTACAGCTGTTTGAAGAACTAGGTGTTGATACGGTATTTGTTGTACACTTCACATCAGACTTTGCGAAGCTGTCACCGGCTGCTTTTATTGATACCTTTATTCGAGGGTTCAATATTCAACATGTTACAGCAGGATTTGATTTTTCATTTGGGGCATTTGGTAAAGGCACGATGGAAGATATGCGTGTCTTAAGCAATGGCGAATATGGTGTAACGGTGGTCGATAAGAAAGTTGACTCGCTTGAGAAAATCAGCTCAACACGCATTCGTAAATTATTACAAGAGGGCGATATGGAGGCTGCTCGTATGCTTCTAGGACGTCCATTTGAAATAAAGGGTATTGTGGTGCATGGCGATAAACGTGGACGTACAATCGGCTTTCCTACTGCAAATGTACAAGCACTAGAGGGTACTTACATTCCAGCAAGTGGTGTGTATGCAGTACGATTGCTTGTACAAAATAATTGGTATGATGGTGTATGTAATGTAGGTTATAAACCAACATTTAAAGATCCAAACGACAAGCAATTATCTATCGAAGTACATATTTTAAACTTCGAGAAAAACATCTATGGGGAAGAAGTACATGTTGCTTGGTATAAACGTATTCGAAGCGAGCGGAAGTTTGACGGAATTGAAGCGCTAAAAATTCAAATAGAGAAAGATAAGCAAGAGGCTATACAATTTTTTCATGTTATGAAATAGCGCTGTCCGCAGCACCATATGGTATGAGCTATGTTATTACTTGCTTGCCCCATTGTTTTATGGTAACATTCATAAGTGCATAAAGTGCTTAACCTTAGCTCGGTATACCGATGACTCCAACGTTTACTGTGCTAATGGGGATTTAACAATTATTTAGGAGGTCAATACAAATGGCTATTACAAAAGAACGTAAAAACGAAATTATCGCTGAGTACCGTACTCACGAAAGTGACACTGGTTCTCCAGAAGTACAAGTTGCAGTTTTAACAGCTGAAATCAACGCTTTAAACACTCACTTACGTACACACAAAAAAGATTTCCACTCTGAGCGTGGTCTTCTTAAAATGGTAGGTCGTCGTCGTCACTTACTTAAATATCTTCGTGAAACTGACGTTCAACGTTACCGTGAACTAATCAATCGTTTAGGCTTACGTCGCTAATTGACAATCGAAAAGCGGGATTATTCCCGCTTTTTCTTTATGTTTATAAACTTTCTAGCTAACGACGAATAGCAACAGATAATGAATAGTAAGTAAAAATATAAGATGAAAACAAGCAAAAACGCCATTAAAACCAAATAAAGCAATAAATCCTAAATAAATTGGCAATAACTGAATTTAAATGTATGATTATTTCATGAAATATTTAGCATAGAACAAGCATTTTTGGTACACTTACTATTAGTACATACAGACGAGTAAGTGTTTTTATAATAGAGAGGGGTTCATTGAATGAACGAAAAGAAAGTCTATTCCTACGAATGGGCTGGCCGTCCACTTGTAATTGAAGTAGGACAGTTAGCAAAACAAGCAAATGGAGCAGCATTAGTACGCTACGGTGATACTTCTGTACTTGCAACAGCAACAATGTCAAAATCACCAAAACCACTTGATTTCTTCCCATTAACAGTAAACTACGAAGAACGTTTATATGCAGCAGGTAAAATTCCTGGCGGCTTTATTAAACGTGAAGGACGCCCATCTGAAAAAGCAATTCTAGCAAGCCGTTTAATTGACCGTCCAATTCGTCCGATGTTCCCAGACGGTTTCCGTAATGAAGTACAAGTTATTTCTATGGTTATGTCTAATGACCCTGATTGCACATCTGAAATGGCAGCAATGGTAGGTTCATCATTAGCATTAGCAATTTCTGATATTCCATTCGATGGACCAATTGCCGGTGTACAAGTTGGTTATATTGACGGTGAATTCATCGTGAACCCAACTGTTGAGCAAGCGAACATGTCAACAATCCATTTATCTGTAGCGGGTAACAAGGATGCTATTAACATGGTTGAAGCGGGCGCTTTAGAAGTGCCTGAAGAAGTAATGTTAGAAGCAATTATGTTCGGTCATGAAGAAATTAAAAAAATAATTGCTTTCCAAGAACAAATTGTTGCTGAAGTAGGGAAAGAAAAATTACCTGTCACATTATTTGAAATTGATGAAGCGATTCAAGCAGATATTAAAGCAGCTTGTGAAACTGATATGCATGACGCTATTCAAACAGCTGAAAAGCATGCACGTGATGAAGCAATCACTGCGGTGAAAGATCGTATCATTGCTTCTTATGAAGAGCAAGAAGCCGATGAAACAACAATGAAACAAGTGCATACTATTTTAGATAAAATGGTAAAAGACGAAGTACGTCGTCAAATTACAGAAGATAAAATCCGTCCAGATGGTCGTAAGTTGGATGAAATTCGTCCACTTTCTTCTGAAACAGGCCTATTACAACGTACGCACGGTTCAGCATTATTTACACGTGGACAAACTCAAGCCTTATCAATTTGTACATTAGGTGCACTTGGTGATGTTCAAATTATTGACGGATTAGGTGTTGAGGAATCTAAACGCTTTATGCATCACTACAATTTCCCACAATTCTCTGTAGGGGAAACAGGCCCAATTCGTGGACCAGGTCGTCGTGAAATCGGTCACGGTGCTCTAGGTGAGCGTGCACTAGAAGCAGTCATTCCTGATGAATCTGTATTCCCATACACAATCCGTTGTGTATCAGAAGTACTTGAATCAAACGGTTCAACATCACAAGCGTCAATTTGTGCTTCTACATTAGCTATGATGGATGCTGGTGTTCCGTTAAAAGCACCTGTTGCAGGTATCGCGATGGGGCTGATTAAAAAAGGCGAGCATTATTCCATTTTAACAGATATCCAAGGTATGGAAGACCATCTTGGCGATATGGACTTTAAAGTAGCAGGTACGGCTAAAGGCGTAACAGCACTTCAAATGGATATTAAAATTGACGGTCTATCACGAAATATTTTAGAAGAAGCATTGACTCAAGCTAAAATTGGCCGTATGCATATTTTAGAATCGATGCTTGCAACATTGGCTCAACCACGTGAAAAATTATCTGCTTATGCACCAAAAATCGTGATTGTACGTATCAATCCAGATAAAATCCGCGATGTTATTGGACCAGGCGGTAAGCAAATTAATAAAATTATTGAAGAAACTGGCGTAAAAATTGATACAGAACAAGATGGTACAATTTACATCTCTTCAGCAGACGAAGAAATGAACGCTCGTGCAAAACAAATTATCGAAGACATCGTACGTGAAGCAAAAGTGGGCGAATACTACTTATCCACTGTAAAACGTATCGAAAAATTCGGTGCATTCTGTGAAATCTTCCCAGGGAAAGATGGCTTATTACACATCTCTGAAATTCAAGAGGAACGTACAAAGCAAGTGGAAGATGTGTTAAAACTAGGCGATCAGTTACTTGTAAAAGTAATTGAAATCGACAAACAAGGTCGTGTGAATTTATCTCGTAAAGTGGTTATTCAAGAAGAAAAAGAACGCGCAGAACAAGGTAAATAATTTGATAAAAAAAGGCTGCGTATGATGCGCAGCCTTTTTTAAATAAAACGGATGTATAAGAGGAGGAAAATATTTGGTACAAGTACATACATGTCAAAACGGTGTGCGTATTGTGTCAGAGCAAATTGATCATGTTAGATCTGTTGCTCTTGGCATATTTGTCAATGCTGGTTCACGCTATGAATTACCTGAGGAAAATGGGATTACGCACTTTATCGAACATATGCTTTTTAAAGGTACAACAACGCGAAGTGCTCGCCAAATCGCTGAAGAGTTTGACCGTATTGGAGGCGAATTAAATGCCTTTACTTCAAAAGAAAATACTTGCTACTATGCGAAAGTTTTAGACCATCATGCAGAGCTGGCTATTACAATCCTTGCAGATATGTTTTTTCATTCGACATTTGCAGAAGAGGAATTAGAAAAGGAACGCCAGGTCGTACTAGAAGAAATATTAATGAGCGAAGATGCTCCAGATGATGATGTGCATGAAAAGCTTTGGCAAGTCATGTATCCAAATGATGCCCTAGGTCGCCCGATTTTAGGGACTGCCGCTACGTTAAAAACATTTACAGCAGATATGATTCGCAATTATATGGCGAAACATTATGGACCAAAATCGATTGTCATTTCTGTGGCAGGCAATATTTCTCCAACCCTATTAACAACGATTGAAGATTTATTCGGACGTTACGAAGCATCACCACTTGCTGTTGTGCCTGTCCTAACAAATCCTCAGTTCCATCCAGGAGAAATAACGAAAACGCGAGATACGGAGCAGGCGCATTTAGCCCTTTCTTACCCAGCTATTGGCGTCAAAGATCCGGATATGTATAGTTTTATTGCGTTAAATAATATTATTGGTGGCAATATGAGTTCTCGACTATTTCAAGAAGTACGTGAAGAGCGTGGCTTAGCATATACAATTTTCTCCTACCAATCTTGCTACGCAGATGTTGGGGCATTTACAATTTACGGCAGTGCAAGTCGTCAACAACTATCACAATTGCAACATACCATTGATGCCACATTACTTGATATCGTAGCGGGGGGCGTGACGGAGGAAGAGTTAGATAATGCCAAGGAACAGTTAAAAGGAAGCTTTGTGCTTGGCCTTGAAGGAACAGGCGCACGTATGAACCGAAATGGTACTAGTGAATTAGTGCACCGAAGACATCGGTCAGTAGATGAAGTGCTCGCGTCCATCGATGCGGTAACGATGGAGTCTGTAGATCGTCTTATCTCGAAAATATTAAAAGCTGAGCCAGCGATTTCCATCATCGGACCTGAAGCTTAACATAAAGCAGATAACGTTAATATAAAAAGTGCGAGGCATCCATCGATTCAAATGTTGGATGCCTTTTCTTGCGAAAAAACTGACACTTAAGAGGGATTGTCCTCATGAGCTTGATTGAGGGATGACTAAATGGAACAAGTGTGAGAGATATGTTCCAAGAAAGCGAGCGCATGGAATGGAAATTGGGCCTCAATTAAATTTGAGCAAAGCCCAATCACGATACTTATGATGAGGCTTTGCATATTGCGGTAACATTAAAAAATCTCTTTTTCTCTATAGAGCACATGGCATTTTCGAAAAACGACAACACTAATAATTGCGCTAATAACTGTTGGTATTAGTATGACGGACAAATTAGCGGCTAGCATTGCTAAGTAATAATGAATTGGAAAATTAATAAAAAAAATAGCTACTATATAAATGAACATTTTAAAGGAACGCGTCCCTTTAGTTTCCGCTAAATGATGTAAATAAAACTGCGTACAAATAAGCAAAATCGCACAGCTAATATTAGCGAAATAAATAGCGAAATGCTCGAAACGATTACTTTGTTCGTAAAACGATGAAAAGTAAATAGGAGCAGATGTGATAAAAAGTAGTGCAATAAAGCTGTAGCAATAGAGATAATCCGCTAGTAACTGCGTTTTTTTAGTTAAAGGAAGACTGTTTACAAAGAGTTCCCACTTCACTTTATGATCTTGCGTATACATGCTTTGAACTATCGTTGCAGATAAAATTAACGCAAACATGGCGATAGAAGCGTTACTAAAATAACGGAAGTTGATTAAAGTTATAAATAAGCTAATGATAATCACTATAAAAATATGCCCTTTTTGCATGGACAATCTATGCCACAATAAAGCTTTCATGGTACACACCCCTTCTAAAAATCCTTGCGTTTATAGATTGCTGTTGCAATAAGAGAAGATAACCATAAAATAAATAGTCCAATAAATGGTACTAAATAGCTGAACTGTTGTAGCTTAGAAATCGTAATCACAACATCTGCAAAATACTCCTCTAACAGTCCAATGAGTAAACCAGGAATAAAGCATAAAACAATCAGAACGATTCGACCTTTTATAGAGCCGTATTTGATATAAATCGGTAAGATTAAAGCAAGCAAACAAAATGCCGCCCCAATTAGAAGATTGAATGTAAGGAAAAAATTAGCGGTTTCCCAATCGTTTGTAAAATGATTTATGAGAAAAACTACAGGTAATGCAATAATCAGACCAATTAACATTAACACAAGGCTAAGCATGTATTTACTAAGGACAATTTCGCTTTTGGTAATGGGTAAGGTATTGACATATTTGTCCCAACTGCAAAGTTCATCGTAGGTAAGGGCCGTAATGGCCTGAATAACAAGGATAAATAATATAAAGGAAAAAACAATAGATCCTTGCCCCATTAGTATGGAAAAAAATAGCATTGGGATAAGTATAAAAGCTTGTGTCTTTAGCTGACGCTGTATCGTCATTAAATCTTTTACTAGAAGAGCAGTCATGGCTGAACACTACCTTTCACGAAAAATAGCATGATATCCTCAATAGTCGGTCTTTCAACGGTAAATGCTTCGCTTATTTCATTTTTTAGAACAAGTACTTCAAGCCCGAAAGTACCTTCGCGTTTTTGAATAATTGCTTGCTCAGGTAATTCGCTTATTTCCTCATTCGTCCCTTTAAAAATCCCGTAATCATATAGTAAGACATCCTTGCTTTCACTAAATAATATTTCACCGTTATGAATAAATGTAATATAGTCAGCTATCTTTTCTAAATCACTTGTTATATGTGATGAAAATAGTATGCTATGTGTTTCATCCTGCATAAACGCTAAAAATAAGTCGAGAATTTCATCACGTATAATTGGGTCTAATCCACTTGTTGGTTCATCTAAAATTAATAATTTCGGATGGTGCGACAATGCTAACGCTATCGATAGCTTCATCCTCATGCCTCGAGACAACTCTTTTACCTTTTTTCGCTTAGGCACCTTAAATTGCGTCAATCGCTCAAAATAATAATTAGAATCCCATGTTTTAAACACCCTTTTCATAAATTTGTCGAGTTGCGTCGCATTCAGCGTTTCAGGTACATGCAGCTCGTCGAAAACGACACCGATGTCGTTTTTTATCGCAAGCTCATATTCGACAATATCTTTACCGAATAGCAAAATTTCGCCATATTCTTTTTTCAATAAATTAAGCATGCATTTTATGGTAGTGGATTTACCTGCACCGTTTTCACCAACAAAGCCCATTACTGTACCTTGTGGGACTGAAAAACTAATATCTTTTAGTGAAAAGCCTTCAAAGCCTTTGTGTAAATCATGGATTTCAATGGCATTCATTTAGTTGTCCTCCTCTACAATTAACGAAAGTAAGTCTACTAACTCCTCTTTTACAAGTCCTGCGGTTTTAGCTATTCTGACGGCTTTTTGTAAATGCTCCTCTACTTGGCGCAATAACTCCTCACGTAAAAAATCTTGGTTACGTTCAGTAACAAAGCTACCTTTTCCCGCTACCGTTTCAATAAAGCCGTCTCGCTCTAAATCTGCATATGCTCGTTTGGTTGTCATCACGCTAATTTTGAGATCCTTGGCGAGTGCACGTATAGAGGGTAGTGCATCGCCTGCGTGAAGCTTATTGGCTAAAATGGCTTCTTTTAGCTGAACAGTAATTTGTTCATAGATTGGTTTATCACTCGCATTGCTTAAATGGATACGCACTTATTTTCACCTCTTGATTATAACTGTATATACACACTATACACAGTATGTATGAAAGTTGCAACCTAGAAGTACTTTTGTATGGGGCACGAATTGCAAAAACTCGGCATATATTGGGTTAACGGCTCAAGGAGGGAGATGAGGCATGCTATTATCTGAAATGGTGGATAAAGAATTGATTCAAGTTGAAGGTGGTGTACATTTTGGCATACTGGCACACACAGAATGCCTATTAGATGTGCAGACAGGAAAGATACATGGATTTGAGATTATTAAAGAAAAAATGCCATTCCAAAAGAAGAAAGTAAAAGTTAGTGAAATGATTCCGTGGCATGAAATTATATTAATTGGAGAAGATCGTATTTTATTTAACAAAACGACGACAGTACAGTCTGAATTTTTACAGTGAGGTGAGCTTTTGGAAAACGAAAAATGGCTGGTAATCGGCGAGGACTCAAGATTAAAAGAATTAGCGACGATGTTGCGAAGTCCTTCACGTACAGTATTTTATAAAAGAACTTCTGTTTGGAATGAGGAGTTAAATAAACTTGTCTTAGAGTTCCAGCCTAATAAAATTGTTCTCCCTATACTTCCGTTGAAGATAGAAGTTGAGCAATTGTATGGCATATCACAAGTGAAGTTTTATACGGGTCGATTAACGATGCATTGGAAGCAATTGCTAGAAAAAAATGACACGAATTGTTACTTGCAGCAGGAGTCTTTTATTTGGCAAAATGCAAGGTTGACGGCGGAGGGATTTATCGCCACATTTTACGGACTCGAGCAGAAATGTATTTACGGACAAAACTTTACTATCGCAGGCTTTGGTCGCATCGCCAAAATGCTCGCATCTTTACTCGTAAAGATGGGCGCTAATGTGCATATTGTTGCGCGTTCAGTGGTACAAGTGAGTGAAGCAAAAGCATATGGCTATAAAGCTTCGAATTTAGACGATCGAAAATGGTCCATACATGATGGGATTTTCATTAATACGATTCCAGCTAAGTGGATTACAGAATCGTTTCAGGATCATGTGCCAGCCGTGTTATATGATTTAGCTTCGGAGCCAGGCTGTTTAGATATTGATGCGGACCAATTGCAAACGTATGTACTATTGCCATCATTACCTGGGAAATACTTTGCACATGATGCGGCAGAAATTTTGTGCAAGGCAATAGAGGAGGAAGAAAATTGCTGACGGGTAAACGAATTGGTTTAGGCATTACGGCTTCACATTGTACGTATGAAGATGTTGTACCAAAGATTCAAAATTTTATTGATGCAGGGGCGACCGTTATCCCCATTATTACGCATTCAGTATTACATGCCGCAACACGTTTTGGAACAGGGGAAGAATGGATTGCGAAAATAGAGGCTTTGACAGGGGAAAAGGTCATTTCTTCTATAAAAGAAGCGGAACCATTTGGGCCTTCCAATCCGTTGGATGCAATGGTCATAGCACCAATGACTGGCAATAGTATTAGTAAATTTGCCAATGCCGCGACGGATAGTCCTGTGCTCATGGCTGCAAAGGCAACTTTGCGAAATGGCTCCCCAGTCGTTCTAGGTATTTCTACAAATGATGCGCTGGGCTTAAATGGCATCAATATTATGAAACTGCTCAATGCGAAAAACATCTACTTTATTCCATTTGGTCAGGATTCACCACATGGAAAACCCAATTCATTAATTGCTGATTTTGACCAAATGGTCGACACGGTTCATGCAGCAATTACGCAGAAAAAGCAATTACAACCACTGTTGATACAATATTTCAAATAAATCATTAATTGCACACAATTTTCAGTATTTTTATGATACAATAGCACACATTATGGAACTTGTATTCAAGGAGAGATGACAGATGACTAAGCAGTTAACAGTTGCGGTTGTAGGTGCAACAGGAGCAGTAGGTTCAAAAATGATGGAACAGCTAATTAAACGAAAATTTCCAATCGGACAGATTAAGTTTTTAGCTTCTGCACGTTCTGCAGGAAAACCAATCGAATTTAATGGTGAGACGTATACAATTGAAGAAGCGACACCTGAAGCTTTTGAAGGCGTCAATGTCGCTTTATTCTCTGCGGGTGGTTCTGTATCGGCAGTGCTAGCGCCAGAAGCGGCAAAACGCGGGGCAGTAGTCATTGACAATACGAGCCATTTCCGTATGGATCCAGAGGTACCACTAGTTGTACCTGAAGTGAATCGCGGCGATCTTGCAAAACATAAGGGCATTATTGCAAATCCAAACTGCTCGACTATTCAAATGGTTGCAGCACTTGAACCAATCCGTGCAACATTTGGTTTAACGAAAGTATTGGTATCGACGTACCAAGCTGTTTCTGGTGCAGGTATTTCAGCAATTGAAGAACTAAAAGCACAAAGCGCAAACTGGGATGCAGGTAAGGATGTAGAAGCAAATATTTTACCAAGTGGTGGCGACAAACGTCATTTCCCGATTGCTCGTAATGTCATTCCACAAATTGATAAATTTACAGACAATGGCTTTACATACGAAGAAATGAAAATGATTAATGAAACGAAGAAAATTATGCATGCACCAGAACTAAAAGTTGCTGCTACTTGCGTACGTGTACCAGTTGTTTCAGGACACTCTGAATCTGTTTATATTGAAGTAGAGAAGGAAACTTCAGTTGAAGGGATTTTCGAAGTATTACGTCATGCACCTGGAATTGTATTACAGGATGATATCGCAACACAAACTTACCCAATGCCGATTTATGCTGAAGGTGAAGATGCTACTTTTGTAGGACGTATCCGTCAAGACTTAGACAATAAAAAAGGATTCCATCTATGGATCGTATCAGATAATTTATTAAAAGGCGCTGCATTGAACTCTATCCAAATTGCAGAAGCAATGCTTGAGGATAACTTACTATAAGAGGGGTGTAAGGATGAATTTAGGTCGAATTGGAACGGCGATGATTACGCCGTTTAAAGATGATGGCACGATTAATTATCCAGAACTAGAACGTATTATTAATTATTTAATAGATAATGGTACGGATTGCATTGTTGCATGTGGCACAACCTCTGAAAACCCAACGATGACCACAGAAGAAAAAATTGAAGTTGTACGATTTACGGTAGAAAAAGTAGCGGGTCGTGTACCAGTTATTGCAGGTACAGGGGACAATGAAACAGCCTATTCCATCGCGATGACGCATAAGGCTGAGGAAAATGGTGCGGATGGTATTATGTTAGTAGCACCTTATTACAATAAACCAAACCAACGAGGTATTTACGCGCACTTTGAGACGATTGCAAAAGAAACAAAGCTGCCTGTGATGCTTTATAATGTACCAGGACGTACAGGTATAAACGTTGCCTATGAGACGTCTGTTGATTTAAGTAAAATTCCTAATATCTCATGGATTAAAGAGGCGAGCGGGAATTTAGATCAAATGGGCGATATTATTGAAAACGTTGACGCTGCAGATGATTTTTTAGTTTATAGCGGGGATGACGGATTAACATTACCGTTGCTGGCAATTGGTGGGGCTGGTGTCATTTCAGTTGCTTCACACGTTGTCGGAAATGATATGCAGTTAATGATAAAATTATTTGAAGAAGGAAAGCATGAACAGGCTGCAAAAATTCATCGAGCATTATTACCTTTAGTGCGTGCACTGTTTGCACAACCGAATCCTTCACCAATCAAATATGCGATGACAAAATTAGGCTTTGACACATTAAATGTTCGACTACCAATGGTAGAAATGACAGATGAAGAAAAAGCTAACTTCGACCAAATATGGGAAACGTACCAAGAAAAAGCTAAAAATTTTAGATAATAAGTGAAACTATAGATAAACTCGCCAAGAAGAGTTTATCTATAGTTTTTTTATTGTTGCGGTGCCAGACACTCAAACAATTTCAAACAATTTCATCACAAGCTAGGTAAAAATTCAAGGCAGAATCCAGTGAAAACGCGCAGGTGTAAGCCGCAACAAACCACGTGTTAGCGAGGCGTTTCGGCTTACTCCGTGCCCGCGGAAAGCGTAGTGGTTTTTTACGCTAGAATTGTTTGGGTGACTGGCACTTAAAATAATTTGTGCAAAAGCCTTGCAAACCGTATAATGAAAATAAGTGGTTGCTGTTCGGGATATTTTTTAGGAGGAAACAAATTGACAAAAAAGAAAAATGAATTAATTCGCATCATTCCACTAGGCGGTGTGGGCGAAATTGGAAAAGCAATGTGCGTAGTAGAAATTGACGAAGAGCTATTTGTAGTAGATAGCGGTTTAATGTTCCCAGAAGACGAGATGTTGGGCATTGACATCGTAATACCTGATATTACGTATTTAGAAGAAAACAAAGAGCGTGTGAAAGGGATTTTCTTAACACATGGTCATGAGGATGCCATTGGGTCAATCGCTTATATTTTACAAAAAGTGAAGGCACCAGTGTATGGATCAAAATTAACGATTGCACTTGCCAAAGAACATTTAAAGGAATTACCTGCACCACATCAGGTGAAATTCTTTGAAGTAACAAATCGTAGCCGTATGAATTTCAACTCTACGTATGTGACATTCTTCCATACAACACATAGTATTCCCGATTCGTTAGGGGTTGTGTTCCATACTTCTGAAGGAGCGATTGTTCATACTGGAGAGTTTAAATTCGACCAATCGGCAACAGGTAAGTTTAAACCGGATTTAGCCAAAATGGCACAGTTAGGTGAAGAAGGCGTATTTATCTTACTATCGGAGTCTTGTGAAGCAGAGCGACCAGGCTATACGACATCTGAAATTGTGATTGAAGAGCAATTATCAAAAACATTCCATTCGGCACCAGGTCGTATTTTAGTAGCTGTCTATGCGTCTAATTTCATTCGTATTCAACAAGTCCTAACGCAAGCGCAAAAATCGTTCCGCAAAGTGGTTATTGTGGGGAAACCTTTAGAAAAAGCTGTTGATTTAGGTGTACAGTTAGGGTACTTAACGGTAGAAGAAGATACGATTATTCCAATCTCTGAGATGCAAAAATATCAAGAAGAAGAAATTATTATTATCGCAACGGGTAATAGAGGCGAACCGTTAGATGCGTTAGAGAAAATTGTTCGTAAGCATCATCGAGACATTAAAATTAAACAAAATGATACAGTACTCATTACGTTTACGCCGTCTCCTGGGATGGAAGTGCAAATGGCCAATACGATGAACTCCATCGCAAAAGCTGGAGCTGAAATTTTGACATCGAGTAAAAATGTCCATGTATCAGGTCACGGTAGCCAAGAAGATTTAAAACTAATGTTGAATTTAATGCAGCCGAAATACTTTATTCCAGTTCAAGGGGAATATCGTATGTTGATTGCACACTCTAAGTTAGCACAACAGCTTGGTATGCAAAAATCACAAATTTTTATCGCTGATAAAGGTGATATTGTCGAATATAAAAATGGCAAAATGCGAATGAGTGGTCGTGTACAAGCTGGAAATGTATTAATAGACGGTATCGGTGTCGGCGATGTTGGAAATATTGTTTTACGTGATCGTAAATTACTTTCTCAAGATGGTATATTCATTGTTGTTGTCACTTTAAACCGTGCACAAAAGAAAATTGCTTCAGGTCCCGAAATTTTATCGCGTGGTTTCGTCTATGTGCGTGAGTCAGAACAACTAATGGTGGAAGCATCTGAAATTGCGAAAAACGTGATTGAAAAATATGTTGGGAAAGATACTTTCGAATGGACAAACATTAAGCAAGAAATTCGTGATACATTAAATACTTATTTATTCCAAAAAACGAAGCGCCGCCCAATGATTATCCCAATCATTATGGAGTATTAAAATTTTAAAAGATTTCTTTAACGCATGTTGCTAACGAGTGACGCCACATTTTGCAGCGTTGCGTTACCGATTGAATGTCAAAAGGATGAAAATGTCTTACATGAAAATGTGACATGACATAGTCAAGCACTTCAAAATAAGCTTGTTTTTTTGATAGAATCGAAAGTAGAGCAAGCTTTGAAGAAGTAGCGAAGGAGGAAGGATTTTCTTGCCGATAAAACGGTGGAAAATCCTTTTTTTGAAATAATCGAGTTCTACATGATATTATTCGCTACATATATAGAATGGATTGCAAAAGAAGGTGAAAAAGATGGCAAGTAATAAAAGGAAAAAAGTCACGAAAGCAAAACCAACATCCGATAAAAAAGAAATGCATCCGCTCATGTACGAAATTTTAGGGCTCATCTTAATCGCGATTGCGGTCATTATGATTTTTGAATATGGCATGATTGGGCGTATTTTACAAACCATTGCCATGTTTCTTTTAGGGAATTTACATTTTGCAGTGCCATTTATGCTTATATTTGTCGCATTGCTTCTTATGATTGGACAGAAAAAAGTAAGCCTAAAGGACCGGCTTATGTTAGGGATGGTTCTCATTGTTATGAGCTTGACTATTTTTAGTCATGGTATTTTATTTGAGCAATTAACAAAATCAGGTGGTTTATTATCGGAGTCTGTTTTGAGGGAGTCATGGCGAATATTAATCGATACGGATGGTGTAGTCCATCGAAGTAATGCACTTGGCGGTGGAATGGTAGGTGCACTGTTATTTAGCGGTCTTCATGTATTATTTGAAGCCACAGGAGCTAAAGTGGTAGCTTGGGTACTTTTCTTTATCGGTTTAATTTTAGTAACAGGAAAAGCACTCGTTCCATATTTAGCTGAAAAAATGCCTGTGCTCTTTGGAAAATGGCAAAAAAAACAGCAAGAAAAGAAAAAAAATACGCCAAAGAAACCGAAAAGTCGCCGTTCCAGAGCGGAAAGTACAGACGAGGTGGCAGCGGTCAATCACGCGCCAGCAGCCTATGAGGAAGAAGAGGAAGTTCCTCATGAGCCAATTATTTCTGCCTTTACGCAAAACGTTTCACATGAGCGAGTAGAAACATTGCAGACTGTAGAGCCTGTGGAGATTGAAGACGGAGAGCTTATTGATGATGTTCATATTGGTAGTGCAGACGCTGTGGAAAATGCAGATTATCAGTTACCTTCATTCAATCTATTACAAATGCCTCCACAACATGACCAAAGCGGTGAATATTCCGTTATTCAGGCAAATGCGAAAAAGCTAGAGCAAACATTGCAAAGCTTTGGTGTAAAAGCCAAAGTGACACAAGTTCATTTGGGACCTGCTGTAACAAAGTATGAGATTTTACCGGATATTGGTGTAAAAGTCAGTAAAATTGTCAACTTACAAGATGATCTTGCATTGGCACTTGCAGCGAAAGATATTCGGATGGAGGCGCCGATTCCTGGAAAGTCTGCCATTGGTATTGAAGTTCCAAATAGTGAGGTAGCAATCGTTACATTGCGAGAAGTACTAGAGTCAAAAGACGGAGCAAAGCCGGAATCGTTATTACAAGTAGCTTTAGGACGTGATATTACAGGACAAGCGGTGTTAGCAGAACTCAATAAAATGCCGCATTTACTTGTGGCAGGTTCAACGGGCAGCGGAAAAAGTGTGTGTATAAATGGCATTGTCGTATCCATACTAATGCGTACAAAGCCACATGAAGTCAAGCTGATGATGATTGACCCGAAAATGGTGGAATTGAATGTTTATAATGGAATCCCTCATTTGTTAGCACCGGTTGTAACCGATGCGCGCAAAGCGTCACAAGCACTGAAAAAGGTCGTTTCAGAAATGGAACGACGCTACGATTTATTTTCACATACGGGCACAAGAAATATTGAAGGTTATAATGGGCATGTCCAAAAGGTCAATGAACAAACAGAGGAAAAGCACCCTAAATTGCCATACATCGTAGTTATTGTAGATGAATTAGCAGACCTAATGATGGTTGCCTCAAATGACGTCGAAGATTCCATTACGCGTTTAGCACAAATGGCGCGAGCAGCGGGCATCCATTTAATATTAGCGACACAAAGACCAAGTGTAGACGTTCTAACGGGTGTTATTAAGGCGAATATCCCATCTCGAATCGCGTTTGCAGTATCATCTGCAATTGATTCGAGAACGATTTTAGATATGGGTGGAGCAGAGCGCCTGCTTGGACGTGGCGATATGTTATTTTTACCTGCTGGTGCATCGAAGCCGAAACGCGTGCAAGGTGCCTTTTTATCTGATCAGGAAGTAGAAGCGGTTGTTGATTTTGTTATAGAACAACAAAAAGCACAGTACCAGGAAGAGATGATTCCAAGTGAAGAAGAGACTGTTTTAGAAGAAACGGATGAATTATTTGACGAGGCCGTGCAATTAGTAGTGAATATGCAGACCGCCTCGGTATCGATGCTACAACGTCGCTTCCGTATTGGCTATTCGCGTGCTGCGCGCATTGTCGATCAGATGGAACAACGCGGTATTGTAGGACCTCCAGAGGGAAGCAAGCCTCGACAGGTGCTTATTCATCAATATGATAATTAAGGAAAAAACATGGGGGTATTGAGGAATTTATGTCCAAATGTTTGCGCCGAAAGTAAGGAAAGGATGATTTCTATTATTGATTTTGCTCAAAATAGTTTATTTCATTCTGCAAAAATGTTATATTTATGAACGATTAGTAGGAATGTTGTACATCAGATGTCTGATCTCTGATTTTGGTGGTGATTAATGTGACTATTAAAGCAGATCATCGTCATCTCTATCTTCAAGTAATTGATCGTTTAAAGTCTGACATCGAGACGGGCGTTTTCAAAGAAAATGAAAAACTTCCATCAGAATTTGAATTATCGAAATCACTAGGAGTAAGTCGAGCAACTCTTAGAGAGGCGCTTCGACTGTTGGAAGAGGAAAATGTGATTGTGCGTCGACATGGGGTTGGTACATTTGTCAATCCTAAGCCGTTGTTTACATCAGGCATCGAGCATTTATCCAGTATTTCTTCTATGATCGAAACAGCAGGTATGGAACCAGGGTCTAAGTTTTTAAAGGCAACTGAAAATATCCCTTCTGATGAAGATTTAAAACGCTTCCAATGTGATGGCGAAGATAAAATACTCACGATTGAACGCGTCAGAACAGCAGATGGTGAGCCAGTAGTTTATTGTATAGACAAATTACCAGCTAGCTTCCTGCCTACTGACTTTGTTGACAAAAAAGAAGTTTCACTTTTCTCGGCACTTGAGCAATCGGGTAAAATTCATGTTGCCTATGCTGTTACTTATATTGATCCGGTTGGGTATCATGAACAAGCATCACCGATTTTAAATTGTGGTCGTGAAACAGCTCTTTTAGTATTGAAACAGCTCCATTACGATGACAATGATCAAGTAGTGCTGTATTCAAAAAATTATTTCCGAGCTGATAAATTCAGCTTCCATGTAGTACGTAAACGGGTGTAGAACATTTCTAAATTATTTTCCTGCTAATTACAATACCTTGGGGGTTATCAAAATGAAAAAACGTAAATTTGGTTTAGTATTATCATCAGTTTTAGCTGCAAGTGCGATTTTAGGTGCATGTGGTACGAAAGACGAAGAAAAACCTGCAAAAGACAATGCTTCATCAGGCGATAACAACACAGAAGAAACTTTTTCAGTAGCAATGGTTACTGATGTAGGTGGCGTTGACGACAAATCATTCAACCAATCAGCATGGGAAGGTGTTCAAGCTTATGGTAAAGAACACAACCTTAAAAAAGGTAAAGGTGGTTTCGACTACTTACAATCAGCATCTGACGCTGACTACGAAACAAACTTAAACAATTTACTACGTCGTGACTTCGACTTAGTATTTGGTATTGGTTACATGATGGCTGATGCTGTTGAAGCGGTAGCGGCTGACAACCCAGACAAACACTTTGCATTAATCGATGCTGAAGTAAAAGCTGACAACGTTGTATCTATTCTTTTCAAAGAGCAAGAAGGTGCATTTTTAGCAGGTGTAGCGGCTGCTAAAATGTCTAAAACAGGTAAAATTGGCTTCGTAGGTGGCGTAGATATTCCAGTTATCAATCGTTTTGAAGCTGGTTTCGTTGAAGGTGCTAAAGCTGTTAACCCTGATATCGAAATTCAACGCAACTATACAGCTGCATTTGATAAAGCGGACCTTGGTAAAATTGCTGCTAACAGCATGTACTCTTCAGGCGTAGATATTATTTTCCACGCTGCTGGTGCAACTGGTAACGGTGTATTCTCTGAAGCAAAAGAGCGTAAAGCAAAAGACCCTAATGCAAACGTATGGGTAATCGGTGTAGATGCTGACCAATACGATGAAGGTAAAGTAGATGATAAAACTAACGTTACTTTAACTTCTATGTTAAAAGGTGTTAACTCTGCAGTAGTGGATTTCTCAAACAAAGCGAAAAATGGTGAATTCCCAGGCGGTACAACAGTTGTTTACGGTCTTGCTGAAGACGGTGTGAAACTGGCTGATTCTCGTGGTGCAATCCCAGCAGACGTACAAGCTGTTATTGACGAATATAAACAAAAAATTTCTAGCGGTGAAATCGTAGTTCCAGAAAAAGTGGAAAAATAATTCATCTCTTAATCATCATAAGGGCTTTACAACTGCCCTTATGATGATTTTTCAATCTATCGTTATATTTCGACTATTTGTAATACTCTGTTTGGATATATTTTATTTTTATATATTTTTCCATATTAAAATAGAATTATTATATTAGATTATCGTAAGTTTAAGATCTAATGGTAACAAGTTAATAGAAGAAAGGTTTCTAACGATGACCTTTCCTGTATTAATTTATTTTTCATTTAGATAATGCCTTATCTTTAGGTGAGGGTTGTGCTGTATTGCAATAGAGGCAGGTAGAAATACACCAGTGAATAAAATTATTTTAAAGAAAATTGCCTAATAAGGGAGTGACAATATTGGAATACGTGATTGAGATGCTTGGAATCCGCAAAGAGTTTGGTGGATTCGTAGCAAATAATAACATCACCCTCCAACTAAAAAAAGGCGAGATTCATGCACTGCTAGGAGAAAATGGTGCAGGTAAATCGACTTTAATGAACGTCCTTTTTGGTCTGTATCAGCCAGAGGGTGGAGAAATTCGTGTTCGTGGGAAAGCTGTTAAAATTACAAATCCGAATGTTGCCAATGATTTGGGGATTGGCATGGTGCATCAACACTTTATGTTGGTGGAAAACTTTACAGTAACAGAAAACATTATTTTAGGTTCAGAACCTACAAAAATGGGTGTAGTCAATATTAAAGATGCGGCGAAAAAGGTGCAAGCGCTTTCTGAGAAGTATGGGCTCGATGTAGATCCAAATGCAAAAATCGAAGACATCACTGTAGGAATGCAGCAACGTGTTGAGATTTTAAAAACGCTATTTCGTGGTGCAGAAATTTTAATTTTCGATGAACCGACTGCTTCTTTAACGCCACAAGAAATTACAGAGCTTATTCAAATTATGCGCCGATTAATCGCTGAAGGTAAATCGATTATTTTAATTACACATAAGCTGAAAGAAATTATGGATGTATCTGATCGAGTGACAATTATTCGTAAAGGGGAAGGGATTGGTACAGTTGTGACGGCTGAAACAAACCCAGACCAATTAGCTGAATTAATGGTTGGTCGTCAGGTTGAGTTTAAAACAGAAAAAATAGATGCTAATCCAACCGAGGAAGTACTAACGATTGAGCAGTTAGTCGTAACAGACTACCGTAATATCGATAAAGTAAAAGGTCTTAACCTTAATGTTCGTAAAGGTGAAATTGTCGGGATTGCTGGTATTGATGGTAATGGTCAATCAGAGTTAATCGAGGCAATTACGGGTTTACGTAAAGTGAAAAGCGGTACGGTAAAGCTTAACGGCAAAGATGTAACGAACATGAAACCACGTAAAATTACTGAACAAGGTGTAGGGCATATTCCACAAGACCGTCATAAGCATGGACTAGTGTTAGATTTCCCAATCGGTCACAATATTGCACTCCAAACATATTACCAACCACCGATTGCTAAAGGCTTTGTGATGGATTATAAAAAGGTATCGGAAAAAGCGAAACAAGTTATTCAAGAATATGATGTGCGTACAGGGAATGGCGAGATGACGCCTGCACGAGCTCTTTCAGGTGGTAACCAGCAAAAAGCCATTATTGGTCGTGAAATTGACCGAGATCCGGATCTACTGATTGCAGCACTTCCAACACGTGGGCTAGACGTAGGGGCAATTGAATTTATTCACTCTCGACTAATCGAGCAGCGTGATAAAGGGAAAGCCGTATTATTAATTTCGTTTGAATTAGATGAAGTAATGAATGTTTCAGACCGAATCGCTGTTATTTATGACGGTCAAATTGTGGATGAGTTAAATCCAAAAGAAACAACAGAGCAAGAGCTTGGTCTATTAATGGCAGGACAAAGTAAAAAAAATAGCACAAATATATTGAAGGAGGGGAACGACTAATGTCAAATCGTGTCATTAATATACTCGTTCCTATTATCTCAATCATTATCGGTTTAATTGTTGGTGCTATCGTAATGGTAGTCAGCGGCTATGACCCAATCCAAGGTTATAGCGCCCTTTGGACAGGTATTTTTGGAGATTCATATTCAATCGGGAACACAATTCGTCAAATAACACCGTATATTTTAGCAGGTTTAGCGGTAGCGTTTGCCTTCCGTACTGGCTTATTCAACATCGGTGTTGAAGGTCAGTTAATTTTAGGTTGGCTTGCAGCAGCATGGGTAGGCTATGCTTTTGAACTACCAAAAATTATTCACTTGCCGTTGGCATTACTCGCTGCAGCAGCAGCAGGTGCATTTTGGGCCTTTATTGCAGGTTTCTTAAAAGCGAAATTTAAAGTTCATGAAGTAATTGCGACAATTATGTTAAACTATACAGCGCTTTATATTGCCAACGCTGTTATTAAAAAATTGTCAGATGGTAGCTTTAAAACGGAACGTGTTCTTGAATCGGCTTCATTACGTTCTCCGTTTTTAAGAGAGCTAACAGACAACTCAAGTCTTCACTATGGGATTCTAATTGCACTTCTGATGGTAGTGGTAATGTGGTTTATTTTAGAAAAAACAACGCGTGGTTATGAGTTAAAAGCAGTTGGTTTTAACCAACATGCGGCAGAATATGCTGGTATGAGTGTCAATAAAAACGTTATATTAGCTATGACGATTTCAGGTATGTTTGCTGGTCTTGGTGGTGCCATGGAGGCACTTGGTACTTTCCAAAATGCATCCATTAAAGCTGGCTTCACAGGGATTGGTTTTGATGGTATCGCTGTTGCCTTACTTGGGGCAAATACACCACTGGGCGTTGTATTCGGAGCTTCTTTATTTGGCTCGTTAAAATATGGTGCTCTTAATATGCCGAATGCTGCAGGTATTCCAGAGGAAATCGTATCAATTATTATCGCCTTGATTATTTTCTTTGTAGCTTCAGGCTACGTTATTCGAGTAGGATTACAAAAGTTAAGTAAGAAAAAGGAGGGACAATAACATGAGCTTTTTAGAAATGTTATATTTCATCATCCCTTCTGCAATCCTTTATGCGACACCATTAATTTTCACTGCAATCGGTGGTGTATTCTCTGAACGTTCAGGTGTTGTTAACATCGGGCTAGAAGGTTTAATGATTGTCGGCGCATTTGTTGGTATTTTTGTCAATTTAGAGTATGCATCACAATTAGGTTCCGCAACAGTATGGGTGGCAATGCTTGCAGCAGTGGTTATCGGAGGAATTTTCTCCTTGCTACATGCCGTCGCAGCGATCTCATTCCGTGCCGATCAAACGGTTTCTGGGGTAGCTATTAACTTACTTGGTTTAGCGGTTACAGTATTCTTAGTGAAAATGATTTATGATAAAGGTCAGACAGATATGATTGAACAACCAATTCGTCGTTTTGCTGTTCCTTACTTAGAGGATATTCCGTTCTTTGGACCATTATTATTCCATAACGTATATAGCACTTCGATTTTAGCCTTTGCTGTGGCAATTGGTGCTTGGTTTATCATTTATAAAACACCATTTGGTTTACGTCTACGCTCAGTAGGAGAACACCCAATGGCAGCTGATACAATGGGTGTAAAAGTTAATAAAATGCGCTATATCGCCGTTGTTATTTCAGGTGCACTTGGTGGTCTGGGTGGTGCGGTTTATGCACAAACAATTACAAGTAATTTCTCACATGCAACTATTGCTGGGCAAGGGTTTATGGCACTTGCGGCGATGATCTTTGGTAAATGGCATCCAATCGGAGCGCTTGGGGCAGCGTTATTCTTTGGTTTAGCCCAAACATTAAGTATTGCAGGGAATCAAATTCCGTATGTGCAAGATATTCCAGCAGTATATCTACAAATTTTACCTTATGTATTAACGATATTTGCGTTAGCCGGATTTATTGGGAAAGCGAATGCACCAAAAGCAAGTGGTCAACCTTACATTAAAGGCAAACGATAAGTATCAGGCAGCTTAGTTTATTCGTTGATTGACTGGACGAGGTTGGAAAGAAATGAAACGAATAAAAAGACTGGGCAAATCAAGCCCAGTCTTTTGCCATATACAGTAAATTATTTTACCTTTCCACATACATACTTTGGATTCTTTTTGCAATTATAGACAATAGACATGTATAGTATTTGTAGTACATTGTTATATTAAGAAAGATAGGAGGGTTTCATATGTTTAAAACAATACCTTTTGCAAAAGGTGTCAATTTGCATATCCGACAAACGACCCAATTTAAAACAGTAAATTTCTCGATAAAATGGAGAAGAGCATTAACAGCCAAATGTGCGTCTGAACGTACGGTGTTAACCAATGTATTGCAACACAGCAATGCAAAATATACAACAACTGCCGCTTTTCGTAGTTTTTTAGATGACCTTTATGGGACAGTGTTGTATTTTGATACATCAAAGCGTGGTAATGAGCATACGGTAATGATGAACATGGAGACCGTAAATGATCAATATTTGGCGAATACAAGTGTATTAAATGAAGTGCTAGGCATTATGCATACAGCTATTTTTGAGCCGAATTTAGAAAACGGTGTATTTAAGGAATCAATAGTAGAACGCGAAAAGAAAATGGTTATCCAACGTATTGAATCCATTTTTGACGATAAATCTCGCTTTGCACAGATGCGTCTTCAAGAAATTTTACGTCCAAATGAGCCTGCCTCTATTTCAGCAAATGGGACAGTGGAAGACATCCAAAGTATTACACCAGCATCTTTAGTGGCAGCGTACGAATCAATGCTAACTACTGACAAAATCGATATTTATGTTGCAGGCGATATCAATGAAGAAGAGCTTGTTGCAAAACTTAAAAAGGCACTACCTTTTAAAGATCGTATACCAGAGGAAATTCCAACTGTTGTGCCTCAAAAACACCCACAAAATGATTATGTACGCGAACAACAGGAAATGAAGCAAGGGAAACTGCATATTGGCTTTAGTACACCAGTGCGATTTGGTGATGCAGATTTTGCTAAAATGCAAATCTTTAATGGTGTTTTCGGTGGTTACCCACATGCCAAATTATTTATGAATGTTCGTGAAAAAGAAAGTTTGGCCTACTATGCTTCTAGCTCATATGCATCACATTATGGCTTATTATTTGTGGTGTCTGGCATTGAGGCGAAAAATGAAGAAAAAGCACTAAATTTGATTAAAGAACAACTTGTGGCAATACAAGCAGGGAATATTACCGATTTAGAATTAGACCAAACGAAAGCGATGTTGACAAATCAGTTAAAGGAATCGCTTGATTCTGCGCGTGGTCAAATTGAAATTTTTGACCAATACAAAGATTTACCAGAGGAATTTTCTGTCGAAGCTTGGGCAACGAAGTGGCAAGCTGTAACAAAAGAAGATGTTGTCGACATTGCGAAGCAAGTGAAGTTAGAAGCGGTCTATTTCTTAAGTGGAAAGGAGCAAACCGCACAATGAAAACAATTGAATTCAAACAATTAGATGAAACACTTTACTATGAAAAACTAGAAAATGGTTTAGATGTCTATATTTTACCGAAAAAAGGCTTCTCAAAAACATTTGTAACGTTCACAACGAAGTACGGTTCTGTTGACCGCACATTTGTACCGCTTGGAGAATCGCAAAGCATTACAGTACCGGATGGCATTGCGCACTTTTTAGAGCATAAGATGTTTGAAAAAGAAGATGGCGATGTGTTCCAAAAATTTAGCGAATATGGTGCTTCAGCCAATGCTTTTACTTCTTTCACACGGACTGCGTATTTATTTTCATCAACAGATAATATTTATAAAAGCACTGAAACTTTATTGAATTTTGTTCAAGAGCCATACTTTACAGAGGCTACGGTTAATAAAGAAAAAGGGATCATTGGTCAGGAAATTACAATGTATGATGACCAACCGGATTGGCGCCTATACTTTGGCACAATTGAAAATATGTATCATACTCACCCAGTGAAAATTGATATTGCGGGGACAATTGAATCAATTGACGGCATTACAGCTGACCATCTATATACATGTTACAATACGTTTTATCATCCATCTAATATGCTATTATTTGCTATTGGTGCCGTGGAGCCTGAAGAAATGATGGCATTTATACGTGAAAATCAAGGCAAAAAAGAGTTCCCAGAGCCTACACCAATTCAGCGTTTCTTTGAGGAAGAGCCAACAGATGTTGCTGTAAAAGAACGCACATTGCATATGGATGTGCAAAAACCAAAGGTCTACATGGGCTTAAAAGCGAAAGACACGAATTTGTCTGGCCGTGAAATGTTACAACATGAGCTATCCGTACAAATTGCATTAGAGCTTATTTTTGGGCGAACTTCAAGCTTTTATGAACGCGTTTATGATGAAGGCTTGATTGATGAATCCTATGCGTTTGACTTTACGTTAGAAAAAGGTTTTGGCTTTGCATTGATTGGCTCTGATTCTACAGAACCTGATGCATTAGCAAAAGCGATTAAAGCTGAATTAGAAAAATACGAAAAAGGTGCGCAATTTGCCAGTGCAGATTTAGAACGCATCAAGCGTAAAAAAATTGGCTTTTTCTTACGTGCATTAAATTCAATCGAATTTATCGCGAATCAATTTACACGTTATTCTTTTAATGATATGAATTTATTCGATGTTGTCCCTGTCTTAGAAGAATTAACAATTGAAGATTTAACTAAAGCGTTTGCTTCTATCCAAGGTGAATCGCAACAAACTGTATTCAAAGTTTTACCAACAGAGAAGGGTGCATAATGAAAAACTTTGCCCTAATATTAGGTGCATCGGGTGAGATCGGTCGTGCTATTTGTCGAAGTTTGGCACAAGACGGCTGGTCTCTCTATGTGCATTATGCTCATAACAAGCAAATGGCTCAAGATTTATGTGATACGCTCACAGGCGATTTTCCAGCGCAGGAATTTATGCTTGTACAAGGAGATTTTACAAATATACATGCAGCGCAAAAATTGGCTTCACAAATATTTAGTGTCCAAGCAATTGTCTTTGCGAATGGGCAAGCACATTATGCCTTGTTGGAGGATACAACAGCGGAGGAAATGGATGCATTATGGCGTGTTCATGTGCAAAACCCGATGCAATTAACTGCTTTATTATCTTCAAAACTACGTACTCATGATGTCAGTTATGTGCTTTTTATCGGTTCTATTTGGGGCGAGGCAGGATCTGCTGGAGAAGCACTTTATGCAACGGTGAAAGGCGCGCAGCATGCTTTTGTGAAGTCCTATGCCAAAGAGGCTGCATTATCTGGTATTCGTGTTAATGCAATTGCCCCAGGCTTTATCAATACTTCAATGAATAATCATTTAAGTAATGAAGAACTGCAATACATTTTAGAAGATATTCCATTAGGTTCAGTCGGTCATACAACAGATGTAGCTGAAATGGTTCGTTTTTATCTGTCAGGAAAAGCAAATTATGTGACAGGACAAATAATTCGATTAAATGGTGGTTGGTACATATAATATCTCTTCTTTTTGCACATACTACATGTGTAAAGGAGGAGGAAACATATGACCATTTTAGAAAACTGGCAAAAATGGACATCTTTTTTAGGACAAAATGTTATGCAGGCTGAATCAAGCGGTATGCCAAAGAAAATGATTCAACAAGCTGCTGTACAAATTGGCGAATATTTGGCGACAAATATCGACCCTAAAAATGAACAAGAGCGAGTGCTGTCGGATTTATGGGGCGTTGCCTCTGATGATGAAAAGCAAGCGTTGGCGAATTGTGTCGTAAAACTTGTGCAAAATAAACATGTACAGTAAAAAAAGAGGAGAGCTACTCTCCTCTTTTTTCTCTATTAAAAATCGATATTTGCGTGGAAAAGGGAACGTATGTAGGTCTATTTCCAGTGGGACAATAAATTTTAGTAAGAATTTAAAAATAACGCTATAATTCCATGTATTCTAACTTTCCATTACATAAAAAATCAGCTATGATGGAACTTATAAAAGATTTTTTACGTTAACTAATAGGAAGGGAACGAGTGTGTTTGAGCGATTGGTACTTTGAATATGAAATTCAGGTGAATCGCCCTGGATTATTAGGAGATATTGCTTCACTTTTAGGGATGCTTCGTGTCAATATAATATCAATAAATGGTGTCGATGAAGACCGGCGTGGTATGTTAGTGCATACAGACAATGATGAAGCAATTGAGCGTTTTCGTACAATTGTTTCGACAATGGAACATATCCACGTTACTAAATTTCGACAACCAAAACTCCGTGATCGTTTAGCTATTAGGCATGGTCATTATATTCCTCGAGATGCAGATGAAAAAAATACCTTTCGCTTCGTTAGAGATGAACTAGGTATTTTAGTGGACTTTATGGCAGAACTCTTTAAAAAGGAAGGTCATAAACTTATTGGAATACGTGGGATGCCTCGGGTTGGTAAAACGGAATCTATTGTTGCGGCAAGTGTTTGTGCCAATAAAAAGTGGATTTTTTTATCATCTACAATGATTAAACAAACTATTCGTAATAAGCTTGCTGGCGATGAATTCAGTGACAATAATATTTTTATATTGGACGGCATTGTAACACGTCGTTCCGCTGATGAGCGACATTTACAATTAGTGCGTGAAATGATGAATATGCCTTCAATTAAAGTTGTAGAGCATCCGGATATGTTTGTTCAGCATTCTGAATATAAGATTGAGGATTTTGATTATATCATTGAACTACGTCATCACCCAGATGAAGAAATCACTTATGAAATAATGGAAAAAAATCATATGATGTCCGAATCCGATTCATTTGGAGGATTTAATTTTTAATTTGATATTAAAGTAGGTGTTATTAGTGGCGGAATTAGGGACTCGACTGAAAGAGGCGAGACTGTCTAAAGGCTACAGCTTAGACGATTTACAAGAAATAACAAAAATTCAAAAACGTTATTTAGTAGGTATTGAAGAAGGCAATTATTCAATTATGCCAGGTTCGTTTTATGTACGAGCTTTTATTAAACAATATGCAGAGGCTGTTGGGTTAAATCCAGAGGAAATTTTAGAGACATATAAAAGCGAATTGCCAGGGACACCGAACGACCAAGTTAGCCAATCATTGACTCAAACTTCAACTAGAAGAAAGGTTTCAAAAAGCCCTTCGAACAAAATGATGGAGGCTATGCCGAAAGTCATTGTTGCTTTATTTATTATCGTTATTATCGTGGCAATTTGGGTTCTATTTCAATCTAAAAGCAACTCAGGAACGGGTGAAAGTAATGACACACCTCCAGTAATGGAGTACGATAAAAAACCAAAACCAATAGATAGTGAGAAAGAAAAAGAGGAAGAAGATAAAAAAGCTCAAGCTAATACTGAAAAAGAGAAGACAGAAGATGCAACACCAGATGATAGTAAAACCGATGAGGTTAAGCAAACGATTTCAGCAGGTACAATCGAAGCAGATGGCGCTACAACATCTTACACTTTAACAGGTACTGATTCATTTAAAATACGAATTGAAGTATCAGGACCTACATTTATTGGTATTCGTGACCAACAGCAACAAGAATTATTGACTGATACACGTGTATATAATGCAGGTGAAATTGTAGAGTTCGATGCAACAGCGCAAAGCTATGCACGTATTCGCTTAGGTAATTCTACACAAGCTAAGGTCTATATTAATGACGAGCTTTTAACGTACGCACAACAAATCGTTACGCAAAATATTGTCGTCAATTTCAATAAAGAACAGTAGTCATCCAATGATGACTACTTTCTTTCATCATGAAAGGTGTTAGAAAAATGAATATTCCAAATAAAATTACCATTTCACGTATCTTACTTATTCCGTTTTTTGTCATTGTTATGATGTTTGATTTCGGCTGGGGAACAATGACCTTATTTAGTGCAGAGATGCCAGTCCATCATTTTGTTGGAGCTCTTATTTTTATTATTGCATCGACTACGGATTGGGTAGATGGTTACTATGCGAGAAAGTATAATCTTGTAACAACGTTTGGTAAATTTTTAGACCCATTAGCAGATAAATTACTTGTTTCTGCAGCGTTTATTCTAATGGTAGAGCTTGGTATGGCACCAGCTTGGGTTATTATTGTTATTATTAGCCGTGAATTTGCTGTAACTGGCTTACGTCTAATTCTTGCAGGCGGTGGAGAAGTGGTAGCAGCCAATCAGCTTGGTAAGATAAAAACATGGGCACAAATTGTTGCGATTGCAGCAGCCCTTTTACACAATACAATTTTTGTGTATTTTGGTATCCCATTTGATAAAATAATGTTATATATTGCATTATTCTTTACACTATGGTCTGGATGGGATTATTTCTATCTAAATCGACGTGTGTTACTTGAGTCTAAATAAGAAAGGTCTTGTGGATTATGAATGCTGAAATCCTTGCAGTTGGCTCAGAGTTATTACTTGGACAGATTACAAATACAAATGCAAAATTTATTTCAAATCAGCTATCTGAGTTAGGAATTAATGTGTTTTATCATACTGTTGTTGGCGACAATTCAAAACGGTTAGAAGAAGCAATTAGCGTAGCTGAATCGCGCGCTAATCTCATTATTTTTTCAGGAGGCTTAGGTCCAACGAAGGATGATTTGACGAAGGAGACAATCGCTCGTCATCTTGGAGTAGACCTTGTATTCGATCAAGTTGCATTAACATACATTGAGGAGTTTTTTGCTAAACGAGGTCGTTCAATGACGGAAAATAATCGCAAGCAGGCGCTAGTTTTAGCAGGTAGTGAGGTGCTTGCTAATCATCATGGTATGGCACCAGGAATGATTTTAACAAAAGATAATTGCACTTATATTCTACTTCCGGGCCCACCAAAAGAATTAGAGCCAATGTTCCAATTTGAAGCGAAGCCAAAGCTTGGTAAAATGCTTAACGATGGCGGAGTAATCGTGTCTCACGTAATGCGTTTTTATGGTATTGGGGAAGCAGAGTTAGAAGTGCGTGTACAGGATATTTTAGATACACAAACCAATCCAACGGTTGCCCCGCTAGCAGCTGATGGAGAGGTCACTTTACGCGTAACAGCAAAGGCCCAATCAGAGGACGAAGCGCATCAGTTGATTGCTGCAAAAGTGGCAGAAATTCGTGCTATTGTTGGCGACTATCAATATGGCATAAATGATGATTCACTCGCCTCAAAAACGGTGGAAATGTTACAGGACAATAACTTAACGATTGCTGCGGCAGAAAGTTTAACAGCTGGTTTATTTCAATCAGAGCTGGCTGAAATAGCAGGGGTAGGCAATGTGCTGATTGGAGGACTAGTGACCTATACCGAAGATGCGAAGGTCAAGCAGCTTGGCATTTCTCAACAATTACTAGATGCGCATGGTATTGTGAGCAGTGAATGTGCAGCAGCAATGGCTAGTGCAGTACGTCAAAAATTTGGTACAAGTATCGGTATCGGACTAACAGGTGCGGCCGGTCCTACGGCACATGACCATCAGCCAGTGGGAACGGTATGGATTGGTATTGCAATAGGTGATGAAGAGCCAATTACGTATTTACTTCACTTATCCGGTATGCGCAATACAAACCGATTGCGTGCCGTGAAGTTTACTTGTCACTATTTAATGCAGCAATTGGAAGCACGAGGTTACAAGAAACGTATTTAACAAGTCTATCATTTCTAAAAGTGTAAGAAGCATGCTAGGACGCACAGGTTGTGAAGCTATTACACTGAAATAGCATAGATTATAATAGTTCAAAATGGGAATTTGGGTAGGAAAAACTTATCCAAATTTTTATTTTGCACAAAAATCGAATAAATGTTCGCTTTTTTCTTGCGTGTTCTCTCAAAAACAAGTATAGTAGAGATAGATAAAAACAGTGAACAGTTTCGAAGGAGGAAAAACAATGAGTGATCGTAAAGCAGCCTTAGAACAGGCGTTAAAACAAATTGAGAAGAATTTCGGTAAAGGCTCTATCATGAAGCTAGGCGAAAAAACAGATTTAGAAATTGCTACATCTTCAAGTGGTTCGCTAGCGCTAGATGCAGCATTAGGTGTTGGTGGCTATCCACGTGGACGTATTATTGAAGTGTATGGTCCAGAATCATCAGGTAAAACAACAGTTGCGCTTCATGCTATTGCGGAAGTACAAGCTAAGGGCGGACAAGCTGCATTTATCGATGCTGAGCATGCATTAGATCCAATTTACGCTCAAAAATTAGGCGTAAATATTGATGAACTATTACTATCTCAACCAGATACAGGTGAGCAAGCGCTTGAAATTGCAGAAGCATTAGTGCGTAGTGGTGCGATTGATATTATCGTTATTGACTCTGTTGCAGCGCTCGTACCAAAAGCTGAAATCGAAGGCGATATGGGTGACTCTCACGTTGGTTTACAAGCTCGTTTAATGTCACAAGCATTACGTAAGCTTTCAGGTGCTATCAATAAATCAAAAACAATCGCTATTTTCATTAACCAAATTCGTGAAAAAATTGGTGTTATGTTCGGAAATCCAGAAACAACTCCTGGTGGTCGTGCGCTAAAATTCTATAGTTCAGTCCGTTTAGAAGTACGTCGTGCTGAAGCAATCAAACAAGGTAATGACATTATGGGTAACCGTACGAAAATTAAAATTGTCAAAAATAAAGTAGCACCACCATTCCGTACAGCGGAAGTTGATATTATGTACGGTGAAGGGATTTCTAAAGAAGGCGAAACGGTGGATTTAGGTGTAGAATTAGACATCGTTCAAAAAAGTGGATCTTGGTATGCATATGGTGATGAGCGTCTTGGCCAAGGACGTGAAAACGCAAAACAATATTTAAAAGAAAATCCTGCTGTTTTAGATGAAATCGCAAATAAAATTCGTTCGTCTTACGGTATTGCCGCACAATCGTATACAATTGCTGCACATGATGACGAGGAAATAGATGAAGAGTTAATGCTTCTTCTTGAAGATGAAAAATAATAATGCATCGTTCTCACTCTAAAGGGGTGAGGACGATTTTTTGTTTTCATTGATAGGCATGTACAACGATTGATCGTCTGTTAAAGTATTGCCGTTAAGAAAGAAATGTTCGTTTTGTCTAAGAAAGAGAAAATAATTGTATTAAGATGTACGTAATTGTGGTAATAATTGTATTATAACCTTTGTCATGATTAAATTAATTTTTAAGAACCATAGGTATTTTATCTAGCACAAAAGGCACAGTAAATTTATAGACCTTATGGATATGACTTACTTTTTTTCTTTCAGATAGGCGAACAGATGCCCGTCTATCCTTGACAGAGCTTGGGGCTAGCTATACAATTAAATATGTATAATTTCTGAATTATGACTTTAAAATAGGCAGTACAATTTTTGTATGCGCCGACTGAAACTGTATTACCCAAATAGCAAGAGGAGGTGTTCATATGGATGGAATTACTATCATCTCCGCTTTGCTTGGACTCATCGTTGGTGCCGCTGTTAGCTATATCTACATGAAAAAAGTGAATGACTCAAAAATCACTGGTGCTAAACATGTCGCTGAAACAATCGTTGAAGAAGGAAAACGAGAAGCGGAGGCATTAAAGAAAGAAGCACTACTTGAAGCCAAAGATGAAACTCACAAATTTCGCACTGAAGCAGAAAATGACATTCGTGACCGTCGTTTAGAACTTCAAAAACAAGAGAACCGTTTATTGCAAAGAGAAGAGAATCTTGATCGCAAGGATGATGCTCTAAATAAGAGAGAAGCCGGCTTAGAGCGTAAGGAACAAGCTCTAGCTGAAAGACAACAGCATATTGAACAGATGGAAAGCAAAGTGGACGAGCTCGTTGCAGCGCAAAAAACAGAGCTAGAGCGCATTTCTGCATTAACAAGAGATGAAGCTAAGACTATTATCTTAAGTGAAGTAGAAAAAGAGCTAGCAACTGATATTGCTGTGATGACGAAGGAATCTGAGACGCGTGTGAAAGAGGAATCTGATAAAAAAGCGCGTGAAATTTTATCATTGGCACTACAACGCTTTGCTGCAGATCACGTAGCAGAAACAACTGTTTCTGTTGTGAACTTGCCAAATGATGAAATGAAGGGCCGTATTATTGGTAGAGAGGGTCGAAATATCCGTACACTCGAAACGTTAACAGGTATCGATTTAATTATCGATGATACGCCAGAAGCCGTTATTTTATCTGGTTTTGATCCAATTCGTCGTGAAACGGCTCGACTTGCACTTGAAAAGCTGGTACAGGATGGTCGTATTCACCCTGCTCGCATCGAGGAAATGGTTGAAAAATCTCGTCGCGAGGTAGATGAACAAATTCGTGAAACAGGGGAACAAACGACATTTGAAATCGGCATCCACAATCTACACCCTGACTTAATGAAGATTTTGGGCCGCATGAAATATCGTACAAGCTACGGGCAAAACGTCCTAAAACATTCGGTGGAGGTCGCATATTTAGCAGGCTTACTAGCTGCTGAACTTGGTGAAGACGTAGCGTTAGCTCGTCGTGCTGGCTTATTGCATGATATAGGGAAAGCAATCGACCACGAAGTTGAAGGAAGCCATGTTGAAATCGGCGTGGAGTTAGCAACGAAATATAAAGAACATCCTGTTGTTATTAACAGTATCGCTTCTCACCATGGTGATACAGAAGCAACATCTGTCATTGCAGTATTAGTAGCTGCAGCTGATGCATTATCTGCAGCGCGTCCTGGTGCTCGAAGTGAGACACTGGAAAACTATATTCGCAGACTAGAAAAATTAGAAGAGATTTCTGAAAGTTACGATGGTGTTGAAAAATCATATGCCATCCAAGCAGGGCGTGAAATCCGTATTATTGTTCAACCAGAAAAAATTGATGATTTAGCTTCTCATCGACTTGCGCGTGATATTCGTAAGCGCATTGAAGAAGAACTAGATTATCCAGGACATATTAAAGTAACTGTTATCCGCGAAACACGTGCAGTGGAGTACGCGAAATAATAAAATAAAAGGCTCCTCTTGACTACAAGCAAGGGGGGCCTTTTTTATGTATATGAGCCATCAAACAGTGCACTTTTCAAAAGAGCTAACATTTAGCTCAAGTAAGAAATGCACAACAACATCTTGCAATGTTCAGTGTTTCCAAAGAGGGGGACACTTTTTTTGTGTCCAATTTTATATAAGAAACACTTCGTATTAGCTCTTTTTCAAGATGAATAAAAGAAGGAAATCAATAATATAATAGGCAATAAAACTTTTTGAGATCAGAGGAAACGAAGTATATGTAATGTCAAGGAGTGAGGGGCGTTGCAAGAAACTATCACCTTGCAGGATGTATTAAAAATAGTACGGAAGCAATTGCTGTATATTATGAGCTTTGCACTTTTTTTAGCATTAGTCACTGCGTTCTTTAGTTTTTTTATAATAAAGCCTACTTATGAGGCGCAAACGCAGCTGTTAGTAAATCAAAAAAATATCGACCAACAATCACGTTTAGGCGTACAACAGGTGGAAACGGATTTGCGTTTAATTAATACGTATAATGTCATTATTCAAAGCCCTGCTATTTTATCGAAAGTGATTAGCCGGCTTCATTTAGATAGTACACCAGAAAAATTAAAAGAACAGATTACTGTATCGAGTGCGAGTAATTCCCAAGTTGTGAATATTGCCGTTCAAGACAAGCAAGCTGACATGGCAGTTAATATTGCCAATACAGTAGCTGGGGTATTTCAAGAGGAGATTCAAGTGTTAATGGCGATAGATAATATTAATATTTTGTCAGTAGCGACATTAGATGACGAGCCTGAGCCAGTAGCACCAAACAAAAATTTATATATTGTGGCTGCTGCGATGCTAGGATTCATCGTAAGCGCTGGCTTTGCTGTATTACTAGAATGCTTGGATACAACAGTTAAGACAGAGCAAGATATTGAAGAAATCATTGGCTTGCCGATTATGGGCATCATTAGCAAAATAAACGATGCAACCTATAAAAACATATGAATCCCATAACAGAAGGAGGGAGTAACGGTGTTTCAACATAAAAGAGCAAATAAAAAAAAACTAGCCAAAATGGGCAGGAAGCTTGTGACAGTTGCGAATAGTAATTCCTTTGTCTCAGAGCAATTTCGTACCATCCGAACAAACATTACCTTTGCAATGCCCGACCAAGAAATCAAAACCATTTTAGTGACATCTGCCACACCGGGCGAAGGAAAGTCCACAAATGTCGCTAATTTAGGCGTTGTCTTTGCACAAGAAGGAAAAAAGATATTAATTGTTGATGCAGATTTACGTAAGCCAACTATGCATTATACATTTCGCTTAGCCAATATAAGGGGACTATCAAATTTACTGACTAGACAATATGAAATGGCAGAAGTGTTAAACAGTACAGAGATTCCGAATCTTTTTGTTATGACAAGCGGACCAATTCCCCCTAATCCAGCAGAACTTTTAGCTTCTAAAACGATGGATAGCGTCATCGTTCAACTGATAAAAGATTTTGACATTATTATTTTTGATGCTCCGCCATTGCTATCGGTCACGGATGCGCAAATTTTAGCTAATAAATGCCATGGCACACTATTAATTGTCCATAGTGGTGTAGTGGAAAATACAAGCGTACTAAAAGCAAAATTAAGTCTTGAGGCGTCAAAGGCGAATATTTTAGGTGTCGTTTTAAACAATTATAAAACACCACTAGGCGAATATTATGATCACTATTACCGTTAGTATATGGGCATAGATAGGGAAGTGAAACGTAATGGTCGATATGCATAGCCATATTTTAGTGAATGTTGATGATGGTCCAGAAACAGTAGAGGAGACATTCCAATTATTTGAACAAGCCATTGCAGAAGGCATTACAGCTATGATAGCTACATCACATGTTCTGCACCCGTTATATAATGTTCCTTTTCATGAAGTGAATGAGCAAATTGTAAAATTACAGCAGGAAATTGACAATCGACACATGCCGTTAACACTTTATCCTGGGCACGAGGTGAGACTGGCGGGGAATATTTTAGCGTTGTTTGAGAGCGGGCAGTTGCACACATTAGCCCATTCGAATTACTTATTATTAGAGCTTCCATCAGGTTACATACCGACATATACACGAACAATGATTTACAATTTATTGACAGCGGGTATTACACCAATCATTGCACATCCAGAACGCAATACAGCCATAGCAGAAGATCCAAGTTGCTTGGAGCAACTTATACGAGAGGGGGCACTCGCACAAATAACCGCAGGCAGTTTAGCTGGCCAGTTTGGCAAATCAATTCAACAGCTCTCTTTGAGATTAGTTCGCTCGAACCTCGTTCATACATATGGTTCGGATGTGCATAATGTTACGACACGCCCATTGTTATTTGAAAAAGGACTTCGCTTTTTAGAAAAGCACAAACAATTAGATGCAGTGGATGATTTTTTAGCCAATAATGCACGAATCATCCATAATCAGCCTGTCATCGTATATGAGCCTGACAATCAATTTACAAAAAAAGGATGGAGATTGTTTTAAATAAGCAAAAAATTAAACATGCATGACTGATAGAAGGTATTAAATAAATAAGGGGACAGTAGGGATGAGAGTTGTTTTTATGAGAAGTAATCCAATATCTCCAGATCCTAGAGTTGAAAAGGAAGTGGACAGCCTTATAAAAAATAACTGGCATGTACAAATAGTAGCTTGGGATAGAGATAGCAAATATAAGGAAAAAGTACAATTTCTAAAGCGTACACAGCCCATTAAAATCACAAGGTTTGGCATCCCTGCTACCTTTGGTGGCGGATTTAAAAAAAATTTATTTCCACTATTGCGATTTCAAATAAAACTATTTCAATGGCTACTTCAACATAAAAATACTTATGATATTATACACGCTTGTGACTTCGATACAGCATTTATCGGCACGATATGCGGGAAGTTACTCCGTAAAAAAGTTATTTATGATATGTTTGATTCCATTACTGCTCCCTTTCATGGGCCAGCAATGATAGGAAAGATTGTTGAAAAGATAGATATCGCTCTGTTGAATCGTGTGGATGCTGTTATTATTTGTACAGAAAAACGAAAAGGCCAAATAGCGAATGCATCACCAAAAAAAATAGAGGTGATTTATAATACGCCACTTCCTATGCCGTTAAATCATGACTTACAGTTGAACAAAGATAAAGTAAAAATAGTCTATGTTGGCATATTAGCCAAGGAAAGACTTATTAAAGAACTAGTTGAAATAGTAAAAGCAAATGGAAACTATGAATTGCATATTGGCGGATTTGGCGAGTATGCAGACGAATTGGCCGAACTCGCGCAAAAGTATGACAATATCCTCTATTACGGGAAGATTCCGTATGACAAAACACTCGCTTTAGAAAATAGTTGTGACATTATGACTGCCATTTACGACCCCGATGTTTCTAATCACTATTATGCAGCACCGAATAAATTTTATGAGGCACTGATGCTCGGAAAACCTTTAATTATGGTGAACAATACCGGAATGTCGGAAGTAGTGGCAGCACATAATCTAGGAGAGTTAATTGATTATAATCAACATAGTTTACAACAAGCTATTGAAAAGTTAATTGAGCGCAAAAAAGAATGGCCAGAGATATCTCGTAAAATGAAACTGTTATACGAAGATCACTATAGCTGGAGCGAAATGGAAAAGCGTATCATTACATTGTATAGCCATTTATAGCAGCACATAATATTGGATTTCTAGGGGGATTTCAGACTTTATGAAAATATTATTTGTTGCGCAAAATTTTCAGATGGGCGGTATTCAAAAGGCGTTAATTAATACATTGAAAGAACTTAGTGTTGATGAACAATATGAAATTGATATTTTTACATTTGGTGAAGGTGAGCTTTTAAAGGACATCCCTCCTAACGTCAATGTAAATATCGGCAACTTATTATTACAACTAATCGCTACCCCCTTTTATGTCGTGAAACAGAGAAAAAATTTCTGGCATATTATGCTGCGCATTGTATGTATGTTGCTTGTACGCATTATTGGCTCCAACAACTTTTATCCATTACTCTTAAAAAAACATCGCCCTAGTAAACACTATCATATAGCCATTTCTTATTTTAATGACGCACCAAATAGTTATTTTAACCGAGGTACAAATTTATTCGTCGATCAATTTGTACAGGCACATAAAAAGCTTGCATGGATACATACCGATCCATTAAGAGCAAATTTTAATTATAAGGTTTGTATCAAAACCTATAAAAATTTTGATAGATTAATTTGTGTTTCTGAAGCATGTAAGCGAAATTTACTAAAATTTCTTCCGCCCTATCAACATAAAATACAAGTTGTCTACAATTTTTTTCCGATAGCGGAAATTAAAGAATTAGCAACAGATTATACACCATTTGAAAAAGGAACGATGGATTTAGTATCTGTTGGTAGAATGGACAATGCCACAAAAAGATTCGACCTTATTCCATATATATGTAAGCTTTTAAAAGAGTCTTCTAGCAAGCGATTTCATTGGCGAATTATAGGAGATGGACCAGACTTACTTTTTAATCAACAATTAGCAGTACAATTAGGAGTAGATGATGTAGTTGAATTTGTTGGGCAATGTCATAATCCATATCCGTTTATTAAAGAAAGCGATGTCCTTATATTAACTTCAGCGTATGAAGGTTATCCGATGGTAGTTGGCGAGGCATTAATATTAGAAACGCCTGTTATTACGACGAATTTTGCAGCAGCAGGTGAACAAATACAACATGGATTCAATGGATTGATAACAGATGGGGATATAGAGGATATTTACGCGGTCATTGCTAATGTTATCCAGAATAAGGATTGTCTCGACAAGATGAAAAAGTATATTGAGGAAAATAGCTATACAAATCGAAAGGCACGAGAGCAATTAGTATTGGAGTTTGATCGTAAATGATAGTAAAAAGTAAAAATTATAGTATTTTGCTCTGTATTGTTTCCAGTATTTTTGTTGTGTTAAAAATGTATACAGATAATCCGCTTTTTCTTTGGCTTTTTATCCTATTTGTAATGACAGCCATGCTGTTGGATAAGCAACAACATCGACTTGATTATTTACTGTTCTTTATTTCATGGGTATATGTCATAAAGTTTGAGTTAACAGGTCACTCACTTTTTGTCGTGCTATGCTTTTTTTATATTGTGTTAAGTATAGTAACACTCTTTATACACAAGAAGAGGATTTCAACACAGCTTGTTTTAACGTATGTTCTTTTTGTGTTTTTTGCTGTTATGGCAACACTGTTTAGTAGTGGCAATGTCATCGAAGCGTTTGGCTTTGTATTAAATTATAGTGTAATCTTTTTTGCCGTTCTGTTCATCGATTCAAATGGTTATTTTAGAAGATATACCTATGTCTATGCAGTAGGCTTATTATGCGCTGCTATCGTACGGTGGGTAAGTTTTTCGGTTCCAGCGATTAATCACTTTATTGAGTCCATGACAATCGTTAATACAGTAAAAACGACAAGTACCATTAATACACGGTTTACAGGTTTAGATTTAGATCCGAATTATTTTAGTTTGCAAATTTTGATAGCTATTGCGTGCTTACTCGTTCTATATTGTTACGACAATAAAATAGAAGTTACACCGATTGTGCTTATTATAATCTTAGCTATATTTGGTGTATTTACTTATTCTAAAATGTTTATTATCACATTTATCACATTCATTTTATTAACGTTCATTATGTTTCTAAAGCACAATGTCAAAACAGCGATTAAATTTGCTTCGTTTATCGTCGTAGTGTTAAGTGTTTCGTTATTTTTTTTTTACGAGAGACTATTCGAAATTTATTGGGTTCGCTTTTTTGGCGCAGGAACATCGACAGATGCTATTACGACTGGTCGAGTGAGTAGCTGGAATATGTTTGCGACAGAAATTTTACAAAGTACGAAAATCGTTGTTTTTGGAGCGGGGTTTGGCACGAGCTTCTCTACTGCAAAAATGGCACATACAATGTATCTATCCACGCCTTATTATCTTGGTGTAGTAGGAGTAGCACTTGCATTACTCTATATCTTCTCTTTAACTAAAGTTCTCCGTCAAAACATTAGTAATCGTAAAACAAACTTTCAATACCTAACCATCAACGCAATTCCTCTCTATATTATGTTAATAGCTAATACTGTACTTGATTCGTTCGTTATGGATTATTTCCCTTTTCATATTTTAATGATTATGTTTGCCTTAGCACTTTATAAAACGCAGGAGCATGAGGTAGGGAGGTAAAGCAGTGCCATTATTAAGTATTATTGTGCCCATTTATAATGTGGAGCTGTATTTACGGCAATGTGTAGATAGCATTTTAACACAAACATTTGAGGACTTTGAATTAATACTGGTCAACGATGGCTCAACGGATAATAGTCCCAACATATGTGACGACTATGCTGCACGCGATGCAAGAATTATTGTCGTGCATAAAGAAAATGGTGGCCTTGTTAGTGCGCGTAAAGCGGGTCTAAGCATTGCTAAAGGAAAATATATTGGCTATGTAGATAGTGATGATTGGATTGAAGCGGACATGTATCAAGCACTATGTGATGCAGCACAGGCTTTTAACGTAGATATTGTTATTTGCGATATTATAGAAAACTATCTGGATTATGAAATTAAAGCTACGCAAATTGTGAAACCTGGATTATATCGAAAGGATAGGATGATAAAAGAAGTTTACCCGATTATGCTGTATGCGGGGCAATACTATCAGTTTGGATTATTTCCTTCTGTTTCAAATAAACTATTTAAAAAGTCACTTCTTGAAAAATTTCAATATCAAGTGGACGATCAAATACGCATGGGGGAAGATGTTGCCTGTACATATCCAAGTTTACTTAATGCGAAAAGTATCTATTTATTAGACAAACAGTATCTTTATCATTATCGCCAAAATCCTTCTTCTATGACAGCTAGCTATGATCAGCAGTTTTTTGAGAAAACACTCGTCTTATATAAACATTTGAGAGAGTTATCCCCAGTCCCTTATTTCGTAAATCAACTACAGTATTATTTGACCTATTTAGTGATTGCAGGAGTCCAGAATGAATTGCATCGAGAGAATGAGAAAACCTTACGTGAAAAAAGAGCCTTTCTCAAAAAAATGCTTAAACATCGCGACATTAATGAGGTGTTACAGGCAATTTGTCCAAATAAATTGCCATTCAAAGTGAAACTAATCATTTTGTTATTAAAGAGACAATCTATTTTTTTACTATATGTATTGGCTAGGGTCAAACAAAAAACCAATATTAGTAAGACTTTAAAGGGAGCAAAATGAGAACAAGGAAAATTTTATTAAACTTATTTTCCAATGTCGTGTTGCAAGTTGTTACCGCCGTGATTAATTTTATTTTGCCTCGATTATTTATGACGACTTACGGTTCTGCTACGAATGGACTTGTTACATCGATTAAGCAATTTTTAGGTTATTTAAAAATTGTAGAAGCGGGTATCGGTAGTGCATCCGTCGCAGCGCTTTACAAACCATTAGCTATGAACGACAAACAACAGATAAATGGCATCCTTTCAGCCACGCATTATTTTTATCGACGTTCGGGTATGGTTTTTGTTGTATTAGTAGCCTTGTTGGCTATGTTCTATCCGCTGTTGGTAAAGGAAGATGTGTCACCTCTAACCGCATTTTATATGGTGCTTATTTTAGGTATCAGTGGCGTATGGGAATATTTTTTGATTGGGAAATATTACGTTTTGCTAACAGCAGATCAAAAAAGCTATATTGTGTTTCGTATTCAAACAGGTTTATTGGTTGTTAGTACGATGCTATCGTTGACTTTATTAACTCTCGGGTTTTCAATCATTATTGTAGTTGGCAGTTCTAGCATTCTATTATTACTAGATATTCTTTTTTTAAAAGTATATGTCCAAAAAAAATACCCATATTTTAATAGTAAAGTAACACCAAATACACCAGCTATAAAAAAAAGATGGGACGCTTTAATCCATCAAATCGCCTCGTTAGTTGTTTTTAATACACCGTTTATGTTAATTACCGTTTTTCTTGGACTTGCAGAGGTTAGTGTATTTACTGTATACAATATGGTATTTAATGCTGTTACATTATTTATTTCAGCTTTCTCCGGTGCGATGTTAGCTGCCTTTGGAGACATACTTGTAAAAGAAGAAAAAGAGGCACTACAACGACATTTTCATCATTTTGAATGTATTTTTTTTGCAGTCGTTGCTTTCGGTTACACATGTACAGCCCTGTTAATTTTGCCTTTTATAACAATTTATACAGCGGGTGTTGAGGATGCAAACTATATAAGACCATGGTTAGCTGCACTCTTTGTCATAGTAGGCATTGCCAATGCAATACGAATTCCTGCGAATACATTAGTGAATTCGGCAGGGCATTTTAAAGAGACAAAAAATCGAGCTATTATTGAAGCGGCCATTAATCTTTCTGTGTCCTTTGTTTTAGTGCAATTTTTTGGGGCGGAGGGCATTTTAATAGGGGGGCTTTGTTCGTATGCCTATCGTACTTGTGACTTAATCTTATATACATCTAAAGAAATATTAAAAACTTCCGTACGTATTACGGTTAAAAAAATAGTGCTGAATTGTGTTTTGGCATTTATCGCGGCATCCCCATTTCTATTTTTAATCGAACTACATATCGTGAGCGCAAAGGCATGGTTTTTAGCAGCTATATGTATTTCTTTATGGACCATTTTAGTAGTTGTGATGGGGAATTTACTGTTCCAACCTACAACGATGCGGGAAATTTTGCTGCATTTAAAACGTGTAATTTTCAATGACTAGAAGCGTTCTCTTGGTAGTGAGGAAGGCATACAAGCTAGAACACTCGAATGAAAATAAGATGGATTGCTTAGAAATGGCAGGTGGAAAAATGAAGCCAGTTGTGAAGGAAATATTTTTACTAAGGTTTGTCGCCTGTTTAGGAATTGTTTTAATGCATAGTGTCACTTTAGGATTGGACTTGTTCGATATAGAGAAAAATACAATATTTATTGTGCTGACATCTCTTCAATTAGCATTGATGTTTGGAACACCTGTCTTTATTTTTATTTCGGAGTTTGTTATTGCTTATTCCTATCCACATCAACTGCCAAAAAAATTTTATAAAAAACGTTTTAACTATATTTTTCTTCCGTTTATTTTTATCGGTTTTTTGGATGCGGCTTTTCATTCAATAAGCATGACTAATGTTGAATTTGATAAGAAGATTATTTTAAATTTTTTTGAAGGGGATTTCCACGGATATTTTATCGTGATCGTTTTTCAGTTTTATTTTTTACATCCATTATTTGTGAAATTTGTTGTATCCAAATACCGTGCTTACCAAGTGATTATGACGGCATGTCTTGTTAATTTTTCTTACCTTGCAGTCTTTAATTTTTTTGATCCTTTTCGGTATTTATCGTTCCTTCCTTATCTAGAAGTGGAATGGAATGTGTTAAATAAGATGCCTTTTCCCGCTTGGATTGCCTATTTTGTCGTAGCTTATTATTGCGGTAAAAACTATGAGCAGTTTTTATTGTTACTCCAACGATTGCGTTATTTCCTACCGAGTGTAGGTATACTTACACTCGGTATATTACTCGCCAGTCAATGGTCTGGCGTGATTACTGAAGTTCACTCCAAGAGGATTGATGTAATCCCCTATACATTGAGCGTAGCCTTTCTATTGTTCTATATTGCAAATAAAGTAAAGCACATGCCTAAGTTTGTTATTTTTATTAGCCGTTACTCATTTGGGATTTATTTACTACATCCTCTTTTTATTATTTTACTAAAAACTATTTTTATAAAATTTATAGATGATGTAAGTGTATTTACTGTTATTATCACTACATTTTTATGCAGCACGATATGTTCTATCTGTGCTACATATTTACTGAATAAATGGCGGTTTGGTCCTTATTTAGTAGGGCAAGTACATGCGGAAGAAAGCTTAGCTAACGACAAAAAAATTGCCGGTAAAACAAAACAGGTACTTCATCAACGTTAATGAATGCCAGTTGGATGAGATGCTTTGAGCTGAAAAGAGAAATTAAAGCAAGCGAATGCAAACAAGGGATATAATTTAGTGATGGTTTTTCTTTATATTTTGCGATTGATGAAGAAAAAATGGTAAACTCTAATGAGTGTTATTGATAGAAAGAGTGGTTTTGTAAAATGAAAGTAATTTTTATTGGAGATATCGTCGGTTCAATTGGCCGAGATGCGGTAGAAAAATATTTACCACGATTAAAAAAGAAGTTTAGTCCAGATGTTGTCATTGCAAATGGTGAAAATGCAGCAGCAGGTCGTGGGATTACACGTAATATTTATAATGATTTATTACAAATGGGTGTAGATGTTATTACTATGGGTAACCACACTTGGGATAATAAAGATATTTTTGATTTTATTGATGATGCTGATTATTTAATTCGTCCTGCGAACTTTTCGTCTGAGGCACCGGGTAAGGGCATGGTGCAAATTGCGAAAAATGGCGTTACATTATCGGTTATTAATTTACACGGTCGTGTATTTTTGCCACCGCATGAAGATCCGTTTGCAATGGCTGAACAATTGATTGAAGAAGCTCGTAAAACGTCACCGCTTGTATTTGTGGATTTCCACGCTGAAGCGACAAGTGAAAAAATAGCGCTTGGATGGCACTTGGATGGCAAGGCATCGGCAGTCGTTGGAACACATACGCATGTGCAAACAGCAGATGCACGCATTTATCCTAACGGTACTGCTTATATTACAGACGTAGGTATGACTGGCCCGTATGATGAAATTTTAGGCATGACAAAGGAAAGTGTGATTTACAAGTTCCAAACAAATATGCCGTCTCGTTTTGAAGTACCGAAAAAGGGTCGTGATGTGTTAAGTGGCTTTTTTGTTGAGATTGATGACAAGACAGGGAAGGCATTGCGTTGTGAAAGAATTTATATTAATGAGGACTATCCGTTTCAGGCGTAAGATAAACTACTGTGCATTTTTCATGTGCAGTAGTTTTTTTATTGTGTCGAGCTATTTTAACGAAAGAAAATAACTCGTTTTTTAAGGCTTTACAATATATAAGAATTGAAAAATAGTCTATTTTCATATTGCCGAGCATAAAATGAGCTACGGACAATAACTTGGGGACCAAAAAGGGGGACATGAGTTGTTGAGCGTAAACACTATTCGCGAAACGGGGAGGAATAATTGTGGATTCATTAAAAGTATCGTCACGCTCTAATCCAAATTCAGTTGCAGGTGCATTAGTCGCGGTAATAAGAGAAAAAGGGCAAGCAGAAATGCAGGCAGTTGGGGCAGGTGCACTTAACCAAGCCGTGAAAGCAGTGGCCATTGCACGCGGATTTGTAGCGCCAAGTGGCACAGATTTAATTTGCGCTCCGGCGTTTGCCGATATTTTGATTGCAGGCGAAGAACGTACAGCCTTAAAGCTGCTAGTAGAAAAACGAGTTCGATAATAAAGTAGAACTTTAATCGGTGGGGGGAAACCCCCACCGATTATTAGTGCCAGTCACTGAAACAATTCTGAATATTTATCACTCTGCCAGTAGGGCGAATAAAGTAAAAATCCACGAATGCTCCTGTGGGACACAGACACACGTACAAGCCTCGTAAAATTGAGGGTTGCGGCTTGTGTTGTGCCCGCAAACAGCGAAGTGGATTTTTTTACGTGCCAGTCACTCATACAATTCATACAATTATTCAGTACTTGAAATTAGTGAGTTAATTTTTTATACTTAATTGATTTGAAAATTACAACTTTTCGGACAACATTTTCAGTCAAAGGTCTGAATTTCGTCTAATTCATTGAATAACAATAGTGTAGACCGTATCTTCGTGTTAAACTTATGAAGGAAAAAAATAATAGTATACATTGGATTTAAGGAGTTGTTGAGATGTTACATCAGCTTTCGTGGAAAGTCGGTGGGCAGCAGGGTGAAGGGATTGAGAGTACAGGTGAGATTTTCTCGATGGCAATGAATCGTCTAGGTTATTTCCTATACGGTTATCGTCACTTCTCTTCTCGTATAAAAGGTGGCCACACTAATAATAAAATTACAGTTCGTCCAACAGAAGTACGTTCCATTGCGGATGATTTAGATATTTTAGTGGCGTTCGATCAAGAAACAATCGACGTCAATTATAAAGAATTAACAGAAAAAGGGATTATTTTAGCCGATGCAAAATTTGAACCTGTAAAGCCAGAGGATTCAAAAGCGCCATTATTTGCCGTACCATTCACAGAAGTGGCAGCTGAACTAGGTACAACGTTAATGAAAAACATGGTTGCTATTGGAGCTACTGCTTCACTTCTAAACTTAGAAGACGCTGTGTTCCAAAATGTTGTAGATGACATCTTCGGTAAAAAAGGTGAAGAGGTTGTTCAGAAAAACATGGAGGCCATTGCGCGCGGTCATGACATGATGAATGAATTATTAGGCGATCGCGTTGGTGAGTGGGCATTAGCGCCAGCTGATGGTAAACGTCGTATGTTTATGATCGGTAATGATGCAGTAGCACTTGGGGCATTAGCTGCGGGTACTCGTTTTATGGCAGCTTATCCAATTACACCTGCCTCTGAAATTATGGAATACCTTATTAAAAAATTGCCAAAATTTGGTGGCGCTGTGATTCAAACAGAAGATGAGATTGCTGCAGCGACGATGGCGATTGGCGCAAACTTCGGTGGTGTCCGTTCATTTACAGCGTCAGCAGGTCCTGGTCTTTCACTTATGATGGAAGCAATCGGTCTTTCAGGTATGACTGAGCAGCCTCTAGTGGTGATCGATACACAACGTGGCGGCCCATCTACTGGCTTACCAACAAAACAAGAGCAATCTGATTTAATGGCGATGCTTTATGGTACGCATGGTGAAATTCCGAAAGTGGTCATCGCACCTTCTACAATGGAAGAAGCATTCTTTGATACTATTCAAGCGTTTAATATTGCAGAGGAATTACAATTGCCAGTTATTTTAATGACAGACTTACAATTGTCACTTGGTAAACAAACGGTTGAACCATTCGATTACAATAAAATTGAAATTCGCCGCGGTAAAATTGTCACTGATGATATTGAAGCTTCAGCAGATAAAGCTTACTTCAAACGTTATGAAGATACAGAAGATGGTATTTCGCCGCGTGTGTTACCAGGTCACTTAAATGGTATCCACCATGTTACTGGTGTTGAGCATGATGAAACAGGGAAACCATCTGAAGCAACGGGCAATCGTCGTGCACAAATGGACAAACGCTTCCGCAAGCTAGAAGCCTTGAAGTTTGATACACCAGTTTACAAAAATACACCACATGAAGAAGCAGATGTTTTATTAGTAGGCTTTAATTCAACACGTGGAGCGATTGAAGAAGTACAAGAGCGTTTAAACGCACAAGGCATGAAGGTGAACCACGCGCATATCCGTTTAATTCACCCATTCCCTTCTGCTGAGATGGCACCTCTTGTAGCGAAAGCGAAAAAAGTAATCGTTGTGGAAAACAACTACACAGGTCAATTAGCTAATATTATGAAAATGAATATTGGTGGTCACGATAAAATTGAGATGATTACAAAATATAACGGTACACCATTTTTACCAGGTGAACTAGAAAATAGAGTGAAGGAGTTGACTCGCTAATGGCAACATTTAAGGATTTTCGTAATACAGTGAAACCGAACTGGTGCCCAGGTTGTGGCGACTTCTCTGTGCAGGCTGCGATTCAACGTGCAGCAGCAAATGTAGGCATTGAACCAAACGAGCTAGCTGTTATTTCTGGGATCGGCTGTTCAGGTCGTATTTCGGGTTACATTAATTCATATGGTTTTCACGGTATTCATGGTCGTGCATTACCAATTGCACAAGGGTTGAAAATGGCCAATCGTGATTTAAACGTCATTGCCTCTGGTGGTGACGGAGATGGTTTTGCGATTGGTATGGGTCATACCATTCATGCCATCCGTCGTAACATCGATATCACATACGTTGTGATGGATAACCAAATTTACGGTTTAACAAAAGGGCAAACATCTCCACGCTCGGCTGCTGGGTTTATTACAAAATCAACGCCAGGTGGTGCAATTGAGCCATCATTAAAGCCTTTAGAAGTAGCCTTAACTAGTGGTGCAACGTTTGTGGCTCAAGGCTTCTCAACGGATATTAAAGAATTAACAGCTATAATTGAAGCGGGCATTAACCATAAAGGCTTTTCTTTCATCAACGTCTTTTCACCATGTGTTACTTACAACAAAGTGAATACGTACGATTGGTTTAAAGAAAACTTAACAAAGCTAGCTGATATTGAAGGTTATGATAATGCTGACCGTGGCATGGCAATGCGCACAGTAATGGAGCATGAAGGCTTAGTAACAGGTATTATTTATCAAGATAAAGAAACAGCTTCTTATCAAGAAAAAGTACCTGGCTACGCTGAGTTGCCATTAACGGATATCGACATTAAAATGAGCGAAAATGAATTCGATGCACTTGTGCAGGAGTTTATGTAAATAAAAACATTGAAAGCCACTATGCTCGATTGAGGCTTTCAAAATGAAGACAGAAGGCAATTAAGATGGAATATCTTAACGCCTTCTGTCTTTTTGTTTGAGTGTCAGGCACCCAAACAATTCTGAAATTATTGCACCAATGATTAATAGGGGGTGTGTGCGGGTAAAATTAAATGAAAAAATGATACAATAAAAGAAAAAAAGAGGCGATGTTCGTGAATAATATCATTGATTTTATTGCGAAAAAAAAGGAACGAGAAGAACGACAACGTGCGCAAGATTTAGAACGCTATGTTGCAACACATTGTAAATTTCATCAGCCAGAAAATATCGATGCACTCGTTGATGGGAAAATGATTGAAGTGAAAGATCATACATTGTTTTTAGGTTTTCTATCTATATTAAAGGATGAACAAATTGAGCCGCTACATATTTTTCAGGACGTTTTTACATTAGAACCTGTCCGTTTTGAAATGGCCTATAATATGAAATGGTGGTCAGTTGTTCAACTTGCTTTTACATTTTTAACGATTTTAAAGGAAAATGAACCGCATACATATGCAGATTTTCTAGGTCTTTCTTGATTCATCTAGGGTGTGTGCACGTCTGAAACTAAACAAACGTGCGCATACGTAACTGGATTCCTCCTTATCTTCTTGATAGAATAGCATCTTTTATACAATTCCCCTACGACTTAAAAAACTTCACATAAATTTATAAACGATCAATATTCTTTACTAAATATTTTTAATCCATCCATACTTGCTTAATGTTTGTTTTATAAGATTACTGTTGTAAGCAAATAAAAATAAACATAAACAAATGGAGGGTCCAACTCATGGCAATTCAAAAGCTATGGAAGAAAAGTTTAGTTGGTGTATTAGCAATATCTATGTTAGCAGCATGTTCTGACAGTTCGTCTAATGCAAATGACATCAAAAGTGATTTAACGCTTGATGAAATTACAGAAAAGGCAAAACAAGAAGGTACTGTCAATTCAGTCGGTATGCCAGATACATGGGCAAACTGGGTAGAGACATGGCAAGAGCTTGAAACAGAGTACACTCTCAAACATCAGGACACAGATATGTCGAGTGCAGAGGAACTAGCGAAGTTTGAAGCAGAAAAAGACGATGCGACAGCCGATATTGGCGACGTAGGAATTGCCTTTGGTCCAATCGCTAAAGATAAAGGTCTTACATTGCCATACAAAACTTCTTATTGGGATGATATTCCTGACTGGGCAAAAGATGAAGAGGGCCATTGGATTGTTGGTTATACAGGGACAATTGCATTTCTAACAGATAAAAACAATGTGAAAAATCCACCAACGTCTTGGGAAGACCTTAAAAATGGCGACTATCATGTCAGCATTGGAGATGCATTAACTGCAAACCAAGCACAATTTGCGATATTAGCTGCAGCAATGGCTTTCGGTGGAGATGAATCCAATATTCAGCCGGGTATCGACTTTTTTGCGGAATTAGCAAAACAAGGACGCCTACAAGGTGATCCAACAGTCGCTAATTTAGAAAAAGGAGAGATTGATGTTGCAATTTTATGGGATTTCAATGCACTAGGTTATCGTCATCAAATCGATGAGCAACGTTTTGATGTAGTCATCCCATCGGAAGGCTCTGTCACATCAGGCTACGCAACTGTTATTAATAAATATGCGAAAAATCCACATGCTGCAATGTTAACACGAGAGTATATTTTATCGGATGCAGGACAGGAGAACTTAGCAAAGGGTTATGCTCGACCAATTCGTGAAAATGTGCAATTACCTCAAGAAGTAAAGGATTTATTATTACCAGCAGATATGTATAAAAATGCGCAGCCTGTTAGCGACCAAAAGCAGTGGGAGGAAACAACAAAGCAAATTCCACAAATGTATCAAGAGCAGGTATTAATCCATGCCAAATAATAACAAAGTTGTCCTCATTGTTGTTGATGCACTTCGTTTTGATACTGCCTGTACACATATGGGCTTTATGCAACATTTAGTAGAACGCAAGATGGCCTCGCGTTTTGAAGTACGTTCGGAAGTACCATCACTATCGAGACCATTATATGAAACGATTTTAACGGGCACTCCACCAATTGTTCATGGCGTCACGAGTAATATGACGGTGCGCTTATCAACACAAAATAGTTTATTCCATTTAGCACAGTCAAATGGTTTATCGACTGCAGCGGCTGCCTATTATTGGGTAAGTGAACTTTATAATCGTGCACCCTTTCAGCATATGGAGGATCGTTTACAATTCGATAAACAGCTACCGATTGAAAATGGCTTGTTTTACTTTGAGGATCATTATCCTGATAGCCATTTGTTTGCAGATGCCGCATGGCTAATGGACCAAAAACAACCAGATTTCTTATATATTCATCCGATGAATGTAGATGACGACGGGCATAAATTTACAGCAAATTCAGCGCAATATCGTAATCGTGTATTAGCTGTGGATGCACTATTGTCGTTGTTTATACCCAAATGCATGGCGCAGGGATATGATGTCATTGTGACAGCAGATCATGGGATGACAAGTGATGGTAATCATGGTGGGACAACGATAGAGGATCGACATGTACCGATGTTTGTCATCTCTCAAACAGTGAAGGCGGGTATAAAAGATGGTGTAGTATCACAGCTACAAGTGGCACCTCTTTGCTGTCACCTGCTAAATATAGCGCCTTCAGAGGAAATGGTGCCATTACTATTAGAGGGAGTTCAGACAGTAAAATAAAACATTGAATAATATCAGGGAATTTTGAACAATTTTCATTATAAATTTGATAGCCGAAGAGCAACAAAATCTTTAAGTTAGAAAGTAGTGATTGTTTTGATTTCTAAGCGGCAATCGTTTGCCTGGCTTACACCTTTCTTATTACTTGTTCTGTTATTTTTCCTTGTGCCTTTACTGTATATGCTGATAACGAGCTTTAGTAATAGCGAAGGATTTACGTTAGCACAATACAAATCTGTCTTAACGAATACGTATATTTTACAAGGTTTTAAAAATAGTTTGACATTATCCGTTATTTCGGCTGTGATTGCGCTCGTCGTTACATTGTTTGCGGTGTATGCCATTACGCACTTTTCACAGCCGGTACGGGAGAAAATTTTAATACTTACCAATTTAACATCAAATTTTTCAGGTATTCCTTTAGCTTTTGCGTTTATTGTATTGCTTGGGAATAGTGGATTATTTACTTTGCTATTTGATAAGTGGGAAATTGGCGCTTTATCGTCGTTTTCCCTTTATAGCTGGAGTGGTCTATTACTCATTTATATTTATTTTCAACTGCCATTAGCATTGATGCTATTGTATCCAATTTATGATGGTATTCAGCAGCAATGGAAGGAAGCAGCCGCTCTTTTAGGAGCTTCTACTTTACAGTTTTGGCTGAAGGTAGGGATACCTGTTATGTTACCAGGGATTATTGGAACCTTTAGTGTGTTGTTTGCCAATGCAATGGGTGCCTATGCATCTGCTTACGCTTTGACAAATAGTAATTACAATTTAGTGGCCATTCGTATTGGAGCACTCATTAAAGGGGATATATTTGCACAACCCGAGTTGGCAAGTGCGATTGCTGTATTGCTAGCGGTAACAATGGTAACTGCCATGCTGATAAGTGAATGGAGCATTAAAAAGACGAGGGGGAAATTATAGTGAAAAAAAGAAGTTTAGCTAATATCATTTTCCTCTTTTTAATGTTGTATTTGCTATTACCGATTGTAGCGACAATGCTGTATGCTTTTTCGTCAAAGTGGCATAAAAGTATTTTTCCCGAGGGGCTAACATTCAAGTGGCTTGCTACACTGTTTCAAGATACGGCATTTATGCAAGCATTTGGCCGCTCTGTCCTCCTTGCGGGAGGGGCAGTTATCATCGCACTAATCGTTATTGTCCCTGCGATTTTTGTCATCGTTTTGTATTTCCCAAAGTATGAGAAATGGATTCAAGTTGCCGTTGTAATGGTCTACTCATTTCCAGGGATTATTTTAGCTGTTGGCTTGATTCGGGTGTATTCAACAATAGGTGTACCCATGATCTTGGTCGTATTGGGTGCCTATGTAATCGGTATTTTGCCCTATATTTATCAAGGCACGCGCAATAGCTTGCGTAATGTAGATGCAAGACAGCTATTGGATGCTGCGCAATTATTAGGCGCAACGAAAACACAGGCATTTACGAAAATACTGTTGCCTACCGTTTATCCAGGCTTGTTTGCAGGTGCATTATTATCGTTTTCCGTACTATTTGGAGAATTTGTACTTATTAACTTAGTCGTCGGCTCACGCTTTGAAACGGTACAAATTTATTTAATGAAAAAGCTAAGTACGAGCGGTCATATTGCTAGCGCAGTTGTCTTTATTTATATCGTTCTGATGGGCTTATTAACGTTCGCTATTGCGATATTAACGAAACGTTCGAAAGGTGCGACGAATTTATGAGCTATATTGTGATTGAAGGACTTCATAAAAAATATGACCAAACAACTGTCTTATCCAATATCAATATGACAATTGAAAAAGGTCAATTAATTACGCTTTTAGGGCCGAGTGGCTGTGGGAAAAGTACCATTTTGCGTATTATTGCGGGCTTAACAAATGCTACAGCAGGAGAAATTCAATTGGAAGGACAAAACATGAATGGTGTCCAACCGAAAGAGCGCCAAGTGGGCATGGTTTTTCAATCTTATGCGCTATTTCCCAATATGACTGTTAAAGAAAATATAGCATTTGGTTTGCGGATGCAAAAAGTTAATAATACAGAGCTAGAACAACGTGTACAAGAAATGCTCCATATCGTCCATTTGACAGAAAAAGCGAATGCTTATCCAAAGGAGTTATCCGGCGGGCAACAGCAACGTGTAGCGCTTGCACGTGCGCTTATTGTGCGACCGAAAGTATTGCTTTTAGATGAACCTCTTAGTGCACTTGATGCCCAAATACGAAAAAAATTGCAGACCGATTTACGGGCAATACAACGCAAGCTTGGCATGACGATGATTTTAGTAACACATGATCAAGATGAAGCTATGGCTGTGTCAGACAAAATATTTGTGATGAGTAATGGGCAAATTGCGCAATATGGTACACCGACAGAGATTTATACAAATCCACAAAGTGAATTTATCGCCAATTTCATTGGTCATTATAATGTTATTCCTAGACAAGTGTTAGAGACAATGATTGGAGAAAAATTACCTGGGGATAATAACAAGTTTGCCATACGACCAGAAGCTCTTCATTTAGAGATGATGGAAGGTGACCTTTGCCTTCGCGGTGTAGCGACACAGTCACTCATGAGTGGCAATATTATCCGTACAACGCTTGAAGGTGACTGTATGTTTACAATGGAGCAGTTACATCAACGTGGGCATAAGCTTGAATTGGGTAAAAACTACAACTGTTATGTAGCGAAGGAAGATGTGATTGCACTGTCATGACATATGCAAAAATTGAACGTTTTGAATTTATTTTAAAGCAGTTAGAGCTTGATGGCAAAATTATTGTAGCAAATATTGCTGAGACACTGCTCGTAGCACCTGAAACAGTTCGTCGAGATTTGGATGAGCTAGAACAACAGCATTTATTGACCCGAGTGCATGGCGGGGCAATCAAATATACCAACGTTCGAACGGAGCCAGCATTTTTGCGAAAACTGCAAATGCATAAAGAGGCGAAATGTGCTATTGCGCGTCAGGCTGCTCAGCGTATCTGTGATGGAGATACGATTGCCGTTGATACAGGGACGACGACAGTCCATATAGCGGATTACTTAATGGCAGTTGATGATATTACGGTTGTCACTAATTCTATTGCCGCCGCCGCACAGTTTAATCTCGCCATTGAAGAAAGACGGATGACAGGGAAAGTTATTTTACTAGGCGGTACAACAAATCCAAGGCAAGCTTCAGTTGCGGGTGCGATGACGTTGGAGTGGTTAAGTCATATGAACTTTGATAAGGCATTTTTATCATGCGGGGGCATTCAGGATGGCATTGTCTATGATTATGATTTAGATGAATCCTTGATTTCCCAAAAAATGCTTCAACAAAGTAAGAATTGTATATTACTAGCGGATGCATCAAAGTTTAATGGCAAATCATTTTATCAAATTTGTGATTTGGCACAATGTACGGAAATCATGTGTGATATGGCTTGTCCTGAGGAATGGCAAGCGTACGAAGAACAATGGACAGTATGTAGTGGAGGGAAGAGTTGATGACAATTGATTATCATGTACATTTAGAGGAGGGCCCTTATTCTTTTCGTTGGTTGGAGCGAACATCACAAGCTATAGCCAATTTTCATGACTTAAAAAATGTTGACAATGGCTCGAAAGCTTTAATGGAGTGGCAAGTGGCAACGCTTGCTAAAAGATTGCATAATGGCTGTTATAGTGAAGAATGGCTCGATTTATATTTACAACGGGCAAAGCAACTTGGTTTACGAGAGGTTGGCATTGTGGATCATTTGTATCGGTTTAAGGAAACGCGCCCCTATTTTGAACGTTATATGCAATTGGATGAATCAACAGAAATCGGTCAACTCCAACGATACTGGCTAAATAGTGTGATGACAGAAAGTATGGACGATTTCGTAATGGCAATTGACAAGGCAAAGGACAAATGGCGTCAGCACGGTGTTGAGTTAAGACTAGGGATTGAAGCGGATTATTTTGTAGGCGGTGAAGAAGAATTGACTGCGCTCCTACAAGGGCATCCGTGGGATTATGTTATTGGCTCGGTTCATTTTATAGATGGCTGGGGTTTTGATAATCCACAAACGGAGCGTCTATTTAAAAAGATGGACCAGCCAACTTTACAGATGAAGTATACACAGTTTTATACGACGGTTGTGCAAATGATTCAGTCTAATATGTTTGATTTTGTAGCTCACTTGGATAATTTTAAAGTCTTTAATTATCATGTGAAGGATGAGGCGTTTAATCTTTTATGGTATGAACAGATTGCACAGGCGCTTGTCACAACACAAACCGCTACAGAAATAAACGCAGGGTTATATTATCGCTATCCCGTTAAAGAAATGTGCCCCGGTCCACTGTTTTTGCAAGTTCTCGTGAAACGAGGTGTCGAGTTTACCGTTTCTTCAGACGCCCACTTCCCAGATGATTTAGGAAACTATACATTTGCCAATACAGATTGGCTAAAAAGTTTGGGTGTCCAGAAGCTTTTAGGCTTCCAACAACGCACCAAGAAATATATCGAGCTTTAACGAAGATCACCGTTGATACCTGTCATCGGTGATTTTTTCTGTTTCAAGCAGTAGCATCTAGATTTTATAAAAGGATAAATGTCGAAATTTTCTGGCTAATAAAGTGTATTTAAGTCAAAACCACGACATTTAGTACGCAAACCTTGTAGGAAGTAGTAATCATTCAGTATAATAGTAAAATGGGAATTCGAATGCACGGATTTCGTTTGAAAGGAGTTACCTGACCTGCAATGAATGAGGAACAACGCTTAACAAGTCAACAAGTCAATCAACCAAAAAAAGAAGACAAGCCTGAAAAGGATTACAGTAAATATTTTGAGAAGGTCTTTACGGCACCTTCATTAAAAGATGCAAAAAAACGTGGCAAAGAAGAAGTGAAATATCATAAAGACTTCCAAATTGCTGAACAATTCGCTGGCATGGGTGAAGGGCGGACATTTTATATCCGTACGTACGGCTGTCAGATGAATGAGCATGATACAGAAGTAATGGCTGGTATTTTTATGCAACTTGGCTATACTTCAACAGACATGATCGAAGAGGCAGATGTGGTGTTACTGAATACATGTGCGATTCGTGAAAATGCAGAAAATAAAGTATTTGGAGAGCTTGGTTTCCTGTTAAAATATAAACGTAAAAATCCAGAAATGTTGATTGGCGTCTGTGGCTGTATGTCACAGGAAGAATCCGTAGTCAATAAAATTTTAAAAACGTATCCACACGTCGATATGGTATTTGGTACGCACAATATTCATCGTCTGCCAAATATTTTAAAAGAAGCGTACATGTCGAAAGAAATGGTTGTGGAGGTTTGGTCTAAAGAGGGCGACGTTATTGAAAACTTGCCGAAAAAACGTCTAGGTTCTATAAAAGCTTGGGTCAATATTATGTATGGCTGTGACAAGTTTTGTACGTACTGCATTGTACCTTATACACGTGGTAAAGAACGTAGTCGCCGTCCAGAGGAAATCATAGCAGAAGTGCGTGAGCTAGCTGCTGCAGGCTATAAAGAAATCATGCTATTAGGGCAAAATGTCAACGCTTACGGCAAAGATTTTGAGGACATGGATTATCGACTTGGTGATTTAATGAATGAATTGCGAAAAATAGATATTCCACGTATTCGCTTTACAACAAGTCACCCGCGTGATTTTGATGATCATTTAATCGAGGTATTGGCGAAAGGTGGCAATTTAGTTGAACACATTCACTTACCGGTACAATCAGGCTCAAATGACGTATTAAAAATTATGGCGCGCAAATATAGTCGTGAGCACTTCCTTCGCTTAGTAGATAAGATTAAAGCCGCTATCCCAGGTGTTACATTAACAACGGATATTATTGTTGGTTACCCAAACGAAACGGAAGAGCAATTCGAAGAGACGTTATCTTTATATCGTGAAGTAGGCTTTGATATGGCCTTTACGTATATTTACTCTCCTCGTGAAGGAACGCCAGCCGCGAAAATGGTTGATAATGTACCTGAAGAGGTGAAAAAGGAACGTCTACATCGTTTAAATGCTGTCGTACAAGAATATTCTAGAAAAGCGCTAGAAGGCTTGAGGGGCGAAGTGGTTGAAGTGTTAGTAGAAGGAACAAGTAAACGTCGTGATGATGTGCTTGCTGGCTATACGCGTAAAAATCGTCTCGTAAATTTTAAAGCACCTTCAGAGTTGATTGGTCAGTTAGTGAAAGTAAAAATAATAGAGGCTACTTCTTATTCATTAACTGGTGAATTTGTGGAAGTAGTAAAAAATGAAAAGGTGGAAGCGTAAATGACTCAAGTATTGTATACAAAAGAAGATTTAATTAAGAAATCCCATGAAATTGCGCATATGATTGCCAATACACCAGAAGTTGAGTTTTTCAAAAAAGCGGAAGCACAAATTAATGAAAATCAACTTGTTCGTGAACGTATTGCAAGTTTAAAAAGCTTACAAAAGCAAGCAGTAAACTTTCAACACCTAGGTAAAGAAAAAGCGTTAAAAATGATTGAAGACAAAATTGCAAAAATTGAAGAAGAAATTAATGATATTCCTGTTGTGCAGCAATTTAAAGAATCACAAGGCGATGTCAACGACTTATTACAATTAGTATCAAATACAATTGCTAACAATGTGACAAACGAAATTGTACGTTCAACAGGTGGCGATGTGTTACGTGGTGAAACGGGTTCGTATGTACAAAATACACAGCCAGGTAGTTGCTCATAAATAATAGAAGAAACAGCTCGAATGACAGCATTCGGGCTATTTTTATGCCGAAATTTAGAATGGCATCTGCATTGAATTAGAGCCTATCTTAACGCTGTTGAATGCAAAAATGTAGAAAGTAAGTCAATTAGATTCTATGAAATCTGTTCACCCAATGGGCGCTACCTGCATATGATGGAGTGAAAAGAGTCGAAGGAGGAATTGCGCTGAAACGTTTACGACAAATCGTGACGAAAGCAGTAGTTGCCAAAGGGAAGAAGAGAACAGAAGAACGTGTAACGTTATGTCCAACAAATAAACCGACGAGCATTCTCGGTTGCTGGGTAATCAACCATACTTGTTCAGCAAAAAAAGTCGGTAAATTTGTAGAAGTGTCAGGAAAGTTTGATGTCAATGTATGGTATGCTTATAGTAATCATTCGAAAACAGCAGTGTTTTCAGAAACGGTTCACTATAAAGATAAGGTAAAGCTGCATTTTAGAGATGGCGAAGTAACAGTTGGCGATGATGTACGTGTGCGTGTGATACAAGAACCAAATTGCATGGAAGCGATAATTTCTCCATGTGGCACGAAATTTGAAATTGTAGTAGAGCGTGAGACAATTGTCGAAGTAATGGGTGAAATGACAATTTGCATTAGTGTACATCCGCTAGATTTCGAAGAGGAATGGAACTTTAATGATGAAAGCTCATCCTCGTCTTCATCCTCGTCCTCGTCTAGTTCTAGTTCGTCTAGCTCAAGCAGCGATGGTAGGTTTGTTTTAGAGTCCTCATCGTTTCCTGATGAACGACCAAGATAAATCACAAGATGATATTTTTTTGATACATGCGAAATGCTAGCATCTTTACAAAGGTGAAATAAGCGTTTCGCATGTATCTTTTGTTATAATAAAACTAACAATCAGAGGATGACGTCTACTTGTCTTTGAAGAAAATCGTTGAGGGTGAAACTTTGAATCGTACAGGATCGTTGCTAAACAAACACTTAGCCCCAAGTATAAGCGCTGGAGAAGACGTACTGCTGCGTCAAGGTTCGCTATCACAAAGAAGGAAGTAACGAAAAGGGTGTGCACATAGAGGCAACACATAAAATGATTTAGACGTAAATATGCCAAAGCATATTTGATTTTAGTGCAAGAGCGAGGGAATTTATATATGACAACCTATACACCAATGATGCAACAATATTTGCAAGTCAAAGAAGATTATCAGGATGCTTTTTTATTTTTTAGATTAGGTGACTTTTACGAAATGTTTTTTGAAGATGCCATTAATGCATCACAACTATTAGAAATTACATTAACGAGTCGAGATGCAGGTGCCAAGGAGCGTATTCCGATGTGTGGCGTGCCACATCACTCGGCTAAAAATTATATAGAAACACTTGTGCAAAAAGGTTATAAAGTTGCAATTTGTGAGCAAACAGAGGATCCAAAGCAAGCAAAGGGCGTAGTCAAACGTGAAGTAGTCCAACTGATTACTCCCGGTACCATTATGGAAGGGAAGGCGCTAGATGGTAAAAGCAATCATTATATTGGCGCAGCAGAACAGCTGGATGCTACTACATTTGGCTATGCCTACTTGGATTTATCTACAGGTGAAGCGATTGCCTCATCCATTGAGGGTGATGGGAAAGCCCTTCTTATGCAAATGCAGGCATATGGTATTCGAGAATTAATCGTGACGGAGAGCTTACAGCTTTTGTTAGCAGAACATGCAATCAATGTCGGCATTGTACTATCCGTTGAAGAAGACGAAATGGCGATGGACAAAGCAGCCAGCTATTTAGAAGCAGTGCCAGCAACTATACAAGTGGCTTGCCTGCGATTACTTCATTATATAGATAAGACACAAATGCGGTCACTTTCGCATATTCAAGCCTTTACCTTTAATGAAATGAAAAACTATTTACGTATTGACTCTAGTTCGAAACGAAATTTAGAGCTTATACAATCCATTCGTGGCGGCGACCAAAAGGGTACGTTGTTATGGCTATTAGATGACACCGTTACTGCCATGGGGGGGCGCAAGCTGAAACAATGGCTACATCAACCATTAGCCTCACGTTCAGCTATTGAGGCAAGACTTGCAATGGTCAGTGATTTATTAGAAGAATATTTTGTAAGATCAGAATTACAATCTTCCTTAAAACAAGTCTATGATTTAGAACGTTTAGCCGGTCGTGTAGCTTTCGGTAATGTAGGCGGTCGTGACTTAGCACAGCTTCGTGATTCATTACGTCAAGTTCCAATTATTCAACAACAGCTAATTGGAGCACCAAAAGAAACATTGCAAAAGCTAGGGGCAACACTCGATACATGTGCGGACGTTGAAGCTTTATTAGCGCGTGCTATAACAGATAATCCACCAATTACCATTAAAGAAGGCGATGTGATCCGGGATGGTTATAACGAACGATTAGATGAACTTCGCTATGCATCTCGCAATGGGAAGGACTGGATTGCCCAGTTAGAACAGGCAGAACGTACAAAAACAGGCATTAAAAACTTGAAAATTGGCTATAACCGCGTTTTTGGCTACTATATAGAAATTACAAAGTCCAATATTCATTTGGCGGATTTAACACGCTATGAACGGAAGCAAACACTTGCAAATGCAGAGCGTTACATTACGCAGGAACTAAAAGAAAAAGAGGCACTTATTTTGAATGCAGAGGAAGAAAGCTTAGCTTTAGAGTACAACCTCTTTGTTGAAATTCGTGAACAATTAAAATCATATATCCCACGGGTACAAGCACTAGCTGCGAGTATAAGTGAATTAGATGTATTGCTTAGCTTTGCGAGCGTCTCAGAGAAATATCGTTTTACAAAGCCAGAATTTCACGCGGGTCGTGCGCTAGAAATTATTGAAGGTCGTCACCCTGTAGTTGAGAAAATGCTCAATAAGCAAATGTATGTACCGAATGATTGTGTACTCGAAGAAAATCACAACATGATGCTCATTACTGGGCCGAATATGTCCGGTAAAAGTACATATATGCGCCAAGTTGCCCTGATTGTTGTAATGGCACAAATGGGATGCTATGTACCAGCGGAAAAGGCGCGATTACCAATTACAGATCAAATTTTCACACGGATTGGAGCTGCAGATGATTTAGCTGCTGGACAATCAACATTTATGGTAGAAATGCTAGAATCACAGCATGCCATTATGCATGCCACTGAAAATAGCTTAATGCTGTTTGATGAAATTGGTCGAGGTACTTCTACGTATGATGGAATGAGTCTTGCGCAATCCATGATGGAATATATTCATGACAAAATAGGTGCCAATACCCTTTTCTCTACGCATTATCATGAATTGACAGCTTTAGAAAAGGAGTTACCTCGATTACAAAATGTGCATGTTTCTGCCACTGAAAAGAATGGCACGGTTGTCTTTTTACACAAGGTGAAAAAGGGAGCGGCCGATAAGTCTTATGGCATTCATGTGGCGCAATTGGCACAATTACCAGAGGAAATTTTATCGAGAGCTCGTATATTGCTCGAAAACTTTGAAGCAGGAAAAGCGCTGCCGGTATCACAAGAGGTCGTTGAACAGCCCGTGCAAATGTCATTATTTACGGAACAAGAGCCGTTGCCTTCAGCTGAGGCTGAAGTATTGAGAAACTTGGAGAAGGTGAATATCCTTGGTATTTCACCAATGCAGGCTATGAATATCTTATATGAATTACAACAGCAATTAGTCAACGCTAAAAAATAAAGGAGTGATGCGCCATGGGGAAAATTCAAATTATGGACGCGTGGCTTTCCAATAGAATTGCTGCGGGAGAAGTAGTAGAACGACCGGCATCTGTTGTCAAGGAACTAGTCGAAAATGCGATTGATGCTGGCAGTACGTCCATTGATGTTTTTTTACTGGAAGCGGGACTCACTTCAATTCAAGTGATTGATAATGGTAGTGGGATGGATGAGGAAGATGCACTAATCTCTTTTTCACGCCATGCAACAAGTAAAATTCATCAGGAGCATGATTTATTTCGTATCCGTACGTTAGGATTTCGTGGGGAGGCATTAGCATCGATTGCATCGGTATCCAAAATGACAATGCTTACTTCAACTGGCGAATCAGGCACGTATGTAGAGTTAGAAGGGGGACATGTCACAACGCAAAAGCCCGGTCCTTTACGAAAAGGAACGGATATTACAGTGGCACAGCTATTTTTCAATACTCCTGCTCGTTTAAAATATATGAAAACGATACAAACCGAGCTTGGGCATACGATAGATCTAATGAATCGGCTAGCACTCGGTAATCCACAAATTGCCTTTCGATTGCTACATAACGGTCAGCAATTATTGCAGACGAATGGACGAGGTGATGTACAGCAAGTCCTAGCCGCAATTTATGGCGTGCACAACGCCAAAAAAATGGTACCGTTTCACGGCGAGTCGCATGACTATAAGGTGACGGGTTATGTGTCTTTACCAGAGGTGACACGTGCTTCTAAAAATTATATGTCGCTGTTTGTGAATGGGCGTTGGGTGAAACATTATTTAGTGCAAAAGGCCATTATCGATGCCTATCATACGTATTTACCGATTGAACGTTTTCCAATCGTAGTGCTCTTTATTGAAGGGGATCCTTATTTAACAGACGTCAATGTCCATCCAGCCAAACACCAGATTCGTTTAAGTAAAGAACCAGAGCTACTTAAATTGATTGAAGAAACGATACGTGGCAAAATTCGCGATGTTATGCGTGTACCACTTATGGAGAAGAAGGAAAAGATTGCAAAACCTGCAACGGAACAGCTGAACATGTGGAAACCTGTACCACAACTTGATGTAGAAAAAATGAATGCTATCGTTGAAAAGCTTTATGGCGCGCAAACTGTTCAGGAATCTAGCATATTACCGATGGAAGAACCTGCACCTACAGTGATAGAAGAGCACTGGCAACCAATTCAACCAATCGAAACCAATCAGATAGAAGAAGCGTCACCAAACGAGCATATGGACTTTTTAAATGAGGAGCCTCAAATAGTAGAATCTCCAATGAAAGAGCCTAAAAAAGAACCATTTCCTGCGCTTGAAGTAGTAGGACAAATACATGGCACTTATATTGTTGCGCAAATGGAGGACGGTTTTTATTTAATCGACCAGCATGCAGCGCAAGAACGTATTAAATATGAGTTTTACCGTGAAAAAGTAGGACAAGTAAATCCTAATGAACGGCAAGCGTTATTACTACCATTGACCTTCCACTATGCAGCAGACGAGGCACTGATCCTGCGTGAAAATAGACAGCAGCTAGAGGCCGTTGGTGTGTTTTTAGAGGATTTTGGACAGTCATCATTTGTTATTCGTGAGCATCCTAGCTGGTTTCCGAATGGCGAGGAACAGGACATCATTGAGGAGTTAATCGAGCAAGTATTGACCACAAAAACAGCAGATGTCAAAAAAATGCGTGAGGCGGCAGCCATTATGATGAGCTGTAAAAAGTCTATCAAGGCCAATCATTATTTGACGAAAGAGCAAATGGTTGCGTTATTAGATGATTTACGTAGAGCGGATAATCCGTTTACTTGTCCACATGGTCGGCCGGTGTTAATACATTTTACAACATATGAAGTGGAAAAAATGTTTAAACGGGTAATGTAATAACAACGAAGCATATGCGTTCGTATTGTAACCAATATCCTTAAAAAAAGCCTACAGCGATTTCGAGCGTGGTGTGAAAACCTAAGGAGGGGAATAAATGGGAGAATTTATTTTAGCAATCGATCAAGGAACAACAAGTTCAAGAGCGATATTATTTGATCATAAAGGTGAAATTGTCCATGTGGCACAAAAGGAATTTCAACAGTATTTTCCAAAGGCTGGCTGGGTTGAGCATAACGCCAATGAGATATGGGGTTCAGTACTCGCTGTTATCGCAGCTGTGTTAACAGAAAGTGGACATGAAGCAAGCGAAGTACACGCAATTGGCATTACAAATCAGCGAGAAACGACAGTTGTTTGGGATAAACAGACGGGGCAGCCTGTCTACAATGCAATCGTTTGGCAATCAAGGCAAACACAAGACATCGTGACAGCATTGAAGGAACAGGGCCATGAAAGTATGTTTCAGCAAAAAACAGGATTACGACTGGACCCTTATTTCTCCGCAACAAAAATTAAATGGATTTTAGACAATGTTGATGGTGCACGTGCCAAGGCAGAACAAGGTGATTTACTGTTCGGTACGATTGATTCGTGGATTGTTTGGCGATTATCAAAAGGAAGGGCACATATTACGGATTATTCGAATGCGGCAAGGACATTACTTTATAATATCCATGAACTAACATGGGACGCAGAACTTTGCGATCTTTTAAATATTCCGATGTCGATGTTGCCAGAAGTGAAAAACTCGTCAGAAATTTATACGAAAACGGCACCAAGTATATTTTTTGGTGAAGAAATTCCAATTGCAGGAATTGCCGGTGACCAGCAAGCCGCTCTTTTCGGTCAAACATGCTTTGCAAAAGGCATGGCTAAAAATACGTACGGTACCGGTTGTTTTATGTTATTAAATACGGGTGACCAAGCGGTACATTCTGAAAATGGTTTGTTGACAACGATTGCTTGGGGCATTGATGGGAAGGTGACCTATGCGTTAGAAGGCAGTGTCTTTGTGGCAGGATCAGCTATTCAGTGGTTACGTGATGGGCTTCGCATGATTCGTACCGCAAAGGACTCTGAAAAATATGCCACAAAGGTAGCTGATACCGATGGTGTTTACGTAGTTCCTGCATTTGTAGGGTTAGGCACGCCATACTGGGATACCGATGCACGCGGGGCTATTTTTGGTTTAACGCGTGGTACTTCGAAAGAACATTTTATCCGCGCAACACTTGAATCACTAGCTTACCAGACGAAAGATGTTCTTGATGCAATGGAAGAAGCGGCGGGCACACCAATTGAAGTGTTGCGAGTAGATGGTGGCGCTGTCAGTAATGGTCTATTAATGCAGTTCCAAAGTGATATTTTGCAGTTAAAGGTAGAGCTAGCAAAGCTTAATGAATCGACCGCGCTCGGGGCAGCCTATTTAGCTGGGCTAGCAACGAACTTTTGGCCAAATAAAGAGGCTTTAACAGCATTGTGGGTTAACGGGCAAACCTATCAACCGAAAATGACTGTAGAGCAAAGTAAGATTTTCTATGCAGGCTGGCAGAGAGCTGTGGAGGCTACACGTTTATTCAAATCATAGCTAATGGGGGAGAAAGTATGTTTTCATTTGAGCATCGTCCTAAAATTATGGATTATTTAGAGCAGTATAGCTTTGACGTATTAGTCATTGGAGGTGGCATTACGGGTGCGGGGATTGCACTTGATGCGGCGTCGAGAGGCTTATCAGTTGCACTAATTGACAAGCAAGACTTTGCGGCGGGTACTTCTAGCCGTTCAACAAAGCTTATTCACGGAGGTCTTCGTTATTTAAAACAATTTGATATAGGGGTAGTGGCAGAAGTTGGGCGTGAACGTGAAATTGTTTATGACAATGCTGTTCATGTAACGACACCTGAAAAGATGCTGTTACCTTTATATAAGCATGGTACACTTGGACCATTTACGACTTCGGTGGCGTTAAAGGTTTATGACAGACTAGCAGGTGTCAAAAAACAAGAACGTCGCACGATGCTAAGTGCACAAGAAACAGCCACACTAGAACCGCTTTTAAAGCGCGATGAGCTAGTTGGAGGTGGCTATTATGTGGAGTATCGGACTGACGATGCACGTTTAACAATTGAAGTGCTAAAAAAAGCAGTTGAATATGGCGCGCTTTGTGTAAACTATACAGAAATGACAGAGTTTTTATATAGTAAGAAAAAGCTGATTGGGGCAAAAGTAAAAGACCATATCACTGGAAAAACAGTGGAAGTACATGCTGCGCAAATCGTCAATGCTACTGGCCCTTGGGTAGATGAAGTACGTCACAAAGATAAGCAAACAGATAAAAAACAATTACGTTTAACAAAAGGTGTCCATATCGTTCTTAGTGAAAAGGATTTTCCATTGCAACAAGCCGTTTATTTCGATATTCCAGATGGTCGTATGGCTTTTGCTATTCCGCGTGATGGCAAAACATATATAGGAACAACAGATACAGTTTATGAAGGCGATCCAATACATCCTACTGCCACACAACAAGATGTAGATTATTTAATTGAGGCTGCTAAAACAGTATTCCCTACAGCCGAAATTACAAGAGATACAATAGAATCTTCTTGGGCAGGTGTACGTCCGCTTATTTTTGAAAAAGGCAAAAATCCTTCTGAAATTTCGCGTAAAGATGAAATATGGACAGCATCAAGTGGTTTGATGACCATTGCAGGTGGCAAGCTAACAGGCTATCGTCAAATGGCTGAAACGATCGTTGATAAAATTGTGAAAACACATAAATTTAAGCATGCAAGTCCATGTATGACACGTGAGTTGTCGCTTTCTGGTGCAAAGGGCATTAATGCGATTAATTTCCCAGACTATACTGCCTATAAAGCAAGAGAAGGTGTTCAATATGGACTGAATTATGATGAGGCCAAGCATTTAGTGCAAAAATTCGGTACCAATGTTGACGCATTATTTAATCAGGTGAAATATTTACATGAGCATGGTAGTACGATGCCCCTCGCTTTACATGCGATGCTACTATACGGCATAGAAGCGGAAATGGTGTATACACCTTGTGATTTCTTTATTCGTCGTACGGGCTTACTATACTTTGATATTGATGCAGTGAAACGTTATAAACAACAAGTAGTGCAAGTGATGCAGCAGCGTTTACACTATTCAGAGTCACAAAGAAATATCTATATTGCTCAATTAGAACAAGCGATTCTAGATGCGACAAGTTTTCCTAATGTGGAGGTGTAAAAGATGGAGCGTTATATGAAAATGTCTGATGGACATTTTGTGTTTACACGAATTTTGACGCCGACTATTCCCTGTAAGGGACATTTTCATATTTTGCATGGTATGGCAGAGCATAGCGGTCGTTACGTAAACTTTGCACAAATTCTTTGTGCGGCTGGCTATGCCGTGTCCATGCATGATCATCGCGGGCATGGGGAGACGGCAGGTTATAATGGCACATTAGGCTTTTTCGCTGAAAAAAATGGTTTTGATCGGGTTGTGGAAGATGCGCATGAAGTCATGATGGCTATACATGCCCAATTTGCAGATGTGCCTTTAATGGTATTCGGGCATAGTATGGGGTCCTTTATTGCTAGAAGGTATATTCAACTTTATGGAACAAATGTTGATAACGTTATTCTTTGTGGAACAGGAAGTGTTTCAGCGTTGCATAGGATAGGACATTATGTTGCGCAAGTATTCGCAATGCGGCGCGGTAAAGAAACCGAGAGCCCTTTATTAAATAAGTTGAGCTTTGGTAGCTTTAATAAGCAGTTTCCAAATCCTAAAACTGGGTATGATTGGCTATGTTCGGTAGAGCAGGAAGTGCAAAAATATATGGACGACCCATATTGTGGCTTTATCCCAAGCAATCAATTTTTTGCTGACTTAACAGCTGGCTTTATGGTATTGAATCGAAAAAAAGAGATTGAAAAAATACAGAAAAACTTGCCGATTCTATTGATCAGCGGTAGCAAGGACCCTGTTGGTGATAGTGGTCTAGGTGTTTATTCCGTAGCTGAACAATTTGCAGCAGCAGGATTACAAGATGTTACTGTCTATTTATTTGAAGATAAACGACATGAAATTTTAAATGAAGACAATCAACAGGCGGTTCATCAAGTTTTATTACGGTGGTTAGAAAAGTATGATAGAAAATAAAATACAGCAAGCAGAGGTCGTAGCGATTGTTGGGCCAACAGCTTCAGGTAAAACAGCACTAAGCATTGAACTAGCCAAAAAGTACAATGGTGAAATTATTAATGGCGATTCCATGCAAATTTATAAAGGTTTGGATATTGGTACAGCGAAAATTACTGAAGAAGAGATGGAAGGTGTGCCACATCACTTATTAAGCTTCAAAGAGCCAACGGAATCCTTTTCAGTAGCGGAATACCAAGCGTTAGTACGGTCTAAAATTAGTGACATACAGGCGCGTGGTAAGCTACCGATTATTGTTGGAGGATCTGGCCTATATGTACAAGCAGTCCTTTATGATTTTCAATTTACAGAGGAGCAGGTTGATGACATAGCACGTAAAGCTTATTATGAGGAGCTAGAAAAGTTAGGTCCAGAAGCTATGCATGCTAAGTTAGCAGCACTTGATCCGAAAACTGCTGAAACGATTCATCCAAACAATACAAGACGTGTGATTCGAGCGTTAGAAATGATTGAATTAAGTGGTGTTTCAAAGGCGTCAGAGGAACACAATCGTGGAGAAATCCCATTGTATCGCCACTTAATTATAGGACTTGGTCAAAATATGTCCCGCGAAGAACTTTATGAGCGCATTAATCTCCGAGTGGATATCATGATGGATAAAGGGCTACTGCAAGAAGTGCAGGGACTATGGCAACAAAATATTCGAGGTGTACAGTCGATTCAAGCGATTGGCTATAAGGAATTGTATGATTACTTAGATGGTAGATGTACATTAGAAGAAGCAATCGAAAATTTAAAGCAAAATTCTCGACGTTATGCGAAAAGACAGTTGACTTATTTCCGCAATAAAATGGATATTCACTTTATTTGAAAAGACTAAAAACTTTAATAATTCCTAAAAATTACTAATTGATAATTTGGTAGAACATGCTACTATAGGAATGAAGAGGTAGAAAGAGAGTAGGGGAGGCGCATTCTATGAAATCAATCAATTTGCAAGATACGTTTTTGAACCATCTACGTAAAAACAGTGTTTTTGTAACTGTGTTTCTGTTAAACGGGTTCCAGTTAAAAGGAACTGTGAAATCCTATGATAACTTTACAGTATTATTAGTAGATGCTGAAAGTAAACAGCATCTCATTTACAAACACGCAATTTCTACATTCGTTCCAGCAAAGCAAGTCGAATTTTTAGAGGCAGAAGAATAAATAAAGTAAATAGAAACAGTTAGTGTTACATCACTAGCTGTTTTTTTTCGTTCACGCTATAATGTAATAGGAAATTGATATATTGGAGGATTTTATAGATGAAATCGATGGATACAACACAATTATTAGAACGATTAGATGCAAACGAAGACCTTTACATTATTGATGTGCGAGAAGACGATGAAGTAGCACAAGGTGTTATCCCTGGTGCGCAACATATTGCCCTTGGGACAATCCCTGAGCGCTTGGATGAATTAGATACGACTAAACCATATATTATCGTTTGTAAAGCAGGCGGACGTTCCGCAAATGCTTGTGCATACTTAGAAGCACAAGGCTTTGACGTAACAAACCTTGAAGGTGGCATGCTTGCTTATGATGGAGAATTAGAATTTAAATAATAAGGTATATCGAGGTATGTAACAGGTCAGCTTGTTAAGTACCTCGTTTTTTATTGGACTAAAGTGCGAGTACAAAAATTTTTTCAATCTTGACACTAAAAACACTTTGTCGTAAATTTAAAGTAATTACATAAAAGCATTAGGTGCCCACTTTGGGAGAATAGGGAATAAAGTGAAAATCTTTAGCGGTCCCACCACTGTAAAACGGAGTTTTATAGAGAATACCACTAGCGTAGCTGGGAAGGTTCTATAAAATGTTGAAATTGAGCCAGGAGACCTGCCTAATTGCTTCGGATGATATAGACGATGGAAAAGTCTGTAGTTTATTTGTTATGAAATAAACTACAGGTTTTTCCATTTTTTTATTTCAATCTTTATGTAATAGGCTATTAAAAAGGAGAAATGGACATGCAATTATTACAACAAACACTTCAACAGATTCAACATGCTAATAACGAAATAATGGAAAAAGCACGGGACTATATAGATTCTCTTAGCAAGCCACCGAGTAGCTTAGGAAAACTTGAATCACTGGCTATACAATTGGCTGGTATTACAGGAGAGCTCTATCCTAAAATTGATAACAAAGCAATTATTGTCTGTGCAGGTGATCACGGTGTGTGTGATGAAGGTGTAACATCCAATCCGCAAGATGTAACATTTCTTCAAACATTAAATTTTCCAAAAGGGATAACAGGTGTTTGTGCTATTGCGAACATAACGAATGCCAAAATTGTGACAGTGGACGTAGGCGTAAAACAGGATATTCCGCTCGATGCGGGTGTTATAATTAAAAAAATAAAATACGGGACGGATAACATGGCAAAAGGTCCAGCCATGACAAGGGAAGAAGCGATTCAATCGATTGAAGTAGGAATTGAAGTAGCAACGGCAGAAATAGCACAAGGAGTTAATGTACTGGGTACAGGTGAAATGGGGATTGGCAATACTACACCAAGTGCGGCTATCTTATCCGTACTGCATGCGTGTCACCCACAAGAAGTGACAGGGTTCGGTGCAGGAGTTGGATCAGGAGGAATTGCGCATAAAGTTGAAGTCATTCAAAACGCCATTGCCTTAAACAAACCGAATCGTCATGATGCGATTGATGTACTTGCAAAAGTGGGTGGGTTAGAGATAGGTGCGATGGCTGGTGTAATTCTGGCGGCTGCTGCCAATCGTAAGCCCGTTGTAATTGATGGCTTTATTTCGACAGTCGCTGCTCTTATCGCTTATGAACTCGAACCGAAAGTGCAAGATTATATTATTCCTTCCCATGCCTCTGAAGAACCGGGGGCAAAAATTGCTGCTGAACTGTTAGGAGTGGAGCCTATGCTTCATATGAACATGCGATTGGGAGAAGGTTCTGGTGCAGCATTAGCCTTTCCAATACTAGATGCAGCTTGCTCTATGGTGAGCAACATGGCGACATTAGCTGAGTCTGTCGGGCTGGTAGAGAAGTAATCATTTGTTAAGTGCCGATAGGGAAAAATCATAGCTAAACATTTAGAGCGTAATCGTCTATAGCAAAAAGGAAACTGGGACAAAAGAGAAAAAGTGTTAGATTGAACCCAATCAATCTAACACTTTTTTGCTATGCCGTTGTTGTCCGCTACGGCGGTGCTTTCCGCTCAGCACAGTAAGCCGCAACCCTCTGCTTGCGCGCGGAATGCCAGCGTCTAACATTATGTGCTGTTCTGAGCTGGAGTCACCGTCTTCGCTACCAACAACTAGTGAACACTTCTAATTTTTTTATTGCAAAAGCAAGAATAGCTAAGTTCTCCATATAGCAAAAAATTATGAACACCTTTCGTCTGTTTCTTAAATTTTTTTAGTTATGTCCCAGCCCCTTTCTGTTTTAAAGATACTTAAGCTCGATTTAATTTTCGCAAAGGTAAGCGCCATTTCTTCATATATGAAAGAACTCGTAAAATCGTAATAACCCCGAATAACACGTATAAAAAGATATCCCCTTCTAGTAATTCCAATCCAATCAGTAGACCAGCAAGTGCTGCCCAGACACCGTAGATTTCATCACGTAGCACGAGTGGCTTACGTCCTGCCAATAAATCACGAACTATTCCACCACCTGAACCAGTTAAGACTGCGGCTACAATAACCGCACTAATGGGCATATTGAGCTTCACTGCATATAATGCACCTTGTATAGCAAAAGCCGATAAGCCTATGGCATCTGTAAAATTGCCCCAACGATGCCAATGCTGTATAAGATGATGAGGAAAAATAAAAAATATCGTAATGGCAGCGATTGCAATTTGAAACATCATATCCTGTCCCCACAACGTTGTAACTGGTAAACCGATAAGTAAATTACGAATGGCACCGCCACCGAATGCAGTTACAATGCCAAGTATATATACACCGAATAAATCGTATTCTTCTTCCATTGCAATTATTGCCCCGGAAATAGCGAAGGCAATTGTCCCAATGATGCTAAAAACTTCCCAAGCCATCACTTTCCCTCCTTAAACGAGAATAATTTGTAGTAAGTCCGCCCCTTAGCTTAGCGTATTTAACAGCTAGACACAATAGCATTTTTTGCAGGGTTGCAAACAAATTGATAAGATAGGAAAGAACAATTTGAAACGGAGACGAAAACAATGACTTTTACAACCCATTTAACAGCAGAAACGTTAGCATTAGCGGAAAAAATTGAGGAAAGAGTCCGCCCATATCATACGAAAGTAGAAAATATGGCGTTCTTCAACCAGCAAAAAGTCCTTTCAGCATTTAGAACGCATCAAGTGAGCGATTTTCATTTACATCCATCCAATGGCTATGGCTATGATGATGAGGGCCGTGACAATCTTGAACGTGTGTATGCGGAAGTTTTTGGAGCAGAGGCGGCAATTGTTCGCCCTCAAATCATATCTGGAACACATGCAATTACGCTTAGTCTATTCGGCGTGTTACGACCAGGTGATGAATTGCTTTATATATCAGGCCAACCATATGACACATTACAGTCGATTGTCGATGGAGGAGACAAAGATACGGGCTCGCTAAAGGACTATAAAATTGGTTATCGACATGTAGATTTAATCGATAACGAAACGGTTGACTGGTCGGCAGTCGCTGCAGCCATTACACCGAACACAAAAATGATAGCCATTCAACGTTCAAAAGGCTATGCATCACGTCCATCCTTTACTATTTCGCAAATTGCAGAAATGTGTGCCAAGGTACGGGAATTAGCACCCAATGCTATTATATTTGTAGATAACTGCTATGGAGAATTTGTGGAAGCACAAGAACCTACAGAAGTAGGTGCGGATTTAATGGCTGGTTCGCTTATTAAAAATCCAGGTGGCGGTTTAGCTAAAATAGGTGGTTATATTGCAGGGCGAGCTGACTTAGTAGAAAAATGTGCTTATCGTATGACATCACCAGGAATTGGTGCGGAAGCGGGCGCTACATTAAATACGCTAGGTGACTTTTACCAAGGCTTTTTCCTAGCACCACATGTAGTCAGCCAAGCATTAAAAGGTGCGATTTTCACAGCGGCTATGTTAGAGGAAGTAGGCATGACGACGTTCCCAAGTTACCATGCTGAACGTACAGATTTAATTCAATCGGTATCGTTTAATACAGCCGAGCAAATGGTTGCTTTCTGTCGTGAAATTCAAGCCAACTCGCCAATTAATGCGCATTATGCACCAGAGCCTGCTTATATGCCAGGCTACGAGGATGATGTTATTATGGCGGCAGGGACATTTATTCAAGGTTCGAGTATTGAACTGACAGCAGACGGTCCAATTCGTCCACCGTTTACAGCATTTATTCAAGGTGGCTTGACATATGAGCACGTGAAATTTGCTATTTGTAGCGCAGTTCAAGGCTTACAAAAATAGACTTTATTAGAAAGGCCCCATTACAGTTTAGTGATGGGGCTTATCTTGTATATAAATAGATAAACTGTAAATATGTATGTTTCGTTCAGGTATTTTGACTAGTTTTTAACAATTTTGCATCAATTCTAAAAAAAATTAAAAAACCATGTTAGGAAACCTAACATCTTTATTGACAGTGAATTTTTTTCGTTATATGATAAGCGGGTATTGGGGGGGACTTAAATGAGTCGTGAAATTAGACGAACTATGCCGTTATTATCTATGAGTATCGTGATGCAATTGACCGAGCTTTCGGCACGCCAAATTCGTTATTATGAAGAACACCATTTAATTGAGCCACACCGAACAGAAGGCAATCGTCGTATGTTTTCATTAAATGACGTCGATATACTTCTTGAAATAAAAGATTACTTGGAGCAGGGCATGAATATGGCGAAGATTAAAAAAATATTTGCCAAAAAATCAGATCCTGTTGCCGCTGAAGAACCAGATTTAACCGACACAGAATTACGTCGGATTATGCGCGAAGAAATGCGTCAAGCGCAGCGCATGCAAAAATCATCCATCCGACGTGGGGATTTATCCCGATTCTATTAAAATAAATACGAAATGGTTCAAATTACAATCAGTTTATTATTTTTTTAGTAGGGTAGGGTAATGATATAAGCAAGACAATTTATAGGAGTGTGGAAAACTGTGGGTAAATACACAAAAGACGACATCAAGCGTTTAATCGAGGAGAAAAATGTAAGTTTCATTCGTTTACAATTTACGGATATTCTAGGTACTATTAAAAACGTTGAAATTCCTGTTAGTCAACTAGACAAAGCACTAGAAAACAAAATGATGTTCGATGGCTCATCCATTGAAGGCTTCGTGCGTATTGAAGAATCGGATATGTATTTATATCCTGATTTAGATTCTTTCGTAGTGTTCCCTTGGACTTCAGAAAAAGGGAAAGTAGCACGTTTCATCTGTGACGTATACACTGCAAAAGGCGAACCATTCGCTGGTGACCCACGTAACAACTTAAAACGTATCCTTAAAAAAATGGAAGATATGGGCTTCACAAGCTTCAACTTAGGACCTGAGCCAGAATTCTTCTTATTCAAATTAGATGCAAAAGGTGAACCTACATTAGAAGTAAATGACCACGGTGGTTATTTTGACTTAGCGCCTACAGATTTAGGTGAAAACTGTCGTCGTGATATCGTGTTAGAGCTTGAAGAAATGGGCTTTGAAATCGAAGCTTCACACCATGAAGTAGCACCAGGTCAACATGAAATCGACTTTAAATATGCAGATGCTATTACAGCTTGTGACAACATCCAAACATTCAAACTAGTTGTTAAAACAATTGCACGTAAACACGGCCTACATGCTACATTTATGCCAAAACCATTGTTCGGTGAAGCAGGCTCTGGTATGCACTTCAACGTATCTTTATTTAAAGGTAAAGAAAATGCATTTTACGATGAATCTACAGAGCTAGGTCTTTCTGAAACAGCAATGCAATTTATGGCAGGTGTTCTTGCGCACGTACAAGGATTCACAGCTGTAACAAACCCAACAGTAAACTCTTATAAGCGTTTAGTTCCAGGTTATGAAGCGCCATGTTATGTTGCATGGTCTGCACAAAACCGTTCACCACTTATTCGTATTCCATCTGCACGTGGACTTTCAACTCGTGTAGAAGTACGTTCAGTGGATCCATCAGCAAACCCATATTTAGCAATGGCTGTTATTTTAGAAGCGGGTCTAGAAGGTATCCGTCAACAATTAACGCCACCAGCAGCGATTAACCGCAATATCTATGTAATGACAGAAGAAGAACGCAAAGCAAACGGTATTGCGAATTTACCACCAGCACTTGACGATGCGTTAACATTACTTGCACAAGATAAAGTCGCTCAATCAGCTTTAGGTGAACACATTTACGCAAACTTCAAAGAAGCAAAAGAAATCGAGTTCGATATGTACCGTACAACCGTACACCAATGGGAACGCGACCAATATTTAAAAATGTATTAATCAAAAAACGTTGGAGCTCATGGGCTCCAACGTTTTTTTTGCCCACAAATCCTTTTGTCAAGCCCACAAATTGTCCACAGCTATTTTGACACTCCTAAATTTTTAATTATTTTTAAAAAACATTTTTGTAAATTATTGAATAATAAGCAAATATTTTTTAAAATTTTTTTATGGATGAAAGGAGCATTGACTGTGCAAATAACAAAATTTTTTCATAAGCTACCGAAAGAAAGTAAGAATTCAATTTACTTATATAACTTTAAAAGAGTATTAAATAAAGATGTGAAAATTATACAAAATTCTAGAAGACGTTCCATTGTTTTTGAGGATAAAGAACAAGAAATTATATTAAAGAAGTTATTACCAGACGGAAAAGGCGATAATGATATTTGTGCTTTGTTAGAGTTACATGATAGTCCATATTTTCCTAAGATGTTCGCATATAAAAAAAGAGATTATTTATTTATAGAAAAAGCAAAGGGTAAAACGCTTTTAGAGATGCTAAAAGAGGGTATAAGTCTTGAAGAATTAAGAAAAATTCTTAATCAATTGATTAAAGCCAAAAAGGAAATGATGAGTGTCAATCGATATGATTTTGATTTTAAACTAGAACATATCTATTGGGATAAAGAACAAGAAATAATCAAGTGGATTGATTTAGGTGTTTGTGTAAAAATGCCAATGGAGTATTCGGAAGAAGAAAAAAATAGAAGAATTGAACAATGTATTATAAAAGTAAAATTAAAATTTTTATTTTATGGCTATGATTTATTTAACGAGATGAATAGGTAATGCCTATGGGGGCTATACACTATAAAAAGCATTGCAGTTTTTAACTGCAATGCTTTTTTGTTGCGCAATGTGTGTTTAACTTTTTGTAATGTTGATAACATGCCATTTTCTACTTCACAGTTTGGACAAAAAATAAAAATTAATGATAGTCGGCTATATGTATTTATTGCAAAGTAAACAGTATTTTTGTAGAATTACACTCACGGTTTAATTAAACTACTTAAATTAAACTACTTTGTTTAGATTATAAATAGACTAGGTGTTCGTAGAAAGGAAGTACTAATTAAATGAAGTTTAAAGAATTTTTAAAAACGAAAGGTGCCAAGGGCTCTATTTTTATGGGGATCTTTTATGCTGTATGTATGTTGGGTATCTTCCTACCAGGTTACACAGCGATACCAGGCAATATTGATGCATTACCAATTGCGATTATTAATGATGATAAAGGGGAATATGGTGCCCAAATAGCTGATAGCTTAACTGAACAGCTTCCATTTAAGGATATTGAAACAGATATTACTAATAAAGAGGCATTAAAAGAGTTAGAGAAAAACGACTTAGCGTTAGTCGTTCACATTCCAGAGACATTTTCTGCTGATTTACAAAAAGGAGATGTTTCATCAAGCATTGATTTCTCCATTAACGAAGCAAGTGCAACCGCTGTATCGTCCTCTATGCAACAAATTGTTATGCAACTAAATGAGCAACTAAGTGCACAGTTTTCACAACAAACAGCGCAAGGGATTTTAATGAACTTACATTTACCACAAGAGCAAGCAGCCAAATTAGCAGAGCAAATTGAAAATAGCTATGTAGGAAATATCGAGACAATTAATGATGTGCCAGACGGTATGCATAACAATATGCTGCCAATGTTCTTAACGATGGCGCTGTATGTAGGTGCTATGATTGGCGCCATGCAATTAGTAGGAGCGTTGAAAGCAAATCGTGGGAAAGCAACGAAAACACGTTTATTCGTTTATATGCAATTAACAGCGATACTCATTGGTATTTTGGCTGGGCTCGTTTCAACGGGCATGTCATTTGCTATCAATGATTTATCAGGAATGGATGTATTTTTCCAAATATTAGGACAACAAATTTTGATTTATTGGGCATGCTTTAACTTCAATGCGGTTGTTGTATTATTAATTGGGGAAGCGGGAATGATTTTAAACATTCCAATTTTATTAATTCAGACAATCGCTAACGGTGCAACAATATCTCGTGAAATGATGTATTTACCGTATGAGTGGATTAGCCATATTTCACCAATGTATTATTCCGTTCAAGCATACTTTAGCAATATTTTTGGTAGTATTAGTGCCACACCTTTTATTTTAGGATTAACAACAGTTGGATTTGTAGCGATGGTTATAAATGTGCTGATCGTTTGGATGCTTCATAAACCACTACCAATAACTGTAGAAAAATAAGCAAAGAAATAAGTGCTTAAAATTCTGATGAAGTAAATCATTAGTTTTGATAAAATGGAACTAATATTTGCCTAAGGAGCTGACATAATGGCAATTCAAATTTTCATTCTTAGCAAGCTTATGGAAGAAGATAATTATCCTTATAATTTAAAAAAACAAATTTCTGAATTACAGTCTCTTGACTCAATTAATGGTTTGACGGAAAGTAAGTTATACTATCATTTTGAATCGTTAGCGAAGCAAGGACTAATTGAGACGAAAGAAGTTATAAAAGAAGATAATCGACCAGATAAGCACGTTTTTGCTATAACGGAAAAAGGACGCGAAGCCTTGCCAAAAAAGATTTATAAATCGCTTGAAAATGCAAACACAATAGGTGATATGGTTATTGGTTTAGCCAATATCAAACATGTTGACCGCGATCGGGTTATTCATATTTTAGAAAAAAAGGTAAACGCGATGCATTCGAAATGGGACAATCTCTTTAATTCAGATAGACAACAGTTTATGAAACCAGGAGTAGAAGTGCTGGCTGAATTTGTTAGCGATTATGCGAATTTTAGAATACAGGGCTCCATACAATACCTAGAAAGATTAATTGAGCATGTACGAAAAGGAGAAATATAATAGAAAGAGACTATTTGCAATGATGATTGTAAATAGTCTTTTTTGCGTTTACTTTTTCAATGAGATTTTTCCCGCAAATAATCAAGGGAGTATTATATAATTGAATGATAAGTGCCGACGAAAGGGGAAAATGCAGCTCTTATCTGGCAATTCCAATAGGAAGCAGCAAATACTTATTAAAAAATACAAAAATATACTGACAATAAAATTTATAACTAAGGTTATAGTAATTTTTTATGTCCAAATTATGAAAAAAGTTTTACTTTTCAATAATTATATAGGCCTTTGACAATGTTGCTTTTACAATAACTTTAAATATATACAAATAAATTGTAAAATAAAATGATATAGGTGTTTTAATAGATTAAGAGATATGCGTCTTTTAACTTAAGTAATAGCTAGTCAAAATACATAAATAGGAGTAAAAGAAGACAATGAAATCAAGACAGTTAAGGCTAAAGCATTTAATAATGGGTTTAGCAATGGCAGCGTTTTTTTTCACAAGCATCGGTAGTATATGGAGCGGCTATCGTATGAATGTGGATTCCATCAAGGAAAATTCACTTGAAACAAATCGTGTATATGCTCAAAAATTGGCAACTACCGCAAGCGCCTACTTAGAAGAAGCCTTTCAAATTTTAGGTTACAGCGCAGGTCATATGGAATCAATTATGAACGATGACGCAGCATTGGATAAAGAAACAGACCGATTGAAAATGCAAAATAATATGTTTAACTCCGTTATAGTGTCGAATGCGGATGGTCTAGTACTGTCAGTTTCACCACCTTCTGTAGATGTAAAAGGAAAGTATTTGACCTCTGTAGGAGGGAAAGAGGCGTTATCCAAAAAAACGCCTCTCGTATCGAAACCGTATAAAGGGATTACAGGGAGACTAATTATTTTTATCTCGTATCCTATATTTTCAGCGCAGAACGAATACTTAGGAATGGTAGCAGGTACAATTTATTTAAAAGAACATAATGTATTTAATTTGCTGTTAGGGGAGCATTATTATAATGACGGTTCTTATGTGTTTGTAGTAGATGCAGATGGACGTATTATCTACCATCAAGATCCAAGTCGCATCAATGATATTGTAATGGACAATAAAGCAGTGAAAGCAGTTGTATCAGGAAAAAATGGTGCACAACTAGTCACGAATACTAAAAATATTGAAATGTTGGCTGGATATAGTTCAGTACCGATAACTGGTTGGGGTGTCATTTCTCAACGACCATTAGAAGTAGCGCTAGAGCCTTCGTTTGATCGAGTACAGGAAGTAGCAATTAATGCAATACCGCTTATGCTTTTGTCGATTTTTGTTTTACTATGGACCGCAGCGCGAATTGCCCGCCCGTTGCAGCAGTTGGCAACATTAACAGAAGAGAGCTTAGATTCGAGAAGTGTTGAAGGGTTAAAGTCCGTACGCAGTTGGTATTTTGAAGCATATTATTTAAAGAGTGCACTTATTCGAAGTTTGTCCTTTTTGCAAGGGCAAGTTTCCTATTTTAAAGATCAGTCGACAACCGACCCTTTAACTGGGGTCACAAACCGACGAACAATGGATGCTACGCTATCAGAATGGGAGAAAAATCAATTGATGCATTCAATTATTTTACTGGATTTGGATCATTTCAAGAGCGTCAACGATACCTATGGCCATGCAGTGGGAGATAAAGTATTACAATATTTAGCCAAAAAAATGAAGGCAGTGGCACGTGAAAACGATATTTGTTGTCGTTATGGCGGTGAGGAATTTATCATTCTATTACCTAATACGACTGTTGAAGAAGCAGCCATTGTAGCGGAAAATTTAAGACAACAGTTAGCAAATTCGAACAGTCCTTGTGGTCGTCCAGTAACGCTATCAGCGGGAGTTGCAGAGTATCCTAAAATGGCTAGTACGACAGAAGCATTGATTGAAGCGGCAGATGGAGCATTGTATCTTGCTAAGCAAGCAGGTCGGAACCAGGTAAAAACAGCAGGCGAAAAATAATGTGATCTATCCAAGAAAAGCGATGAGACATAAAGTGTCTCATCGCATACAAATTAATACCCCATACCCATATGTTTATGGTGGCCCATGTGTTGTTGTGGCATATGGCAGTGATTATGTGGCATACCACATAGTGTATGATTTTCACAGCATTCATTTACTACGTTCTCCGTGCATGGGAAGTAGTATTGATGATCGATGATATGTTTGTTCACTGTTGTAATATGTGCAGGTTGAACGTGTGGTACAACTGTATGAATGTAATTTGTGCGTACATATTGCTCTGGCGGTAAAAATTGTGGTGGGTCAAATTGTGTTGGCATTGTTTGTGGTGGGCAGCATTGTGGTCCTCTTCCATGGTGACGCTTACGATTAAACATGTTATTACCTCCTGTTTTGATAAGTTGTGGTTCATAATTAACATATGAGATGTAAGACTAAATGGTCTATTTGTATGCCTATTAAGGGCTAGTTAAATCTCTTAAACGCCCCAATAGCATGAATTTTCTTGCCCGTGTGATGTTAAATTGAAAAAGTATTATGGTGAAAAGTAAAAAAGGGATTTAGGCTATTTGTCAATTTACGAATATTTTCACGACGTATACAGCAAAAGAAATGAAAATCCAGCTGTTAAATAAAAGTTTCATGAAGACGAATAAAGGATAGTTCTGAAGCCAAGCTATTGGCGAGAACTATCCTTTGTTTTTATATTTATATGAATTAAAAAAGAATTCAAAATTGTTTGAGTGACAGGCACCGTCTACCTTTTTTCATTTTGTCGATCCCTTCAAGGTTTTATGATGGCATTGCAGGAGCTTTTCGTAATGCACTTGAGATGACAATATAAATGATAATAATCATACCTAGTAAGCTACTGATTATTTGCAAAGTGGATGCTTTCGATAATGTCACCAAAAGTGGCGAGTACCATCCGAAAATTACCATCATTATCGGAATCAAAGCCATTACACCAATAAAACTGTAGCCACCTAATGTGCCGAAGCGATAAAAGACGACATTTAAAAGCAGGCTTGAGATTAAACAAAGTAGTAGTAACACAGTATCTATCGCCATTGTTAGAAAAAATGAATCCGAACTGCTAAAAAAGAATAGAGGGTGAATAATTACCATATTTTGATAATCTAATAGATTTGAGACGAAGGAAATCATTTTGTGTGTACAGGCAATTATAAATGCACCAATAAGGCTCCAAACGATGAAAAATAAGCCTACGTTCCAAACATACTGCATACGGCTTAAGCCAAGCTTTAAAAAATAAGGCAATGTTTTATTTAAAATTTTAGCCCCCATCGTACTATAAAAAATATAGACAGGTATAGAGATGGTCATAGCAAAAGTAATATATTGCCCAAAAAAGGTATCGATAAAAAATGACAGTAGGACAATGGCAAACAAAATGCACCAAAAAATAATATTACTTTTTTTATAGCTTTGAAAAAATACATATAAGCTACCTTGTACTGTTTTCATTTTACTAACCTCTCTTTCTGCTGTTTACTTAAATACACTAACAGGTCTTGTAAAGATACATTTTCTAATGTAATATTTTCACCTTCGATTGCACGACCTTTGGCATAGACAACGGCCGTCATATCATGCATAAAAATATGCTTGTAAATGACTTCTAAGTCTAGTATTGCGCGTTCAACATCTTGAGCATTTCCTTTTACTGCAACAATATACTGATCCCATTGCTCCGCCGTTTTTTGCAGCAATAACTCACCTTCTTGCAGAATAAGGATTTCTTCAAACAATTCACTAGCTTCATCTATTAAATGCGTCGATAAAAGGAATAGCCTTGGATGTTCTATTTGTTGATCAATTAATAAATCATAAAATGTATTGCGGGCAGCTACGTCTAATCCAATATAGGGCTCATCGAAAATGGTAATTGCAGCATGACTAGCAAACCCTGTAATAATACCAAGTGCAGATACCATCCCTTTCGATAAATTGCGCACTTTATCTTTTGGATTAAGGGCAAACACTTGAAGAAGCTCATTTGCAAGCTGTTCATCCCACTTTGGATAGAAAAAACGATTAGCCTTTAAACATTGTGCGATCGTCATATCTTCTTGAAAATTGCCACTCTCTGCAACGAAACAAATGTTACGCAGTATAGCAGGGGCATTGAAAACATTCTCGCCATTGATACGTATATGCCCTTCAGTTGCAGGAATAAGCCCTGCTAATAAATTTAAAAATGTTGTTTTACCAGCGCCATTATGACCTAAAAAACCGATGATTTTTGGCCCTTCAATCGTAAAAGACACATTTTTTAAAGCATGTTTCTGTTTATACAATTTGCTAACATTTCTCACATCAATCTTCATAAATTATCCCCTCTGTAACATATTTTGTAATTCTTCGTCAGAGATGCCTAATCGTACCGCCTCTTTTTTCAACGGTTCAATATGTTGTGCAAAAAAGTTTTCCTTACGTTCAGCAATTAAAATTTTTCGCGCATCCGTACTGACAAACATACCTACACCTCGTTTTTTATAAATGACACCTTTTTCCACTAATTCGTTCACACCCTTGCCTGCCGTTGCAGGATTTATTTGATACTCTTTGGCAAATTCATTGGTTGATGGAATGCGATCTTCAGACTGTAGTTGCCCATCAAGAATGGCATCTTCAACCCGTTCACGAATTTGCTGGAAGATTGGTTTTTCATTGCTTAACGAATAAATCACAATCCACCTCCTAGTTAATTGGTTCGTTACTTATGTAACTAACCATACAACGTAGCAATTAAATTGTCAATTTATTGTTGGTAATTATCCCTAGTTTTAAAAACCTAGTTTTAAAAACCTTGTTTTCATATAGTTTATTTTTAAATTTTGTCCTTTTATGGTTGGGCTAGGTTAGTTCGTTTCGGAGTTGCATGAGTTGGGAGGTTATAAAATAGCATGACGGAGGTCGTCGTTTATAACTGTGAGCATGAGGACGTGCATGAAAAAATATAAATGGCAGGCGTCTTGAGGATTTGTTGAAGGACCCATTATTTAGTCGTGCTTGGCGGTAGTGTCTATAAAAAAAGACTCGATTCCACTAAAGAGGAATCGAGTCCATATCATTAGACCCACCAGCACCAATGGGTTGCCACAACTACTTTTTACTGTGAGACTTTTGAGTGGTTGGCGTTAGTGTAAGAAATAACAATAGCTGTGTTTTCTTAGCATACCTGCTTTTGATAATTTAAACGTTTAAATGGCTCGTTTTATTTATTCAATTCTTTATATAAAACATATTTTAAAGCAGAAATTTCATCTTCAGATAGTTTACCTTCCATTTCGGATAATATTTCATCCTCACTAATTGAACCGTTTTGCGCTTGTTCCTGAATATCAAGTAAACGATTAACGCCCACTTTTGTTATTAACACACGTATTGCTTCTTCCTTAGTTTGGAAGGGGAGAGTATCCGGATTTGTAGTTGCTGCCTCGCTTACAATTTCTTGAACTTTCGGATCGTTCTCGATATAGGATTTTACTTCTGCTAGATTTTCGTCATCTAAAGTAGACTCCACTTTTTCGATAATTTTTTCGGAAGCAATATTTGTCCCAAAATGCCACATGGCATAGCCAGCTGCTCCGAGTAAAACAAGAATTATTGTGATAATTGTTAAAAACTTTTTCATCAACTCACTCCTGACACTTTGAATATAGCACAACTTGTCAAAAACCACGAAGAAAAGATACTTATGACATCGCCGACAAATACTAGTTGGGCGACATTATACATCTAAATTATAGTGGATATTTTACACTTTATGACGTTACGTTTGCACCTTCAAGTTTTAACATTATTTGTTTTATACATTATTAAGGGAATTGTAGCGTACTACTAAAAGTATGACGCAACACAGCGTAGAAGTGTTGCGTCATCGGCTCCGATTAGGCGTAGAGATACTCCTTTCGTTTTAGTTGTAAGTCTATTAGACAAACGATAAGGGGATCTGGCTTAAATTTCTTATCAAATAATTAAAAGTAGTTGTCAATTGGATGTCAATTATGAAAGTATAGCTTTAAATGTGACGAGACGCATGTGGATAATCAACCCTCATTAGTGTGTTATATTAGACATGAAAAAAAATAGTCGTTTTCTTTTAGTATTGAAATTTAATTTAAAATAGTATAAGATTTACAAAATTACATATGAAAAGCTATGAAAAGAAGAGTAAACATACGTACGATCTACAGAGACCTCTGGGAGCTGAAAAGGAGGGATACGAAATATGTTGAAACAAGCCTTTGAGCTGTGCATTGGATTTATTTGTTGACACAATGATGATGCAACGTATTCTCACGTTAACGGGATAGAGTATCGCACGATTTTGAAAAATGCCGTACTCGATAAGGTTGCTACAGCAATGTAGAAACGAACTGGGGTGGCACCGCGATATGACTCGCCCCCAAGATACTATCTTGGGGGTGAGTTTTTTATTTTGTTTTATTAAAAATAAAATAGGAGTGGTGATAATGTCCAGATGGAAGTATCCTTTAATGCTATTAGGAGGGATAGGCATTTCAAATGTGGGTGCGTGGGTTTATCTGATTGCACTTAATTTAATCCTATTGAATGAAACAGGTTCCCCACTTGCCATTGCTTTATTATATAGCCTCGGTCCGATCGCAACGATTTTTTCAAATACTTGGGCAGGTAGCTTAATTGATCGGGTAAATACGCGGCTACTTATGATGGGATTGGACATGTTCCGAGCATTATGTATTGCGGTAATTCCTTTTTTACCTTCGCTTATTTATGTCTATGGAGTAGCATTTATCATTAATGTGGGCAGTGCTATATTTCAGCCTACATCAATGGTTTATATGACGAAACTAATCCCTGAACAAGATCGGCAACGTTTTAATGCTCTACGTAGTTTTATCAATTCTTGTGGTTCATTAATAGGGCCTGCTATTGCGGGTATATTATTTTGGCTGGGCACACCGTATACTGCCATTCATATAAATGCAATTGCATTACTTTTTTCGGCACTTCTTATCATGATGCTACCTAATGTTGATGTAAGAGATAAAGAAACAAAAATGCAAAGATTTTCATGGGAACTAATAAAAAATGATTGTCATATAGTTTTTAATTTTACTAAGGAAAATGCCTATATTACAAAAATCTATTTATTATTTAGCGGTACTACGATATTTATGACTGCAATCGATTCTCTAGAGGCAGCATTTGCTAAAGGTGTACTGTCAATTTCAGATACTAATTATGGGTATTTACTAAGTATTTTTGGAGCCGGCATTATCATCGGGTCTATCATTAATTCTATATTTACAAAGCAACTTGCGGTGAATCATTTAATAGGTATCGGTACTATTTTCACCTCAATTGGATATTTAGTATTTTATAGTGCCAGCGGTTTTTTTAGTGCAGTACCGGGTGTATTTTTAATAGGCTTTGCCGTAACATTTGCAAATACAGGCTATCTGACTTTTTACCAAAATCATGTGCCTGTAAAGATAATGGGAAGGTTTGAAAGCCTCTTTCGTGTTATTGAAGCAAGTATAATTGTTGCTGTCACGATTGTAATAGGTTTTGCCGCTGAATTCACTTCGATTCGACCTGTTGGGTTAATTGGTTCATTGTTCTTCTTTTTCTTAGGGTTATTGGCATGGAAAGCAGTAGCGGGGACAAAACGGCAAGCGTATTTTAAAAAAGAGGTATCCTCTTTCAATAGTTAATAAAGCAATAGAGGAGGAAGAAAAATGAAGTATATTGAATGTGAAAATGTTTCATCTTCTACAAAAATTCCAATATCTTTTACTACCTTTTCTTCAAGATTTGAAAGATTGTATTTTAATAACGCTTGAAAAATATGCGCTTTCTCCTCGTTAGTAGCAAATTTCCATGTGTCTCTCCAATTAACCCTGCAACTCTAGTTCCTTTTTTGAAGTTGATGAAGACAACACAATGCAAATATTAGCACTTGAAGATATTGCAGTCGAAACGGAAAGCGGAGAGCGTAGAGAAACAGTTAGAAATCGCTCATCAACATATATAAATAATGAAAATGGAAAATTCACGGTATATTTGCAAAGTAATTATTTTAATGATCCACAGGAATTGACGCTGATGATTGGCGCTGTTCAAGCAGTGCCAAAGGGTGAAGATTTTATCGAAGTTGATTTTGGCACACAGGAAGTCATCACAAAACCAGACTATTTAGATTGGGATATATCTGTAGAGGGACAAAGCTTAAAAACGGCTGCAAAGAAATGGGATGGTAGTGCGCGACATATGTTCTTTACGACTGCTCAAAAAGCGGATGGCACGGAGTTAGAATATGCTGGTGGCTCGTTCTCAGATGATGATGAGTATCTATATGCAACGGAAACCTTTAAAAATTACGATGGCAAAGCCAAAATCAAGATAGATTATTTCTACAATCCAATTGGGGAAAATATTGAAATGAAGATTCCGTTGAAATAAATTACAGATGTTCAAAAGGGTGTTGGTCCTTTTTGAACATCTTTTTTATTTTGAAGGTTTTAAAGAGGGAAATACTTTATTAAAGAGAATGTTAACATTAATTAAAATAAAGGAGTGGGTAGGAGTGTTTCACCCAAAAGATGTTTTATCTGATCAGTTATTAGCGAATGCAAACGATCCAAGTTGGTATGTGCCCTTTTCAGAGTCTATTAAAAATCTGACAGAAGCAGAAGCTTTTTGGAAGGTAAATGAAGAGAGCAATAGTATTGCGGAAATTGTACAGCATTTGCTTTATTGGAATGAAACGTGGCAAACAAGATATCAAGAAAATAGTGTACATGCTGTGCCTAACATTGGAGGGAATGACAGTACATTTACCATTGCAAAAAATAAAACATTTTACGAATTGCAGCAACAACTTTTAGAAGTGCTGTTACATTGGCAAAAAATATTAACAGAACAACAATTAGAAAGCGAAGTTCAAGGATACTTTAATGCAAACTGGTGGCAAGTACTGGGGAATATAACGACCCATAACGCATATCATATCAGTCAAATTGTTTATATTCGGAAGATACAGAAGAGCTGGCATAACAGTGACAGTCATGAGGGGGATAGAAACACGTGAATCGCTGATAAACTCGAGGAAATCGCAGATAGAAATCCGTGAAGAGATTCAGATTCAATATTATTGAATAGCTAGGTTTTGATATAATTTAAAAAAGAAAATGAGCTTTTGGAAGGAACGGAGGATGATGAATATTCGCAATAAAAAAATATGGTTTTTGTTGTTTGTAGTTGTGATTTGGCTAATATGGTTTTATACTAGACCACTAATTACTTTTAATGAGGCTGTACCAGAATTGGATATTGCGAGCATCGATAATCTTTTGATTTCAGATATGAGAGAATCGTTTTATATTGAGCAAGAGGAAACAGAACAATTTATCTCGATACTAAATAGCCTTTTTATGAAAAAGAAAATAATTCCTAATAGACCGGCTTTTAATGAGGATGCTTATATTTATTTTTATTCCAAAAATTCAGAAGTATCCTATACAATAATCTTAGATTATAAAAGAAATATCATAGGAATTATCGAGAGGCCTAAGATGTTGAAGCAATATATTCTTGAGGATAGTTCTGAGCTATTTGCGTTTGTTAAAAGTTATTTAAGTAATAATGAGGTAGTCGAATAAAATCGACTACCTCATTATTTTATACTGGGATTCGATTACCTTTTTCATCGTAAAAGGCGTGGATTTTACCTACTCCTGTTACACCTTTGAAAAGCTGCTGTTGTGTTGCCCAGTCACTCGCTTCTAAAAAGGCTAACTCAACATCGAATGTTTCACTATAGCGATATGAATTAACTAAATCACTCTCAAAGCGTTGCACCGCATTATTACCTGCTTTAAGGCCTTGAATCATACCATTTCGGTGTGATTGGGATGGGCTTGAAGCCAGGAAACTAATAACACCTAATGCAACCCCTACTGCGCTACTTTTTCCAAAGACCGAATAAGCAATACCTGCAAGTGAAGCGATATTTCCAATATTTGTTTTGAGTTGATCTGCATTTGTTCTTCCTTCTAGATAATCTATTGCTGCAATTTGGGCAAGTCGAATTGGAAGTATGTCACGATCTCCTTTAATTTTTTTTACTTCGATATATTCTTTCGTTACTGTAGGCATATCAAACACTCCTTTTTAGTTTTATTGTGTTAGCTAACAGTCTATAAAGGTGAACTTGTAGCCCAAATAACAACCTATAAGTGAAATTTAGTTTTACCGAAAGGGAGATTATTTAGAGTTTTTTATATGGTCGAAAGTACAATCAATTATTAATATTAAAGGTTGCTAAAATACAGGTAAAGCCCCCTTTATATATACAAAGGAGGTCTTAATATGGATCATTCGATACTAATAAATTTCATTAGTAATGTTGGTTTTCCAATAGTGGCATTTCTATTGGTCTTTTGGAAATTTGATAAGTCATTAGCGTTATTAACTGAAGCGGTCAATAACAACACCCAAGCTGTACAGTTATTATTGCAAAAAGAAAAGAGGAGGGAGGGGGGGCGAACATAAAAATTGATGGGATATGTAGTCTTATAAAAGGTCTGAGGTGATAGTGGTGGATGGCAGATTTGAACAAGAAGTGATAGAACTGTTGACACCAAAAATTAAATCAGTGTTAAGACAAACAGATTGGCAAAATCGAAAGGATTTGGAGCAGGAACTGATTTTAATGGTGCTTTCAACGATAAAAAGAAAGGAATTTAAGCAACTTCCTTCCTTTTTTGAACTTATGGATAAAGAGAAAGATACACAAATAGAAAAGTAGAATTGGTGATAGAGAGGGTATGTTTTGATAAAAAATCAAAACATCCTTTTTTTCTATTGATAGAGAAAAAGGATGAATTTACAAGAATTTTAAGCTATATAGAGTGAAAATATATAAAATTTGATATAATTTTAAAAAATAAAATGAGGAGGTACTCTATGCGGAAACGTAGAATTTTCTTAATCATTGCTGTCGCTGTAATCAGTGTTGTTTTAATGGGATTGGATGTATATGAAAATAAAAAAAGAGATGCTGCTCTTAAGGCTGAGGCTGAAAAAATTTATACGGTCACGGACATACTTAAAGATGCGGATTTTAGTGAGGATAACATAAAGCTTGGAATTGGGATAATAAAAGGGAATATAGAAGATTATGAAACGATTTTTATAGAAGATGAAGAACAGCAAAAACAACTCTTGCACCATTTACAAAACTTACAATTCCAAATATCAAACAATATATATATGTTAAGTGATGCTGATTATTGGATGAAAATAAATTCTGATGAAGATTATTATATTTATATCTTTAATGACGGTAAAGAGATACGTTTGGATAATGATACTAGATATTTTAATATACTCAACAATGACGAATTTTCCGATATTTTACAACGTGCTATACAACAATCTATATAGTAAGAGACTGAGTCATTTCCAAATAAATTAATAGTTTTAGGTCTGAGTTCGGCAGTGCCGGTATTGTTGGTTCTTATCTCCATATGGTTTTATCAAATTAAAAGAAATAGCCAAATCCAAGTGGAATAAAATAGGGAATTGATCGAGTCTAAAAAAAGTGGATGTGGATATTTAATTTTTAAGATAGTGATAGTATTCTATAAATTGATAAGGGAAAAATCGCTCAGAAAACTACTGAGCGATTTTTACTTTCCATGTTTTTATTGTGTGTATATATTTACTTGTGATAACGAGTAGCAGTTACTTTAACAGGTAGAGTTAAGCTAGTGACACCAGTCGTTGCGTTGAAAAGTTCGTAATAAGTAATGTTCACTGTTACAAGTTTAGCGCCATTAGAATCAGCATTGTTAAATATATCACTAAAGTTTTTAACCGCATCTTTTGCTGCTGTAACTACTGAATTTCTGCTTGAGCGCGGCATACCTTCATAAATTAAAGACAAGCGAGTGGCAATAGTTGAAAGAGAACTGATTCCAAATACTTTAGTTAAATTACCAGGATAAATATTTTTTAATTTATCTTGAATTGTAGAATGATTAGCGATAGAAAGTAAATATTCTGCTCCACTAAACGTTGCGTGCTCTAACTGAAGTAACTGCTCTTTTGTTAAGTTTGTAGTATTTGTAGATCCTCTTCGATAATTATAAATAGCCATAATGTAATTCCTCCCTAAATTTTTTAATATAAAAGTGTTAAGGTTGGCCAACCTAACACTTATAAAAGGGAAGTTTAGGGTGATTTATCAACCATCTTGATAGATTTTCTGCAACTTAATTAGTATTCAGATTTCTTCTGTTTGCCGACTCATACTCTTTTTTTATTTTGCGTAATGTGTAATTTTTAACCTTATTAATAGCCTGTTTTGAAACACCAAGCTCTATAGCTAATTCCTCTTCTGTCCAATTCTTCACAAAAAGTAAGTAGAGAATCTTTTTTTGCTTTTCGGTTAATGTGGAAACGATGTCGTACAGTTGTTTATCTTCAAAAATCATTTCTAATTCACTAGATTCAACAGGTGTATTGAATTCAACATCGTAATAACATTGTTCATCTGCGACTAAATCAAGGAATTTACCCCCTCTCTCATCTATGTTTTGATCTAATATCAATTGATTCCATTTATTGTTATGACGAATTTTTTTATCAAATTTTTGAGACTCAAAAGTTAAAGTTTTTGAAAAATAACTAAGCAGCTGAATCTTTCTACCATGGATTTGAAACATTTTTTCAATCATTTCTTTCTTGCAAGTAGTAGGCTTTTCTAAATAACTTTGATACAGCTCTTTAATTTCTGCATCATTTAAAAAGTTTTTTAGTAATCGATTTTGAATCAAAAAAACCAACTCCTTTACGCTTCATGGAATGGGGGACCTATAGAAAATTAGATCCTTTTCTACATGATTTTTTATTTATATAAAGGACTTTTCTTAAATCAAAATCAACTTATACATTTGATTAAATTTGTTAGGGGATTTTTTCTTAATTTAGCGGGAAAATCTTTTTTTAGGGGGATATTCGAAGAGAATTAATAATTTTTTTAATCAAATTATACGAGTGCAAAAAAAACCATTCCAAAAACAGCACCTCCTATTTTTAAAACAAACAGAGGTGCTGTCATTGTGTGCTATTTAGATACCACATGTAATAATGCATCCAGTACTTGGTTATCAACAACTTGATATGTTTCTTCTAGCTTTCCATCAATGAACAAAGAGCCGTCGAAAGATATAATTTAAATGCACCGCCACTACCGCTAAGTGAAACTATATAATCAATAGCTTTGGGTTCTGAGTGTTTTTGATCACGCATTTTTGGTTGAAGCCTATGAATCGCCACTAAAACTTCGGAAGGACCCCCTGACGCGTACATCAACAGTAATGAAAAAGTGTTCTATTGATTGCAATCAATAGAACACCTTCATTAAACTTCTTCATTAAAGTAGATTTTATAAAATTTTCGATTCGTTTCCTCATCATAGCCAACTTCAATTAGCTCATCCATTTGCTCGATATCACGAACGTTCACTTGGATTTCAATTGCAGAATCCAGTTTGATTTTGCGTTTATAGCTTTTTTCAGCTTTGGCAATGGCACTTTCGGAAATAACGGTTTCATAGGGCTTGACGGAATTAACGAGAATATCTTTTTGTGTTGGATCGGCTTCTTCAAATACGTTTTCGATATAGTCGTTTACTTGAAATTCTTCTTCACTGCGGAAATAATCGAGCGTTTTGTTTAAAAGACCTAATTTTTCGGTATTCGAAAAACTATCTTCTTTTAAAATATATTTTTTACATTCTGTTAATGCTAGGTTTGTTTTATGATAATGTTCATCAGCTACTTTAATTTTCAAAAAACGTTCTTGCCAGTACACGACATCTTCTTTCTTTTTCGTTTTCATAAAGACAACTGGCGCTTCGTCTGGCCCCATATCGACGAAAACAGCCATATTATTGACTTTCTTGACATTAATGCCGTCGATTCCATTGACAATCACTTTATTTTGTTCATTTTTTACATCTAAAAACATTTCTTTTTCTTCTATTTTAACAATGGCGATAACTTTTTTGACCTCTGTCGACATAAAACAATTGTCAAATAAGCCAATAAACAACTCACCGCTTTTAATATTAGGATGCCCAGATGCACTATGTAAGTGCGTGGCGATATGCTTCGACTGTTCGAGGAAACTAGCTTCCTCGTCAAAAATAGCTTTTACGTACGTATACACTTCATTCAATCCAATATTCGTTTCATGAAAAAATTCATACTGCTGTTCAAAGTCTAGTTTGTTAAATGCTAATTGTGTAAAGGCTGCTTCTAGCATAACCTCTGGTTGCGATAATGCTTCCTCACCGAAAACTAATGTATCACTTACATAATGCACGACATACTGTGCTATTTTACTTTCACTTACTTCCAACATAATTTTCCACCCTCAATATAATTGTCTCGATAATTTACCATAGCACACCGAACGCAATATTTACATGGATTTTATATGATGGGTGACCAGGAGTTGGTGTGGATTGCGATTTCACTTTAATGTAATACTAGTGTCTTGATATAATAAAAGAAAATGAGGTTATGGGAACGGAGGATGATGACTATTCGCAATAAAAAATTATGGTTTTTGTTGATTGTAGTTGTGATTTGGCTAATATGGTATTCCACTAGACCACTAATTACTTTTGATGAGGCTGTACCAGCATTGGATATTGCGAGCATCAATAATGTTTTAATTTCAGATACGAGACAACCGTATTATCTTGATCAAGAGGGATGTTAGTCATTTTATTCAACAAATGAGCCATATTGTTGAATAACATTCTTTTATGAAAAGTTACCAAACAGCGGTTTGATAACTTATTATTTATTATTTAAAAGAAAATCTAAAAACAATTCAGAACTAGTATTTGGCTGCATGTTTAATCGTGTGCATACATGTACAGGGCGTATAATTTCTATGTTTTTCACATAAATCCTCTGCAGTTGATTAGTATCTAAATACCTTTCAACAGCAATAGATGGAGATAAAGTAATACCATAACCTGAAAGAACTGCTTGAACCGATTCCGTTAATCCATTAAAAACTAATCCTATTTTAGGAAATGGCACACCTTGAGTATGACAAATGGATTGAAAAAGTTTTCTTGTTGAACTCCCTTCTTCTCGCATAACAAATGAGTATTGAACAAGTTCATCTAAAGTGACCTCTTTATTTGCTAATTTATGCTTTGGATGAGTAACGAAATAAAACTCAATATCTTTCCAATGTTTACTTACTATGTTAGACTCATCTATATTTTCAGTAACAATAATTCCTATATCTGCCTTATAATTTAGCAAATTATGAATCATGTCTTTCGTGTTTCCTGATTGAAGTACGAATTGAATATACTCATTTTCATCTTTATACTTCGAAATGAATGGTGGAAGTATAGCCGTAGCTGGTAAATAGGTCGACGCGATGACAATTGTTTCAGCTGCTTGTTTTTTTATATTCGCGATTTTTGTTTCTATCGAGGTTTCTAATGAAAAAAGGTTTTCCGCCTCTTTTGCAAGAATGCGTCCTACTTTCGTTAATTGAATTCCTCTACCTTTCGATTGGATCAATGTCACATCAAGCTCTTTTTCTAAATGGCGAATTTGTATCGTTACAGCTGGCTGACTCAAACATAGATACTCTGCGGCCTTTGTTACATTTTCAAATTCAGCTACCGTTTTAAATATTCTTAAAGAACGGGTTATTTACAATGGGATTATGCAATTGCTTTGGGTACGGGATCTATCATTGGTACACAAGTTGCATTAAAAATCGTATCAAAAATACCTTTAAAAATTGCTAAAGGGTTAGTAACTACCATCCTAATTTTATTAATCGTTCAAGTAGCATGGCAATTTAAGTAGATATGCAGTACTAAATCACGATCTTCAGCAATCGGGCGCTTTTCTTGAAGATTATTGAGTTGCATAGGCAGCTCTTTTTTCTTATTCAACTAACGGTGCAGTTTAGTTGAATAAGTAATGTTTCAATAACTAGGAGGTAATTAATAAAAAATCACTAAGAACAATGGTTTTGCTTTTCTTATTGTAAGAGAAGATAAAATACATGATTATCTAAGATTAGCTGGCTCATATGCAGTATTCAAGTGCGACGACAAATATCTTTTAGGTTATAACACTTGGAGAAAGCAACGGGAATTGCCAGCAGGACAATTAGAAAAGAATGAAACGTCAAAGGATTGTGCAATCAGAGAACTTTACGAGGAAACTGGTCAAATAGTTTCAGATTTAGAATTTAAAGGTTTATTAAAAGTGAAAAACTTATCGAATGATGAAGTGAAATATAATCCTATTTATTTTACCACCTTGAGGAACTCCAATCATTTCAAAAAAAAGTGAGACATCTGAAATAAAATTGGGGGATTTATAGGAGCAGATTGGATATATAGATGAGGTAGACATTAAAATATTTGACTATATTAAATAAAAATTTGCTGTAACTTTTATTAAACTAACGAAGCAGGTTAGTTTAACAATAAAGTGTTAATATTTATTTTGAAACAACTAATTTTTGAAGCAGATTAAGGTATTGGATTCCTATAAATCAAAAATAGATATGGTATAATATGTATTAAATGTAAAGCGGAATTGTATTAAAATCTAAAATTGCAAGGAGGAATGAGTGTATGAGAAGGAATACTATTTTTGCATAGCAAAGGCTATTGCATAATAAAATAATTGAAAATAGCCTTTGCTCTTCCTAAAAGAAATACTAAAATTAGGAGTGCAAAAATGAGCTATAAAAAAGCAAAGCATATACTTCCAACTGAGTTGGTGGAGTTAATACAGAAATATGTTGATGGTGAATATATTTATATTCCACGAAGAAAAGATAGTAAAAAGAGTTGGGGGTCCAGTACTGCAACCAGAGGAGAATTGGATCTAAGAAATTCTAATATATATAATGATTATCTATCGGGGTTGAATATAGCTTCTTTGTGTGAAAAATATTATTTGTCATCAAAAAGTATTCAAAGAATTGTATTAAAAGAAAAAAGAAAAAGAACAAATTTTTAAAATAAGCCAATGTAGTTTTATGCCGCATTGGCTTATTTTCTTTTATGAAATAAGTTTGAGGTTTTTTCAAGTGATGTAAGTCAGATATAATCTAAACAACTCTTATAAAAGGTAAGGGAGCCAGCTAATTGATTTTTGATACCCAGACGTAGTTTATCTAGATTAATGAACTGAAGTGGAAGTATGGGCGGACATTGTTACTTAAGGAATTGTTTTTTTGCAAAATGAATATTAGCAAAGGAAGAGGGGGGATAGATATGAACAATTTATTTACAATAGATTGTGGTGACATATTGCTTAGAGAATTTAGAATTGAAGATGCTGATGCTATTTATGAGCTTACTTCACAACCTGAAGTTTATAATTTTCTACCAGATTGGCGTTCAACAAAAGAACAACGATTAAACTGGGTCACGAATTATGAAATTCCAGACAATAAAAAGTTTTTGTTAGCTGTACCTAATATTAGTGGTGCTAATTATTTGAAGTTGGGAATTATATTGAAGGAAACTGGAGAATTTATTGGTTTCTGCAATACAGGTATTAAAGAAGAGCTAAGTGAACCAAACCGAGAAGTTGTTTATGCAATTTCAAAGCAATACAGTTGTCGTGGATACACAACAACAGCAGTAAAAGGATTGATAAAATATTTGTTTGAGAATACAGATGTAGAGCTACTTAATACAGTTGTTCTACCTCACAATTTAGGCTCAAATAAAGTTATTCAAAAATGTGGATTTCGTTTTAATGGAGAAATTGAAATTGAAGACCAAATTCACTATCATTACACTCTTAACAAAGAGGATTGGAAAGGAAAAAAAATCACTAAGGCTATTGAAATATTCAACTAGTGGGAGTGTTTCAACAATAATGTAGACGTTTACTTACTAACCAAGCAACGTTCCTGTAATAAGTGGACGGAATGTTCTTAGTAAAACATTTAAATGTGAATAAATATACTTAAACTAACGGGTGCTTTTCTTCAATAAGGTACTCAACAATCGGGCGCGATTCTGTAGCAAGAATTGCGCTATTTCTTTTTTGGAGGCTATTTTATAGTGTATGAAAACTGTCATTTTGTCAGTGTATATTTTGGGGAAATTTAATAAAATTTAAATAATCATAATTAGCTTCTCCATCGTATATGAACTAAATCTTTCTGAAAAGCAGTAAAAGGGATTGGTTCAATCGCTACCCCTTTATATTAAAGAAAAAAGGATATGCTTCTTTATGGATTAAAGAAACGATAAATGTACTAGAACAGGAAGAAAACTATAACAACTTTTTCCTTTATAGTGATATTGGGATAATAGGTGAGTTTTCTAATAATCCCTTTGTATGCAATTTCATTACATAACAATTACTATTATTAATAAGCCAGGTTGTAAATTATAATTTTACAAGATAAGGAAATAACCGATAAAATAAGATGGAGGGATAAAAATATGAAAAAACTAGGGACTCTATACTTTTTCTGCGGAAAAATGGGAGCTGGAAAAACGACTAAATCAAAACAAGTGGCTTTAGAGAAGCAAGCAGTATTGTTATCTGAGGATGAATGGCTTGCATCTCTTTACCCTAATCAGATTACAACATTTGAAGACTATCTTAAATTCTCAGCGCAACTCAAGCCGATGATGAAAAAGCATGTCCAAAACATATTAAGTGTTGGTACAGATGTAGTCATGGATTTTCCAGGTAATACTCAACAACAGCGAAAATGGTTTTTGGATATTGCATCAGAGGTAAATGCAAACCATCAACTAATTTTCCTTAATTTAAATAATGAGCAATGCTTACGTCAAATTGCACAAAGGTGTATCGAACAACCCGAAAGAGCAACTTTTGACACAGAAGAGACGTTTATTCATGTTACTAATTTTTTTGAAGAACCAGAAGTATCCGAGGGTTTAAATATTTTAGAGTTTAGTGGGGAAGAATAATAAGGTTTGCAACATATCCTTGAAGATTTAAAATGTGTAAAAAATACCAAAATAGACCAGCGATAGTTTCTATTAAAGGTAATGAGATTGTTCGGATTTAGATGATTACATTAAAGGCGATTGGCATTCTAGTAATTCACCCTACTCTGTAAGGTATAGAGGGCGATTTACTTTTTTTTTGAAAAAGTAAATGACAACGCAAGAATCGTTACAATAAGTGTAGCGAAACTAAACATGAGCGTTATAGACTCATAAACTGTCATTGGAACCATCTCCTTTGTTTTCGTTTGAAACGAATTTTTGGAATAAAAGATGACCAATCACCCTTAATATCTCGACCTACTACATGTAGAAATTATACCTTTATTAACGTTTAATGTTAAAAAAGCGAACACTAATTCTTTTGTACGATTATATGGGAATTAGTGTTTTTTAATTTGTTACGATACAGTCTGCAATCTCTGGAAAATCAATAAATGGATTCCGATTGCCTTGAAGTTCATGGATAGCTAGGTTGCGATGCTTTTCATAGATAGATACTGGAAAAGATTGATGCCATTTTAACAATAAGGAGATATTCTCTAGTTCTTTTTTTATTATGTTTGGATAGCGAATTAGGAAATAGAGTGTTGCTCTAGCAACGATTCCTTTGCCGTATTCTGGTTCGAATTTACTTTCTTCAGCTTTGCCGCAGCCATCTTTGATTCCTAAAATTAATCCTTCAGGGATATAATCATGGAAATCGTAATAAGGGTAGTTGCTGCGACTGCTATTGCAGGTAGGATTGCAGGCGAATAAATGATGCAAGTCTCCTCTCATCGGTTCTTTTTTATCGAACCATGATTGAGGCACTACATGTTCACAGTTAAATAGATTATCCGATAAGATGCTTATTAACCCTTTTGCCTGCATTTCGTGGAGCCGAACGTCCTCCTCTATGACAGAAAGGGGATCCATCCTTTTTCCAGAATAAAGACTTTTTAATGAACCGTTTTCCTGTAAATCAACCCAGGGGTACACATAACGGTGCGGGCTGTAGTTTAATTGATCTGTATGTGTTTTTTTAAGCAATGTGTGAAGGCTGTCTAAAAGAGTAGTATTCGTGAATGAAATGCTATGATAGTATTGATTTCTGACTTCCTTATCTTTCTTTTCGTCATAATAGGGTCGATTTTCCTGATAGTTTAAAAAGTCTGACTTGGCCGTTTCCCATTCACAGTATAGCAAATCTAGTTTTTCCATTATATTTTCAACGCCTGTCCAGATAATTTTTGGTTGAATACATTCGATAAGTATTCCTCTGTTGTTAAGTACAGCATGCCGTTGCCTTCGAGTTTTGGCGAGTTTCCTAAAGGAATCGTTCTTTTTATTAATTGTGCATACAGCTCAGCCTCTGTCAGATTTCGCTCAAAGTTTCTGTTGGCATTCTCTTTTATGAGTGCAAGTGCACCAGATATATGCGGTGTTGCCATCGAAGTTCCGCTTAGTTTTGCATAAGTTCCGTTTAAATACGTTGAAAGGATTTCTTCACCAGGGGCTACTAAGTCGACTTCATTATTCGAATTTGAAAAATAAGAAGATCTGCGTTGCAGGTTAATGGAACCGACGCTGATGACTTCATTGTAGCAGGCAGGATAGGCCAATTCATTTGAAGAACTCTGTCCATCTCCCTCATTACCAGCAGCACAAACGACTAGTATTTGATTAGTGATTGCGTTTTGAATAGCTTGGTGTAACTCAGGTACATCGACAGAACCTCCGAGGCTCATGGAGATGATATCCACCCTTTGTTCAACTGCATAGTTAATACCATTTATGATCCAGTCGTATTGCCCTGATCCATTTTTATCAAGCACTTTTAAAATCAATAAACTTGCCTCAGGTGCAACACCAACTACTCCTGTGTAGTTATTGATTGCAGCAATTGTGCCAGCCACATGGGTTCCATGGCCATTATAATCGATGTATCGATCAGGTTGTCCATCATCATCATGAGTGAAATTCCACCCACCGATAATACGCCCACTCAAATCAGGATGGGTGACGTCGCAGCCTGTGTCCAATATCGCAACAGTAATCCCCTTTCCTTTAGAATTCTCCCAAACTTTTGGTGCTGCAATAATTTTAATACCTTCTGGCACCACTTCGACCACTTCGACCACTTCATTCACTTCAAACGGAATTAAATGTAACTTTTGCTTCATTTGTATCCCTCCTGAAAGAAATTAGGTTTTAAGTATATTCTTGGTAATTAATAACATTCTAACAATTCTGAATTTTGATTAACAGTTACAATAGATGTGTTTTTATCTAAAATATCAGAATTTTAATAGTGAAAATAGTATTGGTATCTATTAGTCAATATTGCATGATAACATCTTAAAGATGTGGATGTTTGTACTTAAAATAAACTGCATTGGAGAAGTTGAAGTTCATGGAATAGAAGATGCTTATAAAGGTATCGAATTAATACGTGTACATAAACTTTCTAAAGATACAACATAAACTGAAGTAGAAAATCTATTCTCTACGCTATTTCACAAAGGTGAAAAGGGCTATAAAAATCCAAAACAATGCGTGGGTAAAATTACAATATCGAGCAAAAAAAGAAAATGGTGAAATTGTATTTTTAGGATAGAAATTTTGTTGAAAGCAGATGAAATTATTGATTTATGGGACAAGACATTTGCAAAAAATATTAATGAGCAATTAAAGAAAGAAATACATTACGAACAATTTAAATGGCATATTTTCAGTTATGAGAAGCAAGATTGCTTGAAAAAAGAAGATGCAAGAGAGGCATTCGATACTTCTTCCAAAGATGAACTTTATGTGATGTATCAAGGTTTCCCCATTGTATTCCTTTACACAAGTGCAAAGGAAGTAGTGTCAAAAGACTTTGATTCGCAACTAGATATATATATATTTGATAAAAACTTTACTTGGACATATGTTCATACGCACGAGTCAATGTGTGGTCCATATTTTTATAAGGTAATATGAAATTAAGCACCATATGAACTGCACCCAATTGTTAGACACATCTAACAATTGGAGGTGCAGTTTTTTAATGGCTAAATATACTGCAGAGGAAAAATTACAAGCAGCATTACGATACTTAGAGGGCAAAGAAAGTTCACATGAAATTGCTAAATCGATCGGGACAGATCATACGACTATACTTAACTGGTCTAAACAATATGAGTATAACGGTGTTGAAGAGTTTATAAAAATAGAAACGAACATACGCTCTGTTATATTGTATACATATTAGACTAATATTTCAAAACCTAGTTAATAAATCTAATATGTATTGAAAAAGAGGATTTATGCTCATATATTGAACATACTATCCTCTTATAAGTTTAGTCTATTTAATAAATTAATTGTTTAGTGGCTAACAGTGTGGTTAACCGCTCATCTTCTAAATCTCTTAATGTTTCACTAGCCAAATCAATGACAAAACCTGAAACAATAACGTATAAACGAAGTAGCTTCTTTGTCATCTTTAACCATCCTGCAAACTAGTTTTTTCTTTACAATAAGTTTAACAAAGTGAAATGAAATTTTTAATAATGTCCTTCTATTTTTAATTGAATCAAACGAAAAATTCTGATAAATTATTAAAAAATACTTGAAAGGAGATTGAAGCTATGATGATTCATACAAGTTTTAATAGTAGTTAAACTTATGTAAATGAATTTTTTGATGTTGTTTGTTTTCTATAAATTTTACAGCAAATGATGTGTAGCGGAGTACTTTTAGAAAAATACAAAAACGTCTAATGATACTATTTCTTTACTAAAATCTTAAAAAGTAAAGAAATAACGTAAACATCCTTAAAAGTAAAAAATATATGAGGGAAGAATTTATGAAAAATTCATGTTTGTATTACTTTTATTATTAGTTTCAATAGGTGTAGGAGAAAATAAAGCTTTAGCAGAATCAATTACAGCGGAAGTTAATTATGGGAATGAAAATGATATTGATCAAGAAGAAATTGATAGAAGATTAGGAATTGTATTTGACTACTTAAATGAACATGCAAATCATGATTTTAATAATGAACCTTCGTTAGTTTATGATATTCCAGTTGGAGAAGGGATTATTGTTAATGCTGAAATTTCTAATCAAGAGGTTTTAAGAACAAGAGCAATTGGTAGTAGTAGAGATTCTATTAAAGCAAATACAAATTATAATTATAGTTTAAGACTTACGAACATAGTAGGCTCTGGAGATATAACTATATATACTGTGAACTATACTACGGGTAGCCCAATAGCTTCCTGGAAAAGATGTATATAGAATAACGGTAAATAATGTTTCTATTTTTGGTACACCCCCTTCTGGCTTTAGCGTAGGGAATACAAATACCTACATAAAAAATAACAATAATATTATTGTAAGTACTGGAGGATACATCACATATAAACGTGTTCTTCTAGCAGATAAAACTATAAATTTCAATGATGTTTCATTAGGAAGCCTTGTGGGCGGAACTTTAGTAGTTAACTATTCATATCGAGTGAATTAAAAAGGTGTGATTATGTTGAAAAGGATTTCTAAGAAAACAATACTATTTTCGATGCTTCTGGTTGTGATGATTGCTGTATCGTACTATCTTATTGGGCAACAAAAACCAAAACCCGAGGTTACAAGTGAATTGACTGAGTTTTTGCCAAATGGTGAAATGAAGGTAAGAGTGATGGAAGAAGTCGATGAAGAAACAACGCAGTGGCGTAGGGCAAAAGAGGCAGATATAAAATCACTCATAGCAGAACAAACAGGTTTAAAAGGTGAAGATGTTCTAGTTTCGGCAACCTCTGAATCCAATATAGGTGATACGGAGAATCAAGAAATAACATGTTCAGTTGTGCTGCGCACGGAGTCAACATTTGATGACCAAATTATTCAAAACGTAGTAGATGGGATTATCCATGTTTTCAAACAAGATTCGAAGGAAGTAACTATTAATAAAGAAAATATTGTCATTACAAATAATACAGATGTCCTCTATTAAAAATACAACGGCTATGTAATAAAAAGTAAATAACCTGTTGGAAGTAAAGAGGCGCTAATTTGACAGCACCTCACTATCACAAATGATATGCTCTCAAAATTTTATTTGTTTAATGTGCCTACACCTGGGAGCATATCTTGCTTCATTGGGTGCTTTTTTTATGCCGATAATCAATCATTTTCTTTTATTCTTTGGATTGCGGTACCCCATTGCCCTAGCTATTGTTATCACTGGCATTTACCATTTGATATACTTATTAAATAGCATTACATCCTATCTTTAGTTAGTGAGGCGGTCTTTTATGAGAACTAGTGAAATTGCCCAACTAGTTCAGGTTCATCCGAATACGGTTCGAATTTACGAAGAATGGAAGTTTATTTCGCCTGTGCCGAGAAAAGAGAATGGTTACAGAGAATATTCTTATCTTCATCTAATACAAATGAAAATTGCTCGGCTTGCTTTTAGACAAGAATTTATTCAAAATAATCTGCGAAAAAAAGCCACAAAAATAGTACTACTAAGCGGTAGCGAACAGTTCATGGAATGTTTATATGCTGCAAAATCCTATTTAAGTTTTTTGCAAACAGAATATGATTACGCTTTAAAAGCAGTTAAAACGGTTGAACACTTATTGCAAAATCAACCAACTTCCACTGAAACATTTTCCCACAAAACTGTCGCGTCAATGCTTCAGTTAACAGAAGAAACATTACGGAATTGGGAACGGAACAATTTATTTACTGTAAAGAGAAACACACAAAATCGAAGAATCTATTCTGAGCGTGATATACAAAAACTACTTATTATTCGTACGTTACGCAGCGCACACTTCTCGATTACAAGCATTGCCAATTTATTTCGAGAAATGGAACAATCGAAAAATGATATTAATCTACTGCAAATATTACAATCAACCACCTTTAAAGATGAATTTTTTCATGTAACGGATGATTTAATTACTCAATTAAAAATAGCGATGAAAGATTTAGAATCCATCATCGCTATACTAAAAACATTACAGTAATGGGGAAGGGGCGTTAATGTCTACTAAAAGCATTAATTCATGCATTGCCCGTGTGGAAGCGATATAAAGTAATCCATTATCAAATTCAGTATGATAATTAGCTTTGTTTACAAAGGGGATGATGACCATATCAAACTCAAGACCTTTTGCATACTGTATTGTAGTTAAAAGTAGCCCTGTTTCAAACTTTTCTGATTGACCGTCCAGTACTGTAAATGATAAGTTTAAATGCTCTTTCAACACTTGTAAGTCCCTCTCTGTTTTACAGATAATAGCGGTAGATTGATAGTCATTCCTCGCATTTTCATGGATTTGTTTTACCATTTGTTCTAATGTGTCATACATTAATTCAATTGGTTCCTTCCCATGCCTTTCAATCGGATGAATTTCACCATTGAGCATAAACTTTTTCCCATACATGGCAATTTCATACGATGAACGATATGTTGTTGTTAATTCTACGTATTCTAGATTATTAAACATTGCTGCAAATGCCTCTTTTGATATCGTTTCATACGGCAAAAGCGCTTGGCTAAAATCACCAATAATTGTTCGTTTACAAGTAAACACACTAGACAATACTGCATACTGAATAGGAGTATAATCTTGCATTTCATCTAATACAAAGTGCTGGACAAGCTCATATTTTTTAATTCCTTTAAAATAAATTTGGACATATAGATAAGGGTAGACATCATTAAATTCAAAGCGCTTTGTTGAAAACTTAACTATATTTTCGCCAAGCGTATCAATAAAGGCACGGTAAATTGCGAATGGTGAAGTAAACAAGAGACGCTTTTTTAAAAGCTTTATAATTTCAGTTTTTGTTGGTAATTTACCTTCTCTAGTTCGCTTAGACTTGAGTGCTAGAATAATATCATCTGCTAAAAGTTCTAATCGTATAACAACCGGCTCTTTTCTATATTGAAGGAAACGCCCTTGTAAATAATCTGCTTTTAGTTCTACACCAGCAATCGTTATACTTTCGTTTTTAAGAAGCTTCAAGTCTAATTGATCCAAAAAGGCTTGTAGTTTTTGTACAAATTGATAATTTCCTTTGATTTTTGCACGAGTAGCCAACGCACCGTTTGGATTCGATATAATGATTTTCGTTTCTTCTTCAAATGGTGTAAATGTTACAGTAGCTGGCAATAAATTTGAAGTAAACTCGTCCAAAGTAAAGGAACGAATCGGCTCTTCACCAAGCTCAGGGAGGACAGTAGAAATATAGTCGCCGAATACTTTATTAGGGGACAAAATAAAAATACGTTCAGCTTGTAACGTATCACGGAATTTATATAAATAATAGGCGATGCGATGTAAGGCAACAGCTGTTTTTCCTGAGCCAGCAACGCCTTGAATGATGACATTATGTGCGGATTCATTTCGCACAATTTTATTTTGTTCCCGTTGAATTGATGTGACGATTGTTTTCATCTTTTCACTTGCATACTGATTCAATGTTTGCTGAAGAACTTCATCTTGTATCGTTAATGAGCTATCAAGCACATATTGCAGTTTAGAATTCTCTATTTTTATTTGACGTTTTTTAATAAGCTCACCGTCAAATTGTTTATCCATCGCCGCATAATGTGCTTTACCTATTTCAAACTCGTAGTACATATTGCAAACAGGTGCACGCCAGTCATAAATTAATTGCGTTCCTTCTTCATCAGCAAAACCAAAACGTCCAATATAAATCGTTTCTGCCTCACAAAGGTCTTCTCCAAGATATAAAAAATCGAATCGTCCGAAATATGGAGATGTAATTAGCTTTGTTATCTGCTCACGTTCCGTCACATGAGCGAAACCTCGCTTATCAATCATCCTTAACGTTTGCTGGTAATTATACACTTCAAATTTATCCAGTTCACTTTTATATTCAACCATATATTTTTGTAAATCTTTAAAACGATAATCTTGATGATGTATATCTGTTGAAAGCTTTTTATTTGCAATTGTTAATTTATTTAAAGTTTTTTCAAGATATGTTATTTCGTTTGGATCTATCATAAAAATCCCTCCATCTCATATTTTTCACCCAGTTTATCAAAAAGAATCTCGCTGGTGTTATAGTGGAGGGTTATCATTTTAATCCAACACTTAATTCGCTGTTTCAAGGATTGAAAATTGTATAGTTGGAATTTTTTTTTGCTAAATAAAAATATTTATTGCAATAGTGATTTTATTTTCTGAAAAATTAAACAAAACTTTATATATCAATTTACATAGGTTTTTAAGACTCTATAAAAAGAAAACTATTCAATAAATTAGAATAAAGAAAAGTGTTGTTTAACTAGCTATTTTAAGTTTTTTAGAGAAAAAATGTGTTGATTTATATTTTTGTATTTTGTAGAATTCAATTTAAGTAAGCGCTTAACTTATAATCCAACTGGAGGATTTACAATATGCTTAAAGTAGCTGTTATTGGCTTAGGTCGTTTAGGGCGTTGGCACGCTATTAATTTACGGAATATTCGTGAAATTGAATTAATGTCAGTTTGTGATCATTCACTTGAAGTCGCCCAGTCTGTTGCAAATGAATTGAATATTCCGCATTTTACGAATAATGTGGATGACATTATGGCAAATGAATCGATTGAAGCTGTAGTCATTGTGACTTCAACTAGTACACATTATGACATCATTTCCAAAGCAGTCTCTGCTAATAAAGCAATTTTTGTAGAAAAACCACTCACCATCGATATGGAAGAATCGTTAGCTATTCAACAACAAATAAAGCAAACCAACACTTTTTGCCAAGTAGGTTTTATGAGGCGTTTTGATTCGGACTACGTGGAAGCGAAAAAAATTATTGCTGCAGGTGGAATTGGGAAGCCGCTTTACTTTAAAGGTATTAGCCGAGACCCAGTAGCACCTGAAGGGAGTTTTATCTCTCGCAGTGGAGGTTTATTCATCGATATGTGTATCCATGATTATGACCTTGCTCGCTTTTTAATGGACGATGAAGTGAAAGCGGTTTCTTCATTTGGCAGCAATATTAAATATCCGGAGCTAGCACAATATGGAGATGTCGATCAAGGTTTAACCTATCTCCAATTTGTCAATGGAGCTACGGGTGATATTGAAGGCAGTCGTTGTGCCTACTATGGCTATGATATTCGTACAGAAATCATCGGTTCAGAAGGAACTCTACTTATTGGTAGTAGTCGAAAAAACAATGTCAATATTTTAACGAAACAAGGCAATTTACATGAAATTATTCCTGCATTTCCACAGCGTTTTGAGGTTGCTTATGTTAATGAGTTAAGCGCTTTCGCTTGCGCTGTAATGGATGGTAAACCTTCACCTGTAACTGTGGATGATAGTTTACAAGCACTGAAAATTGCTTATGCAGCAACTGCCTCATTTAAAGCACAAGGTAAAACCCACACCGTAAAACTGTAAGAAGGGAGGCCTATTTATGTACGAAGCGTTATTTGAAATGAAAAATATTTACAAGAGCTTCCAAAATAACCACGTGCTTAAAGGTGTTGATTTTCATGTCCGTCCGGGTGAGGTACATGTATTGCTTGGAGAAAATGGGGCGGGAAAATCGACATTAATAAAAATATTAACTGGTGCTTACTCAATGGATCAAGGTGAAATCATTTGGCAAGGGAAGCACGTTCAAATTAACAGTCCGATTGAATCAATGGAACTTGGTATTGCGACGATTTATCAAGAACTGAATGTTATACCAGAGTTAACAGTCTATGAAAATATTTTTTTAGGTCGTGAACTTAAAAAAGGAGGAAAGTACAGTTTACTCGATCGTAAGGCAATGATTGAGCGTGCAGAGGAGTTACTGATACGACTTGGGCAAAATCCAAAACTAGCAACTACCCCATTGAACAAGCTTGGCATGGGCCAACAACAACTTGTAGAAATCGCCAAAGCATTAATTTTAGATGCCAAAGTGTTAATAATGGATGAGCCTACATCCAGTTTAAGTGGAGGGGAAGTAGAGCAATTATATAAAATTGTCGATCAATTACGCGAAGAAGGGATTGCGATTATTTTCATCTCGCACCGTCTAGAGGAAATTCGACGTTTAGGTAACAGAATTACGATATTACGTGATGGTCTCAGCATTGAAACGGTAGATGTTGCGACAACGGATACAGACTACTGGATTGAGCTAATGGTAGGGCGCTCACTTGATGAAAAATTTCCGAAAAAAGATTTCACGCGCGGAGAAGTTGGCTTTCGCATAGAAAACTTTAAAGTAACGGCTGACTCCCCAGCACTCAATATGGACATCCATTATGGAGAAATTGTAGGGATTTCCGGTTTAGTAGGTGCGGGACGTACAGAGTTTGCACGGGCAATTTTCGGCGCTGACAAACGGCATGCAGGAAAAATTTACATTGATGGCGTTGAGCAAAATATTCAAAGCCCTCGCCAAGCAATTGATGCAGGAATTGCTTTTATTACGGAGGATAGAAAATCTGAAGGACTACTGCTCGATTTACCCCTTGATTTCAATGTGTGCTTAGCGAATATGAAGAGCTTTAAAGGTAGAGGAAATTTATTAAGCCCAGCCGCAATGCGAAACCAAGCAGAGACATATGTGCAAGAACTTAAAATTCGCCCTAGCAATATTGAGCTTCACGCACGCAATTTTAGTGGGGGTAACCAACAAAAGGTTGTGATTGCCAAATGGCTTTGTACAAAAGCGAAAGTTTTTATTTTTGATGAGCCAACGCGGGGAATTGATATTGGGGCAAAAGTTGAAGTTTATCGCTTAATCAATCGCTTAGTTGAGGAAGGGGCGCTTGTCGTCTTGATTTCATCTGATTTACCGGAAATTTTAGGCATGTGTGACCGTGTATTGGTGATGAATCAAGGCAATATTACGGCAAATTTACCAATTGTAGAGGCGACGCAGGAAGCTGTTATGAAGGCTGCAACTCTTGGAGCATAGCACTAAAAGGGGAGGAGAAAATTATGAGTGAATTAACCGAATCAGTTGAATCCGTGAAATCACAAGGAAAAGAACAATTTTGGAAAAAGTTAATAAGTAAGTTCGGTTCACTGTTAGCACTAATTATTTTAATGATTGTACTAACAATTATGTCTGATCGCTTTTTAACCGTCAACAACCTGACCAATATTGCTAGGCAATCTTCTATTAATGCCTTGCTGGCAATCGGCATGCTATTGCCAATCTTAACAGCAGGTATAGACTTATCTGTTGGTTCGATTTTAGCGCTCTCGATTATGATTATGGGGGTTGTATCCATCAACTTGCAGATGGGTCCAGTAGTGGGGATTATTGCTTGTTTAGCAATAGGAGCGGGTTTTGGTTTGTTAAACGGGTTACTGTTAACAAAATTACGTTTACCACACCCGTTTATTTCAACATTAGGAACAATGAATATTGCACGAGGAATTGCCCTTATTATTACGGGTGCAGCGCCAATTGCTGGTTTTCCTTATATGATTCAGTTTTTAGGTAGTGAATTTGCTGGCCCTATTCCAATCAGTTTCTTATTAGTGATTGTCGTCTATACGCTATTTCATATTTTCTTGACGCGTTCACAAACAGGACGCTACATCTATGCAATTGGTGGAAATAAAGAGGCGGCACGTTTATCAGGAATTAATGTCGATCGCGTGCTTATCATTGTTTATACCATAAGTGGTTTTATGGCTGGCTTAGCAGGTCTTGTGTTGGTTGGTCGTGTCAACTCTGCATTTCCATTAGCGGGTTTAACCTATGAATTAGATGCAATTGCCGCAGTTATTATCGGAGGAGCCAGTTTCTTTGGCGGAGTTGGAACCGTATGGGGTACATTAATTGGAGCACTTATTATAGCAGTTTTACGCAATGGTTTGAACTTACTCAATGTATCGGCAGACTTCCAAATGACGGTTATTGGTCTTGTGATTATTGCTGCTGTTTATGTAGATGTCTTACGTCAGCGTAAATCAAAATCAAATTAAACAAAAGGGGATAAAAAAACCATGAATAAAACAGCTAAATTATTTTTATCAATCGGTTTAATGACTTCACTTTTATTAGCGGCATGTACTGATAATTCAACATCTTCGTCATCCTCAAGCTCAGATGCTGATCCCAACATCTCGGTTGTTTTAAAAACGTTATCGAGCCCATATTGGAAATATGTAGAGGCGGGTGCGAAAAAAGCAGGTGAAGATTTAGGCGTAAATGTCACAATCGTTGGTCCTTCTGCTGAATCGGAAGTGATCCAGCAAGTGAATATGTTAGAAGATCAGCTAAGTCAATCACCAGATGCAATTGTTGTATCCCCTAGTCAACCAGATACCGTTATTCCGACACTCGAAAAAGCAGCAAAAGATGTTCCGGTACTTCTTATCGACTCAGATGCAGATTTTAAAGGTAAAGTAACTTTCATCGGTACTGAAAACTATACAGCTGGTCAAGAAGGCGGTAAAAAATTAGCGAGCTTACTCCAATCTGGAGATAAAGTTGTGCTTATCTCTGGGGCATTGGGCAATCCAGCGACTGACGAACGCATTAAGGGAGCAAAGGATGCATTAGAGCAAGCGGGGATGTTGATTGTTTCTGAACAGCCTGCAGATAGCGATAAAACAAAGGCGCTATCAGTTATGGAAAATATCCTTGAAAAAGATAGTGAGATAAAAGGTGTATTTGCAGCAAATGATGATATGGCACTTGGGGTATTACGTGCTGTTCAAGCGAAAAACTTAGACATCAAAATCTTTGGTACTGATGGCACAGAAGAAGCGGTGCAATCAATTCTTGATGGCGGTCTAACAGGGACCGTAGCACAGAGCCCGTACAATATGGGATACCAAGGGGTAGAATACGCTGTCAAAGCAGCGAAAGGTGAAGATGTTGAAAGTCGTATTGATAGCGGTATTGATATTATTCAAAAGGATAATGCACAAAAGCAATTAGAGTTCTTACAAACGATTGGAAAATAACAAATTGTAAGGTGATTTCGTGTACTTTTCACTTTTGAAAACACATTAAATAAAGGAGTTTTGAATGATGAGAGCAACGATTTACGATGTAGCAAAAGAAGCAGCTGTATCTATTGCTACTGTTTCTAAAGTAGTCAATGACACAGGTCAAATTAGTGAAAAAACACGCAATCATGTAAAACAAGTAATGAAAAAATTAGATTACGAGCCTAGTACGATTGCTACTGCCCTTTCAGGAAAAAAGACAAAAACACTCGGTGTACTTGTACCGAATATTGCCAATCCGTTTTTCGGGGAAATTACGCGTGTGCTAGAAAACATTGCGCGCGAACTCGATTATGCGATTATTATTTGCAGTACCTATAATCAGCCGGAACGTGAAAAGGAGTATATTACGTTACTGCTTCGAAAGCATGTTGACGGAATTATTATTGCCACTGAGCAACTGGATGAAGAGACACTTCGTAAAATTAATAAACGAGACACGCCAATTCTGAAATTTTCCGTTCAGGCCAATCCAAATGAAGCAACTGGTGTGACTACAAATAATTTCGAGGGTGGGTATATTGCGGCTCGCTACTTATTCGATAAAGGTCATCATCAAGTAGGACTAATTGGTGACTTATCAAGGGATAGTGAGAAAAAACGTTTGCAAGGATTTTGTGATTATTTTGAAATGCAACAGCATGCTATCCAAGCATCTTATATTATTTCCAGCGATTCAGAGTTAACGGAAGCGAAAAAAGCGGTTGACAGGCTACTTAACAACACACCAAGACCAACCGCTTTGTTTGCAACAACAGACTTTTTAGCCATTGTAGCGATTAATAGCGCTACACAAAAAGGAATTAAAGTACCTGAGGAGCTGTCGGTAGTTGGCTTTGATAATACAATTTATGCACAGCTTTGCCAACCACCGTTAACGACGATTGAACAGCCGATTGAGGAAATGGGGAAATTGGCTATTCATCAATTGTTAAAAATTATTAATGGTGAAAAAAGTATACCGTATGAACAGATTGTATTAACGCCAAAGCTTATTGAACGACAAACGGTAAGTTCTATCAATTTGTAATACAAGGGCTATTTAAAACGTACATGTGATTTATTCATTTAGGTAAGCGATTTCCTAAAAGAGGGAGTTGAAAGCATGATTACTGTCGGGGTGATTGGAGCTGGTCGTATTGGACAGCTTCATATTGACAATTTAGCATTACTACCATCCGTAAAAATTAAATCAGTTGCTGACGTATATATAGACAATATTTACGATTGGGCACAACAAAGAGATATTGTAAATATAACAAACAATCCAATGGCTATTATCCAAGACCCAGAAATTGATGCAATTCTTATTTGTAGCCCAACAACAACGCATATGGAGCTTATTAAAGCGGCTGCGCGTGCAAAAAAACATATTTTTTGCGAGAAGCCTATAACATTTTCGACAACATCAACACAAGAAGCACTAACAGTCGTAAAGGAACAAGGTGTCAAGTTACAAGTAGGCTTTAATAGACGTTTTGATACGAACTTTCGTACAATCCGCAATCAAATTGCAAATGGGGTTATTGGTACAGCACATACACTACGTATTACATCACGTGATCCACACCCCCCGCCGATTGAATACGTGAAAACATCCGGAGGCTTATTCATGGACATGATGATTCATGATTTCGATATGGCACGTTATGTAATGCAATCTGATGTTGTTGAAGTACATGCAAAAGGGGCAGTATTGATTGATGAAAAAATTGGAGAAGTTGGCGATGTCGATACGGCAATCGTGTTACTAACATTTGCAAACGGTAGTATCGGAACAATTGAAAATAGTCGCCAAGCGGTCTATGGCTATGATCAACGTTTGGAAGTTTTCGGTGAACTAGGTGCTTTAGTAGTTGAAAATAATCGCCCCTCCAATATTACACATTTCAGCACAGAGGGCGTTATAACAGATAAGCCCTACCACTTTTTCTTAGAAAGATACAGGCAAGCGTATATTGATGAAATGAAAGAATTCGCCGCAGCTATTATTAATAATACAGATATAGTGTGCACAGGCAACGACGGTCTTCAAGCAGAGCGTATTGCGGAGGCCGCAAAGAAATCTATGCAAATAGGTCGACCAGTAAGTATTTCTTAGTTGAAGAAGGAGGCGAAAATCGTGACTACGATAACATTTCCACAAGGAAAACAATTTGATTTGGTCGCAATTGGTCGTTTATGTATTGATTTAAATGCAAATGAAATTAATCGGCCAATGGAAGAGACGATGACATTTACAAAGTATGTTGGAGGATCCCCTGCAAATATTGCGATTGGCTTAGCTAATTTAGGGTTGAACATCAGTTTTATTGGCAAAATAGCCAATGATCAAATGGGGAATTTTATTCGAAATTATTTAGCCCAAAAAAATATTGATACATCGAATATCGTTATCGATAAAACAAACGCAGTAACAGGCCTTACATTTACAGAAATTAAAAGTCCTAGTGATTGTAGCATATTAATGTATCGCAACAATGTAGCGGATTTACTTCTCCATCCTGTAGAGGTTCAAGAGGGGCTTATTGCGAACTCAAAAGCATTACTTATTTCGGGTACTGCACTTGCTTCCAGCCCCTCTCGTGAAGCGGTATTTTTAGCTCTAGACTATGCCGTAAAGCATGGTATTCGCATCATTTTCGACTTGGATTATCGTCCATATACATGGCGGGACGAAGCGGAAACAGCGGTGTATTATAATCTAGCTGCAGAGAAATGTGACATCATCATCGGGACACGTGAAGAGTTTAATATGATGGAAAAGGTTCTACATGTACAGTTGGATGATGAGCAGACAGCTTCAAAATGGTTCACCTATAAAGCACAGCTTGTTGTCATTAAACACGGCGGTGATGGCTCAATTGCTTACGCAAAGGATGGTAGTCGGACGAAAAGTGGGGTATTTCGCACAAGTGTCTTAAAATCTTTTGGTGCAGGTGACTCCTATGCATCGGCATTCATCTACAAGCTGATGCAAGGTGAAACCGTAGACGTAGCAATGAAATATGGCAGTGCCTCTGCATCCATTGTGATAGCTAAGCATAGCTGCTCGGATGCAATGCCTACATTAGATGAGCTAGAGCAGAAAGTAAAAAACGGGACATATGAAACATAATAAATAAAGGATGCTAGAACAATTTATAGCATTTTTGACTGATAATATATGAGCGTTATGTATATGTAGCTTTGAAAGGGGCTACCTTTCGAAGTCTTCCTATTGCATCCATTACAGGAGGGGCGACAGATGGAAACAATTCGTTTAACGACAGCACAAGCACTTGTTAAATTTTTAAATGCGCAATTTGTACATTTTAATGGACAAGAGCAACGCTTCGTCGAAGGTATTTTCACGATCTTTGGTCACGGCAATGTTTTAGGACTTGGGCAAGCTTTAGAGGAAAATCCAGGTCATTTAAAAGTTTATCAAGGCCGAAATGAGCAGGGGATGGCACATGTTGCAATGGCATTTGCCAAACAGCGTAACCGCAAACAGATATTAGCTTGTACTTCATCCGTTGGTCCTGGATCAGCTAATATGGTGACAGCTGCAGCCACTGCTACGGCTAACCAAATTCCATTGTTATTGTTACCAGGGGATGTCTTTATGACAAGACAACCCGATCCCGTACTGCAACAAATTGAGCAAACACATAATTTATCAATTTCTACAAATGATGCATTCCAAGCAGTATCTAAATATTGGGATCGTATCGCACGACCTGAACAGCTTATTTCCGCAATGATTAACGCAATGCGAGTGCTGACGAACGTTGAAGATACGGGCGCAGTAGTCATTGCTTTACCTCAAGATGTGCAAGGGGAAGCTTGGGATTTCCCACTTTCTTTCTTTAACAAGCGTGTACATATGATTGAACGTCGTACACCAAATCCCTCATCAATTGAAGCGATTGCCACAACGATTCGCCAAAAGAAAAAGCCACTTCTTATTGTCGGAGGAGGGGTGCGTTATTCGGAAGCCGGCAAAGAAGTATTAGCTTTTGCGAAAAAATTCGAAATGCCATTCGCAGAAACACAAGCCGGAAAAAGTACCATTTCTTCATCTGAACAATTAAATGTAGGTGGGATTGGGGTTACTGGAAATCTATGTGCCAATGAACTTGCCAAACAAGCAGATGTCATTATTGGGCTTGGTACACGCTTTACCGATTTTACGACAGCATCCAAAAGCTTATTTGCAGATAAAGATATCATCACTATCAATGCTTCACCATTTCATGCACAAAAACTTGATGCACAGTATGTTATTGCTGATGTCAAAGAAGGCATTAAAGCTTTAGAAGAGGAATTAAATGGATACTGTGCAAATTTTACGGAGCTAGAGACACTAAAAAGCAAATGGCAGATGGAACGTAATCGACTTGCAAATTGTGTTTATAACGAAAATTATGGACCAGAAATCTCGGGTCATTTAGATGATGAGCTACATGACTATGTGGAAGCACTTCAAACGCAATTAACACAAACAAAGGTGTTATTACACATAAATAAATTAATCGAACATGACGCGATTATTACAGGTGCTGCGGGAAGCTTACCCGGGGATTTACAGAGACTTTGGGAAAGCCAGACAACGAATACGTACCATATGGAATATGGTTATTCGTGTATGGGGTATGAAATTGCAGCTGCTCTCGGTGTGAAATTAGCGAGTCCGAAGCAAGAAGTGTATACGATGGTTGGTGATGGCAGTTTCCTAATGCTCCATTCCGAATTAGTGACAAGTCTACAAGAAAATAAAAAAATTAATATATTGCTATTTGATAATGCAGGATTTGGCTGTATTAACAACCTTCAAATGGCAAACGGTATGGGAAGCTTTCAAACAGAATTTCGTTACCGCGACCAGCAAACAAATAAAACAAATGGTTCTGTTATGGCAATTGATTATGCAAAAATTGGCGAAGGTTATGGCTTGAAAACATACCGTATTACATCGATTTCTGAATTAGAAGCTGCAATGAAAGACGCAAAATCCTCAGCGATTAGTACACTATTTGATATTAAAGTTTTACCTAAAACAATGACAGATGGCTATGGTGCTTGGTGGCATGTAGGAATTGCGGAAACATCCAATAATCCGAAAGTACAATTAGCATATAAGGAAAAAGAGCAAAACTTACAAGCAGCCCGCAAGTATTAAGGAGAAATAAAACTGTTATCAAAACATTATGATAAGTAATCATTCGTTATAAATTATATTCATGGAAAAGATGTATAAACCAAAAGAATTTGCCTCTATGTTAGGGGTAGCTGTTATTACGCTTCAACGTTGGGATAGAGAAGGCAAATTAATCGCTTATCGAAACCCTAAAGGAAGGAGATATTACACACATGCTCAGTACGAGCAATATATGGGTATTAGTGAAAATAAAGTAGGTAAGACGATGATTTATGCCAGAGTTTCAAATCGAGGGCAAAAAGATGATTTAGATAATCAAATTGAATTTTTGAAAACATTCGCGAATTCAAGAGGGATTATTGTTGATGAGGTTATAACAGACATTGCAAGCGGTTTGAATGACAATCGAAAAAAGTGGAATGAGTTAATTGAGCTGGCACAACAAAAAGAACTAAGTCAGATTATTATTTCACATAAAGACCGATTTGTGCGCTTTGGTTATGATTGGTTTGAAGCATTTTTGAAAAAATTTGGTGTTGGAATTGTTGTTGTGAATAATGAAAAGTTATCTCCACAAGAAGAACTTGTGCAAGATTTAATTTCAATCATTCATGTATTTTCTTGTCGAATTTATGGTTTAAGAAAATATAAGAAGATTAAGGATGATGAGCTATGAAAAAAGCTTTTAAGACAGAAATCATTCTTTTTAAAGCACAGCAACAAAAAATGAATCAAACCATCGGTACATGTCGTTATGTATATAATCTATATCTTTCTAAAGCACAAAATCACTACAAACAAACAGGTAAGCATTTGTCAGGCTATGATTTTTCAAAATGGCTAAACAATGTGTATGTGAAAGAACAAGATTGTTGGATTAAAGATGTGTCGAGCAAAGCCGTTAAACAAGCCATTATGAATGGTGATCGTGCCTTTAAAAATTTCTTTAAAGGCATTACGAAGTTCCCACGTTTTAAGAAAAAGAAAGACCAGCAGGTGAAAGCATACTTCCCGAAAAACAACCAAACGGATTTGTTAGTAGAACGTCATCGCATTAAAGTACCCACAATCGGATGGGTGCGCTTAAAGGAGTACGGCTACATTCCAACAGATAGGGTTGTGAAAAGCTGCACGATTTCACAGCAAGGGAATCGATATTGTATTTCAGTGTTATGTGAAATGGATACACCACAAACTATTCTTATTTCAGAACATGACGGAATCGGTGTAGATGTAGGACTGAAAGAATTTGCGGTGTGCAGTCATCATGAAATATTTTCAAATATTAACAAAACACCTAAAATAAAAAAGCTTGAAAAACAGTTGAAACGACAACAGCGAAAGCTTAGTCGTAGCTATGAACAAAATAAAAATAGAAAGGTAGGTGAAATCTGCTACAAAAACAGGCAAAAGCAATTAATCAGATTGCAAAAATTGCATGTTAGATTGACGAATATTCGTAGAGAATACACTCGTTTTGTCGTGAATCAACTGGTGAAAGCCAAGCCAGCGTATATCACAATTGAAGATTTAAACGTCAAAGGTATGATGAAAAATCGTCATTTATCAAAAGCAGTGGCACAACAAAATTTCCATTATTTCAAGGAATGGTTGCTTGGAAAATGCAAAGAGTGTGGTATTGAATTGCGACAAGTAAGCCGCTTTTATCCATCGTCTAAGCTATGTTCGTGCTGTGGTGCGAAAAAGGTAAAGCTAAGCTTATTAGATAGAACATACCACTGCAATAACTGTCAAATTGAAATTAACCGAGACTTTAATGCCAGTTTAAATCTGAAATATGCAACAGAATATGAAGTATTAACTTAACTAAACTTCATATATGTACGGTGGGCTACATCGGAATTTACGCTTGTGGAGTGTTACACAAACCGCAGTAGCGAGCAAGTGGCGAGGCGGGACACGGAGAAGCAAGAAATCATCTAGCATTGTCAAATGACTATTTTTGATAATGTTTTTAGTAGCAGGTGATGTTCGTGTTAGATAAAGAGAATATTAAATTAGGAATTGCGCCAATTGGTTGGACTAATGATGATTTGCCAGAGCTAGGTCGTGAGATTACATTCGAACAATGTATTAGCGAAATGGCATTAGCAGGCTTTACTGGATGTGAAATTGGCAACAAGTTTCCGAAAGATCCTGCTATATTGCATTCCTATTTAGATATTCGAGGATTACAAGTCGCTTCTGCCTGGTTTAGTTCCTATTTAACGACAGCACCTTACAAAGAAACAGAACAAGCATTTTTAGTACATCGTGATTTTCTATATGCAATGGGTGCAAAAGTCATTGTTGTTTCTGAACAAGGTAAAAGCATTCAAGGACAACCGGATGTAAGCATAATGCAAAATAAACCGACTTTTAATCAACAGGAATGGGAATTACTGACGACTGGTTTAGAAAAGCTTGGTGCCCTTGCACAACAAAAAGATATGCGCATTGTCTATCATCATCATATGGGAACAGGTATTCAAACCGTATCAGAAATTGACCGTTTAATGGCTGAAACAGACAAGGGGCTTGTGTCTTTATTATTTGATTGTGGGCACTTATATTTTGCTGGGGAAGATTATTTAGCCGTTCTCAAAAAACACGCGAACCGCATTCATCATGTGCATTTAAAAGATGTTCGAGATGAAGTGCTCACGCTTGTTAAACATGAACAATTAAGCTTTTTAGATGCGGTAAAGGCGGGCATCTACACAGTACCGGGGGATGGTCAAATTGATTTCGAACCGATTTTTAAGGAGTTAGCAACAATGAATTACAAAGGCTGGTGCATTGTAGAGGCTGAGCAAGACCCTGCAAAAGCAAATCCATTTAAATATGCAAAAATTGCTCGTTCTTATATTGCTAATTTAACAGGCATATAGGGCTTGTTCTAGAATACTGTATGAATTTGTATAGATGTGATGGGAAGGTGTGAAATAATGTATAAAACAATAGGCAAGTTTCAGCATGGATACAACGCAATAACACATCGCACAGACGATACAAAGATGCTAATGGATATCGGGGTTTATTTATTGCGCAAAGGCGAGACAATTATACTTTACGATATAGAGTGTGAGACAGTCATACTACCACTTGAAGGCTTTGTCAAATTATCGTGGGAAGATCAATCGAAAGAGGTTTGCCGAGAAGATATTTTTCAACAATCGCCGCATTGCCTGCACGTATGCAAAGGGATTGAAATCATCATAGAAGCATTAGCAGAAAGTGAAGTGCTTATTCAAAAAACCAATAATCACAACATCTTTGCAAGCCGTTTATATTTACCAGAAGAATGTACGAGTGAGGAGGCTGGTGCAAATACGTTAGATAAAACGTCATACCGTACAATCCGAACGATTTTTGATTATTCAACTGCCCCTTATTCAAATTTAGTCATTGGTGAAGTGATTTCTCACCCAGGTCGTTGGTCAAGCTATCCTCCACATCATCATAAACAGCCAGAAGTGTATTACTATCGATTCAATAAAGAGCAAGGCTTCGGTTGTGCAATGGTTGGTGATGAAGCGTTTCGCGTCAAGCATAATAGCTTTCTTACCATACCTGGAGGATTAGACCATCCGCAAGCGACAGCCCCAGGCTATGCAATGTATTTTTGCTGGATGATTCGTCATTTAGAAAATGCCCCATGGACAGAACGGATATTTGAAGCAGAGCATAAATGGCTGCTCGAAAACGATTGCAAAGTTTGGCCAAATACTTAATTTATAGCGATATCGCAATAGCTAGTTGTCGTTATTTTGTCGATAACTAGCTATTCTCCATTATGTTTCCAAATCAGGGTAGTATAAATCTTTACGTAAACAGACATCTCGATGTGTCAATGTTTCACCTTTAAAGCGTAACCAAATCTCGTCATCTGCCATAACGCCATGTGTTTTACGGACAATGCCCCAGCGATTGTAGGCTTGTAAACCTAGACTTTCAAGAAGCTCCTGTGCATTCATGCGAGTAGGGGGGAAAGTCCGCCATTTCAGCCAACGTTCTAATTCTTCTAGGGTAATATGCCCTTCCATGTTTGGTGAAAATTGCTTATTGAAATCTTCAATATAATTAACGACATAAGGTGTACCACCATTAGCTGGCTTTAAATCTACAGAAGCAATCACCTCGTCCATCCACATGACATCAAATTTCATAAAATCAATCATCATTATCACCTTCTATCCATAACTTTTGAAATATAGGGTCATTCAGTTGTGATAGTAAAACGGTTTTTGCACGTCCAAAATCTAAAGGACTATCTTCCAGGCGTGCTATTAAAAGCTTTTTATTAATAAACGGTGGGCCATCATAAAGTGAAAGTTGCTTTGCAAACGATGAATTAAGTGGCTTTGCTTTTACTTTTCGTTTTAAAATGGAAATCGGTTTACCTTGTGCATAATCTTTTTCATCAGATAATAGGCTTAACCCATTGTCAAAAATAGGTGCGAGTGACCATGATCTATGCTTAGGGTCATACAAAAATAAGATGTTATTGGTATGACGGTCTTCATTTAAAATGAGTGCATCAAAAGCAAATAATTGTGCCAATTCCTTTCGTATGTTAAGCCCTGTAAAGCTTTCAATTTGTGCAGATAGTTGCTGGAATTTCTCTGCTGTTGATAGTGTCTTGTCCGTAGTAATAGCATCAGTTGTGGTGAAATTTGCCTCAAATAACCGTTCGAGTGTAACTTCTTGTAATTCTCCACGAAAATCATATGAATAACATCCTCTAGTCATTTCACCATCAGGTAATTCAATTTCACAAGGAAAGTATTGAACGTAGCGGTTGATAGGCAAACTGGAGCAGCTAAGTACAAGAGTCGCCAATACTTCTGCATGACTTTCATAGCCACGAGCATTTTGTTTTACCCACTTATCGCCAATACGCCATTTTGATTGGTCGCCTTTACTAGATGTACTAATTATAGGCTGTGCCGATTTAGGAATACTGACCCTTTCGATTTGCATTGTACCACGTCCTTAATATGACTTTCCTCTATTATACATAAGAGATACTGCAAATCCCTATAGCATTAGCAGTTTTTTGCTAATAATGTATGGCTTCTTCAGTAAAAATGATTTACAGTATGGAGTGGTGGTAGTAGACTCGTATATTCGTTTTACCATAAGGTTTGATTTAGTTAAATCAACATAAACAAAGAACGAGCATCGGTTGGGTGCACGTTCTTTTTTAGTACCTTTTCAGTTGTGAAAAGAGCTTAATACGCACCTATCAGTTTGAAAGGGGCATTCGCAGTCGAATGAAGAACTTTAAAATAGTTGTAAAAATCGTTTTATTAGTCGTGGTATTAATAGGTTTACTTGTAGGATACGCTTTTAAAATTGAACCAAAGATGCTCGTCGTTCATTCGTATCATTTGAATGAAGACAAAGGTGAATCAGTTAAAATAGTTCAAATATCAGATATTCAAGTTAGTGAAACATATACCGTCAATCAATTAAATCGTTTAGTCGAAAAGATTAATCAGATTTCGCCTGATATGATTGTGTTTACAGGGGATTTATTCGAAAATTTTTCTGCGTTTCCACAAAAACAAGAAGTCACCGATAGTTTATCGCAACTTAACGCGACGGTGGGGAAATTTGCAGTATGGGGAAATCGCGATTATGGTGGCGGAGCTTTTAAAATCTATGAAGATTTATTAACGAATGCTGATTTTACATTATTGAATAATAATGGCGTTACGGTTCCAGTTTCAAATGATAAAAAACTATTTATCGGAGGAATTGATGATGGTTTACTTGGAAAGCCGGATATAGACCTGTTGCTATCGCAAATGGATGATACGTATGATTATGAAATTGTACTTATGCATGAGCCAGATATGGCAGAGCTTTTAAAAGATACTTCTGTTAATTTGCTGTTAGCTGGACATAGTCATGGAGGGCAAATACGGATTCCCTTTATGAAAACTATAAAGACGTCGTTGGCTGAAAAATATGACGATGGATTTTATACGATTAATAAAGACAATGGCATGCAGCTTTATGTCAATACGGGTATTGGCACGTCTAGAATCGCTGCTCGTTTTATGGTTCCGCCTGAAATCGCTGTTTTTACTATTCATTTGTAAGTTTAAAGTTGTGATGAATAATCTCGTAGTTATATACTTTAATAAACTGATATAGGGAGTGGTAAGACTATTGGCACAATCTAGAGTACTGTATGTTGTTTTTAGCCTAATGGCAGTAGTTTTTATTGTGACGGGTTGTGGGACGTCAAAAGAGGATAAGACAGCGGAAGAAAAAGTAGATTATGCATCGGCTGTGAAAGAAAATCCAATTGTGACGATTACAATGAACGATGATAAAAAAATTGTGATTGAACTAGAGCCTAAAGTAGCACCGAATACAGTGGCGAATTTTATTACCTTAGTAAACAAAGGATTTTATGATGGGCTTATTTTTCATCGTGTAATTCCTGGCTTTATGATTCAAGGAGGCGATCCTTCAGGAAATGGATCAGGTGGTCCTGATTATTCAATCAAAGGTGAGTTTGCTAAGAATGGCTTTGAAAATAATTTAAAACATGAACGCGGTGTCATTTCAATGGCACGGACGGACGACCCAAATTCTGCGGGCTCCCAATTTTTTATTATGACAGAAGAAGCGTCACATCTTGATAAAAAATATGCTGCATTTGGCAAAGTGATTGAAGGAATGGAAACGGTAGATGAAATCGTTGCCGTTGAACGTGATGCCACAGATAAGCCATTAGAAGATCAAATCATGAAAAAAGTTGAAGTGGATACAAAGGGCTTTGACTACCCTGCACCAGTAGTGCAAAAATAGTACGCACATTAAAATACACGTTGATTGGATGCGGTGAAGCGCAGCTGGTCAACGTGTTTTTATGTAGGAGATTACATTTGTTCCGTCTATACGGTGTTAATTGTCAAACCTATTGCAGTTCGCTATTTCGCGGTAGCAGTTATTGTAAAGAAGATGGGATATAGTCTTTTTGCATGGAAATAAGCCAAATAAAATCATCTTCAGCAATAATTTGAATGTCATATCCAAGTTGGATGAGTTGCTCTGCTTTTAAATGTTTCGTGCTTTTGCCTCGTCGGTTTTGGCCAAGAATAACAAAAGTTGTGTCCTTAGTCACAGCCCCTTGCATTAAACCGCCACAAGCTCGTGCTTTTTTTGCAGCTTCTGCGCGTGTCATCGTGGAAAGAGCCCCTGTAAAGACGATTTGTTTATTATAAAATGGATGCGTTATACGTTCGGTTGGATTTGTAAGAAAGATAACGTCATTGTTGTCCTTATTTGTGTTCATATAGATTCTCTCCTAAGAGCTTGATAGTAAGGGGGGTGCTTGTTTGTAGACTTGCATTGAGGCAATAACTACTTCTACTGTATTTGTAAAATAGTACTTTCACGTAAATAAGTAACGTTATATTGAATGGCTAATTGTTGTAAAAAACAAAGTAGCGCTGGTATTTGATAAGTAAGAAGCAATTGCTCGTATGTTCGTTTTTCTTCTATTGAGGCTACTTTACGGAAATACCCCCACATATGCTGACAGGCATTGCGCATGCTGCCTTCAGTTGGCGTTTGTTGTAATGCAACTTCGATTAATTGTTTAATTTGCTCATGGCTCATCATGTCGCGCATTGCCAGACGGAGTTGATTGTAATGCTTTTGGCTATGGAACATGACGCGATATTTTTCTTCACGCCATAATTTTTCTGTTAGTTGACGTTGCATATAATCACCTTTCATATAAGTGTTTCAAACTCATTCTACTTGATTTAATGAAAACATCAAAATGTTTTAATGTTGGTATTTATTTTAACGTTCAATGACCTATCGTAATGATTGAATTACATTTAGCAAATTGGTATATTAATGTATACATATACAATCGATGATGTGATTAAGTAAATAAGAATTGTGAAACAGAAAATATAGCCTAGGCTGAGAGCTATAGCACCCCTTCTTATTGAACCCTACCACGGAGATGTCAGTTAACAACTAACCGAGTCGTTTCGTTACAAACGTTTAGAGGGCGTAATATGCATATTATGCCGAACTAAGGTGGTACCACGTCAACTAGCGTAAAGACGTCCTTTATTAGGATGCTTTATGCTTTTTTTATGAACTTGATTTAGCATTAGCTAGGGGATGAAGACGAAATATATGGACGCATGCCAAATTAAGTTAAATGCCCCGGTGGGTATCGCAGATTTTAAAAGGAGCTATTTGAGCAGGCTCTAAAAAAATCAGATGCAATTTTGCCAAAGCAAAATAGATTTTTCAAAATAGGAGGAGAAAAAGATGTCTCAAAAAACAAACGATTTTTCAAAATGGTATGTGGAAACGATACAAAAGGCGGATTTAATGGATTATACGCCGGTTCGTGGTTGTATTGCCTTTAAACCAGATGGCTATGAACTGTGGGAGCATATTCAAGCGGAGATGGATAAGCGTTTTAAGGAAACAGGGCACCGCAATGCCTACTTCCCAATGCTCATTCCAGAATCTTTTTTCCAAAAGGAAAAGGATCATATTGAAGGATTTTCACCAGAGCTTCCTTGGGTGACCGAAGCGGCAGGTGAACAATTAGAAGAGCGTTTAGCGCTACGCCCAACTTCGGAAACAATGATTGGGCATTTGTATTCTAATTGGATTAAAAGTTATCGAGACCTTCCTGTTTTAATCAATCAATGGGCCAATGTATTCCGTTGGGAAAAGAAAACGCTACCGTTTATCCGTACTTCAGAATTTTTATGGCAAGAAGGTCATACGGCGCATGTCGATGAAGAAGATGCACGGAAAGAAACAATGCAAATGTTAGCTATTTATAAAGAAGTTGTCGAAGGACTATTAGCCATTCCTGTCTATGATGGGCAAAAAACACCATCAGAACGTTTTGCTGGAGCAGTTGATACATTTTCCATTGAAGCGATGATGAAGGATGGCAAGGCCGTACAAGCAGGGACATCTCATTATTTAGGTACGAAATTTGCCGAAGCTTTTGATATCAAATATTTAAATAAAGAAAATAAACATGTCCATGTGCATACAACATCGTGGGGAACGTCTACCCGTTTAATCGGTTCTGTTATTATGGTGCATGGTGATGAACAAGGTCTTGTTTTACCGCCAAGAATCGCTCCAACGCAAGTTGTGTTAATCCCAGTCGGTCCGTGGAAAAAGAACCCTAAGATTATCGAGAAATTAGATGAAATTTTTGTAGCGTTAAAAGCAAAGGGTATTCGTGTGCGTCTTGATGATTCAGACCAATCACCTGGTTATAAGTTTAATGAATGGGAGCTAAAAGGTGTACCTGTGCGTATTGAATTGGGGCCACGTGATTTAGAAAATCAGCAAGGCTTAATGAAAGCCCGTGATGAAGAAGAAAAAGTAACTGTTTCTTTAGACACAATTGTTAAAAGCATAGAAACAGAACTTGAAACGATGCAAACGCGACTATTTGAAAAAGCAAAAGCTTTCCGTGCAAACAACTCCCATACCCATATCGATTCAATGGAACAGTTAAAACAGCATTTAGCTCAATCTGAACAAAATGAAACAATCCCAGGTTGGATTTTAGCGGGTTGGTGTGGAGATGATGTGTGTGAAGAAAAGGTAAAAGAAGAAACAAAATTTACAACTCGTAATATACCATTTAACCCACCAGTTACAAAGCATACTTGCATTCATTGTGGGAAAAAAGCACAACATACAGTTTGGTTTGCGCGCGCTTACTAAATCTAACTTTGTATGGTAGAAAGAGGCTGGGACATAACTAAAAAAATTTAAGGAACAGAGGAAAGGTGTTCAAAAATTTTGCTATATGGAGAACTTAGCTATTCTTGCTTTTGCAATAAATAAAAAACTAGAAATGTTCGCTAGTTGTGGGTAGCGGAGGCGGTGACTCCTGCTCACAACGCACACAGCGTAAGACGCGGGCATTCTGCGCGTTAGCGAGGGTTGCGGCTTACTGTGCTGAGCGGAAAGCACCGCCGAAGCGGACAACAACGGCGCAGCAAAAAAAGTGTTAGATTGACTGCCATCAATCTAACACCTTTTCTCTTTTATCCCAGCCTCTCAGAGTATTGACAAAAGGCATCAAGAAGTGGAATCCACTCTTGATGCCTTTCTAACTGAATTGTGCTTCGATTTATAGTATTAAAATGGATTTTCGTTATGATTTCCTATCTTTGTACAGTATTTATAGTGATGTTCTTAAATAATTTCTTGCTATATTTTTACTAATAAAAGATATGAAACTATAGTTGCGGAATTATGTAATATAATGCATTATATTGTTAATAGGTATTAATATTTATGAATATATTTACAATTTTAGTATTTTAGGTATAATAGTAATGATTGGAAAAAAGATAACTGTCATGAGTCATAGATGACAAATTTAATGATTAGCTCTTAAACAGATTGTAAATAGATGGGTTTCCCATTAATGTAAAAGAGAGAAATCACCATTATTATTTATCCCTCTAATGCCGGGGATACATAACAGTCAAAATTTAAATTGCATTTCTTTATTACTCGGAGAAGTATTAGCAACTGGAAAGTATATTGAAAAGCTTGAAATGAGTGCACACTATATTGCAATGGTTGCTCAGTTAAATAATGATTATGGCGACACATTAAACTTACAAATATTCACATAAAAAGGAGCATTGCCAATATTGTATCTATTACAATATGAAGATTCAGCATTGGATGAATTACGCTTGTATTATAGTCAGCAGGCGATTCAACAATGAATATTTGCATTATGCCACAGCAAATCGGAGCTTCAGGGTTATCTATATATACATCTATTACAGTCTAAATATCGTAATCTTGCACTTGAATTACTAAAAGAAATTTATCCAACCTAAGATGTATCACTATTCGAAAAATATATTTAAGAGGTGTGAAGGACATGTTAGAAATCATTCAATATCTTCATAAAAAGCCCAACATTTTAGACCTTTTAAAAGAAAATAGAATTTCACTTTTAAATGTAAATGAGTTAGAGCAAAGTTTAACTGTAGAATCCTTTAAACACGGTGAAAAGAAAACATTTAAGGATCCGCATGCAACGTTTTGGCGTCCGTAAACATATGAAACAAGAAAAGGCTAATATCTTAATTTCGCTTTTTCTCACTTTTTTCATACAATTGTATTGTTTATCCGTTGTCGTTAACGGGCCTATTATTGGGATTACACTAGTTCAATCACAAGATCAAAGTTGGTATATTCAACAGATTGAAGAGGAAAGTTGGGCAGCATCTCAAAATTTAGTGCCCTATACGAAAGTTTTAGAATTAGATGGGATGAAGCTGTCAGCCAATACTTCATCCCCTTTTCTAATTACACAAGCGCACAGCATAACAATATGGCATGAAGGAAAAGTGGAAAAGTTAATCGTGTCGAATAAGAATATAAACGCACAATTAATAAAGCAGTTAATTATGCCATTATTATATACCTTAATCACAACTGCTTTTTGTCTTTTTTTATTTAAACAAATACTTACTAAGAACAAACAGTATTTGATTTTTCATTTACAATTTACAGCATTAGCTTATATAAGTGCAGGTGCAGCAGGACGAGGAGATTTCATTAGTACTGTTATTAATTCATTAGCAATCTTCCTTAGCATTGTGAATTGTATTTTCTACTGTAATTATTTTTTAAGAACAATGGATGATGCTTTTCAAAAAAAGTTGCGTAATGTTTTTTTTGTTATCGGTATAACGATTGTAGTGATGAATATAGTGAGGATTTTCATGAAAGATCTACTTAAAGTGCAGACTATATTTGAACTATCAGTATATTTAATTTTATGCTGCTTACTGGCTATTAATATTATGATCGCAGCTAAAAGCAATACTAAATACTATGCCAAACCATTATTCTGCATCTTTTTTTTAGGCATTGGACCGTTTGTATTATGTTATGGAATTCCAACAATTTTTAATGTGCATCCATTTCTACCAGCAGATGTGACGGCGTTGTTTTTATTAGTGGTCCCTATTTGTCTGATTTACTTAGAAATGGCAGGAAATTTTGTTAACTTACAATATGCGCTTAATCGCATGTTTTCACATTTACAATTGGCGATTCCATTTAGTCTCGTGTTATCATTTATTTTACTATCTCTTGAGGAAGTACGCTCGTTTTACATATATAGTCTTTATTTTTTGATTACATTTATTTCCTCCATTTTACTGTTGTCATACAAGGAAAGTATGGAAGTACGGAATGCTCGTTATTTAAGTACTTTAAAGAACTATAATTTTTCCAATTTTTACCGATTCATTAAATCATCAGCACATTATGCTACTAACTTCGACAAGCTTATGGAATATATTAAACAAGAGCTAAATCTAATGTTAATGCTGAATAATATTGAGATTATAGAAGATAATTTAACGCAATCTCTTGGTTATATAGAAGAACATAAATGTCGTGTTATTTGTCCCAATTTAATTTATAAACATGACACGAAATACATATTGGTACTCTATGAAACAGTAGACTCTAAGTTGTTAGCAATCACAGACACAAAATTTCGTAAAATACCGTCCGAATCTTTAAAAATGCTTGAACTATTTTTGTACTATGTTCAAAGCATTATCGATAATTCACTTAAGTTGGATGAACTTATGGCACAACTGACGAAGTTAGACAAATTGCATGCACCTCGATGGTATAATAGGTTATGGATTTTGTCTTCAGAGAAAGAACGTTTACGGTTATCTACAGAGATACATGATACGATTTTACAAGATTTGATTCGTATGAGTCGTAATATGGAAGAAGCTGCAACAAAAGAACAAGATGACAAAGAGGCTTTTATGCATTTGCGTGAAGAAGTACTGGATATTGTGGATAATACAAGAGAAATTTGTGAAAATTTATATCCGCCTTTAATCGATAGACTTGGTCTACACCGCTCGTTAGAGGAGTTAATACAGAAATGTAAAATTCGGTTTAACTTTTTGATTAAAGAGGATTTTCAAAGGATTGAAGGTTTATCATTGCAGCAATCCACTACAATCTATCGTATTATTCAAGAGTTGCTCTCCAATGCAAATAAACATTCACAGGCACAGTCCGTCTATATTTCATTGACATCCCGAGCACAAAAAGTTTTTATTGAATATTGGGATGATGGAATTGGTATTGATGAAAATATTCAACAAGACTGTATGAAAAGTATAGGACTAATGGGAATGAAGGAACGTATAAAGTATTATCAGGGGACATTTTTAATAAGATCAAATCAGCCGCAAGGGACAAACATTAAACTATCTATGAAAATAGGTGAGGATTTTGAAAATAATGGTATTGGATGATCATATTGCTATTGGTGAAGGCACACGGGCCATATTGCAAGCTGAACTAGACTGTCAAGCAGTGGTGTTTACAGATCCCTGTATTGCTTTACAGCACTTATCCGAATCATTTTATGATATCTACTTAATTGATTTTAACTTAGCAGGAATGGATGGACTGCAATTTATTGAAAAATTACTTAAAATTCATCCTGAAGCAATTGCGATTATTTATACAGGTTATAATATCGAGAAATATTTACCCGAATTATTAAACAAGGGGATATCAGGATTTATTAGTAAAACGGAAAGTAGAAAACAATTGATTGATACAATTCAATATGCACATGAAGGGAAAGTTATTATTTCACTTTCGCTTCTTAAAAAGCTGTATGTACATAATGTTGGAGCTAAAGATTCTATAAATCTGACAGAGAGAGAACGACAAATTTTAGATTTTGTCAGAGATGGATATACTAATAAGGCTATTGCACTAGAAATTCATTTAAGCCAACGGACAATAGAGAAAGTATTAAGCACAATTTTTTCTAAGCTTGGTGTCGAATCACGAGCAGAGGCAGCTGTTAAATGGAATGAATTAACTACTTTAGAAACGGATAAATATCATTTTAATTAAGTAGTAAGAATCAATTAATGTTTATATATTATACGTTTTTTACTAATAATATAATAATTTTTGTAATATTCATACACATCTATAACGACAAAACACTGTTTAAGTGTTTTTGTCGTTTTTTTTACTTTGTTATCAACTAGTGTAAATATTTATTTTTTAATGTCAAGTGTGGTTTTCCGTATTATTTTAATCGGAAACCCGCCCTATAAAGTACGGTAAATATATTGGTAGAATTTAAATAACGAGTTTTGGTGGTTTAGATGTAACTTCAAAGGAATATTTATATTGGAAAATTCTCAAATAGGAGAAGTTCTTACTTTGTTTTTTAAGAATGTTATTCAAAATTAATAAATTATAGTAAAACTATAGTTAAAAAGTTATTATGTGGTAAATACTATTTTTTATTTAACGGCTAAAACTGTAAAATATTATTGGAGTAAATTTTAAAAAGAAGGAGGACTCGAATTATGAATGACGTAAAGACAGATGCAGGATTTAAAAAGTTCTTGGTCATCTGGATGGGGGAGCTGATATCTAATATCGGTACTGGTATGACTGCCTTCGGTCTTGGCGTATACGTTTGGCAACTTACGAAATCCGCATTGGATGTTGCTATGGTTGAAATGGCAGCGCTACTACCCATGATCTTATTCAGTCCGGCTGCAGGAGTTCTTGCAGATCGATTTGACAGAAGACTCCTTATGATTATTGGTGATTGTGTCTCAGGGTTGGGACTCATTTTGTTATTAGTGCTAATGAATACAGGAAATATTCAAGTATGGCAAATCTGTCTTTGTGTAGGATTTAGTTCAGCCTTCGCATCATTATTAGATCCAGCGTATAAAGCAACACTAACGGATTTACTATCAGAGGATGAATATGCAAAGGCAAGTGGTATGGTGGGGATTGCTTCCTCTTCTAAATTTTTGATTTCACCAATTATTGGTGGTCTAATTTTAGCATTTTACAGTATGGAATTAATTATCATCATTGATATTTTGACACTTGCTGTAACAGTTTCAACAATTCTTTTTGTAAGAAAATCGCTTTCGGTAAAGCCTTTGGAGAAAAAGGATTTAGACTTTTTCAAAGATTTAAAAGAAGGTTGGCAAATTATTGTGGAATCAAAAGGGGTTATGCTTCTTATAGTACTGGTTTCCGTTTTAATGTTCTATATGGGAATTATTCAAGTACTATCAAAACCGATGATTTTATCATTTGCCAGTGAGAAAACAACCGGAATACTTCAGACAGTTGTAGCATGCGGTATGATGGTATCCAGTATTTTGATTGGTACGGGAATTATCAAGAGAAATTTTGTGAAAGTAATGGTCGTTAGTTTCGTTGTATCTGGTATAACGATGGCAGGATTCGGCGCCACAACAAGTATCCCAGTTATTATTATTTCCGGATTTTTATTCTTTGCTTCATTGCCATTTGCAACGACATGTATTGATGTTTTAATACGAAAATCGATAGACAATGAGAAGCAAGGTAGAGCATGGGGACTGATTTCTTTAATATCACAAATAGGTTTCGTCGTTGCTTACGTTATTGCAGGTGTTCTGGCCGATTACGTATTTAACCCAGCGTTAGTTGAAGGAGGCATTCTAGCAAATTCTGTTGGAAAAATTATAGGTACTGGTGAAACAAGGGGAATTGGTTTTTTAATCATTCTTTCTGGAGTAGGACTAATAATTACGGCATTATTTGTTTCAAAATCTAAAGGTATTCGAGAAATGGAAAAACAAAAAGATACTGAGCTAATACCAACTGAGCAGTCAATTTAATAATAAAAATTTAATAAATAGGTAAGTCGTGTAGTTAGATGAAGGAGGAATAGCTTTGTTTCTGAAAATGGTAAAGAATGATTGCTACAGAAAGAAAATTGTTACGGCAACAATATTTATTTTTATAACGATGGCAGTAATTTTAGGAGCTAGTGCAACAAATATCATTGCAAATTTAACGCAGTCAATGTCAGAACTGCAAGAAAGAGCACACCCAGCCGATATCACGCAGATGCATGCAGGAGATTATAATCAGCGAGATATTGATAAATTTACAGAAGAACAACGTGAACATATTGCTATGCAGGAAACGATGGTTCTTCTCACTTTAGATGGAAATAATATACATTTTGGAAACAACAATACAATGGCAGGTACTGTACAGGACATATCATTTGTTGTTCAAAATAAAAGTTTTGATTATATATTGGATCTAAACAACAATAAGTTGGACGTAAAAGAAGGGACTGTAGCTGTTCCTATTTATTTTATGCAGCAATATAACTTAAAAGTTGGCGAAACGATTACGGTGAAAAGAGGCGATTATGAAAAGGAATTTACCATTTCAGATTATGCCCGAGATTATGAGATGAATTCTTCGCTTACTTCGTCAAAACGTTTTGTTATCAATCAATCTGATTATAATGAAATGTTGGTAAATCAAGTAGGCGAACGCGAATATTTAATTCAATTCAAACTACATGAGACTGGCGATGCTCAAGCTGTTCAGACAGCATATATTGATGCAGGTCTTCCGGCAAATGGACCTACAGTTGGCGGAAAAATATTCTTAATATTTAATGCAATGTCAGATACGATTGTAGCGATGGTTATTATACTGATTAGTATTTTGCTTATTATTATTGCATCGCTTTGTATTCGACTGACATTCTTAGCAACGATTGATGAGGATTTAAGAGAAATCGGTGTAATGAAAGCGATCGGAATCTCTAAGAAAGATATTAAAAAGGTATATCTTAATAAGTATAGAGCTATTTCTGTAGTTGCAGGTATTGTGGGATATTTACTGTCCTTTGTAGTTGTTAATCTGTTTACGGGGAATATGAGACTTTACATATCTTCTGATTTATCAGGTAACTTGAAATATGCACTTTCTCTTATAGCGCCATTATTTGTTTATTTCATCATTACGTTGTACTTCAAGAAAGTGCTAAAACGAATTGATAAGATTTCTGCTGTAGAAGCACTACGTTCAGATATTATGCAACGCGGTAAGAATAAGAAATATAGCTTCTCCCTGCTAAAAAATAAATTTTTCAGTACCAATATTTATATGGGTATTCGAGATGTATTTAAGCGTTTCAAATTATATAGATTACTTATCGTTATATTTGTTATCTGTACATTTATTATCATACTTCCAATAAATGTATATAATACGATGAATTCACCGGAATTCTCTACTTATATGGGTGTAGGGAAATCTGATATGAGGATTGACCTTCGAAAAACAGATACGATTACAGAAGATTATAAAAAATTGCAAGAAGAGTTAGCAAATGATCCAGATATTGAAAAATACGCTGCTTATATTACAGGCTCGTTTCAGGTTAAAAATGCAGAAGGTGCATGGGATTATATAAATATTGAAACCGGTGATTTTTCAGTATTTCCACTAAGTTATTTGGAGGGAAATGCGCCGAAAGAGGATGGAGAAATTGCTCTATCTTATGCGAATGCCTCTAAAGATGGATTAGATAAAAAAGTCGGAGATACGGTAATCGTAAAGGTTGCTGGAGCAGAGAAGAAGATGACAGTAAGTGGTATCTATCAAGATATTACAAATGGCGGGAAAACGGCAAAGGCCACAACAAGTCTTGAACTAAATGAAAATGCGATTCTTTGGTATATAGTGAACATGGATGTGGCTAAAGATGTCAATATTCCAGAAAAAATGGAATATTATCAAAGCCAATATGCCTCTGCACAGGTCAATGATATTAAAGAATATACTCAGCAAACGCTTGGCAATATTATTGGTCAAATGAGTACGGTTGTTATCGGTGGAATTGCCATTTCATTAATCATTATTGTTTTAATTACAGCCCTATTCTTGAGAATGTTATTATCAAAAGATATGTCTCAAATCGCTATTATGCGCAGTATGGGATTAACAGCCAATAATATTAAACAACAATATATGGCTGGAACACTACTAGTACTAATAATAGGAATTTTCTTAGGTGTACTAGTTTCGAATTACTTAGGAGAGTATCTTGTAAGTATGGGGATGTCTTCTATGGGCGCTGCGAAAATAGAGTTAGTAAACGTTGCATGGCAAACTTGGCTACTATGTCCTTTAGCATTAATAGTAGTAGTTGGTATCACGATCACTGTGTGCTGTAAAGTAACTGTAAAAGATGATTTATCTGTTATTTTAAAGGGTTAAGAAGCAGAAAGACGATGCAATGGAGGAATAGATATGAATAACATTTTAGAGGCGACAAGAATTAATAAAATAGTAGAATTAGGAAAAAACAATGAACTGCATATTTTAAAAGATGTAAATCTAGAAATTAAAGAGGGAGAATTTGTAGCCGTAATGGGTCCATCAGGCAGTGGAAAATCAACACTCTTATATAATGTAAGTGGTATGGATCGAATTTCCTCTGGCGATGTACTTTTTAAAGGGAATGAGATCGGCAAACTAAAAGAAGAAAATCTAGCGAAGATCCGATTAAATAATATGGGTTTTATATTCCAAAATATAAATCTTTTAAAAAACCTCTCGTTAATTGATAATGTTATGTTCCCTGCGCTTGTATCCAAAGATGCAGATAAAAATAAAGTATATAAAAGAGCAAAAAAATTACTAGAAATGACTGGAATTGCAGCGCTTGAAAATAATAATATTAATCAAGCTTCAGGGGGCCAGTTACAAAGGGTCGCGATATGTAGGGCATTAATTAATGATCCAGATATTCTATTTGGAGATGAACCGACAGGCGCATTAGATTCTAAATCAGCGACAGAAATTATGTCACTTTTAACAGAAATCAATAAAAAAGGTACAACAGTTATGCTGGTAACACATGATGCAAAAGTTGCTGCAAAAACTGAAAGAGTTCTATTTATGGTAGATGGAAAAATTGTCGCTTCTAAGAAAATGAATAAATTTGATGCGAAGGTTGACAATATTAAGGAAAGAGAAGAAAGCATTATGAAATGGATAGTGGAAAGTACCGATACTTATAGCAACAAGGGTGAAGAGAAGATGGCCAAGTAATTTACGCTTTTGTATTTCTTGTTGCAAAATTATACTATAAAGTGAAATCCAAAGACTAGCACTATTAAAATTTATATGGAGCACAATCATGATCTATAAATATGCAATAAAAATAACAGAAAAAGCGTATCAAGATATTTTCCAACAATTTGAGCTAAGGATATCTGCTGAAAGAAAAGAAAAAGTAAGCAAATTTCACTTTGATGAAGATAAAAAGCGCTCTATATTGGCAGAAGTTCTTCTGCGTCATTCTTTAAAGAGGGACTTTGGCATGACAAATGACCAGATTCATTTCACTATCAATGAATATGGTAAGCCTAATCTTCAAAATTTCGACCATATTCATTTTAATTTGGCGCATTCAGGTAACTGGGTTGTATGTGCAGTAAGTGATACGCCTATTGGAATAGATATAGAACAAGTAACAACGATAGAGATGGACATTGCAAAAGCCTATTTTACAAGCAGTGAGTATCAAGATATTTTAAGTCGACCAAAAGACAAACAAATACAGTATTTTTATAAACTTTGGACATTGAAAGAAAGTTATATAAAAGCTGAGGGAAAAGGATTGACTATTCCACTTGATTCTTTTTCGTTTTGCATTCAACCTGAAACAATACAATTGTATGAAAGCAACCAACTGTCACAAAAGTATAGCTTTCAATTGTTTGATTTAGATGATTGTCATATCGTTGCCTTGTGTTCCAAGCAGTTATCGAAAGAACCGATTTCCATTGTTTCTTTTGACAATATTGATATATGGTAATGTTTAGCGGGCTGTCCTAGTCATTTTGAGGACAGCCTGCTTTTTTTACAGGGTTTTTGGAAACCGTTATATAGCCGCTTAGAAGTATCTAGTAAAATTACTTCGACCACCGTCATTTTCCCAACGCTCAATATCTCTTCCATCTTCGTCCCACACATCGGGTCTTTCCCTACAAGACATTTGACATCCCCTTTATCAAATCGTTCCTTTCTATAGTATGTGAAGTTGTCACTTTTAGTTCATAGAAAAGGTTGTAAGCGCTGATAAGTCGATGTAAATCCCCGATTAACCCATGTAAATCATTGATTCATTAGCGCCTAGTGTGATAGAAAGTGTAACGACATTAGGAGGAAGCATTCCTTGCTAAAGCTATATTTTTGCATATGTGTCAAGTGACGTGGTGCATATACTGTGGTGAGGAGGGGGGAGGTGAGCATTTATGAGAATTAACTGGAAGATTCGATTCATGCATAAGCCGTTTTTATTAGCTTTATTTTCCATGCTGTTACTACTCGCTCAACAAGTGGGCGCCTTGTTTGGTTATGATTTAACAAGTGCAATGAGTGAGCAACTAACGTCCATTTTGAATACAGTGTTATCGATTCTTGTTTTAATGGGGGTTGTTGTCGATCCGACTACGAGTGGTACCAGTGATAGTGAACGTGCCTTAATGTATCGAAAACCTCGATAAAATTTAATTACAGTTATAAAAAAGTGTAATTTTACAATAAAAGTGAATGTGGTATAATGTAAGAAAATTCTAATCGCTAAGGGGGATGATGAATTGTCGCTAGAAATGGAGCAGCGAATTGCTAAGCTAGAAAAAGAGATGGTAGCGTTACGGCGGGAAATGGATGAGTTAAAGCACCAACAGTCACAAGAAAAGACAACGATACAAAACATCAACAAATCCATCACTGGCCAATCTGCCTTACCAATCGCAAAAGCTAAGCCAACGCCACCAATTTCGCCAATCCCAACAGCAAAAACAAATGTACAACAAGGGCGTTCAATCGAAGAGCAAATTATGTGGGCGCTTCCGAAAGTATTTATGGTTATTTTAGTATTGGGCGTGTTATGGGGGTTAAAACTAGTTAGTGATTATGGCTACCTATCAAACGAGGTGAAAATCATCCTCGCTTATTTATTATCCATCGTATTAGCAACCATAGCCTATGTAGTAGAACATAAAAAGCTAGGGTCACCAGCCGTAACCATTTCCTTATACGGAGGGGCATTTATCGTAGGTATTTTAACTACTGCTGCTGGTGCTATGCTATACGATGTATTGGGCTTAACATTAGCATTGTTTATTGCCATCCTATTTATTGGCTATGGCATAGCAATCAGCTATCTAAAGAAAAATGAGGTGCTTACTTTATTTGTCGCCTTTACTTCATTGTTATTACCGTATTTACTAGAATATATGGATTTTAGCGCATACATTATATTATTCTTTGTCATTGTCCTGTTTACAATGTTGCAATTTGTTATTCTGCAACATAAACAAAACATTGCGCTTTATGTCGCTACTTTTTTCTCAATTTTGGCAATTGGTATTGTCGCCTTTATGAATAATGATAATCAAGGAATGTTTGCATTAGGTTTGTTCATGACACTTGCTATTTTCTACACGAGTTGGTGTCGCTTGTATAATGCTGAATCGAAATGGAAGCACATTTATGTTGGACTGCAATTTAGTTTAGGGGTCTTTAGCTTACTAATGATGAACTTGATAAGTAGTCCACTTGACTATAAAGAGCTCCTACTGTTTGGTTTATGTATGTTATTTATAGTTATAGCGGGTTATGGCTATAAGCAAAAATGGCAGGAGGCATTTGATAGTGCCGTAACACTCGCATTTATTACTCTTTGTAATACGTTATTGATTATGAATATCCCTGAAAAAGTGGATGATTTACTTCTTCCATTCATACTATTTGCAGGCGTTATGATGAGCTTACGACTTCGAGCAAGTGTGATGAAAGTTGTCAGTTCAGTAGGATTTTTCATTGCACTTATGATTAGCTTTGTCATACACGAGCCAACTCCATTTTTTAGTATAGAACATCTCGCTTTATTGATGCCAGGGGTATATCTCTTCATTATTTATATGTATGCCATACGTCGTAAAGAAACATTAAATGCCTTTGAGAAATTAATGAAAGATTTATATGTGCTCGATTTATTAGCAGTTATTACAGCTAGTTACTTTATCGCTTATATAGGCAAGCTGGATAGTGTTTATATTGTAAGTGCTAGTAATACCCCACATCTAATGAGTATCAGCATTGTATTGTTGTTTGTAGGGTCACTGTTGCTACCAGTAACATTTAAAGGGCGGGCATTAACGCCAGTGCTGACTGTATTATTCTTGTTATTTACATTTATGTTAAACGTTATTCCTTCTAATATACAAGGGATTGAATGGCTCAATATTATGACACGGTTAACCTTCATTGCTACGATTATGGCCATCATCCTTGATTTGCTTATGAAGGGACGTATTTATCGAATCTATCAAGACTATATGCCGAAATTTTTAGATGCCATTGTTAGTATAGGTGTAGTAAGTACGATGCTAGCAGTATGTGGTCTTGTGTCACAACTCGCTTATAACGACTTACTAGATTGGAAGCTTAGCATTGCACTAACAACAATTACGCTCTTTCTAACGGCAAGCCTATCACTGTGGCTTGGCGCAGTGCGGCACTTACGAATACTGCGACTTTCCGGCTTTATCATATTAGCCATCGCCTTTATAAAGCTGATATTCTTCGACTTATCCGCACTCGATTTATTAATACGCGCAATACTTTTCATCTCAATTGGTGGCATCGGCATGCTACTGTCGGGCCGATTGTTGAGGAAATAAAAATAAAGACTGTTTACTAGTGTGACTAGTAAATGGTCTTTTATTTTACCGTGCAATTTTTTGTCCATAAAAAAGTGCCCCAAAGACGTGCCATTGCTATATGAAGGTGACAGGAACACGGATAGCGGCTGTAGAATTTTATAATTATGATTCACCAATAATGAAATCAAACACAAGTTAGAAACACTAGCAGAATGTAGAGTCTACTATTACCACGACCGTCGAGGTCACAACCTTATTATAAAGGACAACAAGTATAAGCACTATGTTAGTTTAGGGGGTAAGAAAAATGGAAATGGCTTATACAATACTTGTATTCGTATTTGGACTTGTATTTGGTTCGTTTTTTAATGTGGTAGGTTTACGTGTGCCGAGGAAGGAGTCGATAGTCAAGCCACCTTCACACTGTACAACCTGTCAGAGGCAATTGCCGGCAATAGATTTAATTCCTGTATTGTCCTATATATTTTTAGGAGGTAAATGTCGTAGCTGTGGGCAAAAAATTGCATGGATTTATCCGTTAATGGAGCTGCTGACCGGGATATTATTTGCCTTTTCATATTGGCAATATGGATTTAGTGAACAATTAATCGTGGCATTATTATTGATTTCTTTATTGGTGATTGTTGTTGTATCGGATATTGCCTATATGCTTATACCGGATAAAGTGCTATTGTGCTTTTTGCCATTATTAGTGATTGGACGTATACTAGCGCCTTTGACGCCTTGGTGGGATAGTATTGTAGGTGCTGTCGTTGGCTTTGGCATATTATATAGTATCGCAGTTGTGTCACGTGGCGGTATGGGTGGCGGCGATATAAAATTATTCTTTCTAGTTGGCCTTGTATTAGGTACAATCCACACACTATTGACATTATTGATAGCAGCTGTCATTGGAATGGTTGTCGGTATGATTGTGCTGCAAGTGCGCCAGCAAGGTAGAAAAACAGCGATTCCATTTGGCCCTGCCATCGCACTAGCAGCGGTCATAGTGTATTTCTATGGAAATGTCATAATACAGTGGTATGTAGGATTATGGTAAGGGGGGAGATAGATGAAACCAATTATAGGTATAACGGCGTTTGCGGAAGACGATTTATCATCGAGATTAAATGTAGCCTATAGCAATAGCATTATTGAGGCTGGAGGGATCCCACTTATTATTCCGCTGGGGGTAGAGGAAGATGCGGCACAAATTCTATCGTTAACGGATGGTTTACTTTTATCGGGTGGGCACGATGTTCATCCATTTGAATTTGGTGCTGAACCTTTACCAAGGCTAGGAAAGATACACCCGGAGAGAGACAAGGTGGAGCTGGCCTTACTTAATGCAGCCTTTACAAGGAAAATGCCGATATTCGGAATTTGTCGTGGTATTCAAATGCTCAATGTTGCATTAGGTGGAACATTATACCAAGATGTTGATAGTGAATATCATAGTAGTAAGCTGTTAAAACATGCACAACAAGCGGCTCGTGGTGTTGCCACGCATTATGTTCACATAACACCTCATACATTGTTAAAAACAATTATTGAAGAAGAAAAAATTGCTGTTAATTCCTTTCATCATCAAGCAGTAAATGTTTTAGCGGAGAAGCTAGTCGTTGCAGCAAAATCTAGTGACGGTCTAGTCGAAGCGGTGGTCCATGAAGAGTTTCCGTTTTGTCTAGCAGTTCAGTGGCACCCAGAAGAACAGGCAATTGTAGGAGATATTGCTGCACAAAAACTTTTTTCAGCTTTCGTTAAAGCGAGCATGCTATATAAAAGAGAAGCATAGTTCTAAGAAATCAAACGAAAATTTAATAGTTTAGCCTCTAAATACAGTCTTTCACATAGAAAAGGCTGTATTTTTATTGTCATAATTGGAGGTATAGTTTAAGAGAAATTCTAAATATGCAAATTTATAATTATTTCAAGTCAAAAGGCAGCTACGCAGAGTTTCTTTAGGTAATTACAGTGAAACAAAGGATAGATAATAAATGTTATAATTTTATTTATATGTTAAATAAAGGGGTAGTTGTGATGGAATATAAATTATTAGTGGAAGAGGATTTAAGTAAATGTACCGAAACATTTATTGAAGTATTTAATGATGCGCCTTGGAATGATAAATGGACATTTTCGCAAGCTAAAAAATATTTATTAGATTTTTATCAGACACCTGGATTCTTAGGCGTTTTAGCAATAGAAAATGACGAGATTCTAGGCTGTATTTTAGGAGTCAATAGAGTTTGGTGGAGCGGAGATGAATTCTTTATTAATGAAATGTACGTAAAACAACAACAGCAGAATAAGGGAATTGGAAGAGCGCTGTTAAATCATTTAATTAAAGAACTCGATAATAACAAAATAAATAACATTGTACTACTTACAGATAGAGGGATACCTGCCGAAGAATTTTATAAGAAAAATGGTTTTGAAGAAATAGAAAGAATCATCTTTCTACATAAGAACATTAAACAATCGTTATCACGTTGATGAACCTAATGATATATGCCATCAAACGCTCCTAAATGTAAGTTTGGGGACACATGAAAAAGCCACGAATGTTATCCCATCAACATTTCGTGGCTTTCCTATTGAACATTATTTTTTCGCAAAATTAGTATAAGAATGCATTAATGGACACGGCGATATAAGCCGACAACTTGTCCTAAAATTGAAACTTGGTCTACAATAATCGGTTCCATTGTAGCGTTTTCTGGCTGTAAGCGGAAATGATTTTTTTCTTTAAAGAAACGTTTGACAGTTGCTTCATCTTCTTCGGTCATGGCTACGACGATATCACCGTTATCGGCTGTTGCTTTTTGCTTGACGATGACTAAGTCCCCGTCAAAAATTCCTGCCTCAATCATCGATTCACCCATGATTTCTAACATAAATAACTGATCTTCGCTTGTCCCGTAAATATCCGGTAAAGGGAAATATTCGTCGATATTTTCAATTGCTGTAATCGGTGATCCAGCAGTAACCTTCCCTACAAGCGGTACATGGATAACACTTTGCTTTTGAATCGAATCCTCAGGCTCTAAAATTTCAATTGCACGCGGTTTAGTAGGATCTCGTCGAATAAAGCCTTTTTGCTCTAACCGAGCTAAATGTCCATGAACTGTTGAGCTTGAAGCAAGTCCAACTGCTTCACCAATCTCACGTACAGATGGTGGATAGCCCTTTGCGCGTACTTCTTCTTTGATAAACGCTAGTATGTCCTCTTGTCTTTTCGAAACTTTTTTCATGATTGCTCACCTCTTTTTTTTCATATCATTCTTCTTACTAGATAGTATAGCAGAATGCGAACACCTATGCAAACATAGGTTCGAAAAGTGTTTGACAAAAACGTTTGTTCGCTTTATTATAAGAACATACATTCCGAACAAACATTCTAAAAAGGGGATATGATGCATGAATTGGTTTAAAAAAAATACACATATTTCAATTTTATTGGGCGTAATTTTCTTATTTGCAGGCTATCTTTTTATAACTGATCCTGGAGACATTACCTACACTGAAATTCATATAGAGCATGGAGATAGTTTATGGTCGTTAGCCGAACAATACCGTGGTAAAATGGGTACGGATGACTGGATTAACCTTGTGAAAGCCGAGAACGAATTACATAGCGTTAATATTGTTGCAGGGAAATCACTCGTTATACCCGTAGTGGGTGACAATAAGATGCCCACCAATTCTATTGAAATTGCGAGAAGTGGAAAATGATGAATAAAAAACGAACGGCTGTACTGTACTGCCGGGTTAGTACGGAAAAAGAGACCCAAAGTTCTTCATTAGAACGACAACAAGAAGAATTGCTGCGTTATGCCAAGGAACAAAACTATGAAGTGATACAGGTTTTTCAGGACAAACATAGTGGTTATGATGTGGAACGCGAAGGTTTACTTGAGATGCTCGATTTTATTAAAGAAAAAGAAATTCAAGCATTATTTGTGCAAGATGAAACACGTTTAGGGCGTGGGAATGCCCGAATGGCTGTACTCCATTTATTGCAAAAAACAGAAACAGATGTTTTTTCAATGCGTGATGCGGGGCCTGTCCAATTAAATGAGATGGACACGATGTTGCTTGAAATATTAGCGATTGTAGAGGAGTATCAGCGTAAAATTCATAATGCGAAAATTCGCCGCGGTATGCGTCGAGCAGTAGAAAATGGCTATCGTCCAGAAAATAACTTGTCCAATCGTGGCAATCCAAATGGTCAGGAGCGCAAGGAAGTACCTGTAGAAGAAATAGTGAAGTTGCGAAATCGGGGCTTTACTTTTGAAGAAATAGCCATGACACTGAGAGGTCTTGGCTTCGAAGTTAGTAAGGCAACCGTACATAGGCGCTATCAAGAACATCAAGAAAGATTAGCAGGCAAATAATTTGCACTGCTAGTCTTTTTTTTATTCTAGCTAACAGTCTTGAAGGGGAGTAGAGAGCTCAACTTTGCCATTCTTCCTGCAAAATAGCGTAATAGTACTCATCCCACCAATCGTCACCATGCGGTATACATTTTTTGAAAAATCCTTCACGACGCATGCCGATTTTTTCCATAACGCGATAAGAAGCGATATTTTCGGGCTGACATGTGGCGATGATTCGATGAAGCTTCATTTCCGTGAAGCCGTAATCTAATAGTGCTTGTGCTGCCTCCGACGCATAGCCTTTACGATAATACGCAGGATTTAACACCCAGCCAATTTCATATGTATGTTCGCCAAAGTAAGGATGGAATACGAGATGACCGATAACCTGTGATTTCTCCTGTAAAACAATGGCGAAATGCTTTGCTTCGTCGCGATTATCTGATATAAATTTTCGCACTTGTTGTGCAGTTAAAACGCCTTCTGGCATATAGTGCATCACCGTTTGATCGGACATATAGTTAACAACAGCCTGCCAATCTTGTATTTCAAATTTTCGGATATGTAATCGCTGTGTTGTAATGTTCACCTTATTTCCCCCCAATATGTGTTCTTTATTAATAGTTATACACTACTAACATTTGGAAGTCATGTAAATTGTGGCTAAGCTGTGTGATTAAGGGTTGGTATAACTGCATTTTAAGGGAAAGCATGCTATACTTTGCATACTGAAGTCATCAAGGTATTGAAAGGTGTGTAACGATGTTATCCAAAGAAAAAATTAATCGAATCAATGAATTAGCAGCAAAAGCCAAAGCGGGCAGTTTAACGGAGGAAGAAGCGAAAGAGCGTACATCCCTTCGCAAAGAATATTTAGATACTTTTAGAGCAACGATGCGCAATACAATTGAAAATGTTAAAGTTGTCGATCAAGAAGGTAATGACGTAACGCCTGAGAAGGTAAAACAAGCGAAAAAAAATAAATTTCTAAATTAATATGACACATTTCATGCAGGATGTAAGCAAACACATTTCGCGTGGACATTTCACTATAGATTTCTAGCAAAATCCTTGCCATCACTGAAGAAGGTTTCTTTTTTTATTTGTTAAACCTTCCTCCAAAATAGGCAGTAATTTTGTCATTATTTCTATCATTGCTATGTCTAAGTTACAGAATGATGATAAAGTATGTCATAAATCTCAAATAGTATAACAAAAGCATTGTTTTCTAGGACAATGTTGACTAAACTGTAGTAGAACAATATATAGGACGAGAAAGGATGTCACAACATAATGACTCAACATGCGGACCAACTAGCGATTAATGCTATCCGAACATTGTCAATTGATGCAATTGAAAAAGCAAATTCAGGTCACCCAGGCTTACCAATGGGGGCAGCGCCAATGGCTTATACGCTTTGGACAAAACAACTTCGCCATAATCCGGCAAATCCAAAATGGTATAACCGCGATCGTTTCGTACTTTCAGCAGGTCATGGCTCTATGCTTTTATATAGCCTACTTCACCTTGGCGGTTACGGCCTACCAATGGAAGAGATTCAAAACTTCCGTCAATGGGATTCATTAACTCCAGGACATCCAGAATACGGCCATACGGTTGGGGTAGAGGCAACAACAGGTCCACTTGGACAAGGGATTGCGATGACAGTTGGTATGGCAATGGCAGAGCGTCATTTAGCAGCGACTTATAATAAACCAGGACATGAAATTGTCGATCACTATACATTTGCGCTTTGTGGCGACGGCGACTTAATGGAAGGTGTTGCGGCTGAAGCGATTTCATTAGCTGGACATTTAAAACTTGAAAAATTAATCGTGTTATACGATTCAAATGATATTTCATTAGATGGTGATTTAGAAAAATCATTCTCAGAAAACGTACAAAAACGTTTTGAGTCATATGGCTGGAACTATTTAAAAGTGGCTGACGGTACAGATGTAGAAGCTGTTAACCAAGCTATTGAAGAAGCGAAAAAATCTTCTGGTAAGCCAACACTGATTGAAGTGAAAACAGTCATCGGTTTCGGTTCACCAAACAAATCAGGAAAATCAGATTCTCACGGTGCGCCACTAGGTACGGATGAAGTTGTCTTAACAAAAGCGGCTTACGAATGGACACATGAGCCATTCCAAATTCCATCTGAAGTATATGATACATTTAATGCAGCAGCTGAAGTGCAAGGTGCACAGCCAGAAGCAGCTTGGAATGAAAAGTTCGCAGCATACAAAGCTGAGTTCCCTGAATTAGCAGCGCAATTTGAAAATGCAATGAATGGGAAACTACCTGAGGATTTCGCTTCAGAATTACCAGTGTATGAAGCAGGTAAATCTGTGGCAACACGTTCTTCATCAGGCGATGCAATCAATGCAATTGCCAAAAAAACACCATCATTCTTCGGTGGTTCAGCCGACCTTGCTGGCTCTAACAAAACGACGATGAAGGGCGCAGGCGACTTCTCTGCAGATGACTATGCAGGTCGCAATATTTGGTTTGGTGTCCGTGAATTCGCTATGGGCGCGGCAATGAACGGTATGGCGCTTCACGGCGGTCTAAACGTCTTTGGTGGTACATTCTTCGTATTCTCTGATTATGTACGTCCAGCTGTACGTCTTTCTGCATTAATGGGTCTTCCTGTGACATATGTATTCACACATGACTCAATCGCTGTAGGGGAAGATGGTCCAACACATGAACCAATCGAACACTTAGCTTCATTACGTGCAATGCCAAATCTTTCTGTTGTTCGTCCAGCAGATGCGAACGAATCAGCAGTAGCATGGGAGCTTGCAGTAGCATCTGAAAAAACACCGACTGTTTTAGTATTATCTCGTCAAAACTTACCAGTGCTTGACGCGCCAATCGAAACAGTTCGTGAAGGTGTAGCAAAAGGTGCTTACACTGTTTCACCTGCATCGAAAGAAGTAGCAGATGCTATTTTAATTGCAACAGGTTCTGAAGTTTCACTTGCAATTGAAGCGCAAAAAGCATTAAAAGCTGAAGGTATGGACGTTGCAGTCGTATCAATGCCTTCAATGGATCGCTTTGAAAAACAAGATGCAGCATATAAAGAATCGGTTCTTCCAAAAGCTGTTACAAAACGTCTAGCAATCGAAATGGGTGCATCATTCGGTTGGCACAAATATACTGGCTTTGAAGGTGACGTTCTTGCAATCGACAAGTTCGGCGCTTCTGCTCCAGGAGAGTTAGTTATGGAAAAATACGGTTTCACTGTAGAAAACGTTGTAGCAAAAGTTAAAGCACTGTAAGATTTGGCTTCCATAAAAAATACCGCAAGCTCTTATTAAGCGTTGCGGTCAGACTGTAGACAAACTCGGAAATTTTCGAGATTGTCTACAGTCCTTTTTTTATTTTTAAAATAGATGACAACTACCGTTGATTTCCGTTGCGGGCGATGTTTACTTTTACAACAATGAAAAAAGCTGGCTACTTGTACATGGTAAGCTACTTAACGGAAAGGGTATTGTCGAAGACTATATTCAATGTGGTAAAAATATATTTCTTGTCCTTAAAAAGGTAAAAAAGACAAAAGGCATCCGCGTTGAATTGCTTGATACCTTTTGTCGACAATCTGAAAGTAGCAAGCGCTACTCTAATTTTATTTAATTACTCTTTTATACTGAAGACCCGTATGACTTACTGTTCCATGTTCATAGAAGAACCATTTACTACATAAGTATATCCTGTGTTATCCAAATCTACTTTGATGGTTCCATCAAATTTTTTACTACCCGCTTATCCTCAATCCTTTCAATATGATAATATTATTAAAAGAAATTTTATCATAAAGCATAAAAAAATGTAAAAGGTGAGCTTAAATGATTAAAAAGTACTTTTTTTCTTTCTTTGCTTTTTTATTTTTATTAGTGGGATGTTCAAATGAAGAAGTAAATATCGTCAAAAAACATGAAATTATAGAAATTGGGATTGTAGGGGAAATACCTTTGTTAATTAAAGAAAAAAATATAAAATTTAAAAAAATAATGTTACAAGATTTACATAAAATAAATGAAAATTCTTTTGATGCTATTATGATTACGAAAGATTATTTACAAGAAGCTTCCGATGAACAATATACTCAATTTTATTTAGATTCCTCTATACCGATTGTATTTGTTCAGTCAGACAAAGCTATTTCAGCTTTTATTATTCCTAACCACACGTACCAAAATACATTTGAAAATCACGCTCAAGATTATTTTATCGGTTATTATAAAGGTACTACTTTTGGCGTTGCTTTGAATGGAAATACAAATGAGGATTTAATAAAAGGTTATTGGAGTTTATTTGATTTATTAGATAGATTAAAACAAACAAATAATTAAAAAGAAACCGCAAGCTCTTATTGAGCGCTGCGGTATTTTTTTTGATCTTTTCGATGTTACTAGTTGGCGAATCGCCACTAAACCCCGGGGAACCGCCATCAAAACAGCATTAATCGCCACAAAAACATAGCAAATCGCCACAAAAACATAGCAAATCGCCACAAACCTGGCGACTTTAATAAAAATTACTTTGCCAAACCATTTTGGAATGCGTAGACGACAGCTTGTGTTCGATCTTGAACGTCTAGTTTGGCTAAAATATTGCTGACGTGGGTTTTCACTGTTTTTAAGGCGATGTATAAGTCATCCGCAATTTCTTGGTTTGCCTTGCCTTTTGCCATTAACAAAAGAACTTCCATTTCACGTTCAGTTAATTGCTCATAAAGAGGTGTACTTGTTCCATAGCGCATACGGTGCATCATTTTAGATGTGACTTCTGGCTCCAAAACAGTTTCTCCGCCCATTGTTTTACGAATGGCATCGGCAATTTGCTTGGCATTGGATGTTTTTAATATATAGCTAATCGCACCAGCCTCTAAAGCAGGATACACTTTATCGTCATCTAAAAAGCTTGTGACCATCATAATTTTCGCTTCTGGCCAAGCTTCAAGTATTTTAACAGTCGCTTCAGCTCCGGTCATCACAGGCATGACATTGTCCATTAAAATAATATCCGGACGAAGGGCGAGCGCACGTTCAACAGCTTCGACGCCATTTTCAGCTTCCCCCACAACAGTAATATCAGGCTGTGCTGACAGATAGGCAGATACCCCAATTCGTACCATCTCGTGGTCATCCACTATTAATACTTGAATCAACTTCAACAACCTCCTTCTGTAGCGGAACTTTTACCTCCACTATTGTACCTTCTCCAGGTACCGAAACAATTTTATACCTACAACCAATTTCCACGGCTCGCTCAGCGATATTTTGTAAACCGTAGGAAGTCGATTTATCCGCCTCTACGTCAAAGCCAAGACCATTATCTTGAATGCGTAAAATAGCAAGATTGTCTCGGGCAATAAGAAGTAGTTCAACTTCTGTTGCTTTAGAATGGCGCAATGTATTGGATAATGCTTCTTGAGCAATGCGGAACAGGTGATCTTCCTCTGCCTTTGTTAAAGCTATTTCTTCTAGTTCATATTCTATATGAAAATATACTTTTTGTTGTAGTTCAATAATCAATTCCTCTAAGCCTTGGGCGAGGGTTTTATTGTGCAGTGCAACAGGGCGTAAATGCAATAATAATGCGCGCATTTCTAGCTGAGCCTGCTGTACAATTTTTTCTACTTGCTTTAAACTTTTGGCATTTTCATCGCTTTCCGTTAAGGCGGAAAGTAACATCGAAGCGGCAAATAATTGTTGTGAAACCGAGTCATGGAGCTCGCGTGCAAGTCGTTGACGTTCGGCAATAATGCGCTCTTGAATTACTTTATCATTGGCTTCTGCTCGTTCATTGGAAAGGCGCTGTAAGCTTTTCCGCTGTGTATCAATCAATTCGCTCGTTTGAACAAGTGCTTTTTTCAATGGCTTCGGTAGTGCATGTTTTTTAGGTAACACGAAATCAGGCTCGATTAATTCTTTTACAAAGCGAGTTGCTTGTGCCTCACGCGCGCGTGCAGTCATGCTAATCCAGCTTGCAATAAAGAAACTAAGCGCAAAGAGACTGATTAAAATGACGCCACCTAATGGAATATTATCATAGTCTTGTTGCCACAAAGGTTCCCAAACTTTTTCATTTGGTTCACCCCAAATCGCAAAAAGGAGACCGAATGCCGCGCCAATCAATATGAAAAATATAGAGAAAGCTCTAGAAAGAAAGGCAATCATTTACGTAGCACCTCCAAATCTCCTAGCCATGTAGCGACGTGAATGACGAGGGTACGTTTTGCATCCTCAGGGTTGCCATCTGAGAACACGATACTTTCATTCAGAAGCCGCTGTGGATGTCCTTGCAAACATGTAAAGTTTCCGAATAGCGTTGTATAGTGTAAACGAAAAGGAATTTCATAAGGAACATAAATCTGTACTTTACCAATGCCTTGTCGAATCGTAACGAGACTTGAACCAGCAGGTAAAACTGTTTGCGTTGTATCAATTGTAATGTCACCAGCGAGTCGTTGGATTTGTACATCTTGCCATTTGTAAGCATCTTCAGGCGCAGGTATTGTACCGAATAGTTTATTTTCAGTTGTCGGCAACTTATCAAATTCCAATGTGACGATTTTCGGTTCGTTTTCTCGTTGTAAGTATTGATAGAGCATGTATAAGAGCAGTATGACGATAAATAGTCGCAAACTCCACATCGTAAAGAGAGCAATTGCAATAAAGAAAATTCCTGTCCATTTTAAAAATCGCTTGTTTTTTGAAAAGCTTAAATAGAGCAGGACAGCACCGATTAATAAACAAAAAGCACCGCCGTTATTGAAAATGGTAAGCTCTACAAATACGAGTAAAAAGAAGCATAGTACCCAAAATGTGAGTTTATTTGTTGTGAAGTTTTGCAAAAGGGTCACCCTTCTTTCTACTATGTAATATTTTACAACAAGAAATAATGCGCCGCTTTGATGTGGCGCATTTCTTTCTATTATAACATGTTATTTCTTTTCAATGAGTAGTGGTGAAACAGCTTCAGTTGAATTTTTTTCAAGCGCTGCTAGGCGTGCTTCAAAAGTTGTTACCTCATGATCTTTGTCGATACGGTGGGCAAGTTTTTCGATATAGGATTCTAAATCTTCGAAATTCGTTTTATTGTTGTTTGAAATCATGCCGTCCATTTGATGGTGAGCGCGCGTCACATTTTCTTTGCCCATTAGCTGTAATTGACGAACTTTCATATCTTTAATTTTGTGCTTCATTGTTTCAAATTTGCGTTCAAGTTCAAAATATTCACGCGTGTTCACTTCGATACTTGTCTGTAATGTATGGTTACGAGCTGTATAGGCTGCTACTTCGTCCGAAGCAAAATCAATTAAATCTTGCTCGCCACTCGCAAGTGCTAATTGAAGTTGTGCTTCACGTTTTGCTAGTAAATCGGCATTTTGTTTAAGCTCCAGTTCCATTTTTTCTTTTAGTTTGCCCTGACGCTCTAATAATGTACCTGTTTGCTCTGTTTGTTTTTCAGCCTCACGAATGTATTGATTTAACATCGCAATAGGATTTTTTTCTTCCTTTTTATCAAATAATTGATGTAGGTCTGCTTCAATTGTGTATCTAAAACGTTGTAATAAGTTCATTTTTAGTTCGCTCCTTTTATTTTGTTAAGTTTGACCATTCTTTTTCAAAGTTTGTAAACGGATCTTCTTCTTTCGCTTCAATTGTTGGAATGTTCACTTCTTCGCCATTCCATTTTTTATAAATCACATAAATAATGGCGATTGCTGCAAGACCAATCATTGCTGGGATATTAGAGATAGCCGATAGTACACCGATTAAACCAACTGTAAACCAAATAATTTTTGCAAATGTCGATTTACTACCAATGTAGAAGTGCATGCCTAGTGCAACAAATGCAACTGAAAATACTAGGCCAGTAATTGGTCCGATTAGGGCAAGTGCGACACATGCTGCAATAATACCTCCAGTTAATAAAAGAAATTTTTTCATATGTTTTAGCTCCTTTCGTTTGTACCTTTATGTTACCTGCTTACGAGAACATCTAAAACGGACTGGAAATGGATTTTCCTCTAGGTCTTGAGGCGGAGCAGTTATTTTTTAAGCTGAAAGTAGAAGGTTTTCGACAAAAATAGAAGATGGTTGCCTCCTTCGTTTGACAAATTAACTAGAGACAATCCGCTATACTTACGTTAAAGAAACTGAGCGAAGGGGGATTTCTGGTGAGAACCTATTCCATATATAAAATAAAAGAAGAGCATTTAACGTTTATTTTCGGCAGAGAGCGTAAGTTGTTAGAGATGATGCAAGGCTGTGAAGATGCCAATGAGAAATCCTTAAAAGAACTCGCATATATATGTGAAACTGTTCGCTTCGATGACATTGCCATCATGTTAGAAGCACAGCTAGATTCCAAATATGCACATTTAGAAAGAGCGCGTAATGCTTTATTTTTAGAACATCCGATAAAAGGGAGAATGGCGATTTATCTAGTAGATCGTAAAATTTGTGTCTATTGCGAAGGCTCACGCATGCTTGATTTGGACTTATTTCAAATGCTAGCCAAGATGAGTGAGCGTTTTATTGCCTTTAATAAACAAGATAATGAGTGTGGTTGGCTAAAGCCGATGAAGTATACAATGCACTAGGATTTTTCACTATAATATATAGTAACACGCTAGTATTTGGTGTATAATGGAGCGTGGAGAGTTTTTTTCTCGGTATATTGTAGTGGAGGAGGTTGGTTGTATGCCTACATGGGGCTGGATTATTATTGTAATTATCGCATTAGCAGCTGGTGCAGCACTTGGTTTCTACTTTGCACGTCAAGCTATGATGAAATATTTAAAAGAGAACCCACCAATTAACGAACAAATGATTCGAATGATGATGGCACAAATGGGTCGTACGCCGTCTGAAAAGCAAGTACGCCAAATGATGACGCAAATGAACAAATTCCAAAAATAATTGGAGTTTTTAAGGAGCAACTGGTTTAGGTAACCGGTTGCTTTTTTCGTTGACGTTTCTCGAAGAAATGCATAAAAAAGGTGCTCAGATGAAGGAAGAGAATGGATTCATCTAAGCACGATTTTTCGGTGATCTTGATAATATCTGTTATATGGAATGTACATCCATTAAATCGATTTCCGTGCCGAGAAATGTTTGGAAGGATAGTAATGATTGTTTCAATAACGTAGTGGGGATATCTTTCATAATAAAGACAATATGTGAAATCTGCATATTTTCTGGCCATTCACTTAAATGAATCGGTGGATGAATAATATGTTGGACACCATTTAAGATGATGGGTCCTGTTTCACCGACATCTAGCATTCCTTTCACACGAAGAATGTTTTCTCCTCTTGCATAAAGCAATAAGCTAAGCCATACCCCGAAACTATTCCAATTTAATGGTTGCAAAAAAGCAAAAGAAAATGATTGAATTTGCGATGTATTATTGCAAGGTGGTAGCTGATAGTTGCTAGGTAGCCGGCTTTTACAAAATTTACTGTCCACATATAAAATGGATGGCTCCACGTTGCCATTTGTCTTATACGTGGGGTGTCATATTGGCGGGGATTGTCGGCACATTGTTTCAACCGTGGATTATTTTAGAGCAGTTATTCCGTTTTTTAGGGTACTCCGGCGCTATTATGTCGGCTGTAGCAGGTGTAATTATTTGTGATTACTACATCCTTCGCAAGCGCCGTTTACATGTCAAAGATTTGTATAGACAGGACGGGCAATTTACATTCAATGGGGGTGTAAACTTGGCAGGTATGTTTGCCTGGCTCATTAGTAGTGTACTCGCGATTGTGTTCATTGATTATATGTATTTCGTCGGATTCCCTCTATCGGCAATCATTTACTATGTCCTAATGAAACAGTGGTATTTAAAGAAATTCCCGCAAAAAGAAATAGAGTCTAATTACGCAGATGAGTACCTAGGCACATCTGCGAATCGTGAGTGGAAAATTTCTGTATAGAACTGTCTAAAAGGGAGCAAGTAATAGATTTAAAAGAATGAGAGACAGTAAAAATGCCCTCAATTTTTTAAAATTATTTTGAAATGAGTTATTTGTAGCCCTATAAAAAACTAAAATTCTAAACTTAAATGTTTAGTATCAAAAAACACTAACTGATAATAAAAATTCAGCAAATTAAATTAATTATATTTACAAAAAACGCAACTTTTTTTTATTATAAATAAAAAATGCAAAAGCTAAGAAGAGGTGAGGTAATTGATGAAAAAGATTTCAATTTTATTTATCGTTATGTTGTTAACTTTATTATCAAATGCAAGCTTTACTTTAGCCAAAGCGGAAATTTCAAAGGAAGTAGAAGATTTGGAAATAGAAGAGTTTCCCACTGTTCAAGAAATTGATAAAGCGAATGAAGCTCTTGATGAATTAGTAGTTCAAGCTAATGAAAACTTGGCAAATGGTATAGAAAGTTTTTATCTTAGAAAAAGTGTTGGGAATGGTTTTATAGAACTGAATTTTACTAGTTATGAAGTTAATCCTTTTTTGACCACTCCTTATAATGCTGCAAATACTAAATTTTTAGCATCTACAACTACTGCTGCTAGTGCTGTCAAAAAGAAAGTTTATAGCGCTTATGTAAAGAATACTATAGGTTGGAATTTTCAGCATGTTTTAGCAGGGGAGTTTACATATAGTAATGGAAAAATAATGGGTGCTACAAAAGATGCAAGGCTAACAGGGCTGGTGTATTCAGAATCTCATAATACTTGGATTGATGTACTAGATCCAAGTGTCTGGTATGTTCATAGTCATGGCAATTTTAAAGCGTTTAAATATTTAGTAGAATATAATACTTATCTTTCTGTTCAACTATTAGGTAGCGGGAATTATAGAATAACAAGAGCTGAAATATCAGCCTAAACAATAACACTTATGTTGTAAAGGATGGTGCCAACGATGAATTATTTATTTCAATTTATTGTTGTGTTGTTATTTGTTTTGTTCTTTCATTATATCAATCAATTGCTTTTGATGAAAAAGTACGAGTTTAAAATACAGTGGAAGTCTATGTTGATACTAGTCTCACTTAGCGTTGTTATCACCATCCTTTTAAATATAGGTGATAATGGTGATATTCAGGAAATCGATTTCCCCATTTAGAAACAAAAGAACTATGGGGATGTTCTATTAGCATTTGATTTAGAAATATTTTTGTATTTCAAGTCATATTAAATAGTAATAAAAAAGGAGGGATTTTGTTTTAGTCACATTACATATAACTATAATAATTAAGCGATTGTTGTAGCCTATCGGTATATTTTAATTGTTGTATAACAATGAGGATGTTGCAATTAAGTGAACATAAAGAAAAGGAGGAATTTATTTTATGATAACTTTTGTAACTTGTATAGCGATTTTAATTGTAGGTTATTTTACTTATGGGAAATTTGTTGAAAAAGTATTCATTCCTAAAGATGAGCGTCCTACACCAGCTTATGTAAATGCAGACGGTGTAGACTATGTACCAATGTCTACACCTAAAAATTCATTAATTCAGCTCCTAAATATTGCGGGTACTGGTCCTGTGTTTGGTCCTATTGTAGGTGCTTTATATGGCCCTGTTGCATTTGTATGGATTGTAGTTGGCTGTATATTTGCCGGGGCTGTTCATGATTATTTGACAGGAATGATCTCTATTCGTAATAAAGGAGCCCATTTACCTGAGCTTGCAGCGAAGTTTTTAGGAAAAGCAATGAAACATGTAGTAAATATTTTTGCACTTTTATTGCTCTTGCTAGTTGGTACTGTGTTTGTTACATCACCTGCAATGCTAATAAATAATTTAATGGATGGCAAAGTTGCGATAAGTATTATTGTAGCGTTAATTTTTATCTATTATATTTTAGCAACTTTACTTCCAGTTGATAAAATTATCGGTCGATTCTATCCTTATCTAGGAGCGCTACTTGTGATTTCAGCAATTGGAATTGGTATTAGTATGATTGTAAAAGGTTCACCAATTCCAGAGCTAACATTTGAGAATATGCATCCTGCTAAATTACCGATATTTCCATTAATATTCTTTACAATTACATGTGGGGCATTATCTGGTTTCCATGCAACACAAACGCCAATCATTTCTCGTACGACCAAAAGAGAAAAAGAAGGACGTAAAATTTTCTATGGTATGATGATTACTGAAGGAATTATTGCAATGATTTGGGCGGCTGCAGCAATGAGCCTATTTGGAGGATATGGTGGTTTAAATGAGATGATGGCTGCAGGTGGACCTGCTGCTGTAGTAAGCGAGGCATCTATTCTGATGCTTGGTTCAATTGGTGGAACTTTAGCAGTTTTAGGAGTAATCGTGCTACCTATTACATCAGGTGATACAGCGTTTCGTGCAGCTCGTATGATTATCGCTGATTATTTCAAATTTGCTCAAGCAAAATTAGTTAGTCGTTTATGGATTGCAATCCCATTATTCGTCATGTCATATGTGTTAACGAAAATAGACTTTAATATTTTATGGCGTTATTTCTCATGGGCAAACGGTGTAACAGCAGTAATTGCCTTATGGGTAGCGGCAATGTATTTATTTTTGGACCGTAAAAACCATTGGATTGCAACAATCCCAGCTTCATTTATGACAAGTATGGTATTCAGCTATATTATTTATGAACCAACTATGGGATTCGGACAGGATGTTGCATTTTCGAATGCTACTGGGATTATAGCCGCATTTATCATTACAGCAATATTCTTTGGTACAGCTTTGAAAAAACGTGGCACAAACTTCTTGTTAGATGAAGATGTGACAAGCTATCAACATGTTAAGTAGTATTAATTACTATATAATTTTAGTAAAGTAAAGTTAGAGAAAAGGGTGTGTCTTAAAAATTATTTTAAGACGCACCCTTATATGCGAAGCAGTGGTGTTCAGAACATATTTCAAATATCCTTAAGTGCTGTACAAACAAAGATAGCTGACGATAAAAATAATAGTTAAACATTAGTGAGAACTCTGTACATGTAAAGGGTGGTAGCGACAATGAATTTTTTCTTACAGTTTGTTGTTGTGTTGCTGTTTGTTTCGTTCTTTCACTTTATTAATCAAAGGATATTGCTGAAAAAGAATGAATTTGAGTTACAATGGAAGTCTGTGTTGATCCTAATCTCAATAAGTGTTGTGATTACATTGCTTCTAAACATTCCGAGTCATATTCAAGAATCTGAATTTCCATTGTAGAAACCGCAACACGCCAGCAAAAATATTTTTCATAGGGAAGACAAAACGAAATTGACGTTTTGTCTTCTTTTTTAGTGATTTCAAACCTTAATTATCATTCTATTTCAAAAATTTACACATTTCATAGAAAACTAGGTATAATAGTTAGTATTGTCAGAAAAGGAGCTGTTAGCAATGGAACGCGAAAAAACAAATGTAGAGAGTTTTGATTTAGATCATACGAAAGTGAAAGCCCCTTATGTTCGTTTAGCGGGTGTAAAAGTGGGGAAAAATGGCGATGAAGTTTATAAGTACGACATTCGCTTAAAACAGCCTAACAAAGAGCATATGGAAATGCCAGCACTCCATTCTTTGGAGCATTTATCGGCAGATATTATCCGCAATTATTCAGATCACATTGTTGATTTTAGTCCAATGGGCTGTCAAACAGGGTTTTATGTATCGTTGATTAATCATAATGATTATGATGAATTGCTATCGATTTTAGAAAAAACTTTTACAGATGTAACGAAGGCCACGGCTGTTCCAGCATGCAACGAAGTGCAATGTGGCTGGGCAGCAAGCCATAGCCTTGAAGGCGCACAGGCGCTGGCAAAAGAATTTTTAGCCAAGCGAGACGAATGGCATATCGTTTTTTCAGAATAATAAAAACCCTTGCAATGAAGTGACCCCTTAAAAGTTAGACACGGTTATTTCATTAGGCGCTTGGGTATAACGAGTTCGGTACTGCACTGGACTCGTTTTTAATTTTGCCTTAATCCGTAAACCGTCACGAATAAAGGTTCAATAGGCCAACTAAAAGAAAAAGCCACTAAAAAGCTAGACACCGTAAAAGATAAGTTCCAAACCAAAGTAGCCGAAGTAAAGGACCAATTCCGTCAGTTGGGAACACCGCTGTTGGAGTTGGCCGGTGTGAATATGAGCCGAATAACGGATACGGGAACAGCTGGCGAAATAATCCATCGAATAGTTCTAACTGCCAGTAGATGATAGTAAACCTGCTGAGGGAAATAAGGGTACGGGTAATACTAATCTGACTGAACCGTCATTACCTAATGGGAGTAAGCCAAAAGGAGAATACACAAAGGGTGATTCACATGGTGTTAAGAAAGAGAATGAAACAGCAGATTTCTTGGCAAATAAGGGCTATGAAATAAAAATGTTAAATGAAGTAAATGGCGGTAATGGTCACGGTATAAAAGCAACATCTAATCCAGATTTTCTCATTGAAGGCAAAGTATTTGATTGTTATGCTCCAACACCAAATACGAAGACAGATAATGTCCTTAGGACCATAACAAATAAAACAAAAACACAGGCAGAAAGAATTGTTCTTAATGTGGATAATTTTCCATCTGAGAAAATTCTTGAAATTACTGAAGGTATTCAAAGAAAAGCTAATCCAAATGGAGATTTGAAAAACTTAAAAGAATTACTTATTGTGAACGATGGAAAAATTACACGAGTATTTGGAGAGGAGAAATAAATGGATTACGAATTATTTTTAAGCTCTAATTTAAGTTGTAAATCCCTGGCGGAAATTATTCGAAGTATAATAGTTGGGTCTGTGAACGAAGAGATAACTGTTCACATTAGTGAAGAAGAAATAGTTATTGGGATTAAGTATTTTTCATTAGCTCTAGAAATAGAGGATATATCTGACATAGCTTTTATTAGAAGGCATTACGATTTAGATGTAAATGTATGCATTAGAGTTCAATTATTTGGTAACACTTTCTATCAAGGAATAGAAGTTTTGTTTAAAGTTATTGGGAATCTTATGAGACAAGTTGGCGGAAATCTATTGTTTTTAGAAAACGGTTCGGATCAATTACTTAGAAAAGAGAATGGTCAGTTAATTGTCAATAGTGATTTAGATCAATACCAGGTAAAATATTTAACCAAGAGTTTGCTTAGTTTTCTTGAACATTCTTACATTAAAGAAAAATTGCCAAACTAGGCATTTGGTTATTATTAACGAATAAAACCATTATAATTTTAGAAGAAGTTAACATCTACCTAATAGTTAGAGCGGTCTTAGGTGCACGAGCATTACTAGATGATAATGACCCAAGAATTGAGCAGAAATGGGAAGAGTTAATTGTTTTACTAAGTGAAGATGAAAACTTGACTTTGAGTTTCTTAAAGGTTTGTATAAAAACAGAACTTTCATTTTTAAGTGAGGTTTTTGAAGAAGTGGCTTATAATTTACAAAGTAAAAAGTTTATTGAATTAATATATTGCCTAGATCAAAGATACCCAGACTTAAACTTAAAGAGAAGTATACAAATTGCTGAGGAGTACTTGGATTAAATTTGAGATATCAAAGTTTTGAATCCAGAAGTTTATGCGGAAGAATACTTATGATATTTTGTATCAAGAGAGATTAATCCTAATCTCCAAAAAAACCTTGATTGGCTATAGGAACTGACCCAGTTATATAAGACAGTAATCAAAAAAGCATTACCCAACCAATTGTCGGTATTGAACCGGTGACGGGTTGTTTAGTTTCGTTTGAATTCGGGTTATTATTATTTATATAGTCTTTGACAGTTTGTTCTACGATGACCGTCGTAGTATTTCGCAAATTGTCAGTAGCATGTTTCAGACTTTAACATAGAATGAAACAATTCGATTGGGGCATTATCAGCGGGCGCACCTTTACGGGACATGCTCATGGTAATGCCTTTTGCCTTTACAGCTTGTTGATAGTGATAAGATGTATACACCGAGCCTTGGTCACTATGCAACGTACAACCTTCAGGTACATCATGGAGTTGGGTTAACGTATGCAACACAAAATCTGTATCTTGGCAGTCTCCGATCGAATAGGCAATAATTTCGCCATTATATAAATCTTGAATACTTGAAAGATACAACTGTTTCTGACCAATTGGCAAGTAAGTAATATCGGTTACGAGCTTCTGTAAGGGTGCACTTGCTTCAAAATCACGATTTAATAAATTGGCTGCGATAGCGTGAGGTTGTCCTGTTAGTTTCCGTTTTTTACTTTCACACGACATTGCCAACCATATTTTTCCATGATACGTATGAATTTGGTCATATTAATAGTGAAGAAGCGGATTTACAACTGGGCAAAGGAAAGAGAAATCCATATACTCAAAGTAATGTGGGAGCAACAGACCGAATTCGAGGTAAGTATTCCGAAAGAGATGATGGTGGTAGGACACAAAATGTTACAATACAAAAACAAATTGGAGGTTAGTACAAGTATGGAACAACAGATGAATCAGATGTATCCTATGATAGCAGAGCATGTTATAGCTATGATACCAGATGGTAATTGGTACGAAATTTACTTATATGCTGAAATATTAGACGGTTCTAGAGTAGTGTACTTTTATTTTAATACTTCGGAGAATGAAGATTTTATTTACTCTCATGATATTCCTGAAAAATATAAACTGAGTGAAAAAAATTATGACAATTTGTTAATAGAATTACAAAATATATTTTATGATTTAAGACAAATATTTATTGATAATGATCAAGCCCCATGGACGAATTTAACACTAACATTAAAGTATCCTGGAAAAATAAAAATTAATTACGATTATGAAGACATAATTAATTCTGCAATATTCCCGACTCAACGACAAATGATTTTTGAATATCAACATTTAGGTTTGCTACCTCAAAGCGAGAAAAACAGACAGCTTATACAAAATTATATAAATAATTTAAAAGGGTAAAACTGAACCTTAATAATGTCTACAATTTGGAATATCTGCCCGTATTTGTGACTTCGCCTCTCTTTGCTATGCGGTGTGTTCTGAAAGTTTTGAGCTATGGATAAGAAAAAACAATCGTATATTTCAATTAATACAGATTACACTTACATGGTGGAAATAAATCAGGTTATCAGATATAAGAAAGATTCTTGAGGAATCTATTGAAATTCAATATTTCTCAAAAAATTTGAAATTTGATTTAGTTGAGTTTATTTTATAAATGCCTCTTCGATTAAAAAATACGAACAATCGGTATAAAAATAACTAATAATAATATATCCTTCGTTTTATTTGATTTTAATCAGGAACCACGAAACTCAAAGTTCGTGTTTATTAATGGGGAATTGAATGTTTCGATAGATAAGTAGATTATAAGGATGTAGCGCATTCAGTATTTTTGGATGGTCTACACTTAACTAAACAACTTTCATAAGGGGTATACTAAAAATATTAGAACCCTTAGGAGCGTGTACCTTATGAGAAGAGAACGTCGAACTTATACCCCTGAATTCAAGTTACAATTG
>NZ_PYWM01000049.1 GCF_003049665.1 Lysinibacillus mangiferihumi | reverse complement strand
TTAGTCGCAATAACCTTAACAGAAATGGATTCTTTTTTCATCTTTTAAGTGAAAAAGAGAATCCCACAGAAAAGCTGACAAATAAGCTTTTCCGTGGGATTTTGTATATGTTGATGAATAATCTAGGAGTATGTATCTTTTTTTAAAAAGTTAAACCTAATACTCAAAGTATATTTCTAATGTATTTGACCGAAGTAACCTCCATAGACAATCAATAAGAATAGTAGCTTTAAATAATCGATTAAGGTTGGCATTATTAAATGGAAAAATATCGTCGCGCCCTAGAATTAATAGGGATTGTTCAAAGTATGTCTCGTAAAGGAAACTGTTACGACAATTCTGTTATGGAGAATTTCTTTGGAAAAATGAAATCTAAATTATAAATGAGTCCGGAGAGGTATGGCGCCGCATCTTCTGTACAGGTTGCTCTACGAGACATGCTTTGGAAAATCTTGTTTCGCTTTAATGTCATCACCCATAAATGATGTAGATATTGCCATCCCTTATCCGAGTAAATCGTTGTACGATAAAGGGATTATCTTGAATAATTAGGGGTGCTTGTTTCAACGAAATCAAGTGTAGGGCGTTTAGACACTATATAGCCCAAAATTTCACCGTTATATAAACCCATAATTGGACTCAAATAGAGTTTTTCGTTGTTTGTACATTTGAATTCTGTGACGTCTGTCACAAGTTTTTGTGAGAAGTATGTTGTATGGAAATGTAAATCCATGTAATTATTTTCTGCACTGTCTCGTTCTAGTTTTGCATCCGCGATACATATACACCCATTGCAAGATTTGATTTGAATACTTTTTGTTCAGTCGGTCCTAATTTATCATTGATGATGCTAGACAGGTCATCATAAATAGAATAAAGTGCAATTCCTTGTAGGGATTCGCCCTATCCGTTTTCCTGCATTTCCATAAAGTTAGCGATTCTTTCGCCTACAATTTTATAAATATCAACTTCATTTGTTGTACTAATTCTAGATAAGTTACTATTTATTTTATTTTTTTCTTCATTGAAAATTGTATCAAAAGGCATTCAGTACTTCTGGGTTGAGAACCCCTTGTTCATTCTGATTATCTTCCTCAACAATAGTTTCAACTAGTGCATTTTGGGGTGATACCTCCATAGCTGATATGCTTCCTAGCATTAAACCTAAAAAAATTAATGATGATTGTGAAGTTTCTAAGAATAAAGATTGATTAAAAATATCCTTCACCATCTATTTATCAGCAAATTCAAAACTCCATTTTGAAAAAAGATTGATCAAAATGGAGTTAATCTATCTAACTAAGTATGAGATTCTTATAAAAAAGAAGAAATTGCTCCTCGCTTTCCATAGATCTATTGTCCTGATATAAAAAACAATTTCGATACTATTGAATTATATAGATTATTGTCGAAATATAACTATATATAGTTGTGAGAGGAAGCAAATGATGAAGAAAAATTTACAGTTACGAAGCATCTCAGGGAAGTTAATGCTACTTATCACAATTATTATACTTGTAACAGTTGTGATTATCGGCTCAACAAGTTATTTTGTTGCCAAAAATCAGCTCTTAGAATCAGGTCAAAGAGAACTACAAAGCATTGTCGAGGGGGCCTATACTTCATTAGAATTGATTAATGAAGAAGTGGAAAGTGGCAAAATAACACTAGCGGAAGGAAAAGAAAAAGCGAGAAATATTCTAAATGGACCAGTAAATGATAAGGGAGACTACGATTATAAAAAATCCCATTTTACTTACAAAGAAAATGGTTATATATTAGCTTTTGATGAGGATTTAGTGTTACAACTCCACCCTTCTGAAATAGGTGGAGCTCCTGCCGATGAACTTAACAGAAGTAATCGAGAAAAGATAGTTGCAGGCGGCAAGTCCAAAAATAAATCAGATCGATATGTCGTTTATTCTGACAGACAGCTAGATGGTTCTTTTAAAGATAAAACAGCCTATACAGAATATTTTGAGCCTTGGGATTGGACTATTGGAATTGCTGTTTTTCAAGATGAATTTTATGAAGGATTAAACATTTTACAATATATAATCTTTGGTGCAACAGTTGTACTCATTATTTTAAGTTCACTTGTGTTTTATTTAGTTATTCGGAGGAAAATAAATACACTAAAAGAAGTAGCTGAAACATCAACAAAAATTGCGGATGGTCATATAATGGTTACCAATCTTCCTGAATCAAATGATGAAATTGGACAACTGGCGATTGCTTTTAATAAAATGTCCCAGCAATTACGTACGCTCGTCGAAAATACTAAAAATACTAGTGACCAATTATTAGAATCAGCTACTAACTTATCAGCAATTTCAGAAGAAACATCTGCTAGTAGTGATGAAGTTGGCAGAGCAATTACCGAAATTGCTACTGGTACACAAGAACAAGCCCATGATTTGGACAAGATAAACCGAACAGTAGAGCTATTATCAAGTTCTATAGATACCACGGAGAAACAAAGTAAAGTTATGTACGACATTACAAAACATGCAGAAAAAATATCATCCGAGGGAATTGAAATAGTTCATGAACTACAAAAATCAAACAATGATGCATTAGCAGCATCAGAAGAAGTCAGTTATGAAATTAATAATTTAAATAGTAAAATAAATCAAATCACACAGGTAATGGAAACAATTGAAACAATCGCAGAACAGACAAATTTACTAGCTTTAAATGCGAGTATTGAAGCAGCAAGAGCAGGTGAGTATGGTAGAGGATTTTCAGTTGTTGCCGATGAAATAAGGAAACTAGCAGAACAATCAAAAAATGCTACTCACCAAGTACAAGGAGTCGTTTTGTCCATTGTTTCAGAAACTACTAAAACAGTTGAAACTGTAGAAGGAACAATGAAGACTACTAAAAAGTTAAATGATGATGTCGTTCTAACACAAAGTAAATTCAATCAGATGTCTGATTCTGTTAAACAAATTGTCGAATCGATATTAGCAGTAAATAAAGAAATGGATGTTATGACATCCTATAATAAGTTGATGAGTGAAGGAATAGAAAGTGCGTCCAGTGTATCAGAACAGACGGCTGCTTCAGTACAGGAAATTGCATCTTCCATAGATGAGCAAATTAAAGCAATTGCTGATGTTGCTAATGCTGCTGAAAAACTTACGGAATTAAATCGTGAATTAAATTCTTTAATGGAGCGATATACTTTATAAACATGGTCTAAAAATACTACAAATAATAATAAATTTACAATTACTGGATATTTAAGAGTGTTTAGAACTTTTGATGTAACATACAATAGATTATAAAACAAATGCATCGAAACAAATGTTTCGATGCATTTATTCTATTTAGTAAGTTGACTCTTCAACTTACCCCTTAAATTTCAAAAAAATGATATCCAGATTCTTTTGGTGTTGTTCAACAATATGGCCGATTGTCGAATAAGAAAAGATCCTGCATATCAACACAGGAATTTTAATCAATCTGATTAAACAATCTTTCTTTTTAATATGTTTGATTTTGGATTAAACAAGAGTTCCAGTTGAATGTTTTGCAATTCGTCCTTAGTCAACACATGATTAGCAAGCAATGCAATGGCTTCTCGGTGTAATTTTGATTTATCAGTTTTCACACTTCACCGTTCATCTTCTTTAGAATAGCGTTACTATATGCCTCTGTTATATCATTATACAATAAATCAAAATCAATAAAATGTTTTAACTTATTTTAGTAAATTAATCTAGTTTATATATATGTTCTCCAATATAAACTTTAAGTCGATAGTAAAAAAGTCAAGACTTACCGACAATTAGCCTAAATAGGTTCAATGACAAGGAAGTTAGGCATAGAAATACCTCAAATCACTTTATAAATGTAAATTCCTTTTAATTGTTTCCCATTCATTAGAAACAGTTGGATTTAACTTTTTTAAGATTTTACTTGATAAATGAATCCCTGTAATTGCGACTAGTGTTTCATATCGAAAAACAAGATTAAGTATGAAAGCAACAGCATTCTCGTTAATATTTAAATTAAATCATTGTTTAAAAAAATTGTCTAAACTCATTGAAGAGTTGCTTACATGTGTTGCTGAGGATTTCCAATTTTATATGATTTACAATTATCCCCGTGGTAAATAAGGTTTGAGCTACAATAGCTATAAAATTTAAATCAATATTTCTATTAAGAACCACGATGAACCAAATCAATAAATATACGAATACTTAGTAAAGCAGAGAAACCACCTGCAGTAATTGCAACTGCAAAATTAGTAGCTTGTTGATCTTTAGTTAATGATGTACCTGCTGTTGATGTTTCAACAACAAATTTTTTAGCAGCTGAAGTAGTTATGTGTTACAGCAGTGTACGCTACACTGTCAATAACCACAATTTCGCCTGCAGCAATTTCAGTTGAAATTGTGAAGGCTTTAGTTGCAGCTACTAGAGTTGTTACAGCGTTAACACCAGTATTTGAAGTAATAGTTAAGAAATAGTCTGATGTTGGAGAAGTTACTTGAAAAACAGAACCTACACCTGTAGTAGCAGATTTAACCACTACTGTATTACCACTAACTGTTGCACTACCAGCGTATAGAGCATTAATTGCATCAGCAACAACACCTTGTGCACCAATTTACCTTGTAAATAAATAGTACTATTCTTTCTCCGCTGTCTTTAATTTTTCAAGAATAGCATAATAAGATGAATCTTCGTTTATTCGAAGGTTTGCATCTTGACAAAACTTTATGAATTCTTTTGAAACCTTTATAATCTCACCCACTAACAATTCTACAGGGATTAGGGGAGATTTTTTAATTTCGTGTCCATAAGTAATCGTATTACTTTCAAAGATAAATTGTGCATCCTTACCTTGTCTTTCTAAGGACACGTCAATCCCGTTATCAAGTAAAATAATCTTTTCTGGTGAGTCTTGAATCTTTGTGATGGCTGCACTAACTAAACAATGTAACGTAATAAAGAGATCTTCCGTATGTCCATATTCTCCAAAGATAAGTTCATTATTAAAGGTAATGGTTACTAAACCAGGTAAATCCTCATGATACCTATCAGCTAATTGCTTTTTCACTTCTTCCACAGCTGATGGAGATTGGAAGGGAACATACTCTGTTTCATGGGGGTCATTGTAAAACTTTTGGATATTGATTGTTAACTTGGTCGTATTCAAATCAAATTACTCCTCTAAACTTTATTTTTAACCTTGTGGGAAACAAGTTCGAATTTTCCCAGCATTTGAAACAACACTTTTATAAGTAAAAAAATGTAATAACAATAAATATATATAACTATACTATAAATCTTAATTTATAGCCTAGTCCAAATGATTAATTGTTGACTACGATTTTATTATTAGGTAATTTTGTTTTAGAATTTACGGCTTTCGATTTATTTTCTAACTATTTCTCTTGTTTGCTTTTCTCTCTTAAAATAATTTCTTCACTAACTTCAAGGAGTTCATTTAATTTCTTTTCAACTTTCAGTAAAACCTTTTTTATAAATTCCTCTTGCTTAAAAATTTCTAAATTTAACTGATATGCAATCGGATGCCCCGAAAAATTTCTTGGATGTTTTAATTTTTCTATAGCGTCATCTAGAATACTAATATCATCCATAAAAACCTCCATCATTTTACTGCGATCCTTTATACGCTTTTTTTCCTTTTTATATAGATTTGTTCCACTAAGTATCACCTGGTATATTTTGATGAAGTAACCATTAAGTTCATCCCTTAAGCGTTTTAATATAATCAAACGCTTTGCTCTATCATTTAATGTGAAGGCATAGGTGTAATCTTCTATAAAATAACTTATACGAGTGTCAAAATCAGAAGATAATTCTTTCGCTACGGCCGCATGTTTTAAAGCTTTTCTAAAAGTGTTCTCATCCATATTAACCAACTCCTTTAGTGATTTATAAACTGTTATATCTAATTTGTTTTTAAAAAGAATTCAATTTGCTTTCCATTGAAAAATGGGAGCAGTATGATCACAAATTTTTATAAAAAAAGTAGTTGAATTAAAGTTTTTCAAGTTGATTAACCTGACTTGGTTCGAATGATTGGAGTTTTTTTGTTGTCAATAGCTAATGAATTTCTATAATAACCCAGTTTAAAGTATATAAAAAAACATCCGCTGACTTATATTAATTATAAGTAAACGGATGTTAAACTTCCATATTTAAACAACCTTATTCGGAACAAACAGTTTGTTACTACCGAAATCGATTAAATGTCATTATTAATTATAATTTCGGCTATAATATTTAAATGTAAAAGCATCAATTTGGTACATCTAAAGAAACTCTAGGAAAGCCTAAATCATTGATACAGCGACAAGTTGTACTGTAATACTGTATCAATGGTTTCCTCAGATGTCACAACATCTTATATTCTTATGACAAATGTAATTATAAATTGTGACAGTATTAGTTATAACTCACATAACACCCGCAGCTCTATGCCCTACTCCACAGTTACTGATTTAGCTAAGTTACGAGGTTTATCAACGTCACAACGACGATGTAGTGCCGCATAGTAGCTAATTAACTGTAATGGCACAACTGAAACAAGTGGTGTTAAGTATTCGTTAACATGCGGAATAACTAGACGGTCGCCGTCTTCGTCTACGCCCGCCATAGCGATAATGCATGGGTATGCTCCACGTGCAGCTACCTCTTTGACATTGCCGCGAATATTTAAGGCTACCGCTTCTTGTGTGACAAGGGCGAAAACGGGTGTGCCTTCTTCAATTAAAGCAATCGTACCATGTTTTAGTTCGCCACCTGCAAAACCTTCCGCTTGAATATATGAAATTTCTTTTAGTTTTAAAGCACCTTCAAGACTTACACAGAAGTCGATATTACGACCAATGAAGAAAGCGTTGCGTGCAATTTTTAAGTAGTCCTCTGCGATGTCTTCTAATACATCTTTTGCATCAATAATTGTTTGAATACCGTTGGCCGCAATTGCAAGCTCTTGTTTTAAATCAAATTCTAAGCCTTTACCGCTTGCTTTTGCTGTCACATATGCTGCTAGTGCAAGTACTGCCACCTGCGCTACATATGCTTTTGTTGAAGCTACAGCGATTTCAGGACCTGCATGTAATAATAGTGTATAATCTGCTTCACGTGATAGCGTTGAACCTGGTACGTTTGTAATCGTTAATGTTGGATACCCAAGCTCTTTAATTTTCACAAGTACTTGGCGGCTATCCGCTGTTTCACCTGATTGGGTAATAAAGATAAATAGCGGTTTTTCTGAAAGTAGTGGCATATTATAACCAAACTCACTTGAAATATGCACTTCTACCGGAATACCAGCCATTTTCTCGAAATATTGTTTACCGATTAAACCTGCATGGTAACTCGTGCCGGCAGCAATAATGTATAATCGATCGGCAGCTTGCAATGCTTGTAAAATAGCAGCATCAATTGTTAAATCGCCATTTTCGCCTTCGTATGCTTGAATGATTTTACGGATAACTGTTGGCTGTTCATCCATCTCTTTTAACATATAGTGAGGGTACGTACCTTTTTCAATATCGCTCATATCAAGCTCTGCTGTGTAAGGTGCACGCTCTACTACTGTGCCATCTAATTTTGTAATTTGCACACTACCTTTGTGCACGATAACGACTTCTTTATCGTGTAATTCCACAAATTGATCAGTTACTTGTAGCATTGCCATCGCATCTGATGCAACTACATTGAAACCATCGCCTACACCTACAAGAAGTGGTGATTTGTTTTTCGCCACAAAAATTGTATCAGCCGCTTCAGCATCTAATAATGCCAGTGCATAAGAGCCGTGTAGTAGAGATAATGTTTTGCGGAATGCCTCTGCTGTTTGCAGTCCATCTTTCACAAATAGCTCTACTAACTGCACGATTACTTCTGTATCCGTGTCAGATTTCATTGGGATGCCTTTTAAGTATGTTTTTTGTAATAAATGATAGTTTTCAATCACACCATTATGCACAATCGTAAAACGACCTGATGCGCTTTGATGAGGGTGCGCGTTTAAACGGTTAGGTACTCCGTGCGTTGCCCAACGTGTATGACCGATCCCTACCTTAGCCGCTACATCCTCGTCTACTGCTCCACGTAAATCAGCGATACGACCTTTTTCCTTGAAGATTGTTACGCCTTCTTCGTTGCGTACAGCGATACCTGCTGAGTCATAGCCACGGTACTCTAGCTTCTCTAAACCTTTTAATAAAATTTCCTTAGCATCTGATTCACCAATATATCCTACAATTCCACACATATTATATTTCCTCCGATATTGTCATATTAACGCAATGACAAACTAGACCTCAGCCTATCGAAATTTTTCGGTGGGCGTATACAGTACCGCTTATTTTCAAATCGAAAATAAACATACTTATGCGCGCACGTCCTCGGACTATTTCAGCTATCTAAAATAGTGCTTTGCTCGATACGTGAAGTTTTCCTATTTATCTATTGCTCTACTTATACCTTCTCCATTTTCTGTACATTCAATCACTCAAATGCTTTCAAAATGAAAAATGACAATCGGGTATGTCGATTGGGAGGCATCCGCCGAATTTTCGATAAACCTCCACCTCGTCTGCTGAAGATGTCTTCGTCCAATTTCTTCAGCTCAGGCGCTATAATTGTTTTCCGATTTTTGTGCTTCCTTTCCTCCTTTAGCACTTGCTAAGCGGACAAGGTTACCCAAGCCGTCAGCTTCTCCATAATACTCAATCATATGCTATTCGTCAAATTTTCGTTATTAAAAATAACCCTTAGCTACTTTTTTTGTGACAAACTATCAAGGTGTAAGATGAGAAATGCCAGCATGATTGTATAATCAATAGCAAAATGGCTGGGACAAAAGAGAAAAAGTGTTAGATTGACCGCCATCAATCTAACACTTTTTTGCTGTGCCGTTGTTGTCCGCTTCGGCGGTGCTTTCCGCAGGTAAACACGTAAGCCGCAACCCTCGCTAACTTGCAGAATGCCCGCGTCTTACGCTGTGTGCGTTCTGAGCAGGAGTCACCGCCTTTTTTAAAATTTATTATTTCTTAGCGAAAATTTATCAACACCAATGTACCTCTATTTAAGATTTTAAGGTTATGTCCTAGCCTAGCCTCTAAAAAAGGAACGACGATTAGCTCTCTTTGCTTGCAAGTAATTTCACAATTTCTCGGTTAAAAGCTGGTAAATCTTTTGGTGTACGACTTGTTACTAATTGCTTTTGACAAACAAATACTTCTTCGTCATGGAAAATAGCACCTGCATTTTCCAAGTCTACTTGTATGGATTTATAGCCTGTTGCATCACGTCCATTTAATGTTTTGGCAGTAATAAGTAGCTGTGGCCCGTGACAAATTGCAAAGGTTGGCTTCATGTCATTCATAAACGTTTTGACGAAGGCTACAATACGATCATCTGCACGTAAAATATCCGGTGAAAAGCCACCTGGAATAAACAGTGCATCAAACTCTGAAGCATGAACTTCCTCGATTCCCTTATCAATTTTCACTTTTTCACCATGTTTACCTTCAACTTCTTTTCCTGCTTCAATGTCAATTGTAATGACCTCATGCCCGGCAGCCTCTAATGCTGCCTTTGGACTTGTGTACTCCACGTCTTCAAACATATCTGTTATTACTGTTGCAATTTTAGCCATATAAATTAAACACCCCTTGTTTATTGTGACTCTGTTTTATACTTCCCTCCTTCAAAAATTTCAAACATAAAAAAACGACCTCCCAATAGTGGGAGATCGCGTAATTTATAATTATTCTGTTAAACCCATTTCCGTACGTACTACATTGGCAATGCGTTCTACATAAATTTCGCAGTCCGTTTCTGTAGCAGCTTCCACCATTACACGAACAAGTGGCTCAGTGCCAGAAGGACGTACTAAAATACGACCGTTTCCAGCCATATCTGATTCAACTTCTGCTATTACAGCTGCAACCTTAGCATTTTCCGTCACTGCATGCTTGTCTGTTACACGTACATTGACTAAACGTTGTGGGAAGATTGTCATTTCTGCTGCAAGCTCTGATAACTTTTTGCCAGTAGCTTTCATAATACTAACGAGTTGAATACCTGTTAGCAAGCCATCACCCGTTGTATTAAAGTCTAAGAAAACAATATGACCAGATTGCTCTCCGCCAAGATTGTATTCATTAGCACGCATTTCTTCCACAACGTAACGATCGCCTACAGCCGTTTGTACGCTATGCATGCCGTTTTCTTCAACAGCCTTGTAGAAGCCCATATTACTCATCACTGTTGAGACAATCGTTTGCTTTTTCAAACGACCAACTGCATTTAAGTGTTTACCAATGATAAACATAATTTGGTCACCGTCAACAATTTTACCTTTTTCGTCTACTGCAATAAGACGATCGCCATCTCCATCGAATGCTAAACCAACATCTGCACCCTTTTCAGTCACAAATGCAGCAAGCCCTTCTGGATGTGTTGAACCAACACCGTCATTAATGTTCAGACCTGTTGGGGAAGCACCCATTGTTGAAATGTCTGCTTCTAAGTCGGCAAATAAATGAGTTGCCAATGATGATGTTGCACCATGTGCGCAATCTAACGCTACATGAATACCATCAAATTCTTCATCTACCGTTTGCTTTAGGTATTGAATATACTTTTGTCCACCTTCGAAATAGTCACTTACAATGCCTAGATCTGCACCGATTGGACGTGGTAATGTATCTTCTTGAGCATCAAGAATTGCTTCAATTTCTGCTTCTTGAGCATCAGTTAACTTGAAACCATCGGGACCAAAAAATTTAATGCCATTGTCGGCAACTGGGTTATGTGAAGCTGAAATCATGACGCCTGCATCTGCACTCATAATTCGGGAAAGATAAGCAACACCTGGTGTAGAAATTACACCAAGACGCATTACCTCTACGCCAATTGATAAAAGCCCAGCTACTAGTGCACCTTCAAGCATTTCGCCTGAAATACGTGTGTCACGACCAATTAATACCTTTGGACGCCCTGTTGCATCCTTTGTTAAAACATAGCCACCTACACGGCCTAGTTTAAATGCAAACTCCGGTGTTAATTCACTATTCGCGACGCCACGGACGCCATCTGTTCCAAAATATTTACCCATTCTAATTGTTCTCTCCTTCAATGCAAGACGACCGCATCATGCTTATTTCCTGCGGACAATCGGACGGCTCGTCTGCTTACTTTTGGAAAAGTCTATTTTTTATTTATCTACTAGTATTAGGCCTCTTTAAATCACTTTCAGAGGCTCTAAGGCAAAAAGATGTTGGTACTCAAGTGTCGCATATTCACTATAACGGAATTATACAAGTGCTAACTTGAGCCCTTATGTTCGTCAGCATTTTCGCTTTGCTGGATCACACAATTTGTAGAGACAGGAAATCTCATATATGAATCAAGTTAAAATTATAGTCAGTTATTGTTTAAGAATCAATATCTTCTGTCACAGGTTCAGGATTTGTCTCAGTAGGATTAGCAATCGTTTCCTTTTCCGTCGGTTCTACTGGATCCACCTGATCTACCTTTTCGGCTTTCTCTGCCTTTGTAACATTCGCTTTAATTTTAACTTTCTGTTGAGATACTTTAGTCGCACCCTCTGGTAATTTCACATCAAATTCATACGTTTTCGATTCCGTAATTTTTGATAAATCCACTTCAACAGGTACTTCGGTTAAAACATCAATAATGGATTTCTTGCCAAATAGCCTTAAGCTAGTAGTATCAAGGGTTAATTGATTAATGGTAATCCCTTCTGCTGCTTTGCCCGTTTCCTTTATCGTAACAGGAAGTTCTTTGCTATATTCAGCAATATCTACCCGTACCTTAACCTGTTCTGGTTCTATTATCACATCTAATTTATTTAAATCGCGATCTAATACTTTAACAGCCGCCGCTTGAGAGAAAGGTTGTTTCAAGCCTTGTTCACCCGTGACAGTCGCTTTCACATAGCTAATGCTTTCAATAGCACTTTTTGCCCCTGTTACAAACACAGTTGCGGGGTTAGCAGACATTCCTTTTAAGTAATATCCTTCATCTATTAAACGATTATTCATTTCTGGATCTACACGGAACTCTTGCGTGACTTTTTCCTCTATATTTACATTCACTTTTGCTGGGTCTAGCGTCACTTGCAACTTATCAGAAATATTTTCGTATTGTAGTTCAACGTTATGCTGACCAATTAATAAATCATTTAAATTTACAAATACAGAGAAATCTTTCACTAATTTTGCTTGTAAAGCGATTTGTTTTGGTCCCCTTACCGTGACATTTACTGTTTTTGGAATACCCGTCACGATAAGACTATCATCATCATAATAAACCTCTACGGGTACATCTCGAATGACTTCAACCTGTTCAGTCATCGCAGTTTTATCTGTAGAAGCTAACTCAGTCCGAACAGAGAAAAATAGTAAGCACGCTAGAAAAAGCGCAATGATTCGCAATACCCATGGGCTATCCATCATTTTATCCATTCTTTTTCCCCCTCCAAGTCAACTTAGAGGCTGCATTCGATTCTTGTGCTGATCCGAACCACATTTTGCGTAACAGTGTTTCGAATTCCTCTAGAGAAAGATTGCGATGTAGATTTCCATTTAACGTAATACTAATAGCTCCCGTTTCCTCTGATACGATAATCGTAATCGCATCTGTTACTTCACTAAGCCCAAGAGCTGCACGATGTCGTGTACCAAGTTCCTTTGAAATAAACGGACTTTCCGAAAGTGGTAAATAGCAAGCTGCTGCTGTAACCTTATCTTTCTGCATAATGACTGCACCATCATGTAATGGTGTATTCGGTATAAAAATGTTAATAAGCAATTCAGAAGAAACTTCTGCATTTAGACCTATTCCCGTTTCAATATATTCATTCAAGCCTGTGTCTTTTTCTATAGAAATTAATGCACCAATTCGCCGTTTTGCCATATAGCTAACCGACTTCTTCATGGCCTCAATCAGTCTTGTTTGCTCTTCTTCTTCTTGACTTGTCGAACGTTGGAAAAGCTTTCCTCGTCCAATTTGTTCTAGACCTCGTCGTATTTCCGGTTGGAAGATGATAATGATGGCCAAGAAACCAAACTCGATTACTTGCTTTAGCATCCACCCCAAAGTTTCTAACCCTAAAAAGTCTGTTGCGATACGTGCAATAATTATGACGAAAATGCCTTTCAATAGTTGGACAGCTTTCGTCCCTTTAATGAGGGTTAAAATTTTATAAACAACGTACCAAACGAGCAGTACATCTATGAAGTTAATAGCAATATTCACTGGTGTTAAATCCGTGAATTGTTCGATAATTTGCACGTGGCATCCCCCACTTTTCATTGCGAATCCATACACATTTAAGTATAGCACATTCTTTTCAAATGTAACTTTTTTCAAATGAAAAGTCTACCCATATGAGTAGACTTTTCATCCTCTACCGTGCACTACCATGTAGGACGTATAGAGTTTTATTTAGTTTCTTTTTCCTCAAATGTCATTGCAGCCTTGACGGAATTTTTGATAGTATACCATAACCATTCAAATGCTTCGTCAATTTCCTCGATATTGCCTGAAACGACTGCTGAAGATGCCATATACTGACCATTAATAATCGTTACATTGCCATCTACTTCACCCTCAACAACTAAGTCGCCATTTTTGACGACGATATCGCCTTTTACGACTTCACCTTCTGGAACGATAACCGTTTGTCCTTCTACAACGAGGTTTGGTTGTTTGGAGACCGAGAAGTTTTGATCATCCATGAAACTACCTAGTAAAGTAGCACTCATAAATAAACAGAAAACTGCTGCTGCCACAAAGAACGGATGACGACGAATCCATTTTTGCATACCTACACGACTTTTGGGTTTCGGTAAACGTGCCATCACCGCAGCTTCGAAATCCGGAGGTGCTGTAATATGGGAAGCACTCTTCACAAAGGCGATCGTTTCACTCAATTCTTGCATCAATTGCTTGCAATCACCGCATGATTGCAAATGTTGTTTCAACTCTTGCTCATGCTCACGACTAATGTCACCGTCTAAATAATCATGCATATAATCAATAATATGCTCTGGACAAATATTCATGACGCTCCCCCTCCTACAGATTGTTTAATTGCTTTCGTAATGCTTCGCGTCCGCGGTGAATTCTCGTTTTCACTGTCCCAAGAGGCATATCCAAAATTTCACTGATTTCCTGTAACGATAATTCTTCGATATATTTCAATACTATAACTGAACGATATTTATCCGGCAATCGTCCAATCTCATATTGAATACGATCTTGTAGCTCCATCTGCTCTAACTGGTCCTCCGGTAGTTGGTCATCTGCTGCAATCTGTGAGTACATATCGAGCCCTTCTGTACCAGCTACCTCCGCATCTAAATAATAATCCGGCTTTTTCTTTCTAATACGGTCTATGCAGAGGTTCGTTGCAATGCGATAAAGCCACGTCGAAAATTTTCTTTTTTGATCAAAAGTATGCAAGTTCATATAAGCGCGAACAAATGCTTCTTGTGCAATATCCTCAGATTCTTGCTTGTTTCCTAACATTCGGTAGCATACTTGGTACAGTTTGTGCTGATAGAGACTCACAATATCGGCAAATGCGTTTTGATCGCCTTTAAGCACTTGTTTTATTCTCTTATTTACTAACGCATCCATTGTGTTTAATTCTCCACCTTTACAACTGTCTTATACTATACGACCCGACTATAAGAAAAGTTTCAATTTATATTCAATTATAACAAAAGTTTTTTAAACGATGTGGCGATAAACATTTTTTTCACAATTTACATTAAACTAGTGTCTCACCAAACAAAGAACCTATTAATGCTACTGCCACATCTGCCGTTTTATTTTTCTCGTCTAGTATAGGATTCACCTCAACAAATTCAGCAGATGTTAACATCCCTGATTCTTGTAGCATTTCCATTGCTAAATGACTTTCACGATACGTTATACCGCCAGGCACCGGCGTTCCCACTCCTGGTGTATAAAGCGGGTCTAGACCATCCAAATCTAGCGATAAATGTACACCGTCTACTTTACGTTCTTGTAAGTAAGCGATTGCATCTTCCATCACACGCGTCATACCAAGTCGATCAATTTCATGCATTGTATAGACCTTAATACCTTGTTGGCGAATTAGCTCACGTTCCCCCGGATCTACTGAACGTGCACCGATAATAATGACATTTTCAGGCTTAACCTTTGGTGCATAGTTGCGAATTTGCACAAGACGTTCATGACCCAACCCAATACTAACCGCAAGTGGCATACCGTGAATATTACCAGATGGTGTTGTTTCAGGTGTATTCAGATCGGCATGTGCATCAAACCAAATAACACCTAGGTTTTGGAAGTGCTCACCCAGTCCTGCAAGCGTACCGATTGCAATACTATGGTCGCCGCCAAATACAAGCGGAAATTTTTTTTGCTCTAACACTTCATGTACTTGGTTACCTAATGTGGTACTGATATCTATAACTTCCTCTAAATTTAATAGCTGTTTATCAACTTCTTTACTATCATGCTTATGACTAACAAGTATATCTCCCTGATCATGTACCTCGTGTCCGATTGCCTCTAATCGCTCTACAACGCCCGCATATCGAATTGCACTTGGCCCCATGTCAACCCCTCTTCGTGTTTGTCCGTAATCTGTTGGTACTCCAATAATTGATACTTGTTGTTTATTCATGTTTTTATACCCCCTTTTGGTGATAAGACTATTGTAAAGCCTACAATACACTTGGCTCAACCCAACAATAAATCGTATATTTATTCATCAAATACGTAAAAAAATCTCCTGCCGTTTTCAGCAAGAGATTAGTATCTGTAGTTAATGTTACACTTTTGAATTTAATATATAGAAAAGTGAGCCATGAAGGACTCGAACCTTCGACCCTCTGATTAAAAGTCAGATGCTCTACCAACTGAGCTAATGGCTCATAAAAGAAAAAATGGCTGGGGTACTAGGATTCGAACCTAGGCATGACGGAATCAAAATCCGTTGCCTTACCGCTTGGCTATACCCCAATCATTTAAATAAATAAAACTGGTGGAGGGGGACGGATTCGAACCGCCGAACCCTAAGGAGCGGATTTACAGTCCGCCGCGTTTAGCCACTTCGCTACCCCTCCGAAAAAACACTATATGGTGGAGGATGACGGGCTCGAACCGCCGACCCTCTGCTTGTAAGGCAGATGCTCTCCCAGCTGAGCTAATCCTCCATAGAAACAGGTGTTATTTCTTCACAGTTTATTTATCTTTTTAAGCCTATGCATTACTACGATGCTTTGAAAATGGTGACCCCTACGGGATTCGAACCCGTGTTACCGCCGTGAAAGGGCGGTGTCTTAACCACTTGACCAAGGGGCCATTTATTATGTCTCAAACAAGACAAGATTTATATTAACATCATTTTCATTTTGATGCAAGTATTTTTTAAAAATTTCTTTTTAAAATTATAAATTAGTTAAAAAAGTGCAAAAAAATGGCTCCGAAGGCAGGACTCGAACCTGCGACAACCTGATTAACAGTCAGGTGCTACTACCAACTGAGCTACTTCGGAACAATACTATTTAATTTGGTTTTAACAACCTCTTAAGTACATTTATTATTATAGCAAGCATTCTAAATTATGCAATACTTTTTCAACAAAATTATATAATTTATTGCATAATTTTCGAATTCACGTATATCAAACCTCAATAGTTCTCTATTAAATCTAATATTTCTATTTAATGTACCAAATATTCTTGCTGTATATTATTGTAATTGATAAAATATAAATAGTTTTACGAATTTTCAAATTTGTTTTGGGGAGGAATGTTCATATGGTAACAAAGGATTTAATTGCACCAGAGCTTTACAACATCACGGAGGAATTAGAGAAATTCTCCCAAGATAGTGATCGCCAAGCTATAAGATGGTTGGATGCACAACAAAACCGACGTACAATTTCTTATGCCGATCTTATTCAAAAAATGAATCAATACGCGAATGCTTTTACGGAGAGAGGATTACAAAAAGGGGATCGTGTTTTAGTCATTATTCCCCGCCTACCAGAAGCTTATTTTGTTTTCCTTGGCTGTTTAAAAGCAGGTATCGTTCCGATCTCTTGTTCAGAGATGTTACGCGCAAGTGATTTAGAATATCGTATGGAACACTCTTCTGCAACTGCTGTTATTGCCTACGAGGCTTTCACTAGTGAAGTAGATAAAATTACTTCTTCCGTCGCAGCCTTGGATAATAAATTAGTAATTGGCAACGCTACGAACAATTGGATTTCTTTAGATGCATTAGCTGAAAAGCAACCTACAAGCTTTACAGCTGTTGCGACAAAACGCGATGATATGGCATTCCTATCTTATACTTCAGGCACAACGGGTAAACCTAAAGGGGTGGTTCACTCTCATGGCTGGGGCTATGCACATATTCGAACAGCAGCTTCCAAATGGCTTTGTGTACGTGAAGGGGACTTAGTCTGGGCTACTGCAGCACCGGGCTGGCAAAAATGGATTTGGAGTCCATTTTTATCGACAATTATGTTAGGAGCAACTGCTTTTGTCTATCATGGTAGTTTTGAACCTCATACGTATCTTCAACTCCTACAGGACGAAAAAGTCAATGTGCTATGTTGCACGCCGACAGAATATCGTATTATGGCAAAGATTGATAATCTTAAAGATTACAACTTAGCTTCATTAAGAAGTGCTGTTTCTGCAGGTGAGCCATTAAATCGTCCAGTTATTGAAACATTTATGAACAATTTCGGCCTGAAAGTACGAGATGGTTATGGACAAACAGAAAATACATTATTAATAGGTACGCTTGAAAACACAGAGTTACGACCTGGTTCTATGGGTGTTCCTACACCTGGAAATATTGTACGTATTATAGACCATGAAGGTAATGAAGCACCCGTAGGAGAAGTCGGAGACATCGCAGTCCATAAATCATCACCTGCCTTATTCAAGGAATATTACCGTGAGCCTGAACGCACGCAAGCTGCCTTTAGAGGTGAGTGGTATATTACAGGTGACCAAGCAAAATGCGATGAGGATGGATACTTCTGGTTTGAAGGACGTGGAGATGACATTATTATCTCATCAGGCTACACAATTGGACCATTTGAAGTGGAAGATGCTTTAAACAAACACGAGGCTGTACAAGAATGTGCAGTTGTTGCTGCACCAGATGAAATTAGAGGGCATATAGTAAAAGCGTTTGTAATCTTACGTGAGAGCTTTAGAGGGCGTGATGAGGACGAATTAATAAAAGAACTTCAAGAGCATGTTAAAGCGCTAACAGCACCATATAAATACCCTCGTAGTATTGTCTTTTTAGATGAGCTTCCTAAGACCACATCGGGCAAAATTCGTCGTATTGAATTACGTGCGACTACTGTTTAAAAAACAATTTTGGAGACATTTCACGCATTATGGTGAAATGTCTCCATTCTTTTTAAATGAATCTACAGTTTGCCATGTTTAATGGCCTCTCTATAGTCATATTTCACATATTAAAAGAAATTAAAAAAAGCCACTACTGAGTGTATCAGCAGCGACTTTTTGCGCCTAGCGACGTCCTACTCTCACAGGGGGAAGCCCCCAACTACCATCGGCGCTAAAGAGCTTAACTTCCGTGTTCGGTATGGGAACGGGTGTGACCTCTTTGCCATCATCACTAGACTCTATTCGAC
>NZ_PYWM01000048.1 GCF_003049665.1 Lysinibacillus mangiferihumi | reverse complement strand
GCTTCGGCAAAACGAGGCTCGGTGAAACAGGAAGGTACAAGACGAAATTCGTAAGATATAAGTCGTACCATAGTAAAAATTGTTTAAATACAAATTTTAATTGGTTTAGATATATTTTTCGTATCGGTGTGATGGCTCTTGGAATTCCATTTGGCGAGGAATTTAAAATTTATGCAGAAGGATTAGACGAAGAAGAAGCATTACAGAAACTGGAGGAAACGTTGATAAAAGAAGGATTGGTAAAGTTATGAACTTCCAAGGAATTGCGGCATCTAGTGGCATCGCAATTGCAAAAGCATATATTCTAGTAGAGCCGAATTTATCATTCAATAAAAAAACAATTGAAGACAATAAAAAAGAAATTGAACGTTTTCGGTCCGCACTATCTATCGCCAAAAGAGAATTAAAAGATATTCGCGAATTTGTTGAAAAAGAATTTGGAGCTTCAGAGGCAGCAATTTTCGATGCACACATTTTAGTGTTAAACGATCCGGAATTAATCACAACTGTTGAAGAAAAAATAAGCTTAGAAAATGTGAATGTAGAATATGCGTTTAAAGAAACAACGGATATGTTCATTGCAATGTTTGAAGGGATGGATGGAGAATATATGCAACAACGGGCAGGGGACATTCGGGATGTGACCAAAAGAGTTATGACCCATTTGTTAGGTGCTAAGGTTGTGAATCCAAGTATGATTTCTGAAGAAGTCATCATTATCGCAGAAGATTTAACTCCTTCGGATACAGCCCAATTAAATCGTAAGTATGTTAAAGGTTTCGCTACAAATATAGGTGGAAGAACTTCTCATTCCGCAATTATGGCTCGCTCACTGGAAATACCAGCAGTAGTTGGAACGAGAGAAATAACACAACATATCCAAGATGGTGATATGGTCGTCGTTGATGGATTAAATGGAATTGTGCAGGTTAATCCTACTTTTGAACAAATCACAATATATGAAAAGAAACATCAAAAGTACATGGAACAAAAAGCAGAGTGGGCGAAGTTAGTGAATGAAAAAACTGTTACTGCCGATCACCACCATGTGGAATTAGCTGCAAACATCGGTAACCCAGAAGATTTAGCGGAGGTTATTTCGAATGGTGGAGAAGGTATTGGTTTATACCGGACAGAATTTTTATATATGAGTAAAGATCGACTGCCTACTGAAGATGAACAGTTTGAAGCCTATAAGAGTGTTCTTCAAGGAATGGGAAATAAGCCGGTTGTTGTGCGTACACTTGATATTGGTGGAGATAAAGAGCTTCCATATTTGAAGTTATCTAAAGAACTAAATCCATTTTTAGGTTTTCGAGCGATACGTTTGTGTTTGGAGGAGAAGCACATATTTCGCACACAATTACGCGCTCTTTTACGAGCAAGTTCGTTTGGAAACTTAAAGATTATGTTTCCCATGGTTGCAACGCTAGATGAGTTCCGTCAAGCAACAGCTATTTTAAAAGAAGAGAAACACAAACTTTTGGAAAAGGGTGCAGTGGTTGCGGAAGGAATTGAAATTGGCATCATGGTAGAACTACCTTCAACAGCTATACTAGCAGATCAGTTTGCGAAAGAAGTTGATTTCTTTAGTATTGGAACAAATGATTTAATTCAATATACAATGGCAGCAGATCGTATGAACGAACGTGTTTCATACTTGTATCAACCTTATAATCCAGCAATCCTTCGCCTTGTTAAGATAGTGATTGATGCTTCACATCGTGAAGGGAAATGGACCGGAATGTGCGGAGAAATGGCTGGAGATGAAATTGCTATTCCACTATTACTAGGTTTGGGATTGGATGAATTCTCAATGAGTGCTTCTGCGATTTTAAAAGCACGCACACAAATTAGTCAATTGAAACAAAGTGATATGGTGGAACTCGCAAATGAAGTTCTTCAGCTTAGAACAAATGAAGAAGTCGCCCGGGTTGTCAGAGCTCGTTGTCATTTATAATGTTGGTGTAAAAATTCTTAGTTTAATGTGCCTATGATACTGGTTACATTGGAATAAATAGTGAAACAATCAATCCAGGCATAGGCACCCGTCATATATAACATTGCCACGTGCAGTATTTTTATAAACTTTCTTTAAAAATTGATATAGTAGCATAGTCTTTTTTAATGCTCTCTCCAGTTATAACCATCAAAACACCTTGCTTTCATTTTATCCTTTTCATTCGCCCGAAGATAATAGTTAGATATGTCCTATAATCTCTCAAGGTTTTTTGATTTTTCCCTAGGATTTCTTCTCGCCCATTTTACTTGGTAACTTCAATTAACTTTCCCTCATGTTTCTAAATAATCCTGAATATTAGTTCTTATATTTATGTTCTTGGAAATCAGCATTCAGATGGTTGCTTAGTCTATTTTGTAGTGTATACGGTTAAGTCCAGTGCTCATTTGAGTACCTGGTTTTTTTTTGTTTCCAAAAATTTAATATTGCCAAAAAACAAACATTTGTTCTAATATGTGTATACAAACAAATGTTCTTACATATGGTAGGTAAAGAGAAAAATTATTGTGCCAAAAAACATCAATAATTTAGGGAATTTCGAGAGATAGTAGGAGGAAACTAAGATGAGAGAGCAACTGATTAAAGCTATGCAACAACGCAATCAATTAGTGAACATTATATATGTAGCGAAAGAGAATTCCTTAAGCAAAAGGCGTGTAAAAGTCATTGGAATTTTTGGTTATTTAATTTTTTAATCAGTGATGTTCTAGTCGTTATTCCTTTTGTGAGTAAGGAGCGTGAAGTTGTATGAATTATGAGGCTATGCCCAATAGACCTATTATGTGTATCGATATGAAATGCTTTTACGCCAGTATCGTAGCGATGTTACATGGGCTAGATGTTTTAAAAACGCCAGTTGCAGTAGTAGCAAATTTTGACCAACCAGGTAGCGTAGTGCTTGCTGCATCTCCCTTAATGAAAGAAAAATATAAAATCAAAACTGGGAGTAGTCGTTATGAGATACCAAAGCATCCTGACATTAGATTGTTTGAGCCTAAAATGAGTTTCTTTATTCAAATGTCGATGACGATTACAAAATTGATCGCTAATTACGTACCCGTTGATGCGATACATGTGTATAGTGTGGACGAAAGTTTTGTTGATTTAACTGGCACTGAAAAGCTTTGGGGTTCACCTGAAGAAACGGCTAAGGAAATACAAAAGGCTATTCTTGACCAATTTAATATACCTAGTGCAGTAGGTATGGGCCCCAATATGTTAATAGCCAAATTAGCTTTAGACCTTGAAGCAAAGAAAACTGGCTTTGCTAAATGGACGTATGAGGATATTCCAAAGAAACTATGGCCTGTTCGACCTTTATCTGAAATGTGGGGCATAGGAAAACGAATGGAGGCAAATCTAAATGCTATGGGAATACAAACAGTTGGTGGTTTGGCTAATGCAGATTTAGCAGAATTAGAAAAGCGCTTTGGGGTAATGGGCAATCAACTCTATTACCATGCATGGGGCATAGATTTATCCAAATTAGGGGAGCCGTTAATAACAAACGGAGCATTAAGTTTTGGTAAGGGTCAAATGCTAATGAGGGATTATCACACACGAAAAGAGATTGCGGTAGTGCTTCTAGAAATGTGCGAAGACGTAATGAAGCGCGCACGTGATGCAGGGTTTGTTGGTCGTACAATTAGCTTAGGTCTTTCCTATAGTCAGAATGCCATGACCAAAGGGTTTTATCGTTCTAAAACCATTGCAGTGCCAACAAGTGAAACGCTTGTGATGTATAAAGCTTGTATTGAATTACTGGATGAACATTTTGCTGGAGAGCCAGCACGACAATTATCAGTCAGAATATCTAACCTAGAGAAAGAGCATAGCATTCAATTGGATTTATTTGATGAACGTAAGCCGCAACGTCAGATAATTGGTCCTACAATGGATGCAATACGTAACAGGTTTGGAGCTACCTCAATATTAAGAGCAGTTTCTTATACAAAAGCTGGTACAGCTATTAAACGAGATCGCTTAGTTGGTGGTCATTTGGCATAGGAGTGATTGGAATGATAAAAGATAGAGGGACGATTAAATGGGCATCGATGATGTTGCCAGAACATTTAGAGCTTCTCAGAGAGTACAAAGAAGAGTATACGGAACAGCCAAGAGAATTGACTGAATGGGAACTGGAAGAACTACAAAAAACAATTAATCAAGCTTTTAATCAACAGTTGACCGTTACAGTAGAAGTGTGGAAGGACCATACAATCACACAATGGACTGGTATAGTTAAATCGATGAATACGAATGAACTCATACTTGAAACGCTACTTAAAACGGAGAGTATCCCCATCCCAAATATTCAATCAGCCCAACTGGATGCTGATTACTATGATTAAAGCCGATGAAAGACAGTTACTTCATAAGTATCTTTTGTTAGAGCTAGCAGTTAAATCATTACAGGTTGATTATTGTAAATTAGAGCAGTTTAAAATGAAAACAGTATTTCTTCCAATGATGGATTCATTACTAAAGGAGCTAAGACAAGAATATTTTAATCTCAAACGAGAACTTGCACAAAAACGTATACGAGTAGTAGGTTGGCAACCGATAGATGAATACTTTAGTGACGTACAAGTTGCTACTGCAGGGAATGATGTAGTACTCCGTTATGCAAATCAAGCTCTTAAATCACAGGTGGAGAAGCTGTTGATTAATCATATACGGCGCGTTGAATAAAGAGTGATGACAAAAATTCTTTCAACCTTTAGTAGCAAATGAAAAAATACTCCATTTTGAGAAGAGACTAGTCAAAATGGAGTTAATATTTTTAACTAAGATTTTTATAAAATTTGATTAATTAAATGAGTCTTATGAACTAAAGCACTCGTTCGTTGCAAACCGAAATGACATTACACTGGTATCTCCATTTTCTTTTGAATCTATCTTAGTTCAAATAAATTTTCTCAAAAATGTATGATATTATACAGTTAAATGGAAAGAAAATTAGAATTGGGAGGTTCAATATGAAAAGCGAAGATAAACAATATGCCTTAGCTGTTACTACCAATATATTAAAAGTAATGCATAGTAAAGAATATGAAAAAATATTAAATTATGTGGATGAATCTAAAGTGGATGATATTGGTGAGTTATTCTATTATGTCCAAGAAACATTAAACTTAAATGGATTTGATTCATTTGATGAATATGGAGCTCCATGTAATTTCCATCCCAAATACGAATATTCACAAATCAACTTCTATGAATTCAAGGACAACAGTGGATTTGCTGTTGATTATGATTTAACTTCAAATTCAAAATTGGCAGATATGTGTTTACAAATGGAGTTTTTATATACGGATAGCGGATTAAAAAGTGTTTTTATCACAGTTGACCCACAGTAAAACAAGATTTAGAAAGAATCGCTAAAATATAGATAATGGCGGCTTTTGGTTGAATTAACGAATCAACTCAAAAAATCAAAATCTTAGGAGAACATATGGAAATATACAATATTAATTTGAATATTCATTATTCTGCTCCACAAGAAATTTGGGATAAGTTGGAGCGTTTATATAGAGAAATGCCTAACTGGAACCACTTTGTAAACGGCTGTCCACAGTGGTATGGTTCAGATGGTAAATTGATAGAAGTAAGTATTGAATCAAGTGGACTACAATTTTATGCGGAATTACCATCAGAGGAATGGAATGAATGGATTACATTATTTAAAAAAAGTGCTACAAAATTATTGGGATATGAAGTGGGCGAACCAGAAGACGGTTTTGAATTTCATTATTATAATTAACTCTCAAATTGTCCATAAACTTAACTTGAAAATACATAAGACACCTCGGTGTCTTTTTTATATTATCTACAATTTCTTCACAAGGTAAAATTCAATCATGACATAAGGAATGAAGCTTTTAATAACCATATCAACCTTGATACAAGAACAAATGTAAAGAGCATGTTTTGAAATCTTTTTTCCAAACATGCTCTTAGAGTGTGATAAGGAGTGTCATTTATTTGAGAGCGAACGAACTACCATCCGTAGTCACGCGTGGTAGACTGGCAATCAGGGAGAAAAGACCTCTGGATTATCGTCTCGCCATGCGCCAATGCAGCCAATTAAACATGCCGTGTAGCTTCTCATCACGCAATCGATTGCACTGTCCGCATATTCAATTGCGATATTTATGTTTTGCTTGCGCCAAGCCAAAATTCGACCAGAGAACCCAGGCCACGCACATTCTTCATCCATTTCAGGTTGACCATAAGCCTTTATTGACTCATCTGGTGTGGAGCACATCGTGATTCCCTTAGGAAGCTTTCCAGGAAACGGCGTTTTAATTCGGTCATCCGATCCAGGAGCAAGAAAATGTATAGCACCAATAATCCATTCATCTTGATTTGTATAGTGGAGTCCAGTCAAATCATTTAGTTTTGATGCACGATAAATATCAATGCGTATCGATGCTTTTACAGACCAAATAATATCATCGTTGAAATAGCTATTCGGGGAAGGCATTCGCTTGACATTGAATGATTGCAGCAAAGCTTGAACATTCTTAGGACTATATGGATGGCCAAGCATGTCAATAAGCTGTTCAGATGGTTCTTTCATGCATATTCACTCCTTTTGCTTCGGTTCAAGGGACACAACACGATAAAGTCATTCGGTCCACTTAAGCGAACTTTTTAATACCCGTACCCCATCACATGTGACGGGGCAAAACGATTGGCTATGTATTCATTTTTATATTCTACATTACTGCTAATTTTCCCTTCTTCCACTATACGCCTGTTAGCCATCATGCCGCATACTACAACACTATCACTTACAGAACTGTAAACGGCATCCACTGGGCATGATGAACACGCGATATTGATCAAGACTTTTCATGCTTTTTTATTGTCCTACAAAAAAATTAAAAATTTTTTAGTTTCATTGAAACTTTTTCAACTCTCTGATTCTCTTCTATATTAAGAAAGAAAAAATAGCAAAGAAAGGTGTATTGGAATGAAAGTAAGGAAGAGAATTAGATGGACAAGATTTGTAGCGGTCATTTTGTTCTTTACTATCATGCTAGGTGCGGGATACTACTTCTTAGGTGGGAAAATTGAAGAGCATGGGCAAGCTGAAAATATTGCAAGTGATAAGGCAAGATTTGAAGAAAACGATGATAGTGGAGATGTAATAGAGGAAGTAATGACAGAAGAAGAGGAAGAAGAGGAAGAAGAGGAAGAAGAGGAAGAAGAATTAGAAAATGAAACAGTTGCATTGAATCCTGACGGAAAATATATAGCACTTACATTTGATGATGGCCCAAGTGCCAAAGTTACACCACGAGTTTTACAAACTTTAGCGCAACATGATGCAAAGGCAACATTCTTTATGTTAGGAAGCAGAGTTGAGATGTCTCCAAATATTGCGGCACAAGTCGTTGCTGAAGGTCACGAAATAGCAAATCACACATTTAGTCATCCAAATTTAAAGAAATTGACGCACAATGAAATGACAGAAGAAATCAATAAAACAAACAAAATTATTGAAGCGGCAACAGGTGTAACCCCAACCTTATTTCGACCTCCATATGGGATATACAACCAAGACATTCTAAATTATACAACGTCAGAAAATTATACTACAATTATGTGGTCTGTCGACTCACTAGATTGGAAAAGTCGCAACCCAGTAGCTATAAAAAACGAAATTTTAAATAACATCACAAATAAATCAGTAGTGTTAATGCATGATATTCATACAGCCACAGCTGAAGCTTTACCAGAAATATTAATGGCATTAAAAAAAGAAGGATATGAATTTGTAACAGTATCAGAACTGTTATCGCTAAAAAGTGAAAAAGTCGATCCCTATTTTGGCAATTGATTGTGCAAAGGAAACGAATGTAGTCCATAAAACCATGACATAATAACAATGTTATTCAACATTCGTATATTGCATTCCCTAGTAACGTTTAACGGGAGGTGAGCCTTTGAATACTCAAAGAATCGAAGAGAAATTTAACGAAATTTATGACAAAACCTATCATCAATGTGTAGTGTATGTCATTAGCAAATGCAATCATACGAGTGTTATCCCGGATATAATACAAGAAACTTATATAGCGCTGTATGGAATACTAAAGGACAAGGGCATTGATTATCTTAAGAATCCAGAGGCTTATGTAATACGAATCGCTAAATCTAAAATCTACCAACATTATTCTTTAAAAGAAAAAGTAAAGCGTATCATACCGTTGTTTGATATAAATAAAGAAAATGAAGAATATAATCATGCGGATACGGACATAGAGCAATACGAAAATGAAATAGAGATTACTTTAGAGAATAAAGAACTATTATCTGACATTTGGAGCTTTTTGCAAACAAAACCTCAAAAAGTGCAAAAGGTATTTTACTTATTTTATTATGCTGAACTATCAATTCCTGAAATTGCTCAATTACTACATTTAAATCAATCCACGATAAAAAATTATATTTACCGCACCACTCATGAAATACGAAAAAAGTTTGGGAAGGACGGTTGAAGCGATATGAAGGAGCATGAACGAAATATATTAAAACGTGTTATAGAAGAAAACTTAGTAAATAAGGAAAGGATACGAAAAAAAGTACTGACAATAGCTGAAAATGAAACGATGCCTAAGAAGAAAGATTTTTTAACGTTTTTTAAAATGAAGTTTATCGTGATTCCTTTAACAGCCTGTCTACTATTCATGTTCTTTGTAAATCTAAGTCCGACTTTTGCACTGGCAATGTCAAAGGTTCCGGTATTAGGTGCAGTAGTAAAAGTGATTACGATTGATGAATATATAGAAAAGACAGATTCGATTGATGCGCATATTAAAATTCCTCAATTTTCTGATATAGGGAATCCATCATTAGAAAATCAGATTAATACGATGATTAAGGAAAAAATTGAGAGCCTTGCTGCGAAAGCAAAACAGGACTCAGCGGAATTTAAGAAAAACTTCCTTGGAGAGGGCGAGGATGCAAGAGATATTAATGAATATACACCTAGCACATACAAATTTGATTATGAAGTAAAAAGTTCAAATGCAAAAATCTTGTCATTTATCATTAATGAAACAGAAACTACAAATGGATTAACATTTGATACAAAGTATTTTTATAATATTGATTTAACAACAGGAAAGGAACTAACGCTAGCAGATTTACTAGGAAAAGATTACGAAAAAATAGTAGATCCAGAAATAGAGCGTCAAGTGAAGGAACGTGCGAAGGCAGATGAAAATCTGTGGTCATACTATCAGGAATACTATGCTTCAAAGGGAACTGGTGGAATAGACGAGTTTACGTCTAAAAACTTCTATATTAATGAACGAGGAAATCCCGTCATCTTTTTCTATGAATATTACATTGCTCCGCCCTATGCTGGTCCACAAGAATTTGAGATTAAACGCTAAACATATTAAAACAACAGAGAAAACCCAGTTCCCTCTACAAAAGGTACTGGGTTTTTTTATGGGTAAAATATAGTAATTTTAATTTAAATTTTACATTTATAACTATAAAATATATCTATTTTAACAAAAATCACTTTACGAAATAAACAGAATAATAGTAAAATTAAGATAATTGAATGACCGAAAATAGTGAAACAAATTACAATCTGGAGGAAAGCAAAATGAAGAAGTACCAACTTTTTGCAAGTATTGTAGCTGTTAGTTTGTTGACTATAGGATTTGGTTCATTTGCAAATGCATCCCCTACATATCATGGGTATTCAGGAAAAGTTCCAATTATTAATGATTTAGAGACACTTGATGCTGTTAAAGAAACTACAGGTAGTACTTACAATTTAGTTTCGTTTGAAAAATAGAAACATGAAAGTTCAAATAAATTTTGGTCATTCAACAACTAATTAGAGATGGTGAAGGTTGAGGTGATAATGAATCAGACACTGGTTAAAATTCCTCCTATAATAAACACACTAAAATAATAACTATAAATTCGGAAAATACTAAAAATTAAAAAAGAGAGAGAAAATCGAAATGAAAAAAATAGTATTATCACTATCACTATTAATATTATTACTTTTAGTTTCATTTACTCCAACTTTTTTAGCAAGTTCATCGGTGTTAGAGTTAGAACACGTAAGTCATGAAGAAGATTATTTAGAAGCTGCTATTCAATTACAAAAATTATATGAGTTGGGATATATCGATGAATATATTACTGAGGAAGACCTTAGAGCAGAATTTCAAGATAGCTTTAGTGTAATAAACGATGAGTATACATTAAGTGAAGGAACATATCTAGTTGCGATAGATACTGAAACTGATGAAATAATTGATATAAATGAGTTAATTGACAACAAGTCTCAAATAAATACTTTCTCAAGAAATTCAAGAAATGCTTATTCAGATAACATTAGTAAGTATAATTCGTTATTAGTATATTCAGTCGCATTTAAAACATGGATTATCAATGCTGGTACAACAACATCAAAAATTAACCATTCAGCAGAGGTTACAGGAGTATATGGGGTAGGTACAAGACCAAAAGATTATACAATTATTGCAAGTATTCAAAGAGCTACAAGTGAAAATGGTTCATATATAAATGCGGACAATATTACTAAAACAGTAACCTTGAAACAAGTAGTTACAATTTCTGCTTATATAAATTCAACTTATTATTGGAAATCAGATTCAATGGCATATGCTAATTATTCAAATGTATCTTATCGTGCGAGTGCTAAAAATGAAGGACCTTGGTTGTTGAATAAAAAAGGAATGAAATATCCAGAATATACAGACCCTAAGTCCAAAAAAGTAATGACTAAACCTGCTTCTACAACTTGGTCAGCAAATTCTAGTTCTTCTTGTGCTTTGACTAACTCTGATAGAAGAGCATATAGAACATGGTATGATAAAACTTATGGATCTTTAAATTGGAATGATTATGAAATCCATCATATTAGACCGTGTAAATGGGGAGGAAATAAGGATTATGGGAATTTAATTCCTTTGCCATATTCATTTCATAGAGCAACTGTATCTCCTTGGTGGTTAAACTATTAGAAATTAGGTGAAGATAATATGTCGATTGAATTAATCTTAACAGCATTAAATAAAAGGTTAGATAAAGAGAACAGCATTATCATACAAAGGGAGAATGGAGAAATTTTAAATGTAACCTGTGATTGGAATTGTCCAATATCAAATCATGAACTACAGGAATTCACTTTAAAAACTCAACATGTTTTACCGAAAGAATTGTGCTTATTTTTAAAACATAGTAATGGAGCGAAATTATTTAATGATGATGGTCTTGGTTATGATTTCTTTGAAATATTTAATTTAAGCGAGATGCAAAACTATATAAATGAATATGCGACAAATATATATTATCAAAGTGCCTATGATAAAAATTGGTTTATGATTGGTAATTATAGAGGCTATGGCGACTATATGTTCATTGATTCACAAAAGGTTGCTAATGGGGAGGATGATTATCTTATCTTTGTTCATGAAGGAGACATTCAAAGGCTACCTATGAACTTTGAAACTTGGCTGGACAGATTTATTGTTACACAGGGAGCTAGATATTGGCTATGGTAAAGCTAGCAAAACAGTATAGAAATAAAGCGAGTAAACGAAGATCAGCTACTTAATTTAAAAATTAGTAGCTGTTTTTTTGTATAAAACGAAAATATATCAACTTTAACGCAAATGGTATCTTTAAATCTATTAAATGTATTTATTTTAATAAAATTCACTTTACAAAATAAACGGAATACTAATAAAATTAAGATAATTAGATGGCCGAAAATGAAACAAATTACAATCTGGAGGAAAGCAAAATGAAGAAGTACCAACTTTTTGCAAGTATTCTAGCTGTTAGTTTGTTGACTATAGGATTTGGTTCATTTGCAAATGCATCCCCTACATATCATGGGTATTCAGGGAAAGTTCAAATTATAAGTGATTTAGAGACTACCGATGCTGTTAAAGAAACGACGGGCAGTGCTTACAATTTAGTAACGTATATTCAGAGGGGCAAATTGGTATCATGGGTTGAAAAGGGGACTAGGAATGTTACGACAAAAGAAATGTATGCAGAGCGTACAACCGTTCCAATGGATTACTTAGGAAATGCCAGTTCATTAATAGGGGAAAAAGTTTACTTAGATATTTCTACTTCTATTGGAACATTTGAATCAGTTGAAACTGCAGGAACATGGACACCTAATTAATCTAATAAGATATAAGATACTCAATTTTTGGTCATTCAATCCATTGGTTGGAAATGATGAAGGTTGAGGTGTAAAACATGAATATGTATATTAGGCAAGAGTTTAAAAGAGCATTGTTATCCAGAATGGGACTTATCACAATAGCATCCTCTATTTTACTAGTGTTTATCGGTATGCTGGAAGCATTAATATGGATTAATAGCGGGGTGATTTCAATTGTGTACACCTTTTTACAAGGCTATAACGCTGGTACTGCATCATATATTGTCATTGCATTTCCAATTATTGCATGTATGCCATTTGCAAATTCTTATCGAACAGATATTCAAACAGGATTCCACCATTATATACAATACCGTATGAAAAAAAGCCGCTATATGACAATTCGTTTAGCGGTCAATGCACTTGCCGGAGGGGTAGCTGTTGCAATTGGCCCTACTATTGCTTTTACTTTTTTAATGGTTTTAAAGCTTCTATTAAATGTACCAATGTTAAGACCTGAGCGAAGATTAGATCCTGTACACTTTTTTCAAAGTATTGGTGTAAACTCTCCAATCCTTATGATGATAATAATGATTGGAATTATGTTTTGTAGTGGGATGATATTTGCAACGCTAGGTTTAGGAATATCTGCGGTAATTCAAAATCAATATATTGCGTTATTTATACCATTTATGTATTTAATTGTATCAGTGACAGTATTGGCGAAGATTCACCCTGCATTAAATGCGATGGCATTATTTGATGTGGATATCATTGACAAATCTAACATTGGACAAACTTTTCTATATGGCATAGTGCTTGTTGTAGTGGGGATAACACTATTTTTTATAGGAGGGACAGCAAAGGTTGAAGAACGCTTTAAAGAGTAAAATACAACTAAAGCTATATACACCGAAGAAAAGTATTATTTTCGTTTATATTGTGTTGATGCTATATTTCTACAATTTATTGCTATCAACAAAAGTAGTCGAAGGCAATATCTTTGATTTATTACTTCATCTTACGGAGTTTCATCCTCTTTTTTATGTTATCATGCCTGCATTTACACTTATTCTTATATCGTTATTTTCATTAGGGAATGTGCAAAACTATTTGTTAATTCGATTTTCTACGAAACGACAATGGTATCATGCAAACCTTTTACGAGTGGCAAAGTTAGCTTCATATTACTGCCTAATGCTTGTCGCCATCATGGTACTGGAAGCTGTATTTGTCTTAGATTTTAAAAATCAATGGAGTAATTATAGTGTTCATTACTATAAACATCATACAGAGCTATTAAGAAATAGCACACCTATTTTCTTAACAACAATGTCAGTTATACTTTTATGGTTGTATTTATTGTTTTTCGGAATGCTTTTTTACATAAGCTATGTATTTACAGGGCGGATATTATCAGCTTGTTTAGTTGTTTTGTTCGTCAACATGTTAAATATAGGTGTATTTTTGTCAAAAATAACGCCGATATCTTCCTATTTATTTTATGACCATATTAATATTTTTCAATATACTAGCTCTAAATCTGCAATAAGTGCAGTTCCCTATACCATTCTCTTGTATTGGATTGTGTTAATGTTGCTACTTTATTTCATTGGATATTACATGATCGATAAAAAAGATATGTACATTGGAGAGAGAAAATAATGTTGAAAAAACTGGTTACTTATTATACATGTTCTTTCTTTAAAATAAAGTATGTCCTAGGTATCGTTGCCATTTTTGTACTGAATAGCATGCTTGTTTGTACTTCATACGCTGATCTCATACCAAATGGCTATACCAATCAAATTGTCTTTATGTTTTATATGCCATTAAATATCCAATTCGATATATTACGTTGGTTATTAATTTTTATTCCTGTTCTCTTATTACTGAGTTCATGTATAGTCCGGGAGCTGACTAACCATCCAACGTATCTTATTCAAAGAATGAAAAGTTATCGTCATTGCTTTCATAGCATATTTATTGCGATAGGCATCAGTTTGATTGGATATGTTGGAATCGGGTATATGGTAACAGCAATATTCGTTTACTTCATTAATAATAAAATAGAGGGTCACAATGAAATACCATTATCGTTGTTCCACAATTCGGATGGATGGCAAGTGCTATTGAGCCATTTTATCCTATTTATTTTAACAGGATTGTTATTACTCATTATCCACACTATTTTTCTATTTATTATCAATAATGCAGTCTTCGCCATGTTTCTCGTTATTATTAGTCTGATTTCTTCGGTTGCTGTTGGCTACGTATTTCCTACTATTCTAAAGTTTTTACCGCTAACTTATTTTTTGCTTGGCTTGAGTGAATTACAGGGAATATCCATTGCGTGGTTTAATACTATAATCGCGCTATGTATTGTGTTGTCCTATAGTGTGCTTTATGGCCTTTTTATTAAATTAAGAGAAAAAATAGTTGGGTAAAAGGAGGTTGTATTTATGACCATACTCGAAATACACAATTTACATAAAAAGATAAAGGGACGTCAGTTGCTGAAAAATATCACATTAGTCATTGATAAACCTGGAATTTATGGGATTGTCGGCAGAAATGGTTCAGGTAAAAGCTTATTATTTAAGACAATTGCTGGACTTTTTGTTCCGAGTAGCGGCACTGTAAAAGTGTTTAATGATATTATCGGCAAAGGTAATTTTCCGAAATCTTTTGGTGCATTATTAGATACGCCTGGATTTCTAACCCAATATTCAGGTTTTCAAAACTTAAAGATACTCGCCTCGATTCAGAATAAAATCAGTGATCAAGATATCAAAAATATTTTGACGTTCGTTGGGTTGGATTATAATGATAAAGGCCCGGTACGGAAGTATTCATTGGGCATGCGACAAAGGTTAGGGATTGCACAGGCAATTATGGAAAATCCCAAATTACTATTATTGGATGAACCGATGAATGGACTGGATCAATCGGGTGTAGCGGAAATGCGAGACATGATTCTGAACTTTAGAAAGCAGGACATAACCATCCTTTTAGCAAGCCATAACCCTGAAGATATTGCCTTACTTTGCGATGAGGTTTATAAAATGGATGGAGGGGAGTTAGTATATCATTCAAGTCCAGTGAGACTATCATAGCTCAAGTATGAAGTGGAGTGGGCTATATAGCCGAGCCGATTGAAAAACTACTTATTAGAAGAATCATCCATGGTGATAAGAAACCCTATATCTCTTTCAAAGGATGAGCTAAAAGAGCCAGCAAGAAGAAGGTGATGAGGAACTTGAAACCAAGCACGCATAAACTTAAGAAAATCATAAGCGTACTTTAATTTAATGCATTCTCTACAGTATTGAAGACCGTTCTAACGGTCTTTTTTAGTTAGCATTTCCACCATTATCGGAATGTCCAATTGTTAAACAGTTCAATAAATTGACATATACATCGCATACGATATAAAATGAAAATACATCGTATGCGATATATTGTGAGGTGAAAAAAATTAAAGCTTTCTTACTTGAAGATCAACTGTGTTTTGCTGTATACAAGGCAGCTAACCAATTTACAAAGTTATATCGGCAAGTGCTGGAGCCATTTGGTTTGACATATCCACAGTATTTGGTGCTACTTGCTTTATGGGAACAAGATAGTCTAGTGGTGAAACAAATTAGCGAAAAATTGAGTTTGGGCATAGGCACGTTAAATCCAATATTAAATAAGCTTGTTGATAAAGGATGGGTGACGAAAGAAACATCGTCTAAGGATAAACGTGCTGTAATTATTTCTTTGACTGAGAAGGCAAGAGCAACTGAAACGTTGATTACAGAAAAGTTAATGGAGAAAATGGCACATTGTGATGCTTTGACAGTAATAGACGGTGATTTAAGGGCACAGTTGCAAAATTTAAATGAATTATTAACTCAATTAAATAACATGGAGGTAAAAGATGAGTATTTATGATATCAATGTAACATTAGAAGATGGTTCAGAATATAGTTTAGAAAAATACAAAGGCAAGGCTTTATTAATTGTCAATACTGCAACAAAATGTGGTTTAGCTCCACAATTTGAGGAATTAGAACAATTGTATACTACTTATCGAGATATGGGGCTAGAAGTGCTAGGTTTTCCATCTAATCAATTTAAGCAAGAAATGTCTTCAGCGCTGGATGCCGCTGAAGCTTGCCGTTTAACGTATGGCGTTACATTTCCTATGCATGAAATTATCAAGGTAAATGGTAAAGAAGCACATCCTCTTTATAATTATTTAAAAACGCATTCGAAAGGCTTCTTAGGAAGTAATATTAAATGGAATTTCACAAAATTCTTAGTTAATCCAGAAGGAGAAGTAGTAGCTCGATTTGGTCCAACTGATAAGCCAAAAAGCATTGAGTCGGATATAAAAAAAGTTTTGAATTTACACTAATATTGAAACAGCGAAAAATGCGTTTTTAACATTTTCAAAAGCCCTTCCTATTATGGAGGGCTTTTATTTTGAATGTGGTTATTCCAAAGCTTCATATTGTTACTTAATTGTATAAATGACGATTATATTTCCTTGTTCTGTATCTATGTAAACGTTCGGATATTAGGAATTGAATAGACTAGAGAAGGTGCAGAAAAAGAAAGGGGGATAATAGATAGATGGAAATTTCAAATAATGCACTAAATCTCATAGCGAAGTGGGAAGGGTTTCGCTCCGATGCCTATATAGGTCCTGACAATGTTTGGACCATCGGCTACGGAACAACAAAATGGCCAAGTGGCAAAGCAGTTGAAAAGGGGCAAACCATTACAAAAGAAGATGCGTGGGAACTATTACGAAAGCAAGCACAAGAGCATGCCACTACCATTGAATACTATGTTAAAGTGCCACTTAACCAAAATCAGTACGATGCACTGGCAAGTTTCCAATATAATTTAGGACGATATATTTTAAAAAATAGTGCCCTATTAGTATATTTAAATAATAAGCAATGGGAACAAGTAAGCAAAGAAATGCTATTATACTGTAATGCTGGTGGAAAAAAGTTACAAGGGCTTGTGAATCGTCGTCTAGACGAAATTGCCCTTTTTTTAAAGCCTGTTGCTATAATAGATGTAAGTAAAAAAATAGAATATATTGAGATTGACAAAGAGCCAAAGAAATTCCGTATTCAAAGTGGGAAATATAATAGTCAAGAGGCAATGATAGCGGCGATGAACGACGCATTAAAACAATATTATTTAGCTTATGCAGAACCAGTAAAAGGTAGTTCAAATGAAATTGGTTGGCGTTTTATAAGTGGTTGGTATAACGCACTAGAAGAAGCAAAAATCATTGCCGAGCGTGCTATTTTAGCAAATAAATTAAATTACGCAACGATTCGTGGTACAACGCATTAGGGTGTCAGGCACACAAACAATTCTGAATTGTTTGTGTGCCTGACACTAAACTTTCCTTGAATGTTTAAGTTTATGTAGTTCCTTTGTTAAATATTGAACTTGTTTTTCTAATTCATCAATTTTGTTTGAATTATTATTGTTATTGTTGTTTGATTTCTGTGCTTCCTCCAATGCCATTATTGCTGCGATAGTAGCTAAGACATCTCCTAATGTAGTAATAATTCCCGCAATAACTGCTAGCTTAGCAGCATCATTTTCCATACCCGCTAAAAGATCAGTAAAATTATCCTTGTTTTTACTCATCTTTTCACCTCCCTAACCGAAAATCCTTATTACATCTTATTCCTTATCCAATTTTTAATTCGGGAGTTTAAATCAAAAGTTAGGTATAAAATGGTTTAGCCCCTATATTAAACACTTTTGCTAATGGACAAGGTGATGATTTTGAGCACAAAACAAGATAAACGTTCTAATTTATAAGCGTTCGCATTATGATTAATCATGCGAAGATAGTATTATCTTCCCCAAAATATATAGTAAAGTTCAGTGGAGGGTTCAAATGACACCAAAGCAAATTGTTGAGAAATTTTTTAAAGAAGTACGTTCGGGGCGTAATCCAGATTACGCAGTGGAATTAATGGCAGAGCAAGTATTGGCCCACCAAGTAATCTCTGAAGAGGAAGTAACAGTACTAAGAACGCCTAAAGAATACGCTGATCATGTAAAAGAAATGATAGAGGCTTATGGTGACTTCTCATTAGAAATTCAAGAGTTGATGGTCCAAGATCTTAAAGTTTATGTTCGCTGGAAACAGGTTGGTAAGCATATTGGTGAAGTTGATGGATATCAGCCTACAGGTCTTCCAGTCATTGAAATAGCAAGTGCAGTATACCGCATTGAAAATGAAAAAATAGCCGAATATTGGATTCAAATTGATCGTGCTGGTATGGAAAAACAACTGGAACGCAATAAAAATTAATAACATCCCTAGATTTGGAAATATTAAAAGGGGGTTCGTTGTTGGGCAAAACGACCGTTTTCTCTTTTATAATCTAGTGCTAGAATTGAATATTTGATTTAAAAACAGAGTTAATTCTACATAGATTAATTCTGTTTTTTGTATTGTTTGGTCAAGCTTAAAACTTCGAGGTATTAGGTTAATGGTATTACATATTATGGATTTATAAGTTTAGTATGTATAATAAAGGGTATCAGGTAAATATTTCTATTTATGTATGAGGTTCATAATAGAATGATAACTGACCAGTACGCTACAATTTAAATCTTGGCAAAATGTATATTTATTAACGATGAAAAAATAGGAGTGATTTGATTTGACACAATTTACAGCATTGCAAGAAGCTCATGCCTTCGCAGAGGCATTTCTACTAACTACTGAGCCGTCATCTTTAAAACATCCTTATAAAAAGGATAAAGGTCGATATCCACGAGTACGAAAATTTATCCAAAACTATTTATTAAATGGTTCTAGTGAAACATTCAATTCCTCTCCAATACAACAAGGTGTTGGGCAATTAATGATGTTTTGTGCTCAGTTCGCCCAACAAAAGGCTCAAACTGGAGAACGTGATGAAGTTTACAAGGAAATTGTTAATATAATTATTCCAAAACTAATCGATAAAGCATTAAATTTCCCAACAAATCCAATTGATCAATTAGCAGGCTTAATTTATTTAGGTGCAGCAATGCTTAAAAAGTTAGATGAAACACAGAGCGATGTTTCTTTTTCTAATTTAGATGCGTTGTTAGCGCAATACCGAAACCATTTTGCTAATGAAGTATTAAATTCTAAAGAATACCATATTATTATGTACTATCGTACGCCATCTGCTTGGACATATGATGATGTAGAAAAATCGTACCGTTTTGCTACGGGGCCATATGCCGGTCAAATTGGTTATTGGATAACAACGGCAGAGCCATTAACAGATCCACAGAAAACTTACTTAGATAAACAAACAGTTCTTGATGATGCAGGAAAGGTTGTGTTTGCTGGTATTCAACCAGGGACTAGTAGTAAAAATTATTTGAACCATCATGCAGATTTTAATACGAAAAACCAAAGATTTATTCTGAATTCTTCACTGAATGCGATTGCGTGTTGGATGGCAGCACATATATATGATGTAAAGGTTCATGAGACTGGAGCTTCCTTAGAACCTGCACATAATTTGAAAAACGCAATTCGTGATGTACTTAGTTATACTCAATGGGGAATCAATACTTCAGTGGCTAATGCCTCTAAAGGTTGTTTCCAGCAAGAGCCCTATAACAATTCATTATCTGCAAAAAGAGTTCTTCCAGTGCATGGGTTTTCTGAAGTGAACCTGACAAATAATATGTTACGTGCGCGATTCGATTCTCCAGCATATAATGCATTTGCTATAACATTCTTGCAAATATATGCGAGCTTAATAGAAAATCCGACAGCTTCATCATGGAACAGTCTTGTTCCCAATAACGATTCGGATTCGGCAGTTATGGTTACGCAGTTAATTAATACTTACGAGGCTATTTTTGATAACTATGCAATTATTAAAAATAACCTAATTAGTCATTTGTTTAGCCATGTTAAATATTGGGGAATGTACATTCCTGAGAATGCCATGTTGGGTCCATCAGAGTTAATGAAGAATCCATGGCAAATGCCTAATAAAGGTGAGGGCATCAATCAAGCAATGATTGGATTATTTAATGTTTATCCTGGCGTTACGGGGCAAGGTTCTACAAGCATTGATAATAAAGTATCAAAGGCCATAAAACTTCAACTAGATATTGGGCAATCATTACATGGTCAAAGTAAGTTTCCTTCCCATGGTCGTTCAGGTCTTTGGGATTTAGCCCGCCTAGATATATTAGCCGATACTTGCAATACAAATGGAACTGTTGATTTAGCTACAGACCTTACTACGACTGATAAAGAATCTCCAAACTGTGCTGGAGCACGCCGAGCATTCTACGCTTTAGCGATGGCATTAGTAGTGGATCAATCTAACAATTTTGCTTTAAATTAATAGTTAAAGCTCACTACGGATGAATGGTAATAAACAAACGTATGTTCTTTTTTGATTCACTGGAAATATGGAACGGGATGCTAGAAGTGAGCTAAATCGACATTAGAATCTTAGAGAATTGCATGCCTTATCAACAGGGATAGGGGTTTTTAAGAATCCGTGAGCAATGCTTCTGCTAGTTTAGCTAAAACATGTCGTTTCTTGCGCTTACCCGGGAAATTTTTTTATTTCCTGACCTTACAACCATATTTCCAATAAGACATTAGGGATGTTAAAATAGAGCTAAAAATAACAAAAGGCATAAAGAGTGCACTTCTTTATGCCTTTTGGTCAACAATATAAGCATGTGAAAAATAGGGCTTATACGTTTTTAACCCTTAGATTTATAAAATTAAAGAATTTGTGTTAATTCTGAGTTCACAAATCTTTGAGCATCAATGATAACACCTGATGCTGTTCGCCCGTAAACGCTATATAATCCACCAGTTTGATTCGGAGCAATTTCAACTTCATATTGGAACGAACCAGCTACACTTGGTGTTACAAAAGTAGAAGCATTTGCAGCGGCTAAAAAAGGAGTTGTAGATAGTAATTGTCTTGTGCCATTAAGTCGATAAACTCGGACTACTCCAGATAGAGAACCTCCAGTTAGATTAAGAACTTTGACACGCACACTAGAAGCATTAGCTGGTAGATTACCTGTATTTTCAATTGGACCAGTAGTTAAAGGCATATATATTCACCTCCTTCAAACAAAAAGTTATAATCTGCAGATTACATTTTTATAGTATGCAATGCTCTGTTACATTCTCTAGTCATATTAACCAAGTCTTTTTGAATAAAAATTAAATAGAAAAATTACTAAGTGAAAATATAAACAAAGGTGAGACTGTCTAGCAAGGCATAATACCATGATAGAAACACCTAGTGAGAGGGAAAGGTTAAGATGTTCGTAGCAATTGTTAGAAAAGATTATTGAATAAAAAATTTACCAATAGTTAGTGATGGCGTTCAAACTGATGATTCTGTTCGTCTGAAGTTTTTTGTAGTGGTACAGTCCACCATAATTCAAGACAGTGGATGTGTTGTCAGAAATATTGTCAATTTGTTCAAATTGAGAATAAAAATATTCTTGATAAGTATGGAAACAATGCCTTTTTAATTAAGATCAAATTGCTTTCAGTGAAGATAAGGGGGGAATAGAGCGAATATAATAAATCTTCCTTGTTTCTTTCAAGTTCTTCAACTCGTTTTTCTAACTAAATCGTCCATCACGCATTAAACGCGCAATGACGAGCGCATCCTTTTGGTCGTTCTTCGTTTGAAGATTGTCATCAAGCTCTTTGGAACGATTGACATGATGAGGGTTCACCATGATAAACGGAATCCCATGTGCACAAAGATAGGCAGCGAGATTCATCCAGTAATGGCCGGTCGGTTCAAAACCAACTAACACGACACTTTTTTCATGCGTAGCACGTAAAGCCAGTAATCTTTCATAAAAAGCATCGAAACCTTCTTTTGTTTGTGAGAAAGGGAACGATTTTTGGAGCACGTGTCCTCTTTCATCAACCGCGCATGCATAATGTGTACGCTTGGCAATATCGATACCGATGACGAGTGTTTTTTCAGAGACTTGATTAATTTTTTGGTTCGTATTAAAATGCATAAATGGAGTCCTCCTGTGTGATGATGGGTCAATGGCTGTTGACACTCATGCATCATACAAGAGGGCTTTTTCTTTTGCAAGCCCCTGAAAATCCTTCTAACAGAAATGCTCCTTTAGTAAATTAATTCTCACCTTATCTTGATAATATAAAAATTAGACATTAATTTTAAGTATCCTCTAATTCTAATGTATTATTTTAATAATGAGAAAACATGCTATTTAAAGGAGGCATATTCATGGATAACAATAAAC
>NZ_PYWM01000047.1 GCF_003049665.1 Lysinibacillus mangiferihumi | reverse complement strand
TTTTAGCACGTTCAGATTAGTAAGATGAGTATAGCTCATAACGATTCCTCCTCAAAATGTTGGTGTGGTAACTACATTTTATACGAGGTCGTTATGGGTTTCTTTTATTTTGTCTTAAAGGTGTTGCACTTAATATTACAATTCGTCAGTTAAATAAACCTTGAGGTTCCATTAATCTTACGTTTTTCAACGTTTTTATAGACAACTCATACAAATGTTGTCTTAAATCATCTCGATTTTCCGGTGTTGTTTGTAGCAATCCATACTCAATCATTGGTTTAATTTTTTTAATAATTTCTTCGATTTCACCATCACTTAATAGACCTTTTTCTACTACATTTGCCAAGAAAAATCACCTTCACCTTAACTATTTTTTTAATCCTGCTAGATGGTCCGTTAAATTGTCAATAGCGTTTCTTAAACCCTCTATTTTCCCCTCAAATCGCACTAATAAGTAAATAGTGATTGCTATTGGAAAGCCGAAATTTCCAATTAGTTGAAAGACCTCTGTTTCTACCATTTTTCATCCACCACCTTTTTTAGTCTACTTATAATCCTTTTGTGGGTTTTGGATATCGCTTGTTGCGTCACCCCTAATTGTTGCGCCAAAACTGCTTCCGTCAGCGCAGCTACATACAGCCCATGCAAAACTTCTTTTTGCTTTTCAGTCATGGACAAAATTTCTCTAGCAAGCTCTTCATCAGAGAATATTTCTTTTAATTCTCGTTCAAAAACATTATTAAAGCTGGTTTCCGCATTATCATCTTTAATTACATCTATAAACGTGAGGTTTTCATCGTATTCAACATCCAACGAGAAATGATTTGAAGCTCTACGCACCTTTTTATCAAATCTTTTAGCCTCGAAAAATATCATTTTTCTTAAATATTGCAACGCGATTATCTGTTTTTCAAACTGCTTGTATATCTCATTTAGCCGTTCTTTCTTTATGTGTGTTGGGTTTAACAAATAATCTAAGTATAGCTCTTCAAATTCTCCATCTTCTCGTAACTTTTTTTGAAAAATTTCACTTTTTACGATTTTTTCATTAATCACAAAACCACCTCGCATTACTTTTTATCTAATAACTTTGGAACATATGTTCTTTTTTTGATAAAAAAATTATTCCCTAGCAACATATATAACCTAAAACAAAACCTATATATATAAGGGGCGTTAATACAATTTTTCACAACCTATTACTAATATTTTTCAAATTCTCTTTTTTTAACATAAATTTACCTATCTTTTACCCGTTTCTAAATTGATTAAATATTTTGTCTAAAAAACACTAAAAAATAAAAGTAATCGAAATTAAATACTGAAATTATTAAATCGCTTAGGTTCTTAGAAGCCCCCATTGCTAATAAATTTATCCCATTTATCATCAGTCAAATAAATTCTTAAAAATGTTTTAGCGAAAAAGACATTGCCATCTATTGGTATTACTAAAAAGGTCTCTCTCACACTGACGGAAGATGATTGGACAGCATTAGATGAGAAAGCAAAAGGGAATCGTTCGCTTTTTTTACGCCAAACGATTGTTAAAGCATTGGACAATGAGGAACCCCCAGCAGGAGAATTGTATTTTAAAAGCGATCTGCATAAAGAACAATCGTTGAAGATATTAAATGTATTCAACCAACTGAGTATTTCAAGTGACTTGTATTATGGCTGTTTAGCGTATGTAGTAGGAGCGACTTATAAAGCTGATTGTCTTATCAAAAACATCGGTGAAGATAAGAAAGTGGATATGGATGGGTTGTTCAAGGACATGGAAGTGCTTTCGCATAGTGAGCGAGTGATGATAAGGTTTGGTTTGCAGTTATTCAACAGCAATATGGATGACATTAAATTATCCGATGTGATGCAGTCGTTAGATAGCGATAACATAAAAGTCATTAAACAGGCGATTGATTTGTTTTATTAGATTTTATCAAAATTCAGATGCATAATGATTATGAACAGTAAATCGTTCACTATCTTTCCCCAAAGGTATGTCAAGGGCAAAAACCATTGTTTCTTCGGTAAAAGAAATAATGGTTTTTTATTTTAGGTAACCTTTTTGGAATATATAAAGTTTCACTGACGTCGCATAAATTTTGATTGAATTTTCTGTTTTCATCTTCTTCCGTTTTTGAAGAAAATGAAAGACACTTAAATAGAAATAGTAAACATCCATTTTTTTACTATAACCGTTGACTGGGGCAACTGACAGTTCAAAATCCTTATGGTACTGTATTTCCTTCGATTTTCCGAAGCCAAATACGTGCCGGTTTCCATAGTACTGCTTTTAAGTACCTACTAATTTGTAAGTACGTCAGTGAACTGTTTGTGCGAATCTGTGCTAGAACGTTTAAGCAGTAAACAATCATGGCAATGTATACCTGATTATGCACAGCTTGCTCGCTTTGCCCGTAAAACTTTTTAATGTTCAGATGCTGTTTCATCCACTTAAAAAACAGTTCGATTGCCCAGCGTGACTTATACAGTTCAGCGACTTCATCTGCACTTAAATCAACCCGATTCGTAATCAGACGTAGCTCTTTACCATTTGGATCCAGTACTTCGATACGGCGAAATCCATTCTCAGCACGATTTTGCGTGTTGCCAATCAGAATCATTTCATCCGATAACACCGATGACTGTTCAGGTACTTCAAATGATTCAACCACACGTGTTACGGCGTTTTTCTGTAAGCGTGAGACAAAGAAAAATCCGTCATCTGTCATGCGGTCAAAACGTTCATAATCTAAGTATCCTCGGTCAAACACGTACATGCACTCCCTGTCATCAACGAGAATTTCAAGCTGACCACGATCATGTTCTTTCGCATTCGTCAGCACCGCTTTATCAGGTACGAACAACCTTTTTCTAGGTAAACAAGGCGCAAATGTAACTTCACACCTGATTTTGTTTTACGGAATTCAGCCCATCTATGATTGTTTAAGTTCAATGGCAGTGTGCTGGAATCAATGATTTTCAGTGGTGTTGTGATTTTTCGGCGCTGCTCAAAATGCATTTTCTCATGAATTTGCCCGACTAAGTCTAGAAAAATTTGTTGGAAAAACTCAGTCGGGACTTGGTTTAATCGCCGACCTAACTGCGAAAAGCTGCTGGATTTTAAATATGTAAATCGTCTGATAACAGCGTGTCACTAATGGCACGTAGACTTTCGGTTTCATTTAGCTGCGCAAACAGTAATAACCTCAAGAATGAAGCGATGTGAAGCTTCTTTGTATAGTAATTTAATTGATGAATTTCAACTAATTTCTCTATTTGTGTAGAAAAAATAGGTGAAAACCATTGTTCAAATGATGTTTTTCGTGTAAACTTATCCATGCTTATGTCCTTTATTTTGGATTTGGATGGTTTACTATCACCCAACCATTATAAAGGCTTTTTTTATGCATGGATAATATTACGGAAAATTCAGTTTTTTAAAATACATTAAATTATTTTAATGCGACGCTAGTGTAATCTTTTAAAAAAATAATATATATAATTATATATCTTCCATTCTTTTCCAGTTGTTATGTAAGAAGGAGGCAGGATCATGTTGGGGGCACTTTTTCCTTATGCTCTTCTTATTCTTTTAACGTTCAAACTTTAGTTTTGTATATAATCTTTTTCAGTTAATCATACTTGGATAAATATCAGTTAATCATACTTGGATAAATATAAGAAAGGCCATCTATTTTATAGATGACCTTGTGACGATAGTAAGAATTTCGTTGTTTTTATTTTTTATAAACAAATCTTAGTGTTTGTTTAGTGTAGTAAATATAAGTTATTTTCGATAGACTGTTCGGTACACCATTTGCATAAACACTTACTACATAAGCATTGTCTCCATTGTTCACAGCTTGTTGAAGCTTTGTAGGTCCATTATCAAAAGCTTTAGCGATTGATATAGCTATACCTGCACCTGTAGGTATAAGAAAGAGCATCAGAAATGATATCAAGGACACTCATATTATCACGTTGTGCTTTTTCCATTTTTACTAATGTAGCATAGTTTAAAAAAACTTTATAAGCTATAGGCTTGTCTACTTCTATTACAGCTGCCCCACCGTCTAAAGTCATAATATCATTTGTTGTTACAGTGGAGAAATTGAAACCGGCTGGTAATGATTATTAATTGAGATATATTTCCATAACAACATTCTCTTCTATTTCTTCATTAGCATCAACATCACTTGTTTCTTTAGCAAAAACACCATCAGAAAAATAAACGAAATTGAATAATGATGTTATCATTACAAAAGATAAAACTTTAGCAACAAATGATCTGGATAAAAATCGGTTTTCGTTAGTTATTTACCTTAATACACCCTTTTATGTTTATTTTTGGAATTATTTATTTTAAAGTTAACAAAGAGGAGAGGTGATTGCAATGAAAAAATACTTAATTTTTGTATTATTAGGAACATTATTGGTTTTATTTATCAGAATACTAACTAATTACAAGAACAATGTAAGTTTTTTTGATGATGTTTTATCTATGATAAGTCTATTTGTGTTAATTTTTTGGATTATAATTTGTCCTGTGCTGTATTGGATGATAAGTAAAAAAGAAAAATCCCACTCATAAATCAAGGGTTTGTCCGTTGTCGTTACTGCCTACTTTGGTTGTTATGTTAACTTATCATGTATGGGGGTGTATAAAGTATTGGGTTATAGTGGTAATTGAATGTTATACTAGGGTACGTAACCCCCTTTTACCTTCTGCACAAGGTAGAGGGGGGTTATTTGTATGGTTTGATATTTGAGAAAAGATGAGCGAAGAAACAATAACTTATGTTTTAGGGGGCTTGAAGGGCTTTAGCCCGCCCCCTTTTCTTGGGGAAACCTCTCGGCGAAGCCGATAATGGAGCGACCTACCTTTTCTTCTACATACCAGACTTCAAACTCTGTATATTTGTTAATTTCTCCATTTGCGACATCAAGAACAGAGGTTTTAAATCTCCCTGGTGCAGCAGATGCAGATGCGCTAGATTGGAATAGGAGTCATAGAGAAAATGGTGATAATCATAGCTGTAATTAAAGATTGTAAAAACCTCTTTTTCATAAATGAAATTCCTTTCGTGGTATAATTCACCGATTATAGGAGTGATAAAATGGACATTATAGTTGGTGTTTTAATTGTATTAGGGATACTATCTGTATCTTTGCTAATGTTTGCTGTAGGTGTATACGCATTAATTAAGTACATAAAATTTTTAAAAAAACTTTGAAATAAAGCGATTTTATGTTGGTAGGAAGCCCATAATATACAGAATAAATGGTTATTAAATCGAAAAGGCAGTAACGACAAGGGTTTGCTACTTGTTGTTATGCCTTTTTCAGTTGTTATGTTAACTAATAATGTATGGGGATGTATAAGGGATCTCGTCAGATTTATGCGGATATACAACGTTAAGGAAAGAATGGTACCCAAACGACGCTTTAGAAAGGTTTATACTTGGAGCTAAGCTAGGTAGATTTATACGGAATTATAATTAAAGTAGCCAAAAAGCAGAGATAGCTATACGTTATATGGGTGATTAAGAAGAATCCTATTTAAACCTTATGGAATCCTTTCTTTTTTTAGGGCATATTTTATATCTTAGAATAGTAATACACATTGCACTTATTCACTTATTGCTTATGAATGTTCGTGATTTTTTAATGTGCGCCCTAACAGCTTGTAATTTTTTCTCAGTAGTATATTTCGTCATAAAAAAACTGCATCACCCAATAGTTAGATTGTGCCTAACTATTGGGGTGCAGTTCAATGTTGTGATATCAACGTTTCGTGGCTTTTCTTATGAACATAGTTTATACAGCTTTTTATACAGGTATCATAAATCGTTGATGTAGCAGTATTTTTACTGGTTTGTTCTATCGATTGGCTCGTAACACTAAAGAAGGTATCGAGATCATTGAACAGTTATTCGTAAAAGGCGTAAAAGTACATGTGCTTAATGTTGGATTACTTGAAGATACGACAATGGGGCGTTTCTTTTTACAGACATTACTCGCTGTGGCTGAAAAGACCCTAAAGCAAAAAACAAAAGCTTGATGACTTACAGGTGATTTTGCGAAATGAACTTGGTTTAAAATCAACTGTCTGGAAGGACATGCTAATCGAGTACACTCTAAAACAACCAAACTTAGATATGCTACAAGATTTCAAAAAACAAACACAAAATGTTTCACCTCTAAAAAAGACGAAACTGAAAATAGCTACAGCTGTAGGCTATTGAATGAAAGAGCATAAGGGAAATCTGCTATCACTGGGGGTGATAGACTAGGCAGAACCTAGTATTTCGGTGTCCCCATAAAAAAGTTGTTTGCTGTACATTTGCCATACGCATGCCATACATTCGCTGTACACTTCTTTCATTGAAAAATGAACACTATTTTTTAATTGAAATGTGACTGTTAATGGCTTCTTTTGCTTAATTTTTTGATTTTTTCAACCTAACTTTTCTTGCTTTATTTGCAACTCCTAAACAATTTCACTCTCCAGTTACTTTACGGCGATTATTTGTTATTTTCACTTGCTAAAAAGCAAACAATTAATAAACTCAAATAATCAACACATAACAATTTTATCACAAAGGCTTTCTCCTCTCTATTTTTCAGGTGCCAATCCCCTTTACATTTCATGTTCACTTATCATTCGCACCTATAACAAACAACCTCTATCCTGTGGAGAATAGAGGTTGTTGCAAGCAATAGTAATGATGTTGTTGTTAAAATCGTAATGGTAATGTTGTTAAAAAAACGTAAATCGTAATGTAATGAATTTATTTATTATTTTGTATTACATAAATTCGTAGCCCGGTAAAGTTGACGAGCCTTGGTAATAAATATATTTTTTTGGAATCTTCCAATATCCTCCAGCAATACTATATACCCATTCACTAGCTTGAATTCCACCTTCTGTTACATAGCTGCGAATGTAATCGCCTGTATTCGGGCTACCACTAGTGATAATGCGGTCATTACAACCACATGTGAACAATTGTCCTGTTCGGAATTCGTTACTAATGTAGTTACCGTTAGTGTCACGTACTCCAACAAGTACCGAATTTTTCATTCTGTGTTTTCCATATAATGCACATGGTCCAGTTGCCATAATTCTTTTCTCTCCTTTTAATTTAAGCTTTTTGTAACGTTACATTATTAAAAGGGACTTTTCCAAAAGAATATACAACCCTCTCTTTAAATTTTTTTGTTTTATTTTTCAGAATTGTTTGTAATTAACTTTATAAAAGGGGTGGACGAAGATGAAAAGAATAACTTTACTGGTGTTGACAGCTATTTCTATCTTTGTATTAAGTGCTTGCCAAGACAACGAAAAAGTGAAGGAAGAGGATGTATTATCTTTCTTAAAAGAATATAAAGGCATCACTCACAACGTTGATAATAGCGTGGACGTAACATTAACTACACTAAAACCTTATTTAAACGACGAATGGTACAAAATAAACGAAAGAGACAGACGTACAAGGAGTGCTGAAACCTCTCAGAATGCTTCATATTCGTTTTTATGACAGAAACGATAATACCGCCCATACCGGGAGGGACTACGTATTAACTGCCTGGCAATTTCTCGTTTGGAATAATCTAATTCAAGATAGCCCTCTATTTTAGCACGTTCAGATTAGTAAGATGAGTATAGCTCATAACGATTCCTCCTCAAAATGTTGGTGTGGTAACTACATTTTATACGAGGTCGTTATGGGTTTCTTTTATTTTGTCTTAAAGGTGTTGCACTTAATATTACAATTCGTCAAATGAAAAAATGATGAGAAATGGCGAGGTGGAAACCCAAATGGTCGTCCTAAATTAAACATCAATGAGTCGAAGTTGCTGCATTTAAAACATACTAACATTAGTAGAAGTGAAGAAAAGCCGACCAGCCTCTGGGACCCTTTGTGAGTCCGTATATAAAACCGGCTAACTTCATGCCCTTATATGAATCAGTTTAGTATGTTGGGTCCAATGAGATCGTGTATAAGAAAGTGGAATCGATAAGGTACTGTGAAGGCTTCTATGATTGGTCAAAAGGAGAAGTTTAAAATGAAACATGTTGTTGCGTTAGATGTGAGAAAAATGGAACGTGAAAATACATACATCCAGATGATTATTATGAACAGATGCGCGTTATTACGATGAGATAGAGGAAGAAATCATTTTATTAAAAAGTAGGATGCATGCGATTTTACACCTTAGTTTTCCGGAATTAGAAAGAATCATTACACCGAGCTCGGCTCTATTTTTAAATATTGTGTAGCTCTATCCGCACCCTGCACTTTTATTGGCCGATTCAAAAACAATCATTAAAAATCGCTTAAAAGCCAATACACGTAAAAATCTCTCGTTGGTACGAGCTGAAGCGAAAGCAGCTATTTTATTAGAAGTAGCACAAAATAGCTATCCAGCCGTTAAAGTGAATGATATTCGATGCAATCAAGTACGTGATTACGCAGCGCGTATTGGGGATTTACTCGAGAAGAAGAATTAGCTCGTGAAACAAATGGCAAAATTATCAGAAGGTCGAAAAGAATATGTTGTATATCGTTCGATTCCTGGGATTGGCGATTCAACAGCGTGCCGATTAATTGGAGAAATTGGTGACATTCGCCGCTTTCAAAATGCGAAACAACTGAACGCTTACGCAGGCATTGATATTATGCGATACCAGTCGGGCAATACGCAATATAGAGATTGTATGAATAAACGAGGAAACAAGCATTTAGAGAAAATTTTATATTTCATGGTCTGTGCCATGCTTATGGCAAAAGGAAAACCCGAATCATTTTGTGGACTATTATTATAAATTAAAAAAGCAACCTCAGAGGAAGCCTCATAAGGTTGCGATTGTCGCCTGCATCAATAAGTTTCTGAAAGTGACATTTCAGTTACTGACGCGTGGCATTCTTTACGATTATGAGTCCGCACTACCAGCTCAGAAATCGTAATCACCTATATAAAACTATAGCATATGGACCTTTCGAAAAAAACAAAAATCGTTAGGTCTTTTTGGCGTATCCAAAATGTTTTGTGTTTTGAAGTGTGGAGAGATCTCCATCCACACTTCAAAACACAAACACACACAAATTATTTTTCATAATATGGTTGACTAATCGTAAGAAAGAGGCTGGGAAAAGGAATTGAGAAATCGCACGAATATTAGGTGTTTTGGAAGCTACTATTCGGAGAAGATTGAAAGAAAATGAAAGTGAATTCTAGATATTTTGGATGTATATATAACGTATATATTTCACGATTTTCTTGATATCACGAAAAGTTAGGCTCTGCCTCCCCATGCCATGTAACTATGTAATTCAATTATGAAGGGAGCATTTTGCATGGATAAAACTTTATATCAATTAGCAATTGAATCAAAGAAGAATGAGGCAATTGAAAAGGTGTTAAAGATTTTCACACCAAAGATAAAAAAACACTACTTCAGACAAATTCACAAAATAGAGAAGATTTAGAGCAAGAGCTGCAACTTAAATTGTTTAATCTGATAAAAATGTATGACTTAGATGAGGAATTTTGGATTCTGGAGATTTTATGAAATGATGCAAAATAAAATTTCTTAAAATAAAGGTTGTAAAAATAGGGAGTTGTTTTTCTTTATTAAGTAGTAAGTAGGGAGAAGAAAATGTGGAGAAAAAAATCGTAGTATATACCATGTTTAACTGTATCTTTTGTATCAATCTAAAAAATTGGATGGAATCGAATCAGCTTCGATACGAAGAACGGAATATCATTAAAGATTCAGAATATGAGAAGGAATTCCATGATCTAAATGGAGCTGGCCTTCCCCTGATTGTTATTCAGAATAATGGTGAAGAGACCATCGTTACTGGTTTTAATCAAAGAAAGCTAGAAAAGTTGCTAATTAAAAGCTAGCACTAGCAAGTCCTAACTTTCTAGTGGCAGTATGGTCAAGTGGTGAGGCGAAGGTCTGCAAAACCTTGATCCCCAGTTCGAATCTGGGTACTGCCTCCAAAAAAATATTAGGAGGAATTTCCATGTCAAATGAAATTAATGAGTATTTGAATAAGATCCCTGAAGCAGAATTAAATGCGGTGGTTGAAGAGCTTCAGAAAAAGGCTGAGTTTAAAATATTTTTGAAAAAAATATCCGATAAGCATAAATTAAGTAACTTAAAATATTCAGCATTAACTGGATATAAGCCAGTAGACCAAACGGACTCTATTTTTGTACAAATATATTTTGATGATAATGCCACAGTTACTTATGTCCGTAAAGAGAAATTTGAATTGATTCAAAGCGTGGTTAACCAGGGTGGAGAAACTTTTTCATACGCATTACATGAAAATGATATACACCTTATTAGTATTGCCACCTTTAAGGAAAAGAATGTAGAAATTCGGTGGTCTAAGGTTTCAGCAGATAAGTTTCCTAGTGGATATATCGATAAACAGCATGTTCAATCATTACCTCTTAAAAACGGCTATTACATCGAAAATATCGATCTAGAAAATCCAGCTACTGATTCGACTACTCAAATTATGAGTGCATGTTCAACGTGTAAATCGATTTGTAATCATCTTCAAGGTATGTCATGTTCTTTACTTGGAGCAGCTGCTTGTACAATCGTTTGTGCAGCAATAGCAGGTCCAGCTTGTGTTGTAATCTGTGGAGCCTTGTGGTATGTAAAATGTGTTCTAGATAATACACTGATTTGCGGACCTACTTGTGAAAGTTTAGGCTATTGCTAATTGACTTAAATTCCTTTTATTATTATGTTAAGCTTTAATAGGAGGGATTACATGACCAAAAATATGTATGTATTAAAAATGGTTTTGTTGTTAGTATTTCCTGTATTTACCTTTATTTATTTAAATAACAGGTTTGGAATGATCCCTGCTGCTATAGGGGGCTTAGTTTTACTTATTGTTTTAGGTTTCCTTTTGTTTCCAAGAAAAATAAAAAAAGAAAGTTTTAAAAACCGGTAGTTATTAAAAACTACCGGTTTTTATTTAGATGTTATAGGACCTTCCCTTTTTACTTCTTTTATAATTACTACAGAGGGGCCAGACCGGATTTGTTTTCCAAGCAAAATTAATAGTAAGAAGGTAGATTGTAATGAACCACAACAATAACAATGAAATTGAAATAAATCTAAATTTATTAGAAAAAAATTAAAAAGTTCTGACAGTTCAGCTACTTGTAACCAAGTAGGTTATAAAGGGTACTTCACGTTTCCATCAGACCTCCCAGGGTAAGCGTATGCACTTTCATACCATCTATCCGCCTCATTTACTCGATATGAGATTCGTGTTCCTCGGAGCAAGTGTTTTGCCTCCAGTTTCCTTCAGATTCGCCACGGACACCCTTGCTCTTGGCTAACCTCTAGTTCTGTCTTCGAGGTTCGGGACTTGCACCCTCTAGTTCATACGCATGCCGGGCGCACATTAAAAAGCCAAGAAGCATCGGTGCTCTCTTGGCTTTAACAAAATATAGGCATACATCATATCATACTTGTTTTGTCATAAGGGAAAGGGGGATAACCTTAAGTCCTGTCAAGTTTGATCAAGAGATGTGTCCCGAATTTACATATCAATTTCATAATAAGCGTGTGTCACACAAGGATGACTTATACTTAAGCCTACCCAACTATTCATCACATTAATCAAGTACCCTAAAATAAAAAATGTAAACATCATTTTTATGAAAATTCTATCAGTTATTTACTCACCCGTATCAGCATTTCTACCAGCTTTCACTACCTTCGCACGTCCTCCACCATCTAAATTCTAAATTTTTTTACTTTTATTGTTATTCTGACATATAATTTTCTGATAAATTAATTTATAATAAAAATTAACATAGTCAATCTAATTGTTTATCTGTTATAATACTGATTAAAACAAATAAAATCTGTATTAATACAGTATGGTATAAAACTTGCTTTTCACACTATGGGGATAATGAGAAAAGCGCTACCAATGCTTGTTAAACGACTGCATTGTAGCCTACACAAAAAGGGGTTGGAAGATTTGGGTATTTTAAAGGGGTTAAAAATTCTCGATTTTTCTGCATTACTACCAGGGCCAATGGCGACAATGATTTTTGCTGACCTAGGTGCGGAGGTTATTCATGTAGAATCCTCCAAACGCGTTGATTTAACGCGTATTATGCCTCCCTATGATGAAGATCATGAGGCATACATTCATCAACACTTGAATCGCTCTAAAAAGTCTCTTACATTAAATTTGAAAGCGCCTGAGGCTATAGAAATTGTAAAGACACTCGTACAAGAATATGACGTTATCATTGAAGGTTTTCGACCAGGGGTTATGCAAAGACTTGGTATCGGCTATGAAACGTTAAAAGAAGTGAATCCAAAATTGATTTATTGTGCGATTACAGGCTATGGTCAAACGGGTCCGTATAGCAACCGACCTGGGCATGATAATAATTATTTGGCACTAGCAGGGGTGCTCGATTACTCTCGTCATAAAGACAAAAAGCCCGTTTCTATGGGGATTCAGCTAGCAGATATTGCTGGCGGTACGATGCATGCTGCCATCGGGGTACTTGCTGCTGCACTGCACCGTGAAAAAACTGGAGAGGGTCAGTTTGTGGATATTAGTATGACCGATGCGGTATTTTCTCTTAACGCAATGTATGGCTCTGCCTATATCGGCGGCGGTCGTGTACCACAACCCGAACAAGAAATTTTAAATGGCGGTAGCTACTATGATTTTTATAAAACAAAGGATGGTCGATTTTTCTCCGTGGGCAGTCTTGAGCCACAGTTTCGTAGGTTGCTCTGTGAAGCACTAGATATTCCTGAACTAATCGATAATACGTTTAATGATTCGTACTATACACAAATTCGCTTTAAAGAGGCTGTGCATGATGCCTTTTTATCGAAAACCTACAACGAATGGCTTGAAGTCTTTAATGAAGATTTTGAAGGTTGTGTCGAGCCAGTGTTAACTTTTCCAGAAGCATGCGAGCATCCACAATTACAAGCTCGTGGCATGATTGTGGAGATTCCGAAAAACGATGGTACGACGCAAAAACAAATTGCATCTGCTTTTAAATTTGATGGCGTCAATCCAGCGTACAAGCATGTTGGCGCAAAGCTTGGTGAACATAACGAAGAAGTACTGACATCACTTGGCTATAGTGCTGAACAAATCAACGCACTTCAAGAAAAAGGGATTTTAGAGTAAGCAGTGTCAGGCACGCAAACAATTTAAAAAATTAAAAAGAGTGTCCAAGTAAGTTATTGTTTGACTTCAATGGACACTCTTTTATCTATCACACATACGCACTAATAAATATCCGTAATTGTTCGAAATGGTCTTCAACAAGTAAATATTTTTTATATACTTCGATTAATTTCTCAAATAGCTCAAATTGTTCCGTAACAAAAAGAATTTTGAGTATATTAATCATATGCAATGAAGCGCTTTGAGCGACTAAATAATACGAGCTATCAGGTTGACGATAATGTTGGCGCCATTCTTCCACAGATAGTCCAATATGTTGTAATGAGTTATTAACATGAAGGGCAATGTCTTTTTGTACAGATGCCTCAAGAGCGATTAATTGCTCTTTACTGTAGTCTTGCTGTACCAGTACGGCGTTTATTTTTTTATTGGATGCCAGTACATGTTCTTTTAAGAGCAGTAGCCCCTCTTGGTAACGTTCCATTGTGACATACGTATCTAATAATACTGCATACAGATTTTCTAAATAATTGAGATGATAATTTTTAATAATTGCCGGCGGTGTTGGCTTTCGATTTGGCAGTAAATCCTTATATTCTAGCAAAATTTCGATTGCGTAGTTATTAAGCCGTTCATCTTCTAATAAATATTCGCCATAATGAAGAACATTGTCATAATCTCGTTCTTGATGTGCTATATGCAATAAAATATAGGCAATTAAGACCTTTTCTTTCTCTGTTAATGCATACATAGAATAACGCCAATCAGCCTCAAATGAAGTAATTAATTCTTTAATATGTTGATATTGCCCCTCTGACAAACGATAGTGGGTCACAATTTGATAAAGACGTAACTGTTTTTTCGCTAAACAGGAAGAATTGCATTTATCCACATAAGTTATACACTTATCCAGATTTTTTCTGTAATTATGCACAGAGTTATTCACATGTGTATAAGTAATTGCTGAAGATTGTTCAAAATGCCCCATAATTTCATAAATAAATGTGAATTGTTCTAATGGTTTGTGGATAAGCAGTGAATAAACTTTTTTCATAAATAGCCAATGCCAAAATAAACGCTCTTCTTTATAAATCATATGCACAAAATAATCATTTTCAAATTTATATAAATAAATCATTTGTAAGTCATCTTTAGGCAACTGTACCTGCCATCGCTTGCCAAACACAAGCCAGACTAAACGCTCCAAATCCATTGTATGCTGGGCAAAAAGTTGTTCAAAAAAGGTTTCCTTCCCTTTTTGAGTGTAAAAAAAGTCATTCAATCGGTCATTCACATATTTTGTATCAAGGCCCTGCTTAGTGAAAAATAGTTGTAACGTCGTAGAAACACGTCCCCAATATTTTCGAGCTGTCGAAAATGCAATGTTCATCGCCGCTTCTTCATTCACTAAAAATAATTGTGGTGACAAAGCAGAACCTAATATTTTAGGATCAGCTTGTGCTGTGACCTCAGCCTCTGCCCATTTTGAAAGTAACTTTTCGGCTCCGTTTTCGCCACTTTGTCTATATGTTATGAATAATTGCTCATCACAATCCAACAGCATACAACCAGAGCCCCCCATCAATTTCACGCAACAAAGATCTTCCCCTATCATGGTATAATTCGTTTTTTAATTATTTTTATTCTTTCTTCAATATAACAAATCCTATCCAACATATGCTAATAAGTTATGAATAAGCACAGACAAAAGAGCTAAAGTGTTCATCAAGACAAACACTTTAGCTCTATTTAGTAACATCGATAAGCTTACAAAGCTCATTACATTTCATATTAAGGCAAATGAGCGCATCTGACAACTGCTCTTAAGTTGGTAGCCCAGTGCATTGTCTCAGACGGCTCATTGCTGACGCTATTTTATGGCAGCGTCCATTTATTAAATATTTAAAGTATAAACTGTTTTCAAAATCAGTTTATACTTTACATCCTAGACAGTAGACGGACAACGAAACAAAATAGTTACACATTTTGATAAAATTTTTCAAAAAAATTTGTTTACCAAAATTGTGGGTACTTTCTCGTTTGTCGTAAATTATTAATTAGCAAGCCAAAAATGACAATAATCACTGCCCCTATGAATACTGGCATTATTAAATAGCTCCAGCCGTAGCCGCCTAAAATAATGATAATCGGGTTTGCTCCTGCCGGTGGATGTATCACCCCAGCAAGTGCCATACAGAAAATAGTCAAGCCGACTGCAAGGCTAATCGAAATAACGCTCGATCCTAACAATGAATACATCGCCACGCCGATAAAAGCTGAAATCATATGCCCACCTATAATATTTCGAGGTTGTGACAGCGGCGCATTCCATACGACAAATACCAGTACACAGCTCCCCCCAAGTGATGCCATTAACCACGGTGTCCCTGTATAGTTTGTTAAACAAAGTAATACAAAGATACATAGTAAACCACCAGCAGCACCTGTTAGCGCATCAGCGAAATTAGTTCTAGAAGGAGCATGTCCACCTCCACTCATCTTAGCTAAATATGATTTTAAACGATGATTTTTTACATCTTTTTCTTGTAAACGTACGAAATCGGCCATAGTCACCATCCTAGAAATCAACTTTATATAAATTGTCATCATCTATACATGTAGAAGCCTTTTCTATTATATCAGCTAAAAATAACATTTCAATTTCAGAACTTCATATTTTTGACAATGCTGAAAAGTTAAAATAGTAAAGCACGAGCCCAATGTATGCTTACATTTACTAGGCTCGTGCCGAAGTATTTAAAATATCGTTTTTGTGATAAGAGTTTTCATTTTTACTTGTTTTTAATCATATTGCTTTTTAATCGGTTTAAATATTCGTGCTTTTTTTAGCATCGTCTTCGGAACTTGAAAAGTTGCCGTAACGACACCTGGATGGCGGCCGATTTCAATGGAACCCGTAATGGTTGCACGATTCATTACTTCTGGTTCACTCATGTCAAATAGCTTTGCGGCTCTGCTAATTGCATTAGTTGTCGCATCATTTAATGTTGTACCTGTACCCACTATAGATACAGGGAACACTTCTTCCACCTGTTTGACACCAAATTCCTCCGCAAGTTCGCGGGCTCTACGTTTTTCTTCTTTTGAAAAAGGCTTTGCTGTGTATGGAAGATCTTCTTCATTTGGTAATAATATCGGGCCTTCAAGTGCTACTTTTTTCAATACACTTACCTGTAGCTGCACGATTCCGGCGACATCTGTTGTATGTCCAGCAATTTCACCGTCTCCTTGCATGGCATGCATATCGCCAATGTACACGCCACCACCTGGTACCTTTACAGGGCAAATAATTGTAGCGCCTTCACGAACACGGCTAATATCCATATGTCCATCTGTTCGGTGAGTATCTAATTCTGCTTGCGTAAATGCATATTCATGTGGAGCTCCTATTAAAAACGAGCCAAAATCACCGGCATTATGTGAATCTGGCATCGCCTTTGAAGGTGTTGTCCCTAGCTGACCTAAAAATGGTCGCATTCTTGCCATGACGCCGATTAAGTCACTTGGTGCCAGAGCAACGACAGGGTTTTGCACAGAGTTTTCAGGCGTGCGCATATAATTTTTTGCATCCAATGCAATACGTCGAGCACCCTCTCGCCCTACGGTTAAACCGATATTCCCCTTTTGGTCTAGTGCCATTGTATAACCATTTGTCATTTTAAATGGCGCAGTTTCTGTATCACAAGTTGAACAGCGTATTGCATGCGCTCCAATACCATTCACTACAGTAGCTGGATGAAGTTTACCACAGCCGGGACATTTTACTGATACGAACGGATCACCGATAAAACGGTCAAGTATTGCTTCGTCATGCCCAGATGCCGTCGCAAGTGATGTTACCTGTATAGATTTTATTGTAATAACAATTGCATCGCCTACTTCGGCACCTTCTACAAAGACCGGCTTTGTTACTTCGTGTCCACCACGAATGGTTGGCGTTAACATCGGCCCCCAACACCCTGGCGTCGTATTGGCAATAATTGTGCCACCATTTTTGACAGGACCTAGCATTTTTTGCTGTGGATCTAAAATACCGTCTATGAATTCATTCACAAACAATGTTTCCACAGCTTTAGGCTGCTGTACACTTTCGTCATTTTCTGGTTGATTAGCTTTTTCATGCATTTGTAAATCAGTAATCATGTTTATTCACTCTCCCAATCCAAAAAATTATTTTATGTAGTCTACACAAGGGTAAAAGAGAGCTCTCCACTTATACGAGCAGAGAGCCATTATTATTAGTATTTAAGAACAAATCTACTATGTGAGAAGACTTCATTTAAAGCTTATTGCGTTTAATCAATAGCTACGCATCACTGCGTATACCATTAATTTCGACAGCGAGTTCAATAGTTCCTGCAAATACGAGTAAAACTACACTAAATTTACAATTAGTAGCTATCATCATGTCGAAGTAGCAGCGTTGCTAGTTTACAGCTAATAGTTGTTACTTGTCGCTCCATTCATCGTACTTCGTCTTTGTCGCACTTTCATTTATAATAAGGCTGATAAAGAAGTAATATTAACAACAAAAACCTTTATTTAAAGTAAAAATAGAAAGGGTGTAGGCATCAGATGGCAGAACCAACCATTTTAATTGTAGAAGATGAAGCTGATTTAGCCAATCTTCTAAAGGTCAGTCTCCTAAAAGAAGGATATAAACAAATCAATACAGCTGACTCCATTGAAAAAGCTTGGATAAGCTTTCAACAAACAACCCCCGACATTGTGCTCCTTGATGTCATGCTTCCAGACGGTGAAGGCTATGATTTGTGTCGTCGAATTCGTGAAGTTTCGCATATCCCAGTGCTGTTCTTGTCAGCCAAAAATGAAGAAATCGATAAAATATTAGGGCTCGCTATTGGTGGTGACGATTATATTACAAAACCTTTTAGCCCTAAAGAAGTTGCTTATCGTGTAAAGGCTCAACTACGTCGAGCCGGCTATCAAATACAGGAAACACCATCGCCTGTTGCGCAAGCGATTCAGGTTGGACCATTTGTGCTCAATAGCGATGAAACAGAAGTACATAAAGACGGTACTTTATTAGAGTTAACGGCTAAGGAGGTTGGTTTAATGGCTTGTTTTATGCATAATCCTAACCGTATTTTAAGCAAGGAAACATTATTTGAACGTGTATGGAGCGAGGATTTCTTTGGCTCAGACAATACAGTTATGGTGCACATACGTCGTCTTCGTGAAAAGATTGAAGTTGATCCATCTAAACCGGTTTTTATTACAACTGTTAAAGGGCTTGGCTATAAATTAGTTGTGCCAAAAGAGTTACAACGATGAAATGGCGCTTAACAGCACGCTTTTTACTTTCCATCTTATCGATTGTCATCATCGTTATTTTTGTTAATACTGCCATATTATTTGGACTAATTCTCTATCAGCAATTTAACAAATTTAATGATGCTACCGCAGATACCGAGGAAATTTTTGTACGCGAGTTCCAGCAGTATATTGATGTGAGCACTGGGCTTCCTTCTGTCAGTAAAGAAGGGCTTCAACAATTACACCAACGAAATGCTTGGATTCAATTGCTTGATGTAAATGGGCAAGTGACGGATGCCTATTTTGAACCTCAAGAGGCACTTTCTCACTATGCGCCTATTGATTTAATTCAAGTTTATAAATATAAAGAATTCGATGGTGATACAACAGTTTATGTAGGAAGTAAAGATAACATTAACTATTTAATCGGTATTAAAGGCAGTGGCGTTTCAAGATACGTGGTTCATCTTTCAGGCGCATCTACATTACAACTTATCGGAAAGTATGGCTTGCTGATCATTATCGCGGATTTACTAGTTGCAACGCTTGTTGGTTGGTTATTCGGTCGCACGCTCACTAAGCCCCTTTACGCCATGATTGAACGCATTCAGCATTTAAAAAATCACAAACATTTACCTATAAAAGTGCCGAAAGGTCTGTATCGTCCAGTTTTTGAAAATTTAAGTGAAGTATCGAGCGAGTTGGCTGCCCATGAGCAAGAACGCAAGCGTTTAGAGATGATGCGTGAGGAGTGGATTAGTAACGTCTCGCACGATATGAAGACGCCACTTGCATCCATTCGGGGTTATGCAGAGTTACTAAATGATCGGAACTTATCGCCAAGTGATCGAACGGAATATGCCCAAATTATTGAAAAGCAGTCTTTGCATATGCAAGAATTACTGGATGATTTAAATTTAACAATGCGACTTAGACATCAGCAACTTCCGCTAACTTTAACGGAAGTGAATATGGTACAGTTTATGCGCGAAATTGTCATTGACACACTCAATACATCTCCCTATGAGCAAGCAAATATTGACTTTGATGCTACAGCAGAGGTTATTCTACATGCTATAGATGAACATTTTATGCGACGGGCTATAGTGAATTTTTTATATAATGCATTGCTGCATAATCCTCCCGATGTAAACGTACATGTAACGGTTGATACGAACACCATTACAATAGCTGATAATGGTCGGGGCATAAGTGCCGAAGATTTAACCCATATTTTTGAGCGCTATTATCGTGGAACCAATACTGAGCAAATACAAGGTACTGGACTAGGAACTGCAATTGCAAGAGATATTATTGAAGCTCACGGAGGAACCGTAACCATCCTATCTGAAGAGCAAAAAGGAACTACAGTAACTATTCAATTATAAACAATCAAAACATAAGAGGAGCAGTCCCCATTATTTATGGACTGCTCCTCTTTATTATTTCATTTGAGCCTGCACTTTTGCTGGCATATCATCAAATTGTATTTCATCATAAGATGTCACTTCATTTTCCTTTTTCACGTAAAGCTTTAAATAGGCGTCCAGCCGCAGATTTTTTTGTGCAGAAAATTTCAATGTCATCTCTTCTCCGTTTTCTTTAAATGCTGGTAGCTCATACCAATACGTTTGAAGTATTTGTCCATCATCAGCCTTATATTCTTCCAATTCCCCATCTGAGGTAATATGCACATAGTAAGTATCTTTATTTAAACGATTAAAGTCTACGGTCATAAGTACACTTAGACCTGCCACAAACATGATAAACAGTGCTCCTATACTAATAAACATCTTTTTCATATTAATTCCCCTGTCTCACAATTTTATAAAACGACCGTACAGTAAAGAGATAATACAAGCCGTAAATGATTGAATAGGCAATCATCCATAATAGTACAGGCTTCGTTATATCCATATTAAATAATTGTGAAAACGCTAGCAGCGCGAAAGCACTGTGCACGATACCGACCACAAGTGGTGCGCTAAATATAACAGCAACCTGACCTGCGACTGTCTTCAATATTTGCTTACTATTCACACCGATTTTATTTAATACTGCATACTTCGCCTGATCTTCTTCTGCCTCTGTTAACACTTTAAAGTAAATAATACTGCCAGTAGCGGCTAAAAATACAAGCCCTAAAAAACTGCCTACAAATAGTAATGAGCCGACTGTACCTAAACTATCCTCATAGCTTTGAGGAACACTTGAAAACCACTCTTGTTGCTCAGTTGATAGTTGTTCATAAATTTCTTTAGACACACTTTGCTGCTTTAAATCATCATCCATAGCAATAAGCTGCATTGTTACCGCTTCGGCATTCGTCGCAGCAAAAACTTGGTCGTTTACGACAAGCACCGTACCAGCTGACATAAAGTTTAGCACACTATCTGTGTACATTTTGTCGATATAAAAGGATTCCCCACTCTGCAATTTAAAGTTTTCACCCGTAAAGTAATGTGAAAAACGTTCATCAAAATTAACATCTAGTAAAATAGCTGAACCATCTGCTATATGCAGTTCACGATTGGTATCCTGTAATGTCGCTAAACGGTTGTAATCCGATTCCTTCAATAATGTATATTCAAAAAAAGCAAATTCATTATCGACACGTAAATTTTTGGCATCAATCGTTTCATTGTATAACACGTTCTGTTGGTCAAACTCTACTGCTTCACCTTTCCACATAAATGTGTTTGGTAACATATGACGCACCGTTGCTTCGGTATTGTAGTACATTCCAAAAACGCCACCACCTGCCGTAATCGTTGTAGCGCTTAGAATCGCGATGATAGACAACGATTTAGCATTTGCACGTATACGATACAATAGCTGTGAAACACCTATTAAATTTAACCCTCTCCACGACCAAGATGTAGCGTTTTTCAGCGCCGTCAGCACGAACACGCTGACACTATGGAACAATAAGTATGTCCCTGCAATCGTCATACCTATTACTAGAAGTGGCGTACCAAGAATAGTGAATAGTTTCCAAATAGAACTCGTGAAAATATCTGTAGAGGCTGTGTAATAACTAAAGCCAATAAACACTGTGCCCAGTATTGCTGCCAAAAGGGATGCACGGGGAATTTTCTCCCCTTGCTTCTCTGCATGAAACAAATCGATTAGTTTAAATTGATAAATAACTCGGTAGCCCTGTAAGGAAGTAAATAAGAATAGCACAGCAAAAATTCCTGCTGTTTGAAGCACTGCTTCCGGTGTAAATGTTAAATTTGCTACGACTTGATAGCCCATCAGTCGCACTAAAATTGTTACTAGCACCTTTGACATAAAAAAGCCTAGTACAATGCCTAAAATCAATGATAAAAGCCCAATTACTAAGTTCTCAAAAAAGAGCATTAATCCAATTTTTTGCTTACGTACACCTAATAGTGAATAGAGTGCCACTTCTTTTTTCCGCTTCTTCATAAAAAATGAATTGGAATACGCGATAAAAATCACAATGAAAAATAAAAGTACAATCGACGATGCACTCATCAGTCCTTTAATTTGTTGCGACATATTTGTTGAAGCCGCAAGCTCATCATTGTATTTTAACGTGACAAATGTAAAGTAAATGACGATACTAAACACCATCGAAGCGATGTATAAAAAATAATTCGACAAATTGCGCTGAATATTTTTGCGCGCCAAGCTAAATAACGTCATTTACTCCACCTCCGATGCCTGCAAGCACCTGTAATATCTCCTGGAAAAACTGCTTTCTCGTTTGTATCCCACGATGAATTTCCTTGGATAGCTGCCCATCTTGTATAAAGAGAATACGTTGACAGAAGCTTGCTGCAAACGCATCGTGTGTAACCATCATGATGGTTGCCGCATGGGATTGATTTAAATCACTTAAACTTTCGAGTAAATCTGTCGCTGATTTTGAATCGAGTGCACCTGTTGGTTCATCAGCGAAAATAAGCTTTGGTGCTGTTACTAATGCACGAGATGATGCTGTTCTTTGCTTTTGACCACCTGAAATTTGGTAAGGGTATTTATCAAGTAGCTCACTAATACCAAATAACTGTGCAATACGCTCTACCCGTATAGCAATTTCCTTCTGTGGTACCTTTGCAATGGCAAGTGGTAGTACAATATTTTCGCGCACTGTTAATGAATCGAGCAAATTATAATCTTGGAAGATAAACCCTAAATTATCACGACGAAAATCTGCTAATTGCGTATCTTTCATATGCGCTAAATTTGTATTACCTATTACAATATCGCCAGTTGTTGGCGTATCAATGGTTGCTAAAACATTTAAAAGCGTCGATTTCCCTGCCCCAGAAGGCCCCATTACACCGACGAACTCACCTTGCGCTACTTCAAATGTTATATTTGCTAGCGCTGTAAATGTATTAGCGCCTTTGCCATACGTTTTACCTACATTTTTTACTTTTAATAATGGCGTCATATACGCTCACCTCTTTCTGATTACAGTATACGACCCCAAACTTACAGCAAAATTGTCGCAAGCTTACAGCAACCTTAACTTTATACAATCGAGTAGGAGGGAGTGATTAACTCCCGACCTCTCACACCACCGTACGTACGGTTCCGTATACGGCGGTTCAATTAAGATGAGTAACGCAAAGTTTCGTAACGAACTTGCAGACTTTTCAGCCCT
>NZ_PYWM01000046.1 GCF_003049665.1 Lysinibacillus mangiferihumi | reverse complement strand
ATGACGTATTACAATCATTATCGAGGTCAGTGGAATTTAAAAAAGCTGCCGCCTGTAAAATACAGACAGCAGCTTCAACAAGTTGCCTAGGCTTTTTCAAAATGTCCTTTACAAAGGGTACACTTTAAAATAAACACGGGCTTTTTTAATTGGATTTAATTTGTACATTGTGAGGCGTTAATTGTTATTCTCCTGATACATTTCTGTAAAAGTATCGATCGCCAATTGATCGTTCTCTTCAATTGTTTCTTTTAAAAGATGTGCATAAGTTCAAGCGAAGCTATAATACTACTTGGATGTAATAGGGGTACTGGTGAATACGTTTAGTACCAAGAAAATAGTAATACAAACCAAAGCGATGGTTTGTATTACTAATGCTAGTATGCTTCACCTTTTAAAATTATTGAACGCGAGCAAATCCAAATCCTGAAGCGTAGTCATCACCTATAGCAGCTCCATAACCACCTTTAATATCTACTGATTGTGCTCTCGCTTGTAAGTTAGAACGTAGTTGCGTGTTAGACAATGACGGATTTTCAGCCCAAATTTTTGCTGCTAAACCAGAGACATGAGGAGTAGCCATTGATGTGCCGCTAATTGTATTATAACCGCCATTATACCATGTAGAATAAACGGATGAGCCAGGAGCTGAGATTTCAATATCACCCTCCTGGATTACATAATCTCCAGCTGTAGATATATAACCACGTGAAGAGTAATCAGCTACACGATAAGTCCCATTTTGTTGTACATTTTCTAAAGCTGCAACGGCGATTGCATTTGGTAATGCCCCCGGATAACCAATTGTTCCTTGCGCATAGCCTGAATTACCAGCTGCAGCTACTATTAGAACTCCTTTACTGTATGCGTAATTGACAGCACTTGAAATGAGGCTATTATTCGCTGAAGAACCTAGAGACATACTAATAATAGTTTTGGTACCAGTAGCTGTTGCTTGATCTGCTGCATGTCGAATAGCAGCAGCAATATCATCTGAGTATCCAGAGCCACTATCTAATAACACTTTGTAAGCCCAAAGATCAGCATTTGGAGCTACACCGTAAACGCCTGCTTGATCGCTTCCACCATCAGCTAAGGCCGTACCAGCAACATGTGTACCATGTCCGTTTCTGTCTGTACAGCTGTTGTTAATGGGTGTTGTCGCACCTGTAAAGTCTTTACATTGCTCTACGTTATTGACAAGGTCAGGATGAGAAGTATTTACACCCGTATCGAGTACGGCAATATTAATGTCACTTCCTCCAGTTGTAGATGTTAAAGTATCATTGTTATAAATTGCTTTAATTCCCCAAGGTATTTGTTGAGAAGCTCTTAAAGAAGTTACCAAATCCAGGGTTTCATTTTCTACCATACTATCGTCTTCCAAACCTATCGTATCTAATGTAACGATAGGAACTTTTGTAACTGTGTAATTTTTATTCTTCTGTAATGCTTCGAATTGTTTTTCATTCATATCAGTTGAAAATCCGTTCTCCGTTAATTCCCAACGAACAGAATATTGAGTTTTTAATGTTGATTTTTCTGATTTTTTGTTTGCCTCAACATAAACACGGAATTTCTCCTGACCACCGTCGTTTCCTGAGCTATCTTCGCTATCCATCGCTGTTGCGTACACCGGATTTATTACTGATCCTGCAATCAAAAGACTTAGCAACGTACTTTTCACTTTTTTCATTCATCCCAACCCCTTTTCAAATTAAGTTATAGTACTACAATTTGAATCTACCATAATTTAGGTTTTTTGATTATTGGGAAAATTATGATTATAATAAATGTAAAATATAGTCATTCGATACGGGAGGTTATGAAAATGAAGATAGGTTCATTAATTAAGTACTATCGTACAAAGCTAGGAATGACACAGAATTCAGTGGCGATGGGGATTTGCTCGATTCCTCATTTAAGTAAAATTGAGAATAATAATAAAGAAGCAAATAGCGAGACAATACGTCTACTGCTAGAACGATTAAATATTAGTATTCACGATGTAGAGAATAACGAACAAAATATTATTTGGCTATTAAATGATTTACAAAAACATATAAATTACCTAGAGAATGAGAAAGTAAAAGAGACAATGAGCAGATTAAAAGAATATGAAGAAATAATAGGTTTTACAGAATCTATTTATTTATATGAACTTTATAAGTTACGTTATTATGTGTTTGTTAAAGAGCATAAATTAGCAGACAATCAATTAAGATGGCTAAATGCCCACCGACAAAATTTTTCCCAACATGAAAGGTATTTACATTCATATTATTATGCATTAGTTTTAATTACAAAAGGTAAATATGAGGAAGCAGCTAAAGAACTAACTCAAATACTTCAAATACATCCAGAACTAGGGTCACTAGAAGGAGAGTTTTACTATCATTTCGCTTTAATAAAAGGGCGGTTAGAAGAACCAAGCCAAGCAATTATTTATGGGAAAAAAGCTCTTCAATTCTATAAGGACCAATTTAATTTTAAAAGAATTGTTTATACATTAATGTCTCTGGCACTCAATTACTCTCGAGGAAAAGTGTTTCACGAAGCAATCGAAATCTATGAACATTTAGTGAGAAATGTGGAGCTATTACAGCAACAGCAGCTATTACCTGCTATATATCACAATTTGGGGGATTTGTACCAAATGAGATGGGAATATGAAAATGCATTAATTTACTTTGAAAAAAGCGCTTCTTTAATGTCAAAGAACTGTGATCATTATCTGCTTTGCTTATATAATTTAGGTGTTACACAATTTCGCTTAGAACAAACGGAAAAAAGTATAAAAACCTTTACTATTCTAAAGGAAGAAGCAAAAAATAAGAAAGAATTAAGTTTTAATTTATTTGCTACTTTTTATTTATATTTGTTAGAAGAAGAAAAAAAGAAAGCAATGGATTTTTTAGAAGGGAGGTTAATTCCATTTACAGCAGATAATGAAGAATTAAAAGAATTGCACCAACAATTTTCTAATTTATTGGGGGAGTATTATCGACAAGAAAAGCAGTTTGAGAAAGCTATGCAATTTATTGAAATCTAAAGGAGAGTGTGAATATGAAGAAAAATGTTGGATTATCAATCTTAATACTGAGTGCTGCAGTAATAATTATATCTGTTCCAATTCATCCACCAGTTTTATAAAAGGCAAGAGTGGTAGAAGGTAGTGGCTCTATCTTATGATTGAGGAACAGTGTTTTTCAAACTCGAAATGTGAGGCACTTCGTAACTGAAAAATTGCCATTTTCTTGGATAAGATGGGACTGACCCCGATATATAAGACAGTAATCAAAAAAGCATTACCCAACCAGTTGTCGGTATTGAACCGGCGACTGGTTGTTTAGTTTCGTTTCGTTTGAATTCGGTTATTGTTATAATAGTTTATATAGTCTTTGACAGTTTGTTCTACGATGGCCGTCGTAATACTGTTCAAATTGTCTAAGTAGAATGTTTCAGACTTTAACACAGAATGAAACGATTCGATTGGGGCATTATCAGCGGGCGTACCTTTATGGGACATGCTCATGGTAATGCCTTTTGCTTTTACGGCCTGTTGATAGTGATAAGATGTATATACCGCGCCTTGGTCACTTTGCAATGTATACCCTTAAGGCAAATGATTGAGTTGGGCTAACGTATACAGAATAAATCCATTTTCTGGCAATGATTTCGCTATTATATAAATCCTGAATACTTGAAAGATACAACTGTTTTTCATCAAATGGCAAGTAAGTAATATCCGTTACGAGCTTCTGTAACGGTGCAGTGGCCTCAAAATCGCGATTTAATAAATTGGCTGCGATTGCATAAGGTTGTCCTGTTCGTTTTCGTTTTTTCACTTTCACGCGACATTGCCAACCATATTTTTGCATGATACGTTGAACAACTTTGTGATTGACGCACATTTCTTGACGTAAGAGTGCTGTAATTTTTCTGTAGCCATAGCGAAATTTATTTGTACGACAGAGTTCACCGATACGTCTCTCTATTGCTTGACGAGACCTTGCATAGGTAGATGCCTGTTTCCAACGATAGTAGGTAGATCGTGCAATCCCAAAGTGTTTACAAATGTCCTTTACAGACATCATGCTTCTTAGTGACGCAACTAACTGTACAGCTACTTCTCCAACCACTTCCACTCCAACTCTGCGTACTTTTTTAGCACCTCAATTTGTTGCTTTAAATAACGGTTTTCCAATGCTAATTTCGTTTGTTCATTGTCCGGTTCAGGACCTTTATTAAAGATATATTGTTTGCCTACAGGTTGTTTCAAACGATTGACTTCACCATTACTATACCAACGCACCTATGTTTCGCCCTGTGGCGTATATTTAATTTCTAAAATTCTTTTTTATTTGTCTTTACCTATTAGGGTCGGTTCCAATCGGCTAGAGAGCCTTTTGAAGCATTACACAAAATATATGTTACTTATTATTGATGAAATGGGTTATTTACCAAGTGATATAGAGGATGCAAAACTATTCTTCAAATTAATCGATAGGCATTATGAAAAACGTAGCACTATTTTTACGATAAACATTAATTTCAAATATTGGGACGAAGCGTTCCAGGAGCACGAATTAGCGAAATGCAATTTTAGATCGCTATTACATCACGGAATAGTTATCACAATCGTCGGCAATTTATATAGTTTGAAGAACCACCTAGCTCCAAAAGGTGAGTAATTTTATATACAATTAAGTGGACGTTTTTGTACATTTATAGTTTTAAAGGGGATGGACTTAAGTTGGATTTAAATTAATAAGCACAAGGGTTATCAATTTACTCCATTACGTTTACGTCATCATAAATGTAATGGAGTAAATAGCAAAAATACGGTCATATGGAAGAAAGACGATGTTAAGAGTAAAGAGACTGTTAGGGCTTATGAGTGTGTATAGTAGTAATCAAGAATAGTATTAGAGAGTGATAAATCTAGTTTTTATAAACAAATTGCTGTAGTTTTTCAAACATTCCCTAAATATATGTATTCATTGAGAGAAAATATTGGGTTTGGTAATGTTGGTGACATGGATAATGAACAGAAAATAAGAGATGTAATAAGACAGGTAGGATTAGGTGATAAATTTTCAGTTCATAATGTTGACTTAGATACTTATTTATCTAAAGAAATGGATGGAGGGATTGATTTATCCGGGGAGGAATGGCAAAAAATAGCGTTAGGACGAGCGCTAATGAAGGATGTTAGTCTTATTTTGTTAGATGAACCTACAGCGTCATTAGATCCTCATTCAGAATTAAAAATACTTGAATTTTGATAGTATGACAAATGATAAAACAACGATTACGATTACACATAGAATCGGGCCCACGAAGTTATCGGATAAGATTATTGTAATGGATAAAGGGAAAATTGAAGAGGTCGGTACTTTTGATGAATTGATAAAAAATAAAGGATTATTTTATCGTATGCATCAAGCCCAATACAAATGGTATGATCAAAAGGAGTATTTCCATGAAACAGTTAAAACTACATGAGATACGAAATGGGGAGGAAACCCCATTAGTGGTAATGAAAAATGTGTCAAAAGAATTTAGGTCGAAAGATTTTACAACGCAAGCATTGGACAGCATCAATTGTGAAATTTATCAAAACGAAATCGTAGCAATAATGGGTACGAGCGGTTCAGGGAAAAGTACATTACTTAATATTTTAGCTGCTTTAGATAAACCTACACATGGGGAATTAACTTTTCATGGTGTACCGATGATTGAGCAATTTCAAGAACCTACTTCATCCGAATTTAGAAGGCAAAATATAGGATTTATATTTCAAAATTTCAGCTTATTAGATGAGTTGACGGTATCGGATAATGTAGCAATGCCATTAATTTTGCTAAATGAGGACACTAAAAAAATTACGCAAAAGGTGACGGATGTATTAGCAAAATTATCAATCGCTGATTTAGCTAAAAAGAAACCAACTGAATTGTCTGGTGGTCAAAAGCAACGAGTGGCTATAGCGAGAGCGATTATTGCCAATCCGCAATTATTACTTGCAGATGAGCCAACAGGAGCATTAGATGTGAATACGACAAATGATATTTTAACGACACTTGTTCAATTGAAAAAATTATCAAATCAAACCATTATATTAGTAACACATGATCCACATGTGTCGACTTATGCAGACCGTGTATTATTCTTTCATAAAGGAAAATTAGTAGATGAGTATATTAATCAAGAGCATAGTGATAATTTAACGATGATTTTTGATAAATTTAAAAATATACAGAGGAGCTATCTTCATGTATAATTTGAAAAATATTGCTTGGAAACTATGTAAAGCTGCTAAAACACAAGTAATCATTGCCATACAGATTGTGGCACTCGCAGTTTGTTTAATTACAACGATGTTGGTCTATGTGGAAAATGCACAAACAGAAATGGAAGACAATATTCGTAACATGTATGGTGATGTGGATATTTCAGCTGGTTATAATTTTTCATCAAATCCTGAGTCTGGTCAGTGGATTACATCAGAAAGCTTTAATACGATTGGAAATTTAGAAGAAGTCGAACAGGTAGAACCGATATTATTACAATTTACATCTGTTGATCAGCTTGAAGGTGCCTATACATTAGGTGTATCAAATGGTAATTTAACAAAAGGCTTTTACCATTTGGACGAAACGCCGAAAGACAATGAGGTTGTTATTTCATATTCTTTATCGGAAGCTTTAAAAAAATCTATTGAGGATTCAGTCGTAGTAAATGGTCAGCCATTCGTTATAAAAAAAGTGCTCGCTCCGAATACATATGGAGAAGATGCACCTATTCTTTATATGGACATCAATGTATTGAAAAGTATAAGTGGTATTCCAACTGATGTAGAGGGCTTATTTGTAATGATTAAAACAGCGGATGTGGATCAGACAGCTACTGTATTGAACCAACTTTTCAAAGATATACGTGTCGATATAACAAAAGAAATGGACTGGGCACAAGCAAATTTAATTTCCTTGCTTGTCTTTATAGTTATGTTAGTGATTAGTATCATCTTTGTTAGTGGTCTATTATTGAAATCTACTTTCTCATTATTATTTAGTCGTTTACAAGCACAGTTTTTCGTGTTAAGAACAATGGGTGCAACAACAGGGCAACTAAAAAAGATTGTCAACACTCAATCGACGATTATTTTACTAATGGGTGTAGGGATAGGAGCAATAGGTAGTCTTTTGTTGCTAAAATTCATTGTCCCATCTTTTGTAGGGATGATTGGCCTACCGCAAACCAACTTTAGCATTCCTGTTCTTTATTTTTTAGCAATTTTATTTGCAATATATTTCTTACTTTATATGTTTGTGTTTATTAAAGTAGCTACAGTAGCGAAAGAAACACCTATAGTAATGAAAAGAAAAGATGAGCTTAAATCGTATCGATGGACGAAATGGAAGACCATGCTTACCTTTATAGTAAGTGTAATCTCATTACTCATTTTTTTACAAGGTATTGTAAAAGCTAGTACGCTGGAGTCGATTATTTTAATCTTTACTGGAAGTGTACTAATGATCGGTTTATTATTCTTTTTATTCCCATATGTGGTGGTATACATGTTGAACAAAAGTTCTTCTTGGATTCATCACTATTTAGGAAATAAAGCACACTATGTAAAAATGCAGTTCATGCCTAATTTAAGAAATTATATTCCTGTTGTTTTTATATTGACGACTTTGATTATGATTATTACGTTTAATGGTACATTTTTAAAATCTCTTGCACATGGCGAGGAATTAATAATTAAAAACACGTATCCGTATGAAGTAGCAATTACAAATCCTTATTTTGAGAATATTTCATCTGATGATATCGCGTTATTGAAAAATAATGTCTCAATAGAACAAATACAATTAGAAAGTAAGGGTAGTTCTTTTATAACTAATAATTTTATTCTGAATTATGCTGCGAAAGATTTTGGTGGAGAGAATAGAGTAGAAATTACAGAAGATGCAGCTGATAAGTATAGTTTAAAAATAGGAGATGTTTTAGACGGCTATTTCTTTGACGAAAATTCAAATGAAGAAACAATTAATTTGACAATTACTGGAATAATTCCGACGGAAAACAAATATACGCACCTTTATGTCGACTGGAATTCTCCTTTGATTAAAGATGTTGTAGCCGTTAATAAAATCCATTTGACTTTAGCTCCTGACACATCATTAGACGATCTCCAGCAAGCGATTCGAGACTGGCCAACGTTAAAAATTGTGGAGCGAAGTGTTCTTTTAGAGCAAGCCTCGGAATGGTTTTATCAGCGCTGGGCAATGTTTATGGTCGTTTTAGCTGTATTAGTTCTAGCGAGCTGTACAGGTTTAGTGCAAATGATTATTCATATTATATTGAAAAGGAAGGAACAATATCAGATTCAACGGTTAATCGGACTTTCACCGAAGGAATTAAAACAGCTGATTTGGTCTGAAGTTCTCTTTATTGTCACAATCGGCTTAGTGCTTGGCGTAATACTTGGCATGTTCTTAACAAAGTTAATTATGCAAATGGATTCGGGTGGTTCTATAGAATGGGATTTCTTGTTTATATTTAGTTCAGCTATAGGAATAGCGATGAGTATTTTAGTATGTTGTCTTCTATATATTGCTCGATTTGTGAAACGGAGTGTTATATAGAAAATGTTAGTGTCAGATAACAGAATAATGTATATTTTAGTACATTCAAATTACACGCTTATTCAAGAGCTTTTAAAAAATATATTCACTATGTATAGACCATCTTGGGAAATCGATACCTTTAACTTACCGAGTGAAATTGTCATAATGATAAATGCAAATAAAAAGTATAATGTTGTGTTAATTGACACAACTTATAAGCATTTTGATCAATATATACCATATTTAAAAACTCTCGAAACAATGAAATGCCAAATTATTTTTATAACAGATGAAAATATTGGAGAGCTTCATTATTACACAAGTAATATCTCAAATTGTAAGGTAATAAAAAAAATATGACGATAGAACAATTAGTTCATATCATTGAAGGAGATTTAATAGAAATAGTTGACACAAGACGAGTCGGAGAATTGAATATGTTAGAAATGAATGTGCTCTCAGAATTGGCAAAGGGGCACTCCATTGACTATCTCTGTAACTCCAAAAAATTTACAAATATAGAGGTAGAGCAAGCAATTTGGAATATTAATGCATATTTTGGGACATCTCACTATTTAGAAGCGGTATATAAAGCATATACGGAAAAAGTTATTTAAAGGAACGTTAAGTGGTACTTTACGCTTACGTTCTTTTTTTTTACGCTTGTGCAGAGGGGGATTGGAAATGAACGTTCATCTGTATTTATATCCATTTTAGGTTATTTTAAACTATTTAATTGTTGCATGCTTTATACTGGTTATCGAGGAGGTGATGACATGGAATTTACTGCAAAAGAGGAAATGCTAGTAGGTTATATCGAACAAAGAAGACTGTTAACACAGTTAGATAAAATAAAATTAGTGTATGGATTTCGTGTTGTTACAAGCGAGTTGAAAAATTTTTTTATTATTTACAGTATAGCTTTTACGTTCGGTTTATTTTGGAAAATGTTACTTGTTCACACTGGATTTTTACTGGTGGGTCAAGTAGCATATGGTGCGCATTGTTCGTCTTTTACAACGTGTCTTGTTGTTAGTAGTATTTCATTTCCGTTGATCACATGGCTAGCTATAGCATTACCTATAACTTCACGCGTTGTTTGGGGAGCATTTTTCCTAGGAGCTGTCATCCTGTTGTTTATTGGTCCAATGAGTTCTAAAAAAACAAAAGTACGAGGTGAAGCTCATCGAACATTCTTGTTAAAAAAATTGTATAGTAGACTTATAATGTAGGGCGTAATGCTCGTTATTTTTCCAACATCTATAAGCGTATTTTTGGTAGTAGGCGCTTTGAAGGCGGTTGTTTTAGTGATTATTGCAAAATTAGGAGGATATCATTGATGAAATTTATTATTGACAAAGTAGTTGGAAATTTGTGTGACTTGCTTATTAAATTAGCTGACTTTGGCTCTGTTTATATGTGTTGGGGAGCTATAGGAGAGGAGGAGTTGCCACAAGAATTAAAGTTGGATAAATTTGAAAAAAAAGAATAAATATTCTACAATAATGAATAACAATATATTGATTTGGAAGGTTCTTTTATTGATATGTGGAGTATATCCTATTTAACTTTAATTATTTATCAATTTTCAATATTAAGTATTTTACCACTATATTTTAGCAAAATTACAATAACAAAAAAATTGATTTTGAAGATTTCATTATTAATAGTAATGCCTTCAGTAGTGTTGTTTGCTTTTTTAGGTGTTTATGCTATGGGGTATGCCATATTGGTGGTAATTTTCCTTGTCTATCAGCAAACAAAGAGATGGAGAAATATCGTCCACGTTCTGTTTATGATAGTTTTAGTTGTTATGGCAGACCATATCTCTTCGCTTGTCGTGTATCAAGTATCGAATGGCACAGAGGCTATCATTTCTTCTCCATTGGTACAGCTCATTGTTTCCATTTGTATCTTATTTATTTTGGTGCTTGTCTACAAAAGGTTATTCCATTATTTCGCAGGAGGGTATGTGTTTGAGCAATATATTATACCTACAATGATTCCTCTGTTATTTATGACGATTGCCTTTATGTATTCCGATATTGTGTCGATGGATGCTTCATCTTTCGTCAAAAGTGTCCAACATAATTTATTCTTTTTTGTGATTTATTTAATGCTCTTTATCATTATTATTGGTTTCTTTGTTTATTTAGCTATTAAGAATATACATATTAAACAAAAGGAAATGAAATTGGAAGATTTTAAATCTTATGTGGCGTCGCTTGAGGAACTCAATCGTGATATGCGTAAGTTTAAACATGATTATATGAATATTTTAACATCAATGCGCCATTTTATAGATTCTAAAAACTACTCGGAATTAGAAGTCTATTTTTATCGACATATATTACAAACCGAAGAGAATGAGCAAGCGCATGAAATGGCTTTCTCGATGCTGAATTGTTTACATATAGCTAGTTTAAAAGGACTATTAACAACAAAACTTATACAAGCGCATGCATGTCACGTACCGATGCACGTTGAGGTTGTTGAAGATATCGACAGAATAGCATTGGATGAGATTCAATTAAATCGTATGTGTGGCATACTATTGGATAATGCACTTGAAGCTAGTAAGAATACAACAGAGCCTTGGATTCGATTAGCCTTTATTCGAATGGATGGTGTGGTGTTAATTGCATGTATCAATACATTTTCATCCAACCAAAGTCATGAGTTAAAAGTACATGAAATTTTTAAAGAAGGCTTCTCAACAAAAGGAGAGGAGCGGGGCTTGGGTTTATTTATTTTACGTCAAATGGTGGATGCTTCTCCAAAACTTCGATTGAATACAAAAATTAATGGCAATTTATTTATACAAGAGTTGTTTATTGATGAGGAGGGGGTGTAAATATGAAAGTGATTATTTGTGAAGATAATGTTATTCAGTTAGATCATATAAAAAAAACCATTGAAAACTATGCCATGATGGAGGGGAATGGGATTGAAGTTGTACTCACAACTTCAGACCCTAATGAGGTTATTGCATATGAACAAGCAGATTGTTATTTTTTAGATATCGATTTGAACCATGAAATGACAGGGCTTATGTTAGGGGATATGATTCGTAAACGTGACCCATTATGCAATATTATATTTGTCACAACCCATGCAGAAATGACCTATTTAACGTTTATGTATAAAATTGCAGCGTTAGATTTTATTATTAAGGATCACACAGGTATGTTACAGCAAAAAGTATTAGCAACACTAAAAGTTGCATATGAAAAGTATCTTCAAATTGGCCAACAACAAGCACCTTCACAGATTCAGATTAGAGCCAATGGTTATACAAGAAATATTGCTATTCAGGATATTTATTTTTTTGCAGCATCCCCCACATTACATAAAATTATTTTACATTTAGAAAATGAGCATATTGAGTTTTATGGTCGCCTAAAGGATTTTAAGGAAATACATGCATCGATGTATCAATGTCATAAATCTTTTATTGTGAATCGACAAAACATTGAATTTGTAGATCACAAGGAACGAGTTGTATATTTCAAAAATGGCGAAACTTGCTTTGCCTCTGCACGACTTATAAAGGGTTTAAAATGATTATTACCCATTCACTATTTTTTTGGATGTCTAGCTGATTAAAAAGTTAGATAGGAACAAAATGTAAAATTGTGAAGAAATACACTTAAAATAACGGGGTGCGACAATAAATATAGCTACTTAATTTATGTAACCTTTGTTGTTTTTGTTTATTGGATTACATTTTTTTATATACATTGTGTCTTGCATTTTCGAATTCGAATAACCGGAAAAACTGATTTAATGATTTTGATTTAATTAAAGGAAAATATTTTTTAACGAATTAGATTAGGATGAAAGAAAACAATTATATCAAACTTTAGTTTTAAAGTATGGTGAACCAGATGAAAAACAGCACCTTATATATGGCACACTAAATCGACTCAAATTTATTTTGATGGAGAGTAATATGTTTTGTATATTGCAAATATAGATGCAAGAAAAAAATTTATGAAATCAAACAATAAGAAGAGCAAAGGTGATAGTCATTTAAAATAATCTCTCCTGCATAAAGGAAGCTAAAGTGATAATTTGCTAGGCTTTGATTTATATAAAAACAACAAAACTTAATAGACCTATCAACACCCCTTGCAACGTATTGCAGGGGTATTTTGCTTTAGAAGAGCTATGTACGCAATTAGAAGTGTAAATGTATAAAGACTTGGGTATATGGACACTAATGCAAGGCAACTCTTCAAAACAGCTTTTAGTTAATATTTATTTTACTTGATGAATAGGATAACAAAGATGAAAAAAATACAGGGGGAGTAGTATGAAGATAATAAGTAGGATATTGATTGTATTACTGATTTTAGGATTTCTGCAAATTCAGCCTGTTTATGCAGCTAGTTTTAAAGATGTATCGTCGGACAATACGTTAAGTACGGAAATAGATTATTTAGTAGAGCGTGGGATTATTAAAGGGTATCCTAATGGCACTTTTAAGCCAAATGAGTATGTCACAAGGGCACAGGTAGCTGTTATGATAACACGTGCGTTAGCCTTAAAAACAACGAATGTAAAAAATCCGAAGTATCAAGATGTACCGACATCTCATATTTACTATAAGGAGATTGCTGCGACACAAAATGCTGGAATATTTGATGCAGCTAAAAAGTTTAATCCAAACGGCACGTTGACGAGAGCAGATATGGCTATTGTTTTGCAACGAGCTTTTAAATTAAAGGGAACGACGAGCCCATATTACTTTACAGATGTTACAGAAAAGACACCAGGCTATAAAGAAATATTAGCGGTAGCGAACAATAATATTACGAGCGGTTATCAAGATGGCTCATTTAAACCAAAATTGCCATTAACAAGAGCCCATTTTTCAGCATTCGTAGCTCGTGCATTAACTCTTTCAAATCCTAATTTATTAAAGGACCCTGCCTATACCTATACTTATGCCTATTATTCACCTGATGATGGTCTAAGATATACATTAAATTATCAATATAGTCATAATGATAATAAAAATGATGTTTGGACAATTACGAATATGACTAATAACAAGCCGTTTCATGATGAATTATTATATTATGATGGCTCAGTATATGCGCAAGCAATCGCTCAGGAGTATAGCTCACATTACGATTTTTATATAGGGCTACCACTAAGAATTGGCGTGATAGTTCATGAAGACGATGAACGCCCTGTAAACGGCAATCGCATTACCGTCCAAACGACGGATGGAACAGTTCGAGCAGGTGGTGTTAACTATAAAAATGTAGCGATATTAGAAGAAAGCTTTAAATATATTGATGTAGTGAAGACATATTATTTTGTAGATGGTATTGGCTTAGTTAAGGAACTTCACAATGGGGAAGTTGTTTATGAGTTACTAAAACGAACAGCAAATTAAAGATTGAAAAGGATGCATTGAAAAATGCATCCTTTTTTAAGTAAGGGATATATGAAAAAAACGTTTAAGGGCTTGTAGCCATTCTTTATCGGTGTGTGTTGTATAAGTTGTTAATGATTGCCCTTCGTATATACGAAATTCATTATTGAACATCGTATGTCGACCAGTAGGGGTGCGAATCATGGCGATTTTATTCTTTTGTTGAGAAAGACGTGGTGCAAAATTGGCATCGTTCCCGTTATCTGTGAAGTTGTACAGTAGGCGCCAATTGTGTGATTTTTGCTCATACAGCATCCAACCGTACGTGTCATGCCATTCAATTTTGTAAAGCTCATTGCCCTCGCGATGTTCGTGATGCGCAATTAAAGGTACTGGTTTACACGGAGCTAAAGCACCTACACCTACGTCCGAGATATAAGTTATGCCGTCAAATTGAACGAGGAGTAGCTGGTGCATGGGAACTTCTTCAATCGGTGTACTATCATCCGTATTACGCCAAAATTGCGCATAGCGATTTGTTACAGAAAAACCGAGCTCTCGAAGTAGCCAGCTATATAAAATGTTAAGTTCAAAGCAATTGCCTCCGCGTTGTTGAACAATAATTTTTTGAAAAATATCTGGGATAGCAAAGGAAATGTCACGTTTCAAAGCAACATCTAAATTTTCATAGGGAATGCTATGTAGATGTTTCGTTTGTAATTGACCAAGTAGCTTTAAAGACGGCTCTAAAGATCCTTGAAATTGAATGAATTTTAAATATTGTTGAATTTGAGCATTCATAAAATCGCCTCACTTCCTTATTAATTAACATAACCGAAATAGCACTAGAATACACGTGAAAAATAGAGAAAGAAAATAATAGAAATAGAGCTAAATAACTTGTAAAATTAATATATTCACTACTAGTTCGTAATGAATTTCCATTTTTAGTTAAAAATAACGTTTCTAAAGGTAGGTATATAAATGAAGAATGAAATAAAATGGATTGAAGTAAATTCATATGATGAAATGAGTAACGTAGCTGCACATATTTTTACTGAGCAATTACAAGCAAAACCAGCTAGCATACTAGGGCTTGCAACAGGGGGTTCACCAGTTGGGATGTATAAGGAATTAGTTAAGCGTCAACAAGCTGGTGATATTTCTTTCAAGGAAGTTACAACATTTAATCTAGATGAATATGTGGGATTAGAACAAAATAGCCCAGCAAGCTACTGGACGTTCATGCATGAAAATTTATTTAATCATGTGGATATTAACGAAGAAAAGATACATTTACCAAACGGCAAGGCAACAGATTTAGAAGCCGAGTGTGTGGCATATGATGCGCAAATTGCCGAAGCGGGTGGTATCGATTTACAGTTGCTTGGAATAGGGGTTAATGGACATATAGGTTTTAATGAGCCTGGTACATCATTTGATTCACTGACAAACATTGTAGAGCTTACAGAATCAACACGAACTGAAAATGCTATTTATTTTGATAATCCAGAAGCTGTGCCTACTCATGCTATTACAATGGGTATACAATCTATCATGAATGCAAGGGCGATTGTGCTCATCGCATTTGGTGAAAAAAAATTAGAAGCAATTGAAAAATTAAAAGGTGGAGAAGTGACTGAAGCTTTCCCAGCTAGCAGATTATTAAACCATCCAAATGTAACGATTATTTACGGCGGTACAAAATAAAAGAAACAAGAGGCTGGGAGATAACTAGAAAAATTTAAGGAATAGAGGAAAGGTGTTCGTAATTTTTCTATATGGAGACCTTAGCTATTCTTGCTTTTGCAATTAAAAAATTAGAAGTGTTCACTAGTTGTTGGTAGCGAAGGCGGTGACTCCAGCTCAGAACAGCACATAATGTTAGACGCGGGCATTCCGCGCGCAAGCAGAGGGTTGCGGCTTACGGTGCTGAGCGGAAAGCACCGTCGTAGCGGACAACAACGGCATAGCAAAAAAGTGTTAGATTGATTAGGTTCAATCTAACACTTTTTCTCTTATGTCCCAGCCGCTTATTTTATTTTTTACTTGATAATAGGACACCCGCTACGACGGCAAGACCGCCGATAATTTGAAAAATATGTAGTTGCTCATCTAAAAAAAGCACGGCAAAAATAGAGGCAAAGACCGGAATAAAGTTTAAATAAATACCTGCTTTATTCGCGCCAAGTTGTACGACCCCATGATTCCAGCATAGAAATGCTACAATAGAAGCAAAAATACCTACATATAGAATAGCGGCAATCGTTGACCAGTGCCAGTGTATAGCGTTGGGCATTGTTGTGATTTCGTATAGGTAAAATGGCAAGAGCATGACAGCACCAATAAAGATTGTGACAAGAAATGTTGACTGTCCTGGTAAACGACCCGCGTAATGTTTTACAAGAAGGGAATAAATACTCCAACAGAAAACGGCGACGACAACAATTAAGTCTCCTTTATTGAACGTAAAATCGACTAAGCTTGCAAACGAACCTCCTGAAATAATAAAAAGGACACCACTCAGTGATAGTGCAGTTCCAAGAATTTGGAATGACGACAGTTTTTCCTTCAAAAAAATAAAGGATAGTATGTAAATCATGATGGGTGTCGAAGAATTCATCAACGATGCATTGATCGAAGTTGTATAGTGGAGAGCAATATAGACGAGCGTATTAAAAGCTGCCACACCAGTAAAGGCTAGTATAAGGACAATTTTCCAATGTTCTTTAAGCATGTGCCACTCACGTTTTACGCTACGATAAGCAATCGGTAAAAATACGATAAAGGCCACACACCAACGGAGAAAAGCCAATGTAAAGGGTGGGATATTGCCACTCATGGCTCGGCCAATGACAAAATTACCACCCCATAGAACGGTAGCAAGTAATAATAACGCATATGGTGGGATTTTCATGAAGCGATAACTCCTTTTAATTTAAAATACTAATGTCAATTATAGGCATTAAGGGAGTGAATAATCAATGCTACATGTACCCATATGCTAGAATGAGAGAAAGAATAGGAGGAAGTAAAGTGATAAGTACAGTAGCACATTTAAAAAAAGGGGATACAGTTGGCATTGTATGTTTGTCCAGTCTTGTTGAGCCAGAGAAATTAGGAAATGCTTTAGCCTTTTTAGATGAGCTGGGTCTCCGCTATAAAATAGGGGATACGATAACGGCAAAACATGACTATTTAGCAGGTAGTGATGACGTAAGACTTGCAGACTTTCATGCTATGGTTCAAGATCCTGACGTGAAGGCCATTTTTTGCGTAAAGGGTGGCTATGGCTCTGCTCGTATTGCTGGAAAGATTGATTATGAGCTGCTAGCGGAAAATCCTAAAATTTTCTGGGGCTTTTCTGATCTTACCTATTTGCATTGTGCTATTAATGAGTATGCAAATATCGTGACGTTTCATGGACCGATGCTAATGGCTGCCAATAACATGGATGAGTTATCGAGAAGAATGTTTTTACAGCTGTTTTCTCCGATTGAAATACAGTATACAGAGGCTATATCTCCATTAACTGTGGTGGCCCCTGGCTTTGCACGTGGACCAATTATTGGTGGTAATTTACGTCGTATAGTCAGCACTTTAGGCACAAAATTTGAGGTTCGTACTGAAGGCAGAATATTATTAATAGAAGATATCGCAGAGACAATTCCACGCATTGATTCGATGTTGCAACAGTTAAAACAAGCTAGAAAGTTGGAACAATTAGCGGGGGTAGTAATTGGCTCCTTTACAGAAACGGGAGCAAGTGATGAGGCTCTTCTAATGTTAATGCAAGAATATTTTGGTGATTTAGAAATACCTGTTGTAGCTGGTTTTAAAATAGGGCATGAAACGACGAATATTGCCATCCCATTAGGGGTCGATGCCATTTTAGATGCACAAGAAAAAGTGCTTCGAATTTTACCAGGCGTCTATTAAGTGCTTCGAATTGATAGAATTGTGTGAATATTGTGGGTGACTGGCACTCGAGCAATATGAAAGCCGCAACTCTCGCTACACGCGATTTGTTGCGGCTACTGTTTTGTACGTAAAATTGTGTGGGTGACTGGCACTTATTAGTAAGGTTCGGCATCGTGGCCTTTATCGACTGCGTCTTTTGGTGCATTATCACCGTTAATGTTACCAAGAGGTTTTGCAGAAGAAGCGTTTTGTTGCGCCTTTTGTAACCCTTCTTTTAGTAAGCTTCCATATTCCTCATCTGCTTCAGCAGCCAATGCGATCATCGCCTCTTGGATGGCTGTATTACATGCGGATAAATCCCGGATTAAATTTGCTAGTAGTTCGTCACGTTCCCATTGTTCAAAATTACGATAAGTTTCACCAGCTTGCTTCGTATTACTTTGGCGATCAATGGATTCACGTACTAAATTACCTTCAATATATGGTGTGTATTCCTTCGCCGTTTGGGTAGCTTCTTTTAAACCATTTAACATTGATGGCTCATAGTTAATATGTGGATTTTGTCCTGGTGCTAAATCTCGTTTATACATCATTTGCCCACCGCTTTGGTTGGTCGCTACTCGTTTCTTCGGCGCATTGATTGGTAATTGTAAATAGTTGGCGCCCACTCGATGACGTTGCGTATCAGAATAAGAGAAAGTACGCCCTTGGAGCATTTTATCGTCTGAGAAATCCAATCCATCAACGAGGACACCTGTGCCGAAAGTTGCTTGTTCTACCTCGGCAAAATAATCTTCAGGGTTTTTATTTAACACCATTTTTCCGACTGGATACCAAGGGAACTTGTCATTCGGCCATAGCTTCGTATCATCCAGTGGGTCAAAATCAAGCTCAGGATGAGGGCCATCCTCCATTATCTGTACATTTAACTCCCATTCAGGATAATCTCCACATTTAATAGCATCATATAAGTCTTGTGTAGCATGGTTGAAATTCTTTTGTTGAATTTCTTCTGCTTCTTTTTGTGTTAAGTTTTTAATGCCATGTAATGGCTCCCAATGGTACTTTACAAGGACTGCTTTGCCCTCACTATTTACCCATTTATACGTATTGACACCAGAACCTTGCATCATGCGATAGTTGGCAGGAATGCCCCAAGGTGAATAAATAAAAGTGACCATATGGAAGGATTCTGGAGAACTTGCACAGAAATCAAAGAAGCGCTCGACGTCTTGAATATTTGTAATAGGATCTGGCTTAAAAGCATGAATCATATCTGGAAATTTCATGGCATCACGGATAAAGAAGATTTTTAGATTATTTCCAACTAAATCCCAGTTTCCGTCTTCTGTATAAAACTTGACAGCAAAGCCGCGTGGATCACGTAATGTTTCCGGTGAATGTCCACCATGAATAACCGTAGAGAAGCGGACGAAAACAGGTGTTTGTTTGCCTTTATCCTGAAATACTTTTGCTCTTGTATAGTTAGAAATAGGCTCATCGCCAACAACTCCATATGTTTCGAAGTAGCCATGTGCTCCAGCCCCACGAGCATGTACAACACGTTCAGAAACTCTTTCTCGGTCAAAGTGGCTTATTTTTTCAAGGAAATCATAATTTTCAAGAGTTGCTGGCCCTCGATTGCCGACTGTTCGTAAATTTTGATTGTTGGTAACCGGATGACCTTGGCGATTGGTTAATGTATCATCTTTTTCATGAGAATGGTTCATTACTATTGCTCCTTCCAATTGTACTAAACAAAGTTTGTCCAATTGATTAGCAAAATAGACATAAAAAACCTCTCTTACACACAAGGTGTAAGAGAGGTTTCGGATGGCGTTTTCCAATTCATCTGATTGAGTTTTTTCATGCCATTGCCAATAGTTGGTGATAGGTCATCGGTCATAAAGTAACTGGTCACATGTCATTGGTTGATCTAAGTTGTAAGTCTACATTAAAGTAGTTTTGAAAACAGCCCATCCGACTCGGTTTGGAGTCTCACCGCCCCGAGTTTAGAAATAGCGAGAATCGTCAAATTGTATTTCAACGCTATAGTTTTTGGCATTAATCAAATTAGAGAGCTTATGTGCATCCTTTTCTAGTCGAAGTGAACGTTCACGGTATGCATCTGGCTCGAACATAGCAATTTCATATAACATTGTACCTTCACCATAGCCCATACGTACAGTTTCTTTTTCATGTGTGCCCAAGTGTTTACAAAGTTCAGCTTCAGCGCGAAGTTGTGAAGCCAGTTCAATTGCCTCTACAAGTGCAAGTTGCTCACCTTTAAAGTCTACTTTGTTCTGAATATTCGCCTCATAGACAAGTCGATCTAATGTGCGTATATCAAGGCGTACTTGTGCTAGCTCACTTTCAATAACAGCCATTGCACGATTACTCGTTTTAGGAGCTTGTCCTTTTTCAACAGTGACAAAAGAACTGCGATGTAATTCATTAATAAGTTCTTGAACCTTCTTTGCTAAAATGCTTTTTAGTTTAACTGCTTCTGCAAGATTAATCATGAAAACACTTCCTTTTATAGTGTAGTAGATGGTGTTGCATTCGTTAAAAGGCCAATTTGATAGTCTCCACCATGAATTTGGTTGAACATTTTTCCCGCAGAGGCAAGAAGCTTTTGCGCATCCTCAGTGGCAAGGGAAGGGCGAAGATAGAAAATATGGAGCGCTTCAGTTGTTCCCTCAGAGACAGCTGTACGTTGTGAATCAACGAATGGTGAACCAAATGGCCCTTCCTCGTCTCGACTAAAGAGAATGTGATTGAGCGTATTGAAGCGCCCATTTAACCCTTCGTAGCTTGTTTCTTCATTGCCAAGTGCAATTTCTATGTTTCCTTTTAGGTGAGCTATATCATAAATACCAACTGGAATTTCGTATTGGAGGGAGAAAAAATTATTTAAATCGACACCAGAATGCAATGGTGTTAAATAGTTTTGCTTACTCACTCGACGCATTAAGCTTTCAGCCGAGTGACGATAACGGTTCGGATCAGCGCCAAGTTGTTTCCAAAGTTGTCGCCATTCTGCAATACCTTCACGTTCAGTTACAGGTTGATCTTGCATTTCTAAATAGAGGTTTTCCTGATATAATTGCAGGCGACCTTTAATCATTTGGGGCGATTCTGCTACGACAATTTTGGTATAATGAATAATGCCGATTTTCAGCTCTGGAAGTTGCGTTAACAACGATGGATTAAGTGAGACTTCCATAAAAAATCACCTACTTTATTTGTTTCTATTATTATATCATGTAAGGAGTTGGAAATAAAATGAACATACATGACCTACAACGAGAGTTTGTGGCGTATGCAATGTCCATTGGCGTTGATAAGATTGGCTTCACAACGGCAGCTCCCTTTACAGAATTGAAAAATAGACTGCGTCGCCAGCAGGAGCTTGGTTTCCAATCAGGTTTTGAAGAGAGCGATATTGAAAAACGTACGGAGCCACTTCAATTATTAGAAGGTGCAGAAAGTATTGTTGCGATAGCTGTCGCATACCCTTCAAAGATGAAGGACGCACCTGCTGGTAAAAAGGGGGCTCGACGTGGGATATTTTGCAGAGCTTCTTGGGGCGTCGATTACCATACAGCATTACGACAGCGTTTAGCATTATTAAAAGCTTGGCTGGAGGAGCGAGTGCGCAATGTACGTATTGAATCAATGGTTGATACAGGTGCGCTTGTAGATAGGGCGGTGGCGGAGCGTGCAGGTATTGGCTGGAGCGGGAAAAACTGCTCGATTATAACACCAGAGTTTGGTTCATATGTTTATTTGGGCGAGTTAGTGACAAATATTCCATTTGCACCGGACAAGCCAATGGAGGAAGAGTGTGGCGAGTGCCGTTTATGTTTGGATGTTTGTCCAACAGGTGCGTTAATCGAAGGGGGACAACTCAATTCACAGCGTTGCATCGCCTTTTTAACGCAAACGAAAGGTTACCTGCCAGATGAATTTCGCTCACATATAGGAAACCGGCTATATGGCTGTGATACTTGTCAAACAGTCTGTCCAAAAAATAAAGGCAAAATCAATTGGATACATGAGGAATTTAAACCCGATCCTGAGCTTGCAAAACCCTTATTAACACCACTTTTAACGATTTCTAATCGGGAATTTAAAGCAAAGTTTGGTCATGTTTCAGGCTCATGGCGTGGGAAAAAGCCCATTCAACGCAATGCTATATTGGCGCTAGCGCATTTTAAAGAGGAAGCGGCAGTACCTGATTTAATCGAGCTTCTGGAAAAAGATGAGCGACCCGTTATTCGAGGGACAGCAGCGTGGGCATTGGGGAAGATTGGTGGAGAGCAGGCGGAAAACGCTTTACTCGCTGCGCAGGATCAAGAACAAGATGAGGAAGTCCTCGTGGAAATAAACAAAGGTTTACAATTTTTTAGCTAAGGAAGTGTTTCGTTATGCCATTGCATATCGTCTTATATCAACCAGAAATACCAGCAAATACAGGCAATATTGCACGTACTTGTGCTGGTACGAATACCTCACTCCATTTAATACGGCCGCTTGGCTTTTCAACCGACGATAAAATGCTAAAACGTGCTGGCTTGGATTATTGGCATAGTGTCAACGTGGTGTACCACGATTCCCTTGAGGATTTTTTAGAAGCATCAAAAAATGGGGATGTCTATTTAATTGAAACGTATAGTGAAGAACCGTTTACTACGCATGATTTTAGTGACAAAGATCGGGATATTTACTTTCTGTTTGGAAAAGAAACGACAGGCTTGCCAAAGGATTTTGCCTATGAGCGCAAAGAAATGTGTTTACGCATTCCTCAAAGTGAGCATGTGCGTTCACTAAATTTATCGAATACAGCCGCAATCGTTATTTACGAGGCTCTACGACAACAAGGCTACCCAGGTTTACAATAATAAAAAGCGAGTGACAGTAAGCGTTCGAATCAATCGAACGCTTTTTGTTATGCCGTTGATGCCCCGTTTTGCATGGGAATTGTGTTAGTGCCTGGCACCACTTTTACTCTTTTAGCGCTTTATTGACTGCGGGCATAATATGAGTGCCAAGTAGCTCAATAGATTTCGCTACCTGCATGAATGGTACTGCGCCTATATCAAGCTGTGCCATAAAACGTGAATGACCGAATATTTCATGCTGCATTAATATTTTTTCAATAATTTCATTTGGACTACCAACAAATAGCGCATTTTGACCAGCTGTCATATTGTCAAAGCCTTCTTTAGATAAATGATAGCGCATACCACGTTGTGCATTAACATAGTGCCAATAATTTGAGTAATGTGGATAAAATTCCTCCTTAGCCTGCGCTAAATTTTCAGCAAAGTATGCGTGCCCTGAGACAGTGATTTTTGATTTCTTCGCATCGTGTCCTGCTGTGAGCAATGCTTCGCGGTAAACATCAACCAAATGTTTGAATCGTCTTGGATCCCCGCCTAAAATGGCTAAGTTTAGACCTACGCCATAACGACCCGCACGACTAGCACTTTCAGGCGTTCCACCCACACCGATATGAATGGGGATTTCACGACTAGCACGTGGTGCAATGTCAGCATGTTGAAGCGGTTTGCGATAGCTGCCACTCCACGTTACACGCTCTTCTCGGTTTAACTTTAACAGTAAGGCTAAATGTTCCTCAAATAGTGCATCATAATCATCTACATCATAACCAAACAACGGGAACGATTCGATAAATGCACCTCGTCCAGCAACAATTTCTGCACGACCATTTGACAGTAAATCCAGTGTTGCGAAATCTTCGTATAAGCGCACTGGATCGACCGTACTAAGTACAGTCGTCGTACTTATTAATTGAATGTTTTTTGTCCGCTGGGAAAGTGCAGATAATACGACTGGTACGGCTGAAACAGCATAATCTAAACGATGATGTTCTCCCACACCAAATACGTGAAGACCGGCTTCATCTGCAAGCTGACCGTATTGCATTACTTCATCGAGGCGTTCTTTAGCAGTTGGCATATAGCCATTCACCGGATTTTGACCGATATCTGCTAATGTGTAAATACCAAATTCCATGAGATAGCCTCCTTAAAATTTCAGTAAAATAACATTACCAGCAGGATCTTCTGTTTGGAAACCACCATCTATATCAGTAACAGGCGCTCCTATTTGTCGCAAGTTTGCTTTTAATGTATTTGCCTGCTCTTCATTATCTAGACGCAGTGTATAGGATTTTAGACCAATTTGATTTTCCCCAAGCTTTGGTGCCCCTTCAGAATACCAAGTATTTAAACCGATATGATGGTGATAACGACCAGTAGAAATAAATAATGCTTGCTCACCATAACGAGTGACAATGTCAAAGCCTAAGCCCTTTGTATAGAACGTTTCGGCTGCAACTAAGCTTGAAACCGATAAATGAATATGCCCCATAACCGTATTAGCAGGTAAACCATGCCATTGTCCATCAGCTTCTGCCAATATAGAAGGAATATTAAGCGGCTCAGTTACCATATGCACTTGATCTGAGCGCCAAGTCCAGTCACTTTCAGGACGATCTACATAAATTTCAATACCATTTTCATCTGGATCACGTAAATAAAGTGCTTCACTTACATCGTGATCAGAGGCACCAAAGTAAACACCTGATTGACGGAAATGAGTTATGATATTAGCTAAATCACGGCGTGTAGGTAATAATAGTGCAAAGTGATAAAGACCGCTTGTTGAGCTCGTTTTTTGTTCAATTGTTTCCAGTTGAACAATTGTAAGCAATGCTGTTTTACCGTCAGCGGTTAAGGTAGCTCGATTCGCTTCTTGCTGTAAAACTTTAAAGCCAATAATGTCTTGATAGTATGTTAATGATCGTTGTAAATCACTTACTTTAACTTCAATATTTGTGACATATGTGTTAGGTTTATCATGAAAATGCATGGTAGTATTCCTCCAATATTTTAGTTATGATTAATTATCAAGTTACTTATTGTAAGTAAGTATATTTTATAAAGTGGTGGAAGTCAAGTAGTTAAATTGGTCGAAAAAAAGAAGTAACCGCAATGGCTACTTCTTTAAAATAAGAAAATCACTAAGTATTAAAATATACTTAGTGATTTTCTTGGAGTATTATTTGTCCGCTTTGTAGTCGCCTTCGTACCCAGCAGTGAAAATAGCAGCTAGGAAAGCAACAGTTACACCAATAATTAATAATAACTTCATGGAAGAACCCTCCTCATGTTTATAAGCAATCTCTTTTTAGTATAGCCTATCTATTATAAAAATGAAACGACCTTGCTGAATAAAATATGTCAGAAATGGTTCAGACTTTAATATTTCGGGAAAACTATAACAGAGGTGATAAAAATGGAAAAGAAGGTTCCCAATATAGAAAACGGGACAATGGCTAGAAATTTTAAAGAGTTGCAAGATCTCGGCAAACAAATGGAGCATTTGCGAGATGGTCTTGAACTTGCCGAGGATGAACGCATTGCAGATCCAATTCAAGTAGATGATGAACCCGAAGACAAACAATAGGTAGAAGATGAAAGGAAATACCTGCTTGAGTAGGGGGATTACCCGCGAAGTAGAGGTAATTACCCGCGGAATAGGAGCGAATACCCGCGGAATAGAGGTGAATACCCGCGAAGTAGAGGTGAATACCCGCGAAAAAGAGGTAAATACCCGCGGGATAGGAGAGAATCCCACGATTGAGGTGAGATACCCGCGGGATAGGAGAGAATACCCGCGAAGTAGAGGTGAATACCCGCGATTGAGGTGAGATACCCGCGGGATAGGAGAGAATACCCGCGAAGTAGAGGTGAATACCCGCGATTGAGGTGAGATACCCGCGGGATAGGAGAGAATACCC
>NZ_PYWM01000045.1 GCF_003049665.1 Lysinibacillus mangiferihumi | reverse complement strand
TGAAATACCCGCGAAGCAGAGCGAAATACCCGCGGAACAAGGTGAAATACCCGCGAAGCAGAGCGAAATACCCGCGGAGCAAGGTGAAATACCCGCGGAGCAAGGTGAAATACCCGCGGAGCAGAGCGAAATACCCGCGGAACAAGGTGAAATACCCGCGGAGCAGAGCGAAATACCCGCGGAGCGGAATGAAACAGACAAAAGGCATCAAGAAATTATTTTCTTGATGCCTTTACTATTGCTTTAGGAAGCAAATTAACTTATTTCTTTAATCCGTTTATAACAACTGCTGTAAAATGTGCCATCTGCGCAACTAAATCAAATTCCTCATTATGAATTAACCAATCATAAACATTGGCTCTCATGCAACGCTGTATAATTTGTTGCATTTGTACAGCTTGTAAATCGTTAACAAACTCTCCTTGTTGAATACCCTCTTCAATATAAGTGTTAATAATTTGAAAGATTTTGCGCTGAGGACTAATTAAATAATGATTTTGTTCTACTTGATTCGTCATGGCAGCTGTATACACTGTTCTCAATAAATCTTTGCCAACAACATTTGTTAAATACAACATTTGCTCCTTATAAAGCAAAAGAATTTTCTCACTTGCTGACAATGATTGATCAATATTTTTTTCGACAGTACTGTAAAAGCTATCAAGCTCCTCAAATTTTTCCAAAATAACATCGTATTTGGATGGGAAATGGGTATAGAAAGTGCCCTTGGACACTTTACATGCTTTCGTAATTTGTTCAACAGATACATGTTCAAATCCATGTTTATTAAATAAATCTAAAGAAGTTTTCAGTAATTTTTCTCGAGTTTCTAATGCCTTTTTTTGGCGAGTAGTTAACGAATTCATGCCCATCTGCCTCCGTAATTAAAATATCCTATAATAATAATTGCAACATTTATTCAGAAAATAGAAAATTTTTTGATTGACGAGTGATATTATGTTTGTTTATGATTTAAATGACCACAGTCAATGACCGCGGTCATTAAGAGTATCTCGTTATTAATGTTACGATAAAAACGTAAAGTTGGCTAGTGTATCAGTTAGCTTATTTACGCAATTCATGGGGAATGGGGGAGCTCAAATGAAAGACAAGTTAGGTTTTATCGGCTTAGGCAATATGGGGTTACCAATGTCCATTAACTTACTTCGTGCAGGTTATGAAGTGTATGGCTTTGACACGAATACGAAAGCAATGGAGCAATTCATTGCAGAAGGTGGTATTGGTTTAGCAACAACGCAAGCAGTTGTAAAGCAAAGCGAAGTAATTATGACCAGCTTGCCAACGCCACAAGTTGTTGAACATGTCTACACATCGGAAGAAGGGATTTTGAAACATGCTAAGCAAGGAAGTCTACTGATAGACTTTAGCACTGTAAATCCTGAATTAAATGATTCGTTACATAAAAAGGCGCAATCATTAGGGTTACGTTATTTAGGAGCTCCGGTAAGCGGAGGTGTTATTGGTGCTATCAATGCAACGTTAACAATCATGATAGGTGGAGAAGAAAAGGATTACCAAAGTGGAATTGAAATTTTCGAAATAGTAGGAAAAAATATTTTCCATCTTGGCACATCTCCGAGTGTAGGGACACGTATTAAATTACTGAACAATTTAATGATTGGCTTTTATACGCAGGCGGTTGCAGAAACGATTGTACTTGGAGAAAGTATGGGAGTGGCAGCAGATACGCTCTATGAAGTATTAAGTAACAGTTATGGCCAAAGTCGTATTTACGAGCGTAATTATTTAGAATACATGAAAAATGAAAATTATGAACCTGGCTTTTCTACGAATCTATTACTAAAAGATTTGCGATTAGCAAAAAATATGGCTGATGAAGCAGGTGTGCCCCTTCTTATTGGTGAACAACTGGTCAATCTTTACAATGATATATCAGCAGAAGGTTTTGGTGAAAACGACATGTCTGCTGCTTATTTAAGTCTCAAAGAAAAGTGCATGATGAAACAAAATTAAAGGAGGAAAACAGTTATGACAACAGCACAACAAGTTAAAACATTAACACATTTTATTGGTGGAGAAATGATTGAGGGAAAAAGTGGTCGTTACGGTTCAGTTTATAATCCTACAACAGGTGATGTTATTGCAAAAGTACCGCTAGCAACAGTAGAAGAGACACGTGAGGCAATTGTCAAAGCACAGGCTGCCTTTCCAAAATGGCGTGATACGTCAGTAGCTAAACGTGCGGAGGTAGTTTTAAAATTTCGCAATCTAGTGACAGATAATATGGAAGAATTATTACAAATCATTTGTACGGAAAGTGGTAAAACGATTGATGATGCGAGAGGTGAAATTACACGAGGTCTAGAATCCGTTGATTTAGCAATTGGGGCTCCTCATTTGGTAAAGGGCGAGTACTCTGTAAACGTTGGTGGTCAAATTAATGCCTACTCTGCTAAATATCCGCTAGGTGTGGTAGCGGCAATTTCGCCATTTAACTTCCCTATTATGGTGCCATTAGCGCAAACAAGTATGGCGATTGCTGTAGGGAACGCAGTTGTTTTAAAGGCTTCAGAGAGAGTACCAATGACCGCATTATATGTAAGTGAATTATGGAAAAAAGCTGGTTTACCAGATGGCATTTGGACAGTCGTAAATGGCGATAAAGATGCGGTTAATGAGCTATTAGAAAATCCAATTGTGCAAGCGATTTCATTTGTGGGGTCCACGCCAGTTGCTAAATACATTTATGAAACTGGCTCAAAATATGGGAAACGTGTTACTGCTTTAGGCGGTGGTAAAAATAATATGGTCGTAATGCCTGATGCAGACCTTGAGCAAGTGGCAAATGCATTTATTGGGGCGGCCTATGGAGCAGCTTCTCAGCGTTGTATGGCCATTTCAACAATCATGCCAGTGGGCGAAGAAACGGCAGATCGTTTAGTAGCCATCTTAAAAGAAAAAATTGCAGCATTAAAAGTAGGGTCTTATACGGAGAAAGATACAGATTTTGGACCGGTTATTTCACAGCAATCAAAAGAAGCGATTCTTGCTGCAATTAATAAAGGAGAAGCAGAAGGGGCGACTGTTGTTTGTGATGGACGTGAGCTAGCGATTGTAAACGAATCAAAAGGCTTCTTTGTCGGTCCTACATTATTAGATCATGTAACACCAGGAATGGAAATTTATGAGCAAGAAGTATTTGGTCCTGCTCGCAATGTAGTGCGTGTTGATTCGTTAGAGGAGGCAATACAGCTAATTAACGAGCATGAGCTTGGCAATGGTGTCACAATCTTTACCAATGATGGACTTGCAGCACGTAAATTTACTACAGAAATTGATGTGGGGATGGTAGGTGTGAATGTACCAATTCCTATTCCAGTTGGTTACCATAACTTTGCTGGATTTAAAGGCTCTCGATTTGGAGAAGGGCATATGTTTGGCCCAGATCAGGCACGTTTCTTTACGAAAACAAAAACAATATCAGAGCGTTGGGTAACGAATACTGAAACAGCATCTACATTTGCATTTCCAAGTAACAACGATTAATGCCATAGCAAGACTTAACGTATTTTAAAGATTGCAGGCGGACGCTAAAGAAGCAACACGGTGCTAGCTTGCAGAAAGTGTCCGTCTGTAGCCTAACATATTGATTACTTAAATGATGTTCAGCGATAATATGAAATTTTCAAAAGTTGCGGTGTGCTTGTGTACAGTTATGTATAGCAAGTTTTAAGAAGTAAGGGAAGTAAAGCGACTAAGCACAATAGAATCCGATACAGAAACGATAGAAATGAAGGTATACAGGCACGCCATATAGCAATATAAGATTAACTCTATAGCACTTTCTAAAAGATAGGTGGGATGTGGATGTTAGCGTATATTGGGCTTTTTGGAAGTTTAGTACTACTAGTCTATTTAACAATGAGGGGTGTCAATTTACTAATTTCAGCACCATTAACTGCTTTAATTGCAGCTTTAACAAATGGTCTTGCTTTCTTCCCACAAACTGCAAATGACAATCAAGCTAATTTCTTAACGAGTTATATGGATGGATTTACGGGCTTCGTTGGTTCTTGGTATTTAATGTTCATGGCAGGTGCCATTTTTGGCAAGGTAATGGAAGATACAGGTGCTGCTGATAGTGTTTCGAAATGGATTGTTGAAAAAATTGGGGTGAAGTATGCTACATATGCCGTAGTATTGGCAGCAGCTGTACTAACATATGGTGGTGTCTCAGTATTTATCGTAGCCTTCTCTGTTTATCCGATGGCGATTAGTTTATTTAAACAGGCGAATTTTCCAAGGCGCTTTATTCCTGCGGCACTTGGTTTAGGTTCTGTAACGTTTACAATGACGTCAGCAGGCTCACCAGAAATCCAAAACTGGATTCCAATTCCATATTTAGGAACAACACCATATGCAGGTTGGCAGGTGAGTATTGTCGTTGCATTATTTATGGCGATTGGTGGAGCACTATGGTTGAATTGGATGATTAAACGTGCAGTGAAAAAAGGGGAGGTATTTATCGAACGTTCAACAGATCCTGTCGTTGACGAAACGCGTAAATTACCTAGTCCAATGTTAAGTTTAGTACCATTAGTAGTCGTTTTATTGATTTCGTTTATCTTCCATGACTCTCTTGGCACATCAGCTCTAATTGTTGCATTAACGAGCGGTTGTATTATGGCGTATTTAGTAAGCTATAAATATGCAAAATCAGTTAGTGCAACGTTAGCCGCAGGTGCAATGGGCGCTGTTGTAGCTATTGCAAATACTGCAGCAGTTGTAGGCTTTGGGGGCGTTGTAAAAGCTACAACATCATTTGTAGCAACTGTCGATGTGATGACAAATATCCCTGGCAATCCACTGATAGGGGGAGCTGTTGCAATCGCAGTAATAGCCGGTTTAACAGGTTCAGCTTCAGGTGGTCAAACAATTGCAATGCCACTACTAGCTCCTCACTATATTGATATGGGCGTTAATACGGAAGCATTACACCGCACAGTAGCCATTGCATCTGGCTCGCTCGATTCATTACCACATGGTGGTTATGTAGTGACGACAATCAATTCTGTATGTAATGAAAAACATAAGGATGCCTATTTGCCTTTTGGTGCTTTAACCGTTGTTATACCAATTATTGGGACTATCGTTGCGATAGTATTATTCTCACTTGGAATGTAGGAGGGATAGCAATTGATGGAAGGTAGAACAGTATTTATAACGGGCGCTGCTCGTGGAATTGGCCTATCCATTGCTCAAGCATTTGCTGAGCAAGGAGCGAATGTTGTCATTTCAGATATAAATGAGCAACGATTAGCTGAGGTGGTAGATCTCAATCCACAATTAACAGCCTATACATGTGATGTCACGGATGAACAAACCATTAGTGAGGCAATTGCTTTCACAGTTAGTAAATTTAAGAGCATTGATATTTTGATTAATAACGCAGGATTTCAACATGTATCTTACATCGAGGATTTCCCAACTGAAATCTTTGAACAAATGCAAAAAGTAATGCTTGTAGCGCCATTTATTACGATGAAATATGCCTTACCCCATATGAAGAAAAATAAATTTGGTCGCATTCTAAATATGGCATCGATAAACGGTGTTATTGGATTTGCTGGTAAAGCGGGTTACAACGCAGCAAAGCATGGCTTAATAGGATTAACAAAAGTCGCTGCACTTGAAGTAGCCAATGACGGTATTACGGTTAATGCCATCTGTCCAGGATATGTGGATACAGCATTAGTTCGTAATCAATTTACAGATTTAGCAAAGACACGTGGGATTCAAGTAGAAGAAGTGTTGGAGCAGGTGCTATATCCACTTGTCCCGCAAAAGCGCTTGCTTGATGTTTCAGAAATTACAGGGCTTGCACTTTATTTAGCAAGTGATGTGGCCAAAGGTTTAACAGGTCAGGCGATTGTATTAGATGGCGGTTATACTGCCCAATAATGGAGGAGCGATGCGTTATGATTCAAACAAAAACAACTTTCACAGTAAATTCTCCTGCGACGATTGTTTATGGAAAAGATGCATTTGAAGAAGTAGGCGTATATGCCAAAAAACTAGGTTCGAAGGCACTTATCGTTAGCGATCCAATCATGGATGGATTAGGGTTTGTTAATCAGTGTAAGGCATTATTAACAGCGAATGGTTTGGAAGCGGTTTCATATTTAGGTGTAACAACTGAGCCAGTGGATACGTATGTAGCACAAGGTCTTAGTATTTTGCAAACAGAACAGTGTGATCTTATCATTTCTGTTGGGGGTGGAAGTTGTATCGATACAGCCAAAGCAATTGCTGTTGTAGCAACAAATGGTGGTTATATCGGCGATTATATGAAACTAGCGAAAATCGCCGAGCAATCACCTATCCCACATATAGCCGTTCCAACAACAGCAGGCACAGGCTCTGAAGCAACAGATGCTACAGTGATTACCAACACGACGAATGATGTGAAAATGATGATAAAACAACCAGCTTTTATGCCACCAATTGCCATTGTCGACCCGATGCTAACGGTAACCTCTCCACCAGCCATTACAGCGGCGACGGGTATTGATGCATTAAGCCACGCAATTGAAAGTTATTTGTCTCGTTTAGCACATCCTTATTCGAATGTGCTTGCGTTGTCAGCGATGGACTTAATTATTCATAATATTTTGAAGGTCTACGAGCAAGGGGACGATATTGATGCACGAGAGGCGATGTCTTTAGGCTCAATGCAGGCAGGACTATCGTTTTCCAATGCATCAGTTGCTTTAGTACATGGTATGTCACGTCCTATCGGTGCACTTTTTCATGTGCCTCATGGTATTTCCAATGCGATGTTACTACCAGCGGTATTAGAATTTACCAAGGATGCATGCGTGGAACGCCTAGCAGATATCGGAAAATTTTTTAACACAAATGGACAGTATAGTACCCAAGAGGAACTAGCGACTTTAGCTATCGACTCAATAAAAGAATTATGTAAAAAGATGAATATTGGCAATTTACAGCAATGGGGTATTGAGGAGGATGCATTTTATGCGGCAATTCCGAAAATGGCAATCGATGCAATGGCAAGTGGTAGTCCTGCCAATAACCCTAAAGTGCCAACACAGGATGAGTTAATGGAGCTGTACAAGGTTGCTTATCATTATGAGTTTTAAATAGTATAAGACAGAGTGCCTTCCGTTAAGCAAAAGAGGAAGGCGCTTTTCATTTGAGATAATGTTGTTGAAAAATAAACATGAGTTGAAATTTCATAAAATAAGACATCATCTTAATGCTTGTGCCATTATTAGGCACTGTTCCATACTTTAATATAAACTAATTCTAATATGTATCTATTGAGTATATATATGATTGACACATATATTTGTATAAAATATAATTACCTTATGGATAACAAAAATAATAATACGCAATATCTTAAAGGTTTATTTGAAATTGCCATTTTAATGATGCTACAGAAAAAAACGATGTATGGCTATGAATTGACGAAAGAATTGAAGGAGAGCAAGTGTTTTTCTATTTCGGATGGTTCCATTTATCCAATATTAAAACGATTGACGGCGAATGATTATGTGGATGTATTTTCAGAAGAATACGAAGGAAGAATTAGAAAGTATTACCGTATTACAGATTTAGGAAAAGCATTAGTAGAAAATAGACTGAAGGAGTTAGATTCAATAATCAAATATTTTAAAGAAATTAAGGGGATGGATTAGACGTGGATAATCACAAGATAAATGACTATATACGTCAACTGGAAATGGAGTTAGAGCCATTACCAAAAAAGGATAGAGACAATCATATCATGGAAGTAAAAGATCATTTATTGCAGTCCGTAACGAATGGCAAATCAGTGGACGAGGTATTAAAAAGCTTTCTTTTACCTAACGAATTAGCTAAGGAAATTAAAGCTGAGTATCAGTACTTGTATAGTGCACCTTCTGCTGAAAATAGGCATCCTATCAAACAAAAGAGTAGCAAAAAGATATGGATTATTTTGTCTGTTTTAGTAGTGGTCATTATTTTCCCTATTTTTTTGGCGATTGCTGTATTTATAGCGAATGTATCAGATAATCCTACTGATACAAATGGAAACATTGAGTATGAAGAAATTAATAAATAAAAACGAATTATTCAGCATTATCAAATGTTAAATAATTCGTTTTTATTTATCTTTTGAAACTGTAAAATAGGTATTTGACAGAATTAAATGACATTTACGAGAAAATATAGTAAAATAAAATGAATGGTTATTCATTTTACTTAAAGGGGGAAGTACGATGTTGCAGGGGAAAACGATTATTATTACAGGTGGTTCAAGTGGTATGGGGCTTTATATGGCGAAGCAATTCGTGACTGAAGGGGCAAACGTTGTAATTGTAGGGCGTAACGAAGAGCGATTAGCGGAGGCAAAAGAGTTTATATTAGCAGCAGGCAATACAATCGAAACATTCCAGATGGATGTTCGTATACCAGAACAGGCTGAGGCAATGGTGGCGTTTGCAGTTGAAAAATTTGGTCGAGTGGATGGACTTGTCAATAATGCTGCTGGTAATTTTATTGTGCGTGCAGAAGATTTGTCGCCAAATGGTTGGAAAGCAGTTGTGGATATCGTCTTAAATGGTACGTTTTATTGCTCGTCTGCTATCGGTAAATATTGGATTGACCAAAAAATTAACGGATCGATTATTAATATGGTGGCGACCTATGCTTGGAATGCAGGTGCTGGTGTCATACATTCGGCGGCTGCAAAAGCTGGTGTACTATCAATGACAAGAACGTTAGCTGTTGAATGGGGCAAACGTTATGGTATACGTGTCAATGCCATTGCGCCAGGGCCAATTGAACGAACGGGCGGAGCAGCAAAACTTTGGGAATCTGAAGCAGCAGCAGCTCGTACAATTGATGCTGTTCCACTTGGCCGAATTGGTACACCAGAGGAAATAGCGGATTTAGCAACTTTTATGATGTCGGATAAAGCCAGCTATATGAATGGTGAATGTGTCACTTTAGATGGAGGACAGTGGTTAAATCAGTATCCTTTTTAGCATTATCTAGACAGTCAATGTTGTTAAGTGACCGTTTTCCTTGTTGAAATTCATTGCATAATGAGGAGCGGTGTTGATACATACTAAGGGCAAAGAAAGGAGTTTTGCCTATGAGTATGTGGTTGATACCGTCTCTTATTGCAATTACAATCATTTCGGTTATTTCATTTGTTTCGACTATGAAAATTGCCAAAATGACGTCAGAGCGGAAATCAGAAAAGGATACACCGATTTCAGAAACAGTCGAAGAATATGCAACGATGCTAAATCCAATTGTTTGGGTGTACATCATATTTTTACTTTTTTTAGGAATAATGATTTTTTACTACTGGACTAAGACAGGGTATTAATCAGATTTCAACGAAGTATCACATTTGCTTTGGTTTATGTGATACTTCGTTTTGACATTTGTAAAGATTATGTTCCCACAAATTTTAAATATTATAAGAAAGTTTTTTTACCATTGTGTTGTCGTTTTAACAAAGCTATTAAATACTCCTTCTTCCTCGACGAAGGGATTATGACTACTTTCTTCAAAGATTGTTAAGTAAGCATTTGGTATAAGAGAGGCAATTTCTTCAGAAAAAACTAAAGGGCATTGCGTGTTTTTAGATGCGACATATAATGCGGAGATGCGAATGAAAAATACGATTGTGCAAGCCAGATGAACTTTTAATAACTTCTTAATTATTGTTGAGAACAAAAATATCCATAATATACATTGTTTATGAAAAACTCTTCTTGACCTTGTCATGGTCATAGTCGGAAACATTGTGATATGATAAAAGAGAAGGATCCTGTTCTGCAAAGCAAGGACAGAAAAGGAGAAGAAGTTCATGATTTCAACTAACAGCAAAGACTTATTAGCAATGCCAATTAGTGATTTTATTATTTCATCCGAAAAGGTTGCACATGTACAAAGTGGTAATAATGCCGAGCATGCACTCCTTGTACTGACACGTACAGGGTACTCGTCCATACCTGTATTAGATATGAAATATCGCCTTCAAGGTTTATTGAGCATGAAAATGATTACAGAATCTATTCTAGGTCTCGAACATATTGAATATGAAAAATTACCAAATATTAAAGTAGATACAATAATGGAAAAAGATATAGCCGTTCTCAAGATGACGGATACTTTCCAACGAGCTTTAGATTTGGTTATTAACCATGCGTTTTTATGTGTAATAGATGAAGATGGTACATTTGCAGGGATTTTAACAAGACGCGTTATTTTAAAACAGTTGAAAAAATATATCTATCAAAAAGAGAAGTAGTGTAAGAGGGGACTCAGGTGCAAAATCATGAGGTCCCCCTTTACTTGTATTGGAGGTTTAGGTGATTGATGGCAACAGAGGCAGAAATTTTGAAAGTTTTAGCTGAGGAACGCAATATGCGTAAAGCAGCGGAGCGGTTGTTTTTATCACAGCCTGCACTTTCACAACGGTTGCAATCGATTGAAAAAGATTGGGGTGCACAGCTGTTTATTCGTTCGCAAAAGGGGCTTACAGCAACCCCCGCAGGAGAACACGTTATAGCGTATGCAACAGATATGCTTGCTAAAAAAGAAGAAATCTTTGAAATGATTCAATCGTTAACAACAAAAGTAAACGGGACATTGAAAATTGCTTGTGCTTCCATTGTCGGGCAAAACTGGCTTCCTAAAATTATAAAAGATTTCGTAACAAAATATCCAGAAGCTAAAATTTCACTTATGACTGGTTGGAGCTCGGAAATTGTCAAAGCTTTATATGAGGGCGAGGCCCATATTGGCATTGTGCGTGGACAGGTTGATTGGAAAGGTGAAAAGATTCATCTTTTCCGCGATACGTTGTACTTAGTAGATCGAGAGTTAAAAACGATTGAAGATGTGCTGACAACTGATCGCCCATTTATTCAATTTAAAAGTGATTCCAATTACTATCAGGAAATACAGCAATGGTGGCAACAGCATTTTGCTTCAAACCCAAGAAGACAAATTTTGGTAGATCAAATTGAAATATGTAAGCAAATGGCGTTAAATGGCATAGGTTATGCCATATTACCGTCCATCACGTTAAATGAGCATGATGGGGTTAATAAAATTGCGCTGACTAACAATGAAAAAGAATTTGGTTTAACGCGAGATACATGGTTAATAGGCTATGAGTCTTCCTTTGAATTACGCCAAGTGGAAGCATTTGTAGAGGTTGTACAAGATCATGCCCGATGCCTGTTTGACTATACAAATTAAATATTTTCATGCTAAAGGGGCTTCGGATTAAGAGTAAAGTGTTAGATTGATCGCATTCATTCTAACACTTTTTCGTATTGTCCATGCTGTCCCGCAGGTCGCATCTTCGCTACCATTAATTAAATTGTTTGAGTGCCTGGCACCTCCCTAAATCTTAAGAGTTTATGAATATTCATGAAGATATCATAAGAAATGGAACAAAATGCACGAAAAAACGTATGATTATGTAATCATCTAAAAGCAAAGGAAAAGGGGTTGAGTTTTTGAAGAAATTAAATATTACAGCACTAATAGTACTATTAATGCTTGTTATGAGCTACGCTCTGCCTATTTCTGAGGCGAGCGCCGCACCTACTTTAGAGGTACAAGCTAAGACAGGAATTGCAGGAAAGGCAAAATATCAATCAGTAACGCCTTTGCAAGTAACTGTAAAAAATAATGGACCTGATTTTTCAGGAGATATGGCAATCAATGCCTTTAATTCTTTTCAAGCAGGATCAGCACTAGTTGTGCCAATAGATATAGCAGCTGGTGAGGAAAAAACAGTTACACTTTATTTGGACGGCTTAGCTGATTATGGTTATTCCGATGGCGATGTCTTTGCCTTTTATGAGGGCAACATTGAAAAAGGAAAAAAAGTTGCTTATAAAGGAACAAAGCGGTTACAGGCGAATTTTTTAAAACCAAATTCAACATTTATTTATACGTTAACAGAGAAAAGCGACCGTTTATCTGCCTATTTAAAGTTACCGCAACTTTTTCCATCCAATAGTGTAGAAGTATTTAACTTAAATCAATTAAAAGACTACACATTACCTGAGGTTGCACAAGGCTATGCAATGGCGGATATTATTGCAGTCGATGAGGTTGCGATAGCTGATTTAACGCAAAAACAGCAGGAAGCATTATTAAAATGGGTGCAAGATGGCGGTACATTATTGCTTGGCAGCTCTGAGCAGCTCAATGCAACTGCAGGCATTTTTAAAGAATATTTGCCACTTACATTATCCCAACAAATGACGACCGTTTCAGCAGATAGCTTAACGAAATTATCAGGAGGCGGTATTTTCACACAAGCAATTTCTGTCTATACAGCAACTGAAAATGAAGGCAGTATCCCTGTTTTAAAAGACAATACTAATATTCTAGCTGCTAAGAAAAAGGTTGGTAGTGGAGAGATTGTCCAAACAACTTTTTCATTAGGAGACCAGCCGTTAGCATCTATGGACGGCTATGCGGCATTAACAGCGAAAATGTTCGACATTCAAACTATGTCTCAGCAAACAGTGATGCAAGGTCAATCTACAATGGATCAGCTTTCTAGCGAGTTAGGTAGTATTAACGAATTATTCCCATCATTCGAAGTATCCGTTAGCTATATGCTGATCGTCATTATTCTTTATATTTTAGTAATTGGTCCAATCCTTTACTTTGTATTAAAGAGAATGGATAAACGAGAGCATGCATGGTGGGTTATTCCTACGATTTCAGTGGTACTGTCGATTGTCCTATTTGTTTTTGGTGCAAAAGATCGTATTGTGCAGCCACAAGTACAACAATCTGCATTCTTTAAAGTAAATGAAGATAGTAGCGTGAATGGTTATTATGTAGAATCGATTTTAACAAATCGCAGTGGTAATTTTGTAGTGAATGCTGATAAAGATACGACTGCAGTAGCGTTACGCAATAATTATAATCTTACAGGTTCAATGGGCGCGTTACATGAATCGTCGTATATTAAAGAACACGCCAATGGATCCGCATTAACATTGCGCGATTTAAGTTATTGGTCTGTCCAATCTTTTGGGGGGAAAACAGCCGCTCAAAATATAGGTAAAATGGATATTGATATTACATTGAAAAATGAAAAATTGTCTGGGACAGTTAAAAATAACTTCCCGTTTGCCTTAAAGGATGTCACGGTTATTTCGGGTACAAAAGAAGTGAAGCTTGGTGATATTGAACCGAATGCTACACTGAAGGTGGACAAAGAGCTGAAAACAACAGTTCTTCAAAAGCCAACACACTTTAATAATTATAATTATAACTATCCAAAGTCGAAGGAAGAGGTTGACCCATTACGCATTGAGCGCATGAAGTCTCAAGCCCTTCTATTACTAGAAAGTGAGAAACAACCTGTCATTACAGCTTGGGCAGAGCAAGCAATTGTAGGTGTAGAACTTGAAACAAGTGTCAACATGTCACCTATTTCTTATTTCGTACAGCCATTCGATGGAAAAGTTGAAATGTCAGGTCCATTTACGTTAAAACGTAATAACTTTTCATATAATTTGAGTGCACAATCGCCAAATGCCGTTTTCAATAAAATAGATGAGCAATTAAATAATTGGTACATGTCAGAAGGTTTATATGAGTTGTCGATAGAGATGCCAGACCATTTTATAGACTTTGTTCAAACGTTAGATGAACTTACAATTTCCAATAAAGAAGTTCAACGAATGCAGTTATCCATTTGGAATAACAAAACGGGCGACTATGAACCATTGGTTGATACGAAGCAGGTGTTTACAAATGATATTACGCAATACTTCAATGATAAGGGTAAGCTGCTGTTGGAGATTAAATTTGGACCAGATCAAACGGGCGAGCAAACAAAATTACCTGAAATAGAGCTGAAAGGAGTGGCGAAGTAATGATAGAGATTCGTGATTTAACGAAAAAATACGGCGCTTTCACAGCACTAGATCATTTAAATCTATCACTGGAGGAAGGTGTAGTATTTGGCTTTGTAGGGGCTAATGGTGCCGGTAAATCGACAACGTTTTCGATTTTAGCTACATTGCTATCCCCAACTTCAGGCGATGCATTGATCAATGGAAAAAGTGTGATTAAGGAACCGAAAGAAGTTCGGAAACAAATAGGCTATATGCCAGATTTCTTTGGTGTGTACGATCAACTTAAAGTAGATGAGTATTTAGACTTTTATGGGGCGAGTTATGGCATTGACGCGCAGGAGCGTAAAGTTCTTATACGGCAGTTACTAGAGTTAGTTAATTTAACGAATAAACGTTTTGAATATGTTGATTTACTATCGCGTGGGATGAAGCAACGCCTTTGTTTAGCACGAGCTCTGATCCATGATCCTAAGGTCTTAATATTGGATGAACCTGCTTCAGGCCTAGATCCACGCGCACGAGTAGAAATGAGAGATATTTTAAGAAATTTAAAATCCATGGGGAAAACCATTTTAATCTCCTCGCATATTTTGCCAGAGCTAGCGGAAATGTGTGATGAAATCGGCGTTATTGATAATGGTAAATTGATTGCACATGGCAATGTTGCTTCCATTCAAGCGCAGCTACAAGGTGAAAAGCGAATCGTTATCAAAGTATCGGATTGTTTACAAGAGGTACGCGCATTTTTAGAGGAAGATCCATTAATTTCTTCAATAGATGTCATGGACAATCGTTTAGAAATTGCTTTTAACTATCGCGGCACAGATCAGGAACAAATAGTACTACTGAAAAAAGCGATGCTTGCAGATTTACCAATTTATGCATTAAGCGAGGAAGAAAAAGATTTAGAAGATGTCTTTATGGCGATTACGAAGGGAGCGGACAGTCAATGATGGAAAGATTTTATAATCCCGTCCTTGTAAAAGAATTGAAGTTACGCTTCCGTTCTTTTAAAAGTTTTTCTGGTTTAATGTTTTATCTAGCGGTGATTTGTATTTTTATTGCAGGTTTCTTACTGCTGACAACAGAATTTACGGGCAAAGGGTTTTTTAGACCTGATACAAGTTTTATGATGTTTGCCGTACTAACAATATTGCAAATGGCACTCGTTCTTTTCATTACACCGAGTTTAACTGCTGGGGCAATTAGTAGTGAACGAGAAAAACAAACGTTAAATATTTTATTAACAACAACACAAAGCTCGACACAAATTATTATTGGTAAATTATTATCTTCGGTAGCATTTTTAGTATTGATGTTAGTCGCAGGGCTACCATTGTATAGTTTAGTCTTTCTATTTGGTGGGGTATCCCCTTCCCAACTAATTTCAATCTTTTTATTTTACCTATTAACAGTTGTTGCAATCGGTAGCGTTGGGGTTATGTTTTCAACTATTACGAAGAAAACGATTGTTGCTATGATTGCTACGTATGGCTCCATCATTTTCTTAGGAGGAATTACAGCATTTTTCTTCTTCCTATCAATGGCATTCCATCAAATGGGCAATACGATTGCTACAAGCTCGTCCTTTATGACGTACTTCTGGGCTTCGATTAATCCAGGTGCATTAATGCTTACGCTTATTTCGCCCTCTATGGGAGATGCGTTAGCAGAGCTAAGTGGCATTGATATACCGGTATGGATAACTTACTTACTAATTTATGTTTTAATTATTGTGTTAAGTTTAACGATTGCGATTAAGAAATTACGTGCCAATATGAAAAGTAATCGATGAGGAGGAAACAGCATGGAGCGTCGGAAGCAATTACGAAAATATATTCAGCGTGCACAACACAGTTTAACTTTTGAGAGAAGCCTACCTATTGCACAATACGGGTTGTTTTTAGCATTGCTTTCGAGTGCTTCACTTGTCCTAGTATCAAGATTATTTGTTTGGCCTTATTATCGTCAGATCGCTGTTGTTGTCTTTATACTTGGCCTATTTGCAACAATCGTTATGATGTGGTGGCGACGTGTCAAAGAAAAGGAAGCATTGTATGCACTTGACTATTATTTTTCACATAATGAACTTGTAACGGCACTGTCTTTTAAAAACGACGATGACCCGCTGATCCAATCTTTACTTGCAAAGGCGATTCAAAAGTCAGAACAAGCATTTGCTCAGTTTAAAGCAAGAAAGAAAAATCTGTTTCGACCTAAAGCATTTATTGGCCTTTTTGCCACAGCTATTGTTTTAGCAATACTTTACATGTTCCCAGCGGCAACGCAAATTGAAGCGATTGAAGTGGAAAAAGAAAAGGCTGTGATAGAGGATATAAAAAAAGAAGTGGCGAAGTTAGAAAAAAAAGCTGAGACAAAAGAAGTGAAAGAGCAGCTAAAAGAATTACAAAATACGTTAAAAGAAACGCAAACAGCGGAAGAAGCATTACGAGAAGTCGTGAAAAAGCAGAAGGAATTAGCTTTAAAAGAACAGCAATTAAAAGATAAGCAGACAGCGAGTAAAGATGGTGCTGGCGATAAAAAAGCTTTATCACAAGAGGAACTCGAACAGTTGAAAGAGCTTGCACAAATGCAGCAACAGCTTACACAAAGTGCAAATACAACGCAAACAGCGATGAGCAACTTAGGGAAACCAGCAAGTAATACATTGCAAAATGCTATTGCTAGTGCAAATAGCACAAATAATAATCAGCAAAACAGTGCAAATTCGAATCAACACTCTTCCGGTAACGCACAACAGAGTAGCCAACAAGGTCAAAATAATTCCCAGCAAGCAACAAGTAATGGCCAGTCACAAGGAAAGCAACCAAGCCAAGGACAGGGTCAAGGCCAAGGACAGGGTCAAGGTCAAGGACAGGGTCAAGGACAGGGTCAAGGTCAAGGAAGTGGTTCAGGTCTAGGAAGTGGTGCGGGGAGTGGCCAAGGAAGCCGAGATTTATTGACTACACCAAGGCTTGGCGGTTCTAGCGAAACGACTGTCGATAGTGGGCAATTAGGAGACGGTTCGCATGTTTCCGAGCAACAAGGCAATGGACCGATTACAAAAGGTACCATTAGACCGTATGATGAAGTGATTGGCTCCTATAAAGATAGCTATTTAGAAAGCTCACAGCGTTTACAATTGCCGAAGGATTTACAAAATGTCGTGCAATCTTATTTCACGACAATTGAGTCGCAGTAGGAGGAGAAAAAATGGCATTTACAGAACAACAGTATGTCGAAACGGGTACGAAATTACAACAAGTAAAGAATGAAATTCATCGCTTTATTGTTGGACAAGAGGAAGCAATTGATTACACATTATATGCAGTCCTTGCAGATGGACATGCACTGTTAGAGGGGCTTCCTGGTTTAGGGAAAACGATGCTTATTCGAACTATCTCTGAAGTGCTAGATTTATCGTTCTCACGTATTCAATTTACCCCAGATTTAATGCCTGCTGATATTACAGGAACAAGTATGATTGAGCGAACAGCAGATGGGAGACAGCAGTTTACATTTCAGCCAGGACCAATTTTTAGTCAAATGGTTTTAGCCGATGAAATTAACCGTGCTACACCTAAAACACAAAGTGCGTTGCTTGAAGCGATGGGGGAAAAAACGGTAACGATTTTAGGAGATACGAAGAAAATGGCAAAACCATTTTTCGTCTTGGCAACACAAAACCCAATTGAAATGGAGGGTACATATCCTTTACCAGAAGCGCAAATGGACCGTTTCCTGTGCAAAATTCTCGTCCCATATCCAGAAAAAAATGAACTAATGGAAATTATGAAACGTACAACAGGTGCGCACGAAGTTAGCTTGCAAAAAGTGTTGGATACTGATGAACTAATTTTGGCACAACAAATGGTGAAGGAAGTACTAATTGCCGATGAGATGCTTGAGTTTGCAGCAGACCTTGTCGTGGCAACACATCCTGAAAAAGAAGATGCTATAGATGAAGTAAAGCGCTATGTCATGTATGGTAGCGGTCCACGTGGCTTACAAAGCTTAATTAAATTGGCAAAAGCTAGAGCACTGATGAATGGACGTTTTCATGTATCTGTTGGGGATATTAAGTCAGTGGCGAAGCCCGTCTTACGTCACCGCATGCTGCTGAATTATGAAGGGGAGGCTTCAGGTAAGACAGCAGATGATGTGATAGACGTTATTTTAGAGAAAGTCCAACAAGGCGTAAGTCGATGACAAAAAATATTTTGCCCGAGGATTGGTTAGCGAAAATAAGTCGTTTCCAAGTGGCGACTGCCTCCAAATTGCGTGGCCAGCATAAAGGCTCGCATCGTTCGCAGCGCTTCGGGGCATCCCTCGATTTCTCTGATTTTCGCGAATATCATTTAGGTGATGATGTGCGACAAGTAGATTGGAACGTCTATGCGAGAACCGATAAATATTTTATTAAACGTTTTTTAGATGAACAAGAAATGCGGGTGCATATTTTATTGGATGCAACAAAATCAATGGGTGAGCAAGTCAAATGGACATTTGCTCGGCAAATTGTTGCATCACTTGGTTTAATGGTACTTGGTCGTGATGATCGCTTATCATTTTCTTATGTACAAGATGACGTGAAACCTCCATTTCGTCGTAAAGGGGCTATGTACCGTCGCGCATTTTTGCAAGTTGTTACAGATATAGAAGAAGCCAACTATACAGCAAGCTTTTCTCAAGGGGCATTAAAGGCTATACCAAAAGATAGCACAGTGTTATTTATCGTAACAGATGGGCTTGAATCGATCGAGGAATGGGAACAGTTATTGAAAAGATTGCCTCGTTTTGCAGGAGATGTCCGCATTATACAAGTTGTCACAGAAGAAGAACTTCATCCGCAATATGCGGGAGATGTTCGTTTAGTGGATAGTGAAACAGGGCGTGATGTCAATGTCACGATGTCATCAAAAGTACTAGATACGTATGACACAAGGCGTCGCCTCCATGAAGAAGAGTTTGAAGCCATTTGCCGTCGCTTTGGTGTGCGTAAACTGCAGCTTAAGGTAGAAGACGGTTTGCAACATGCAATCTTTCAACAATTACTAAAAGCACATTGGATTAGGTGAGGTGAGCCGTTATGGGCTTTAGTCAAATTATTTTTAGCTGGACGGCCATCTTCCCGGTCATTGTCCTGCTCTATTATTTCTTTCGAAAAAAATATACCGATCAACCAGTGTCCTCAACACTTTTTTGGTCTGAAATTATGCAAGAAACAAGAGTGTCTCCATATTTAAAGCATTTACAAAAAAATGCGTTACTGTATTTACAATTGCTGGCATTACTTTTACTAGTGTTAGCACTCATCAATCCTTATATGAAAAAAAGTACGATTGTGGGTGCTCAGACGATTTTTATCGTGGATACATCAGCTACAATGCTAGCAGGGAAAGAGCAATCTACATTTGATGCCCATAAAAAAGAAATGCAATCATTGGTAGAACAACTTGACGGACGACCTGTTACATTAATTACAACTGGCAATGCTCCACAAGCAGTGTTACAGCAAGAAACAAATGTAAAAACGATTGAAAAAACCATACAAGATTTACATGTAACATATGAAACTGCCCAAATGAATAAAGCGCTTGATGTGGCACAAGCTTTTGTTGGTGATAGTCCAACGTCAATTTATGTTTTCACAGATGCACTTGATAAAAAGCAATTACCGATGGAAAAGGAATCTGTGAAATGGCTTGTACACGGTTCTGCAAAAGATTTAACGAATGTTGCTATTACGCGCTTTGCTGCTACGACAGATGGTAAATCTACGATGGCGTTAGTGCAGCTTCAAAATGATACCGATAAAGAGCAAAAGCTAACACTTATACTACAAAATAGTAAAGGTGATGTACTAGTAGACGAACCTATTTCTTTGGCAGCAAACGAAGCAGTGTCTAAATCCTTTAAAGATTTACCATTAATGGATACGGTGACAGCTAAAATTGATGTAAAAGATGATTATGCGCTTGATAATATCCAATCAGTCGTGTTACAAACGGCTACAGCGAATATTGTAGTCGATCAAAACATGCATCAGCTTATTCAAAAAGGGTTTCAAGCTATTAATGACAACGTAAAAATTGTACCGCCCTTGCAGCTTGCGGATAATCAAGGAGCTACTATTGTAACGAATCAAACATCATTACTTCAAAAGATGGAGAGACCCATTGTATTATTTGGGCGGGATGATATTGAAAAAGTAGACGTTAATGGTGAAGTAAAAACAACGAGCGATGCTTTATTTGCATTTAGTGAGTTAAATGATATTTATGTCAGTGCTTTATATCCTCCATTTGATGATTATAAAACAATCGCCACAGTTGGAGAAAAACCATTTATCCAACGAACACCTGAAGGGGATATTATCGTCCTTGCTGATATTGCAGATACAGATTGGCCACTCTATCCATCGTTTCCTTTATTTTTATGGAGTGTGGAACAGCAATTATCTGAATCGGTAGGTTCCCTTGGGATTTTTGCACCAAATGAGCAACGTTCAGTCGCGTTATCACAGGGTGATTGGAGTGTTTATTCTCAGGATGATGAATTTTTATCGACTATTACGAATGGCTTACTAACTGCTCCAATGAAGCCAGGTATGTATACAGCTCGCTCAAACAGTGAGGAAAAGCGTCTTATCGTGCAACTACAAGCACAGGAACGTGTAATAGAAGAAGGAACAAGCTATACGCTTGGAGAGCTTCAGCAAAATGGCAAGGAAGAAGTGTCGAAAGCTTCGTTTGTACCTTGGCTAATACTCATTATTTTAAGTTTGCTTGTCGCAGAGTGGGAGGTGCAACGACGTCGTGGATTTACGAATTGATATGCCATTAGCGTTATTGTTATTACTGCCATTGTTTATGTATTTTGGATGGACTTATTGGCGCGAGCGCAGGCGCCTGAAAAAAAGTCATCTAGTTGTACTGGGCATTCGAGTAATAGCCATCGTCTGTTTCGTCTTTGCATTGGCAGCACCTTATCTGTTATTGCCAGTAAAGGACGAGCAAGTATTATATTTAGTTGACCGCTCTGCTTCGATGAATCGTACAGAGGCAGAAATCGTTAGTTTTATAGAGGAAAGTTTGAAATCGAAAAAGGAAGATCAACTTGCAGGGATTTACTCATTTTCATCAACTCTCCAAACGGAAGCGATTTTATCAAAATCCTTAAAAGATGTTCCGAAATTTACTGAGGTTAAAGGAACAGACCAAACAAATATAGAACAAAGTCTTCAGCTTGCAACAGGTATTGTTGATCCGAAAAAGGCGACTAGACTTGTATTACTAACAGATGCCAATGAAACACAAGGCAATGCGTTAGAATTTGCCACGAAGCTAAAAGGCTCCAATATTAGTGTAGATGTCGTGCCGTTCCATCAAAATGTGACGAATGATGTGTCACTGAAAAGCTTTGTGACACCACAAATAGCTTACGTAGGTGAACAGCAACAGCTTGTGACGGAAGTCAATGCCACAGCGGCAGGGCAAGGTGAATTATTGCTGTACGAAAATGACAAACTGATTCATCGTGAGTCGGTGGAGCTTGCTCAAGGTTCCAATGTTTTTACTTATAAACATACGGCAACTGCAGAGGGGCTTGTGAAATATGAGGCGCTCGTGCAAGTTGGACAGGATGCCATTTTTGAAAATAATAAATTAACAAGTGTGACGATGGTACAAAGCGAGCCACATTTACTGATTGTCAATGGCTACGATACGGCATCACCAATTGCTGCAGCTCTAGGATCAAATTCAATTTCCTATGATGTTGTGGATGCAGCAAGCTTACCAAATGAACTGTCTAGCTATTTGCAATATAACGCGATTATTTTTGATAATGTTCCTGGACACTTAGTTGGAGAGGCGAAGATGAGCGTTATTGAACAGGCAGTCAAAAACTTTGGTGTTGGCTTTACAATGGTCGGCGGTGAAAATAGCTTCGGCTTGGGTGGTTATTTTAAAACACCAATTGAAACATTACTACCTGTTGAGATGGAGATAAAAGGCAAAGAACAATTGCCATCTTTAGGGCTCGTCATTGTACTTGACCGTTCAGGAAGTATGTATGGCTCAAAACTAGAGCTTGCGAAAGAAGCGGCGGCTCGATCTGTTGAAATGTTACGAGATGAAGATACGCTAGGATTTATCGCCTTTGATGATCGCCCTTGGGAAATCATCGAAACTGGACCATTAGGCAATAAAGAAGAAGCCGTCGATACGATTTTATCGGTTACGCCTGGTGGTGGTACAGAAATTTATCGTTCATTGGCAGCAGCCTATGATAGTTTAGCTGATTTAAAATTGCAAAGGAAACATATTATTTTACTTACAGATGGACAATCACAAGCTGGCAATTATGAGGATTTAATTGAAACGGGGAAAGAACAAGGAGTGACACTGTCAACCGTGGCGATCGGACAAGATGCTGATGGCAATCTACTGCAAGGGCTAAGTGAAATGGGCAGTGGTCGCTTCTATGATGTCATCGATGAACAGACAATTCCTTCTATTTTATCACGTGAGACAGCGATGATTTCACGTACGTATATAGAAGACAACCCTTTCTATCCAACAATCTACAATGCATCTGGCTGGAATGCATTATTTGCGAATGGTGTGCCACAAATGAATGCCTACATTGGCACAACAGCGAAGCAGGGAGCCGCTGTAATAGCAGAGAGTGAGAAAGAAGACCCAGTATTAGCACAATGGCAATATGGACTTGGTAAAACTTTTGCTTTCACATCGGATTCAACAGGGAAATGGGCTGGTGACTGGGCAAGATGGCAGGAATGGGGAACATTTTGGCAAACCATTATATCGCAAATGCTACCAAGTTATAATGATGTGGCCTATGATGTACGTCTTGATACAGATGGTTCATTTATTATCACCGATCCGACAAATGAAGCAGCATTTTTAGATATTGTTGCTGTGGATGAAGCTGGTGAGGAGCTTGATATACAGCTTGAAACGCTATCTGCTTCGCAAGTACGTGCGGTTGTCCAAGCGAAGCCTGGTTTGATTTTTTTCCGTATCGCTGATGAAGAGCAGGCTATTTACCAAGCAGGTCTTAGTGTACCTTACAGTGCTGAATATGAATTACGTCCTGTGAATGAAACCATTGTAGAGCAACTAACAAAGCAAACGGGCGGCTCAGTATTGAAAGAACCACAAGAAGTGTTCCGTGATTTCACAAACAAAGGAGCAGAGCGCCAAAATATTGCCACATGGCTACTATTAGCAGGGATGTTGCTATTCTTCTTGGATATTACAATTCGACGTTTTGGTTGGAACTTTATAACAAGCCGCAAGCAAAAAGAAAAGCCTGTAGAAGAAACAGCCGTGCAGGTGGAAAACACCAATGTTGCGCAGTTATTAAAAGGCATGAAAAAACGCTCATAATAAAAAGATGGCACATTGCGAAAAAAGCATGTGCCATCTTTTTTTGAACATAGCTACTTAGTAATAAGAATAGACGGTGCGGTTTTCCGAAGACTGCTCGCAATGATAATGCCGAGACATGCCCCAATCAAACTAGATGTGAAAAAGGCGGGCATAAAAAATAATGCAGCTACGGATGTCCCCATCAATAATTGCGCATAAGGTACAGCGATTAGTGAAGCAAGGATACCTGTGCCGAATACTTCACCAACTCCTGCTACCCATTTCTTGCCGCTATATTTATAAGCAAAAGCAGCACATGCTGCACCGATGACACTTCCGGGGATCGCTAAAAGAGAGCCCGTGCCTGTTAGTATGCGAATAATGGCTGTTAGCAAAGCAATGATAATGGTAGGCACAGGCCCTAGTAAAATGGCACCGATAACGCTAATAGCATGTTGTACAGGATAGGCACGAGCAATCCCAGTTGGAATCGAGACAAATATGGAGCCTGCTACAGCAATAGCAACCAATAAAGCCATGATAGTTAGTTTTTGAATAGCCATGATAGTTCCTCCTTTATTAATAAAACGTGTAGAATCGCTGGTAAAACGACATAATGAATGACAAAAAGACCGCTCCCTCTCAACAAAAGGAAGCGGTCTTGTATTTGATAATGACACAATAAGCAAGAGTCGCCACTTCCCTCCGCTAGTGTGAACTAGATCAGGTTCAAAGGGTCCGTATATGACCATATACGTCTCAGCCTTGTAAAGACTCCCCTAGTGGTAAACATGATATTCAATTATTACTAATAAATGGTATAACTAACACCTATATTAGTCAACGTTATTTCACATTATTTTGAATCAGGTTGCATAAGATGTGGCGCCTTTTTTAATGTCCAAATAAGTGCTAGGAAGAAGCAGGCCATTAAAATAATTGCACCAAAAATATAAGGACTATTCATATTCCAATCAAAAAGAACGCCTGCTAGTGCCGGTCCAATCATATTGCCAAGGCTCATATACGCATTATTAAGACCAGCGGCAAAGCCTTGCTCATTTTCGGCTAGTTTAGAAATTAACGTGTTAACGGCAGGGCGAATCAGTGTAGTGGCTGTTGAGAAAATCGTTGCGACAATTAATATAAGTGCAAAGCCAGATACAAATAATATTGCATAAATTGCTACAGCGGCAATAAATAAGTTGACTAACACAACTTTCATTTCACCAAAACGTTTAAAGAGTGGTGTAATGACAAACATTTGAACAATAACACCAAATGCACCACCTACAGTCAGCAAGATGGCAATATCGGGAGGCGTATAATTAAACTTGTCTGTTACAAACAATGATAATGTCGTTTGAAAATTAGCGATGCCAAACGAGAATACTAGCATAATAATTAGCATGACAAAGTATGGCATCTTGACTGAACGTACCATCTGCTTTGTAAGATTTTCTTGCTTTTGTGCTTTCTGTGCTGCAGTAGGTTTTGTAGAGGGCAGTAAAAACACCGATAGAATAGAAGCAATAATAGCCGCTCCACCAGCCGTAAAGAATGGAAAATGCAAGCTAACTTTCGATAGAAACCCGCCAATACCTGGTCCAATCATAAAACCTAGAGACATGGCAGCTCCTAACATGCCCATTCCTTTTCCTCGTTCTTCATACGTTGTGACATCTGCCACAAACGCCATAATAGGCGGTGCAACAAAGGCTGAACCTAAACCACCTAAGAAACGGGCAACAAAAAGCATCCATACATCTGTAGATAAACCAAATGAAATTTGCCCAAGTCCAGTTACAATCAGACCAAAGATAATCAAATTTTTCCGACCATATCGATCTGAAAGATTCCCAGCAATTGGAGAAAAAACGAATTGTGCTAAGGCGAACGTTGCAATTAGCATGCCAAGAACTTGTCCTGCCGCTCCAAATATTTTTAAATAATCTGGCATAACAGGAATTATAATCCCAATACTCCCCATTGCGATAAACATATTAAACATTAAAATATACAACGCGGCCTTATTAGACTTCTGCTGGGTCATCGAATACCCCCCTTTATTTACTATTCAAACATTACTAAAGTCTATCATAAAGAAATAATGCTTGGCTATCAGATTATAGTCGTAGGTGGCTGGCGTGGTTATCGATACAAGTACAAGGCGACAGAATAAAGAAAATCGCCACTAAAAATCATAAATCGCCACTAAACAGCCATGAATCGCCACAAAGAAAGTAAGAATCGCTACTAAATCCCCATGAATCGCCACTAATTGCCGTAGCGGACATCAACAGTCCATCAAAAAAGTGTTAGATTGATGGCTGTCAATCTAACACTTTTTTGGCTTCGTTTCTTTCGTATTTATCGAATACTCATTTTAAATTCTAAAAATAATTCATTGTATTTCCCTAAATAATCGGGCCCTAGGTTTTTATAGACTTCTAACGTTTTGCGTTGTTCTTCTGAAGGGTAGAAGCGCTCATCAGCAATAACTTCTTTATCCATTAAGCTCATTGCCGCAGTATTTGGAGTAGAGTAGCCCACATAATCTGCATTTTGAGCTCCAGATTCTGCATCTAACATAAAGTTTATGAAAGCATGTGCGCCATCAATATTTTTCGAAGTTTTCGGGATTACCATATTATCAAACCACAAGTTCGAACCTTCTTCTGGCACAGCAAAGTCTAAATCTTCATTTTCTGATAGCATATCTGCGGCTTGACCAGACCAAGTGAGTGCGATGGCTGCTTCGTTATTAATCATAAGCGGTGTAATCTCATCACCAATAATCGCTTTGACGTTTGGTGCGAGTGTAATCAGTTTGTCTGTGGCCTGACGTAACTCTTGGTCATCTAACGAGTTCAGGGAGTGTCCAAGACTGTTCAAACCCATACCGATGACTTCACGTGCACCGTCTACTAAAAAGACTTTACGTTTTAAAGAAGGATCCCATAAGTCTTGCCATGAAGAGAAATCTAGGTCACCGACTAAATCTGGATTATAGACAATGCCAACTGTGCCCCAAAAATAAGGAACAGAGTATTTATTGTTATCATCAAATGGCAAATCTAAAAAATAAGGGTCGATATTTTTAAAGTTCGGGATTTTTGTTTTATCTAAAGGAAGTAATAAATGTTCTTCCTTCATTTTTTCA
>NZ_PYWM01000044.1 GCF_003049665.1 Lysinibacillus mangiferihumi | reverse complement strand
ATTTACCTTTAACGGTACTTCGTCAAAAAGGAAAACGCCAGAAACCTCGTGAAACAAGAGGACGTTTCAACATCGGCACGCCTATTTCAAAACGTCCAAAAGAAGTCCGTAAACGGGACACCTTTGGCCATTGGGAGTTAGATACAGTAGTTTCTGGACGTGGGCAAGCAAAGGGCTGTGTCGCTACATTTATTGAGCGTAAAACCCGTTGGTATACAGGCATTTTGATGCCAGACCGTTCTGCAAAATCAATGGAAGCAGCCATCAAAAAGTTACACCAACAATTGCCCAAAGGAGCAATCCTAACGGCGACAACCGATCGAGGAAAAGAATTTAGCTGTTACAATGTGCTGGAAAACGAACTAAACATCCAAGTCTATTTTGCGGATGCTTATTCTGCTTGGCAGCGTGGCAGTAATGAAAACGGCAACGGCTTACTGCGCGAGTTCTTCCCTAAGAAAACGAATTTCGATCACGTGACACTAGATGACATGAATCAAGCACTCCATTTCATCAACCATCGACTAAGGAAATGCCTTGGTTGGAAAACAGCATACGAGGCGTTTCGGGAAGAACTGTTGCACTTAATTTGACAAACGATCATTTTTAAAAAATCCTTTTAGCAATTCTCCCCATTACGAAGTGCTTATGGAAGAATTGGAAGAAACCCTGAACAAGAGTCAGGAACCTTACTCGCATAAACGTTCCTTACGGGAAAGCATATGAGCGGGGGAATACCAAAAAAGGGTACTGGTGCATTTCTAAAAGTCTCATATTACACAGAACCCTCGGCAATTCCTACTGGGAAAGCCAAGGGCTGAAAAGTCTGCAAGTTTGTTATGAAGCTTTGCATTATTCATCTTAATTGAACCGGCGTATACGGAACCTTACGTACGGTGGTGTGAGAGGTCGGTAGTTAATCACTCCCGCCTACTCGATTTGGGCAAGACTTTCTTCCATTATTTTAGAAATACTATGAAGGTTCGCTATCTACCTGTCGATATAAAGGGTATGATGAAAATGAAGTTTGTGCGAATCATTTATATGTGAAAGGAAGAGTGAGATGGATAAAACAAAAATCCAAAAAGTGAACAAAGCACTGATCGCAACTGTTTTTGCTACTAGCGGGATTGCTGTTGTCGTACCACCCCCACAAAAAGTAGCAGCAGCTACTTCACCATTTGTAGATATTAACCAATATTCAAGTCACTATGACAATATTTTAAAATTATATGCTCAAGGTGCAATTAGTGGATTTGCAGATAAAACATTCCGACCAAATCAAAATGTAACTCGTGGTCAAGCAGCAAAAATGCTAGCTACAGTTTTAAAGTTAGATTTAAAAAATGTAGAAGATCCCTATTTTAAAGACGTACCAAAGAGCAATGAATATTATAAGTATGTAGCAGCGTTGCAAAATGCAGGCATTATGTCTGGTTATGCAAATGGTTCATTTATGCCAAATGAAGTAATTACACGCGGGCAATTAGCCAAAATTTTAGTACTGGGCTTTAAATTCGAGGTAGCATCGAATTTTAATCATAGCTTCCAAGATATTAATAGCCAATCAAGCAATGCTTACTATATTCAAACATTAGTAGATTTAAAGATTACAGAAGGAACAACACCTGTCACATTTTCTCCGTTCAATGCAGTAACTCGAGGTCAAATTGCTTCTTTTATTGTTCGTTCACAAGAGAAGAAGGGGAATGTATCAACTTATAAGATTACTGGTGTTGAAGATGATACTGTTTACATAAATTCTGAACCTTATTCAGTACCTGAAAACCTTTCACATATTTTCAATGAATACAATGCAGATGTATTAAAAGGTGCATTTATTGAGGGAGATATTTCAGGGAAATCTATTTATTCAGTTGCAAAGTTAACGTTGAATGCAAGCGGGACGAGCTCTCGAAAGTTACAGTTTGACGGTGACTATAAATCGTTTGGTGGCACAATCGTTGTCAATGGGAACTATATTGATTTCAATAATGTCACGTTAACTGGCACAATGTTAGTGAATGAAACAGTTCGTCCACCTTTACATTTAGATGTTTCCTACTATAAGCCATTAGCAATTGGCCGTGTAGCAAGCAATAATTTTTCATTTATCAACTGGTCAAATCCAGAGAAGCCAGAAGATGAAAGCTCTAATAGCAACCCATCAGGCGATCTTCAAAATTGGACCGATTCCAATAAAAATCCAGATAAAAACAAGCCTTTCGAAAACTGGTCAAAAGACAAAGTGACTATGAAAAATGTCGAAAAGCACATTGAGTTTTACAATAGCACCGTATCACGACTTGTTGTGTCGCAAAGTGGTACAAAAATTGAAACAAATACAAAATTACCGCGTGTTGATATTATCGGAAACGTACGTGAGTTTGAAATCCAAGGTAATATCGGTACGTTAAATTTAGATACAGAAACAGCCCTTACAATATACGGAGATAGCAATATTGACTGGATAAATTACAATAGCTATACCGATTTAAAACTGTATATTGATGGTCGCGTAGGCACGCTTTATGTAGATAATGCATATGGCTGGCTTGATATCGGTGATTACACATATATCGATAAAGTAATTCTGCCAAAAGGCGAAGGGCCAAATAATATTTTTGATGACTTCTTAAATGATAAAGATAATGTGGGGAATATTACAGATCCTGACGGTAAACCAATCGATAAAGATGATATTGATAACCAAAAGCCAGCGGATAAAACAAAACCGTTAATTGATATTACCAAGTTAACGGTCTTGAATGGTAGTGATGTTCAAGTAGAGTTTACGTCAGATAAAGTAGGCACGTATTACTATATTGTGCGAGAAAAGGGCGTAGAAGTACCAACCAAACGAGAAATGGTTAATCGCATTGAGGTTGATAAAAATGTCGCAACTGGCACGGCATCGGCTGTTAATGGTAAAAACACCATTAAAATTAATAGTTTAGGTGAGAAAAAAGAATACGTTGTCTATGTCATGGTAGTGGACGGAGCGAAAAATGCTTCAGATATCAAATCGCAATCGTTCCAAATGAAAGATTCATCACCACCATCGGTAAAATCGCTAATGGTAACCCCTCTACATGGTGGAACACGAGCAGAGTTTACATTTACAGCGAGTGAACCAGGGGAATATTTCTACTATGTACGTAAAAAGACAACTGCCGCAGATCCGACAACTGCAGATGTAATGGCTAACCCAACAGGTACAGGGAAGGCACTTGCAGGTAAATTAGGAATTTCTGGATTGCTGACAGGTTTAGACCCTGAACAAGAATATCAACTATACGTAGTGATGAAGGATGATTCAGGGAATAATTCAATTGATCCAATTCCAAAAGAAGCAATCAAAGAATTCAAAACAGGTGCTTTAGACAATCTACCTCCATATATTGTGGGTGGAGAACTCTTTTTACAAGATGAAATTAAAAATGAATTTTATGTAACGGTCAGTGAGGAATTAGATTCGATTGAAGCTGAAAAAGTTGAAAACTATGAACTGACAGGAACAGGTATTGTCAATCAAGGATTACAAAAACCAATTCGACCAGAAAAGGTTGTATATAATAAAGCTCAAAAAAGATTAACGTTCATAATCCCTTCTTTGACAGGTTTCGTTAATGGCGATAACTTGGTTGTAACGATATCTCCAAATGTAAAAGACCTTGCCGGTAATGAATTCGAAAATATTAACAATACACCAGTGAATACTGTTCCACGCAATACTGCAGAATATATTCATAAAGACGGTGAGTGGCCATATTTAACGATTATTGGAGAACCTGCTATTAACGCTGCTAAAGACCAAACACTAGTCGAATTTAATGCGACAAAAGCGGGAACCTACCATTATTTAATTATGGAATCCGATTTAAATTTAACAAGAGATGACCGTCTAGGATTAATCGAAGCTGTACAATTAAATGCAACAAAATTTAAAGTAGGGGGCAAAGATATCCCGATTATCGGTAGTGGTGGCAATAAGCCAGCACAATTAGGAAAACAAAAGGTAACAGTTCCTCTCCCTAATACAATCCCGCCGTTAGATCCGTTTAAGAGCTATTCCATTTACATGGTGTTGCGAGACCGTTCAGGAAATGTCTCGGATATTCAAACAAAACATGTAATTGATGACCGTACAGCTCCTGTTATTGACAATACGTCAATTAAAATATTGGAAGGTGATCGGAAAGCAACCTTTAGATTTATGTCAGATGAGAATGGTTCGTATTACTACGTCCTTCGAAAGGTTGGCGATCCAACGCCTGGACCAACAACGCCTGAAGAAGTAATGGCTAAGGGAATTACGAGCAGCATGCGTAAAGGTACAAATGAGATTTCTTTAACGCTTGAGCCACATCAAGAGTATGAGCTGTATGTAGCAGTAAAAGACCGATATAATAATGTCACGATGGTGCAAAAAGGTAAAGAATCAAAAGTTTACACATTTGATGAGAAGCAAAATAAAACGATAACCTTGACTGATCGTGGGAATGGCAATGGCAATGGTGAGATGAAATATACATTCTTCTCAGATGGGACACCACCAAAGGTAGAAGATCCAATCTATAAACGAATTGATGGCAAAACATTTGAAGTAACATTTTCAGAAGCTGTCGATACAGGATTTGATTTTAAATTAGTTCAACCAGGTACAACAACGCCTATTACACCAACTTACAAACATAGCTGGAAGGATGTTACGGGTACAAATGATTGGGAATCTCGCAAGCTCATTATCACGTTTAATACCGAAGTAAAAGAAAGCTTTGATATTAGTGTCAATGCTGCCGCGAAAGATAAAGGCGGCTGGACATTTAGTAAGGATCGAGCAGAGTATAAATATCCAACAAAAGAGAATACAATTACTTCTGCGACATTATTAGCGGATACGGAATTCCCAGATAATAAAGAAATTTCTAAGAAGGTTCAAGTTGTTGCGAATCTAAATGCAGATATTACGTGGGATCAGCAGTATTACTATGCAGTACTGAACAAAGACAATGCTCTAACGCCTGATAATGTTCTGGATGTTATTACGAAGGCAGATAGTAATAACTTTACGTCTATTCCTGGAGGGGCAATCATTTCTTATGGTAAAGGTAAGATAACAGCGCCTTCTGATGCAAGTATGGCGGAGACCTTTACAGCAATTCAAACAGGCGGTAGTTCAAGTAAAACAAATATATTCCAAACAGGTCAACGAATTTATCTATTCACGAAAGATAAGTATGGAAATATTGTGTACGCAAAATCAAAAGATTCATCAGCTTTAGATTATGTATTAATTCAACCTAGAACACAATAAAATTAGAAAGACACTAGCTTGAATGTGATAGCTAGTGTCTTTTTGTATAAGATGCGTTAATAAACTCTACTTCAAACCAACCCAAATGCTCTAACAACTGTCGCTATTAGCCATGTTACGCCAATGGCAATAACAGTTGGAATTAAGAACGACATAAATGTCCACTTTGCACTTTTTGTTTCTTTATAAATATTGACTAAAGTCGTGCCACAAGGGAAATGCAAGAGAGAGAATAACATCATATTTAAAGCTGTCAGCCAAGTCCAACCTTGGTCGATAAATACTTGTTTCAATCTCGATAAATCTTCAATTTCTAGCATCGCTCCTTGTGATAAATACGCCATAATGAGGATAGGGATGACGATTTCATTAGCAGGTAAACCAAGGATAAAGGCAGCCATAATAAAGCCATCCATACCAAGTGCATGACCAAACGGTTCTAAAAAGTTAACAAAATGCATGAGTATACTCGTAGTGCCAATGTAAATATTTGCGAATACCCAAGTCAGAATAGAAGCAGGCGCAGCTACGATGACAGCTCTTTTTAAGACATTCCATGCTTTATCAATACTTGCTCTTATAATCGTATTCCAAAACTTAGGTCTTCGGAATGGTGGGAGCTCTAATGTGTAATGGGTTGGTACACCCTTTAAAGCAGTTTTAGAAAGAGTCCATGATACAGTTAATGTCACTACGATACCTAACATAACAAATCCCATGAGGATGGCTGCTGTTAAAAGTGTACCAGTCGCTCCGGTAAAACCCGTTACCATAAATAAAGACGCTAATAATATAAGTGTCGGCCATCGCCCGTTACAGGGAACAAAATTGTTTGTTAATATAGCCAGCATTCGTTCACGAGGGGATTCAATAATTCTCGTAGATAGAATAGCAGCAGCATTACAACCGAAACCCATTGCCATTGTTAATGATTGCTTACCATGCCCGCCCGCTCTTTTGAATAATCGGTCCATGTTAAATGCTACTCGTGGTAAGTAACCGTAGTTTTCTAGCAATGCGAAAATCGGGAAGAATATAGCCATTGGGGGCAACATAACACTAATGACCCACCCAGTTCCCCTAAACAGCCCAAGTACTAAAATACCATGTAGCCATTCTGGTGCATGTAAAGCCTCAAAAAGTGAGGTTAGCTGCGTTTCAAGGTAACCAAATAAACTTGCTATCATCTCAGATGGTACGTTAGCTCCCGCAATAGTGATGTAAAAAATAGTTCCAAGCATGACCAGCATAATCGGGAATCCCCATATGCGCGATGTAAAAATGTCATCCAATTTATCTGAGCGGTATAACTCAGACTGTTTCTCTGAAATAACTTTTTTACATAAAGATTTACTTTTATCGTAAATATTGCTGACAATTTCATCACGAATGTCTTCATTGGAAACATCTTTCACTTCAGCTAATATGCTTTGTAATGAGTTATGATTTAACGCTGATTGGGACGTCATGTGTTTTCACCTCCAATTGTCTATTGTTGTTATGATGCTGAAGTTTTAATATCAATTCCTCATCTCCGTCAAGTAAACGAAGGGCAAGCCATCTGGAAGGATAGGTGTCTTGAAAATAGACTTTTAATTTTGATTCAATTTTTGTAATTGCATCTTCTATTTCTTGCGAATATGTCATGCGATATGGAGTCGTCATTATTTTTCCGTTCACTAAGTCACTTAATGTTGCTAATAATTGATCAATGCCCTTTTTATTCCTTGCTGAAATTTTAACAACAGGTATGCCAAGCTCGCGGGACAATTTCTTTTCATCAATTCGAATGCCTTTTTTTTCAGCTTCATCAATTAAATTGATGCAAATAATTACATTGTTGGTCATTTCTAATACTTGAAGTGCAAGATTTAAATTTCTTTCTAATGATGTGGCATCTAATACAACAATTGTGGCATCGGGTTGGTCAAAAATAATATAGTCTCTCGCTACCTCTTCATCAGTAGAATTGGAGAATAGCGAATAGGTCCCAGGTAAATCGACCAATACATATTGCTCTCCGTTATACTCAAATGATCCTTCAGCATGAATAACTGTTTTTCCCGGCCAGTTTCCAGTATGTTGCTTTAAGCCTGTTAAAGTATTAAATAATGTACTTTTTCCGGTATTAGGGTTCCCTGCTAAAGCAATTGTATTTGCTCTCATTTTAAATCCCCCCTAACAATCTCGCCAAAGATATTGGAACTTTCATCATTTCGTAATGCAATCGTTGTGTTACTTACACGGTAAGCAACAGGATCTCCTAAAGGACTTTTATGAAGCACAACAACTTCAGCGCCTTTAACAAAACCTAAATCTAACAATCTTCGTCTTAAAGTGCCCTCAATGTTCAACTCTTTTATTACAAAACAATCCCCATGTGAACATTCAGCAAGTGATGTTAATTTCTTTTCCGTAGTCATTTTTTATTCCCCTCTTTAATTATATTTCCTTATCTCTATATTCTTTCTTTAAGGAAACTTTATTCAAGAATATTCCCAATATATGATTAATGTCAATAATTTTCGTAAAATTTTCCTAGTAATTGAAATGGAACGGATAAAAACGTTAAGGTTTGGCAAAAAACTATATCATCTCCATGATAAAAATCTTATCTTTATGATGTATTAGCAACGTCAAATTTGGTTAAGAAAGATGCAGGGGCATTGGTTGAATAGAACGTGTTTGGAGTGGAGAAGGGGATATTCCTGATAGAAGAAAAAACCCACAACCATTAGTAGTTCTGAGTGATTTCAATCATATTCATATAAAATGACTGAAAGTGTTTTAACCTACAATAGGGGGTGTGGGAATCATCATATTTAATTTCTAACAATTTGAAACGTACCAGATGTTTGCGTTTCAATAATGTATTGATTGCCATTGACTGTATAGGAAACAGGCTCTTGGTCACCGAATTCATTGAGCTGAACAATGGAAGCATTGTCAGGTAAATTTTCTAAAATAATTTCGATATTTGCATCAAATTTAACAGGTTTTTTATTTAATATTGCTTGGAAAGTAATGCGATTTAAATTTCTTGTCAGCTGAACGTCCATTACGCCTGAATCCTTATTAACAAGTGTATTGAGCGGTGGGATGATTAGAACCATATTTGCTTTCGTTGTTAAAACAAAACGTTCATTTTTATTTTCAGAATCAGCAACATTAATTTTTGCTTTATACGTGTTTCTTCTACTCTTAGACATTAGTGTATTTTTACCTGGTACTGCTGCCGAGTCTGACAATGTGGGTGTATCGATTGTATGACCATTTTCAGGCAGTTTATATTTCCCTTTTACAAAGTCTACTAATTTCCAAACGTTTGGAACAAGCTGTTGTTGTACGGGTGTTAATGCTTCAAAAGCGTTTTTTGCTGCTTGGACATCCTGTGTTGTAGATGTTTTTGGCGATAAGGCAGCAATGGCATTTTCTACTTGCTTCGCTGCGGATTTATCCAATATAACGACCTGTTCGGCATCTAATAATTGTTTTTCAATCCCTGCAGGTAAAGCAACATTGGAGAATTTTCGTAATGCATTATACTCAGCGCGTGCTTCTGCCACATCTTTATGGAAGCTAAGTCGAGAAGAGTTTAACAATTGAATTTTATTAACAACTTTATCAACGGAAGTATTTGGTGTAATTGTTGACGTCAGTATTTTTTGTGTTGCGTCACTTACAAAGGTTTTTTGCGCAGCATTTAACGTGTTGTACCAATCTCTCGTTTCAATTACATTTTGATAATAGTTAACAGAAGTAGATTCAACTGAAGCTAATTTTTCTTCAATTTGTGCGGCTAGTCGACGATAACTTACTCTTGTTTGTTGATGATTGGATAGTGTCCCATAATTCGTTACATATTGCTTTTCAGTTTCTGTTAACGCATTGTATGCCTTTAGTGCAGCTTCTAAGTATGGCTGAAACGAAAAGGATGTATCATTAATATTGGAAATCAACTGGATAACGTTGTTAACGTTAGAATTATAGTAATTATTATATATGTAAGCAGTCTTGGCATGTGGCGATTGATCAGCAGCTGAGGCAGACGTTATAGGTGTTGAATAGATAAGTGAAGGTACTGCTACTAGTGCAAGCAAGGCTAGGTTTCTTTTGTGTTTCATATGGGCAAACCTCCTATATTTTATACTTAATTTTATCATAGCTTAAGGATTTTTTATGCATATTTTAGCTGAATAGGTAAAAAGGTCCGATGTTTTTTACATCTCAATACGTCTTATTTACGACAAATATGATTGTAAACAGACTTTATTAATTGAAAACTTTACGTTGCTTGGTAAATTCAGTGAAACTTTTATTGTGATACTTGCAATGATACATTATGATTATTTTATAAAAATGGAGGTGTTTGTAATGAAAAAATCCAAAAGTATTGCATTAAAGCTCACTTCTTTAATTTTAGGTGTATTTTTAGTATTATTTGTTGCCTATACATTGGTAACTAGCGCTACTCTACATAATCAGAGTGTCGATGATTCAGAGGAGGCAACGCTGCAAAATGCGGAGTTATCAGCTGCAAAAATGAGCGAACGGTTTAAAAAAGCTAATGATACATTACAAACAACAAAACGTATTGTTGAAGCAATGGAAAAAAATGATGCGCTTTCGACAGAAAGTGTATTGGATATACTGAATACGAATTTAACGAATAATGATGATTTACTGGGTGTAGGGGCCGTTATAGAAAACGGTGCGGTAAAAGTTGGACCAACTACTGATACGGCATTAATTGATGTGAAAAATCGCTTTATCCCTTATCTAACTAAAGATGGCAACCAAATCAACACAGACCCTATAGAAGGAATTGACGACCCGAAAGCGGAAGATGCTTGGTATCGGATACCAAAAGGAGAAGGGCGTGCTGTATTAACAGAGCCGTATGATTATAATGTGAACGGTAAAACAATATCGATGACGACAATTTCAGTTCCGCTGTTTAACGCTTCGGGTACATATTTTGGCGTATTAACGGCAGACTTATCCATCGACTTTTTAAAGGAATTAGCTGATTCCATTCAGCCAGATGGTGGTTATGCAGGCATTATTACAGATCAGGGTATGTTAACGGTTAATAGTATTAACGAAAAGCTAGATGGGACAAATATGCAGGATGCAGTTGATTGGACAAGTATTAGACAATCTATGGATGAAGGAAAAACAGACAGTCTTTATATAGACTCGAAGCAGCTTGGAGAAAAATCTTTTAATGCTTTTGCTCCAATGATGTTAGAAAATATTGACGAAGTATGGTCAGTGCAATTAGTTTTACCTAACTCCAAAATATTAGAAACGTATAATAAAATTCTTGTTTTCACGATTGTATCAGCAATTATTATGGTAATTTTAATGGCCGCTGCTAGTGCGATGTTTATATTTAAACAGTTGAAGCCTTTGAAGGTTTTACGTACATCTATTGAAACAGCAGCAGAAGGCGATTTAACGAAAAAAATAGATGATAAATTTATAAAATCCGATGAAATTGGTGCTGTTGCATTAGCTTATAATAATATGCTGGATAAGACGAATGATGCCATACATACGGTATTAAATTCTTCAACATTGCTGAATCAATCATCCGACCATGTTCATGAAGCCTTTAATGAAATTGTAGCATCAAGTCAAGAAGTATCTGTCGCAATTAACGAAATAGCGCAAGGTGCATCAAAACAATCAGAGGATACAGAAGAAACGAATTATCGAATGATTGATTTATCTGACCAAATTGACGCCATTACAAGGCTGTCAAAGCAAATGGACGAGCTGTCAATCAAAACACAAACTTCTACAGAGCAGGGCATGAAAGAAGTGGAAAGTTTACGTGACCGAAATGCGGAAACGAATGAAATGAATGGACGTATCCAACGTCAAATGGAATCTTTGTCTAGCAATATTAACAATATCAATCAAATTATTGCATCTATTCAAGGAATAACAGAGCAAACGAATCTATTAGCACTGAATGCAAGTATAGAAGCCGCTCGAGCGGGAGAACACGGGAAAGGCTTTGCAGTAGTAGCGGAGGAAGTGCGTAAACTGGCAGAGCAGTCTAAAAACGAAACAGAAGTCATTAAACAAACAGTCTCTAGCATTCTAGCAGATTCAAAGCAAACGGTATCCGTTATTGCTTCCAATGCAAGCTTAATGCAAGCGCAAAATGAATCGGTCCAAAATACAGAGTTAGCTTTTAAGGATAATAACGAGCTATCTCAATCAATTGCAACAGCAATTAATGAACTATTGTCAGAGCTTTCACAAATGTTGGAGCAAAAGGACCAAGCCATTACGGCGATTCAAAGTATTTCTGCCGTTTCAGAGGAAACTGCTGCTTCTGCAGAACAGGTGAGTGCATCAGCGGCAGACCAACAGGCAGAAATGGAAAAGGTCGCAGAATCTATCAACAACATGAACCAAATTTCTAAAGAACTCCAAGAGGTCGTGAATCGATTTAAACTTGCGTAATAAAGCGGGTGAAATGGGGATACCCGCGGAGCAGAGCGATTTCCCCGCGGAGCAGAGTGATTTACCCGCGAAGCAGGGAGGTTTACCCGCGGAGCAGAGAGGTCTACCCGCGGAGCAAGGGAAAATACCCGCGAAGCAGGGAGGTTTACCCGCGGAGCAGAGTGATTTACCCGCGAAGCAAGGAGGTTTACCCGCGAAGCAGGGAGATTTACCCGCGGAGCAGAGAGGTTTACCCGCGGAGCAAGGGAAAATACCCGCGAAACAGAGTGGTTTACCCGCGGAGCAAGGGAAAATACCCGCGGAGCAGAGAGATTTCCCCGCGGAGCAGAGAGGTCTACCTGCGGAGCGGAGAGGTTTCCCCGCGGAGCAGAGTGATTTACCCGCGGAGCAGAGTGATTTACCCGCGGAGCAGAGTGATTTACCCGCGGAGCAGAGTGATTTCCCCGCGGAGCGGAGTGATTTACCCGCGGAGCAGAGTGATTTACCCGCGGAGCAGAGTGATTTACCCGCGAAGCAGAGAGGTTTACCCGCGGAGCAGAGGGAAATACCCGCGGAGTAGAGAGATATCCCCGCGGAGCAGAGAGGTCTACCCGCGGAGCAAGGGAAAATACCCGCGAAACAGAGTGATTTCCCCGCGAAATAAGGTGAAATACCCTCGGAGCAAAGCAAAAACCTACAAACATAAAAAGGAGCTGTCCCAGCAAGGGGCAGTCCTTTTTTATGTAAACTTATACTAGCGGGGGAGCATTGACCCATGTCGTGAACAGTTTTACTATAGAAAGAGATGAAAGGGGGTCACCTCCATGATGTATCTCGGTATGATTTTCTTTAAAATAGTTGCCCCTATTTTAGTGTTGCTTGTACTTGGTGCATTTTTACAAAAGAAATTTTCTTTTAATTTAAAAGCATTATCCCAGCTCATTACGTATTGTTTTATGCCAGCTGCTGTATTTGTGAATTTATATGAAACAAGTGTGGAGTTATCAGTGCTGGGGGAAGTGGCATTATTTATTGTGCTCTTTATCGGCAGTCAAATGGTGCTTAGTCATTTTTTAGCGAAGGGGCTTGGTCTAGCGAAAACAGAGACGGCAGTGTTTAAAAATAGTGTTGTCCTTATTAACTCGGGCAACTATGGTATTCCAGTAGCACAAATGATTTTCGCAACGCAGCCCATTGGGGTGGCAATCCAAGTGATTCTCGTTATTTTTCAAAATATGACGACCTATACATATGGTTTATATAATTTAATCTCTTCGACTAAATCAGGGATGGCGATCATAAAGGACTTCCTGAAAATGCCCATTATTCATGCCCTTATAATAGGCGTGGCAATGAATTTCTTTAATATTGGCATTCCACAATTTATCCGTATTCCTATTGACCACGTAGCTGATGGCTTTATCGCCGTAGCGCTTATTACACTGGGTGCACAACTATCACAGCTTGAAATCAAGTCCATGTTCAATAAAACGGTGTTTGTTAGCTGCATTACACGTCTAGTAGTAGGCCCAGCAGTTGCATTGCTTATTATTTTTGTCCTCGGTTTAGATGGTGTTGTCGCTCAGTCACTCTTCATTGCAAGTGCATTTCCGACCTCACGCAATAGCTCTAGCTTGGCATTAGAATATGATGTTGAGTCGGCAACTGCTGCGCAAACGGTTCTTTTTTCAACGATTGTTAGCTGTCTTACAGTAACAATTGTCATTTATCTAGCAGAACTGCTATTTACGTAATCATTCGAGGATAATAGCAAGATAAATCTTAATTATAACTTCCATCTATTAGAAAAATCTGTTACACTATCATCAAACTTAATAGCTATAACTAGGGGAGTCCGATGAGTCGGGCTGAGAGGGAAACGCATAGAGGTTTCTTGACCCTTTGGACCTGATCTGGCTCATACCAGCGTGGGAAAGTTAATGAACATCGCACTCCTAGAATTTTTTGCGATAAATAAACCTTACATGTACAGCCGGATCCAATATTTTTGGATTCGGCTTTTTTATTTGTAATGCTACCTATTGGCGTGAGCTAGATTCGGTCCTTTTTTGAAAATTTATGGAAAAGGGAGCGGAATAGTATATGACAACAGTTAGCGAAAAGAACATTACCATTATGACAAGTTTTGACGGAAGTAAAAAAGTATATGTAGAAGGAACACGCCCAGATATTTTAGTACCGATGCGTGAAATTCAGCTAAGCCCAACAACGGGTAGTTTTGGAGAAGAAGATAATGCACCAGTGCGTGTTTATGATACGAGCGGTCCTTATACGGATCCGACTTACAAAGTGGATATTACAAAAGGTCTACCTGCATTGCGTAGTGCGTGGATTAAAGAACGTGGAGATGTAGAGGAGTACGAAGGGCGGACGATTAAACCAGAGGATAATGGCTTCCGCAAAGCAGACGACCCTCGTATGAAGGAAAACGTTTTTCCGGAGCTTTCCCGAAAACCATTACGTGCAAAAAAAGGTCGCAACGTGACACAACTGCATTATGCGAGACAAGGGATTATTACCCCGGAAATGGAATTTGTAGCGATTCGTGAACATGTTGAACCAGAATTTGTACGTGCTGAAATTGCTGCAGGTCGTGCTATTATGCCATCCAATATTAATCATCCAGAAGCAGAGCCGATGATTATTGGCCGAAACTTTCATGTGAAAATTAATGCCAATATTGGTAATTCAGCTGTTTCCTCCTCTATAGCAGAGGAAGTTGAAAAAATGACATGGGCTACACGATGGGGCGCAGATAATATTATGGATCTATCTACTGGCAAGCATATTCATACAACCCGCGAATGGATTATTCGTAATGCAGCTGTACCTGTAGGAACTGTGCCAATTTATCAGGCACTCGAAAAGGTCAATGGTGTAGCCGAGGATTTAACATGGGAAGTGTATCGTGATACGTTGATCGAGCAAGCTGAACAAGGGGTGGATTACTTTACGATTCATGCAGGCGTGTTGCTTCGTTATGTACCACTCACAGCTAATCGCGTAACGGGCATTGTGTCGCGTGGTGGTTCGATTATGGCGCAATGGTGCCTATTCCATCACCAAGAAAACTTCTTATATACTCATTTTGAAGAAATTTGTGAAATTATGAAAACGTATGATGTTGCTTTTTCATTAGGGGATGGTTTACGCCCAGGCTCAATTGCTGATGCCAATGATGAGGCACAGTTTGCGGAGCTTGATACGTTAGGAGAGTTAACGCAAATTGCATGGAAGCACGATGTACAAGTAATGGTAGAGGGACCTGGGCACGTACCGATGCATCTCATTAAAGAAAATATGGACAAACAATTGGAAGTTTGCAAAGAAGCACCTTTTTACACATTGGGGCCTCTTACAACGGATATCGCGCCAGGCTATGACCATATTACATCTGCCATTGGCGCAGCGATGATTGGCTGGTTTGGCACAGCGATGCTATGTTATGTGACACCGAAAGAACATTTAGGATTACCGAATCGAGAAGATGTTCGTGTAGGAGTCATTACCTATAAAATTGCGGCACACGCGGCTGACTTAGCGAAAGGACACCCTGGGGCACAACAAAGAGATGATGCGCTATCCAAAGCGCGATTTGAGTTCCGCTGGCGCGATCAGTTTAACTTATCATTAGACCCAGAACGCGCAGTAGAATATCACGATGAAACATTACCCGCAGAGGGAGCAAAAACAGCCCATTTCTGCTCAATGTGTGGACCTAAGTTTTGCAGCATGAGAATTTCTCAAGATATTCGTAACTATGCTAAAGAAAAAGATTTAAATACGACAGAAGCTATCCATCAAGGAATGAAGGAAAAGGCTCAAGAGTTTAAAAACGCTGGTAGCCGATTGTATCAGTAACAAAAGAAATCGCAGATTAAACCACGGACAACATCCGATTCACCATAGTAGCAAAAAGTGTTAGATTGACTGCAATCAATCTAACACTTTTTTGTCTTAGCTTTTTAGACTTTAAATTTATTTATATGTTCTTGAAGGGTGGTAGCCCCATCGTTTAAAGATTGTGCAACAGCGTTCATTTCTTGGATGGTGGATGTTTGTTCTTCAATTGCGCTTGAAATCGTTTCGGATTGTTCTGCCACGTTTTTTGCCACCGCAGACATTTCATTGACAGATGCAGCAACCTCTTCAGTACTTGCAGAAATTTGTTGAGTAGAAGCAGAAACGTCTTCTATTTCGGATGCCATATCTTCAATTGCGCCCATAATGCCATTAAAGGCGTTTTGCGCATGTTGAATGTAAGAAACGCCTTCATCAATATTTTGTACTGTAACGCTCACCGCTTTTTCGACTTCCAATGTATTTTGCTGAATATCATTAATTAAGTTAATGATTTGGTTGGCTGATATTTTGGATTCCTCCGCTAATTTACGTACTTCATCTGCAACGACGGCAAATCCTTGTCCATGTTCGCCAGCTCTCACTGCTTCAATGGCAGCATTCAAAGCTAGTAGGTTGGTCTGATCAGTAATTTCAGTAATGACTTTCGTTATATTTTCAATTTCAGTCGATTGCGTACTTAACTGTTTAATAAGCTCATTTGTCTTATCTGAAGATTGTTGAATAACCATCATTTGATTTTCGGTCTTTTGCAACATCTTTTCGCCATTAGTAGCAACGCTTTGTGTATCGAGCGCTTTCGTATGAAGCATCTGTGTGGCTTCAGCGATACGTTGGACTCCACGTGCAGTTTCATCCATGGCCATGGCGGTTTCTTGCCCTGTCACTATAGCCTGACTACCGCCTTGTGCCATTATTTCTACGCGTTTGGCAACGTCATTTGAAGAAGAAGTAACGTCGTCAGTGCTTGCGGCTAATTCTCCTGCACTTGTAGTAGTATGTTCTACATTTATCGCTATATTATCAATGAGAGAGCGCAAATTTGCTTTCATTACATTAAATGAATCGGCTAACTTTCGAATCTCATCTTTTGTCTTTACTTTCACATCCTCTTGACGTAAATCACCGGTAGCAATGATATTTGCTGCCTTAGCTAGGCGATTGACAGGCATTGTAATAATCCTTGTCATAATGAAGGCGATGAGAAAGGCTAAACTTGTAGAAAAGGCAGCGAGAATTAAGATAATCGATGAGCTTATATTTTCCACTTTTGACGACTCAGCACGTGCTAACTGTACTTGTCTTTCCTCGTAAAATGCAATTTCATGTGCGGCTTGTTGGATTGCAGCAGCAGCAGGGCGTGCTTTTGTTCGAAGAATGTCAATGGCAGGTTGTAAATTATCGGGACTGTATGTATTAATAATTTCCTGTGCAGCTTTTTCGAAAATCGCTTGATTGGCTTTAATAACGTCCATTTGCTTTTGTGTCGTTTTAGAAGTGAATAACCTTTCTAACTCCTCCACCTTGTCTTGAAGCATCTTTTCTTGTTCCTCGAGCTTTTTAATGGTTGCTTCATTGGGTTCGAGAATATATGAACGAAGATAGTTGCTCTGCATTGAAGAAGCAATGACAATTTTATCGACTTGAATAAGCTTATAAACACGGTTTTCAAATAAGTCTTTATTTAAATTATTTATGTGATTCAGTTGGTAGTAAGCGATTGAGGAAATAGTTAGTAATAAAAGAATGATTGTACTAAATCCAATATATAGTTTCTTTCGAATCGACATCTTTTTCCTCCATTCCAGTTTTGTAATAGTTGTCACGTATCAATGCCCAAAAAATTTTAGTGACATTAGAAATAAGAACAGTACAAAGTTGTGGAATTTTCATATAAATGGTATACAAGAACACCTATATGACGATGACAGATATACATAGTAAAAGGAAACAATAAAAAATTGAATTCCACTGCATATTACTTATTCAGTGAGTGGGGAAGTTACCTTTAAGTCAGTTGAGGCAGCTTGCGCCAATCTACTGAATAGTAAACGGTAATGATAGTCTAAGTGACAGATGCGAAAGCTTTAGAACGAAGGAAGATTGAAATATGTACGATAGTCTTCCGATGTAGCTACTGTTATAAAGCTTATTGGGAAAACTCATTGGAACTAGCAAAATAACGAAGTAAAAATGACAAAAGGCATCGAGAAATGCATTCTCGCTACCTTTTGTCTACTTGCCAATGACTGCAAGCATTATTGGATATCAATATAGGGAAATATTAGATGTTTGCTACTTGTTTTACTTCTTGGTTTTTTACATACGGATTTGAGAGATCCATGCCTTCTAATGATAGACCCATTGCTTTCGCTACACCCTCACCATATGCTGGATCAGCTAAATAGCAGTGTAAGATGTGGCGACGTTTGATGAATTCTTCAACTGAAGCCATATCATTTGCTGTATTTTCGAATAAGCGTTGTTGCTCTTCCGCAGATAACAGACGGAATAATTTACCCGGTTGTTCGAAGTAGTTATTGTCATCTTCTCGGAAGTCGTGGATATCAGCATGACCATCAATACGTAATGGTGGCTCTTTATAGTCTAAATTGTGCTCCCATTCACCATAGCTGTTTGGTTCATAGCTTAATGTAGAACCGAGATTGCCATCAAAACGCATAGCGCCATCGCGGTGGAATGAACGGAATGGGCATTTTGGTGCGTTTACAGGCAGACTGTGGTGGTTTACGCCTAAGCGATAGCGAGCTGCATCTGCGTATGCAAAAATACGAGCTTGTAACATTTTGTCTGGAGAGTAGCTGATACCAGGCACAATGTTAGATGGTGCAAACGATGATTGTTCTACTTCTGCAAAGTAGTTATCAGGGTTTTTATTTAACTCGAATTCGCCAACTGGAATTAGTGGGAAGTCTTTTTTGTACCAAACTTTTGTTAAGTCGAATGGGTTATAAGGTAATTCACGCGCTTGTTCTTCTGTCATGACTTGAATGTACATTTTCCATTTTGGGAAATCGCCTCGTTCGATAGCTTCGTACAAGTCACGTTGTGAAGATTCGCGGTCTTTACCGATAATTTCAGCTGCTTCCGCACCTGTTAAGTTTTTAATGCCTTGCTCTGTACGGAAGTGGAATTTCACCCATACACGCTCATTTTGTGCATTGATGAAGCTGTAAGTGTGTGAGCCGAAACCATGCATATTACGATAACCTGTTGGAATACCACGGTCAGACATAACAATCGTAATTTGGTGTAACGCTTCTGGTAATAAAGTCCAGAAATCCCAGTTAGAGTTTGCGTTTTTCATATTTGTGCGTGGATCGCGTTTTACTACGTGGTTTAAATCTGTAAAGTGTAACGGATCACGGAAGAAGAATACAGGCGTGTTATTACCAACTAAATCCCAGTTACCTTCTTCTGTATAGAATTTCAATGCAAAGCCTCGAATATCGCGCTCTGCATCTGCAGCACCGCGTTCTCCCGCTACAGTTGAGAAACGAGCGAACATTGGTGTTTTCTTCCCAATTTCAGAGAAGATTTTAGCTTTCGTATATTGAGAAATATCATGTGTCACAGTGAATGTACCGAATGCTCCTGAACCTTTAGCGTGCATACGGCGCTCTGGAATAACTTCACGGTTGAAGTTTGCTAATTTTTCAACTAACCATACATCTTGAAGTAAAAGAGGACCACGAGGACCTGCAGACATAGAGTCGTGGTTGCTTACTACTGGAGCACCACCTGCTGTTGTGAAACGACGGCTACGATCATTTGCGTTTGTCATATTAGTTTACCTCCTGAAAAATATTGTGAGTCAAACTCCTCGTAAATAACTATAACAAATATAAAATAGAATTGCTAGTACATTATAATAATTATTGTTAAAGAATTTATCTAGCAAGATATAAAATATAAATATATGTATAGCTGTCAACCGATATACATAGTTTTTTAGAGTATTTTCACTTTTTTTATAGTTTTTACGGTTGTTTTAAAGGAATAAGTGGTTTGCAAGTATATAAGATTAAAGACAAAGTATAATTGGAGATCCTTCTTATTTAATATTGATATTGAAAATGTGTTAGTCTAAATGAAAATTACGCTTATATAATCCTTCCTTGGTTTTTCCATCCCTTTCGATAGCGGTTGGGTGTAGTCCCTATGAGCTGTTTGAATAATTTGCTGAAGTAATTTGGATCATCAAAGCCATTTAACAGCGCAATTTCACTAATGGCAAAATCGGTTTCAATAAGCATTTTAGTTGAATTTTGAATACGAACTTGCTGTAAATAGCGTTTAAATGGCTGGCCTTGTTTTCGTGAAAATATTGTACTTAAATAATTGGGGCTAATACCTAACTTATTCGCGATAAATGGTAAGGATAGTTCGAGATTATGATATTGATGATCGATTATTTCTAAAGCTAATTCCACATAGTCTGCTTTCTTCTCCATTCGAGCCTCACGTGCCAATTCAATAAGTCGCTGTGTGAATAAAATAATGCCATTGAGAATTGTATAGAATATAGGGTGTTCAATAATCAAATGAAAAAGTTGGCGATAATTTTGCTCGAGAGCAGCTTTTTCATGCAGTTTGTATTTCAACATAAATCGGCGGATTTGCGCCAATACACTGGTAAGGTGGATGCGCAAATCATCTTGCTCGTAATAGATGCCTCCATTTGATAAGCGATATAAGAACGCTTTTACTGCTTCAATATTACCTTCCTCTAAACTTTTAATAAGTAGTTGTTGTTCCTCTGGTGTTAGTAAAGGGTCGAGGGGGTGTGTTTGGTATTGTTTCGTTGCATAAAAAATATGGCCGTAGCCTTCATAAAAGCTTTGCAGTAGGGCTCGCTTTGTTAAAGCATACATTTCTTTTAAAGTTGTCGGCGCACCATCATAAACGCCAATATTCAGAGCGCCGTTATTCGTCATTTGCCATTCCTTTAGCAAAGTTCGTATATCTTTTTCAATAATTTTTAAATCGCTTGTTTGAAATAGGCAAATGATTGTATCTGATAATGGGTAAATGCTCATTTGATAATAAAACGGTGTTTGTTGAAGCCAAATGAACAATTTATTTAATGTTTCTGGATGCTCAGGTTCAATCATCGTGAACTGGATATCGGTTGTTAATGAGTTAGTTGTGTTTTCTAAAAATAATTGGTAGTAAAAAGATTCATCTTTAGCATCAGCACTAACTTTTGGGACTTGAGGTGTATGAAGCGAAATAGCACTAAGCTTTTGCTTTAAAACTTCTAAATCAATTGGTTTTACAAAAAGATGCGCCACCTGTAAATCTATTGCTTTTAATGCGTTTTTAAATAACGGCTCTGTGGTGATGGCTAGGATTTTGCCTGAGTGTTTTTGTAAAAGCCCGTAAAGAGCTGTTAAACGATTATTCGGTAGCATGTCGATATTTAACAAAATAACTTCTGGTACAAATTGTTGAATGCTTTTTGCGGCCTCGGAAATAGTCGAGCACAACTCAATTGATAAATCTCCTGGAAAGTATGTATGCAAAAACCAACGAATGCCCGAAAGTTCTGTAAGATCTCGATCAATTAATAATAATTTCATTCAATCAACCTTTCTTAAAAAAATCCTGTTTCGTAAAAAAATACGATTATATTATTAAAAATAACATAAAAATCTGAAATAATTCCTGTTTTCTCTTTTAAAATTCTATATTTTCTGAAAAAGGTAGTTTGTACAATGGATATAGAGAAATTCTTTTTTTATACAAATACATTTACATAAGCTGTTAAGGATAGGGGGATATCGTATGCAAACAATCATCGAACTTGATGGCAATACGTTAACAAGGCAACAAATTGAGAAAATCGTGAGGGGGCAGGCTTCAGTCGTATTATCTGCTGACAGTACGGAACGTGTTCGAGCAAGTAGAGAAAGAATTGAAAAACGCTTAGCAGAGGGGCAAGTAATTTACGGTGTCAATACTGGGTTTGGCAAGTTAAGTAATATACGAATTGAAGAATCAGATATTGAGTTACTGCAATTAAATTTACTTCGTTCAGATGCAACAGGTGTTGGCGAGCCATTTCCAACGGATGTCGTGCGTGCGATGATGATTTTACGCGCAAATGCATTAGCACGTGGGTTTTCTGGTATTCGACAAGAAACATTGCAATTATTGCTAGACTGCATCAATAAAGGGGTACATCCAATCGTGCCATCCCAAGGGTCAGTTGGAGCAAGTGGAGATTTAGCACCATTATCGCATTTAGCATTAGTGCTTGTAGGTGAAGGGAAAGCTGAATTTAAGGGCGAGCTTGTGTCAGGTGACATCGCATTACAGAAAGCAGGCTTAACACCTGTGCGATTACAGGCAAAGGAAGGATTGGCGCTAGTAAATGGTACGCAAGCAATGACTGGTATTGGCGTTTTGACATTAAACGAGGCGGAGCGTATTGGGCTTGCCGCGGATATGGCTGCGAGTCTGTCATTAGAGGCGTTAAAAGGGATTACGTCTGCATTTGATCCGGCACTATTAGCTGTAAGACCACATCCAGAATTAGAGTTGGTAGGAGGGCGTATTCGCAAATGGCTTGATGGCAGTAAACGCGTGACCAAGCAGGGGGAAATAAGGATGCAGGATGCGTATTCTCTGCGATGCATTCCCCAAGTACACGGGGCATCATGGCAATCATTTTTCTATGCGGAGCAGCGTGTGCAAATAGAGATGAACGCTACGACAGACAATCCTATCGTTTTAGAAAATGGAGAAGTTCTGTCAGGAGGTCATTTTCACGGTCAACCGATAGCATTAGCTATGGACTTTTTAAAGGTTGGGGTCAGTGAATGGGCTAATATTTCCGAAAGACGTACAGAGCGCATGGTCAATCCGCAACTTAATGATGGTTTGCCACCATTTTTAGCAACAAATCCTGGCATTGAATGTGGACTGATGATTGCACAATATACGGCTGCTTCGCTTGTGTCGGAAAACAAAGTGCTAGCACATCCTTCAAGTGTGGATTCTATACCTACATCGGGGAATCAAGAAGATCATGTCAGTATGGGGACAACATCCGCTCGTCAAGTGCGACAAATTGTCCACAATGCAGCTCGGGTAATTGCAATAGAAATGATTTGTGCATCGCAAGCAATCCATCTAGATAAGGCGGAAGAGCAGTTATCGCCAACAACAAGAAAGTATTTAGAAAAAGTGCGTGAATTCTGTCCGCCTTTATTGGCAGATCAACCTATTGGTGACGAAATTGAAGCATTAGCGAAGTACTTATTAGCAAGTGATGTTCTATTAAATGAGAGCATCTAAGCTTCTTGCATAACATCCTTTATGTTCCCGCCAAGTTCTTCTATTACTTAAATGAATTTGGTGGGCACTATCGGGTGTCTGGTTTGCTATAAATAAACAAGGAGGACTGTGATGGATTATAAGCAACAGGCGTTGAGACACGACTCGCCATTTAGAGTTTCCTCAATTATAAAGATGGTTATCTGTAGCTTAGTCGGAATATTCAGCTTTTTCATTTCGTTTGAATGGCATGGGAAAAACACGATTCTAATCGATCATATTGTGAATTATATTCGTACAGAAGCACCCTCGCTTGTCACTGTTTATGTGGTTATGATGCTTGTTGGCGGAGCGATCTATCCATTTATTTCTAATAAGTGGAAAAAGTCGTCAATCGATATGCTGTTGTCAATTTTTAAAGTAGGTGGCATGGTAGCTGGGGTTTTATTAATTTTTAATGTTGCTCCTGCATGGCTTGCCAATGAAAATATCGGTCCTTACTTAATGGAGAAACTCATTAAGCCAGTAGGGGTGCTTATTCCGATAGGCTCTTTATTTTTAGCTATTCTTGTTAGCTTTGGGTTACTTGAATTTATTGGTGTTTTAACACAGCGTTTTATGCAACCTATTTTTAAGACGCCGGGTCGTTCGGCAGTGGATGCAGTAGCCTCATTTGTTGGCAGTTATTCAGTCGGGTTACTTTTAACGAACCGTGTCTATATGGAAGGTCGTTATACAGCGAAGGAGGCCGCAATTATTGCAACAGGCTTTTCAACTGTATCTGCCACATTTATGGTTGTCATTGCAAGCACGCTCGATATTATGCCACATTGGAATACATTTTTTTGGGTATCGCTCGTTGTGACATTTCTAGTTACGGCAATAACAGCACGTATGTATCCACTGCGTTCAATGAAGGATGAATACTTTGCAGGCTCGACACCGATGCCAGAAAAAATAGTGATGCAAAATCGTTTTAAAGAAGCGTGGCGTCAAGCGATGGTGGCGGTTGAGCAAAATCCACCGTTAGCAAAAATTTTATGGATGAATTTAAAAGATGGCCTTGTGATGGCAATGGCTGTTATGCCTTCTATTTTATCAATTGGTCTTCTAGGGCTTGTACTCGCAACATATACGCCTGTTTTTGATTGGCTTGCGTATATTTTTGTTCCTTTTACATATGTATTACAAGTTCCAGAACCATTTTTAACAGCGAAAGCATTGTCTTTATCGTTGGCGGAAGTGTTTTTACCAGCACTTGTTGTCACACAAGCAACATTGATAACGAAATTTATTGTGTCTGTCGTATCTATTTCTTCAATATTATTCTTTTCTGCTGTGATTCCACTGATCTTATCATCAGAAATTCCATTGACATTGCGTGAAATCTTGCTAATTTGGTTTGAGCGTGTCGTCTTATCTTTAATAATTGTAACACCAATAGCATTTTTACTATTTTAAAGGAGCGTGTTTTGAATGGTATATAAAACTAATATTCGTGCACCAAGAGGGAATGAAATAACATGTAAAGGTTGGACACAGGAAGCGGCGATGCGCATGCTAATGAATAATCTAGATCCTGAAGTTGCTGAAAATCCTAATGAGCTTATTGTGTATGGAGGAATAGGAAAAGCGGCGCGGAATTGGCAAAGCTATGAACAAATCATTGCTTCTTTAAAAGAATTAGAGAATGATGAAACATTGCTTATTCAATCAGGAAAGCCAGTAGCTGTCTTCCGTACGCATGAACATGCACCGCGCGTCTTAATCGCCAATTCAAACTTAGTGCCTGCATGGTCCAATTGGGAGCATTTCTATGAGCTAGAGGACCGTGATTTAATGATGTACGGTCAAATGACTGCTGGTAGTTGGATATATATTGGTGCTCAAGGTATTTTACAAGGAACATATTTATCGTTTGTAGAGGCTGGAAAGAAAGTGTTTGGTAGTGCGGACTTACGCGGGAAATTTATTCTTACTGGTGGTATGGGTGGTATGAGTGGTGCACAGCCTTTAGCTGGGAAAATGGCAGGGGCAGTCATTTTAGTAGTCGAAGTGGAACGTGCTCGTATTGAACGAAAAATAAAAGAAGGCTACTGTGATTATCTTGTTGAGACAGTAGATGAAGCGGTGGCATTAGTCAATCAACTCCGTGCTCAACGGGAGCCAGCGTCAATCGGGCTAGTTGGCAACTGTGCAGATGTTAACCGTGAATTGTTAAACCGAGGTATCATTCCAGATTTTGTGACAGACCAAACATCTGCGCATGACCCTATCAATGGCTATGTACCGAATGGTATGACGTTTGAAGAAGCGTTAACGTTACGGAAAAATGATGTCAAAACGTATGAGCAAAAGGCGAAAGAAACGATGGCAGAGCATGTTCGTACAATGCTTGAATTTCAACAGGCGGGTGCTGAAGTATTTGATTACGGTAATAATATTCGTGCTTACGCAAAAGAGATGGGTGTGACAAATGCTTTTGACTTCCCAGGCTTTGTACCAGCGTATATTCGTCCATTGTTCTGTGAGGGCAAGGGGCCGTTCCGTTGGGCAGCACTTTCTGGTAATCCGGAAGATATTTATAAAACAGATGCTTTAGCGAAAGAAATGTTTGCTGAAGATGAAGGTCTTGTCAATTGGATTGATATGGCGCAAAAAATGGTGAAATGGCAGGGACTACCTGCACGTATTTGCTGGTTAGGGTATGGTGATCGCCATCGCTTTGCATTGAAGGTGAATGAAATGGTAGCAAATGGCGAGTTATCTGCACCAATTGTTTTCGGACGGGATCATTTAGACTCTGGCTCGGTGGCTTCTCCAAACCGCGAAACAGAAGGAATGTTGGATGGTTCAGATGCAGTATCCGATTGGCCGATTTTAAACGCACTTGTTAACACAGCGAGTGGAGCTAGCTGGGTAAGTGTTCACCATGGTGGCGGTGTAGGAATGGGATATTCACAGCATGCAGGTCAAGTGTTGGTTGCTGATGGATCAACACTAGCGGCTGAGAAAATAGCGCGCGTGTTGATTTCAGACCCTGGAATGGGCATTGTTCGGCATGCAGATGCAGGTTATGACATTGCTATCAATACAGCAAAGAATAAAGGTGTCCATATGCCAATGCTAAAGGATGATGTGAAATGACCCTTTTAATTAAAAATGCAAATGAAGTCATTACTTTGAAAAGCGCTTTACAAGGGCCTCGAATAAAAGAACAAATGCGAGAGATTGCCGTTGTAGAAAAGGGAAGTGTGCTCGTAGCAGGAAGTCAGATTGTCGCTGTCGGGGCTTATGAGCAGTTAGTTATAGATTTCCCTCATTTAGTGGAGGAAGCAGAGGTTATAGATGCATCTGGAAAGATTGTCATGCCAGGTCTTGTGGATTGCCATACACATTTAGTGCATGGCGGTACACGTGAGCAGGAATTTAATATGCGACTTAACGGCTCCACTTATATGGACATTATGAATGCAGGTGGAGGCATTCATGCTACAACAAAGCGCACACGAGAAACAAGTTTTGAAGCGTTATATGAAAAAACGATGCACCATTTAGATGTTTTTTTAAAGCATGGTGTGACTACTGTGGAAGCGAAGTCAGGTTACGGTCTGGATTGGGAAACGGAAAAGAAACAACTGGAAGTAGCTAAAAAGCTACAGGACACACATGTGGTAGATGTCATCAGTACCTTTATGGGCGCACATGCGGTACCACGCGATTTTAAAGGACGAGAAGATGAATTTGTCGACATTATTATTAATGATATGTTGCCAAAAGTGTCGGCATTAGAGCTTGCAGAATTCAATGATGTGTTTTGTGAAAAAGGCGTATTTACACCAGCGCAATCTAGACGCATTTTAGAGGCGGGTAAAGCGCTTGGACTAACACCGAAAATTCATGCTGATGAAATAGAGCCGTATAACGGTGCGGAATTAGCTGCTGATGTGGGAGCTATCTCGGCAGAGCATTTGTTAGTTGCTTCGGATGAAGGTATTCAAAATATGGCTGAAGCAGGAACAATTGCCGTCTTGCTACCTGGCACTGCCTTCTTCTTACGCGCACCGTTTGCTAGAGGCAGGTTAATGATTGATGAAGGAGTGCCAGTAGCCATCTCAACAGACTTTAACCCTGGTTCTTCGCCGACAATGAGTTTGCCATTTATAATGAATTTAGCTTGTATGCATATGGGGTTGACATTAGAAGAAGTAATCACTGCTACGACCATTAATGCTGCGCATGCATTGAACAGAGGCCACCAGATTGGTACGCTTGAAGCGGGTAAACAAGCGGATGTTATTATATTGGATGTTGCCAATTACAAACAGCTACAATACTTTTACGGCATGAATCATACCAATACTGTGATTAAAAAAGGGCAAGTCGTAGTGCGTCATGGTATTCTTTTGTAATAAATAAAGAGTTTTGGTGAACGATTAATCTCAGTTGTGCATATATTTACCAATTAAATATTACAGAAAAAGCATAAATAGGGAGAATTCCGTTATTTATGCTTTTTTTCGTATAGAATGTAGTTGTTACTATCGTTAGAAAGGAATGCTTCGCGTGCAGCTAACATTAACATTTCTTATTTTAGGAATGACGATTATTGTATTTATGACGAATCGAGTGCGTGCAGATTTTGTTGCTATTGTCTCTCTTCTCGCATTTGTTATCGCTGATATTTTAACACCAGCAGAGGCTTTGGCAGGCTTTTCAAATTCGGTTGTGCTAATGATTGCTGGCCTTTTTGTAGTTGGTGCTGGTATTTTGCGTACGGGTCTTGCAGCAATGGCTGGACAACTATTATTGAAATGGTCAGGTAATAGCGAGCTCAAGTTATTTATACTATTGCTTATTATTGTAGGCTCTGTAGGTGCTTTTATGAGTAATACGGGAACAGTTGCCTTGATGATGCCGATTGTTGTCAGCATCGCGATTAGTATGAAGGAAAGTCCTTCAAAGTTTTTATTACCTCTTTCTTATGTCGCTAGTTTATCGGGCTTAATGACATTAATTGCTTCCCCGCCAAATTTAATTGTCAGTCAGCTTTTAGTCGATCAAGGCTATCCGAAGCTTGGTTTTTTTGAGGTGACGCCTATTGGCCTAGTTGGGATGATTGTTGGTATTTTATATTTGGTGCTTGTGCGTAATATTCTGTTACCAAATGATAAAAAAAGAACGCAAACATCTACTGGCTATAAGCTCTCGCCAAAGAAAATTATGAAGCAATATGATTTAAACAATCGATTATTTAAGGTGTTTGTACCTGAGGATTCTACAATTATAGGAACATCACTGGCAGAATTAAAGCTTCCCGCAAAGTATGGACTTTGTATGATGAAAATTCACCGTAAATCACAAGATGGAATCAATTTACTCCCGATGACTTATCAAGAAATGGCAGGGCCAACGAGTGTTATCCATGCTTTAGATGAGCTCTATGTACAAGGTGAGGAAGGGGCGATTGGTAATTTAACTGCAGATTACGGTTTAGTGATGCAAGAATTGACTGAGAATGAAGCGGATGAGTTGGTAACAAAGCATCTTGGTATTGCGGAAGTACTATTAACACCAAATTCAAGTTTTATTAATGAGACGGTCAGTTCACTAGGATTCCGAGAAAAGTATAATCTCAATATTATTGGCATTAACCATAGAGGTGGCTATAAGCTTCAAGATATGGTGACGCATAAGTTGAAATTTGGGGATGCCATCTTAGTACAAGGCGCATGGGATGAAATATTAGTGCTCGCTCGAGAGACACAGGACGTTGTTGTTGTCGGTCAACCGAAAGAGCATGCGAGTGTTGCAGCGGCAACTGGTAAAGCAGGAATAGCTGGTGCGATTATGCTGCTGATGATTGGGCTCATGGCTTTTGAAGTATTCCCTGCTGTTATTTCCGTTATGGTTGGGGCAGTATTGATGATTATAACTGGCTGTTTGCGAAATATGGAAGATGCGTATAACAATATGAATTTTGAAAGTATTGTACTCGTTGCGGCGATGCTTCCGATGGCTACAGCATTAGAGAAAACAGGAGGCATGGTTATCTTATCAAACGGCATAATTGATGTTCTTGGTAAATATGGCCCTTATGGGGTACTGATAGGCATATATGTACTAACAGTTATTTTTGGTCAATTTATTAGTAATACCGCAACCGCTGTTTTGTTTGCACCGATTGCTATGAACGCAGCGATTGCAATGGATGCAAATCCTACAACCTTTATGATTGGTGTAGCAGTAGCAGCAAGTATGGCATTTGCCACGCCGATTGCCTCACCTACTAATGCGTTAGTTATGACTGCTGGTGGCTATAAATTTATGGATTTTGTAAAGATTGGCGTACCTTTACAAGTTATTATGTTTATTGTGATGATGCTTGCAGTTCCATTTTTCTTTCCGTTTTAGAATTTATATTTTTGTTTCGTTTCTTGCTGTTTTCCACTGTAGTGTTGGTTAAGCTACAGTGGAAAGCGAAGAACAATGGCATTAGATTTAAAGCAAATAGAAATTTCTATAATGAAAACGAGAAAGAGGGATGAGGCTTGTTTTATATAAGAACGCATTTATTTTAGGAATAATCTTTTATGTAAAGCTAGGCATTCGAGTAAAGAAAGATGCACGTTTTAGAAAGAAAGTAGAATTAATAGGACAATAAAAAAATTGGGCGTATATATAGGAAGGTTTTCGAATTTCTAATTTATAAAGTATAATTATATAAAGGTTTTTAATATAATTTGATATTTTTATAAAAAAACACTTGCAAAGGTTATAGAATCGTGATAAATTATTACTTGTCGCTAAGACGACGTAACATTATTAACACAAACTTCTTAAAAACATTACAAAAAAGTGTTGACAAGAATATTTGTAAATAGTATGATATAAAAGTTGTCGCTTCTAAAAGAAGATAAAATATTTCGAAAAAAGTTGTTGACAACGAAAAAAGAAAATGTTATTATGTAAAAGTCGCTAAAAACAAACGGCGACAAAATGAACCTTGAAAACTGAACAAGCAAAACGTAATCAATATAGTTTTTACTAGCTAACTTCGTTAGTGAACGAAACAAAATTTTGGACATCAAAATTGATGCCAGCAAAACAATTTGAGCTAATCA
>NZ_PYWM01000043.1 GCF_003049665.1 Lysinibacillus mangiferihumi | reverse complement strand
GTTCGCTCGACTTGCATGTATTAGGCACGCCGCCAGCGTTCGTCCTGAGCCAGGATCAAACTCTCCATAAAAGAAATTTGATTAGCTCAAATTGTTTTGCTGGCATCAATTTTGATGTCCAAAATTTGTTTCGTTCACTAACGAAGTTAGCTAATAAAAACTATATTGATTACGTTTTGCTTGTTCAGTTTTCAAGGTTCATTTTGTCGCCGCTTGTTTCAGCAACTCTTATATAATACCATCTTTTCAAATCGATGTCAACAATTTATTTTAAATTGTTTTTTGTTTTATACAAGTTGTTTCAGTTGTTATCTTAACGACTCTTATTACTATATCACAATATTTATAGTTTGCAAGCCTTTTATAAAAATAATATTAAAAAAGTGATTCCTAGTACACCTGGAATGCCCAACAATGCAATTGTGAATACGGAAAACAGGTTAATTGGTACATTATAACCGCTATAACCAACACCTAAATGAATAATGAATAATAATAAAAATGCAAATGCAAATCGGAACCAAAATACGGATAGTCCTTCTAATACTTTACCCAATTTAACGTGTCTTCCTACTATATAAAGAAAAAGAAGCGCTACAGGAACACAAATACTCACAATTACAGTCCACGGCATATGCTTGCCCCCTTCGATCATAATTATGTAATTTTATGATTCCTATAGCACGTCTATAACTCTACAATCATTATTTTATTAGTACTCGTCGAATTCTAGCTTCTTTAAATAAATAAAAATGAATACTCTCTGCTGCTTTTCGCTGAGCAATAACTTCTAAATCATAATCATTTAATAATTCTTCAATCAATTTTGCTTGTTGTAAATCTTCTTTTGTTTGTTTAATGAGATTAACAAGCTTTTCGTCAAATTCTCTTTTTAGCTTTCCTTTATTGCGGAAGAACATTTCAATCCCTCACTCATAACTCTCGGCGGCCTTCCATTGCCTTCGATAACGTTACTTCATCAGCATATTCTAAATCTCCACCTACTGGTAATCCGTGCGCAATGCGTGTTGTGCGGATGCCAGATGGTTTAACAAGACGAGAGATATACATAGCCGTCGCTTCACCTTCAATAGTAGAATTGGTTGCTAAAATAAGCTCCTGCACCGTTTCATCTTGTAAGCGTACTAACAGTGAGGCTACATTAATATCCTCTGGGCCGATACCATCCATTGGTGAAATAGCCCCCTGTAACACATGGTACTTACCATGGTAATCACGCATTTTTTCCATTGCAATAACGTCCTTTGTATCTTGAACAACGCAAATTACTGAGGCATCGCGTTGTTTATCGGTACAAATATGACATGGGTCTACATCGGTAATATTGCCACAAACAGAGCAATAACTTAAATTACGTTTTGCATCTATTAAAGCTTTGGAAAAAGAAAGAACGTCATCTTCTTTCATTGTTAACACAAAAAACGCCAGTCGGGCTGCGGTTTTTGGCCCGATACCTGGCAATTTCATAAAACTATCGATTAATTTTGATATTGGTTCTGGGTAATACATATTGTTACCTCCTAGAATGGAAGGTTCATGCCTTGCGTAAATTTACCCATTGTTGCATTTGTTTTTTCTTCTACTTTTTTAAGTGCTTCATTCGTTGCAACAACAATTAAATCTTGTAACATTTCGATATCGTCAGGATCTACTACCGAAGTATCAAGATTCACTTCTACTACTTCACGTTGACCTGTAACTGTTACTTTCACCATACCGCCGCCAGCAACACCTTCAAATTGTTCAGCATTTAAAGCTTCTTGAGCTTCCATCATTTCTTTTTGCATTTTTTGCATTTTTTTCATCATGCCTTGCATATTTCCCATTCCACGCATAACCTATTCCTCCTAAGTAATCAGTCTTCAATAATTTCAACAAAATCCTTACCGAACAGCTTTTCCGCTTCCGTCACCAATGGATCTTGTGATGCCAGCGGTTGCGCATCATCGATAAAAGGTTCTTCTGGCATTTCTGCCGGTGGTGGTTCCAATAATTCAACATTCGGATCATCGTTAGCTAATGGTGCTTTCTTTTGATGTAATCCGTGATCACGAATGAACTCTTCACGCAACTTTAACCATGTTTCTTCTGGCGTACAAAGCATTTCATACATCGTGCCTGTTTGACCTGCAATAAGTTGTGTGAATTGTGCTTTTAGCATTTGATTATCAGCAACCATTTGACAATGAATATCATACTTGAATTTTAACACAAAAGCACTCGAAGATGCCGCAACAGGTTCAGCTTCTGCTAAAAGAGCTGATTGTGACTTTTGCAATTGATTTAACGCCTGCGCCCATACAGCCTTTACACGTTGCACATCTTGCTTTGTCGCATCCTTTAGCACTTCTTGAATACGACCAGTAGGCGCCTTATAACCATTTGGACTTTTTGCACGCGGACGTTGTTCTTTGGCAACCTGAGTAGCTTGTGACGGCGCACCATTTTGTATTTGTAAAGATAGTTGTTGCACCATTTCCTCAAGCGCAATGATTTTTTGCGCTAGTTCTGGGCTCATTACCGCCTCACTTGATGGGGCAGTTTGATTGACTACGCCACCCGAAAACTGTGTCATTTTTAGCAATGCTGTTTCCAAATAGATTTTCGTATGATGCGAGAAACGCATTTCTTGTTGTGTTTTCGCTAAAATGTCGATGTAGCCATAAAGCATATCTGGTGCAAAGTCATGTGCCAATGCAAATACGCGCTCCTCAGGTGATACTAACTCTAATAGTTCAGCTAAATTCTCACTCGTTTGTAAAAGCAGTAAATCGCGGAAAAATGTAATTAAATCCTCTGATAAGCGCAACGGATCCTTCCCATCTGCGATTAGCTGCTCTAACAGCGCAAGCATTTGTGCCACATCTTTGACCTTTAAAGCTTCAGCTAAATCATAGAAAACATCCTGACTAATTGAGCCTGTGACTAGTAGTGCATCTTCTAGTTTCAACATCTCACCGCTAAAGGATACAACTTGGTCCAACAAGCTCAATGCATCACGCATACCGCCCGCTGCTGACTGCGCAATGACTTTTAGACCTTGTTCTTCAAATGGGAGTTCGATATCTTCTAGTACGACCTTCATGCGCTCGATAATATCGTTAGTTGAAAGTCGCTTGAAGTCAAAACGTTGGCAACGTGAAATAATCGTTGCAGGTAATTTATGAGGTTCTGTTGTTGCTAAAATAAATACAGCGTGAGGTGGTGGTTCTTCTAGCGTTTTTAAAAGCGCATTGAAGGCACTTGTAGACAGCATATGCACTTCATCAATGATGTACACTTTAAACCTGCTGCTAGCTGGAGCAAAACGTACCTTTTCAATAATGTCCCGTATTTCTTCAACACGTGAATTAGAAGCTGCATCAAATTCAATAACGTCTGGATGAGAACCATCTGTAATGCTTAAACAAGTTGCACACTCATTACAAGGTTCACTTGCTGGAGCATGCTCGCAATTTAAAGCCTTAGCAAAAATTTTAGCTGTACTTGTTTTCCCTGTACCCCGAGGTCCAGAAAACAAGTAAGCATGAGTTGTTTTATTCGCTAGGAGAGCATTTTGCAGCGTTCTTTTGACATGCGCTTGACCTGACATTTCTCGGAATGATTGTGGTCTATACACACGATAAAATGCTTGATACGTCAATGATTTCCTCTCCCCTTCTTTTTCAATATTAATAAAACTATTATAGCATCGGCAGCCTTGTTTATAAAACCGTGTCCTATTTTATAATATAAAAAAACGCACTCGCCTACAGTAGACGAATGCGTTTAAATTGGCAATTTAATGCCGTGCACCTTTCTTCGACAGCCGCACATAAGCGTTACTCTTGTCGTTAGCTCAGATTAGGCAACCCCGCGGCACATGAATAAGACCACTTAATGCTGCTTCCTTCCGGACCTGACATGGTTCATGGGTATCCATTGCGCAGGACCCAATCGTCAACACTACGTGCAAAAGGCAGACCAAACAATACGGACAGCCTCGAAAAAGGAATTCAGTCTCGCTAGAGCGGATTGCGAGTTACAGGACACCGCTACCTTCCCACCTAGCACGGCAATAACTAGTATACTTTCAGTTTGTATAAATTGCAACGAATTGCACAAATTATTTAAGTACATTCTTAATTAATAAAAATTAATTTTTTAAAACCTACTATTTTTTCAAAAAGATGTTGACGTCAAAATAAAATCATGATAAATTAGTTCTTGTCGATAAGACATCGAAGCAATATAGTATGGAGGTATACCCAAGTCTGGCTGAAGGGATCGGTCTTGAAAACCGACAGGCGGGTAACACCGCGCGGGGGTTCGAATCCCTCTACCTCCTCCAGTTTTTTAAAATCCGACTACACGATGTAGCCGTTTTTTTTTGCTTAAAAAATTGTATGTCATACTTATTAAATACCACTTCCGATTAGGTTGTGGTATTTTTTTATTAGCTATCTTGCTCTTAAATACTTTAGGGAGGATATTTAATATGTATTCCAAAGCCTTTATTTCTCGTAGTTCCCTCACATGGATTATATCCATCGCTTTATTAACGGCTATCGGTAGTGAAATTAAAATCATCCCTTTCGCCAATACTTCTTTTCGCTTTGGTCTGGGGACAATTATATTCTTTTTATGCACCTTACTTAGACCGACACCTATTATATTAGCCGGTATTGTAACTAGCATTGTAACAACCACTTTACGAATCGCTATTAGTTACTATACGCATAATACATCTTTAATAGATGGTATTTATACTCACTTACCTGCTGGGACATTTTATTTATTGTTTGCAATATGCCTACAGTTTTTAAATATTCATCAATATCGTGAAAAGCCATTAAAGTTAGGATTACTAGTAGCCTTCAGTGAGGTCATTAGTAATTTAGCGGAACAATTGCTACGTTTCCTTGTCCAATCTTATACAATTTTATTTATTCATGACCTGCTCATCTTATTAGCCGTTGCCCTATTACGTAGTTTTTTTGTTGTTGGCATTTATAGCTCTATTGTTATTGCCGAGCAAAAAAAACGCGTGCAGGAAATGCTTACGATTGGTTCAGATTTATATGTAGAGACGCTCTATTTAAAAAAATCTATGAATCATATTGAAACGATTACTGCCAATGGGTTTGATTTGTATAGACAATTAAAAGCACAGGGCAATCGTTCAGAAAGTATACAAGCACTTCATATTGCCCAGGAAATTCATGAAGTCAAAAAAGATTCTCAGCGTATTTATGCGGGTATATCTAAAATTGTTGGGGACAAGAGCTTTGGCTCATTACGATTATCAGAATTATTACATTATATAGAAGACGGCAATCGCAAATACAGTGAGTTACTCGGTAAAGACATCCAGTTTAATATAAGTTTAGATACTGATTTTTTAACGAAAGAGCATATTGCCTTGCTGGCACTATTAAATAATTTAACTGCTAATGCCATTGAAGCAATAGAAAAGCAAGGTATCATATCTATTGATATTCAACAGCAGGAGGTTGATACTGTAATAACAGTAAGTGATGATGGAAAAGGCATCTTCGAAAGTGACCTTTCTATTATTTTTGAACCTGGCTATACGACGAAATACAATGTTGAAGGTGTAGCAGCTACAGGAATTGGACTATCACATGTCGCTGAATTAATTTCAAAATTAAATGGCTCCATTTCAGTTGAATCAAATAACTACAAAACGGTGTTTAAAATTATAATTCCTACGCAAACTATTCTAACGGGAGAGACTTAAATGAGGTATTTTATTGTAGATGATGATCGTGCAAGCCGCGTGATGCTAAAACAAATTATTGAAGATAGTGGTTTAGGTACAGTAATCGGCGAAGCACGCAATGGAGTAGATGCCATTCCACAAATATTAATGACACAACCTGAATTTGTACTAATCGACTTACTTATGCCTAAGTTAGATGGTATAGCAACAGTGGAGCATCTTCTTCAGAATCGATTTGAAGGACAGTTTATTATGATTTCACAAGTTGTTAATAAGGAAATGGTCGGCGAGGCCTATGAACAAGGGATAGATTTCTTTATTCATAAACCCATTAACCGTATTGAGGTTGAAAATGTTTTACGCAAAACAACGGAACAATTTCGCCTAAAAAATTCCCTATTAGTTATTCGACAATCGCTAACGAACATCGATCTAAGTGAGCAAATAAACAATAAAGCTACATCGCGAGACCACATCCAATCGATCTTAAATGATATGGGGATTGTCGGTGAAATTGGAAGTGAGGATATTATAGCAATTATTGAAACATTATTAGCTCATCAGCACAAAATTGCGCCACTTCCTCCATTAAAAGAGCTCTATGAGGAAATAGCAGCTGTCACAAAGTCAACTCCTGATGAAATATTGAAAGAGAGTAAAGCGATTGAACAGCGTGTACGTCGAACGATTTTAGCTGCCATGATTAATCTCGCCAATTTAGGTGTCGTTGATTATACAAACTCTGAATTTGAATATTATGCACCTCGATACTTTGATTTTAAAGAGATTCGCCAGCTTATGACGCAAATCGAAGACCACGGGAATCGCAAAGCAAAGGTCAATATTAAAAAGTTTATTCAGGTGTTATATTCAGACATTTTAACAAAAGTAAATTAATTTTCTCGGATTTTGTCGGATTTCATAAGTCCTCCGTATTATTAAAGTAAGGCGTGTCCTAAAAATTTTAATATAGGGGAGGAATTAAGATTTTGAAAAAGAAATTTAAAATCAGTTTAGCCGCTCAAATTTTAATCGGTTTGATTTTAGGGATAATTATTGGTGGTATCTTTTATGGTAACCCCAAAGTTGAAACATATTTACAACCATTAGGGGATATCTTCCTACATCTAATTAAGATGATTGTAGTACCTATTATCATTTCGACTTTAATTGTTGGTGTTGCTGGAACTGGAGACATGAAACAGCTCGGAAGATTAGGCGGAAAATCGCTTATTTACTTTGAAATCATTACAACAGTAGCGATTGTTGTTGGATTACTTTCAGCAAACCTGTTCCAACCAGGTGCTGGCATCAATATGAACGAACTTTCGCAAGGGGATATTTCAAAATACGTTTCAACAACTGAAGAAGTACAGCATGAAGGTCCATTTGATATTATTGTAGGTATTGTACCGACAAATATTATTCAATCAATGGCTGAAGGCAATATGCTTGCCATCATCTTCTTCTCTGTTATTTTTGGTTTAGGGGTAGCTGCAATTGGAGAACGAGGTAAACCAGTATTGGACTTCTTCCAAGGTGTAGCAGATGCTATGTTCTGGGTAACGAACCTTGTGATGAAATTCGCTCCAATTGGGGTATTTGGTTTAATTGGTGTAACCGTTTCCAAATATGGTTTTGCTTCCCTCATACCTTTAGGTAAGCTTGCAATACTTGTATATGTCACAATGTTATTCTTCATCTTTGTTATTCTTGGCCTCGTTGCAAAATTTGCCGGTGTCAACATTTTCTACTTAATCAGAGTGTTAAAAGATGAGTTAATTTTAGCCTTCTCCACTGCTAGCTCGGAAGCTGTCTTACCACGAGTGATGTTAAAAATGGAGAAATTAGGTGCACCAAAAGATATTGTTTCTTTTGTTATTCCAACAGGTTATTCTTTTAACTTAGATGGTTCAACATTGTATCAAGCAATTGCTGCATTATTCATTGCCCAAATGTATGGTATTCACTTAAGCATCGGGGAACAAATTACATTAATGCTTGTATTAATGGTTACTTCTAAAGGGATTGCCGGTGTACCAGGCGTATCATTCGTAGTATTACTTGCCACTTTAGGTACTGTTGGTATTCCAATCGAAGGTTTAGCATTTATTGCTGGTATCGACCGTATCCTTGATATGGGACGAACAGTAGTTAACGTAATCGGTAACTCACTAGCTTCATTAGTAATGGCGAAATGGGAAGGCCGCTTCGATAAAGAAAAAATGAAAAACTACTTTAAAGAAAATGAAAATTTAGCATAAATTCATAAAAAATGCCTCACGATGGCTTATGACATCGTGAGGCATTTTTTATTTTGTCAGTACTTTATCTAAATAAGCAATAATAGACGCTTTGCCATTGACATGGGCTTCTTGTGCACGCACTTCATCCTTTTCGACTTTCGCCTCAGCGGCTGCAACAATACGCTCTGCATCCTCTTTAGGCACGACAATAACGCCATCTACATCTCCAATAATATAATCACCTGGTTGCACTGTTACACCGCCAATTGCGATTGGCACATTCACTTTACCGCCGCCATTTTTGTTGCCTGCTGCTACGGTTGTCCCAAGTGAAAATACAGGAAAATCTAGTTCCCGAATCGCGGCAATATCACGAATAACCCCGTCTACTACAAAGCCCTGTACACCCATACCCTTTGCTAAAGAAATAACAAAATCTCCTGCTACCGCACGATTTCTATTACCCTTTGCATCAATGACCAAAATATCACCCTCGCTAGCTGCTCGAATCGCTTCAAGTACAGCTCCATTTTCGCCATCTGGTAAACGTACAGTAACCGCTCGACCTGCTATTTTAAAATGGTCTGCTAACGGTTTAATGTCACTGCGTAAATTTGTATGTCCCCCAGTTGCATCTGAAATTGCTGTCGTTGGTAAATGTTTAAAACTTATTTCCACCTTTGCCATGCATAACACCCCTATTATGATTTATGAATACCTTACACAATTATTGTAAATAAAACACATCTACTATTTCAATATAATTCAGAAAATTTAGTGAAATATGTTGTTAAAAACGGGCGCCGTTATCCCGTTTTTTAAACAAAATAAAACACCTAAGGCAATGTTCATATCGTGACCATTTGCCTCAGGCATCTTTTAAATTATTTCAATAAATTGTTTAGACCGTTCATCTAAAGCCTCTGCTGCAGAAGCGATTTCAGCAAAATCACTCGTCGTCACAGTAATTTGTCCATTCGTTTTTTCAATTTCTTCAGAAATTCGCGTGATGCTTTCTGTTACTTGCCCAATCTCGCGTACAATCCCTTCCACATTTTCTTTCACTTCTGAAATTGATTGCTCTACTCTTACGGAAAGTTTTCGTACCTCTTTGGCGACAACATCAAAACCTCTGCCATACTCTCCAGCTCTTGCGGCTTCAATAGCTGCATTTAAAGCTAGTAAGTTTGTTTGGGAGGCAATACCTTGAATTGTTTTGACAATGCCTTTAATGGAATCTGCTTGATTTTGTAATTGATCTAAATTTTTAACATTTTCCGAAGATTCCTTTGAAACTTGTTGAATTGTTACAAGTAAATTTTCACTATTTTTAATACCTGCCTCTGAACGACTGTAAAGCTTAGTGGACATTTGTTTTAACTGATCTGCTACATTGACAATGGTATTTTGACGTTCTGTAATATTTGTTGCTATTTTGGATACACCAATAACTCTTCTTGAATGATTATCAAATACGGGCATATAGGTAGCTTCTAGCCAAATACTATTTCCATGAGCATCCATTCGTTCTACTTTATCTTGATAGCTCTTACCTGCTGCTAAATTACGCCAAAACCTCTCGTATTCAGGACTCTTCACGTAATTAGGAAAACAAAATTCCTTATGGTCTTTCCCCATCATTTTTTCTACTGTATAGCCCATTGTTTTTGCAAAAAGCTCATTTACATAAGCAACTTTTCGGTTCATATCAAATCGGATAATCGCTATATTACGCTCAATTGCTTGAACAACTAAATCATCTGTGACTTGTGTATCATTCTTTTGCATAACATCCACCTCTATCACCCTATTGTACTAGCGTTATCTCTAATCTACTTTCTTCTTTTGAAAAAATGCATTGTTATATATTATAATATATCTAATAGAGTCTTAAAAATACTATAAATTTGTATTTTTACTATTCTTATGCTCAATTATGCTTTTTTTCTTATTTTATCATTGTTAAAACTTCTTCTGCCGTTGTTGCGACACGAATTAACGCTTTGTGTTCTGGGCGTATAAAGCCCTCCTCGAGCATTTTAGAAAAATGTTGTAGAAGTGCGTCATAAAAACCATTGACGTTAAATAAAATAACAGGTTTTTCATGTAATCTAATCTGCGCCCATGTAAATACTTCAAAATATTCGTCCAGTGTACCGCCACCACCTGGTAACGCAATAAAAGCATCTGCTAATTCAACCATTTTTGCCTTACGTATATGCATGGATTCTACAAAATGGATTTCTGTCAATGCGGCATGAACGCTTTCTTGTTTTTGTAAATGAGTAGGCATGACGCCAATCACCTCTCCACCTGCTACTAAGGCAGCATCTGCCACTTTACCCATCAATCCTATTTTAGAACCTCCATAAACAATACCATGTCCATGTTGTGCTAATACCGTTCCTAATTCACTTGCCTTTTCAGCATAAATCGGGTTATTGCCTAGTCCTGATCCACAATATACTGCGATTCTCATATTTATTCCTCCTATTACAAAAGACGTGAAAACAATAGGTATCATATTGTCTCACGTCTCTTGGTCTTATTTCTGTTATTTATTTTAAAATACAAAGTCCTTCTATTTCTATTTGGAAGCTTTCTACGTTCCTTTTGCTTTCAAGTCTTTACTGTTACATAGCTTTTCTTCTATTTACGTAAATGACTTGTTTGAGCCTGACGCTTCGCTTTCGGCCAGAACTCTTGGAGTTTCCTTCTTCAACGTCTTTACTGTTATATAGCTTTTCTTCTATTTACGTAAATGACTTGTTTGCTTTAGCATATGACTTATGCGACTGACAATTGATTCAATTGCGTCTGGATTTTTTAATAAATCATAATCATTAATATCTAAACGTAGGACAGGGCATGAATTAAAATTATTTATCCAATTTTCGTAACGCTCATGCATTTCAATCCAATAATCATTCGGTGTTTGCTGCTCCATCTCACGACCACGCTCTTGAATACGTCCAATGACATCATCAATCGGTCCCTCTAAATAAACTAATAAATCAGGGTGCGGGAAATACGGTGTCATCACCATCGCATCAAATAAATTACGATACGTTTCATAATCAGTTGGACTCATTGTTCCTTTATCATAATGCATTTTGGCAAAAATCCCTGTATCTTCATAAATAGAACGATCTTGCACAAAGCCCCCACCATACTCGAAAATACGCTTTTGCTCTTTAAAACGCTCTGCTAGAAAATAGACCTGTAAATGGAAGCTCCATTTTTCAAAGTCATCATAAAACTTATCTAAGTATGGATTGGTATCTACTTTTTCAAATGATGTACGGAAATTTAACGCTTGTGCTAGCGCCTTTGTCATCGTTGATTTTCCTACACCTACTGTTCCGGCAATTGTAATAACAGTTTGTGGTGGAATATCATATTTCTCTCTCAAATTCATTGTTGCAAGCTCCTTTGTTGTAACGTATCTTCGATTGTTTTTAATACATATTGTAAATCTTGTGGGTTTTTCACAAAATCAAGTTGATCTCCATTAAATCGGATTACAGGTATTTCAGGATGTAGCTGCTCAAAGTGCTCTGTAAAAGTATGATAGTCTGCTACTAACTGCTCCATATATTCACGTGAAATCATTTTCTCAAATTCACGCCCTCGTTTAGCAATGCGTTTCATTAACGTATCAACACTAGCATATAAATAAACAACGACATTGGGTACAGGCATATCTTTCGTTAAAATTTGATAGATTTCTTCATACTTTTCGTACTCGGCAGGTGGCAATGTACGCTTTGCAAAAATTAAATTTTTAAAAATATGATAGTCCGATACAACTGATGTCTTTTGTGCTAAACGTAACTTCTTTATATCTGTTAATTGTTTATAGCGATTACATAGGAAGAACATTTCCGTTTGGAAACTCCACTCCTCAATATTTTCATAAAACTTATTTAAAAACGGATTTTCGTCTACAATTTCTTTTAATAGATGGTAATTAAATGTCGTCGCTACCTCTTTTGCCAATGAAGTTTTGCCTACACCAATCGGACCTTCTACTGCAACAAATGGAACCGTCACTAGAAGTTCCTCCTTTATATTTAGGATTCTACAAGTCAATTATGCCACTATTTTAAGGCTATATTGTATGAAACTAAAATGAATCAGTGCTTTTCATTGTATCATAGTGAGAAAATGAAAAACAGAATCAACATGTATCTCAATTTTTAACATTATTTGAACTGCCCAGTTGATAGATATCTAACAAACTTATAGCTCCATGCAACAAAAAAGACCCACCTTAGTGGGCCTAACTTTAGCCAGCAAATACTGTGCATATTTCCGCTAGGTGGACTCTTTCCGCTCTGCACAAGTAACGTCCATTCTACGGACGCGTTTTAGTAAAAATCTACTTAGAGAATTGTTTGAGAATTGTTTGGGTGACTGGCACTATAATTTTACTCGTTGTAAACGTAAGGCATTTAACACGACGGACACTGAGCTGAATGCCATAGCTGCACCCGCTACCCAAGGTGCAAGTAGGCCCATAGCTGCAATTGGAATCCCTAATGTATTATATGCAAATGCCCAAAATAGATTTTGCTTAATATTGCGCATTGTTTTACGACTCATAATAATGGCATCCGCAATGCTAGTTAAATCACCACGAATAAGCGTAATATCAGCAGCCTCCATTGCCACATCCGTACCAGTTCCTATGGCCATCCCAATATTGGCAGTTGCTAATGCTGGTGCATCATTAATGCCATCACCAACCATCGCAACGTTTTTGCCTGTAGCTTGCAGTTTTTTCACTTCATCCGCTTTTCCTTCTGGAAGTACTTCTGCGATAACATGGTTAACCCCAACTTCCTGACCGATTGCTTGCGCAGTCCGTTCGTTATCACCCGTCATCATAATGACTGTAATACCCATATCCTGTAAACGACGAATGGCTTCTTTTGACGTATCTTTTACCGTATCTGCAACAGCAACAAGGCCAGCATATTGACCGTTTATAGCAGCCAACATAGCGGTTTTACCGTTTTCCTCTAAGGTCTCCATTGTCGGCAATATATTCTGAATATCTATATCATATTGTTGCATTAATTTACGTGTCCCGATTACCACACCTTGACCAGAAACGGTTGCTTGCACGCCGTAACCTGGAATGGCCTCAAAAAATTGAACATCGCCAAGTGCGATACTTCGTTCTTCAATTCCTTGCACAATGGCTTGTGCTAGCGGATGTTCGGATTGTTTCTCTGCTGCCCCAATCAATGAAAGAAAGGATGCTTCTTCTTGCCCCGTTGCTAGTACAACGTCTGTTAATATCGGTTTGCCGTGTGTTACGGTTCCTGTTTTATCGACAACAACTGTATCAATGCGTTGCGTTTGTTCTAAATGCTCGCCACCTTTAAACAAAATCCCAAATTCAGCGGCGCGACCAGAACCTGCCATAATAGAGGTCGGTGTTGCTAAGCCTAGCGCACAAGGACAAGCAATAACAAGAACTGCAATTAACACTTCTAGTGCAGGTGTAAATTCACCAGGTTTTACCCATAAAATCCAAACAAGGAATGTCACGATCGCAATAGCAACAACAATCGGCACGAATATACCCGAAATTTGGTCAGCTAAACGTTGTATGGGGGCTTTTGAACCTTGTGCATCTTCTACAACTTTAATAATTTGAGCAAGAGCTGTGTCTCGACCAACTTTGGTTGCTGACATTTTCACAAAGCCATTTTTATTAATTGTTGAACCGTATAATACATCCCCTTGTTTTTTATCTACTGGAAGACTTTCCCCTGTTAGCATTGATTCATCAACGGCTGTTGTACCTTCTACTACTTCACCATCTACAGGAATTTTTTCACCTGGTTTAACTAATAAAATATCACCAATCACAACTTCTTCTAATGGGACTTCTTTTTCTACTCCATCTCGCACAACTATCGCAGATTTCGCTTGCAGACCCATTAGCTTTTTAATCGCTTCTGATGAACGCCCTTTTGCCTTTGCTTCGAATAATTTACCTAATAGAATTAACGTAATTAAAACGGCACTCGTTTCAAAGTATAGATGCGGTCCATGATGTGAATTAACTGTAACAATGGCTTGATAAACGCTGTAAAAATAAGCTGCTGAAGTCCCCATAACGACAAGGACATCCATATTAGCACTGCCATTGCGTAAAGCTTTATATGCACCTACATAAAATTGTTTCCCAATAATAAATTGAACTGGTGTAGCTAACACTAATTGCACCCAAGGATTCATTAAAAAATCGGGGACATATAAAAACGATGTCAATGAAAAGTGAGCAACCATCGTCCACAGTAATGGTAGCGAAAGAATAGCTGAAAAAAGAAATTTTTGTTGCTGTTGTTTTATTGCCTTTTCTCGATAATCTTCAGTTGCTCGCTCATCCGCTTTTTGATGAGCACCATATCCCAGTTTCTCAACCTTGCCGATAATGTCCGATACAGAAACCTCTGTTGGATTAAATTCGATGGATGCTTTTTCAAGTGCCAAGTTTACAGTTGCTGTAGAAACACCTGAAAGCTTATTTAAACCTTTCTCAATACGAGTGGCACATGCAGCACACGTCATACCTGTAATATCAAGTTCCGCTTTCTGTTTTACGACGCCATAGCCTAACGCTTCGATTTTCTTTTCAAAGTCTACTTCACTCAATATTGCTGGATCATATTTTATAGAGGATTTTTCAAGCGCTAAGTTTACGGTTGCTTGCTCGACACCCTCCATTTTTTTTAAGCCTTTCTCAATACGCGTAGCACACGCTGCGCAAGTCATGCCAGTAATTTGTAGGTTCGTTTCCTTCAATTCAGAACGCATTAACTTCCCACCTCTTTCTATACCATATAGGGGTATATAGATTTGAAAATAATAGAGTGCCTTGTGAGCACCCTATTGATCTTATTCTACCTCGTAGCCTTGATCGTCAATCGTTTCTTTAATTTGCGCAAGTGATACTTTGGCATCGTCAAATGCGACATCTACCAAACCATCTGCTAAATTTACTGTTACTTGTTCTACACCAGCTAATGCGCCGACACTTTTTTCCACTGCATTGACACAATGTCCACATGACATTCCTTGTACGTTTAATGTTACATTTTGCATAAATATCTCTCCTTTAAATTTAATGTACATGCTATATAAGAGTAACTACCCGTAAAATTATTTTTTCATTAATTTTTGAATGGTCACGACTAACTCATCTAGAACCGCTTCATCGCCTTCAGATAGGCGATCTACGACACAGCCTTTTAAATGACCTTCTAATAAAATTTTCGCTACGCTATTCAAAGCTGATTGCGTGGCAGACAGTTGCGTGATGATATCATCACAGTAAACGTCTTTTTCAATCATTCCCTTAATACCTCGGATTTGACCTTCTACTCGATTTAAGCGAGTCGTTAAATCCTTTTTCACGCGCTCAGGGTGATGACTTTTTCGACACGATGCAGTTTCCTCTGTATGACAAGCATCACTTTTCACTGTGTCCTCCAAATTCTTCACCTCCTATTTGCTAATATCATACTATACCCACGAAGGGTATGTAAATAGGCGTTTTATTTTTTTATAATTAATGGTGATCGTGATGAACTGGCTCACTCTTTAGATTACATAAAATTGATTCACCATGGCGGTTCGCTGCGGTTTCCAATTGAATCGTTATATGCTTTATGCCCTTATGTTCAAGATTATGTTCAATTTCACGTAAAATATGCTCACTTTCTCCAATGTTTAGCTGGTCATCTACAACTGCATGACAGGACAATGCATTTGTTCCGCTAGTTATCGTCCAAATATGAAGATCATGAATACTTTGCACACCTTCAGTTTGTTCCATTATTTGAATGATTTCCTGAACGTCGACATTTGAAGGTGTTCCTTCCATAAGAACATGGATAGCAGACTTTGTCACAAAATATCCACTACGTAGTACTAATATTGCAACAATAACACTGGCAAGTGGATCGGCCCAGCCCCAGCCGAAAAACATAATGACTAAGGCAGCAATGATGGCACCGACAGAACCAAGCATATCACTAAGAACATGTAAAAATGCACCGCGCATGTTTAAATTGTCTTCCGTATCTCCACCCCGCATCATAATCCAAGCCACTACTATATTAATTAACAAACCAATTACACTAATAATAAGCATACCTGTTGTTGCTACTTCTGGTGGATTTGCAAAACGCTCAATGGCTTCATAGAAAATAAATAACGCAATTAAAATTAATGTTACACCATTTAACACTGCAGCTAATATTTCAAACCTTTTATAACCATATGTTTTACTAAAGCTAGCTGCTTTCTCTCCAAAAATAAAAGCAAGAAGTGCAATGGCTAAAGAAATCGAGTCACTTAACATATGTCCAGCATCCGATAAAAGCGCCAAACTATTTGTTAAGAACCCACCAATTGCTTCAATCACCATATAACTCGTAATGATGATAAAGGATAGTAAAAGCACCTTTTTATTTGCACCATGTGTATGATCATGACCGTGATCGTGATTATGCCCCATCGTTTTCCCCTCCAAATATTAATTCATACAATTAGTTGTGCGTAGCGTGTTCAATTGCTTGCTTCAATAAATTCATAATGTGGTCATCATCTTTTGAATAATATAAGCTTGTTCCTTCCCTCCTGAATTTTACTAATCGTAAATTTTTTAAAAATCGTAATTGATGGGATACCGTTGACTGACTTAAGTCTAATATTTCAGCAATGTCGTTAACCGAGTGCTCATCTGAACATAATAAATTTAAAATCCGTATTCTTGTTGGATCACTCAATGCTTTAAACGTTTGAGAAACAACAAATAGCGTTTCCTCATCTAAGTGCTGGCCATTACCACTTTCTATTTCAATCTGTTTAACTTGTTCATCCATTTTCCGTTCCTCCTATAGTTTATTTATATATGAGCATGTGTTCATATATAAATATATAGGGTTATTTTAGGAATGTCAATTCAAAGCAAAATACAAAACGTCACCCGCATGATACACTACTCTTAAGGAGAGATTCTAGTGGATATTTTTGAAAAAGACCGCATATTTATGAACCAAGCTTTAGAGGAAGCAAAAAAAGCTGCTTTGCTTGGTGAGGTACCAATAGGGGCCGTTCTTGTATATGAAGGAGAAATTATTGCGCGCGCGCATAATCTACGTGAAACAACTCAAAATGCAACTACGCATGCCGAATTAATGGTGATTCAAGAAGCATGTAAAAAACTGGGTAGTTGGCGTCTTGAACAAACAACACTTTATGTCACACTGGAACCTTGCCCTATGTGTGCAGGGGCTATTTTGCAGTCGCGAGTGCCACGTGTTGTATACGGCGCACGGGACATAAAAGCTGGCTGTGTCGATTCACTCTATCATTTATTAAATGATGCACGCTTCAACCATGACTGTGATGTAACGGAAGGTATATTAGCTGAAGAATGCGGACAAATTTTAACCGATTTTTTTAGAGCATTACGCGAACGAAAAAAAGCTGAGAAAAAAGCACGTAAAATGGCAGAATCTAGTGAGCCACAATAAGTGGTGTTTACTAGAGCATTTTCTTTCAACATGAAAAAGGTACCTCAAAATTTATGGGGTACCTTTTTCTAGTCTCTAATATTCGGGACAAATCAGGAAACGAGACCGAAATTATCCTTTTATCCGAAACTTTTCCATGTTTCATTCGTATAGATATAGAATAAATAAAACATCATGGGAGAGAGAACAATTGAAAAAATGGATGAAGAAATCAATTGCTTTAGTAGCGTCAGCTTCACTAATGGTTCCTGCTGCTTCTGCCTATGCTACAGCACCAGAAAAAACAGCACAGCGCACAGAAGTAGAGAAAAGTCTTATAGCTAGCAATAAGGAACAAGCATTAAAGTATGTAAAAAATGATAAGGAATGGATTAGTAAAGATACCATTATCGTCAAGCATACAGGTCTTGCTAAGAACGCACATAAAAACATTGGCTCAAAAGTAATACGATCTATTCCATCATTAGGATATGATGTTATCCAACTGAAAAAGGGAATTTCTTTAGAAAAAGCAGTTTCTTATTATGCAAAGCAAGACGGAGTTAAAAGTGTATCCCCAAGCTACGTTTATCATTCCTTTGCTAACGGAGCAGATCCAAAGAAAAAAGATATGTATCATTTAAACTTACTTCAAATGGATAAGGCACTAGAGTTAGCAGGTAATCATGAAGTAAAAGTAGCAGTTATCGATTCTGGTGTGGATTTTAAACACCCTGATTTAAAATCTCAAGTACTTCCACCGTATAATGCCGCAGCACCAGCCAATACCACTTATACTGGTGACCATGGAACACATGTAGCGGGCATTATTGGCGCAGCCAAAGATAATAATGTAGGAGGACATGGGATTAATCCAAATGCTAAGCTTCTTCCAATTGATGTATTCAACGGAGAAGAAGGTGCCAATGATTTCGTCATTGCACAAGGTATTCTTTACGCCATTGAGCAGGGAGCTGATGTTATTAACATGAGTCTTGGTGGTTATGGAGAATCTCCATTAATGAAAGACGCTGTTAAGCAAGCGATAGATAAAGGAATTACGATTGTAGCAGCAGCAGGAAATGAATCGACAGATGAATATTCTTTCCCTGCTTCTTACGAAGGTGTCATTAGCGTAGGTTCTACAAATGATATCAACAAACTATCAAGCTATTCAAACTATGGTCCATCGGTTGACGTGGTAGCACCAGGTGAGGAAATATACAGTACCGTTCACGATGAGAAAAAGGGATCATCCTTTGTCAAATTTAGTGGGACATCAATGGCGGCTCCCGTTGTAGCAGGTGTTGCCTCCCTACTAAAATCAAAACATCCAAATTTAAAGCCTAGTGAAGTAGAAGCTATTCTCGAAATGACCGCAAATAATCTAGGTGAGAAAGGCTATGATCTTACATATGGACATGGTCTTATCAACCCGGTGAAAGCTTTACAGTTTGATGTCAATAATCTTCCGAAAGAGTATTCAGAAACAACGGAAGAACGTATTAAAAACGCCAAAGTTCTTGCAAAGAATACATTGAATTCAGAAAAAGGTGAATTCAAACAACCAAACGAAAAAAAATGGTACAAGGTTGATTTAGATGCAAATGAATATGCTCAACTGACATTAAAGGGTGCAAACAAATACGATTATGCTCTTGAATTGTATTTCTACCCTACAGATAACAAAGAGGAAGTCGACCCAATCCATGTCAATGATGTGCGTGTAGGAAAGCAAGAGGGATACCTATACAAAGCAGATCAAAAAGGAACACTGCTTGTTGGGGTTAAAGATTATAATGGCAGCTATAACTTAAAGGGTGAGTCGAACTACGTATTCACTGCTCAAACAACGAAGGATTTACCAATTGATTCATTAGAGATGGACAAAAAGGAGAACATTCAACAGTTCCCATTCAGTACAAAAGGGAAAAATTATACCCTCCTTTCTAAAGATCAACAAAGCGACCAAGATTATTTCACATTTTCAGTAAAAGAACCAACAACGCTGCGATTTGATTTGTCTGGTATTCCAGGTGTTACAGCCTCTATGGAACTTTATCTAAAGGAAGACTTAGATGCTGTACCAGCAGAAGGCGGTAATGATGAGGAAATGTATGAGGCCTATCCAATTCAAACAAGCTATAGCGCAGATAAAGGCGACGGAGTAAACCTTATTGTTGACGCTATTCCTGGGGCAGAATATGTATTAAACGTATCTAATCAAGGCAGTAGCGCTTTTTCACTTGATATGTTCTTTAGCGGCGGCATTGAAAATGAAGAAACGGTAAGTGAATCCATCATCCCTTATACTTTAAAGGGTGAAGTCGTTACCCTTCCTGAAGATGAAGACGGGTTACCTTTAAATGAGGAAATGCCAGAAGGTGATGTAGAAAATGAGCTTTTACCTTTAACTCAATATCAAGCAAAAAAAGACAATCAAATAAATGATATATTCAATATGTTTATGAATCCTGGTGCTATGGGAAATCCGGAAGACATAGCTCTAATTATGGGGCAAGCGGTTCCTTTTGACATTGGTCAAGATAAAAAAGCTTACTTCCAAACAGAATTTGATGAAGATTACTTCTTATTGAAGCCAAAAGAAGATGCAGTATATGGTTTCCAAGTTAAAAAAGGCATGAATCAAATACCAACTGGTACTATTTTTGAATATGATGAGGAAACAAATGAATTATTAGCAGTTTCTTCATTAAGTAATGATATGGGTCTACTAAGTTTACTTCTTGGTTCAACTAGTAATGCCAATGATGCAAAGGCAGTTGCGTTGAAAAAGGACAAAACTTATGTTGTAAAAGTAATGAATCAAGGTGCTCGCTCGGCTGAACCGTATACTCTTAAAACAAGTAAATTAGCAGCTATCCCATCAGATTATAAAAGTGATAATAACACAACAATAAATGCTCAAGCGGTTCAACCTGGTACAATCTATCAAGATCATATTATTTATCAAGATGATATTGATTACTACTACTATAAACAACGGGGTCAAGATGAAATCATGAGCCTTCTTGTTTCTTCTGTACCTATGACAAATGAACAGCTAAATCAATTACCTAAAGAGCTTCAAAATGCCTTTAAGTTTTCAGGTTCTATAATTGAAGATACAAATGGCAACATGGAAATTGATCCAAAAGAATTGGAAACCGAAATTCAATTTGGACAAGGCAATAACATTATTGAACAATTACTCGGTATTTTTGGCACAACAGATGTTAATACCTCTTTTAAAGCGAAAAAGAATCATGGTTATTTTATTATTATTAACGGTATGAACCTTGGACAAGTATCGATTCATCCATATACTTTAAGCATGTATAAACACAATCAAGTCGATGAAGATACGGATTCCGAATTAATCAATGGTATACCAACAAAGCCATCTAAGCTTACGAAAAAAGATAACAAATGGGTTGCTTCGCAATATTTAAATGCTGGTGTTCCGTTTGGCGATAAAGACTACTTTGAATTAAATATTGACAGCAAACGCGATGTATTCTTCTCTCTACAAACAGAAAAAGCACTGGATGGTGTTATACGTATTATTGATGCAAAAGGAAAAACAGTGGGAACATTTGATCTTTACGGAGCTGAAGATCCTGAAGTTGGTACAGTTGAATTGGACAAAGGAACTTACTATATTGAAGTAAGTGAATTAAACGGCAAAGCTAGTACTCAACCATATACACTTGAAATACAATAGGGTATAAATCACCTAAACACAGTCACTTCTGTGGTCTGATTTAGAACTAAAACAAAAGAGAAAAAGTGTTAGATTGACTGTAGTCAATCTAACACTTTTTTGGTGTGGATGGATAGTTTGAAGAATTTTACTAATTACTTCGGTGCAATGACTTTTTTGCCGCCCATATAAGGAACTAATACCTCTGGAATGACTACGCTTCCGTCGGCTTGCTGATAGTTTTCAAGGATGGCAGCCACTGTTCGACCAATAGCAAGACCTGAACCGTTTAATGTGTGTACGTATTCTGGTTTAGCATTTGGCTCACGGCGGAAGCGGATATTGGCACGACGCGCTTGGAAATCCTCAAAGTTTGAGCAAGAAGAAATTTCACGGTACATATTTTGTGCTGGAATCCATACTTCTAAATCATATTTTTTGGCAGCAGTGAAGCCTAAATCAGCTGTACACATTTTTAATTTACGATAAGGTAAGCCTAATAATTGCAATACTTTTTCAGCGTGACCTGTTAATAATTCTAGCTGTTCATAAGATTCCTCTGGTTTCACAAAACGGACTAATTCTACTTTATTAAATTGGTGCTGACGAATTAAGCCACGTGTATCGCGACCTGCAGAGCCCGCTTCTGAGCGGAAGCAAGCGCTATACGCTGCAAAGCCTTGTGGTAAAACTTCAATAGGTAGAATTTCATCACGATAGAAATTCGTCACAGGTACTTCTGCTGTTGGAATCATAAAGTAATCTGTATCATCTAGTTTAAATACATCCTCTTCAAATTTAGGTAGCTGACCTGTACCCGTTAAGCTATCTCGATTAACAATAACAGGTGGTAGCATTTCTTCATAACCATGCTCTTCTGCATGTAAATCCATCATAAAGCTCATTAATGCACGTTCTAAACGAGCACCTAAGCCACGATAGAATAAGAAACGACTGCCCGCTACTTTTGCACCGCGTTCAAAATCTACAATTTGTAAATCTGTTGCGATATCCCAGTGTGCTTTAATATCAAAATCAAAAGTTGGTACTTCTCCCCACGTATATTCCACTACATTGTCGTCTTCCGTAGTACCGACTGGCACAGATTCATGTGGTACGTTTGGTAAGCGCATCATCATATCTTTAAAACGGTCTTCTACTTCATTGAGTTGTGTATCTAGCTCTTTAATTTCATCGCCAACTTGACGCATACGTGCGATGACTTCATCAGCATTTTCTTTATTACGTTTCATAACAGAAATTTGTTCAGATACTTTATTTCGTTCAGCTTTCAGTTCTTCTGCTTTCGCGATTAATTCGCGACGTTTTGTATCTAAAGCTTCAAAATCATCTAAGTTTCCTAAATCTTCGTTGCGTGTTAATAGCATTTCTTTAATTTCCGCGAAGTTATCACGGACGCGTTTAATATCTAACATCCTTCATACCTCCAGTAGTAGATTCATAAATGATGGGAATTTATAGATAAGATAGAACACAAAAAAGCCCTCATCCCATGAAAGGGACGAGAGCTACCCGCGTTGCCACCCTAATTGACCAGACATATTGCCTAGTCCACTTATCTCATAACGGCATTTCAGCCGGCGACAGCCTACTTCATTCACTTCGACTGCGCAACTCCAGGACGGATTCACAAGTGCTTTTATCAGCTTCCACCACCCGCTGACTCTCTAAAAAAAACGTGCTTGCTACTACTTCCCATCATCGTGTTCAATTATTTAAATTTTATCCATACTGTACTATATGAAACGACATTTTGCAAGTCACACCATAGTCGTCACAAAATATTTGACAATGCGCAAATCTGTCGTTAATTCAGGGTGAAATGAACAGCCAAGTAAATGACCATCTCGCGCTAGCACAATTTTTCCGTCATGCTCCGCTAGCACTTCAACACCTTCCCCAACTGATACAATATGCGGTGCGCGTATAAAGACAGCTGGTATTGCTTCGCCAATCGCTTGGATATTTAAATTCACTTCAAAGCTATCTACTTGACGTCCATATGAATTTCGAGCAACGACAACATCCATTACAGCTAAATGTGGATCATGATCAACCACTTCTTTTGCCAATAATATCAACCCAGCACACGTGCCGAACATTGGTACTCCTTTTTGCGCAAGTGAACGAATGGGTCCCATTAGTTCATAGCGATCAAGTAACTTGCGCATTGTTGTACTTTCTCCACCTGGTAATATAAGACCATCAAGCCCTTCTAAATGCTCCTTATGCTTGACTAAAACCGTTTGACAACCAAGTTCCTCTAACATTCGTACATGCTCTCTAACAGCACCCTGTAATGCTAATACACCGACTCTCTTCATATTACCAGCCTCGTTCTTGCATACGTTCACTTTGACTAAGTTGTGCAATATCAATACCTTTCATCGGCACACCAAGCTCTTTTGAAATTTCTGCAATCAATTTATAATCTTTATAATGCGTCGTTGCTTCTACAATGGCACGTGCAAATTTCTCAGGATTTTCCGATTTAAAAATACCAGAGCCAACAAATACTCCATCAGCACCTAACTCCATCATTAATGCTGCGTCTGCTGGTGTCGCAACACCACCTGCGGCAAAGTTTACAACTGGTAATCGACCAAGCTTTTTAATTTCTCGTAATAATTCAAATGGAGCACCAAGCAATTTTGCCTCAGTCATTAACTCATCCTCAGTCATCCCGACAACTTTTCGTACTTGGGCATTGACCTTACGAATATGGCGTACAGCCTCTACAATATTCCCTGTACCTGGCTCACCTTTCGTACGTAGCATAGATGCCCCTTCACCGATACGACGAGCCGCTTCTCCTAAATCACGACAGCCGCATACAAATGGCACTGTATAGTCACTCTTCAATAAATGATATTCCTCATCCGCTGGCGTTAACACTTCACTCTCATCAATATAATCAACGCCCATTGCCTCTAACACGCGAGCTTCGACGATATGACCAATACGTGCTTTCGCCATAACAGGAATTGTGACTGCCGCCATAACCTCCTCTACAATACGAGGGTCTGCCATGCGTGCCACTCCTCCTGCCTTTCGTATATCTGAAGGCACTCGCTCTAATGCCATCACAGCCACAGCACCCGCTGCTTCAGCAATTTTCGCCTGCTCCGCATTAATGACATCCATAATCACGCCACCCTTTTGCATTTCCGCCATCCCACGTTTTACTAATTCTGTTCCTGTTTGCTTCATTCTTTTCTACCTCCACCTTTGTGATGAAATTTAGTATAATAGAAATTGACCATATCAAAATATCCAGTTTATAAAATAATTATAAGGTCAGGTGAAAAATCGAACATGGATATGCTTTTATTTCAGCTTGAAAAAAACGGTGGAAAACCGCTATATGATCAGCTTTATAGCGGTATTAAAGAAGCGATTATTACAAAGAAAATTACGGTCGGAGAAAAATTACCTTCGAAACGAAAATTGGCAGATTTTTTAAATATTTCTCAAACAACAATCGAAATTGCCTATGCCCAATTACTTGCAGAGGGTTATATAATATCAAAATCTCGGGTCGGTTATTTTGTAGAGGATATTGATGAGCTACCCTATATACAGCAAGACACATCTATGCTGCTAAAAGAGCAACCTCGAAAAAAAACATATGCCATTGATTTTAACCCTGGTTCCATAGATATTGATGCCTTCCCATTTCAAACGTGGCGAAAATATGCAAAAGAACTTTTTGATGATACCTCCAAAGAATTATTATTGACAGGGGAACCACAAGGAGAATTAGCGTTACGTACGGAGATTGCAAATTACTTATATCAATCGCGCGGCGTTATTTGCAGCCCAGAGCAAATTGTAATTGGTTCAGGTACAGAACAACTGCTCCCGATGATTTTGCGTCTTTTCAACGAAGACACTTGCTTTGCACTCGAAAACCCTGGTTATCCGACCGTGCATCGGATGTTTTTACAACACAAACGACAGGTTTGTCCAATTACAGTAGATGATGAAGGTATCCTTATTCATGAACTAGAAAAAACAACTGCTAATGTCGTTTATATCACGCCGTCGCACCAATTCCCTACTGGCGCTGTATTGTCTGCCACAAGGCGCGCACAAGCTTTAAATTGGGCAGCTCAAAGTCCATCACGATATATCATTGAAGATGATTATGATTCGGAATTTCGTTATACTGGAAAACCAATTCCAGCGCTACAAGCTTTAGATCGCAATGATAAAGTCATCTATATGAGTACTTTTACCAAATCATTAATGCCTTCCTTGCGAGTCGCCTATTTTGTACTACCACCTAAGCTACTTGCTACTTATAATGATGTCTTTAATTATTATTCATCAACAGTACCAAGGTTCGATCAGCACATTGTAGCCAATTTCATGCGAGATGGACATTTTTCAAAACATTTAAATCGTATGCGAAAAGTATATCGGAAAAAGCATGAGAAGCTCACGACGATATTAGAAAATTATTCTAATCAAATAAAAATCACTGGGGAGCAGGCAGGTATGCATATCTTGCTCAATGTTCAACATGAATTATCCGAGCAACAATTACAGCACAGTGCCAATGATGCAGGTATCGGTATCTATCCATTATCAGCTTATCGTCTTGATGAAAATACGACCACACAAGCTCAATTTTTACTCGGCTTTGGCGGTATTCCTGTGCACAAGATTGAGTCATCCATTGAGAAGTTAATGAATTGTTGGGCAATACAAACGAAACAACCATCTCCATCACGATTCAAGTGACAAGATGGTTGTGCTTTTTTTAATTTTCTTTTAGTTGAATGTTATAATACTTAAACCATGTATCAATCTGCCCCAAATAGGCTAACAGTTGTGGCCCCGCCATTAATTGTCCATACCAAGGTTCTTTAAATGAACTTCCTCCAGAGTCAATTAACTCCACTAGTTTTTGTCGTTCAAAAAATTCATGAAGAACTGAATGTTTATCGTTCATAATTTCTGTTAACCATTTTTGAACACCTGCTGTATACACCGGATGATAGGTTTTTGGATAAGGATTTTTTTTTCGATATAATACTTCCTCTGGTAATAAATGCGACATCGCCTTGCGAAGCAAACCTTTTTCCATACCGTCTAAATTTTTCATTTCCCAAGGAATATTCCATGCGTATTCCACAAGCCGATGATCTGCAAATGGCACGCGCACCTCAAGACTCGCACCCATACTCATCCGATCTTTCCGTTCTAGCAATGTTTGCATAAACCATACCGTGTTTAAATAAAACATTTCACGATGTTGAGCTGCGTCTGTACTTTCCCCTTCTAAATAAGGTACTTCACCAATCGTTTGTTCATAAACATGCTGCGCGTAATTTTCAACAGCTAACTTTGTACGCCATTCCTCGCGTAACATAGCTGTTCTTTCGGGTAATGAACGAATCCAAGGGAAACCAGTCGCTCTTTCTTTGAACCATGGATAACCACCGAATATTTCATCGGCACATTCCCCTGATAAAGCAACCGTAAAATCTTTTTTTATTTCTCGGCAAAACCATAGTAAGGATGAGTCAACATCAGCCATACCAGGTGCATCTCTTACAAAGACAGCTTCTTTCAACAAGTCAATTAACTGTTGTTGGCTAATTTGCTCCGCATGATGTGTTGTATCAAACGAGTCTTTCATTTTTTGTATCCAATAGGTATCCGTTGAATTTTGAAAAGCATGCGGATTAAAGAAACGTTCATTGTCCTCATAGTCGATAGAGTATGTGTGGAGTTTACCTTTCTTTTGTTGTTGAAAGCTGTTTGCCGCAATTCCAGTAATAATACTGGAATCAAGCCCTCCAGAAAGGAATGTACAAATTGGTACATCTGATACTAGCTGACGCTCAATAGCATCGGTTAGTAAATACCGTACATGGTCAATCGTTTCTTCTAATGATTCTTCATGTTTTTTACTTTGAAGTTGCCAGTATTGCCATATACGTAATCCTTCTTTTGAATACCGCATTGCGTATCCTGGTCGTAGCTCATGAATATTATGGAACAGCGACTTTCCGGGCGGTTTAGATGGTCCTACAGCCATGATTGTCGCAAGCCCTTCCCTATTAACAATTGGTTGGACTGCTGGATGTGCAAATAATGCCTTGACCTCCGAAGCAAATAGTAATCCTTCTTGTTGCTCAGTGTAATACAGAGGCTTTACACCTAGACGATCACGACACAGAAAGAGCGATGCCGTTTGTTCATCCCACACACCAAATGCAAAAATGCCATTTAGATAGTTCACACACTGTTCTTTCCACTCAATATACGCAGTTAATAATACTTCTGTATCTGACTGGGTTGTAAAGTCGTGTCCTCTTGTTTGCAGTTCTTTTCGCAATTCTTTGGTATTATACAGTTCGCCATTATATGTAATGACATATGTTACGCCATCATGTTTTTTCACCATTGGTTGCTTGCCACCTATTAAGTCAATGACCGCTAACCGTCGGTGGCCAAATGCGATATGTTCATTACACCAAATATTTTCATCATCTGGTCCCCGTTTACTTAATGTTTGCGCCATTAACTTCACAATGCTCTCGCTTGTTCGTAAATCTTTTTTAAAACTAGCCCACCCGGTAATTCCACACATTTAGCCACATCCTTTCGCCTATTAGCGTATGCACATTGACTGTAAAACGTGAAAAAAAGAACACGCTATGTTTTTTCAAACATAAACGTGTTCTTACTAGTTAGTTTTTAAAATAATCCACCAACAAAATCAGTAATGCCGCCCCATAAGTTTCCGAAGAAGTTACCGATACCTTGGAAGAATAGAGAAATACCGCTAGCACGTTCTACAGACGCTGTTGTCACGACATCAGATGTAAACTCCTTACCATCAATAAAGCCGTAATCTTTGCCTTCTGTGCGCTCTATAACGACCTTCCCTACTACTGTATCTTTCTTAACTTTAGCTTCAAGGCTTTTTTTATCTAAAACTAATTTAGGTTGATATAAATCCTTTTCAGAAGATTTCACCATAAATGAAATTGGTTCTTTCACAGCAATAGCTACTTTGTCTTCTTGCCCTTTAGTTACTTTCACAGTCTTTTGGTCTTTAAACTTATAGTTTGCTGGAATAATTTCATGTTTTGTAAATTGTGTGAAGCCATAATTAAATAACTTAGCCGTAGCATCAAAACGTGCTTTATAAGAGCCTTCTCCTTTTGCATCGACAGCTTTCATTACGACTGCAATTAGACGTGTCCCATTGCGTTCTGCAGTACCAGTGAAGCAATGCCCTGCAAAGTTAGTAGTACCTGTTTTTAGGCCATCTACGCCTTCATATTGGAATACTAGACCTGGTAACATAAAGTTCCAGTTTGACATTTCAATCGCGTCATCTGTTCCTTCACGGAATATCTTTTTTGTTATTTTAGATGTCTCTAAAACCTTTGGATGATCTTTTAATAAATGATAGGCTAATTTTGCTACAGATTTAGCAGGCATTACATTCTCATCTTCTGGACCAGTACCTGCTGGGTGCATACCAAATAAATCAGCATTGTTAAGACCTGAAGCATTTACAAACTTATAGCCTTCTAGGCCAAGCTCTTCTGCCTTTTTGTTCATTAATTTTAAAAACTCAGTTTCAGTACCAGCAATTGTTTCTGCAATCGCCACTGTAGCTGCATTAGCAGAGTAGATAGCCATTGCCTCATATAGTTCACGAATTGTATATGATCCGTCTCTTCGTAACGGTACATTACTTAATGCACGGTTTTGAGACATACGATACGTATAATCCGTCACATGATATTCCTGATCCCATTTCACCGTACCTGCATCAATTGCGTCCAGTAGTAGGTACTCCGTCATCATCTTCGTCATACTAGCGATACCTAGTGAAGTATCTGCATTTTGTTCATATAAAATTTTTCCTGAATCTGCGTCTATTAAAATCGCAGCATCAACCGTCAGCCCTAAATCTGTTTCTGCATTTGCTTTTGCAGGAACACCTGCAAATATACTAAATAATAGAACAGGAATTAGGAGCAAACGTAATACGGTGTTCGTTGTTTTTTTCACCTTTATTGCCCTCCAAAAAATAATCTTGTCCTCGACATTTTATCATAGATATCCTAGTAGGTGCGCAATCTATCTCATAAAAAATGCCCTCTTATCATCTTTGTAGACGATAAGAGAGCATAAAAGTTGCTTGAAATATATTACATTGAATAGTTCGGTGATTCTTTTGTAATTTGAACATCATGTGGATGTGATTCACGAAGACCTGCACCTGTCATACGGACAAACTGAGCGTTGTCACGTAAATATTCAAGGTTAGGAGCACCACAATAACCCATACCTGCTCGGATACCACCAATCAATTGATAAACTGTATCTGCTAGAGGTCCTTTATAAGGAAGTCGACCTTCAATTCCCTCTGGTACTAGTTTTTTTGCATCTTCTTGGAAATAGCGATCTTTTGAACCTTTTTCCATTGCGCCAATAGATCCCATACCACGGTAAACTTTGAAGCGACGACCTTGGAAAATTTCAGTATCTCCTGGAGATTCAGAAGTACCTGCAAGAAGTGAGCCAAGCATTACGATATTACCGCCTGCTGCAAGAGCTTTTACGATGTCTCCAGAGTATTTAATACCACCATCGGCAATAATTGTTTTACCTAATTCACGCGCTACTGTAGCACAATCATAAATGGCTGTAATTTGAGGTACACCTACACCTGCAACAACTCGTGTTGTACAAATTGATCCTGGTCCAATACCAACCTTCACTACATCTGCACCAGCTTCAAATAATGCACGCGCTCCCTCTCCAGTTGCCACGTTACCAGCAATAATTTCTAATTCTGGGTATGCTTCGCGGATAGAGCGAATTGTTTGTAGTACACCCTCTGAGTGACCGTGAGCTGTATCGATTACTACGATATCCACCTGTGCTTCAACAAGCTTCTCAATGCGAATCATTGTATCTTTAGATACACCTACAGCTGCTCCTACTAATAAACGACCATGTACATCTTTTGCAGCATTCGGGAACTCAATTACTTTTTCGATATCCTTAATTGTAATTAAACCAGTTAACTTACCTTCTTCATCTACAATAGGAAGTTTTTCGATTTTATATTGTTGAAGAATCTTTTCCGCATCCTCTAAAGTCGTTCCAACAGGAGCCGTAATCAAATCTTCTTTTGTCATTACATCTTCAATTTTTAAAGAGTAATCAGAAATAAAACGTAAATCACGATTTGTAATAATTCCTACTAGCTTTTGGTTTTCCATACTATCCACAATTGGTACACCTGAAATTCGGTATTTACCCATTAAATGTTCAGCATCAAAAACTTGGTGAGTCGGAGTTAAGAAGAATGGGTTTGTAATAACACCATTTTCAGAACGTTTTACTTTTTCAACTTGTTCCGCTTGCTCATCTATGCCCATATTTTTATGGATAATACCGATACCACCTTGACGTGCCATAGCAATAGCCATCTTAGATTCTGTAACTGTATCCATACCTGCACTGACCATTGGAATATTTAATTTAATCTTTGGTGTAAGTTGAACTGATAAATCAACATCTTTCGGTAGTACTTCTGAATGAGCTGGTACTAATAATACATCATCAAAAGTTAAACCTTCTTTGGCAAATTTAGATTCCCACATTTTCGTAACTTCCTCCTATAGTTAAAAGAATATTAATTGTAAGATTAACAACGTGTCATGCTACTGTCAAGAAACTTATAAAAGAAAGACAATTCAGATTTTTTAGTTTGTCCAAACTTATACCTAATTATTCATTTTTAAAACCAGTTTTCTATATTTAATGCTGAAATATCTCTTTTTAAAATATTTTTCTGTAAAACAATCAGCTACCAAGAAAAAATTAAACATCAAAACATTATTGATAGAATTAATAGTTAGCATATTTATTTTCACTTATTTTTTCACACAATTTGAAAAAATAATAGCACTAATGGACTCATAAGAACGCTTACAATTTTATTGAAATCGTTTTCGAAAGCTAAAAATAGACAAAAAACAGCCAGCAATATGCTGACTGCTTTGTGTGCCTAGCGACGTCCTACTCTCACAGGGGGAAGCCCCCAACTACCATCGGCGCTAAAGAGCTTAACTTCCGTGTTCGGTATGGGAACGGGTGTGACCTCTTTGCCATCATCACTAGACTATATTCGACCTCCAATACACGGCGTATTACTGCGTCAGCTTCTCTCGTTCAATCAGTCACGTAAAAAGGTACGCTCCTTCAATCACTCGTTTGCTTCCTTGTTCTACTTGTGTCTTGAAGCTCTCACAGCTTTCAATATACATCGTATTTCTTTGTCAGCTTCATTCGTTCAGTCAGTCACGTACAGATGTACGCTCCTTCCTTCTCTCAATTGCTTCCGCGAACTACTCGTATCTTGAAACCCTTTTATGAAAGAGTTGTTCTTTCAAAACTGGATAAACGGTTCATTGAATGTTTCAAACTTTTTGGTTAAGTCCTCGATCGATTAGTATTCGTCAGCTCCATGTGTCACCACACTTCCACCTCGAACCTATCTACCTCATC
>NZ_PYWM01000042.1 GCF_003049665.1 Lysinibacillus mangiferihumi | reverse complement strand
CCCGCGGAGTGAGGTGGAATACCCGCGTGATGGTGAAATACCCGCGAAAGTAGAGTGAATACCCGCGGAATGGGGTGAAATACCCGCGAAAATAGAGTGAATACCCGCGGAGTGAGGTGGAATACCCGCGGAATGGGGTGGAATACCCGCGGAATGGGGTGAAATACCCGCGAAAGTAGAGTGAATACCCGCGGAATGGGGTGAAATACCCGCAGATGCAGGAAGTGATTTTGCGGAAGCGAGTGTGGAATAGGAGGAGAATTAATAATAGTAACAAGAAGTAACTAGTAATTGGTGATATTATGGTTAAAAGATTTAATTTAAGAATAAGGAGGACATTCCTTGAAAATTATGCGTAACTCAGACCTTTTAAGTGACAGTGAGATAATGGATTTATTAGATGATTCTCAAAGGACGATTAAAACTTTAAAAAAAGAAGAACTTACAGAAGCAGCTAGGGCTATATTAAGAGAATCGTTAGAAAAATCCATAGAAATATATAAACAAAATAAAGATTTTGGAAGTTTTGAAACCTTTAGCAATATATTGTGTAATTTTGAGAGCTTAAAATTTTATTTAGAGTTTGATCATGAAAATTCTATTGCATATTCTTTTGTATGTAATAAAGAGACTGAGCATTATGCGTTAAAAGATAGTGGTTTTTTTACCTTGTTAAAATAAAAAGAAACGCTAAAGGTAAAAAAGCAAAAACTAAAAGTAAAAATAATGCTACCAATTTTGATATTTTACATAGTAGAGAGTAAAAAAATACGACAATCTAGGAAAACTGCTTGATGATAAGTTTTTTTCCATTGAAAAGTGAAAGTGTGGGTGACATTGATTTCTGGAGAGGATTAGGAACCTAGAGGAGAGATTATCTATACAAGAGGCAGTCTACACCTACCTTCTGAAGTTGTAGTTTTAAGGAGTGAAATCATTTTTTGTATACGGGAAAGGAGAGTTGATTCTCTGGTGGGAGACCTGAATTCTGCGAAAGAAGCTCTTTTTTTATTTAAAATAAAAGAGCATCTCAAAAAACTTTGAGACGCTCTAACTGTTTATTTTCTTAACGCAAGCTTTGCAACACACTCAACTTGCAGTGTTTTTACAACATAGATTTAAGCTATGATAAAAACGTCCAATCTATAGTAATATTAACGTTGGAAACGATTATTTTATTGATTAGTTTGGCGACTATCAATCGCTTTTGGTCCGTCTCCTCGTTATTCCAAACGAATGTGGCTAACTGAGAGACTGTTTTTTATCTCATCATAATTTTTTAATTCGAGGATGCTGCTAAAGGGACTGAAGAATATGCATCACCTTACTAGGTTCCATGCGTTTTTTATAGTCTGCTTCGGCGCTAGCAAAACGGATAATGCCTGCTTTATCAATTACATAAGTAGCTGGTACTGGAAGTTCCCAAGAATGATCACCATTAAATGTTTCGAGTGAAATATCAAGCGATCTGTAGATAGGATATACATATTCAGGCAATTTAAATTTAAGATTATATTTTTCTGCTGTTTTATTGTGCAAGTCGCTTAAAACATGAAAATTTAATTCGTTCTTTTCTTGTACAGATGCAGAATAGTTTGGAGTTTGAGGGCTAACTGCAATCAATTGGCCCCCAATTGCCTTAATGTCATCATTCATTCGCTGGTATGCTTTCAACTCAAGGTTACAGAATGGACACCATGTACCGCGATAAAATATCAGAACAACAGGACCTTTCAAAAGTTCTTCAGACAAAGTTATCTTTTGACCTGTAGAATCCACTAAAGTGAAGTCAGGCGCTTTGACTCCAGCTATTAAACCCCTACCAGAATCAGATGTACGTAAATCCTGAATCGATTTTTCGAATGCATCCAGCACTTCCTTTGGGAGCACCTTTTCCATATGTGTAGCTGCTATATCTAAATCTCTTTGCAATTTTTGAAATGGTGTGTTTTCCATTATGTCATCTCCGTATCGTATTATATTTTGTATGTAGTTATACGATACATCTTTTTCTAGAAGGAAGATGTAATGTTGTTTACAACTCATTTTGAAAATCTCTTTGCTACTTGATACGCTCCAGCATTTTTCAGTCTAAGAAATGTTTCTCTCCTAAAGCTTTCCGATGAATATAGATTGTTTTAAATCCTGTCTTAATGACTTCTTCTTTAACAAGTTCTTGTAAGACCACAGTTACAGCTTCTCTGGTTGCACCAACTAAATTGGCGATTTCTTGATGCGAAAGAGGAAAATCTATTTTGTAATACTCATTATCACCCGTAAGTCCAAACTGATCAGATAGTTTAATAAGCGCATATAAAACTTTGTCATGTAGTTTCCCAAGAGCTAGATTTTGCGTTAATTGACTCATACCGATAACTCGATTACTAAGTACTTTTAACAATGTCATCATAAAGTGAGGCCGCTGAATTAAAAAATTTTCAAATCTTTCCTTATTCATCAAACATATGTGGCTTTCCTCTATCGTTTCAATAAAATTCTCTCGGGTACCAAATGATATGATATCCATTTCCCCAAATACATTACCTTCGTTGAGTATATCCGAAGTAAATTGCTTACCTTGAGCATTTACCTTATACAGGCGCAACTTCCCCTTTTTAACAAAGTAAAGCCCCTCCGAAAAAGTTTCTGGTGTTTGAATAAAAGTGTTTTTCGGAAAAGTCGTTATTAAAGTTAATTGTTCCATTTCTATTAAATCTTCCATCGAGAGCGAATTAAGCAGATTAAATTGCGATAAGTATTGAATGTTATCCATTTCTCCTCCTTATAATTGCATGGGCTCTACAAGACTATAACACATGAAATCAATCGACAACCGGTGCCATTCACTCAGCTTAAGCAGAACTGTAAAAAAACGCAGTCTACAAAATGTAGACTACGCCTAATCAAAATCAACAAAATTTTAAAAGTATATCATTTTCGATGTTCCGCTTTAAGAACCAAGGAGCAAACGCACTCCACTTGGGCAGTTTGTGCGAACATGTCAACGGGCTGAATATATTCCACATCATAAAGTTTTGATAATTCCTGTAAATCTTTAGCCAGTGTAGAGGGGTTACAAGAAGTATAGACAAAACGTTTTGGCTTTAGTTTTAGAACTGTACGAATAAATTCTGGTGCAAGGCCTGTGCGCGGCGGATCGACGGTAATCACATCCGGCGTAAAGCCTTCTTTGCGCCATTTCGCTAAAACACTTTCAGCAGTGCCCACCGCGTATTTCGTATGTTTAAAACCATGCTTGCGTGCATTAGTTCGAGCATCTTGAATGCTTTCTGGAATAACATCCATACCACGAACTTCTTTTGCTTGATCAGCTAGCCATAAACCAATTGTTCCCACACCACAGTAAGCATCAACAACTGTTTCTTTACCTGTTAATGCCGCTGCTTTTTTAATTTCATTGTATAAATGTACGGTTTGTGTTGGATTCAATTGGAAGAATGCACGAGCAGAAAGGTCGAATGCTAATTCCCCAAGTTCCTCATGAATTGTTTCTTTACCGTCCAGCACAATCGTTTCATCACCGAAAATTAGAGAAGTTTTTTCACGATTAATATTTTGTGCAATCGACACAATACTTGGGTCGATTTTTTTAATGCGTGTTATAAGCTCAGCAAGGTGGGGAATTTCTTTGCGTGTCGTTACAAGCACGACTTGCGTTTCACCTGTACGAATCCCTGTACGTACAACAATCGTACGCACTAAGCCATCGAGCGTACGACCATCGTAAATTGTAATATTTAGTTTTTGTAAGATTTTACGTGTTGCTACTGTAATTTTTGATGTGATTGGATGTTGTACAAGACAATCGTTAATATTCAGTAGCTTGTTGCTGCCTTCAGTAAAAAGACCTGCATAAACACGTTTGCCTTCTTTGCGTACTTGGAACTGGCTTTTATTGCGATAATGCCATGGGTTATCCATACCCAGTGTATGGCGAACTTCTACAGATGCAGCTAACGGCTTAGCATAGCGTTCTAAAGCTTGCATCACAATATCGCGTTTTTCAAGAAGTTGTTTTTCGTATGTCATATGTTGAAGTTGACAACCGCCGCATTCATTGTAAACAGGGCAAGGTGCTTCCTGACGATACGGAGATGCTTTGCGAATCGCCAGTATTTCAGCCTCTGCGAAATTTTGTTGTGTTTTTGTGACTTGAGCAGTAATTTCTTCTCCTGGAATAGCGCCTTTTACGAAGACAACGTTGCGTTTATAAAAGCCCACGCCTTCGCCATTAATACCAAGTCTCTTTATCGTTAATGGGAATTTTTGTCCCACTTCCATCGTTGTTTGTTGCGTCAAGCGATCCACGTCCTTTAACTTTGTACAGCACGTAGTTACTGATAACATGCTGATATCATCTCCCCATTATAACTAAGGAGTGGACGATTGCATAGTGACAGGGAAATCTTCGTACTCCAATACTAAATCGTCGAGCGATAAAAATGTATAGCCTTGCTTTTTCGCTTCGGCAATAAATAAAGGAAGTGCTTCTGCATTATCTTGCGCTACGGTATGCATTAAAATGACAGCACCTGGGTGAAGTTGTTCCATCAACGCATTATAGGCATAATCTGCTCCACGTCGTTCATCTTTTAGCCAATCTTTAAAAGCGACAGACCAGAAAATATGACGGTAGCCTTCCGCATTGCCGACTTCCAACAACTTCGCATTAAAAATTCCTTCTGGTGGGCGGGCATATGTTGTACGGTCAATGCCTGTTAATTCACGTAATTTCCCATCGAATTTGCGCCATTCTGCACGCATACCATCTCTCGTTAACCTAGCCATATTTGGATGACCATAGGAATGGTTGCCGATAGTATGACCATCTTGCACCATCCGTTTCACAAGGTCTCCAGCGCTTTCTAGATAATGACCGGTTAAGAAGAAAGTTGCTGGCGCTTTTTCTTTTTCTAGCGTATCCAATATGCTTTCAGTAAAGCCATTTTCGTATCCATTATCGAAGGTTAAGTAAGCAACTTTTTTATCGGTTTTTCCTTTATAAATTGCTCCATATTGGTCGAGTAGCTTGTCAAGTTGTGCTCCTGCTTGTGCTGGTTCGCCATTCTGTGCTTTTTTAATGCCCCAATGATATTCATCTGAGCCTGAAGCAAAGTATGGATTAAAGCTAATTGCTGCGGCAATAATAAATGTAGCAATTACCGCACCTACAATATGTTGTTTCCACATAAAAAACGCATCCTTTCCTTTTCGTTTAGGATGCGTTACTTTTTAAAATTTATCCTACTTCAAGTCGCACTTTGCACACGGATTTTATAATAAATTTTCAAGTGCTTCTTTTAAATGTGGAAATTTAAATTCGAAGTTGTGCGCTTGTAAAACTGTTGGTAATACATGCTGGCCTTCTAAGACAAGCATACTTTGTTCGCCAAGAGCTAAACGCATGGCAAAACTCGGGACTGGCAACCAATGACGGCGCTTCATTAGCTGTGCGATAGTTTGTCCGAATTCCTTCATGCGTGTAGCATAAGGAGCTGTGACATTAAATGGTCCACTGATGGACGCATTTGTAATCGCAAAATAAATGGCACGTGCCACATCCTCGATATGAACCCATGATAGCCATTGCTCACCCGAACCAATCGTACCACCTATATGCAATTTATAAGGCAATAGCATGGAAGGCAGTGCGCCATTGTCATGACCTAAAATAACGCCAAAGCGTGCGAGTGCTACACGAACGCCTAGTTTTTCAGCTCGCAAAGCATGGCGTTCCCAATCATGAACGGTCCATCCTAAAAAATCAGTTGCATAATCCTTAAAATTTTCACTATAGGTTGTCGCTATGGAAGGTGGATAAATGCCAACTGCACTGGCATTTACAAGCACTTCGGGCGTTTTATCTAGTTCCTCTATAATGCGAACGATTTCTAATGTAGCATCCATCCGACTCGTATAAATCGCCTTCTTTTGTTTTTTTGTCCAACGGCCGTCATTTAGTGATACACCAGCCAAATTAACGAATGCATCAATATTGTCTAATTCTTTTTCTGGTCGTGCGCCATCTTGTAGCCATTGGACATAATGAATGCCATTTTCGTATTTAGAATTGCTGCGTGACAAGACAAATAGTTCATGGCCTTGCTCTTGTAACAGTTTGGTTAGCGCTTTCCCAACAAAACCAGTACCGCCCGCAATAACGATTTTCATACGAACCCCTCCTTTTTCCAAATAGATGTAACTCAACTATACACAAAGATAGAAAAAAAGAAAAAGATGTTATAATGTTTAGGCAAAGGAGTGGTTTCATATGCGTGTTATTACAAAAATTGCACGTCAAAAAAACAATCCAGAACGTTATAATATATATTTGAACGAGGAATACGCTTTCCCAGTAGATGAGGCAATTCTCATACAATTTGGTCTGACAAAAGGGAAGGTACTCGAAGAATTTGATATTCAGGAAATTGCCTATGAAGATGAAATTCGTAAGGCATTTAATAAAGGGCTGAATTTTTTATCCTATCAAATGCGAAGTGAGCATGAGGTGAAGAAAAAGTTAAGCTCACTAGAGTTCGGCGAAGCAGTCATATTAGAAGCTATCCAAAAGTTAAAATCATATGGCTTTTTAAATGATGAATCTTATTCAATAGCATTGCTAAATACCAAAAAAGCTACCATGAAAAAAGGCCCGCGAGCTATTCGACAAGATCTTATGAAAAAGGGAATCGATAAAAGTTTGCAAGATGAAGTACTGGAAACATTTAGCCATGAGGAACAAGTTAAGCTTGCCACACAGCTTGCTGAAAAAGTAATTCGTTCTGAAAAAAAGAAAACACCATCGCAAATAAAGGCCAAAATTCAAGATTTTTTAATGCGAAAAGGGTATTCATTTACTATTGTAGATGAAGTACTTGGACAGATTGAAATCGAACAAGCAGAAGATGAATGGCAGGCATTGCTTGATGTGCAAGGCGAAAAAGTTTGGAAAAAGTATGCCTCGAAGTATACTGGTTATGAATTAAAAATGAAAACGAAGCAGGCGCTTTATCAAAAGGGATTTCCTGTAGAAATTATAGATCGTTTTATAGAAGAGAAGGAGAATGAAGAATGAATGAGAAAAACTATGCTGCAATGACAGAGCATGAATTACGTGAAGAAGTAGCTAAGCTTAAAGAAAAGGCTCGCAAAGCGGAACAACTAGGCATACTTAATGAATTTGCAGTATACGAACGTAAAGCTTTAATGGCAGCAGCTTATTTAGTCGATTTAGATACGATTGTCCCAGGGGAAATGTACCGCATTGATGGCTCTGACAACAACTTTTTCCAAGTGGATTATTTAAAAGGGCGATTTGCTTGGGGGCATCGTCTTGGCGGCGATAAGTATCAGGAAGCCTTACCTGTTTCTATACTATCACCAATAAAGGTGGGCAAGTAAATGCAAGAAAAAATTGACAAACTAACAACAGAATTACTGGCAAAAAACCCTGAAATGTCTGTAGGTCGTGCGCGAGTTTGGGTGGAGCTTCTTTGGAGTGATTTTGAATCCTCGTCTGCTAAAGCGGGCTACAATTACCGAGGGGCTGACTATACTGAAACGTTAGTGCGCCAATTAATCATCAGCTATGGTGATAAGCTTCATCTATTTGCAGGGCGCAATCCTAAATACGCTCATTTACTGGATACAAGTGACGATATCGTACAATAAATTGAAAACGGAATAGGTTAAAAAAGAAATAAAGCCGGTGTTCCTTAGTAGGATACCCCGGCTTTATTAGCTTTGTGTAGACTCTTTAATTGCTAGCGCCAATTTGTAATTTCTTCTGAAGTTTATCTTCGGTGAAAATCCAACCAGTGTAAGAGGTAATGATTTCGTTGGCATCGTTTAAATGAGCGACTGCAACGAAAGGATAGCGATTGTCACTACGGTAACGAAGATCAATTAACCTTACTTCTGTTAAGCCGTTTTCAAGCTCTGAAATTTCCCATCGATATAATGGTGAGAATGACACAAAGGCATCGAGATTCGGGTCTTTCATAGCAGCTTCAACAGTCGGTGTTTTCGGTAATGGTTTGATTTCAAATTTATCGTAAATATTAACTGTTCGCCCATACGCACGGCCAACATAGTAATGCGTTTTAGATTTTGCAGCGATGCGCCAGTGAAAAAATCGCATTGTAGGAGCTACAATAACATAATCTTCATCCTGTATGGTATTATGAACGGCTCTTTTAACCGCTTTTTGCACAGCAAATCGTAAAATATAATAGACGATAATAATGCCATACATGACGCTAAATGTCCAAACTGGATTTGCCCCAAATGCCCATAGTAATATACCGAGGCAATGGAGAGTGAATATTATCGGATCGAATGTATTAATAACACCAAGTGCAACCCATTTTCTAGAGAATGGGCGAATGGCCTGTGTTCCATATGCATTAAAAATATCAACGAAAACGTGAATGGCTACTGCAAGAAATGTCCAAAGCCATAAATGCAACACATTCGCGTCTTGAATAATTAGTGATAGCACGATTGTAATTAAAATTGGCCAGAGGACTACAGCTGGAATTGAATGGGTGATACCGCGATGATGTCGAATGTAAATCGCATTATTGCGAAGCTTTAAGACCGTATCAACATCAGGTGCTTGTGAGCCGATAATGGTACCTGCCATAACGGCGGTAAAGGTCATTGAATGATTTGCAACTACTGGGTCAGCTAAAGCGAGACCTCCGAGTGCTATGCCCATAACGAAATGTGTACCTGAATCCAAAATTATCCACTCCTAGCATGCGTGAAAAAGGCGTACAATGCATACATGTATATTTCAATATTGATATTGCTTTATACAGTTTACCTTTCTATCGCTAAGTATTCATTCACATAATACGGTAAATGTTACCGTATTAAAAATACGTTTTTGTCATATTATGCGAATTAGCTTTTCTTAATTGTATACCCTTTTTATCATAAATTAAATCGTAAAAACACGGGAGGTCACTGTGAATTATCCATATGTAACAGAATTTCGACAATCTTTAGTCGAATGGTTCGAAAAAGAAAAACGAGATTTACCATGGAGGCATACAAAGGACCCTTATAAAATTTGGGTGTCTGAGGTCATGCTACAGCAAACACGAGTTGACACAGTAATTCCTTATTATAATCGCTTTATGGAAAGCTTTCCAACGTTAGAATTATTAGCAGAGGCACCACAGGAATATTTATTAAAGCATTGGGAAGGCCTCGGTTATTACTCACGAGCACGGAATTTGCAAGCGGGTGTGCGTGAGGTATTAGAAAGTTACGGGGGAATTGTACCTGATAACCGGCATGAAATTTCAAAACTAAAAGGAATTGGTCCCTATACTGCAGGAGCTATATTAAGTATTGCCTATAATAAGCCCGAGCATGCAGTTGATGGTAATGTTATGCGTGTTTTAAGTCGTGTACTTAATATCCATGAAGATATTGCACTTCCAAAAACAAAGAAGATTTTTGAAGCGGCTGTTGAAGAATTAATTGATCCCGAAAATGCATCTTCCTTTAACCAAGGCTTAATGGAGCTTGGGGCGCTTATTTGTTCCCCAACTTCACCAAAGTGTTTATTATGTCCCGTCCGAGAATACTGTACAGCTTTTAACGAGGGAGAACCCGAAAATCTGCCTATTAAATCTAAAAAAGTAAAGATGAAGCATATTTCATACGATGTCTTTGTTTGTGAGGACGAAGATGGACGGATATTGATGGAACAGCGTCCAGAAGAAGGGTTACTCGCGAATATGTGGCAGTTTCCAATGGTGGAACAAGAAGATGATTCATTAATAAAATTTGCTCAACATCATGAATTAAATGTCCAAGCACACCAGCCAATTTTAACATTTAAGCATATTTTCTCTCATTTAACTTGGCATGTGAATGCTTATTATATGAAGAGTAAAACAGCTGAGAAGGGTGAATGGCTGACACGTGAGCAAATAGAATTATTACCGATGCCTGTACCTATGCTGAAAATATGGCAAGCGATCAAATAGTGGAAATGAAAATTTAAAAAATTAAGAGCATAAAAGTAATCACCTCTGTACACAATAATTAGCGTGGAGGTGAATGACTGATGAAGAAAAATCAAAACAACAACCAACAAGCAAATAAAAACATGCAACGCCAAAGTGAAGAGTTTGGTTATGAAACAGACTTCAACGAAGTGCAAAAGCAAAATGCTAAAGCTGAGCAGAATAAAGCTCAAGCTTCAGGCAAATACGCTAAGAATAACCAAAACGCGAGCGAGTAATCGCTCACTTTGTAACTGCATAATTGCATTTACCTTCTAAGGGGCTGTCTAACAATCGAAAAGATGAAAAGGACAGCCCTTTTCTATTCTTGGTGACACGTATTATATAGAAAGATAAAAAATTCCTGAAGTTGTTGTTATGATGGAAATTGCTATTAATTTACGAAAATTTGTACATAAATAACATGACACAGTGAAATTTGTAGTTTTCAACTACACCTTTCGCGTACAGATTGCTATAATATACTAGAGACTGCTAGATTTAGGTAGCATAGACGAAAAGGTGGGCTTCAAAAATGGCAATACCGGTAGAAGGAGAAACGATACAAATACATAGTTATAAGCACAACGGCCGCATCCACCGTGTTTGGCAAGAAACAATGGTTTTAAAAGGAACGAAAAACATTATAATCGGTGCGAATGAACGAACACTTGTGACAGAATCCGATGGTCGTACGTGGCTAACGAGAGAGCCTTCTATTTGTTATTTCCATGCGGAGCACTGGTTCAACATCATCTGCATGCTGCGTGAGGACGGTGTGTATTATTATTGTAATCTAAGCTCACCATTTGTTTTCGATAATAATGCCATTAAATATATTGACTACGATTTAGATATTAAGGTTTTTCCGGATATGTCTTATACCCTTTTAGATGAAGATGAATATGAACAACATCGACAGGAAATGTCTTACCCAGATGTAATCGATAAAATTTTAAAGCGCAATGTCGAAAAATTAATTAGCTGGATACAACAAAAAAGAGGGCCTTTTGCACCTGATTTTATCGATGCTTGGACGAATCGATATAAGTTTCAGCTCGATATGCAAGCAGATGATTGTCAGTAACACCTATTAGTTTAACTAATGGGTGTTTTTTTTCATGTAAAGGGTATTTTATAAAGAGAGATTGCGATGAAAATGAAAAATAGTTAGCACAAAAGTTTTACTAACTGTACTTCATGCTAAATATTGCTATAATACGTAAGGGCATTCAATAGTGAATGTCTGTTTCTTTTTGAATGTAGAAAGCCAGTTAAGAAATGGGTTTCAAATAAGGAAGTGAAGATAATTGGGTAGCGTAAAGCGTTATATGCGTTTTGTCAAACCATACACATGGGAAATACTTTTAACCGTATTCATTGGTATTGTGAAATTTGCGATTCCGTTATTTATTCCGTTGCTTATAAAAATAGTACTTGATGATATTATTGGTGCTGATGATTTAACGGATACAGAAAAAACAAAGGAATTGTTTTATTGGCTAGGTGGAACAATTATTGTATTTTTCGTGATACGTCCACCAATAGAATACTACCGTCAATACTTTGCACAGCATGTGAGTAATAAGGTACTTTTTGATATCCGAAAAGAAATTTATGCCCATCTACAGCGACTTAGCCTGAAGTATTACGCAAATACAAGAGCTGGCGAGGTCATTTCACGTGTTATTAACGATGTGGAACAAACGAAAAACTTTGTTATGACTGGTTTAATGAATGTTTGGCTTGACTTTGCAACAATTGTCATTGCAGTAGGTATTATGCTAGCAATGGATGTCAAACTGACGCTTGTTGCACTAATTGCATTCCCATTCTACGCAATTAGTGTAAAGTTCTTCTTTGGTAAACTACGAACTTTAACACGTAACCGTTCACAGGCACTTGCAGGTGTGCAAAGTTATTTACATGAGCGAGTGGCGGGAATGAGTATTATTAAAAGCTTTACGCTAGAAAAGCATGAACAACAGTTATTCAATGAAGCAAATGGTGAGTTTTTTGAAAAAGCGCTAGATCATACGAGATGGAATGCCAAGTCCTTTGCAGTAGTCAATACAATTACGGACGTGGCACCATTACTTGTTATTGCTTATGCCGGCTACCAGGTGATTAATGGATCATTATCGCTTGGAACAATGGTTGCTTTTATCGCTTATATTGAGCGACTTTATGGACCGCTTCGTCGATTAGTAAGTTCATCCACAACGTTAACACAATCTATCGCTTCGATGGATCGTATGTTTGAACTAATGGATGAGCCTTATGAGGTAAAAAACAAGGAAAATGCCCTTCCATTACCGCGAGCAACAGGTGAAGTACGATTTGAAAATGTAGCCTTTCAATATGAAGTGGATGGTTCGCCAATTTTAAAAAATATGAACTTTACCATAAAACCAGGGGAGACGGTTGCATTTGTAGGAATGAGTGGCGGTGGGAAATCTACCATTATTAGTTTAATCCCCCGTTTTTATGATGCGACAGCTGGAGCGGTTTTTGTAGATGGACATAATGTTAAAGATGTCACAATCCATTCATTGCGCTCACAAATTGGTATTGTGCTTCAAGATAATATTTTGTTTAGCGATTCAGTTAGGGAAAATATTTTGATGGGGAAACCAGGTGCGTCTGATGAGGAAGTAATGGCGGCTGCAAAAGCAGCTAATGCACATGACTTTATTATGAACTTACCAAATGGTTATAACACAAAGGTAGGAGAGCGGGGCGTAAAATTATCGGGTGGTCAAAAGCAACGAGTGGCCATTGCCCGTGTATTTTTAAAAAACCCCCCGATTTTAATTTTAGATGAAGCGACATCAGCGCTAGATTTGGAAAGTGAAGCACTTATTCAAGAATCATTAGATGCCCTTGTGCATGATCGCACAACGATTATTATTGCACACCGACTTTCAACCATTACACATGCCGATAATATTTTTGTTATTGATCATGGACAATTAATAGAAAAAGGTAATCATGAACAACTAATGAAGAAGCAAGGCACTTACTATAATTTATTCCAAGTACAACATTTAGATTAAGTATCACACAATATACGAATGCCGATGATTTGCACCGTAGGGGGTTTTAAGTCCCAAATTGTTTGCGTGCCTGGCACCTCAAAAGAGTCTTCCATTGTTAATAAAATGGAAGGCTTTTTTTGTGGAAATTTATCGATTTAACAGAAATTTTTGGAGGAGGGAGAGAGAAATGTAGAAAATATATGTGATTTGCAGAATAATAATGATTGAAAGAGAGAAAAATTTTAGTTAGAATTATCTGAAAATAGAGAATTTAGTGATAGTTAGTATATAATATTCTATAAAATTGTATTTTTTGAAAATATTGGTGAGGTGGGGCGATTGAACATGCGAAAAAAGCTGTTAGAAGTAAAAGGTTTACAAACAACGTTTTTCACAGATGATGGACAGATTCCTGCCGTTGATGATATTGATTTTTCAGTCCATGAAGGGGAAATTTTAGGGATTGTAGGGGAATCGGGTAGTGGGAAAAGTGTCACATCTTTGTCCATTATGGGATTGATCCCTTCACCACCAGGAAAAATTACTGGTGGACAAGTACTGCTAGAAGGCAAAAATTTAGCGAAATTAACGGATAAGCAAATGCAAAGAGTACGTGGTAAGGATGTGGCGATGATTTTTCAAGAGCCTATGACTTCCTTAAATCCTTTATTTACAATTGGCGAGCAATTAAAAGAAGCAATTTTAATCCATAATCCCAAGTGGTCGAAAAAGAAGGCTTTTGCGCGGGCGGTAGAAATTATGAAACTAGTAGGATTACCACGTGTAGAGGAACTACTAAAGGATTATCCTCATCAACTATCTGGTGGGATGCGCCAACGAGTGATGATTGCCATGGCATTGGTCTGTGACCCGAAGGTGCTGATTGCCGATGAGCCGACGACTGCCCTTGATGTGACGATTCAGGCACAAATTTTGCAACTAATGAAAGATTTGAACAAGCGTATGAATACGGCTGTCTTATTAATTACGCACGATTTAGGGGTCGTAGCAGAAACTTGCGAACGCGTTATTGTTATGTACGCAGGGCAAATTGTTGAAGAAGCACCTATTCAAGAAATTTTTAAAAATCCTAAGCATCCTTATACACAAGGACTCATTAAATCTGTGCCAGATATGCGTTACAAAAAAGATAGCCTTTACTCAATACCTGGCAGTGTACCTAGGCCGGGCACGATAAAAGACGGCTGTCGTTTTGCAGCACGCTGTGAATTTGCAATGGAACGTTGCCTACAACAAACACCACCTTTATATGAAGAGACAGAGCAACATAGAGCAAGGTGCTTTTTACTGGAAGAACAGGAGGTGATTCAATATGTCGAAAGTGCTATTGAAAGTTGAAGGGTTAAAAAAATACTTTCCAATTCGCAAAGGATTCTTGAATACGCAAGTTGGGGATGTAAAAGCTGTGGACAATGTATCCTTTGAAGTATTTGAAGGGGAAACATTAGGTATTGTGGGCGAATCAGGATGTGGTAAGTCAACGACAGGTCGCCTTTTAATGCGCTTGCTTGAACCGACCGCGGGGAACATTGAATTCGGTGGCAAAATGCTTTCTTCCTTATCGAATAGTGAAATGCGGAAAGCACGAAGGGATATCCAAATGATTTTCCAAGACCCGTATGCTTCACTTAATCCACGCCATTCCATTGGCAAGATTTTAGAGGAGCCACTCATTGTGCATGGCATGGGCAATTCAAAAGAACGCAAGCAGAAAGTAATCGAGCTGCTTAAAATTGTTGGCTTAAATGAATATCATGTAAAACGCTATCCTCATCAATTTAGTGGAGGACAGAGACAACGCATTGGCATTGCGCGAGCGCTGATGACCAACCCTCGTTTAATTATTGCGGACGAACCTGTTTCTGCGTTAGATGTATCGATTCAGGCTCAAGTTTTAAACCTAATGCAATCTTTGCAAAAGGAACTAAAGCTTACCTATATTTTTATCTCACATGACTTAGGTGTTGTACGCCATATAAGTAATCGTGTTGGGGTTATGTATTTAGGCAAATTAGTAGAGCTGACCGCAAGTGAAAATTTATATGCAGAGCCGCTCCACCCATATACGCAGGCATTATTATCTTCTGTTCCTGTGCCTGACCCAACTTTTGAACGTGAGCAGCTTATTATATCTGGAGATATTCCGAGTGCATCCAATCCGCCGAGTGGCTGTGCATTCCATACAAGATGTCCGTTTAAGAAAGCACAATGCTCAAGCGTAGTACCAAACATGCAAGAAGTGAAGCCGGGTCATTATGTTGCTTGTCATCTTTATGATGCCATTCAACATTGAATGATATAAAAAAGTTTTAGGGGGAAAATAGATGAAGAAAAAGAAGCTTTGGTCTTTAGGCGTAATGCTAATCCTTGTTCTCTCGACAATCTTAGCTGCGTGTAGTTCTGGCTCTGATGGCAAGGATACAGGTTCGAAGGACACGTCAACTGGCGGCAATTCAGCTAGCAGCGGTGAAAAAACATTAGTATATGGTCGAGGTGGCGACTCCACAGCTCTTGACCCTGCAACAGTAACAGAAGGTGAATCTTTTAAAGTAACAGTGAATATCTATGAAACACTTATTAATTTTGGAGAACAAGATGTTACTTTAAAGCCTGGTTTAGCAAAATCATGGGGAGCTTCGGATGATGGCTTAACTTACACATTCCAGCTTGAAGAAGGTGTAAAGTTCCACGACGGTTCAGATTTTAATGCAGAAGCGGTCGCAAAAAACTTTGAACGCTGGAAAGCTGGTGCAGATAAGTTCCCGTACTTTATGTCTCAATTTACGATGGGCGGGGAGCAAATCATTGAATCCATTACACCAGAAGGCGATTATACAGTTGTCTTTAAGTTGAAACAACCACAAGCACCATTCTTGAAAAATTTAGCGATGTCACCATTTGCCATTGCCTCTCCAAAAGCATTTGAAGCGAATGACGATGCACTAATTGATAAACCAGTTGGAACAGGTCCATTCAAATTTGTAAATTGGACACGTAATGATTCTATTACAATTGAAAAAAATCCTGATTATCGTATTGCAGGGTTACCAAAATTAGATAAAATAATTTTCCGTTCAATCCCTGATAACTCAGCACGCTTAAATGCGCTAAATAATGGTGAGGTAGATGTAGTAGATGGCTTAAGCCCATCAGATAAAGGATCGATTGAAACAAATGGCGATCTACAATTAATCGAACGTCCATCTATGAACGTAGGCTATCTTGGATTAACAGTAACACGTCCACCTTTCGATAACGTTAAAGTTCGTCAAGCTGTGAACTATGCCATTGATAAGCAAGCGTTAGTAGATGCGTTCTATGAAGGTTTAGCTGAGCCTGCGAAAAATCCAATGCCGCCAGTTATTGCTGGCTACAATGAAGATATTACAGGCTATGCTTATGACCCTGAAAAAGCAAAAGCATTGCTGAAAGAAGCAGGTTATGACGGTAAAGAAATTGAGCTTTGGGCAATGCCAGTACCACGTCCGTATATGCCAGATGGTCAAAAAATTGCAGAAGCGATTCAAAAGAATTTAGCTGATGTCGGAATTCCATCTAAAATCGTCTCATTCGAATGGGCTACGTATTTAGAAAAAGCTCAAAATGGTGAAGCGGATGCGTTCTTACTTGGTTGGACAGGTGATAACGGCGATGCTGATAACTTTATTTACACATTATTAGACGCTGATAATATCGGTTCAAACAACTACACATTCTACGACAACCCTGAGTTACACAAATTATTAGTTGCTGCGCAAACAGAAGTGAATGAAGACAAACGTAATGAGCTTTACAAACAAGCGCAGGTAATTATTTCTGAGGATGCACCTTGGGTTCCACTAGCACACTCTATTCCTATCTTAGCTGCAAGTACAAAAGTGACAAATTACTTTGCACATCCAACAGGTTCTGATCGTTTAGAAGCAGTAGATATGAATTAAACAATAAAGAAATAAAAATTGTCGCTACTCATAGTGACGTAACAAGATTTTTACAGCTTTGGACTTTGTCTAGTGTTGTAAAAACGGGTTGTGACTATGTTTGTCGCAACCCGTTTTTCTGTATGACAGACAAACCATCTAAACGTCTATCGTTTGTTGAAAGCTGTCCCTTTCTACAGTATGTGTATAGACTTCATGCTTTTCGCAGCAAAAGTATAATTAGAAAATTACAGAGAGGTGAAGAAAATGCTTCACTATATGGGAAGACGTTTATTTCAATTAATCCCAGTTTTGCTTGGAATGACTTTTATCGTCTTTATGCTCATTCGTCTAATTCCTGGTAATCCTGCACAAGTTATTTTAGGTCAGCAGGCGACGAAAGAGGCGGTTGAGGCATTGAACGCAAGTTTAGGATTAGACAAGCCATGGTACACGCAATATTTTGGCTATTTGGGTGGTATTTTTCAGGGCGATTTAGGCGTGTCTTTGCGTACAAAGTTACCTGTGTCACAAGAGATTTTTCCTTATTTAGCGGCAACAGCAGAATTAGCGATATTCGCAATGATTATAGCAGTCATTATTGGTGTCAATGCAGGTATTATTTCAGCTTGGTTCCAAAATTCATGGTTTGATTATATTGCGATGGTTGTTGCTTTAATTGGTGTATCTGTTCCGGTATTTTGGTTAGGTTTAATGGAACAATGGGCATTTAGCATTCAGCTTGGCTGGTTGCCTACATCTGGACGTAATGATGTACGAGACCCGATAACCGCGATTACGCATTTTTATTTGCTTGATACATTGATACAAGGCAGATTTGACCAATTTACAGAAGTGGTAAAGCGGTTAATCTTACCAGGGGTGGCGCTTGCTACGATTCCTATGGCGATTATTGCAAGGATTACCCGTTCGTCTATGCTTGAGGTCATGCGCTCTGATTATGTTCGAACAGCGAGAGCAAAAGGACAAAAAATGTTTATCGTCGTTTATAAACATGCATTAAAAAATGCTGTTATTCCAGTGTTAACAGTTATTGGTTTACAAACAGGGCTGCTACTAGGTGGTGCCATTTTAACAGAAACCATTTTCAGTTGGCCTGGCATTGGTCGTTATATTTATGATGCAATCGGATTCCGAGACTATCCAGTTATCCAATCAGGTATTTTAGTAGTTGCTTTTATTTTCATTATGATTAATTTAATTGTTGATCTGCTTTACACTGTGATAGATCCACGCATTAAATACAAATAGGAGGGAGATGCGAGAATGACTGGTGCGATAGATATAAAAAAAGAAGCAATGGCGAGTCAAGAGCGGGCGGCAGGTCCTTGGAGAGAGGGCTGGCGCAGCTTTAGAAAAAGCAAAATCTCCCTTGTTGGTGCTGGTATTGTCATATTTTTTATTGTCCTTGCTGTCTTTGGCCCTTACATTGCGCCACAAGGAATCAATGAACAGGACTTATCGAAGCGATTATTGGCACCTTCTAGTGCACATTGGTTTGGAACAGATGACTTTGGAAGAGATATTTTCTCCAGAATTATTCATGGTGCCCGTATTTCGTTAAGAATTGGATTTTTTGCTGTAATTCTTTCAGTTATTGTAGGGAGCTTACTTGGAATTCTTGCAGGGTATTATGGCAAATGGGTTGATACGATTATTTCTCGAATTTTTGATATTATGTTGGCGTTTCCTAGTATTTTATTAGCAATTGCTGTAGTGGCTGTACTTGGGCCATCATTACAAAATGCATTAATTGCCATTGCGATTATTAATGTACCAAACTTTGGGCGTTTAATTCGGTCAAAAGTGTTGAGTGTAAAAGAAGAAGAATATATCGTAGCTGCCAAAGCGATAGGGATGCGTGATTCACGTATTTTATTCTCACATATTTTACCCAATTCGATGACACCGATTATTGTCCAGGGGACACTTGCCATTGCGACGGCGATTATTGAAGCGGCTGCTCTAGGTTTCCTTGGATTAGGGGCACAGGCACCAGCACCTGAATGGGGGAAAATGCTAGCCGATGCGCGTATCTACTTGCTAAAAGCACCATGGACGATGATTTTCCCAGGGTTAGCTATCATGCTTACGGTACTAGGGTTTAATTTAATGGGAGATGGTCTGCGGGATGCGCTCGATCCGAAAATGAAAAGCTAATATGGTAAAGAGCCTTCTACTGAAAAGCTAGAAGGTTTTTATTTGGTAAAAAAGGGAGAATATAAAAATCTACTTTCATGTGGAGCCATTATTTGAATTTTATGTAATATTATTTTAGACTTAATGTATGTTGATACATACTTTTTGACGTAATAGCTATAAATTGAAAAATTTAAAGCAGTGTATTGAACAGTTGATTAAGAAAATGGATCGGACAATTACAATATGTAGCGAAAAGTTATTCGACTTCCGCAAGAAAGCAGTAACTGAACGTTTCTATTATTGGAGTTGCTAAAACATGTTCATCAACATATTTAAAATACTATTCACGATTTTTTAGCAAGGTATGCAAATAAGGAGGGCTTTAACATGGGGATTAATTTACAAAAGGGACAGCGTGTAGATTTAACAAAAGGCAATGCTGGTTTAAATAAAATTAAAGTAGGCTTAGGATGGGATCCAGTAGGCCAAACAAAAAGTGGTGGCTTATTAGGTGGCTTATTTTCTAGTGGTAGATCAGGAGGCAGAGATGTTGACTGTGATTCATCAGTTTTAATGTTGCAAGATGATCGTATAGTGGCAGGAGATGACGTCGTTTACTTCGGGAAATTATCAAGTAAATGCGGATCAGTTAAGCATTCTGGCGATAATTTAACAGGTGACGGTGCAGGTGATGATGAGGTCATTACAGTGGAGTTAGGAGCTGTGCCTGCACAATACAATAAATTAGTATTTGTTGTAAACATCTATGATGCGGCTGGTCGTAATCAACATTTCGGTATGATTCAAAATGCGTATATTCGCGTGTACGATGACAAGACAGGCAATGAATTAATTCGCTATAATTTAAGTGATGATTATTCGAATTTAACAACACTAGTTTGTGGTGAAATTTATCGTCACGGCAACGAGTGGAAATTTGCCGCTATTGGTAACGGTACAAATGATGTAAAACTTGGTGATGTAGTTCGAAGATATCAATAATTATAAATTATAAATTTGAGGAGGAATACAAATGGGTATTTCATTACAAAAAGGTCAAAAAGTTGATTTAACAAAAACAAATCCAGGATTATCAAATGTCATTGTAGGTTTAGGCTGGGATACGAATAAATACGATGGTGGACATGATTTTGATTTAGACTCTTCTATTTTTTTACTTGCTGATACAGGGAAAGTAGCAGACCAAAATGATTTTGTCTTCTACAACAATACTATCGGTGGTAATGGTTCTGTTGAACACTCTGGGGATAACTTAACAGGGGTTGGTGAAGGGGATGACGAAATCGTTAAAGTTTCGTTAAAAGAAGTACCTGCCCATGTGCAACGTCTAGCATTCACCGTTACAATCCATGATGCAGAAGCACGTAGCCAAAACTTTGGTATGGTATCGAACGCATTTATCCGCATTATTAATGCTGCGACGAATGAAGAAATCGTGCGCTATGATTTAGGTGAAGACTTTAGTATTGAAACAGCTGTTGTTGTCGGAGAACTATACCGTCACAATGGTGAATGGAAATTCAACGCAGTTGGTGCTGGATACCAAGGTGGTTTAGCGGCACTTTGTAATGATTATGGTTTAAACGTAAACTAACTTTTAACTTTATATGAGAAAGGGAGTTTCTTCTAATGGGTATTCAGTTAAGTAAAGGACAACGCATTGATTTAATGAAGCAAGACCCAGGCTTAAATAATGTAGGTATTGGTTTAGGTTGGGATGTTAAACAATTCGATGGAGGAAATGACTTTGACTTAGATGCATCTGTGTTTTTGTTAGATGCATCGGGAAAATGCCGTAATGAACAAGACTTTATTTTCTATAATAATTTAACAAGTCCAGACAAATCTGTTCAGCATATGGGTGATAACCGTACTGGTGTAGGTGATGGTGACGATGAAAAAATTCTTGTTAATTTAAAACAAGTGTCTCCTCAAATCGAAAAAATTGTTGTAACCGTGACAATTTATGATGCGGAAGGTCGCCGTCAAAACTTTGGACAAGTACTAAACGCTTATGTTCGATTAACGAACGAAGAATCTGGTTCAGAAGTACTTCGTTATGATTTAGGTGAAGATTTCAGCATAGAGACAGCGGTCGTATTTTGTGAGCTTTACCGACATAATGGCGAGTGGAAATTTGCTGCTGTTGGCTCTGGCTATCAAGGTGGTTTAGCTGCATTAATCAATGCTTATGGACTGCAATAATTAAAGTGGCGTTTATAACTAGATGGTTACGATTATGAATTGAATAGAGAAAGCGACGTAATGGAAGGCACTGTATTAGTCTGTATAAAACAGGTTGATGCAGTGTCTTTTTTACAAAATCATTCTTGAATGGGGAGAGAATTGGATGCAATATTTTGCAACAGAAGCGGAGACGATTTTTTATCAACAACCACGCAAATTTACGAAATTAGATTCACCTGATATTTTGTCCTATGCATTAGGTGCAACATTATATATGCCCGCGTCCATGCCTAACATTATTGACATGGTACAATCACAAAAATATCAAGAGTTAAAGTCACTTGTTATCGATTTAGAAGATGCCGTTGGGGATGCAGAGCTATCAAGCTGTGAAGAAAAAATTATAGAAGATATCAGTACACTTTATACATTATATCTTCAAAAGGATATATTACTTGAAGATTTACCGCTTCTATTTATTCGTGTGCGTAGTGTTGAGCAATTTAAGCTTTTAATCTCTAAATTAGGAAAGCGTCAAGAAGTGATTACAGGCTATGTGTTTCCTAAATTTACAGCAGTACAAGGGAGAGCTTATTTTGAAATACTAGAGCAAACAATCGCACAGCATCAACTAACGCTATATGGGATGCCGATTTTAGAAAGTCAGGACATTTTATATAAGGAGTCTCGCATAACAGCATTATTTGCGATTAAAGACGTACTTCGTCAATACAGAAAACGTGTACTAAATGTCCGTATTGGTGCGACCGATTTTTGTGGGATTTACGGAATTCGACGTAGAGTAGACGCAACCATTTACGATATTGCTGTTATTCGAGATTGCATTGCAGATATCGTCAATGTGCTTGGTCGTGAGGAAGATGACTTTGTTATTTCTGGTCCAGTTTGGGAGTATTTCAGCAATGAGCGTGTATTAAAGCCAACGCTAAGAGCCACTCCATTCAGTGAACAAGGAGCGTTGTTTGCCCGTAAGGCACTTCTTGATGATTATTTAGATGGCCTAATGAAGGAAGTACTATTAGATCAACAAAATGGTATTTTGGGTAAAACGATTATTCATCCTAGCCATATTCGTATTGTTCATGCCTTGTATGTTGTTTCGTATGAGGAGTATTTAGATGCCATTAGCATTGTGGAAAATAATAATGGGCAAAAGGGTGTTTTAAAAAGCCATTATGCCAATAAAATGAATGAAATGAAACCACATATGAGATGGGCGCAGCGAATTTTACGCCAAGCACATATTTATGGTGTATACAATGAATCTGCAAATTTTGCCTCTCTTTTATTGAACACAACAGTAGGAGGAACGACAGATGACGAAGCTCGACAACAAGTTGAACATTATTCAGGATTATAAAATCGCAATTGACATTACTGACAATCCTTATGATTTTGCCAGAACAGATTTATTTAAAATGGCGACACGTATTAATAAAAAGAGACAGTTTTTATTTGTTAGTACAGTTCTTGGTAAGCATTTAGCAGTCCAGCCACAAGTACCGATACTGACAGGGGCTTTACTAGCTATGATGTATTATGAGCGATTGACAGGAAAAGAGCCTTTGTTAGTACAGTCTGTTGTACAGGCTATGCAAAATAGACATAATGTGCAAGAGATTTTGCAGCAAGTGGAGGAACAAGGATTGGAACTAGCAGAAGACGTGCTATTTATTGGCTTTGCTGAAACAGCAACAGCGTTAGGGCATGCAGTATTTAATGTTTTTAAGTCTAATGCTACGTATATTCATACGACACGTGAACTAGTGCCAGAGCTTGAACCATTTGTGACATTTGAAGAAGAACATTCACATGCCACAAGTCATCGAGTATATTGCGAACAACCAGAAAAATTGCTACAAGCAAAACAGATTGTGCTTATTGATGATGAAATAACGACGGGCAATACAGTAGTAAATATTATCGAAACCTTGCAACGAAAATTTCCTCATGTCCAACGCTACTCGGTATTATCAATTTTAGATTGGCGTTCATCTAAACAACGAGCAATGTTTGCTCAGCTAGAAGCGCAATGGGGGATAACAATAGATTTTGTAGCTATTATGTCTGGGCACTTTACTTGTGAGGGTACACCGCTTTTAACAAGCAACCAAGTAGCAGCAACATTACCGCAAACAGCTGACATAGCTTTGCTTTCAGTGGACGAGGTAGTCGAACAAAAACAGTACCATTCGATCGCTGAAAATGGCGTTATCAATAGAGCGCCATACATGTTAGCGACAGGTCGATTCACGATAACAGCCGAGCAGCATGTTGCGCAAAAGAAAACATTGCAAGCCATCGCGGCTCAATTACGAGCACTTCGTACAGGTGGTCCAGCACTTGTCATTGGAACAGGTGAATTTATGTATGTGCCAATGCAAATAGCGACTTGTTTAGGACAGGAAGTATATTTTCAATCAACAACACGTAGTCCCATTTATTGTGCAGATGACCCTTCCTACACAATTACTGATAAAATAGCTTTCGAAAGTCCAGAAAATAATGGTGTCGAAAATTACTTATACAACTTACATAGTCATCCGTATTCGGAACTTTTTTTAGTCATAGAACGTATAGAAAATCAAGAGGTCGTTGCAAAGACAGTGCAAGCATTGAAGGCAGTGAGTAACGCAAATATTTACGTTATTTGTATGCACGACTGGAGGACTATATAATGCATGAAATAAAACAACCAGATAAAATGGGAAGCTATTCTTCAGAAGATGTTGTCTTTTTGCTACGAGATATTAGTAACATAAGCTTAGAAATAGATAATGAACAGCGGGAACGACTTATTCAATCAGGGACACATTATTCAGAAATGTTACCTGTAGAATATCTTCCTTCCGAAGCGTACATGACGTTGTTTTATCAAACATTGGAAGACTATGCAGAACGCATTGCACTAGCTGTTGGTGTGGTGGCACAGCAAATTGTAGCACGTCAAGGTTTAGAGCATTTAGTACTTGTTAGTTTAGCGAGAGCAGGAACGCCAATAGGTATTTTAATTAAACGATATATAAAAATGCATTATAACGTCAGCGTTCCGCATTATACGATATCGATTCTTCGTGGTCGTGGTATTGATGAGACTGCTATTCGATATATATTTACTCAGCACCCACTTGCCCGCATCCAATTTATTGATGGTTGGACAGGGAAAGGGGCCATAACAAGAGAATTACAACAAGCGTGCGCAAGCTATAATGAACAAAATATTCAACAACTGGATGCTACATTAGCTGTGCTTGCTGATCCAGGACATTGTGCAGCCATTTATGGCACGCGAGCTGATTTCTTAATACCTTCCGCATGCTTAAATTCAACGGTTTCAGGTTTAGTGAGCCGTACGGTATGGAATGAGCAGTTTATGGATGGCAATGATTTTCATGGGGCGAAATATTATAAAGAACTACAAGATGCCGACGTATCCAATTTCTATATAGACCGTATCAGTGCCCATTTTACACAAGTACAGAAGGATGTAGCGCAACAACTTTGTGAGCGAAAATCATCTGCTATTACATGGCAAGGAATGGAGTCGGTTGTGGCGATTCAACAACAGTATGGCATTACCAATCAGCATCTTGTAAAGCCAGGCGTGGGCGAAACAACGCGCGTCTTACTTCGAAGAGTTCCGTGGAAAATTTTAGTTAACCCAACATATGTACAGGAATTGGCGCACATTTTACTATTAGCCAAAGAAAAAAATGTTCAAATTGAAGAATATCCACAAATGTCCTATGCATGCTGTGGTTTAATAAAAGAAGTGTAGAGGAGAGAAGACATGCTACTATTTACATCAGATTTAGATCGTACGCTTATTTACTCCCAGCGCATGATGGAGAAATTCCCATCGAAAACAGCACCGATTATAGCTGAACGAAAAGAGGGAGTGGGACTTAGTATGATGACGGAAGTTACGATGTCATTATTGCAGCAAGTCCACCAACAAACTTTATTCGTACCAGTTACAACGCGAGCAGTGCATCAATATGAACGTATCCATGTTATAAAAGAATTGCGTCCTACTTTTGCAATTACGAGCAATGGCGGTACAATAATAGAACAGGGACATCCTAATAAGGAATGGTCGAAAATATTACGTAAACGAATAGAAGATTCCTCTATTCCAAAGGCAGATTTGCTACGTAAATTTAATAGCTATAAATCAGATGATTGGCTTCAACAATCGTTTTATGTTGATGAGCTATTTTATGTCCATTATGTCGATGTCAATGTCATACAGGATGTCGAAGTGCAAGCAATGATTCAAGAGTTTGCAGTCCATGGTTGGCACGTCTTACTGCAAGGAAGGAAATTATATTTTTTGCCAAAAGTGCTTACAAAAGAAGCTGCAATCTCGTATTTGAAGGAGCATTGTACATATAATATGCACGTGGCGGCAGGTGATTCCATAATGGATTACGGCATGCTCGCTATTGCTGATAAAGGCTATACACCAAAGCACGGTGATTTAAAAGACAAACAACCACAAATACTAAAGAACACAATGTATTCGCCTTATAACGGTGAAGCATTTACGAAATATTTACTCGAAGATGTTTTACAATTGGCCAATAAGCAACCAATTGTGTAAGTATGATGTAAGGAGGTGACGCTTGTATGCAAACAGTCACAATTGAATCTGTTTTAGAAAGAGATTCTTATGATTGGCTACAAGCCTTCCAAGATTCAGCGAACGTGCGAACAGTTTACGAGGTGACACCACAACAAATCCGTTTTAGTCGTATCGCTGTTCGTATATTGGGCGTACCGATTGAAGAAGATGATTATTTTAATTCCTTATATACAATGTCCCAAAATCCCAATGTTCATATATTAAGTGAAGAATTAAATAAACATATTGAGCAAAAGGATTTTCAAGCATTGCAAACGATTTTAGAGCAACATCAGCAATCCCCTAAAGGCTTGTCTATAAATCGATTGATTGCCATGATGTATGGTCATCAACTCATTCCTAAGCACGATGATGCTTCAATGAATCGTCATTTACAGCTAGTGACGATGCGTGTAGTGGAACGCTTCCGAGAGCAGCAATCACTCGGTTTACTTGCCAATGATTTCCGACGCTTTTTAATAGATATGGTCAAGTGGCTAAAAAATCATTGGATTCAGTGGACAAAAACGATGAAGCCGACAGATGATTTTCCTAAGGTTGTTTGGTATGGTGAGACAACAATGAGTCAGCGCTATTTTCTTCTATTACTAATGGAGCTGGGCTGTGATGTGTTAATCTTCCATCCAGCAGCGATTGATGAGTTTGCAACAGTAGATCCTACTGATGCATTTTCTGTTTCGTACGCCTATGTAAGTCAAACAGCATTACAGCCCTTTCCTGATAAATTACGAGAACGTCAAGCAACTGTTGGCTATAGTTCTAGCCAACATTACGAGCATTTAATGCATGACCATCAATCGGGTGTTTATCGACCTTGGCAATTTAAAGATCATATGCCACAATCATTAACATTACGCATGACCTATGATGATATTTTTATTTATGCTAACGAAAAGGCAATGGTTCGTCCGAAATTTGAGGCTCTCCGAGATAAAGTAATTATTCCTGTTATTTTCGCCAAAATTAGCGGTGTTTCTAGTAGACGTGAAGAGTATTGGGCCAATATGCATCAGTTGCTGGCTAGTCCGCAAACTGTATTTGTACAGGAATTTCCGTATGCTAAAACGAGCAGAGCGAATTTCCATTTTCACTATAAACATTGTTTAGTAAATGGTGAGCTATCAACGGAACGCATCTTGCAAAGTGATTGGTGGCAATACGGGGAGTTAACACTGGAGTTACAACAAGCCATTGCTCATACGATTAAAACTTCTTGTGAACAGCCATTGCTTAAACGACAACCTAATGAGTCGCCCTATGATTTGCAATTATTTTTATTTAAGCAAATGACGATGATCCCAAAGGAAATATTGCGCCTGTTACAAAGCTTTGACTATGCACAGGAAGTACCAAAGTTGGTGCTCTATCAGTCACCTCAGCAATCGGCATTGTCCCGTGAAGATATTGCATTATTTGCATTTTTAAATCGCTTTGGTGTGGATATTATTTTCTACAATCCAACAGGAAAGCTTGATTTAGAAAAGCATTTGCTAGAGGATACGTTTGATGGGCATCGTTTAGAGCATATGGTGTTTGACTTACAATTTGAAGAGCCAAAGCAGCAAAAGTCAAAACCGGATAAAATGATCAAAAAATTGTTTAACCGTTTCTTCTGACTGCTTGGAAAGGAGGAACTTGATGTCAAATAGCGCAATAACTATAGAACGATTGACAGCTGAAACCGCAGATCTTACAAAACATCAGCTGTGTCAAAGTCCAGAAGTTCAGCATATTGCCAATCATATTAATGTGAAAAATAAAATAGAGCTAACAGAGCTTGGTAAAGAGCCTGCCATTAAGCTTTCGCGATTCTCTGATCAAATATTAAAAACAATTGCCCATTCAAAAGTAAATGAATCGAATGACTTATTAAAGCAGCTTGAAGCCTTGATGGATCAATTCGATAAAAAAGAAGTGATGGAGCAACAAAGTTTCTTTAGCAAACTGTTTAAACGAGCACCAAGGAATAAAGAAGATTTGTATGCAAAATATAATCGTCTTGGCAGAGATATCGAAAAAATACATTATCAATTTGTTCTAATGGAAGAAGCATTGGCGAATGATAATCGGATGCTTGCTCGTTTATATAACGAAAATTTGACATACTATTTGGAGCTTGAAAAATATATTATAGCAGCAGAAATGAAGCTAGATGAAATCAAGACAACATTAATGCCGATGTATGAAAAACAAAGTGAAGCAGGAAATCAAATCGCTAAAATGGAGCTTACAACGTTACAAGCGATTGCTGAAACACTTGCCCAAAAAATTGATGAGCTTGAGAAATCGCGTATGGTAGCTATTTTAGGGGCAACACAAATGGATATGCTACGCAATGGCAATAGCGCATTAATGGAGCAAATAAACGGAGCTTTTGTCACGACCATTCCTGTATTTAAGATGGGGATTATGAATGCAGTAAATGAAAAACGCCAACAGCTACAAGATAAATCGGCAGCCGCTTTTGAAAAACGTATGAAACAATATGGTGAAACAAACAGCAATGCTGTTGCGCAGAGTATAATACATGCCCAACAAAATGAGCCGACACTGACGCTCGAAGAAATGTGGGAGACAATCATTACTGGTATTGCAAGTTACCGTCAACTACGCGCCGAACAAACAACAAAGCGCCAACAAATAGAGCAGCAACTAATGGCTTTAACTAATGAAGCCTAACAATAATTGTGTGAGTGACTGGCACTTAGCAAAAAGCCGCAACCTCCGCTGTCACGCGGATTGTTGCGGCTTTTATTTGCGTTGTTCGGGGAAATTGTGTGAGTGACTGGCACTTAAATTAAATAAATTCTTCTTCGATTTCTAAGTTGATTTCTTCACCATGATGGCTTTGGTATGACACAATGAGCGTATCCAAATGCTCTAAGTTTTCTTCGTAATCTAGAATACGCGATAAAATATAAAGGAGATGATAGCTAGAAAATTCCGTATCTCCTTCTGCGTGTGCATAGGTTATTTGATTGATAAAAATTTCCATTAACTGATTGCGCTGAATGTAGTCGATATGCTTACTCCATTCTGAATGCTCAGGTTTTAGTTTCCCTGTATATTTCAGTAACAGTTGCTCATGGTAAGTAAGCAGGAAGTCCAGTCGTTCTTGAATCATTAAATGAAATTGAGTCGGCAGTTGTGCCAATTCATTTTCATGCTTATGCAGCCGTTGTAACAATTCTAAACTTTTTTTAGAAGTTGTAATCATTTGGCGATAGACAACTAATTTCCGTGCTTTAACAAATTTTTTATTTTTAAAGTAATTGCGTTCTTCCTTAAAAAAATCATAGAGTGTGTCCACACGCAGCATACGGTCTTTAAATTTACTTAAAGCCGTTTTAGTAGACGTATGTTCAGAGGCTTGACGAACAGCTAAACGCGTCCAACGGATAATGTCATCCTGTAAAAAGTAAATTTTGCGGAAAAGTTTTACTTCGTATTTAGGTGGCAAAAACACAAGGTTGACGACAAATGCTGCTAAAACCCCAACTAAAATGGTAAGAAAGCGGATAAGACCGAAAGTCAGAAAGTCATCGCCTTGAATTTCCATAATAGCTACAACAGATACAAGTGCTAAGGAAAGAGACTTTTCAAGCTTGAACTTTAACATTATGCCGATTGCTATAATGACTGCAATGCCAACAGCCACAACGTGATGGCCGAAAAGTAAACCGAAAATAACTGCAATGGAAGCTCCTATAACGTTGGCTTGAACTTGCTCAACAATCGTTTGATAGGAGCGATAAATTGACGGTTGAATGGCAAAGATTGCTGCGATTCCAGCAAAAACTGGAGACGGTAATTGCAGGAGCTCAGCAACAAATAACGCAAAGACAATAGCTACACCAGTTTTAAATACACGGGCACCTAATTTCATAAAAAAATCGATGTCCTTTCTGTCTAAAATTTTTAACTTGCTTCAGCAGCAGTTCACCACTTCAATAACAGTGGACAATCATGTTTATACACTGGCTTCAGTAAATTTAAACATCTGCTCAATCAAGTTAAAGACCCAGCGGATGTCACAGATTTTTACTTGAGCTTTTCGGGATAGACTCAAAAAACTGGACGTATTTACGCCGAGGGTAATGGATGCTTCTTTACATTATAGAAGGAAGTTTCTATAAAATACATAGATTTGTATAACGGAATAAAAAAAAGCGACGCTCAAATGAACGTCGCCTTTTTTGTTTCTATTAAAGCTGTGAAAATGCATAGTCGACAGCTTCGATTGTTTCACGAATATCTGCTTCTGTATGCTCAGTTGTTAAAAACCATGCTTCATATTTAGATGGAGCAAGGTTAATACCTTGGTTAAGCATTAATTTAAAGAATCGACCGAAAATTTCTCCGTCACTGCTTTCTGCTTGCTCATAGTTTTCAACTTTTACATTTGTAAAGTAAATTGTTAGTGCACCTTTTAGACGATTTAAAGTAATTGTGACACCGTGTTTTTTGGCTGCAGTTAAAATACCATCTTCTAAAATAGCACCAAGACGATCCATTTCATCGTAAATACCTGGAGTTGCTAATACTTCTAGACATGCTATACCAGCTTGCATCGATGCTGGATTTCCTGCCATTGTCCCTGCTTGATATGCTGGTCCAAGTGGGGCAACGGTATCCATAATTTCTTTGCGCCCACCGTATGCACCGATAGGTAAACCACCGCCAATGACTTTTCCTAATGCAGTAAGGTCAGGCGTTAATCCAAGTAGCGTTTGTGCGCCACCGTAATGGAAACGGAATGCAGTAATTACCTCGTCATAAATCGTCAGTGCTCCTTTTTCTTTAGCTGTAGCGTGCACTAACTCCAAAAATCCAGTGTTTGGTTCCACAATACCGAAGTTGCCGACAATGGGCTCTATTAAAATAGCAGCGATTTCATCGCCCCATGCATCCATCGCTTCAGTAAAAGCTTGTGGATTATTAAATGGTACAGTAATCACTTCTTCAGCAGTCGCAGTCGTTACACCTGCTGAGTCTGGTGTGCCTAATGTAGCCGGGCCAGAACCTGCAGCTACTAATACTAAGTCAAAGTGACCGTGGTAACAGCCAGCGAATTTCATAATTTTTGTACGGCCAGTATAAGCACGAGCAACACGAATCGTTGTCATGACCGCTTCTGTACCGGAGTTATTAAAGCGTACTTTATCCATTGAAGGAATGGCTTCTTTTAGCATTTTTGCGAAAGTTACTTCATATTTAGTTGGTGTCCCAAATAATGTACCGTTTTCAGCAGCATGAGAAATTGCTTTTGCAATATGCGGATGTCCATGCCCTGTAACAATTGGACCGTATGCAGCTAAATAGTCAATATAACGGTTGCCGTCAACATCCCAGAAATAAGCTCCTTTTCCTCGGGCCATTGCAACAGGGGAGCCACCACCTACTGCTTTATAAGAACGAGAAGGGCTGTTCACACCACCAACGATATGCAAAAGCGCTTCTTCGTGTACTGCTTCTGATTTTGAGTGATTCATTAATATTGCCTCCTAAGTCATTATACTTAATCTATTGTAGACCTATCAGTGTAAGAAATCCAAAGAAAATAAGGGATATGACTTGATTTGTGACTTAGAGTAAAATAAGACATGCAAAGGAGGAGTTTAATATGACTTTAGTAGAAGGACAGAAAGCACCGGATTTTTCACTTGTTAATGACAAGGGGGAGCAAGTGCAATTAGCAGATTTCAGAGGCAAACATGTTATTTTGTATTTTTATCCGAAAGATATGACACCAGGTTGTACGACAGAGGCTTGTGATTTCCGTGATAAGCACGATGACTTTAGTCAGTTGAATGCAGTTGTATTAGGTGTGAGCCCTGATGATGCTCAAAAGCATACGAAATTTATCGATAAGCATGGGTTGCCATTTTCTCTTTTAGTGGATGAGGATCACGCTGTGGCTGAGGCTTATGGTGTATGGGTCTTAAAAAAAATGTATGGACGTGAATATATGGGAATTGAACGTTCTACTTTTTTAATTGATACGGAAGGTAAGCTTGTAAAGGTATGGCGCAAAGTACGTGTGAAAAATCATATTGAAGAAGTTTACGCTTTTTTAGCCAAGCAGGAGGAGCAGTAATGAGAATCTATTTTACGTTTGAGCCAAGACCAGATTTACGTAAACCGTTAGTAGAGGAATTCCCACAATGTGATTTTGTATTTGAAAATGGTTTATCTACGGATGAATTACAAAAAGCAGACGTACTGGTTACATATGGTGAAGATTTAAACGATGCCAATATACAGTATGCTACCAAACTAGAGTGGATTTTTGTTGCTTCAGCAGGTGTAGAGAAAATGCCAGCACAAGCCATTATGGATCGGGATATTTTAGTATCTAATGTGCGAGGGATTCATAAAACACCGATGGCCGAGTCAATACTTGCTCATATTTTAGCCATTAAGCGTGCATTACCATGGATGTATGAACAACAAAAGAAAAGTGAATGGTCGAAAAAAGGAAAGCAAACGGAATTACGAGATAATACAGCACTTATTTTAGGGCCGGGTGCCATTGGATCGGAAGTAGGTCGGTTACTACAAGCATTTGGTGTAACAACAATAGGCTGTAACCGTTCGGGCAATGCAGCACCTTATATGGATGAGATGGTGAGTTTCGCTAAGCTAACTGAAGCTTTGCCTAAGGCGGATATCGTACTTTCTGTATTACCGAAAACACCAGATACTACGCACTTATTGAAGGATGAGCATTTTAACGCAATGAAAAACGATGCCATTTTTATGAACTTTGGTCGTGGAAATTTAGTAGATGAGAAAGTTCTTATTCGTGCTATTGAAGAGGGTGAGATTGGTTATGCCGTATTAGATGTGTTTGAAGAAGAGCCACTTAGTGCAAACAATCCTTTATGGTCATACCCCAATGTAATTGTTTCACCACATGTTTCAAGTCATTCTTCACGTTATGTAGAGCGTAGCTTAGCTATTTTTAAGCCAAGTTTAACTAAGTGGTTGGATGGAGATACCGCTTTAGAAAATATTATGGATTTGTCGAGGGGCTATTAAAATGCAATTTAATTTAGATGACGCATAGGCGAATGTTGACAGATGTTAGCTGAATTCGATACACTAATTATAACAATTATAAATTAATAATACTTATGAAAAGGGGTGCATGACGATGTCTATACCGCATTTACAGGATGCACTTGACACGTTAAAAACAACTGGTGTACGCATTACTCCTCAGCGTCATGCTATTTTAGAATATTTAATTCAATCGATGACACATCCAACTGCCGATGAAATTTATAAAGCACTTGAAGGGAAATTTCCGAATATGAGTGTGGCAACTGTCTACAATAATTTACGAGTTTTCCGGGAAGTAGGATTAGTGAAAGAGTTGACGTATGGGGATGCTTCTAGCCGTTTTGATTTTGTGACCAACGATCACTATCATATGATTTGTGAATGCTGTGGTAAGATTGTCGATTTCCATTACCCAGGTTTAGATGAAATCGAACATTTCGCTTCTCAAGTAACAGATTTTGATGTGCATTCACACCGTCTAGAAATATACGGCACATGTCCAGCTTGTAAAGATGTTGAAGCGAAAGTACAATAATTTTCTTGTGGTCTTTGGGTTTTAATAAGGTTAAGAGTGAATAATTTAAAGAGGCAAGTGGGCGTTTCGCTCGCTTGCTTTTTATTGTGGAGTGGCGAAAATGGCTTTAAAAAGCCGAAATATTCACGATATTAAGAGCGTGATGAAAATTGACAAGGTGTTGATGGTTCAAAAAACTGCTGTGTTGCTATAGCAACTTTGTATTAACAGTAATTAGAGAGGAGCGATTGAATGAATGTACAATTAGGGAGTAGTAATTACTTTAGTACATTGAAAAAAGAAGAGCGTTTATCGGAGGATTTATTTTTAGTAAAGAAAAGAAAAGCAACATATGAAATAAGAAAAGAGAATGGTTATATACGTCATATAGTCACGAAAGAAAATGGGGAAAAGGTCGTTGTAAGAGAAGTGAAAATTTCAAAGCAAGAAGAAAAAGAACATTCTTTTGGTGACATAAACGATATGATTGCACAAAAATTAGTAGACCAAATGATAAAATCATTCGATGACAGACAGAACCAACAAAAATTTTTAAAAACAGGCATAGCTGGTCTAAAAGAAAAACAAATTACTAAATATATAGTGAGTATATAATTGGTAGCAGTGATTAACCTAAATTACAACAATAACAAAAAATCCTAGCTCTTCAATGAGGACTAGGATTTTTTTGCTTTGTTATTATAAGATTGGTCGAACTCTTTTCCTTCAAGTGTAGGATCAAGAGTTAACGGTTCATTACAGTACATGCACATATCAACTCGACCTAAAACTTTCGTATGCTTATGACAATTTGGGCATTCTACTTGAACGGCTCTTGTAGAGAGAAGACCAATCCAAGCATAGACAACTGTACTACCAATAATACATAGTAAACCAAGTGTCATGAAGATTAAGACAAGGATGGGATTGTTTTTAAAGAATATCCCCCCATACATAACAACAAAGCCGATAAAAATAAGTGCTAATGCGAATGAACGGATTTTATTAATTTTACTTTTGTAAGGTTTCATACAATATCTTGCCTCCCAATCTAAAATCTACTATAACATATAAGAACGAAGTATTTTAGCTTTGAGTAGAAGTCAAAGAAGGAATAGTTTTAGAGTATGTCGAAATTTTAACGAAATAAAGGTCTTACAATAAATAGAGGAGGGCTGAACATGGAGCAAATATTGCGTCCTATATATCAAGAACGCGCGAGTCAGTCTAATACATTAGGTGTTATTTTAATGGAGAAACGTGAAGAGCAAAGTAATGTTACTGACACATTTGATACGGTATTACTAATTATCGTGAAAGAAGCGGATCAGCCTGTTTATACAAAGCACTACCTATATGAGGGAAATAAGGTAGCCTTACATACTGTTACAGAAAAATTGTTACGGAAGTGGTTACTAATCGGCTCTAATAAGAAAGTCGTTGATTGGATTTTCTTTGGGAGAGTGTTGTTTGATCGCAATGAGTTCCTTCATAAACTAAAAATTGAACTGCAAGAGTTTCCGTTTAGTGGTCGGAAAATTAAAACGGGTATTCAATTCTCAAAGTTAATTCGACGTTACTTAGAAGGAAAAGAATATTTTGATAAGGGTAGTTACCTGGATGCATACAATCATGTAGTGGATTCCTTGCATCATTTAGGGCGATTGTCCATTATAGATAGTGGGTTGTATCCAGAAGTTACGGTGTGGGCACAAGTGAAAAAAATTGAACCAGCCATTTACAAGCTTTACGAAGAACTTGTTATGAGCAGTGAACCAATTGAAAAGCGTTTAGAGCTTCTATTTTTAGCAAGTGAGTTTTTGATTCATTCACGTACACATGACGGAGCGCAACATATATTAGAAGTAATGCAAACAAAAGAGTCATGGACTATTCAGGAATTACATGATCACCACGAGCTTGTAAACTATTCCGTTGACTTAGAAGTATTCGTAGAATATTTAGTGGGGAAAGGCTACATTTTGATTGACCCTGTCGTTGCAAAAAGTGAAATGATATTTCATCGACATTATAAGGTGAATAAAGAGTCTATAGAATTTGAATAAACCTTGTAGTATGCTAGTAATCGAGGTATAAAAATGTACCTCGATATTTTTTTGAAAAAAGTGTTGACGTTTAATATACTGATATTGTATTATATTAATTGTCGCTAAGACGTAACAGAAACACTCGAAAAAATCAGTAAAAAAACTTTCGAAAAAGTTGTTGACACAAATTGAGTGAGATGTTAATATAAAGAAGTCGCTGAAAAACGACGAAATAAAATGAACCTTGAAAACTGAACAAGCAAAACGTAATCAATATAGTTTTTACTAGCTGACTCTGTTAGTGAACGAAACAAAATTTTGGACATCAAAATCGATGCCAGCAAAACAATTTGAGCTAATCAAATTTCTTTTATGGAGAGTTTGATCCTGGCTCAGGACGAACGCTGGCGGCGTGCCTAATACATGCAAGTCGAGCGAACAGAGAAGGAGCTTACTCCTTTGACGTTAGCGGCGGACGGGTGAGTAACACGTGGGCAACCTACCCTATAGTTTGGGATAACTCCGGGAAACCGGGGCTAATACCGAATAATCTATTGTCCCTCATGGGACAATACTGAAAG
>NZ_PYWM01000041.1 GCF_003049665.1 Lysinibacillus mangiferihumi | reverse complement strand
TGGTTTTCCCTCAAGATTCATTTTCAATCTTCAATAACTAGACTATTTTCTCGGTACAAATGTACTTGAGCATTATAAATCTCATGAAATTCCTAAAGTATTAGATTTTGGTGAATAATTCAGGTTATACTATAGTAATTTTCGTTTTTTCATGTATATTTTTTAAAAGTACGTTGAAAACAATACATTTATCCAAGTTTATTTTTTAATGTAGTATTGTTATACAAAAAATGGAATAATTTATTTTTCTTTCGAAAAGCGAAATAGCTACAAAACGAAAGGAGAATAGCCCAACAAATGTTACGCCATTCCCCTATTTATTCTATTAAATTATAAACCAAGCCTAACAAATTAGATAGCCTGAATTATGTTTCCTTTTATGGTTTTCGGAAAAATACGTTTACTTCGATAAATTGTTAGTGAGAAAATGATTGTGGCTCAAAATTTTCACCTATTCCAATAACTGTCTGGAGAGTACCAAAGTATTCTTGATATTGTTTAACAAATGATGGAGAATCTCCGTTATTGAAATGATGATATACAGACATTGTCGTACGCTCATCTGCTACATAGCGATTTATAAAGTTTTTTCCCTCCACAACTGCTTTTCCACTTTGATCTGTCATCGAGTAATTGTAGCAATAGCGATGTGGAAGTTTGTTTATTAGTACAATAGCCTCTTCAATATTTTCACACTGTTTCAAGCAATATTTTAACGATTGTAGTCGCCAGAAAGCTATCGCCTTCCCATTCATTATTGACAAAATGCAGCCCTACTACAAGCCCTTTTTCCATCTAACCTACCAATAATTTGCTGGCTAAAACCTACACTGGCATACCCTTTAGACCGTTTAGAAAAAACGAGTCTTGCCTCATACATAACTGGACTAAAATCGTAATTTCTTACATACTTCCCATTGTGTACAAACGAGGTACATCTCATATTTGGAAATATCATATTATAACCACTATACATTTTAATAATGGTTTCATACTGCTGTTCTAAGCCAAACGTTAATCCCTTCAGCTCTTGCAAAAGATTAGGCGAAACATGTCGCAACAGCTCTTGTACCTGCTGTGTATTACAAGTAGCGGATAAAGCTAACAGCTGTTCTTTTTGCGCTAAATACGCATTTGTTATTACTTCGTTACTTTGTTGAAAACCTATTTCATAGGCATCACCTCTTAAAGCTACTACAGATACGATTAATTCTTGATATACCTCCCATGCTGCTATTGGAAGGTCAAGGGTATAAAAAAAGTTGCCTCCCTATAGGAAGACAACCTTTAACGTGACCAAATCAGTAGTAAAAGGTAAAGATAAATTATTTTGGTGAAATAAAGATATTGTCTTTATTTACATTGTCCAAAACAAACGATACCCATTAGCTAAAGTTTTTTTCTTTTGATTTGAATGTTTTACAACACGTATCGGATGATTGAATGGCTGCTGCCTCTTCTGACATTGTATGCAACTCAAAGTCAGAAGCAAACTCCGCATCACGTTTGTTCGTATTACGTTTATCCATGTCGATTGCAATTTTTTCAGCTCCGCAATAATTACCTTTGGCATGGAAAACACAATTTGATACTGCACAGCTAACTTGGACATTCGGCATAACTATCCACCCCTTGTGATTGGTCTTGAAAAATATAGAATGGAAAATCTAATCTATACTCTTCACTTTGTATTTTGTCCAATCGAAAGGTTTTTAAAAGTAAAGCTTAAAAATAACTTCAACATAATCGGTCAATAATATTGCAAGCAGCACATGTGATAGATGTAAATTGTCGTGCTACAAAAAAGACATCTAATTTTTGCTTGATGTCCTCGTCTCATCTTGAGGATGTAAAAATTTTGGTCGTTTGCTATATCCTTTTGGCGATAGACGTATTAAAGTTTTCTTGGTATCGGACCAGTTTAAATTGGCACCAATATTTAAGTACGGAACGCTTAATACACGGATATTCGCAAAGTAAATAAGAATGAAAAACAAGGACAAAAAGAAACCAAATAAACCAAAGAAAGCGGCCATTAAGATGACAAATAACCGGAAAATACTCATTGCAGTGACAAAGGATTGATTGACAAGAGTATATGCTGCAATACTTGAGATGGCAATCACGACAATCATGGAAGGACTCGTTATCCCTGCCTTAATTGCCGCATCTCCGATAATTAGTCCCCCTACAACACTCATTGTTCCGCTCAAAATAGACGGTAAGCGTAGATTTGCTTCGCGAAATATTTCAAACATAAATAACATGAGCAATATCTCCAATACAGTAGGAAAAGGCAAACCAGTACGTGATTGGACAACCGTCGCTAAAAGTAGTACGGGCATCTGCTCTTGATGGTAAGTCGTTAATGCTAGCCAAAAACCGGGTAAAAGCATACTTATTAATATACCTACGATTCGTAACAGTCGCTCTAATGTACCAACTATGGATGGATAATCATTATCCTCACCTGATTTAAAGAGTAGAAACATATTAGGCGGCGTAATAATTGCGTAAGATACGCCATCGACAAAAAGAAGAATCCGTCCTCTGCTTAGCGCTTGTATTGCAAAATCTGGACGACCTGTATAATCATGTCGCGGCAAAATTTTTGCGGTTTTTTCCACACTTTCCATCATTCTATCTCCACTAAACACAACATCTGTATTAATTTTACTTAATTGCTTTTTAAGTTCAGTGACCATATTTTTGTCCGTTATATCACCCATGTATAGGACAGCCACTGTCGTTTTAGAGCGCTTTCCGACTTCCACCGTTTCCACGCATAGGGAATTTGTAGGCAATCGCTTACGAATTAAGGCCACATTAATAAAAACATCTTCTATAAAATCATCTCTCGGCCCTTTTACCACTAGTTCTTGCTTTGTTTCTTCAGGGTTTCGATTTGGTTTTTTAGCAATTTTACTTGAAAATAAAATTTTTTCCCCTTCAAAGTAAAGCAAAACAAACCCTGAATATACACGCGTAATAGCATCATCTAAATTTGTTACCTTTTGAAGATTAGGAATGTGTAAATCGTTTTTTATTTGCTCCTCTAATAATTTTACAGAGCTGTCTTCGAACAAAGCTTGAACTCGATCGATAATGACCTTATTCAATAAAAACTGATCGACCATCGACTCACATGTAATAAAATAAACATGATGTTGTTGAAAGGTAAAGGATTGAAAAATTACGTCAGCAGAGCGTTGAAATAGTTCTTTCAACATTTTCAATTCGATTTCTTGTCCTATTGATTGAATATTCCTCATCTCCTACTGAACCAAATTCAAACAAATTATTTTACTAAAATACCTATAAACATATATTTCCCAATGTCCAAAAAATTATGCAATAAATTTTACGACCATTCAAATAATTCATTGATTCTAAATACAGATTATGCATCCTTTTAGCCAATCATTTTTTGTAAATTAGCCATTTCAATTGCAGACATCGCTGCATCATAACCTTTATTGCCAGACTTTGTTCCAGCACGTTCAATCGCTTGTTCAATATTTTCAGTTGTGACAATACCAAAAATCACTGGTACATTCGTCGAAAGCGATACGTTTGCAATGCCTTTAGCTGATTCGTTGCACACATAATCATAATGCGTTGTAGAGCCACGAATAACTGTACCTAGACCTATAATGGCATCATATTTTTTCGTTTCAGCTAGTTGCTTTGCGATAAACGGTACTTCAAATGCACCTGGTACCCACGCAACATCTATTAAATCATCGTCTACACCATGACGCTTTAGCCCATCTAATGCACCACTTAATAATTTACTTGTTATAAATTCATTAAAACGACCAACGACCACCGCTATTTTCAAATCATTTCCAATTAATTGTGCTTCAAATGTTTTTCCCATCATTTCATTCTCCTCTTTTACATAGTAAGTGAATTTTCTATTTGCATATGTTGACGACGGTATGTTGCTAATGCGTCAATGGAAATCATTTTTAATTTATGTTTTTTTGCATATTTCACTAAATCATCAAAGCGTAACATTTCTCCATTATCGCCCATAATTTCACATATCACGCCAGCTTGTACACTGTTGCAAAGCTTTGCCAAATCGATAGTAGCCTCCGTATGCCCTCTGCGCTCTAATACCCCATTTTCCTTTGCTATTAGCGGAAAAACATGTCCAGGTCTACGGAAATCCGATGCTTGTGCATGTGACGCTAGCATTTTTTGAATCGTCAAAGCACGTTCAAACGCACTAATGCCTGTTGTTGTCTCTTTATAATCAATACTGACAGTAAACGCTGTTTGGTGATTATCAGTGTTATCTACGACCATTGGCTGCAACGCTAATTTTTGTGCAAGTTGCTGTGAAATGGGTGTACAAATAAGCCCCCTACCATATGTCGCCATAAAATTAATCGTTTCTGGTGACATGAACTCTGCAAGAGCCAGTAAATCTCCTTCATTTTCACGGTCTTCATCATCCACGACAACAATCATATTGCCCTGTTTTAACTCGGCAATCGCTTCTTCAATTGAATGTAGCAACATTGCCACCTCCTAATAGATATCACTTTATTTTTTCTTTCTATAGCAGGTTAAAAACCATGCTTCGCTAAGTAATCTTTTGTAATGGTCGACGATTGCTGACCACCCTTTAGCTGGTGAATAATGTACTTGCCTACTAAATCGGTTTCAATATTGACCAGTGCCCCAACATTTTTAATTCCTAGTACGGTTTCTTTGTATGTGTGTGGAATAAGCGATACTGTGACACTGTTTTTTTCAACATGAAAGAGCGTTAAACTTGTTCCATCAATTGTGATTGAACCTTTAGGAATACAATAGCTCGTTAAGTCCTCTGAAAGTTCGATATCAATATAGACTGCATTTGCCATTGGACGTTTGCGTAAAATTTTCCCTACACCATCTACATGCCCTGAAACAAAATGGCCACCAAATCGTCCATTGGCTGGCATTGCACGCTCTAAATTGACTGCATTACCAACAGTTAGTTGCTGTAAATTCGTCGCTTTCACTGTTTCAGGCATTACATCCATTGTTAGCTCTTGGTCACTATAATGAGTTACTGTCAAACAAACCCCATTAACGGCTATACTATCCCCAAGCTTCACATCCGCCACTATTTTGGGCGAAATCACCGTTATTTCCATACTTCGCCCATCGCTTTGCAAGGTTTTCACTGTGCCAATATCCTCAATAATACCTGTAAACATTTTTCCACCTACTTTCTTAACCCTATGTCGTAAACCTTTTGATAGTAATTATTTTAATCCTCCTTCCATTTTTTATAACCGAAACAAAGAAAAAACCCCTTTAACATAAAAGGGGTTTGGGAGTACTTGTACATAAGACGTCACGAAATAAACCTAGTGGATACAAAAATTTTCCACAGGCTGCCATCTCATTGTTCTTCTCCCATCCAGACTATCACTGTCGGTTTTGGATTTGCACCAAATCAGCTTGCGCTCACGGACTTTGAATTGCTTCATCACCGCCGATTGGGAATTTCACCCTACCCCGAAGAACAGATACCTATTCAATTTTCACCTAAATAAAAAACTTCCCAACAGAAGCGATGGGAAGTAGTATGCCATATAAGCGTAGCCAAATAGACCTTTTAAAGTCATACAAATTTAAAAAGCTTATACTTTCATCCTTCTCCCATCCAGACTGTAACTGTCGGTTTTGGATTTGCACCAAATCAGCTTGCGCTCACGGACTTTGAATTACTTCATCACCGCCGATTGGGAATTTCACCCTACCCTGAAGGATATATTATTTAGTTACTTCATACGATAACATTATTTTAATAGATTATCCACCTAAAATTTTTTAATGCCTGCATGCTGATAACTGATTTTGCCATAAAATTGTACTTTATTAATTTTCATGGTATTTCTTCTCCGAAATCCAATAGTGCGAAATTGTTACAGTTAAAGTAATCCATATGAACGTTATCACCATATTTCCATATAGTTGTGAATCCATTGAACCAGTTATTAATACCATCATTGCTTGTTGACTCATGCCAGCAGGATTCACTAAATCAATTATTGGATGTAAACCACTAATGACTTTCAACAGTAGCAAGCAAACAATACTAATTAAAGCTATAACGCCCTGTCCATTAAAAATAGTACTAATCATTGCAGTAAAAGAAATCATAAAAAGTACCCATACTAAGTAAAATCCAAGCGCTAATATCATCGTAAGAAATGGAATATTACTAAACAAGAAATTTACATAAACGTAAGATACAAAATAGCCAAAGGTCACACTAAGCGCTACAAATGAGAAATTAGAAAAGAGTTTTCCACCGATATAGGATCCTACCTTTACAGGCCTTGTTAATATAAAATCAAGCATCCCATTCGCTTTATCTGACTGAATAATGCCCATAATGGCAATAGCAATTACCATAATGCCTAACTGATCAAATTGAGAGCCTAGAGTTGCCGCCATTACTTGTGCTCCATCCTGCTGCATCATTGTAGGGTCAATCGTAATGCCTTGATTTCCACCAAGCGCTGCTAAAATTGATGGTAAATAGTATGTGATTACTGGTTGTGTTGCGCCTAAAAACATAAAAACAAGAGGTAACCAAAGGATCTTAAACTCACGAAACATTTGTACATATTCTTTTCTCGTTAAAATATATAAAGATGTCATACACTCACCACCATCTTTAAAAAGATGTCTTCTAACGTCTCACTGCTTCCAACTTCAAATTTAACGATATCCATGTTGTTGTCCATCGCATCACGAATCAACCTATCTTTATTTTGCTGAATATTATCGAGGGTAATCTTCGCCTTCTTGCCTAATACTTCAACATTTTTAACATATGGGAGCTTTTCAATGATTTGTACCCAAAGCATATTATGTGATGCCAATTCAAGATGCACAACCGCTTGGTGATTGTTAGTTAATTTATCTAATGTCGTATCCTCAATTTTCTTACCTTGTTTCATAATGACAAAGCGTTCACATATTTCTTCCGCATCCCCTAAAATATGAGTAGATAATAGGATAGTCGTTTCATGTTTAATTTCTTGTATTAAATTTAAGACCTCTCTTCTGCCTATTGGATCTAATGCCGATACAGGCTCATCCATGACAATAAAAGATGGCTTATGTAACAGTGTTTGGGCAATGCCCAGCCTTTGCTTCATTCCCCCAGAAAATGTTTGAACTTTCTCATGTTGTTCATTTATAAGCCCAACTTTTGTTAAAATAGCTGGCACTTCCTCCATAAGCTCTTGTTTTGTTATGCCAGATAACTGTCCCATAAAAAAGAGTGTTTCTGTAGCTGTCATCCAATGAAAGAAATCAGGATATTGTGGAAGGTAACCAATTTCTTTTTTCATGGTTGAAATTTTTTTCCCATCTAGAAGGACTTCTCCTTTTTCCGCATATAAAATATCTGCAATAATTTTGATTAACGTAGACTTTCCAGCACCGTTAGGTCCAATAAGCCCTACACATTGTCCAGTTTCAACCACCATCGAGAAATTATTGACTGCTGTCTTTGCCTTAAATGTTTTAGTCACCTCTTTAATTTCTAACTTCATGATGTATCGCTCCTTTTCGTCCAATAGTGAAATATAGAATTGGACCAATGGTATTAAAAAATAAAATAATGATTGTCCATAATACAACATTTGTTCTTACTTCTCTGTGTCGATACAAATCAATTAATGCAACAAGGATAAGGATGAAACCAACCATCATAAATGGCCATATAACCTGTAATACAGCCAACCAATCAATTTCATTTAAATCATTTAACCCATAGTGAAGTTTCAATTAAAACGCTCCTCTCAATTTTCATTATCATTACTAATAATGATAACATTAACACACATTTTTTGGAATTGCACTTGTTATTTTATTAAATGATATGCTACAGTCATTATTATCTATAATGATAATATTATCATTATAGATAATAATTTTTACATTAATTTTACTGCCAAAATTGTTAAAAGGAGAAAATCGCGTGAAAATGCACCCGATAAGAATTCAAACTAGTCAAACGCAAAAAGAAACTGCTACAATGCCTATTCCAAATTTGTTTATTTTAGGGGGAATACTATGCTACCTATTCAGATAGATACCAATAGCCCATTGCTATTATATATGCAGGTCGGCAATCAACTAATTGAACAGATTGCAAAAGGACATATTCAAGACGATGAAATGCTTCCTTCCATTAGAAATATGGCGCAAGATATAGGAATCAATATACATACCGTTTCAAAAAGCTATCGTGAACTTGAGAAAAAAGGGATTATCAAGATGGAAAATCGCTTGAAAGCAACCGTTATCGCTCGTTCAAATCGACGGTTAGACGAAACCCAATTACATCATCTCGAACTTTCTATAAAAAACATGATAATGGAAGCTTATGTAATGGGTTATAGCAAGAAACAAATCAAACAATATATCACAAAAGTATTAGACCAAGTGCAGTAATTTACCTGCTGAATAGGTAATGGTACTAATGTCTGTTTTGTATCCTTCCCCCTCATAATGTATGAAATCAGATAGTGTATACTAATTCATTTCTTTTTTTCCGCATTCATGTCATCATGAACGAATGACTATATTGATTTAAGTATTATTAATGGTAAAGCCAAATACCCTTTAAGGAGACATATACAATGAAACATATAATATTTGATTTTGATGGCACGCTTGCGGATTCCACGGCAGTGTTTGCATCTGTATGGAATACGATTGCTAAAAAACATAAATTCAAAGAAGTACAGTTAGAAGATATTGATGCACTAAAGAAATTATCGATTGCTGAACGAAGTAAATTATTTAACTTCCCGTTACACAAACTACCTACTATACTACCGCAATTTTATCGTTTATATCAGCAATCATTACAAGATGTTCATTTATTTCACGGTATGAAAGAGGTCATACAGGAACTTGATAAGAAAGGTTATACAATTGCCATTATTTCCTCCAATTCCAAAGATAATATTTTGGCGTTTTTACAAACTAATGGTATCGACCATGTATCCGAAGTACTTTGTTCAAGCCGTATTTTTGGGAAAGATAAAGTGATAAAAAAGTATTTAAAACAAGCCAATTTAAAAACATCCGATGTTTTATATGTTGGGGATGAGCAACGTGATATTGTCGCCTGCAAAAAAGCAGGTATTCCAATTATTTGGGTTGGTTGGGGATATGATGCCATTGAGATTGTTCAATCAGCAGAACCCGATTACAAAGTATTTACTCCTGCAGAAATACTAACTATTATTGAAGGTTTATGAACCACTTTCACCACTGCTTAGGCACTAAAAAAGACACTCTTTATAAGTGCCTTTAAATAGAAGAGAAGTTGATTTTTGAATTAGTTTTACATCAACTTCTTCCTCATTGCCGTGTTGGCTTTTTTAAAATTTCTTGGTATTTTTCCGATGTTCTTACTTCAACTGTCAGAAAATCTTGTCCATAGGTTGCCTTAATTAAAATTGGTACATCACTCGTGTTTTGAAATCTAAAATCTAAACCACCATAGGACACCGTTGCATCCCTTCCCTTTGGAACGTATCCTACATCTAATGAATGATGGTGTCGCTCCACAAATTTAATCGGGAGTTGATCGACTGCATTAAACAATGTTGAAGATGTTTGGCAAATCCCCCCACCAATGCCCATAACAAGCTTTTTATTAATAATTTCAGGTGCGGGCTGATAGCCATTCGCTTCATCTCTAGGGCCTACAACAGTATTAAACGAAAAAGTATCTCCGCTACCAACTATCACATTGTGAATGGCTTTTGCTGAAAGTTCAATATTTTTATTTCTTCCGACATCCGCTCCATTGAAGTAGGTTGTATAAGAAGCCACTACAACATCCTCTAAATATGGTATGTCTTCAAGGTAATACCCACTTTCAGTAATATACAGTGGCATTTCTACTGTGCCACCCGTTGCTGATGCTGCCATAATTTTCTCTACCAATTCACTTTCTTTTAAAATAACTAATGGACTACCTTTTATAATCCGACCATTGTCATCGACTTTATCAAGCATCATTCGCTTATCAAAACCAACTTTTGTTTCTGTGCCTCTCGCTAATTGTTGTGCCAATTGTTCAATGTTCTTTTTATACGAGACTGGGTCTGTTTCAAAGCCTAATTCTATGGGCGATACGATGTGGATGATTTCTTTTGATTGTGGATTAACAATTTCAACCACTACAGGACCTACTTCCTGCTCCTTGTCCTGCGTGTACATAACGGGTTGTTGCACGTCGTCTTTTTCAATTTGTTCGTGCTTTATTTTATCCTGACAACCTGCTAAAGCCATTACACAGCCTATAAAAAATACAACCATCCATTTTTTCAAGTTTAAACACCTACCTCCAACTTACTTACAGCAACATCTTATTCGACTCGTTAGGATAGTGTGTTTCTTTTCTTAGATTTTTATTGATGTATATCCAATTGAAAAGTATCTTTTTGCACAGTTTAACGAAAAAACACCCCACAAAAGTTTAGATACTTACTTTTGTGGAGTGCTTTTGTGTAAATAAGTTTGTCATTATCAAATAGTACTTATGTAACTTTCTGGACAATAAGATAACAATTATACATGTTTATATTTAATTATTGTATATCTTCTACCAGTTTCAATTCTAAGTTAGTAATATCATACTCTTTTATTTTTTTTGAAAGTCATTAAGAATAAAAGGTCCTTCTACATATTCATCTTTAACATTTAAAATCCAGTAAAAATACTCTTCATTAGGGTAAGCCTGCTGTTTTGCAATTATGTAATCTTTATTCCAACCAACTTCTACAACTTTTGCAGGAATAACATTCTCATCCCACATTCCTTCACCATTCTTACTTTTAGGTGCAATCGTAATATTATGACTTGAAGTTCGCAAAAGTGAATAATTCCCAGATAAGTCAATACTATAATCTCCTAAACCGGCACAACCACTTATGAATAAACAAATCAGAATTACTATCCATCTTTTCATAATAACCTCCATCTCTAATAATGTTATGAATACTTATTCATTATAAAATTAGATTATATATATTTCACTAAACAGAATATCTAATATAGAATCTCCCATTATGTTAAACTCTTTAGACTCAGAAAATATATTTAGATTCTTTTTTTCTTCCTCAAATTTATATTGATATCCGTTTAAACTCAGTAATTCTTGCATCAAAATCACTTCCTAACACTATTTTTAATAAGATTTATTATCTGTAAACCATCACTTTCCAATCCATCTTCTCTAACCTTATGTGGTATTAAAGAAAAAATTGCCATTAAGTATGATACGACAATAAACCCTCTATACCAGTCAGCCCATTCTACGTTACCAACTATCCAAACTAAAGTTGCAGATACTATATTAATAGCTGGTCCCCCTAAACTTATTAAAATTTTTTTTGTCGTATTTATTTCATTTTCAAATTCATAATTAATTCGCCCTGTATACCACCATCCAATTGCTCTTATTCTAAACACCTTATATCGAAATAACATATCACCTGCACCTAAACATATATAATTAATTTTCCCACCGAATAGCTTGACAAAAATTGCATGTCCATATTCGTGAATGATTACAACAAAGGGAGCATAAACGAAATGAGCAATAATATTAACTAATGAGAAATCAAACATATCATCCTTCTCCTTAATCTGATTTTTATAAAATTTCAAAACTATATACTTTATATCCAATTCTTTTTTAAAGTAGAAAGTGGAAGTCACATAATAAAAAAGAGATAACTGCTATAACTCTAAAAAATTCTATTATTTTAATATTAGAATGTAACGATAATGACAAGCATTATAGGCATTGAATGTATCTTATAATTACTTTCCATAATCACCCCTTTAAATTTTCCTTTTCCAAATCCCCAATTTCGTTCTCAAGAATCTTTATTAAGTAACATCAAACAATAGACTGAACAATGCGATTTTATTTATAAAATAATTCATTTTTCTTTATATTTCAACAATTTAGTATATTGATTTTTCATTTTTTACAAACGATTTTTACAGCAATTTACTCTATTAAAAATCTATCTTTTTTAGAATTCCATATGTAAAATCACCTTTCCTGTGGAGGAAAACAAAAGGATAGTACATTATTTGCTCTTTTCTCACACGTCCATCAAATAAGAAAAGAACATACGTTTGTGTATTTTCACTGTATTCTGTATAATAAAACAGAAATGGTGCTAAGAGGAGAAGTTTGGATGTATTAGGGATGATGTTTTAATGGCATTTGCAGTGGCTGGAAGGAACATTGCAAGTATGCCAAATTAGAATAAGCTATTTTGTAAGAAGCATGCTACACTGACTATCCGTAAAAAAATTTCACTTCACGGTTTCGTTTTTTGTTCTCCACTCCCCTGAATTACACTAAAACTAGAGAGTAGGTGCATAGATGATTCACTTAACAAACCGCCAGGCACGGCAATTTCTGTTGTTGAAACACGGACTTTTGGACGACTATAAATTTAGCGGGAAACGGGGTGTATTGGACTTTACTCGACAAGTTGGTTGTATTCAATACGACCCCATCGATGTTTGCGGAAAGAATGCCGAATTGGTGTTACAGTCCCGAATCAAAGAATTTACTAAAGGAATGCTCGCCGATTTGCTGTATGAGGAAAGAAGCCTTGTCGATTATCCCGACAAGAACCTCGCTATTATCCCTGTTGAGGACTGGCCGTATTTTGAACGCTATAGAGAAGCTGCAAGACAACATGCCAAACGCTATCCCGAAATGGAAGCGTTAACAACGCTAGTACGGGCTCATATCCAAAATCACGGTGCACTAAGTTCGGATGATTTAAAATTGGATGGAGATTTCTCTTGGCAATCAGCCATTCACTGGAGTAGCGGAAACAATCCATCTCGCTCAGTACTGGAACAGATGTATTCAACGGGTGAGTTGATTATCCATCATAAAAAGGGCAGCCGTAAATATTACGATTTAGCCAAGAAGTACATACAGCCAAATCTGCTGACTGCATCAGAGCCCCTAGTTGATGAACTTGCGCATTATAAGTGGCGGGTACTACGTCGAATCGGCTCGGTCGGTCTCTTATGGAATCGTGCGTCAGATGCATGGTTGAATATTTGGGGGTTGAAAGCAGCACAACGCAAAGAGGTTTTTAACCAGCTATTGCAGGAAGATCGTATTGTTGCCGTTACTGTGGCGCAAATGAAGGATATGCTGTATTGCCTTGCGGAGGATTTACCGCTTATTGAAGTGGTTTTGCAAAATCCAGAACCGAAATGGCGTTGCGAGCTGATTGCGCCGCTCGATAATTTCCTTTGGGACAGAAAACTAATTACCACATTGTTTAACTTTGATTATACGTGGGAGATTTACACACCTGTAAGCAAACGAAAATTCGGCTATTATGTACTACCTCTATTATATGGAGAGCGCTTCATTGGACGAGCCGAGATTATCGCAGAGAGAAAAACTAGCACACTCATTGTTAAAAACATCTGGTACGAGAACAGTGTGAAGCAAACAACTCAATTGCGAACTGCTTTAAACAGCTGTCTCAAAAAATTTGCTACCTTTAATGGGTGTGAGACTATTTCGGTAGAGTCTTTGAACGAATAGCCATAATTTTTTACCATATAGGCGATATAACATACTTAATCTATACCCTATTATGACATCATATAATTGTTACAGAGTTGGATGCCCAAAGTAAAAACGGCAGTTCTGAAATGATTCAAAACTGCCGTTTAGGTCTATAGCTATTCGCTACATTTTAAAATTAATTCATATCATCACGCAATGCATCAACGATATTTTCTTTTTTAATCAAGCGAAGTGCGTACATTGTTGTAATAAATATGACAAGGAATACCCCCAGTACGCTAATGCCCATACTGCTCCAAGGGAATGTGAATGCAACTTCCGCTCCACCGATAAACATCCCTTTATAGATTAGCCAAGCTAAAACACCTGAAATAGGGAGTCCAAATAGTAATGTTTGGAACCCATAAAGAACACATTCAAAGCGCATCATCTTATTGAAATCACGATTGGACATACCAACTGAGCGAAGCATCGCAAGCTCTCGTCTACGCAATCGAATATTCGTAGAAATGGTGTTAAACACATTGGCGATTGCAATAAGTGACATCATTATGACGAAAACAATGGTGAACAAATCAATGATGAAGATAATATTGCGGTTCTGGTCAAATATTTCATTGGCATTGTATATCGAATATTCGTATGAGGTTTCTTCCGATTCGATTATTTTTTTCATTTCATCAACTGACTGCGACGCATCCTTTGATAGGAACGTTAAGCCCCGATCCATCGGAACATCCGCTAGTGCCCATGTATCGATTAATTGATATGGTGCAACAATCATAAACGTGTACGGTCTTACTTCAGACGGTAGCTTTGGTAATGGATCGACAGGATACGTATCGACAAATGTAATCGTTACATTTCGCTCTTCATTTAAGGTTGCGCTAGTATTTGCGTTTGGTGTAATAACTAAATTCATTGACTGTTTTGTAAACATATCTATTATGTTGTCTTTTTCCGATGCAGTAGCCGTTTTATTTTTCACTTTGGCAACAGCAATGACTTTCGCATTTTCCCCTGTATATTCAGCTATATCTAAACCTAGGCTTTTAATAAAATCTAGGTAAACACTATCCTCTAAAAACTGCATGTCCAGCGGTACATCAATCGTCTGATCGAGCTCACCATAACCTGCTGCTTGACGGTAGTCTGCTGAGAAATCATGTAAGTTAATTTTACTTGCATATTCCATCATGGATTGATAAGAGCCTTTATAAACCCCATCTACATTTTGTAGTTTGTCAAATAGCTGAAATGAATCGTTTTCTTTCATGTTCTCACTAAAGAACATAATATCGTAATCCGTATTGACAACGGATGACTCTGCAGCCTGCTGGAGCGTTGTTTTAAATGCGCTAGACGATACAAACATAACTACACTTAATATAAGTGATAGGACGATACTGCGATATCGCCTTTTGTTTCGTTTAAAGTTTTTAAGCGCAAGTGTGCGTTCTAAGCCGTAAATACGCTCCATCCATTTAGACGTATTAATGACTTTTGATTCCACTTTAATTTCATTTGTTTGACGAATACAAGCCATAACAGGGGTGTTGGCAGCTTTGCGTGCTGGGATATAAGCTGAAATTAAAATGGTCACCAAACTAATAACGACTGCGGCAATGATTATAGGCATCGAAACTGTCAAAGTTAAAGGTACATTGTCATAGGCGATATTTTCGAAATTTTTCGACACAAGAGAAAGGACGCCCTTGATACTCGGTATACCAACTAGTACACCGATTGGTATACCAACAGTGCCAATACAAAGCCCTTCAAATAATACGGAATTTCGCAACTGTTTTGCCGTTGCACCCACTGACATCAAAATTCCATATTGTCGCATACGTTCGTTTAAGGAAATAGAAAACGCATTGTATATAAGGAAAACTGAACCGAGCATAATTAAGGCAACTAAAATGCCACCAATTGAGTAGAGTAGACGATTGAATGTTTTATCATTTGACAGACCCATAAATCGTAACACGTTGTCATTTGTAACAAATTGATGGTCAGTTGCGAATTCATCTGCATAATCATGCACTTTACGAGGACTTTTCATTTTAATAAAGGTACTAAAGCTACTCGCTTTTTTCATAGCATCGGTTGTTGTGATTAACGTATAACCAGGTGCCTTTACCTCTTCGAATCCAGGTCGTTTGAATGTCCCAACGACTGTGTAGTTTTTCTGACGCTCAGCTACAAAGCTTTCTGGATTAGTTGAAAGGTAAGGATCATATTGTGAGAGCTGTTTATCCCCGCTCATACGTCTTCCAACATTCAGTGCAAGGGTATTACCAACAGAAATCGTCACGCCCCCATTTTCCTTAAGGTGTGAAGGAATGAGAATTTCTGTGTCATTTTTAGGGTATCGGCCAGAAGTGAGTGTAATGGGTAAATGGGCATAAGTGTCTTGGTCGAAGCCAGCAATAAATAGATACGGCTTGTTGACGTTTTTTCCCCCCTCCAGTTTGGCGTAACCAATGTTTTCAAAAGTAATTGTGTTGGCTATTCGATTATCTTCATTTTGTTGTTCGATAAATGTAGCGTCAACATTAGAAAATCCAACGTGCCAATCGCCATATTTTATAATTGAGCCATTAATCATGTAGTTTTGCAGGGAGGTCGCAAAGGTCGTAACGCCTGTAATCATTGCGGCAGATAAAATAACGCCAATAATGGTCACTATCGTTCGCGTGCGGTTTTTTAGTAAACTTTGCAAGGCGACTTTATTGAAAATATTCATTATCTTGCCACCCGTTTCTCATCTCGAATGACTTTGCCATCAGACATGGAAATAATCCGATCCGCTTGTAGAGCGATATTTTCATCATGCGTGACTACAATCAGAGTTTGCTGATATTTTACGTGGCTGGATTTTAACAAACGCATAATTTCATGCCCATTTTTGCTATCTAAACTACCCGTAGGTTCGTCAGCTAACATCACGGCTGGCGCGTTCATCAGTGCACGTCCAATCGCAACGCGTTGCTGCTGACCACCTGATAGTTGATTTGGTAAATGGTTTTTTCGCTCTTTGAGTCCAAGTAAGTTTAATAAATCCATTAATCGTTCTTCATTCACGTTGCGTCGATCCATCAAAATCGGTAATGTGATATTTTCTACGACATTCAACGTAGGAATAAGGTTATGAAATTGATAAATCAGACCAACTTCTCGACGCCGGAAAATTGCAAGTTTTTCATGATTTTGAGCATACACATCTTGTCCGTTCAAGTAAATTTTTCCGCTTGTCGGTACATCTACGCCAGCAATTGCATGTAGTAATGTCGATTTACCTGAGCCAGATGAACCGATAATGGCAGTAAATTCCCCTTTTTCTATCGTAAGTGAAACATTGTCCAATGCTGTAATTAGATTTTCACCTTGCCCATATGTTTTGCATAAGTTTTCAATTTTTAAAAACTCCATTATGTGAGCCTCCTTTTGTGCTGTACCCTTATAATAGAATTTTCAACTTACATCTTCGTGACTTTAAAGTGAGAGATTCGTCACTTTGGGAAACGAATAGAAAAAATTGCGCCACCTTGCGGATGATTTTTGGCACTAATAGTTCCCCCTTGGCGCGTAATAATGGTTTTGCAAAGCGCTAGGCCAATGCCATATCCTGTCGTGCTCGTATTTTTCCCGCGGTAAAATCTTTCGAATAAGTAGGGTACATCTTCTTTTTTAAAACCTGGTCCACTATCATGCAAGGTGATTTCTGTAAACAGTATATTTTCCTCACAAGCAATTTGAATCGTGCCGTTATCGCCTGTACTCTCAATGCAATTTTTTAAAATGTTTTGAATGGCCTCTGAAAGCCAACCGAAATCTCCATGAATAACTAGTCTGTCCGCTATATTAACTTGTGGTGTAATATTATGTAAATCCATCGACATAAGAAATGGATGTAGCGAATCCTTTATTAAGGTTGCGACATCGAATGGTTCCATTTTGAAATTTACAATACCTGCATCTAAACGTGATAATTTCAGCAGAGAGGTTAATAGCCAATCCATTTGTACAAATAATTTTTGTATATCCCATAGCAAAGTTTTACGCTCATGTTCAGCTGGATTGTTCTTCAGTAAAGATACAATCAAATTCGCTGAAGTAAGCGGTGTACGGAGTTGGTGTGCAATATCGGCTAGTGAATCAGCTAGATATATTTTCTCTTTTTTCAGTGCTTCATTTTGTTCTCGTATGCGAAGCGTCATTTTAGTGATTTCATTTTGTAAAATAGACAGCTCGCCTTCTTCTGCATTACTAATAAACAGATGATCTGTATTATGAAGCACTAAATTTATTTGCTCTGAAATTTGTGTAATCCTTTGATAATGCGCTTTTGTAAATAAGAAAAATATGGTGCCAAACGCGGCACAAGTAGAAAGTATTAATAGGCCAGCTAAGGGCTGGATAGTAAAACCTAAAATGGCGGTAACGATTGTGATGCCGCAAAATAAAAGTGTAAATTGCCGAATCTCCCTATTCCGCAACATGGCTAGCTCCTATTCGGTATCCTGTACCACGAACAGTTAAAATGTATCGCGGATTGCCAGGATCTGTCTCAATTTTTTCTCTTAAGCGTTTAATATAGACAGTTAGGGTATTGTTCGTTACAAATTCGCCCGATGCATCCCATAATTCGTCCAATAGCCTGTCTCGAGTAATAATGCTTTTAGGGTTATTTATAAACACTAATAATAATCGGTATTCAAGCGCAGAAAGAAAAACTTCTTGCCCATCCTTTTTGACAACGCCACTCGTTGGATCAACATGAAGGTCCCCCATTTCAAAGACAACTGGAGAATGGCCGTTTTTTCGTAATGCTGTTCCAATTCGAGCAATCAATTCGCGTGGACGAAAAGGTTTAGTAACATAGTCATCAGCCCCTATGTTCAGCCCCGTTACAACACTGCCTTCATCGCCAGAAGCTGTTAGAAAGATTACTGGAATGTTCTGAGTTTGCTTGATATCCGTGCAGACTGCAAAGCCGTTGCCATCAGGAAGTGAAATATCAAGCAATGCCAAGTCATATTTCTGCGCAGCAAGCATGAGTATGGCTTCTTTTTGCGTCGCAGCATGGGTGATGGTAAATCCTTCAGAGCGGAGTAAAAGAGCGAGGTTTTTCGCAATTTCCAAATCGTCTTCAACTAAAAATATATGTTTCATTTATTATCACCAACCTTTATTAGCATATTTTGTATTTTTAATATATAGATTTTCTGTTTTAATCGGACCATAATCCATACTTCAACACCTCTGAAATTGATTTCAAGAGAAATCATACCATGTATCTCAATGAATCCGTACAGACTATAAAGTTTTTGCATTAAATTAAGCTGTGGTACCTGTCACACACTTTTCATGGATTACGTCGCACTTATGCAACGTTTCGATTAAAATAGACAATGATTGGAACTGTGAAGTATTGAAACGAACCTATCCAATAAAGGCGCCAAGTGTGCCGAAATTGGGTCCGTTTACTTTAGGAAAAGAGGTTGAATATGACGAAACAACATTGTTGTGAGTATATGGATTACCATGCAAATTTCAAATGTGACATGCATATCGATTCATTTGATTGTCCTGACAAAATAATCATTTTTTCGGATAAAGATAATACATACGGTTTGATTATTCATGATGGCGGTTCTTCAAGTATAGCAATTGAATTCTGTCCATGGTGTGGTTCTAAATTATAGATAGTTGTTCATTGGTGCATGTGTTTATCGAATACATGAATAGTAGAATCAGATACTGAAATTATATTGAGGGAGAGTTATAAATGAAAAAAATTAGAGCAATATTTATTGGCGATGTCAGATTTGACCACTGTCCAGTGTTTGAACTTAATGTTGAAACAAATTATTTTGAAATGCTGATTGATAAAGAACTTAGATATGAAAAAGAAGTTGTAGAAGAAGATAATGATTTTTTAGTTTTTGAAATAGAAAACGATGTCGCAACATTGATTAAATAAAAAAGGTCAATTGTGGAATATGGTCCACTTCTTTTGCGGTTCCCAATGTAAAATATGGATAATCAATATACCTGTTTTTCGGAATGATCTTAATGGTAGCGTAACCCTTATAATAAAAGGAAGAATATTTATAGTCACGTGTGAAAGGTGGATATATAGTGAAAGTTGTTGGAACAAAAAGTGGTAAATTTAAATTAAAAAAGAACAACTCGCATGTAAATGCTAATAAAACATTACGCGCAAGTGATGTGCAACAGATAGATTTAACGTCGTTTCCAATTGTGAAAGATTTCGAAATACTAGTAACAGATGATAACCTGATCTCATTTTATAGTGCGAAAAGAAAGGAACAACTAACGACTTTCCCTCGATATTATGTATTGGAAGAATGGGATGAAGAAGATATCCCATTAGGAACTCGCACGGCGCCGTATATTGATCAAGAGGAAAGCTGGCAAGTAAGGATATTCGAGGAAAATGACTTCGTTTATATTTTGCAGGGCCATAATAAAAAGATACATACATGGTATAAAACACCGAGAAAAGCATATTTGAAACAATGGCTAAAACTATTGAAGCGATACTGGCAAAAAAATATCTTCATTGGAACAACGAGTGGGGAATTGAATATTAGAAGCGTCAATCAAGAAGCACATATTAATAATGGGGAACGGTTAAAAAAAATATATAGTCATAATTTACATAAGCTAAATTTGGCATCTTTCCCAATTGTAGAAGATTTTGAGATTTTAGTGGGGAAGAAAAACTTCGATTATTTGTATTTTTATAGTGCCAGTAGAAATGAAATACTGAACAATTTTTGGGGCTTTTCTTCATTTCTTTATTTTTTGAGCAGAGCGAATATTTCAATCGATAAGCCTTTTAGTGACATTGATCAAGGCTGGCAAGTTATCCTATTTGAGGATGGAGAATTTGTATATGTATTAAGTGGTGGCGAATATAAAAACAAGAAAAATAGTATGAAAAAATGGTACAAAGTAAAAAAAGAAATATTTGAACTTGAGTGCTGTAAGTTGCTACAAGAAAATTTTCGCTAGTTTAGAATGATAGCTTGTCTGGTAAGCTTACGCACTACTATCTCCTTGCCCTTACTTCTCACCTTCTAGCGAACCCTTCTTGTCACAGTGCTTCTCACTTAAAGTAGAGATGTGAGACCTTCTTGGGTCACCTCAATTCTCTTTCCCCTCGTATCTAGTACTCTTATCAAACTGGTATTATAGTGGTTTGTACTTCAAGTTGATACTGGGGTAGCGTCTGAAAAATGCAGATTCACAACGATACGTGCAAACTAAACCAATATTTAGTATATATTGTTATTGTTACATTTGAAGTGTTTCGTGACAATAAAGTCGTTTAATTCATAAAGTAATTGAATACTATGCATGAAGGTGCTCCACACACAAGCCTGCTTAATTAATAAACTTATTGATTTAAAGGGGGTTACATTTTTGAACAAAAATATATTAGGCGTTTTATCAGTTTTAACAGTAGCAATAAGTATCATTTTTTTCTTTATCATCAGAGGACCTAACGCAAACTTAACTTTGGGTATAAACGTGTTTACAGTGCTTTCTGTACTAGGCATTATCTTTGCTATCTTATCTAAAAAACTATGGTTTATTATTACAGGCATCTTGTTAAATGGTGCTGTGTTAGTATTTGTTTATTTTCTGTTGCTTGCAGTAGGAATTAGTGAACCATAAAAAAATAAACGTCAAGAAAATGGCGTGATTGTTGTATATCCTCTTTTCTGATTCAGCTAACGTCTGTTTAAATTTTAAGGATTTATAACATTTACATAAATAAACCTACTAACGTTCCCAAATACTGTTACGTTAGTAGGTTATAATGAATATAAAATGGTTTTAGGAGTTACTTATTTATTATATCTTTCAAAATGGAGTAAAGCTAAAGACTATTTGCGTTCAAGAGTGGATTTTCAGTTCATTCATAATAGACGTGCGCATGACCGGCTGGCAGAGCCGTCATTACTTTGAAACTCCCTATTCTCGCTAGATTAGGAGAAACTGCCAGTGCATTCAAACTCACACTACTTTGAGTGCATTCCTTCCCCTTCTTTTAAATTGTTCAGAACCCAAACTTCCCTCTTTTTATTCCAATCGGCAAGTAATACGATAAATTGTTTGTAATCATTCCACCAATGCGTAAACCAATTGCACTTGGCTTTCCGCTAATTAAAAAGCTACCAACCAATATTTCTCCTGTTTGTTTGCCTTTTTCACTGTGAAATGTTGTTTTTGGTTGCTCGATATATTGCTGATACACCTTTGTATAGTGATGATAAGATTTTTGTGCATCCGCCTTTAGTAAATGTCCATCTGCTTCATAAATCTCTATAGTATCCCCTTCACGACCGAATACCGGTTTTTTTACATAGCGCAGCCCTTTGTCAATAAACTGGCTTTCTTCTAAATAGGTAGGTAACAAATAATCGGCAATCCACTCATGCTCTTCGGCAGAAAAAAATTCATTTCCTTCCTCGTGCAAGCCCCAAATGACAGCTTGTACCGCTTTGTTTTGTAGTAAAAAAGCAGAGGGTGGGTTGATAATCGTTAACAAATTTTGTTCAACTAACTCTAGTAGCCACAAGCCGATTTTATTTTGTGCTTCATCCTCGTCTAGAATTAAATTTTCAATCGGGAACGTTTGACGATACAGGACATCAATTTGCTTCCCGTCCTCATCAAATAGCCCGACTCCTCTTTGAATTTGTAATTGATGCAACGGCGTAAATTTCGCTCCAGATATAAATTGCATTAAGTAAAGCGTTGTATAGTAGTCTTCTATATTTTGTTCATGCGCAGTAAAGACGATATGTGTTTTTTGAGAACATTTATTTTGTTTAACGCTTTCCTGAATCAAATCTTTTAAAACCTGCTCCGCCTTAGCATTCGGATTTTCCATTGCGAACGCATGACAAATGCGTTCGTTGACAAAAAACAATTCCTTAATAAACGTCGGTGTATCTGCATTCATTTCAATACATTTATAGCTACCGTTATGTGGAATAAAGTCAAAGCGCGCAATTACGCTTTCAACCTCCATCGTTTTTAAGCGAAGAAAATGGAGCGTTTCTTCCGGATAACCCATTTCAAGTAATGTCTCATTGGATACGTTGCGTAATAAATGAGCCGTTTTAAAAAAAATTTTACCCGTTCGTTCCGTTGCTAACCGAATCTTTTCAACTTCTTCCTCTGTTATTTCATACATATCATAAAGGGCATATTCCTCGTTATATAAATCTGCCCAAAACTGTTCAATTTGCGTATAAAACTGTTGGCGCTCGCTTTTATACATGAAACCATTCAGCTCACTTTCAATTCCGTTACATAAATCACATAAACGCCACGGTCCTCGTCAATTTCAGTAGAAGTAACAAGCATTTGTCCGATATTAGGAATATCTACAACATTCTTTAATAAATAGCGAATAACTTCAGTATGTGTCTCACAAGGGATACGTAAGAGCAATCGATAATTTTCACGTTCATTTGGACTTCTAAATTCGATATGTATGCCTCGTTCACGAAAGCTTCGCTCATCCTCACCTGATAAATTACGGCCCATCTCTCTTAATACAAGCACTTCCACATTCCCTTCCATCTCATTCGATATAAGCTCATATTGTATACCTTGCATGATAAAATATGTACAAAGCTGTCGCGCATAAAATTCATCTAGGCCAACATTGGGTTCCATATATTCAAAAAACGGCTCAAAATATCCATTTCCTTTATCAATATAATAAATTAACTCCTTCAGAGCTACCCCTCCTCAAACTAATATGTTAAACATTTCGCAACAATCCAACCAACTGCTAATGATAACGATAATAAAATTGTTCCAACTGCTCGATTGTCTTCTTCAATCGCTTTTTGAATGCTAAAACGAATCGTTATTAGTTCTGCTATGAAAAACACAACGACTTGCGCTACAATGCCGATTGCACCCCAGATAACCATATCTATTAATGAAATCGAATACTCTACAGCCGCCCCTAATACGATGGCTAAGCCGATTACTTTACCACCTAATAGCATCGCAGCACTTACATTTTTTTGCGCGATTAATTGGAACTCCTTAATTTTTGGTGTACTTAACGTAAATAGCAACATACCGATTACTAATAAACTAATGGATACACCTAGATATGATAAAAAATTTAAATACATATTCATATTTTTCGCCCTCTCTTATCCTCCGAAACTTTTTAATCCACTGCCAAACCCTGAGCTGGATCGCCCTGCTTTAGAGCTGGTACTGCTTTTATAATTTTTGTAGTCGCTGCTACTCTTTAACGCTGACTTGGTATTATAATAGCTTCCCCCGTAATAGTAGGCTCCATAATGCCCTGAACGACTTTCATCACATTGCCATACGCCCTCTTCCTCTGACCAATCCCAGTCATTACAGCTTTCATCTGTTGGCTTTGATGGTAAGCTACTTGTTGATGTGTCACAACCAGCTAAGCTTAACGTTAAGGCTGTTGCTGATATACCAACCATCATTTTTTTCGTTTTCTCCATTTCTATGAGCCTCCATTTCCTTTCCTACTTTAACGTACGAAAGAAGAACGAGAAAAGATTCAAAAAATTTAACATCGTATAAATCTTGGAAAAAAAGTGAACTGCAATCAGTGAAAATTTTCCTCATCCCCACCGATTGTTAGTTGAACTAAACGGGCTATCACGGTCAGGTGATTGCTCCCTTCTTTGGCTCGTTCTCTTCTAGGACGTTTTACTGAGCGTATGTGGGATAAAACTCATTCTTCGGGGTAACCATATTTTCTAAATATGATGACATACTTGTAATTAATGATACGAAATTAGAATTCTCCTGAAAAATTGACATATCAAATCTTGTAATTTATAGTTAAGTAAAGTTAACTAAACTTAATAAGATTTTATAAGGAGTTGGGATTATTGAGGCTGTTGGAAGGGATTTTAATAACAGTTCATATTTTGTGGCTTTTTTCTTTTCTATTTAAATTTGATGCAAAACTAAAAATAATCATTAATATCACTGCACTTACCCTTTTAATAATTCATTTGGGGCTTGAGGGTTATCGTTGGCAAATGGGATTAACCTATGTTTTATATATTCTTTTAACTGTATTTACAATGAAGTCATTCATTCAAAAGAATGCGAAAAAGGTCATTATTGAAAGTGCGAAAAATAACAGGAAGGTTAAAAAACTTATATATATTTTACTTATTATCATTTATTCGCTCAGCAATTTTAGTTTAGTAACTGTCATGCCTGTATTTCAACTTCCAAAACCATCAGGTCCTTTTGAAGTAGGTATGAACTCAAGGCATTTAATAGATGAGACCAGACATGATGGGGAACAAAAAGCGCGGGAATTGATGATACAAATATGGTATCCCGCAGAGGTAGAAGATGGTGCGAAGGATATTCAGTATGAATCTTTTCCTTACGAAGAATGGTCAGGAACGATGGAATTCATTTTTTCTGTTCCACGCTTTTTATTTGAGTATTTGAAGTATGGACAAACTAACAGCATAAAAGATATAGCCGTATCCAATCAAGAAAATAAATTTCCGGTTCTTTTATTTTCTCACGGATATGGCAGTACTAGAATGCAAAGTTTTTCTCAAATGGAAGAATTGGCAAGTCATGGATACGTTGTTATCAGCGTTGACCATACGAATGATGCAGCCTATACAAAGTTTCCAGATGGACGGGAAATGATAAATCAGACGGACGCGTATTCTTATTCCTTTGATATTGAAGATGAAGAAGAGGTTAAAAGGCGATCAAAAGATATGAGCTTTGTGCTAGATCAGTTAATCACAATCAACGATGGGGATACTCAAGGTTTGTTTACTGGAAGGATGGACATGGACAGAATCGGTATATTTGGTCATTCATATGGGGGGTCAACAGCTGCCCAAACATTGTTGGATGATCGCAGGATTTCTGCAGGAATTAATATAGATGGACCTTTGCATGAACCTGTAGCCAGCAAAGGATTTGAACAGCCTTTTATGTTTATTTTAGATGAAGATTATCTTTATCTATCTGATGAAGAAATTCAATATACGAATATCACTACAGAAGAATTTAAAAAGTATCATGATACAATTACAGAGCTTGCTGATTTTCACTATAAAGAGGGGATAAAGGGAGATACTTTCATGCTTACTTTTATAGCAGGAGATCACTATACTTTTACAGATTTCCCCTTTCTCTCTCCTCTAATTTCATGGAATATTGATGTAAATGAATTCCATCAAGTTATGAATAGGTATATTTTGGCCTTTTTTGATCACTATGTGAAAGAGAAAGAGCTTGATCCATTACTTAGGAAAGAGAAAAAAGAAGATAAGTTCTACGATTTTAAAGAAAATATTAAAATTAATTGATAGTGTTATATATTCGGAATGAAAAATCGGCAACATAAATGTCTATAAACGCCTTTATAGCGATTAGAAATTTAACAGATGACATTTTTCTAAAAACATTGTTTTTATATAACTGAACGAAACTTTTATCAGTAATTATCTACAATTTATGTTTGGTAAATCCCATATACGGCAGCCAGGATTTTGGTAATATACGATTGGTTGTTTCAAATTTCTCTATTATCTTAAATCACATTATTATTTAGTTCCGACAATTTTATTTAATGTATCAAGAACATTTGTTAACTCGGTTAAGCTTGCTTTAGAATAATATTTTTCCACAAGAATATTGTCTATTTTTTTTAGAAGCTGATAATACTCTTTACCTTTTTCCCCAAGATAAATAAAGATTTTTCTACCGTTTATTAAATTTTCTTGACGATAGATCATTTTCATTTCTTCAAGTTTTGAAATGACTTGGCTAACTGCGCTTTTTGAAATATCAAAATGATTTGCAATATCTTTGGCAATTACCGGCTCATGACGAATGATATAACTCATAATAATTTCTTGTTGAGGAGTTAAGTGAAAATTCTCTAATTCCTCAACCTCTTTCGTTTCTTGTAAAACTAACAATTTGAACTGCTCAAATTGTTGATTGATTTTGTCTATAATTATTAAATAATCATACATAGATTTATCATCCTTAATTCATTTTAAACATTTATATTTAAGTTAATTGTGCTTAACTATTATATATTTGTCAATTATTAAGGGTATTTGCTCCAATGGTTTAAAAAATTGCTGAACGATTAGCCAATAGCCATGATGTAGATATTTACTTACGGACATGTAATGAAAGAGTTGGAGCAATCAACGGAAGTGTTCAGCAGAAGTTTAGAAATAGTAATATGGTGCTAATTAATCTAAAAATAGTGTAAACGTAGGTAAATCTATTCTTTTTTCACTTATCTAATGCTAGGACTAGGATAGATTTACTTTTAAATGTATGTGTATAAGTAATTGTACTTTCGCTTACATGGTGTACATTTGGTTTCTTTTGGTGAAAATAAAATTTTACTCATATCATCCTCTAATTCGAATTTCTAGTATATAAAAAAATACCTACAATTTAATACACTCTTTTTATCGAGTGTCCTAATTACAGGTACCATACTATTATATTACTAAACATTCAAATCTCTTTTTTTATAAAAAACATAGGTTATGACCAAAAATGATAGAATCAATATTAGTGAAATTACGACAAAGCTTACTTCTAAACCACCGCCATACATTACATTTTTCGCTTCAAAATATTTAAATGGTGTAAGATATCTTATTCCTTTTATATGCTCATTCAGATCAATAATGATTGATAACATATACATAAGTAAGAGGATTCCAGTAGCCACTGATGCAGCCGTTTTTGGTTTCTTCTTTACAGCAGCAATCGCACTGCCAATAACCATAAACAAAACCTGCAAAATGAACATTGCTGCCATTAAGATTGCAATTTCACCATTAACCGCTTCGCCATCGCTGTATTTCCCTAAAAGAATAATGGACGAAACGAATGTTGCGAGATTGAAGATCACAATATTTGTCAACGCAACCAATAGCTTTGCTGTAATAACTTTACTTCTAGATACTGGTTTAACGAATAAAAACTCAGATGTTTTATCTCGCTCTTCTTTGGCAATAATGGTTGCTCCGAGCATGACTGCATGAATGGTTGCCATTAATACTAAATAGAGAAAAAGCATACCATAGTAGCCGCTAGCCTTCGTTAAATCCAAATCGTTGAAACCTAATACAGCCCGTAGCGATTTTGGCATATCTGCCATCAATTTATTTATCGATTGGCCCGATGACGAATACGCTTCATATTTAGTCATTCCTGATGCCACCATCAGGAAAACACCAATGCTCCAAAATATGAGTGATTTTCGATGAGACTTCAATTCTTTTAAAAAAATATTCATTATCGAACCCCTCCATTTAGCTTTCTACAAGCAAAGCTAGCATTCTTAAACCGCATGGATATCCTTCTTACTATAGACAACATAACTAGCTGCAATTGCAAGAATAATAATAACTGCACCAGCAATTAAAAATGTTGTTTCATAGCTGGAGTGTTTAATGATATAGGCGGTGTCGAAGTATTTAAACGGCGAAAAATAACGTTTCACTTCATCACCAGTCGTATCGCTGAACATTCCGACAAAGTAGAAAGCAAAGACGGTAGCTAGCGAGACGGTCAGCACGGATTTAATCTTTTGGACAATAACGGAAATGATTATTCCTAAGGATAGAAATATCAGCTGAATAAAGAATATTGTAAGTGAAAGCAAAAAGAAAATTTTTAAGCTAAAATCATCTGTCTTGACTTGTAATGCCACAAAGCTAGCTGCAGCGAAATAAAAGATATTCGTTATGACAATCGAAACTAGCGCTGCTAATAACTTAGCTGTCAAGATTTTTGTACGGGTAACAGGCTTCGTTAGCAAAAAGTCCGCTGTTTTTTCACGGACTTCCTTATTGACAATGGAAGTGCCGAGATTCATCGCCTGGATTGCTGCGCAAAGAGTAATAAACGATAATGGGAAGCTATAGAATCCTAAAATAGTAAAGAAATTTTCTTGATTAAACCCGATTGCATTTCTGATTGCCTCTGGATAGTTTTCTACTATTTTCATAAAACCCTTTGCATCTTCAGCAAATGAAGAATACATTGACATAAAAATAATCATAATGGCTATTAACGATAGCGACCATATGATGGTAGACTTTCGATAAACCTTCAATTCATGCATAAAGATATTCATAGTTTTTAGACCTCCTTCTCGTAATAATGTATAAAGATCTCCTCAAGGTCTGGTTCTTCAATCCACAAATTCGCAATTTCAATGTCAGCGATTTTTTTCATCACCGTATTAATATTACCTTTAAATAAAAAGCTAGTTACGTTATTGTGAACATCTAATTTATTGACCCCATCGATTTGGAAGTAATCTTTGTCTAGGGTTGAATTCGTCTCAATTTTAAATTTTTTATAGTTATTCTCTTGTAACGTACTAATCTTTTCTACCGTTACGATTTTACCTTCTTTAATGATGGCAACACGATTACATAATCTTTGGACCTCACTGAGAATGTGCGATGAAAATAAAATCGTAGCACCTTTTTTATTCTCTTCCTCTAATAGTTCAAAGAATTTTTGTTGCATTAATGGGTCTAGCCCGCTTGTCGGTTCATCCAAAATAATGAGTTTTGGCTCATGGAGCAGCCCTTGAACAATCCCGACCTTCTTCTTATTTCCCAAAGATAAGTCATCAATTTTTTTATTCAGATCCAAGTCCATCATTTTTGCTAACTCTTTCATTCTCTTACTGCAATCCTTTTTATAAAAGCTAGCTGAGTATTTTAATAGGTCCTTTACTTTCATATTGTCATAGTAAAAGATTTCAGATGGTAAATAGCCGATTTCCTTTTTTATTTCGGGAGCAAATTGAATGCAGTCCTTACCAAAAATCGTGGCGCTGCCGCTCGTTGGGTAAATGAGCGATAATAATGTACGAATTGTAGTCGACTTCCCAGCACCATTAGGCCCAATAAACCCGAAAATTTCACCCTGTTCAACATTAAAACTAACATCAGATATTCCCCTTGCTTTGCCGTAAGTCTTCGTTAGATTTTTAATTTCTATTACGTTCATTTATAATACCTCCCTTTTTCTCCTCAAACAGCTTCGCAAAATGACTAATTTTGTATATAATTAATTACTGCCTTATTCGTAAAAAAATTTAAAATGACTGCATTGGCGATGAAATTATTACATCTGGCGCGCCACCTGCAAGGTTTTTGTGAAACAGGAGCGCAAACTATTTCTTCTCAAACGTGTAACAAGAATGCTTCCTCCTACATTCTTCAGCTCACAGTCAACAACGCTATTTCTCAACTCCCCATATTCGTCTTTTTACTTTATATATACATACATTAGTATTTTTGTAAATTACAACTTACAACATTTACTCTAAATGGAATCTATAATAAAAAGGGGTGTTAAAATGAAAAAATAGTTTTATCCATTCTGATTAGATAATAAAATTACAATGCCATCTAAAAAAGGGTACTCTATTTATTAACTTAAGGTAGTATGGGATAATGAAAATAAGACTTTTGTTTTCGAGGTTGAGGTAAAATAAAAATTACAACTACTAATATTAAGTATTTGATGTTAGGTAGAGGTCACGAGATAGCTCTTTATAGGGGTACTGTCGAAGTAACATCACTGTCTAGCCTAGAAGGTTGTTCAATTGTACTGATTGTGTAGCCAAATCATGAAAAAAGTCATCTCACAGTGACTATCCTAGAATCGTTTTTTTGTGAAATGACCTTTATTAATAGCAAGGTTCACCTTCTACTTTTATTACTTAGAAGTGTATACTGATTTTCCAATTTAGGGGGTAAATTCGTGAAATTGAAATTCAAATGCTTGCTATCTATCGTCTTATGTTTGAGTATATTGAGTGGATGTAGTAATGAGAAACGTTCTAAGGGGACATACGTTTCTTTTGCCAGACAAGAAAATTTATCAGACGCGTTACGAGAATCGTTATTAGAACAATTAAAAGAAAATGATATAGAATATATAATAGATACTGAAGGTTCCGTGTATGTAAGTGAAAAAGATATTAATAAAGCTGTTTCGTGTTGTTCATAATACAACAAAGCTTGGAACAGAGGTTGCTATACAAAATAGTTCTTGTTCCGCAATTTTGCCATAGTGTTGAATAATATTTTTTTAAGATATGTTATTATTACCTTTTCAGAGGCACAATTTAAACCTTCGGAAACAGCAATTGAATGGTAAAACCACGCTTATATTTTGACTCAACCTCAATTTCAACTTGCAAATCGTCACATAATTTTTTTACTAAAAACAATCCCATCCCTGTAGATGGCTTTTGCTTGCTAGTATCTCCTGTAAATCCTTTATCAAATATAAATGGCAAATCTGATTGCAAGACGCCTACTCCATTATCAGCTATTTTAATGTAGTAGCTGTCTTTGGCATGTTCAAAACCTGTTTCTAGCCAAATCAAACTCTCAGTACCTACGTTTCGATATTTTATTGCATTTACAAGTAACTGTATCAAAATAAAGTGAAGCGCTCTTTCATCAAATACAACGGGTACGTCCTTTATCTCCTTATGAACACTTACATACTGCTCTTCCAATAATGATTGTAGCTCTAGTAACACATCTTCAAAGCATTCCACAATAGAGACCTTTTTCAAGCTATAGTCAACATGCACAGCTTGTAGCTTTGCATAAAATAATATGCGTTCTACGTAATCATGAATCGTGATGTTTGCATAATTTAGCCGTTGATAAACCAACGGGGACATTTCGTCTTTCCTATTTTGTATTACAAAATGAAGTAACGAAAGTGGTGTTTTAATCTCATGCACCCAGCTTTCGATAAAGGTTTCATATTCTAACGACTGATACTTTGCCTCTTGTAATTCATCATATAGGTGACGTAATTGATTCGCCAAATCATGCAGTGGTTCCTTATGTGTGTCACCTAAAACTTGTAGCAACTTAGCCTCATGCTCAACGGAAGGCTCTCTTAAAAATTGATAAAACAAATTTCTTTGCTTTCGTTGTTTTTTCCATGTAAAAAGCCCACCGATCAAAATGGTCCCAAAAGTAAACATGAGCATCGTCAAAACTAATAGTTTAAATGTCTCTGGATAAGCAACCCACGCTAAAAAAATAAAAAAACCGCTATTTACACATAGAAGTAAAATCCACTGACGCGATTGCTGTAAAATATGAAGGCAATCTAATGGCCTCATGGGGACTCACTCCCTATTAATTGATAGCCAATGCCTCTGACCGTTTTAATATGATGTGACATTCCTACTTTATCTAATGTTTTACGAAGTCTAGTCATGTTTACTTGTAGTATATTTTCGTCCACAAATTCACTACTTCCCCACAATTCATGGAAAAGCTGCTCCTTTTCCACAACTGCCGGTGCATGTTGTATTAAAAGCTTCATAATGGCGCCTTCATTTTCAGATAATGAAAGTGAATTGTGAGCAATATATAATTCATTTCTCTTCAAATCTAGTTGGAAATTTCCCCAATTTAAAAACATCGGCATTTTGGCATATAGCTGTTGCAGCTTTTGTACTCTTGCAATGAGTCTTTTCGGATGACAGGGCTTTGTTAAAAAGTCATCGGCCCCTAACTCTAATGCATGCAACTCATCTCGTATCTGATTACGAGCAGTTAAAATTAGAATCGGACCAATTCCTTTCATTTTTAAAGTACGACAAATTTGAAAACCCGATATGCTAGGTAAGTTTAAATCTAACAAGATTAATCCGGGCTTAGCAGCGAGGATATCTTCAATAGGTGTATCAAAAGAAGAGATACTCACTACAGAGTACCCCTCCTTTTGTAAAATATTTTGTAATTCTTCGCGTAGGAAAATGTCATCCTCTACAATGACAATATTCGCCATGCCCTCACCTCTAGTCAATTTCTTTTAACTTTCGAATTTCTACATCACTTTTTCGTTGAATCATTCGAATATAGCCAATTTCCATAACAATAAATAATAGCACCACTAAACCAATAACGATACCATTTTTAAAACTAAAAACAGTTGCCGGCATTGCCGTTAATAAAGACCAGATGCCAAAAATTCCACTAACAAATGCAACCGAAATAGCTAAGATGAAGTATAGCCAAATTTGCTTGCGTGCTGATGTACAAATTGATTCCACATTTGCACCGAGCATCGCTAACGTTTGATAGCGGCTACGTGTGCTTCTTTGCTGCATTAAAAAGTTTAAGCCTAGCACCGTATTGGCGATAATTAAAAACATCACACCTAAATAAAACGTTGTATAACTCCCTGCTACCGTGTAAAATAGCTGTCTGCCCATGCTCGCAAGATAGCTCTCATACTGCAAGCCTGTTGAATTAAGCATTTGATCGACTTCAAGCATCGCCTGCATAAGCCCTTTTTCTTCAATGAACTCGTCTTTTAACGTCATATTCCAAAGCCAAGTTTCATCAGCGTCAAAATATTGCTCGAATAATGCATCCGGCACAATTAATGAATACATTAACGTAATGGCTCTATCCGCCACAATCTGATCCGAATATAGCGTCGGCATTAATGTGTATTCATTTTCAGCTATTTCAACAGTCGGACTCTTTTTTAATATATCTTTTAATATATCATAACTAGCACCTGTATCGTCACTTGTATACATAGCCACCTCATTACCAGCTAACTGAATCGGCTTCTTTTCAGCTGCCTCAAGCATCGCATTATAACTCGATAGAGAAATAAAATATGGCGTATCCTGCATCGATAAGTTGTTTAATAAAATCTCTTTTGGCTCTGAATCGTCTTGACTCGATACTGTTTCTATTAAGCCCGTCCATGCAAAATGATAATTTAATAACGGCTCATCTTCAGATGGATTGAAATTATGTAACGCCATCCTATAATAACTATCAACATAAGGTGCTAGCTCCTCGGATTGAATCAAAGGCTTAATGTCATCTTCATTATTAGCATGAAACGTATAATCAACCGTTCGATTAGCTACAGCGCTATTCATTAACGCTGTCGATGTACCAAACGCGAAGCAAACCATCGCCATTAAAATTAGTAATGTTGATATTGCTAGTGAACTCCATTGATGCAATACATTTTCCTGTAACTGTCTCGCCGTAAACATCGACAAACCTGTTGAAGAGCTGCCTTTTCGCTTCACATAAACACCAATCACACTTCCTAAGCCACGGAATAAAATAAATGTCCCACACACACCAACAAGCAAAATCAGCGCAAATACGCGATAATCAAAATTTCGTAAATATAAAATCGCCATGCCGTAAGCGATGCATAACAAAATCATCCCGATTAATAAAGCCGCTCCAGACAGTAAGCTCACTGCTCCCCATTTAGGCGTCATTGTACTTTGTGATTTTTCCTTTTCCTCATGAAGTAATTCAATCGGCTCTTTGCGGCTCATCGTAAAGCTTAAAATAAACATGGCTAGCAGTTGCACAAGGAAGAAGCCACAAATCGTCAAGCTAATGCCTGTCCATGAAATACGGAATGCATGTCCTATAATCCCCATGCCAACAAAACGTGATGTCGTTAAATTAATAAGCTCGGTTAAAAACAATGAAATTGGCAGACCAATACACACGGCCACAATACCATTCCAAATTGTTTCGCCCATAATCATGAGAAACAGCTTACTTTGCTTCATCCCCATCATTAAATACAAGCCAAACTCATGACTGCGTTGCTGCAGCTGGTAGCGATTCGCAAAATACACGAGGAAGAACACGAACACTAATGAAACTGCATAAAGCACTGGAATTAATAACAACAATCGCTCTACCGCATCACTTTCAATCGTCTTCAAATACAGCATCACATCTTGTTCACCTAACGACAAGATTACATAAAAGGCCACAATTGATACGATGAGCGATGCGAAATACACACCATTCTCCTTCCGTGTTTTGCGACTATTGCGTTTCACAAAGTCAAAGAACATTACTACTACCTCCAGCAAGCTGCGCCATCACCATAACGATTCGCTCATAAAATGCCTCCTGCGATTCGCCTGGTACATTTCTACGCAGTTCATGGAAAATGACACCGTCCTGGATAAATAAAATTCTTGAACAATAGCTAGCTGCATTCGCATCATGGGTCACCATTAAAATAGTAGACTCCTGTTGTTGATTATGTTCAGACAGCTTCTCCATTAAAATCTTAGCGTTTTTCGTATCTAACGCACCAGTTGGCTCATCCGCTAACACAATGCTAGGATTGGAAATAAGCGCTCTCGCCGCTGCAACCCGTTGTTTTTGACCGCCAGACAATTGTGATGGAAATTTATTTAACAGTTCTTCTATATCAAATAGTTTCGATAATTGTCGCAACGCTTGCTCCTGCTCCTTTAAATTAATCCCATGGATCGCTAACGGCAGCATGATATTTTCCTTCGCCGTTAAATTATCAATCAGTTCAAATTGCTGAAATAAATACCCAATTTGATCGCCTCTATATGCCGCGAGTTGTGATCCTTTGAACGACGAAATATTTTGCCCGTCTAGCAAAATTTGACCTGATGTCGGCTTCAACATTGTAGCAATTACATTTAATAGCGTCGTCTTGCCTGAACCACTCGCACCCATAATGCCAAGAAACTCCCCTGGTAACACATTAAATGTTACACCTTTTAATGCCATTGTTTCATTTTGTCCCTCTCCAAAAACTTTACGTACTTCCTTCACTTCCAGTAATTTATTCGAAGCATTCATCTGTCTAACCTCCCGTTTTTATTCCTAGCAATACCTTACTACAAAAAATCGGAAAATTACTCTTACAGTTGACGTAAGGTTTGAAATAGAGGTGGGTTAATTTACAATACAAGCCATTCCCTTTTAATCAAACTTACGATTTCAATATACAAAATTGCTCTAAATGATTTGGGAGCCCTTCAGATTTATGCTACTTTACAACATTAAACTAAGAATATACCTAAACAACGCTTCGGGAACTTGGTTGTTTTTATTAAAAAATAAACATTATCTTTCGACATAATAAGTTCATTCCTTTTACATCACAGTTGCGAAAATCCTCAAATTTTTAAATACAGGCGATTGATTTATTTTATTACCTTTTGAATTTCAAGGGGATGTTGGGGTAGCGTCAGAAAAATGTAGAACTATAACGTTAAGCACTTATTGTTACCAAACGAAGGGAAGAATATAGCCTATCTTCCAAAAGATAGGCTAATTAAGTATGATTAATATGTTCTTACCGTTACGGGTGAAAAGTCTTTTATATACTGTTCAATTTCTACAAACGAATCCGCAAAAAGCATTGCCTTTTGTTCATCCTCTGTTAAAAATTCACTCGTTACCATACCTTTATAAAAATCCTTTAATTGATCATAATAACCTGCTACATTCAATAAAATACACGGATTTTGGTGTTGACCAATTCGTGCCCATGAAATAACTTCTGAAATTTCTTCTAATGTCCCTGGACCACCAGGTAATGCAATATAACAATCCCCTAATTCAATCATCTTATTTTTGCGTTCAGACATAGAATTCACAATTTCTAAACGCGTTAAATTTGGATGACTTAGCTCTCGTTCCACTAAGAATGTTGGAATAATCCCGATGACTTCTCCCTTATGTAGTAAAACTTCATCAGCAATGACACCCATCAAGCCTACCTTTCCCCCACCATACACTAACGTATGACCATTATCAGCAATCCACTTACCTAATGCTTTTGCTGCTTCACTATAAACTTCACTGTTTCCCAAACTCGCTCCACAATAAACTGAAATATTCAAATTTCATTCCTCCTTTATGCTATTATTATAGAAAAATAAGGAGTGACTTGCATTGAATATTTTAGAATATCAAAAATGGATTACAGAATTTTATAAAAAACATACTAACATTAGTAGTACAAACCAAGGCCATGGTTTGTGCTACTATTTTTTTATAGTAGAAGTGAAGAAAAGCCGACCAGCCTCTGGGACCCTTTGTGAGTCCGTATATAAAACCGGCTA
>NZ_PYWM01000040.1 GCF_003049665.1 Lysinibacillus mangiferihumi | reverse complement strand
GAAGCTGCGTTAGAGGATGCGTTACTAGAAGATTTATCAGAGGAGGAAGTAGAACTAGTTGCTGAATTGCTAGAAGCAGAAGCTGCGTTAGAGGATGCGTTACTAGAAGATTTATCAGAGGAGGAAGTAGAACTAGTTGCTGAATTGCTAGAAGCAGAAGCTGCGTTAGAGGATGCGTTACTAGAAGATTTATCAGAGGAGGAAGCAGAACTAGTTGCTGATTTGCTAGAGGCAGAAGTTGCGTTAGAGGATGCGCTATCAGGAGATTTATCAGAAGAGGAGTCACAAGATGTTGAATTATTAGAGGATGCGTTAAAGGATGCAATAGAGGATCAGATTATGTTGGATATTGAGTTTGAACTCTTATTAGCGGACGAGCAAGAATAATTAGGCAGTACATGCAACAAAAATTCATCTTCAGAAAATTACAATAAAATTACCTTAATATTGCAATAAACTATTATCTATATCCTCGATATAAAGGCAAAGTCGCTAATGGCTTTGTCTTTATATTTTTTAAGAAACTTTTAGTATCGGAGTGTTTTAATTTTAAATTTTAGTTTATTGATAAAATAAAAAAGGAGCTGATGGACTATGGAAAGGTTTTTAGATCGCCCAGAAAAAATACTGATTTATCTTTATTGTAAAAGTGGAAAAGCAAAGATTGATGAATTGGCAGAACATTTACAAGTTGGACGATCAACTATAGAAAAAGAACTCCATTTTTTAATGGAGGTATTAAGTAACACCAATTTTTTTATAAAATCTGGGGAAGCCCATTTAGATATAATTTCTCCTTCACTAATAGAAGATGCGTTGAAAATTCTTTATAAAGACAATGTGTTTTTTAAAATAATCATGTTACTTTTTGAAAAAAATATATACTCCGTCAATGAACTAACAACTATTCTAAATATGAGCAAATCCACAGTATACCGTAAATTTAAAGTAATTAAAGAATGGCTTCAAGAATATAAATTGACATTAGTTACTACCCCTGTGCTAACGATTCAAGGTGATGAGAAAAACATTAGAAATTTGATGCAACAATTTTATGATTTTTATCTATCTCGTTCTTTATCAGAAATAAGATTTTTTAACAAAGAACTCTTTGTGAAGAAAATTGACGAGATTTGTATATTAAATAGTTTAAATCTGACACCACAAGGTCTAAGGAAATTGTCAATTTCAATGGAAATTTTGCATATTAGGAGTCGACTTTCAAGCTATATACAATATGAAAATTTTCCTACAGAAGATAGCTCCCTTTATATAAATATAACTAAAAAGTTACAATCGTTTTTCCCAAATTATATGGATAAAAATATGAAACAATGTGAGATCATTTATTATGCAACAAATTTATTTAACTATTTAATCCGCAAAAGAAAGTTAACTATAGGTGAAATTTATAATTTAAAGGATACTAATATGCGTTATAGTATGATTTTTGATTTTTTAGAATATATATCTAAAAATTTTTATTTTGATTTCTCTTCAGATATAAAGCTCGTCGAAGGATTAAGTAGGTATACTGAACTTTACTATATTGATTTACGCTTAGGAACTAATAATAGATTAAATGAGTTAAGTGGTTACATAAATATTTGTAAAGATCATCCTTTTTATGCTCTTGTAAAAGAAGCAGCATTAAAGTTATTTAAGCAGTATAATTTTCTTCCTGAAATAAAAGAAATTGATATATTTGCGCTTTACTATTTTCTTTCAATAAGCCAACTGAGAATAAAAAAGATACAAACTGTATCGATAGCGATTATTACTGAATCTGAAATTGAACAAGAAAGTATTTCAGAATACCTAACATTTAAATACGGAACAAATATACAAACATATTCTTTGAACCTTTACGCTTTCAAAAAGAATATATTTTATCAAGAGTATGATTTGTTAATAAATATGGAAAACAACAATAGTCTTTTCGAAGGTGTTGAAAGCTTAACCATTTCCCCTATATTAAGTAACGCTGATAAGACCAAACTTGATTATAAAATAAATGAACTTTTAAATAAAAAAATGACTAAATATACTGAACTTATAGTTTTTTAGCGTAATCGCAATATGCTTATGTATATTTAGATTCCCCTTCAACATCTTAGTATAGATGTGAAAAATAATGATCCCCTAATTTTTGATTAATATTTACAGTAGTAGTTGCACGTCTAAATTTTTTTATAACTACTTAGTTGTTATCCATTGATTTGTTCTATTGTATACGTTTCTTTATTATCTAAATTCACCGGTCATTCAAATTTCCGAATATCATCGTGTAGATAAAACAGTCACAATGTAGAACACATAATTTTTGCATGTTTACACATATTAATGGAAAAGGAGTGAGCAAACATGGACAAAGAAAATGTGCCACATGAGAAGAGAATATTTATGAATTTATCAAGTAAGGACAAGCCAGATATGGTTGATTCGGATACAATTAGCATTTTTGACTTGCATGAAGATATGCAAACGGTTGATATTATCCCAATTGAAGAACTCAATAAAAGGGTGAAAAGAGAGGGAGACGAACTGATAGAAATGCAGCCTGATGAATTATAGGAAGGATGGGTTTACTTGCATAATATAAATGAAGAACAGCTTACGGTGTCCGGTACAAATATTAGTGAAGTAAAACGTAAAAATGCTCAAGCCGGTTTATCTTATAACGAAGTAAAAGAGATATTAGCTAAAAACGGTGGGTTTGGTACTGCCCTATATAGTGATACAAACAGTGAAGAAGTGAAGGCGGAAATAGATCAATCTATGCGCAAGTAATGATAATAAAGGGAGTGCGAACAAAAAATGTATGTCGTACTCCTTTTCTTGTACAGTACAATGGAATGGAAAGGAGTGTGTGGAAGTGCAATATGAAGAACAGCGTTGCCCAATATGTGGGAAGGAAAATCATTGTGGCGTAGTAGAAGGTCAAAAGACATGCTGGTGTATGACCGAAAAATTCCCAGAAGGTATTATAAAGGCAATCTCTAAGGAACCTAAAAAGTGCATTTGTCAAAATTGTTTACATACATATAAAGAGATATAGATAATCCTTGGCATTATTAGCGATTTTGGTGGTACAAATGTCTATCACACAACAACCTATTTGGCATACATTACTCTGAAAGGAGTGTGTCTAATGACCAAACCAATTCCACTTAGTAATGTAACACAGGCATATTTAGAGGAAAACAAAAGAATAATCAACAAGATGATGCAAGGGATGACGTATGTCACGATAACATGTAGCATATCTGAAAATTTCATCAAACAAATAATTCCACATCAAGTAGCCGCCATTAAAATGTCCGAAAATGTTTTGCAATATACAACGAATATCCCCGTTCAAAATTTCGCATTAGAAGTGATCAAAACGCATACTGAAATAGTAGATAGTTTAGAAGCAATACAAAACAGATGCTGTATCGTCCAAAATTCAGAATATGAATTATATGAATATATGTGTACATTTAAAGATATTGCTGAAACGATGTTCCAAGCATTATGCTCACCACCAACTTCTAATAGCATCAATGTAAATTATCTACAAGATATGATTGTTCACCATCAAGCAGGTGTACGACTCGCCCAAAATGTTTTAAGATTCTGCATATGCCAAGAGTTAATACCAATACTTCAATGCATGATTCAAACACTATGTTGTCAAATTGATGAAATGCAAAAATTACTTGATGCGGCACAAGATTGTGATTGTTAAGAGTAAAACGCTAAAATTGTTCGCAATTTTAGCGTTTTATTTTATTGATAAATACTAATCAGGTAAACACCCCGTAGCGCTGTATAGTGCAAGCTGATTTCCGTTGCAGGCGCTCCCTTTCCGCAGGCACGGCTTCAACTAATTTTGCGGCGGGTCGCCGCAAAATGGATTTTCAGCTCGTGCTTTCCTGCAGGAGTGTCGCGCCTTCCACTCCAATCAACGAGTAGCATCTACTATTAAAATACTTCGTTCCTACAGGGCTTTTAGCAAAAGTTAATACCACTGTAGTCGCTACTTTCTGCGACAATCAAAGGTTTCTTTTAAAGGAATGAGTAGACAGTTGTTATCCATCAAGCACTTACCACTCCACTTTTTCATAGTACAACCTGCCACAAAGTGCAAGCTGATTTCCGTTCCAGGCGCTCCCTTTCCGCAGGCACGGCTTCAACTAATTTTGCGGCGGGTCGCCGCAAAATGGATTTTCAGCTCGTGCTTTCCTGCAGGAGTGTCGCGCCTTCCACTCCAATCAACGAGTAGCATCTACTATTAAAATACTTCGTTCCTACAGGGCTTTTAGCAAAAGTTAATACCACTGTAGTCGCTACTTTCTGCGACAATCAAAGGTTTCTTTTAAAGGAATGAGTAGACAGTTGTTATCCATCAAGCACTTACCACTCCACTTTTTCATAGTACAACCTGCCACAAAGTGCAAGCTGATTTCCGTTCCAGGCGCTCCCTTTCCGCAGGCACGGCTTCAACTAATTTTGCGGCGGGTCGCCGCAAAATGGATTTTCAGCTCGTGCTTTCCTGCAGGAGTGTCGCGCCTTCCACTCCAATCAACGAGTAGCATCTACTATTAAAATGCTTCGTTCCTACAGGGCTTTCAGCTAAAGTTAATACCACTGTAGTCGCTACTTTCTGCGACAATCAAAGGTTTCTTTTAAAGGAATGAAAGTAGCTGTAGCAAAATTCGTTGTAATGAGGGATTGCTTTTGCTGTGAGGTAGAAAGTGGGAAATATTTTATTAATAGGCGATACTAGTTGATGGTAGCGAGGGCTGTGACTCTTGCGGAAAGTACCGCAGTAGCGAATATCAACGTTTTAGTAGTCATAACGAGATTAAAGTATGCAGTTGGTATCTAAGTTAAATACCAACTGCATACTTTGCTTCGAAGGACGATGCGCACATAAAAGTGACAGTTCGCTTGTCGCTATCATAGAGGCACCACTCACGGTGATCCACTACAGAGCCGACATTGATGCGATATTGTTTTGCTTGTAACTCAATCGGTTGTCCAAAATGAATCCGAATTGGCAACTTTTTATTTTGACGATAAATCCCTGATTCATGGCTATGTCCGAAAAAAAGAATTTGCTTATCAATATTTGGGAACATAGGTTGCCAGGAAACACTCCACTGGAATTGGTGTCCATGAATAAGCATTGCACCATCAATATCCATTATTTCAGGCAATGTAATAAAGCGCTCAATGCCTGTAACATGTGTGATGCGTTCTTCTTGATTACCTCGTATTGACGGGAATGTCAGTAATTGCTCGAAATCATTTTCAATAATTGCGGCTTTTTGCAAAGGTAAGCCTGATATCGTTTTTGCTTTTTTCTTACTCACTGTACATTCATATAAATCGCCTAATCCTATTATTTCAGCATCTTTCGCTGTTTGTTGTATATGAGTTAATACTGCTTTTGTATCAGCAATATTAGAATGTAAATCTCCTAAAAGTGCATACAGCATCATTATCAGGCCTTTCTTTTCAAATAATTTTACAAGTATCATACACCTAACAGAATTTGATAGAAAAGTAATATGTATAAGAATATTTTGTGACATAGCATACATATTTTGAATGTGAGGAAAAATTGCTAACGAAATGGTAGCTTGATAAAATGGTTATTGTAATCTGAATTTTCTTACTTTTTAGCAGAATCTTTTTTTGATGAAGTAAAATGACATTAGTAACGAAAAATAATGAGGGGGTTTATGATGACGATGTTTATGACGGATATTTTACAACATTATGCTACACAGCAACCAGATGCTATTGCGACAATTTATGCACAACAAAAAGTAACGTATAGTGAGTTTTATCAGCATACAGAAAGATTTGCTGCGTATTTGCAACAACAGGGGTTTGAAAAAGACGATGTCATTGCATTATATACACTTAATTCTGATTTATTTTTAATTGCTTACATGGGTATTCAGTTAGCCGGTTTTGTTGTAATGCCTATTAATACGAAGTTAGCAGCACGGGAGGTAGACTTTATTGTCAAACACTCTGAAGCAAAAGGGCTTATTTATGATGAGCGAATAGCCGAAGTATTAGCGGATGTTAGCTATTCATTTCCACATATAATCGGCTTAAAGGAAATGAAAGAGGTTATCGAAAACTGTCAGGGCCAAAGAACGATTACCCCATTACATGCGAATGATACGGCAGTTGTTATGTATACGTCCGGTACGACAGGCAAGCCGAAAGGTGTCATGCTAACGCATCAAAATATTGCATCGACGGCGGCTATTTGGTCAGCATCGATGACTATGACCGCTCAAGATAGGATGTTTATTTGTACGCCATTGTTTCATTGTGCGGGACTGCATGTATTTGCCATGCCGATGTTCTATAAAGGTGGAACCGTAATTATAGAGGAAAGCTTTTCACCTATAAATACATTAGAGCAACTTGCTAAAACGCAGGCGACAATTTTCTTTGGTGTCCCTTCCATGTATACAATTCTATTAAACACACCTGCATTTAAGAATCATCGTTTTAAAGCTTTACGTTTATTATGTTATGGAGCGGCTCCGATGCCATATGAACTTGTGAAGCAAGTGAAAGAGGCATTACCGAATGTAAACGTGCAAAATTTATATGGACAAACTGAAAATTCACCGGCTGCTACATCACTGTTAGACGCTGATGCATTGACGAAAATCGGTTCAGTCGGCAAACCGTTAGCACAGACAGAAGTTCGTGTAGTAGATAGTTTGGGAGAAACTGTACCAGCAGGCGAGGTTGGAGAAATTTGCGTGAGAGGGCCACAGGTGATGAAAGGGTATTTACGCAATGAGGAAGAAACGGCTCGAACAATTCGAGATGGCTGGCTCTATTCAGGTGATTTAGGAAGGTTCGATGAAGAAGGTTACTTATATATAGTAGATCGCAAAAAAGATATGATTATTCGTGGTGGGGAAAATATTTATCCAATTGAAATTGAAGAAGTTTTATATCAACTGCCAGAAATTTTAGAAGCAGCAGTTGTCGGATTACCACATGAAGTATACGGGGAAGTACCAAAAGCCTTTGTTGTATTAAAGGAAGGAAAGGTGTTAGAGGAGGCTACTATTTTAGCCTATTGTCAAACACAGCTTGCCAAATATAAAGTACCTTTTGACATTGAATTTTTAGCGCAGCTACCGCGCAATGCATCTGGAAAGGTGTTAAAACACACACTACGACCTAAAATAGCAACTACTTAAAGTAGCAGTAAGTGCACTAGTTTTGTCTAATCATTGAAAAGTAGCAGGATAAAATATGAACACCTACTAAATTAGCGTATAATGAGACTACGACAAATAGTAAAAATAGTATAGAAGATTGACTAATTCTTCGAAAGATAGGAGCGGAATTTGTCTTGTGGAGGGATTATAAACGTCTTTTAATAGTAGGGATTATGATTATCATGCTACTTTCTGGTTGTAATCAATTTACAAAGCAGAGTCGACCTAAAAATGAATTAACAGTTTTGACGGTAGAATTTAATAGTGGTGCACCGATTCCTAATTTATATATAAAACTGACAGATGTGGAGTCTGGTAAGAAAATCGAAGAAGCGATGGGCTCTGATGAGGGAGAAGCTACTTTTACAAACCTTGTAGAAGGTAGGGAATATACGATTACTGCAACAACGCTTAATAACGTTGGTGACAATGATGGCTATACGACAATCGAAAAATTTACGTATGACGTGACCAAGCCCTATTACCGATTGCCAGCACATTCCTCTAGAGCAGAACAGGAGCTAGCAGTTCCAGTCATTATGCAAAAACCAGAGCTTCCCCAAGGTTGTGAAATTACCTCACTAACTGCTATTTTAAATTATTATGGTATGGATGTGACAAAGCTTGAAATGGCTGATACCTATTTGCCTAAACAGAATATTTATACAGCAGGTGGTCAGCGATATGGGCCGAATCCAGCTGTTGCTTACGCAGGAAATCCGCGCGATAAGGCCAATGGTATGTATGTCTTTGCTGCGCCAATTGTGAAAGCGGCAGAAGCGGTGATTGCAGATAAGCAATCCAACTTGCGGGTAACGAATATGAGCGGTGCATCACAAAGTGATATTTTAGAGCTTGTTGAGGAGGGGGTACCGGTTGTTGTATGGGTAACGCTTGATTTATCGACACCTAAAACAACTGGCAATAAAGGATGGATTTATGAAGGAGAAACGTTGAAACGTGATGCGTACATAAATTTACATGCAGTCGTATTAACCGGTTATTCAAATAAACAAGTTGTCGTAATGGATCCATTGCAAGGCAATGTTTCATACAATGTAGATGAATTTTTTAAGAGCTATCAGGAGCTAAATATGCAAGCGGTAGCGGTTCATAAATAATGTATGGAGGAGTGCTATAGAGCGCAGCTAGGATTGCACGAAAGTATGTTACACTAATAAATAAAAAGCTAAAGTGAGTTGAGTAGAATGGCCATTGAGCACACTTTTTTACCAGTTTTATTGGGCGATGAAATGAATGCTTACGGCATGGCACGAGCATTTTACGAGTCCTATGGCGTTAAACCACTTGCATTAAATCATACGAATATGGAAAAAATTCACCAAAGTGATTTATTCACTTTTCGTGAAGTACCAAGGTTGCATATTGAAGAGCGCTTTGTTGTTGCTTTACAAGCCATTGCAGAAGAATTTCCCGAAAAGAAGTTATTGCTTTTAGCCTGTGATGAGTTTTATGTAAAGAAAATTGTGCATCATAAAGAGGAGCTATGTGATGATTATGTAATTCCCTATGTCGATGAACACCTTGCAAATCAATTATTAACACGAGAAAGCATGTATCAGTTGTGCGAACAGTATGGTTTCCATTATCCTGATATGCATGTATGTACGGTCAATGATTACGAGGAATTGAAGACACTTGACTATCCAGTTGTCATTAAGCCGATGAATATGACGAAGTACGCAAGTTGTATTTTCCCTGGTAAGAAAAAGGTATATATTGCACAAAATGAAGAAGAAAAAGATGCTATTTTCCAAGCAATCTATAAGGAGTCAGCATATCGCGATGACTTAATGGTTCAGCAATATATTCCAGGCGAAGATGCTAATATGCGTGTTGTGAATGCTTATGTTGGACAAGATCACAAAGTCAAGCTACTATCTGTAGGGAACCCCATTTTAGAAGAGCATTCACCGGATGGTATTGGGCGTTATGTCGCCATTATGACCACTTACGACAAAGAACTAATGGAATGTGTGAAAACATTTCTAGAGGCGCTAAAATTTCAAGGCTTTGCTACATTCGATATGAAATTTGATGAACGTGATGGGTTGTACAAATTGTTAAGTATAGAATTACATAATGAACTATCGAATTATTATGTGACGGCAAGCGGCTATAATTTAATGCAGTATGTAGCGGATGATTTTATTCGAGGGAGTAAACAACAGCTTACATATGTGCAGAACAAGCACCTCTGGACGATTGTGCCAAATGGTGTATTATTTAAATACGTATTAAATGACAAGCTTGTGATGGAAGCAAAGAGTTTAATTCGCCAAGGTTTAGCAACGGATTCTATTTTTAATTATAAAGATATGAATGCGAAACGTTGGTTAAATGTAACGCTTGAAAACTTAAGCTTTTATCGCAAATATAAGAAATATTTTAACAACAAAGGTCTGTCTAACTCATGAAAAAACAAACTCTAGGTATAATTGGTGGCGTTGGTCCACTTGCAACAATGTTTATTGGCGAAATGATTGTAAGACGTACAAAGGCAACAAAAGATCAGGAGCATGTCCATACTATTATTGACAATGATACAAATATTCCAGATCGCACGGCCTTTATTTTGGATAATACAAAGGAAAACCCTGTTCCAGTATTGGTTGAGGATGCAAAAAAATTAGCTTCTGTTGGAGCGAATTTAATTGCGATTCCGTGTAATACGGCGCATACCTTTTATGATGAATTAGCGCAAGGCTCTCCAGTTCCTGTGTTGCATATGATTCGTGAAACGGCGAAACGTGCGCATGATTTAGGGGCAAAGCGCGTTGGTATTTTAGCGACAACCGGTACGTTAACTTCAGGTATGTATCAAAGCGCTTTAGAGGAATATGGTATTACACCAGTTATACCAGATAATCCTATGAAAGAAAAAGTGATGTCAATCATTTACGATTATGTGAAAGCTGGCAAAGATGTAACGACAGAAGATTGGCTGCCTATCGAAGAGGCAATGTTGGCTTTAAATTGTGATCGTATCGTGCTAGGATGTACAGAGTTATCTATCGTCAATCGAGATTTAAAATTATGTGATAAATATATAGATTCATTAATCGTTTTAGCGGAATGTGCTATTGTAGCATGTGGTTATGAATTAGTGGATTAACATGTGGCTCACCTGTTGAAAAAGGGTGAGCCTTTTCCATACAGGCCTACATCAAAATAACGCGAACAATCTATTTAGCAGGAAAATGCTTGTGCACAGTTAGTGTGTTAAACTAGTGTCAAGCAGGATAATAAGGTGGGAATTAACATGTCAGTAATTAATTTATTAAAAGAAGAATTGCAAGCAAAATGGAACTTTGAAGAAGCGATGAAAATTCAAGAAGAAATGATTCCAGCAATGCTTGAAGGCAAAGATATTGTAGCAGAATCACCGACAGGCTCAGGTAAGACATTGGCCTATGTGTTGCCATTACTAAATAAAGTAAATGGGGCGAAAAAGCAAACACAAGGACTGATTGTTGCGCCGTCTCAAGAATTAGCAATGCAAATTGTCGAGGTCATCCGTGAATGGATTGCCGGTACTGATATTACAGTACAACAACTAATTGGCGGAGCAAACTCTGCAAGACAAATCGAGAAGTTAAAGAAGAAACCGACAATCGTAGTTGGTACACCCGGTCGCCTAAACGAATTAGTGCGTTCAGGGAAATTGAAGTTAAAAGAAATTGAAACCGTTATTTTAGATGAATGCGATCAGCTATTGAGCCGCGAGTATCGCGTTGTCGTAAAATCATTTATCGAAGGTGCGGCTTACGGACGCCAAGTAGTTGTGGTTTCTGCGACAATTACGGAGGAAATTGAATTAGTCGCTAGCCGCATGATGTTTGAACCTTTACGTTTCAAAATTAAACCTGAAGATATGGTGAAGGTTGGCAAAGTTGTCCATTCATTTGTGAAAGTAGAAGAACGTGATAAAACGGACTTATTACGTAGAATGGCGCATACAGAAGGGTTACGTGCGCTTGCTTTCGTCAATAATATCGATCAATTATTAATGAAAGAAACGAAGTTACAATATCGTTCAGCGCCAATTGTCACTTTACATTCTGATATGAAAAAAGAAGAACGTAAAAAAGCATTAGATGCATTCCGTAAAGGAGAAGCGCGTATTTTAATCGCCACTGATATAGCCGCACGTGGTTTAGATATTGCCGGTTTAACACATGTTATTCATGTCGATGTACCACGTACAATTGAACAGTATTTGCATCGTTCGGGCCGTACTGGTCGAGCGGGAGCAGATGGTGAAGTCCTTACGTTGTTATCATACAACGATGAAAAAACATATAAAAAGTGGACGCGTGAAGTGCCTGGCAAACCTGTGCAAAAAATATGGCACGATGGCAAGCTAGTAGAAGGTAATTCAAAAACAATCGGACAAAAGCGAGGGAAATAATATGACATTTGAAGAAAAGTTACAAGCATATGCTGAGCTTGCGGTGAAGGTTGGTGTCAATATTCAACCAGGGCAATACTTATTAGTTAATACTTCGGTGGAAGCAATAGACTTTGCGCGTTTAGTAGTGAAAGAGGCATACAAGGCTGGAGCTGGTCGTGTTCATGTGAATTTTTCAGATGATGAGATGGACCGTGCTTATTTCGAGCATGCATCTGATGAAGAATTAAATCGTTTCCCAGAATGGGTTGTTAAAATGCGTGATGAGCTAATCGAACGCAAAGGGGCATTATTATGGATTGATGCTGCAGATCCAGACAAATTAACTGGTATTCCAGTTGAGCGATTAGCCACACATCAAAAAGTATCAGGTGCTGCATTGAAAAACTATCGCAATGCCGTGATGAAGGATTTAATCGCTTGGTCGATTGTAGCTGTACCATCAGCTAAGTGGGCAGGAAAAGTATTCCCGAATTTAGCAGTGGAAAAACAAGTACCAGCGCTCTGGGAAGCAATCTTTAAAACGGTGCATATTGGTGAAGGCAATGCGGTTGAAAACTGGCGTACGCATGTTGCAAACTTAGAATCACGAGCTGCATTATTAAATAATAAAAAATATGCAAAACTACATTATACTGCACCAGGCACAGATTTAACGATTGCTTTAGCACCACAGCATAAATGGCTAACTGGTGGGAGCAGAACACCTGAAGGTACTGTATTTATCGCTAATATGCCGACGGAAGAAGTGTATACCCTACCAATGAAACAAGGTGTCGAGGGGTATGTAAGCAATACCAAGCCATTAGTATACCAAGGCAATATTATTGATGGCTTTAAGCTTACCTTTGAAGAAGGAAAAATTATTGATGCACAAGCGCAAGTTGGGCATGATTTATTGCAAGAGTTAATCGCTGTCGATGAAGGATCTTGTTATTTAGGAGAAGTTGCACTTGTCCCACATGAATCCCCAATTTCAGCTTCAGAGATCTTATATTTTAATACATTATTTGATGAAAATGCATCCAACCATTTAGCGATTGGTGAAGCGTATCCAACTTGTTTAGAAGGTGGAAGAGATTTAGAAAATGGTCAACTTGAAGCATTAGGTGCCAATATTTCAGTAACACATGAGGACTTTATGATTGGTAGCGGCGACATGGATATTGACGGTATTTTACCAGATGGCACTGTGGAGCCAATTTTCCGTAAAGGTAGCTGGGCTTTTTAATAGGCTAACGACAATTATTGTGAGGTGAGCAGATGAAACGACTAATAAGCCTAGTAAGTATAACTGTACTTTCGTTAACACTTGGTGTTTCATCTGCCTTTGCACGTGGTGAAAATTATGTAGCACTTGGAGATTCCTTAGCGGCTGGTCAAACACCGTATCAGGAAATTGATGCAGGTTATAGCGATTTGGTTGCGATGCGATTAGGAATGATTGGGCAATTGAATCACTATACAAAGCAGCTCGCTTTTCCTGGTTTCACAACGGCAGATGTTTTAGAGCGTGTTAAGTCTGAAGAAGCAAGTGCGCTACTAGCCAATGCAACGCTAATTACTATTTCCGCAGGTGCCAATGATTTACTACGTCTTGTGCAGGTTAACCCATCTGCTGGTACGTTAACATTTTCACAGCTTCAAGTAGATTTTGCATTAAATATTGCGCGCAAAAATATGGCGGATTTATTAGCTGAGCTAAAATTACGCGCACCCAATGCGAAAGTCTATATCATGGGCTATTATTTTGCCTATCCCACTGTACATGCAACACAAAAAGAGGGAACGAATGCACAGCTCTTAAAGTTAAATACGATTTTAGAACAACAAGCTGAGCAGGCAGGGATGACTTATGTTAATGTCTACGATGCTTTTGGCTTGCAAGCTACTCGCTACTTGCCAAATATAGCAGATGTCCATCCTAATTTTGAAGGATATCGTCAAATGGCAAATGCCTTTTTAAAATCGTATAGCGGTAGTGATAGTTTAGCCATTTCTACTGCAGAGCTGCCTAAGCCGAATCCCATGACATTTCAGGAAATAATGGAGCAACAAGCGGAGTCCAACGAAAAATCTGTAGCGGAACAACAAGAGAAAGTCGCAACCGTCAGAAGCATTCAAGGATTTATTGGCTATGCTACTTTTATAGAAAAGGTCAGAGCCAATCAGCACGAACAATTACAACAAATCTAGCACATGAACAAGTGCACAAGAACTGTCATAAAGTAAAAAAGTATGCTAAGTATCTGAATCGGCTCCTAATTAGAAGCAGTTCAAGTAACTTAGCATGCTTTTTTAGTGCCAGGCACGCAAACAATTCTGAAAATTATGAGTGCCAGTCACTGAAACAATTTAGTTTGAAGGCATGATAAAATAAAAGAAAAACAGGAGGTGCATAGACAATGAAAATATTCCATACAGCCGATTGGCATTTAGGAAAACTTGTACAAGGTATCTATATGACCGAGGATCAGCGTTATATTTTACAGCAATTTTTGCAAGCGATTGAAGAAGAACAACCTGATGCAATTATTGTAGCAGGCGATTTATATGATCGTTCAATGCCACCTGTAGAGGCAGTTAACTTATTAAACGATGTTTTCGCAGAAATTGTACTTGAAAAGAAAATTCCGGTGTTGGCAGTTGCCGGAAATCATGATAGTGCGGGACGATTAAATTTTGGTAGTCGTCTTATGCGAGATAGTGGGTTACATATCGTAGGGCAATTCACAAAAGAACATTCACCAATCGTTCTAACAGATGAATTCGGTGAGGTGCATTTTCACCTAGTGCCATATGCAGAACCAGCCTCCGTACGCACGATTTTAGAAGATGATACGATTCAGTCACATCAAGATGCAATGCAAAAAATCATCGCACATATTCAGCAAACGATGGATACAACAAAGCGGCATATTTTTATTGGACATGCTTTTGTGACGAAATATGGCTTTGAAGAAGAAAATACAAGTGATTCGGAACGACCGCTATCCATCGGTGGGTCAGATTGCGTGGACGCTGCCTTATTTGAACATTTCAACTATACGGCACTCGGCCATTTGCATAAAGCCCACTTTGTACTGAATAACACAATTCGCTATGCAGGTTCACCGTTGAAATATTCGTTGTCTGAACATTTGCATGAGAAAGGCTTTTTAATTGTAGAGCTAGATGCTAATGGACATGTAGAGGTGAACAAACGCAAGCTTGTGCCAAGACGTGATCTACGAGTGGTGGAAGGCTTCATGGATGATTTATTAAAACTCCCACCATGTGATGATTATGTCTTTGTACGATTAACAGACACGACACCTGTAGCCTCACCGATGGAGCGAATCCGTACTGTTTTTCCACATGCAATGCATATTGAACGTAAAGCATCACGAATACAAGTAGCCCAAGAAATACAAGCTGTTGAAACGGAAAAAGTAGAGGATATTGACTTGTTTCGTGGATTTTATGCAGATGTTTTGGGCGATCAACCTGATCCAGAAACCGAGCGTTTGTTTTTAGAGATGCTACAAGAATTATTAGATGAGGAACGGGAGGCAGTTCGATGAAACCACTCAAGTTAACGATTACTGCTTTCGGTCCATATAAACATACAGAAGTGATTGATTTCCAACAGCTTGGAGAGTACCGTTTATTTGCTATTTCAGGCAAAACAGGCGCTGGGAAAACGACGATTTTTGATGCGATTTGTTATGCGTTGTATGGTGCAGGAAGTGGTGAAGATCGTCAGGATACAGCTATGCTTCGGAGCGGCTTTGCTGCGGATGATGTTTACACCGCAGTAGAATTGGTTTTTGAAATGCGCGGTAAAGTGTATCACATTTTACGCCAGCCGGGTCATATTAAAGCAAAAAATAAAAGTGTCACAGGAAGAAAAGTTGAATTAGCAGAAATAAAGGATGGTAAATTTGACTTTAGTATAGTGGAGAAGCAGCAAACAAATGAAGTAGATAAAAAACTGCTTGAAATTATAGGGCTAACAAAAGATCAGTTTAGTCAAATTGTGATGTTGCCCCAAGGGGAATTTCGCAAGTTATTAACTTCTGATTCCTCCAATAAAGAAGTCATTTTACGTAAAATTTTTAAAACAGATCGTTTTAATGCAATGACCAAAAAACTAGATATCAAAAGAAAAGAAGCCGAAAAGGATGTCGAGCGTGCCCAACAATTGAAAGAACATTTACTTGGACAAATTGCAGGTGCATTACCACAACGGTCATCAACACTATTTACTTGTATAAGCAATAATACGGATAATATGCATCAACTAAAAAATGCCCTTGAAGAAGAGCAATTCTTTTATAATGCTAGTATCCAAACGGAACAGCTCCGCTATGAAGAAGCCTATGCGCATCATCAAAAGGAACAAGAATATTACAGTATGGCGAAAGCGCTGAACGAGCAGTTCGAGCAACAGGAGCAACGACAAGCCCGTTTGCAAATGCTGTTACAACAACAACATTTATATACAGCGAAGGAACAGGAAATACAATTAGCTGAACAAGCGGAGCGTCTTCTTACTTTTGAACAACAGTGTGTAGAATTACGGACAGAGCAAAATCATAAGGAACAACTTTATCAGCAAGCTACAATAAATCATCAAAACGCTTTGGCACAACTAGAAATAGCCCAGCAATTATTTTCAGAGGAAGAAGCGAAAGAACCAGCGCGTCAGCAAATATTGCAACAAGAAATGCAGCTATTAGCCCTGTTACCAAAGTTTGAGGCATTTGAGCATAATCAGCAACAACTAGAAATAACGCAACAACTTGTTGAAAATGCTAAACGTGCAGTAGCAGATAATCTAAACATTTTAGAAAAAGAGCAAACCCAACTTCAAGAGTTAACAACAACCATTGAGCAATATGAAAAACAAATGGAGCCCTATGCGGGTTATTTAGAACAACTTCCTAAGCTTAAAGAACAAGTCACATTATTAGCTCAATGGGAAAAATATGAGCAAGCGAGTGAGCTAGCTGAGCAAGCGCTTCAAAGGGCGCAACAGCTCTATCAAGAAAGTAACAAAGCGCTACAGACCAAGGAACAACAATGGATTACCAGTCAGGCAAGTATTTTAGCAGCCAAGTTAAAGGATGGCGATGCTTGTCCCGTTTGTGGCAGTACAACACACCAATTAACACATAGTGAGCCACTAGCAGTCGTGGATGAAGTGGAGCTGGAAACAATCCGCGCGACAGCTCATGCAAATGAGAGAAATTATTATGAAAAAGAAGCAACAGTCAAAACAACAAAACAATTGCTTCAAGAGGTGGCTGAACAGGTAGAAGCTAGCCATATAGCACTAGCTGATCGAGTAGAACTTACAACTTCATTACAATTCATTGAGCAACAAGTTACTGTCTTAAAAATCGTTAACGATCAACTATCTATCGCACGGACTAAGCTAAAAGAGCAAGTGGCAAGAAATGAACAATTGCAACACAAACAAGTCCAGTTAGAGCACTATTTTGCTGAGCAGTCGAAAGAATTAATTAAACAGCAAGCAATTGTGGAAGAACAACAAAAGTATATTCCTGAACATGTAAAGTCATTGCAACAATTAAAGCAAACAATGGAAGATATAAAATCGCAAAAGAATGCCTTACAAGCAGCATGGAACGCAAGTCAGCATAATCTACAAGCAACAAAAGAAGCGTCACATAAGGCAGCTATAGCAGAAGAACTGGCGAAAAAAGCATATGAGGAATTGCAAAACAAACTGAATGAAAAACGAGAACAATTTGTCACAAGCATGAACAATGTTGGTTTTACAACATATGAAGCATATGCGGCGGCAAAGCGAAGTATTGTACAAATCGAGGAATTACGTAAAGCGTGCCGGGATTACGCTTTACAACAGCACTCTTTACAGCAACAAATCTTAGATGGAGCACAACATCTTGAAGGAAAAGAGAAGCAAAATTTAACGATATTAGAAGACAAGCTGGAGATGCTGCGAGCAACATCTGAAGAAGCATTTAAAATATTGCAACAGACGAAAAATTATGCAACAGCATGTGCAGACTTTATTGTTAAAGTTGATGAAACGGCGAGGGAAATACGGATACTCGAAAAAGAAGCAGGTCGTGTAAAAGAACTTTACACCGTGTTGAATGGTCAAAATCCCAAAAAACTGTCATTTGAGCGTTTTATTCAAATCAATTATTTAGATAAGATTACAGCAGCAGCCAACCTTCGTTTATTCCATTTATCCAATGGACAGTTTGAATTGCGGCGCTCTGATCGCTTGGAGAAGCATGCCAAGCAAAGTGGGTTAGGGTTAGATGTGTATGATGCTTATACGGACCAATTAAGAGATGTAAAAACATTATCTGGTGGGGAGAAGTTTAATGCGTCATTAAGTCTTGCATTAGGTATGGCAGATGTTATTCAAAGCTTCCAAGGGAATATTCAGATTGAAACGATGTTTATCGACGAGGGCTTTGGTTCTTTAGATGAGGAAGCGTTAAATAAAGCAATTGATACGTTAATTGATTTACAAGATTCAGGAAGAATGATTGGTGTTATTTCACATGTAGCCGAGTTAAAAGCCGCAATGCCAGCCGTTTTACATGTTGAAAAAACGTTAAGTGGACATAGTACAACACACTTTGAAGTAAAGTAGTGCCAGTCACCCAAACAATTCTAAATAAAACCCACTTGCACGCTGTGGTGTAAGTGGGTTTTGTGTGCCAGTCACTCAAACAATTTAAAGAAGTCAGTGCGCTTATTTTCTGCGTGTTGATACGTAAGGTGCTGTCCCTTTTTTTGCAGCAACTACTTTTTTGACGATAGGAATGACAATAGGTGCAAATTTTATAGCGGTTTTCACTACTTTTGATACTTTCATGAATACGACATCTCCTTAGTACTAAATTTTAACGTATAACTCGTACAGCTTGCACAATATTCCAAATGACAATACCTAATGATACGAGTAAATAAATTGCAAATGAAGCAAACCAAATGATAATGAATGTATTCCCATTTGAAGAAGGATCAAACGTGTTCAATGACATTGTAGAAAATATAAAGATAGCAAAGAAAATGAAACCCAAGACTAACGGAATTAAGTGAGAAATAAGTGCTCGAATGGAATGTCTTTTGACTTCACTATCCTTTGAAACAAAGTAAACGATTAATGGAACGACAAATGGTGCAATAAAAATACTGAGATAACTAAACGCAGATAAAACTTTTTGATTCTCCATAATTGTTCCTCCCTTTTTAATATTTACGCATAGAAAGCCTAAAAGTTTCAAAAAAAATAATTGAGGAAAAGGTTGTAATCGCAAAGGTGTTTGCGTACAATGAGGGTGTTCAATAAAAATGAGATGTAACGACCACAAGGGGAGCTGATGATGTCAGCTGAGACTGGGCACGTAATGCCTTTACTCTTTGAACCTGTAAGTTAACACTTGCGTAGGGATGTGGATAGAAACCGACACTTTTACGATGTGAGGCTCTGTCCTGGCATCGTTTTTTTTATGCCGGATCGAGGTGCACATTCAAATAATTGTTTTCTATTCCTGCTCTTGTATCCTACATCGGAACAAAGGAGAGAATAATAGTATGGACAAAAAAAGATTACTCATGCTGGTGGAGATTGCAATTTTCGCAGCGGTAGGGCTTGTGCTCGATCAAGTTTCTTTTAAAGTATGGGCACAAGGTGGCTCGGTAAGCTTAGTTATGATACCAATTATTTTAATGGCATTTCGTTGGGGGCTTTTGTCAGGGCTCACAACAGGTCTATTAATTGGTGTGCTACAAACAATGTTTGGTGCTTATATTGTGCACTGGCTTCAAGGATTACTAGATTACGGGGTAGCCTTTACTGTAGTAGGTTTAGCGGCAATCGTTCGTGAACCTGTATTAAAAGCCGCAACAGCACTCAACAAAAAGAAAATGGCTCTGTACATAGTGATGGGAACAGTGTTAGCTGGTTTTTTACGCTATCTTGCACACACGATTGCAGGTGCAGTATTCTTTGCAGAGTATGCGGGCGATCAAAATGCATGGATTTATTCAATTATTTATAATGGAACATATATGCTACCAGCAACTATTTTAACAGCTATTGTCGGTGTTCTATTATTTACAGCAGCGCCACAATTAATGCAACGAAAATCATAAATGAATGGAAATAGTATGCTAAGAATCACTTAGTATACTATTTTTCATATTGAGAACGATTAGTTTAAATGCACTGTAGATACACGGTAGAGAAAGGCTGTTTTAATGTCTAAAGACTTTTAAAATCGTCTGTTTTTTCTATGAGTAGCACTAATGAAATCCTATTGGCATAGAATAATTAAAGCTTTTGGCGTTATGCACATAAAAAGTTATGTTATATTAAAGAGTAGATATTAGATGAAAGGGACGTTAAAAATGATTGTAAAAACCCAAGAAGAAATTGAAGCCTTTAAAAAAATTGGTCGCATTTGTGCGGAAATTCGTGAGGCGATGAAAGCAGCTACAAAACCTGGTGTGACAACACTTGAATTAGATGAAATTGCAGGACGTATGTTTGCTGAAGCAGGAGCTATTTCAGGTCCTAAGGGAGAGTATGATTTCCCAGGTTACACTTGTATTAGTGTCAATGAAGAAGTTGCCCATGGTATCCCAGGACAACGTATTATTAAAGAGGGAGATATTGTTAATATTGATGTATCCGGCTCTTTAAATGGTTACTTTGCAGATACAGGTATTTCTTTTGTAGTAGGGGAAGGTTATGAGGATAAAGAAAAACTTTGCCGCGTAGCAAAAAGCGCTTTTGATCGTGCAATGACTAAAGTAAAAGCTGGTTCGAAATTAAACCAAATTGGGAAAGCGGTAGAGCGTGAGGCTTATGCCAATGACTTAACAGTTATTATGAACTTAACGGGTCATGGATTAGGTCGTTCATTGCATGATGAACCAAACCACATTTTAAACTATTACGATGCGTGGGATTCAACAATTATGAAAGAAGGCATGGTGTTAGCTGTAGAGCCTTTTATTTCAGCAAAAGCAGAGCATATCGTGGAAGCTGGTGATGGCTGGACATTTATCACGCCTGATAAATCTTTAGTTGCCCAAATTGAGCATTCGATTATTGTAACAAAAGACAAACCAATCATTTTAACTTCATTAGATGAGCAATAAGACGAACTAAAAAACCTGCTTACCGATTTATTTTTGGTAAGCAGGTTTTTTTTTGACGAATAGAATACCAACAACAAGTACACCACATAAAAATAAGGCTGCTGTCGTCACAAGCAACTCGTCAAGATGATTATGAAATGCAATGCCAACGAATGCCCAGATGAAAACGCTAGGATAGACAATATCAAAATGATGATAACGTATATGTAAGGCAATCACGACACCAATTGTCAGTAAAATAACTGCCCAAAGTGGATTGCTAAGACCAAAGCCATTCCATTCATAAGAAGTTAACGTAAAACTCGTATTTGTCATCAATAAAAATGTAGACCAAGCAAAGTAAAGTGAAATCGGTAGGCGGCCAGATAATGCATTATTGGAATGTGAGTACGTATTGTAAAGGAAAAATAAGTATAGTACTAACAATACTGTACAGATGAAAAATACTATGAATAATTCATAATGCCAAAATAAAATAGAAATCGCTTGTAATATACATACGTTGCTAAAGAGAACAGTCTGTTTTATAGTTGTCTTTTTAAAATTCATAACTAACCAATAAGCGAGCAAAATGTAAATGACTATCCATATCATATAACTAATATTAATAGGTGCAAACATTACGGGAAAACGATTTGAGATTTCTAACGAAGATTGACCATTTATTTTTATAAAATAGGATGAAAAGGTTAGGATGAGTGAGACAATATACGTAATTGTCATTAAAATAAACTTAGGCAAGGTTTCCTCTCCCTTCGTGTTAAATTGTATAGGGAAAAGACAAATAAGTATAGGACTGTCACAGAATATCTATTTTATTATAGCGGAAAATCCTTACAATGTATCAAGTGAATTTGTTGAAATTATCTACAATTTACCATTTAGATATGCATCCAAATACTTCTTTAGTACAATAGAAATATCCAATTTAAAGGAGTGGAATTTTAATGACTCAAAATCTAAAAAATCTTGACCTATCGATTGAACTAGATAAAAAAATGTATAAAAAGAAATTAAAAGTACTCCAATATGAAATGTTAAATGCACAGCAATTTTTACTAAATAATAAAATCGGACTTATTCTAGTATTTGAAGGAATGGATGCTGCTGGTAAGGGAGGCGCCATTAAACGTCTTATTGAACGGGTAGACCCTAGGGGTTACGTTGTTCATCCAATTTCAGCACCACAGCCTCACGAATTACGCTATAACTACTTGCAACGTTTTTGGAGAAAATTACCGCAGCATGGTCAGATTGCCATTTTCGACCGCTCTTGGTATGGACGAGTGCTAGTAGAGCGTATCGAAGGATTTGCAAATAAAGAAGAATGGTCTCGCGCGTATGAGGAGATTAACAACTTTGAGAAGATTTTAACGGCTGGAGACTACATTGTTATAAAATTCTGGTTACATGTGTCTGACGAAGAGCAATTGAAGCGTTTTAATGAGCGTGCGCAAGATCCATATAAATCATGGAAGTTAACAGATGAGGATTGGAGAAATCGCGAAAAAACACCAGAATATATCGCAGCAGCGAATGATATGTTTGAAAAAACAGACAAGAAAAATGCGCCATGGGTTTTGGTAGCAGGAAACGATAAAAAACATGCACGCGTACAAGTGCTACAAGAAACGCTTGCACATATTGAACGCGAGGCGCAAAAGCGTGGTTTACATTTAACAAATGTTTTAGACAAGTCCCAATTAGAGGATGCAGAATCATCTAGTATTGAACTGTTAGAAATCCAATCAAAAGAACAAGTGAAAAATAAATAAATAATATGATTGATGCTGTGATAACAAGACAGGAGCTGTTTTGGTTGTAGCAGCATCTTTTTTTACATACAATGATCATATACTGACAATTATCGGAAGGCTTGTGGAGAGAAATGGTGCTAAAAATTTGGAATTTATTAAGGAAAAAGGGTGGAAATGTGGTCTCGATTCAGGGGGAGAAATGCTACGTTCGCACATTCCAAGAAAAAGATGCACAAAGTTTAACGGGTCTTGTAAGTCGAAACAAATATTTTTGGTCTACATATGAACCGTTACAGCGACCTGAGTACTATACAGTTGATGCACAGTATAAAAAAATTCAAGAAAGTTTATATTTAATGAGCTCAAAGAGAGAATTTACTTTCGGCATATATGAGCAAGGTACAAATAATTTAATAGGTCACATTGCGTTGTATGCTATCAAACGTTTACCGTATTCAAGTGCCTTTGTTGGTTATGCGATGGATGAAATCTATATAGGAAAAGGAATTGTAACAGAAGCAGTAGAATTGGTTGTACAATTTGCCTTTGAACAAATAGGGCTACATCGTGTGGAGGCGTATGTATCGACTGAAAATAACGCTTCAATTCGGGTGTTGGAGAAATCAGGATTTCAACGAGAAGGCTTATTAAGAAAATTATTGTATATCAATGGGCAATGGGTAGATCATTATATGTATGCTCGCCTAGAGCCATCATCATGAACACACAACAAGTTATAATAAAGTACAAAAAGTGTTAGATGACTGCTATCAATCTAACACTTTTTTGCTGCGCCATTGTTGTCCGCTTGGGCGGAGCTTTCCGCTCAGCACAGTAAGCCGCAACCCTCTGCTTGCGCGCAGAATGCCCGCGTCTTACGCAGTGTGCGTTCTGGGCAGGAGTCACCGCCTATGCTACCAACAATCAATGCTCACTTCTAATTAAAGAATGAATAGCTAAGGTTTCGTTAATTGTACTAACACCTTTGTTACATTTTCATTTTTTAGAACCTAAACTAGCAAAATCATTTAACAGCTTCAAAGGTGATGGTTTGATTTCGGTCTGTAGGATATTGCTTATAACAATAATCCGATGAAATAACGATATCTTTAAAGCCAATTTGCATTAAAAGCCTTTTAAATTCTTGAATTCCATACCATTTTAAGGTGAAAATTTCAAATTCGCTTTCGATACATTTGCCTTCTTTCCATTTATCATAGCGATGGTGGGTAGTTGTCGTTTGTTCAATATAATTGATTGCAGATTGTGTTATTTGCAATGTAATCAATTCATCTTGCTTATTTGTAAACGTTCGATATTGAGAGCTACCTTCATGAAAATCTGGTTGCAAAAATATATCGACTATCAATCTACCATTTGGTTCTAAATGATGATAAAAATTGGATAGGCTAGTCATAGCCTTTACATCATCAGTAATTAATAAAAATGTTCCAGTAGGGATAATGATTGCTTCATAAAGTTGATTAGATTGGAATGTCTCCATATTTGCTTGATAAATAGTTGCTTCTTTCTGTGCCTTTTTTAGATTGCCTCGACAGTAGTCTAACATTTCCTCGGATAAATCAAAGCCTTCAATAGCGAAACCTTGTTCAAGTAAAGGAATTAAAATACGCCCTGTTCCAACAGCTGGTTCTAATATCTTTCCTTTGACATGCTGAAGTCTGTCGCTATAATATTCGACATCACCGAATGATGTGCCGATTGGCTTATCTAGATTATAAACTTCTGCTGAAATCGAATGATAAGTATACATATTGTCCTCCAACTTTTATTTACTATTTATAGTATCATTACATAAATTTACCTAATTATTGTGTGAAACGCAAGAAATGTTCAATAAAAGGAATGTCTACTACATTATTTACAGCGATATAATATGCGAAAGCAAATAAAAAATGTGTCTATCATTCGATTATTCGATACGATAGACACATTTTTAATTATATAGAAAGCTTTTCTGCCAAAAACTATGCCTTTGGCGTTATCGTTTTATTTACTACCGTCGTCAATTAAATCAAGGCGACCAGTATTTGGATCAATAACTAAACCGTGAACAGGCACACTATCAACCATTAACGGGTGATTACGAATTGTATCGACACTTTTCTTCACGCTAGTCGCGACATCGCCGAAACCACGTAAGAAATCTTTTAAATCAATACCAGAGTACTCCATCATCTTAATGGTTTCTTCTTTAATACCGCGGTCTACCATTTGGTTAAGCATTGCATCTGGATCAACTGCGCTCATACCACAGTCATAATGTCCAACTACATACACCTCATCAGCTTGCAGTCCATAAACCGCAACGAGTAAACTACGCATTACTGCACCGAATGGGTGACTCACTAAAGCACCAGCACTTTTTACAATTTTTACGTCGCCGTTTCTTAAATTCATCGCTTTTGGTAATAGTTCTACAAGGCGAGTGTCCATACAAGATAAAACAACGATACGCTTATCGGGGTACTTCGTTGTAATAAAAGGCTCATATTTTTTTTCTTGAACGAAATCTTCATTGAACTTTAAAATCTCTTTTAACATTGTCATGAAAGTTTGCTCCCTTCCCTAATGAAATATTTTAGAGCAAAAATGTAAATATGCAAATAATAATGACAATATTCACGCAATTTTCATGAAAAAAAAAGAAGTTTGGTAAATTATTTAGCGAATCTACTATGACATATTTATAAACGAAAAAAAACAGCTACATGAAGTAGCTGTTTTTATATGATTAATATTTTTCTTTTGGTTGTGGATCTACAGTTACAGAAGATTTGCTATCTAAGCCAACTTGTAGATAGTGGATAAAGAATCCCATAGAAATTAATAGTACGGCTGAAACGCCAAGTACAGTTGTAATGAACATTATAAAAGCTCCTCTCTACTTAAATAATCTACTATATGAACTACTCTAATTATACAATAGGTTGCTAGGAAAATGTAAGGATAATTTATGACATCCATAAGATACCTAGCCTAGAATAATATTAATAGGACTGACTATTTACTTAAAAGGCCCAGTTGCCATTGCGGAAAATTGGTTCGATTTGACCATCAGCTGCAATGCCGTCAATATCCATATTAGCACAGCCAATCATAAAGTCAACATGCGTTAAACTTTGATTTAGACCGTGAGATAGCAATTCTTTTGCTGACATTTCTTTGCCACCTTCAATACAAAAGGAATAAGCATTGCCTATAGCTAAATGATTAGAGGCATTTTCATCGAATAATGTATTGTAAAATAATAATCCGGATTGTGAGATAGGTGATTGATGGGGAACAAGTGCTATTTCCCCAAGATACTGTGCACCTTCATCTGTTGCAACAAGTGATGCTAAAATATCTTGTCCTTGCTGTGCTTGTATATCGATAATACGACCATCTTTAAATGTTAATGTAAACTGATCGATAATATTTCCACTATAGCTTAAAGGTTTTGTACTTGAGACAAAGCCATTGACACCTGTTTTGAGTGGGGCTGTAAAAACTTCTTCTGTTGGCATATTTGCCATAAATGTATTGCCATATATATTGACACTACTGCCACCTGTCCATATATGCTTCTCTGGTAACTCAATCGTTAAATCTGTTCCTGGAGCTTGATAGCGCAAGAACTTAAATTGTTTCATATTTAGGTAGTCGGCTTTGTTATGTAACTGTTCGTCGTGAGTTTTCCAAGCATTGACCGGATCATCTTGGTCTGTGCGTGTAGCAGCAAAGATTGCTTCCCATAATGACTCTACTTGCTGTTCTTCTGGTAGCTGAGGGAATACTTTGGCTGCCCATTGTTTAGAAGGAGCAGCGATAACCGTCCAGCTAAATTTATCGGCTCGCATCATAGTATAGTAGTTAGCGAGTGCTTGACCTGAGGCTTTTTGGAAAGTCATAATTTTTTCATGATCGATATCCTTTAAGAGGTCTGGGTTTTGTGAAACGATGCTTAAAAAGGCAGCACCTTGCTCTGCAAGCCATTCACGCTCTTGAATTTTCCATGGAGGATAAAAATCAAATGAGTCTTTTGGAGCTTTTTCATAACGTGTGCGCACAAGTCGATCATCTGATAAGTCAACAAAAACCTGTTTTGCACCATTTTCATAAGCAATTTTAGTAATTATTTCAGCTAATTTTAAGTTATCGGTCGAACAACTCACATAAAGGTATTGATTTTTCTGGATATTTACTCCTATTTTCACGGCTAATTCGGCATATCTTAGTAATTTTGTGTCAAATGATAATAACAAATTCTTAACTCCTTTCGATAATAGACAATTTAGTGTATTATTCTTAATTCAATATAATCAAATATGGTCGAAATGTGAATAAAAAGCATTTATTGCATCGAAAAATTAGTGAAATACATTTATACTATATAATATGTTTATTTAAAATATGGAAAATAGGACGAAAATAAGTTAGATAGAAGATTTGGAGGTTCTAATATGGATTTATCGTCAGTAGTAGGGATAATTTTAGCGCTAATCGCACTGTTAACAGGGATGGTGTTAAAGGGTGTAAGTTTAAGTGCCTTTTACAATCCAGCGGCTATTTTAATTATCATCTTCGGTACAATATCTGCTGTAACAATTGCCTTTCCTATGAAGGAACTAAAGCGGGTACCAAAGCTGTTTAAAATTCTTTTTAAAGAAACAAAACTAGCAGATGATATTGAAATTATTAAGATGTTTTCACAATGGGCCGATTTAGCTCGTCGTGAAGGATTGTTAGCCTTAGAAAGTAAGGCTTCAGAAATTGAAGATCCATTTTTAAAAAATGGTCTTACATTAGCAATTGATGGTCAAAACGCAGATTATATCCGTGATGTATTAACAGAAGAAGTAGAAGCGATGGAAGAACGACATATCAGTGGTTCAGCTATTTTTACACAAGCAGGTACATATGCCCCGACATTAGGGGTACTCGGTGCGGTAGTAGGGTTAATCGCAGCGTTAGGGAATATGAATGATATTGATAAGCTAGGTCATGCTATATCAGGTGCATTCATGGCAACATTATTAGGTATCTTTACAGGTTACGTACTATGGCATCCATTTGCCAACAAGTTAAAACGTAAATCAGCAGTTGAAGTAAAGCAAAAACGTATGATGATTGAAGGCATTCTTTCTGTATTAGAAGGGGAAGCACCACGTGTTATTGAACAAAAATTATCTTCTTATTTAACGATGGAAGAGCGTCGTCAAATTACGGGTGAAAGCGGGGCGGGCGGCCTTGGCAAAGAAAGCTAAGAAAAAAAAGCATGAAGATCATGTTGATGAGTCTTGGTTAGTACCATATGCTGATATTTTAACGTTATTACTGGCGTTATTTATCGTACTTTTTGCATCTAGTTCGGTTGACCAAGAAAAATTAGAGCGTATGTCGGCAGTGTTTAATCAAATATTTGATGGTGGGACGAGCTTTTTAGAACAACCATCTCCAATGCAAACACCGGATGCAAATAATGATCAAACACCGCAACAGCCACAGCAAAACTCAGCGTATTTAAAGGATCAACAGGAGTTAGCTGAAATTAAAGATAGTGTAGATAACTTTATTGCAGTCAATGAGATGGAAGGTCAATTCGCAACAGAAATGACAGATGAAGGTTTACTTGTTACCATTCGCGATAGTATTTTGTTCGATCCAGGTAAAGCTACTATTAAGCCTGAGTATAACAAAATTGCTAGTGAACTTGCAGCAGTATTAGTGTCTGACCCAGCACGTAGTATTGTCATTACTGGCCATACAGATAACGTACCGCAAACAGGTCCTGAGTTTGCTTCAAACTGGGAATTATCGGTAATGCGAGCGGTGAACTTTTTAAAGATTTTAGTGGATAGTAATTCAAAACTTGATCCGGTTTATTTTAGTGCAAAAGGGTATGGTGAAAATAAAGCCATTGCACCGAATAATACGGCTGAAGGGCGTGCGAAAAATCGTCGTGTGGAAGTATTAATTCAACCACTTGTTGCTGAAGATGGCTCTGCTGCGAAAAATACGCAGTAGTCAAAAGAAAAAGCTATTAGCAAATGACTTAAAGGTCCTTGCTAATAGCTTTTTTAATGTAGAGAGGTAAAGGGTTATAGGGCATTGCTATTATTTGCGTAAAGAGCCCAATTCAGCAACGATAGCCTGCATTTCACTAGGGCTAAATGTGTCACGTTTCATAACCATTTCGTATAGATAGACTAAATCTTCATAATTTGCTTCATCAAAATTCTCTGATTTCATGGCATCTACATTGACCATGCGAAGCTTATCTTTCATTTGATCGACCATATAAATAACGTTTTCTTTTGACGATATAGATAAATCCATTCAATTAACCTACCTTTCATAATCCTAGCCAATATCATTTCATTGAATAAAAAAAATGTCAACACTGTAATTGGGCGTTGCTTTAAAAATAGACTGTAATTGGGTAGAATAAGGGCAGTAAGCTGTTTAATTATAAGAAAATAGGGAATAAACATTACACAAGCAGGGGGTATATAAAATATGGGACAAAGTAAATTATTAGCATCCATCGTCGTAGGTGCTGCTGTAGGTGCTGCATTAAGCATGTTTGATCGTACTACACGAGAGAAAACGGTCGCTACTACTAAAAAAATGAAGGAAGCGGTATCCTATTACGCATCGCATCGTAATGAACTGCAAGATTTAATTGAGGAAAAGGTAATAGCAGCTAAAGTACTTTGTGATAGCGTATCAGAAAATGTCAATACAATAGCTGAGAAAGTCGATGAATTTAAAGAATTACCTTCCACTATTCAAGGCATGATTAGCGATACAAAAACAGCCTTTACCTCACCAGAAAAAGAATAGGCTGTAGTTCAAGGAGGGAATTAAATGGAAAAGAAAAAGGCATCCATACGTTCTTCATTTGCGGAAGTAAAAGCATTTTTTTCGCCAAATGAAGATATGGTAGATGTGATGACATCGAAAGGCTTTATCCAAGATTTAATGCTTCGCATACAACGCGTTGAAATATCGGCGCTCGGGGCGCAACTTGCTTATTTCTTTTTGCTATCTTTCTTCCCCCTACTCATTTTCCTTGTAACGCTATTGCCATATTTAAATTTAGAAACAACGCAAGTTTATTCGTTTTTAGTTAATTTAATGCCTGACGAAGTATACAGGTTGATTGAAAGTACATTAAATGAAGTGCTAACGAACCGTAATAGCAGCCTATTATCAATTGGTGTACTTGGGACGATTTGGTCTGCGTCAAAAGGAATCAATGCGTTATTAAGAGCTTTAAATAAAGCGTACGATACCGAAAATAGGGTGAGCTTTATAGATCGTGGGCTCTCTCTTGTATTTACTTTAGCTTTAGTAATTGTAATAGCAGTCGCGCTTTTATTACCTGTTTTTGGACAGCAAATTGGTCATTTTTTGTTTTCAATCGTTAGTATTGAAGATGAGTTTGAATCCCTTTGGCGCAATATTCGCTGGTCGATGCCACCGTTACTTATTTTTGTAGTGTTGATGGCAATTTACTGGTTAGTACCGAATACGACACCTCGATTGAAATTAATGGGTGTTTGGCCAGGCGCAATGTTTTCGACGCTCGCATGGTTGCTTGTGACATATGGTTTTTCTTTTTATATTAGTAATTTTGGAAACTATTCTGCTACATATGGTAGTATTGGTGGCGTTATTATATTAATGCTGTGGCTGTATTTTACAGGAATGATTTTAATTTTTGGTGGTGTCTTAAATGCCACGATGCAAAAGAGAGCATTGCTTAAAGCGGAAGGTGCTATTAAATAACTGTAAAAGTAGCTCAAAAGAGAAAAAGTGTTAGATTGACTGCAATCAATCTAACACTTTTTGCTATGCGTGGATATAGCTACAGTGGATGCTTCCGTGGGCACACCGTTGATTTCCGTTCCAGGCGCTCCCTTTCCGCAGGCACGGCTTCAACTAATTTTTGCAGCTGTCGCCGCAAAAATGGATTTTCAGCTCGTGCTGTTCCTGCTGGAGTGTCGCGCCTTCCACTCCAATCAACTAATCACGCATCGCAGAAAATTGTGTGAGTGACTGGCACTAGGGAGTCTTCTTAAAGTGCAAAAATCCACTTTGCTTTCCGCGGGCACGACGTAAGCCGCAACCCTCGCTAACGCGCGGTTTGTTGCGTCTTACATTCTGTGCGTTCTCGCAGGGGTCTACGTGGATTTTTACTTAGTAAAATTGTGTGAGTGACTGGCACCGACATATGCTCTGTGTGCAAAAGACTCCACTATAAATGAAGGCTAGCAGATACAAACTTTGCGATTGTAGTGAAGGGTTGCTCGACTCCTGCGGGACAAGCGTGACACTTAAGACCCCGCACGTAGCGCAGTGGAGGAGGAGGCTTAAGCCACGCCCGCGGAAAGCGAGCCACCCGTAACGAAAATCAATGGCAGTAGTTTATTTTTATGAATTGGATGACACTTTAAAAGGTGGTCTCGGTTTGAGACCACCTTTTTTATACATTTTTATTAAGCATACGTAAACCGTTTAAAATAACGAGAATTGTACTGCCTTCATGACCTATAACACCTAGTGGTAAATCGACAACTTGTAAAAAGTTAGAGGCAATCAATAAAACAATGATACCGATAGAGAAGAAAATATTTTGTTTCACGATTCGTTGCATTTTGCGAGAAAGACGAACCGCATAGGCAATTTTAGATAAATCATTTTTCATTAATACGACATCTGCTGTTTCTAAGGCAACATCTGTCCCTTCTCCCATTGCAATACCAGTAGTGGCTGTTGCTAATGCTGGTGCGTCATTGATACCGTCACCAACCATCCCTACGTATTTATGTTGATCGAGGAGGCGTTTCATTTCCGTCACTTTTGTTTCAGGAAGACATTCTGCCACAAATTCAGTAACGCCTGCCTCTTTTGCGATCACTTTAGCCGTTTTCTCATTATCGCCAGTCAGCATAATGACATCGATTCCTAATTCTTTTAACAATGCGACAGCTTTTTTTGCTTCATCACGAACAGTATCTTTTAACGCAGCAAGTGCGACAATACCTTCTTTGTCACGTATGAAGATTACTGTTTTACCTTCAGCAGAAAGCTTTGATAATGCGTTATTTGCGAAGGTGTTAGCCTCTTCACTTCCAACAAAATCTGGTTTACCTATTAGATACTCTGTTCCATTGACAAAGCCTTTCATGCCCCAACCAGGGATATCTTCAATCGTTGCTTGTGCAAACTGAGATATGTGTTGTGCTTTAGCATAGGTAGTAATCGCTTGTGCTAATGGATGGTTTGACTGTGCTTCAATACCCGCAAGAATCGCTAATGTTTCTTCTTGATTTAAGCCATCGCGTACGATGAAGTCTGTAACGACTGGTTTACCTTGTGTTAAAGTTCCTGTTTTATCGACCGCTAATGCACGTAACGCACTTAAATGCTCGAGGTGTAAGCCACCTTTAAATAGTATCCCGTTTTTCGCGCCATTCGAAATAGCTGCTAATGTGGCAGGCATAATGGATGCAACTAGTGCACATGGAGATGCCACTACTAAAAGTACCATTGCTCGATAAAACGTTGTCGTCCAGTCCCAACCGATTAAAAAGTGGGGAAGGAACATCATAAGTGCAACAGATAGTAACACGAATTTTACATAAGTACCTTCAAATTTTTCGATAAATTGCTGTGAAGGTGATTTTTCACTTTGAGCATTTTGCACAAGCATAATAATTTTTTGGAATAATGTTTCGGAATTCGGTTTTGTCATTTCCATAGTAATCGCGCCATTTAAATTAACTGTCCCTGCAAATACTTCGTCACCTTCAAACTTGGCAATCGGTAATGGCTCACCACTAATAGCAGATTCATCGATAGAAGACTGTCCTTTAAAAATAATACCGTCCGCTGGGACACGTTCACCAGGTTTAATCAGTAAATGGTCTCCAATTTTTAGTGTTGAGACTGCGACTTTCATCGGTTCAAAACCGCCGCGTACTAACCAAGCTTCCTCAGGTTGTAAATTCATAAGTGCAGAAATTTCGCGATGACTTTTGTTCATTGCATATGTTTCTAAAGCGCCACTGACAGCAAAGATAAAAATAAGAATGGCTCCCTCTGTCCAATAGCCAATCGCTGCTGAGCCGATCGCAGCTAAAATCATTAGTAACTCTACATTTAATTTTTTTTCTTTTATTGTTTCTTCGATGCCTTCTTTTGCTTTTGCAAATCCTCCAACACAAAAAGCAACAATATATAAAAGAACTGAAGCTGTTGTTTGATCATTTGTATCTAAACGCCATGCAAGCAAAATAAATAAACCAGCCATGATAGCAGCAATTAGTTCTGCATGCACTTTGATATTCTCAATTAAACTAACATTTTCTCGATTAGAATACTCCATCTAAATCCCCCCTGATAATGAAAATCAATATCAAAAACCTTATAAATTAAAGAAAAACAAGCGTTTTTGTAGTTGATAACCACTTTCATTCAAGTCCTTCTTAATTTAGAATTATTATAACAAAGCTGTTTGGAAAAAGAAAGGAATAAATTTAAATTAGAATAAAAAGTCCTTTGAAATATTTGGTTTAGAGGAGTTGCAAATCAATATACTGATAAAATAGTGAGCTTGTTCAAGAAAAAAGAGGGGTTTATATAGCGAAGAAAAAAGACACAGTATATTCACTAGGAATATTCTGTGCCTTTATTTTGTGTTCGTTAGAGGTAAATCTTTTCGTTAAAAATGTGCTATTAGCTTAGAAAACTCTTTCTGCATGTAGCGCAAGTTTTTCTAGAGAAGATTTATCTACATCAGCGTGAAGCGAGTTACCGTGAGAGTCCATTGTTACTACGGCTGTGAACCCTTCAACGTTCAAATGCCACATAGCTTCTGGAATACCGAATTCCATTAAGTCTACACCATCTACACCTTTAATGCAGTCTGCGTAGTATTGAGCGGCACCACCGATTGCATTTAAGTAAACCCCACCGTGTTCACCTAAAGCAGCAAGTGTTTTTGGACCCATACCGCCTTTACCAATTACAGCACGGATACCAAATTTTTTCATGATATCGCCTTGATATGGCTCCTCACGGATAGAAGTAGTTGGACCAGCAGCTTTCACTGTCCAGTTACCTTCTTCATCTTTAGCCATTACAGGGCCACAGTGATAAATAACTTGTCCGTTCAGATCAACTGGTGCATCGTGACTCATTAAGTGATGGTGAATTGCATCGCGACCAGTGTACATACGACCAGTAATAGATACAACGTCACCTACTTTAAGTGAACGAATTTGTTCTTCTGTAATAGGTGCAGTTAGTTCTACAACATTTGTAGAAGTCTCTTCTGTTGTTGCAGCAACTTCATCTTTAAATGTAATTTTTTCGCCTTCTTGATAGTGCCAGTTAATGATTTCGCCAGTTTCTGGATTAATATCAACTGCCATACGACGGTATGCCCAGCAGTTATAGGCTACTGATACGTAGAATGATGCAGGAATACGGTGCATAACGCCAATTTTACAACCAAGTAAAGTTGCTTCACCGCCGAAGCCCATTGTACCAATACCGAAAGTGTTAGCAGTTTTTACAACATATTCTTCTAATTTTGCAAGATCAGGATTTGCATTCGTATCTTCCACATGACGGAATAATTGCTCTTTTGCTAAATCATAGCCAGAAGAGCGGTCGCCACCGATACCTACGCCGATGAAGCCTGCAGAACAGCCTTGACCTTGAGCTTGGTAAACAGAGTGTAGAATACATTTACGGATACCGTCTAAGTCACGACCAGCACGACCAAGACCTTCTAACTCACATGGTAAGCTGTATTGGATGTTTTTATTTTCACAGCCGCCACCTTTAAGAATTAATTTAATCGTAATATAGTCTTTTTCCCATTGCTCGAATTTCATAACTGGTAGTCCATCACCAAGGTTGTTGCCACTGTTTGCGCCAGTTAAAGAATCAACAGCATTTGGACGTAATTTTGCATCAGCTGTTGTATCGTTAATTGCTTTTTTGATTGCTTCTTTAATCTCTAATTGGTTTACACCTACAGGAGTGTAGATTTTAAATGTTGGTAGACCAGTATCTTGGCAGATTGGTGATACATTGTCTTCTGCCATAATAATATTATTAGAGATTGTTTCCAAACTCATTGCTGCACGAGTGCCTGCATTTTCAGCTTCTTTCGCTTTTTTAATGGCACGACGTACGTCTTTTGGTAAGTTTGTTGACGTTTCTGTAATTAAATCATATAGACTTTTCTCCAAAGTTTGAAGATTCATTTTGGTATTGCCCCCCATAGAAAATTTAATTATTTCCACGAACCATTATACTCTTTTCCACTAATGAAAAAAAGAGTGCATGTAATTGTAGTAGGAATTAGCGAATAACTATAGAATTCTAATGTTTCGTAATTTGCCATTAAATGTTTAAAGAGAGTAATTGCTTATCAGGAACGTTTGTTCTATAATGGAATTAACTTTAATTCAAGGAGGATATTTCATGTCAGAAACAAATTCGTTGAAGTTACCAAAGGAAGTTGAACCATATCGAAATATAATAGAAGGAACAATGAGTCCTGTTGTTGTAATGGAAGCGCATGAAAAGGAAACGACTTTATTTGCAAGTAAATTAGCAGGGAATCCATATTTTCCACTGACTATGGAATATCCTAAAAACGAGGAACAACAACCATTAAAGCTTTTAGCACAAATTAATTTTGCGGATGTTCCTAAGCACGTGCCTCATTTACCAGAGCATGGGATATTGCAATTCTATATTGATGGTTATGATGATGTCTTAGGGATGGATTTCGATAATGGCAAAAATCAAGCGGGTTTTCGCGTTATTTTCCACGATACAATCATCGATGATGAATCGCTACTTGTGCAAGACTTCTCATTTATCGAAAATGAGGATGAAGAAATGTATTTTCCTGTAGAGAAAGAACTGGCATTAAGCTTTAAAGCAAAATTTGAACCTTTATCAATGGGTGATTTTAGAAGCAATGAAAAATACGAAAGTCTCGTAGCAGCTATAGAAGAAGACGAAGAGTTAGCAGATGTATTGTATGATGTATTATCGGGAGCTGGGCATAAAATAGGGGGATATCCTTTCTTTACACAGGATGATCCTAGAGCTTATGGCGATTATAACGATTCAACAACGTTGTTATTGCAAATAGATAGTGAAGGAGATCATATACTGTGGGGAGATTGCGGTGTTGGCAATTTCTTTATTACAGAAGAAGAGCTTAAAAATAAAGATTTTAGTCAGGTTGTTTATAATTGGGATTGTCATTAAAAAGCAAGCGGGCAAATTATTTGCTCGCTTGCTTTTGCGTGTCATTATTGTTCACGAGCGTTGAATTGCTCCATTTTCTCTTCTAAATCATCCATCATTTGAATTAGACGATCAATATCCTGTAATTCAGTCGTTTCTGGGTCGATGGCATCTAATACTTCTAAAAACATTTCAAGACGTTCTTTTAAGTAAGTTACTTGTTGCTCTTTATCAGTGATTGGCTTTGACATACATACACCTCATTTCGTCCCTTACATCGTAGCTGATTTAGGACTAAATTTCAATGCTTAGGTAAACACCTAGGACTTAGAGATTATTTTGAAAAATTAATAGACAGAATATTTACAATATTGATGTTGTATGTTAAAGTTGTTTTAAGAAATAGTAAAGGAGCTGATGGTACTAAACGGTGAACTCTAACTCGAAAAGGAGGGAGTTTAAACAAGTAATCGGCAAATAAAAAGCCGAAAATCGTGTTTATACAATTGAATGGAGATAAGTGTTAGTTAAGCCTTAGCGTAAAATCACATGTGGTGAGCGCTAAGGCTTTTTGGTATGCTGTTATGTGGAAGATGACTTGATGTTGGAGGAAAAAATGACTTACTTCTCAGATTACAGCAAAAAAAGGTTTGCAATCCTAGTGTTAATTGTATCTATATCAGGGTTTTCACAAGGAATGCTACTGCCACTTATTTCTATTATTTTTGAACGTGACGGTGTATCCTCTGCATTAAATGGTTTAAATGCGACAGGTCTATACATAGGAACTTTATTAATCTCACCGTTTATCGAACAACCTTTACGAAGATGGGGCTACAAACCAATTATTTTAATAGGTGGTGCACTTGTATTTGTCTCACTCCTCGTATTTCCTTTATGGAAAAGTGTTACATTTTGGTTCGTTTTGCGTTTGCTGATAGGTGTAGGCGATCATGCGCTACATTATGCAACTCAAACATGGATTACAAGCACAGCCGATCATAAAAGTTTAGGTAAAGGCATGGCTATTTATGGTTTGTCCTTTAGCATGGGTTTTGCGGTAGGGCCATTGATGGTAAAGCTTATACAGGTTGCTGAACCATTGCCTTTTATTGTGTCGTCGATTATGTGCTTATTTGCATGGTCATTTGTATTTTTATTACGCAACGAGAAGCCAGAGCGTCTAACCGGTGATATGAATGCAAGAGGATGGAATCGCTATAAGGTGGCTATTGTATTTGGTTGGATTGCATTTTTAGGTCCTTTTGTTTACGGTTTTTTAGAATCGTCGTTAAATGCTTTATTTCCAGTATACGCCTTGCGTAAAGGCTTTGACGTTGATATGATTCCCATTATTTTATCGGTCTTTACCTTTGGAGGCATTTTGACGCAAGTTCCTCTTGGGGCTCTGGGCGATAAAATTGGACGGCGAAACATTTTGATGACTGGAGCATTTGGGGGAGCTATCCTTTTTAGTATGGCCAGTTTTTTAGAGCAGTCACCATTAGCGGTAGCAATCGTATTTTTCTTCGCAGGTACATTGGTAGGTTCGATGTTTTCTCTTGGAATTACATACATGGCGGATTTAACGCCGAAAGAACTGTTACCGACTGGCAACTTACTTTGTGGAATTGCCTTAAGTATCGGTAGTTTAACAGGACCGTTTTTAGGCGGGGTTTATTTAGAGTTTGTAAAAAATTATAGCTTCCTTTTACTTGTGGCATTGCTCTTACTAACTGTGGCAATCGTTTTACTTGTATTTGGGAAACATAAAAATAAGCGACCAGTGACGGTTTAATGTCATGGTCGCTTTTGTATGCAAAAATAAAAGAGCGGGGCTCATCTCCCGCTCATAAAACAAAAAACGCCCAGCAAATCCGTGCTGTAATGGCGTTTTTCGGTGTGACACGGATGTTTAAGTCCATGCCACGTAGGTTTGGCACCTAACAATATATTATACAGATAAGCTATCATAAAAGCAATGAGATAGTTGAGAGATATCGAAGGAATTAAATGGAATACCCGCGTGATGGTGGAATACCAGCGGAATGGGGTGAAATACCCGCGGAGTGAGGTGAAATACCCGCGGAATGAGGTGAAATACCCGCGAAAGTAGAGTGAATACCCGCGGAATGGGGTGAAATACCCGCGAAAGTAGAGTGAATACCCGCGGAATGGGGTGAAATACCCGCGGAGTGA
>NZ_PYWM01000003.1 GCF_003049665.1 Lysinibacillus mangiferihumi | reverse complement strand
TCATAGGGCATTCACCTCGTGGATAATTTTGGTTTGGTCACTTAAATTATACCATTTTGGGAGGTGCCCATTTTTTATTGTTTGAAAACCCTTGGGAGACAAGGGGTTAGAATTGTGAAATTAACTCAAGTATATAAAAATTTAAAAACACCCCATCTTTTTTGTTATAATAAGGATGATTTAATTTCAATCTAACTTTAACCCTACTTCAAAAGTGGGGTTTTATTGAAAAACCAAAAGAACATACGTTTTAATATTTGAGGTGGTTAAATGTACTATATTTCGAAAGACTTCATTAAAGAATTCTACATAAAAATGAATATCATCTCTCCTCCTATAAAATCAACCACTAGCGATAATTAATTTATCATATAAGATAAATTGTTATGCCCAAAATGATTAAATATAATTTATCAGTTCTCTTACTGGAAAGAGGACTTAAAATGATTGATATAGTTAGGAACACCCCCCTCTCTCAAAACGCTGTAAAAGATTTGTACTACAATACATCTAAAGCATACAATTCGATTCCCTACAGATTCTTTGTGATTATCTAAAAGTAAGTCTTCAAGATTTAATAAAGCTGGTTGAGTTTGATTACTTTATTATTGAAAACAAAGCCGACATTGAAAATTTAGCAATTAATTTTATGATCTTATTTAAATTCAACGAACGACAATAATTCTTAATTTCTGTGCACAATTAATTAAAACTCCTGTTATCATGTGAATTTTTTTATTTTACCCTAGCAATCTTTTGATAACTGCTTCCGTAAAGGAGGCAGTTTTAACAACAAAAAGCACGCTGTAATCTGTTGGCTATTATTAAAAAGAGCCAAACAAAGGACAGAGTGCTTCATATATCGTAAACATTTAATTTTAAGTTAGAAAAGTGTTTGTTGAAAAAAGAAAAAGAGCTACAAGTTCAATTCAAAGATCTACGATCAAAGCATCACGTTTCCTCAATTAGGTTTTTGATATTGAAATATATATTTTGAGGACTTTATTTATTCCACTCTTCCCTGACAAATGCCATAGCGCTTTCAATAGTTGTGACGTTCTTATTGAGCCAACTTTCCCCTACTTCTCTCACCAACGAGTGAACAAACCCAATTTTACTAACAATTTTTACATAATCCAGTAATACATTTATAACACCATCATTTAACCCTAACGCTTGTAAATCCTTAACCAGTTCTATATCATCCTGAGAAACAGAACCATTGAGATTTTTTAAATAAGCAATTGGTGTCGAAGAAATAACCTTTTTTATATACCATTCGTCGTAACTCATTCCTGTTTTAGCTTTAAATCTTTCTTCTCCTTTTGATTTCCATTCCTCAATTGTTATCCCGTGCACTTCTTGAAATCGTTCTTCAGCAGTCGTGCCATATATTACTTTGCCACTTATTTTCTTAAATCGTTTTATAGCAATACTCACTCCATTTCATCACTTTTCAACCTAATTTCTACTTAAACTATATTTTGTTAGCAGATAGTTATTAATTGAAAGTTATTAAAAATTAAATTGAAGAAACCCAAACATATTCGGTAATATAAAGATCAAAAATAGGCCTGTAAACGAGAAGGTTATAAATCTTTTTCTATCTATGCCAAGTCTTAGCTCCCAAAGTCCAAGACACACTAAATACAAACCTAACAACATACTAATCATTGGTAACATCACTAAATAAATACTCATTTCATTTTCTCCTTTTAATGATTCCGTTTTATATGTATCTCTTTGAATTGACACAGTCCTTTACTTTAATATGTCTAGCATGAAAAGAAGTTCTAATTTTAAGTAAATTATCCATTAATAATTAATAAATACTTTGCTCTGTTAGTTTAAGTACTTTACATCACAATCTCCACATCCAATTTAATTTTTGTATTTTATTAAACTAAATGGCCCTTTTGTGGAATAAAAAAATCAGTTACTTTTGAAAAAGAGCAAAGTTTCTTTAAATGTATTTCGAGCTAATTCTTCATTTTATTTAGAAGATTTCGGAAAACTGTCTTTCTGAAATTACTTGTAAACCCTTTCTTTTTAATAAAGCAGCCGTAACTCCATTCCCAGCAATTTTCTCTCCTATAAATTCACCATTATAAATCATTGAACTTCCACAAGATGGGCTATACTCTTTCAGTACAACTACTGTTGCGTTGACATCAATAGCCTTTTTTAAAGTAATATAAGCTCCTTTTATGTATAATTCCGTAACGTCTCTACCTGATTTTTCGATTACTTTAGCATTTCCATCCAATACATCTTCCCCGTTACCTCCTATTATTTCTGCAGGTTCTCTAGGAGTTGAAAAACCACCAAGTAATTCGGGACATACGGTTATTGCTTTATTCTCTTCTATTAGTTTCATGATTTTATTATTTAAACAATGTGTGCCGTTATATCTTACCTCTAATCCTGCTAAACAAGAACTTACTAATATCATTAATATCCCCCCCAATTTAGTATCACCCAGTAACATTATACATTCAAGGTATTTCTCGACAATCTGGCCAGATTGTTGAATAACGTTTAAACAAAACGATTTAACTAACCTGCGCCACTAGTTTAAATAATATTTTTCACTTGATAGAAAGTAATATTACATAAATATCCAAATAAGCGCAAGTACTTAGCAAATCCATACTTCGACTAGATGTGTTATGCATCTGTTCCATTGCACGTATTGTACTATTCATCGCTTTCATCATCTTTTGTATAGTGCCTGTATTTTGTCTGTTAAGGTCATGGTTGTTCGAACTGACAAGTGCATCACCCCTTTCTAGGCATAAGAAAAAGCCACTCAAAATGAATGGCTTGTGTAGATTTATCATTAAGAAAAAACATCTGTGATTATTAAATTGGCCCACCTTCAAAACCAATAGGCCATCCATTGTCTTTAAATTTCACTTTATATTGATACTCAAAGGTATCGTCTTCGAATAAAAAAGATAAACTAAACCCAGAAAATATATAATCGTCAAAATTAACTATCTTTCCAAAACATATTGTGGAAAGATAGTAGTTCTTTATTTCTTGATTAGGAAAGAATTTCTGTAAATACTTTAATGCACAGCTTATATGTAGATAAAGTTCATCGAATATTTTTTCCGCCATTTCGATAATCTCCGCATCAGGCTTTTCATTACTCCCTTGAATAGTAATCTCCACATCTTCCCATTCTCCAATATTAATACTGTATAACCATTGTTCTTGAATGAGATACTTCTCCTTTTCATATACAGGGGGGTTAACTATTTTTTTAAATTGATCTTTAGTTAACGGTTTAGCAAGAATAAGCTTTCTATGTAAAATGTCTTTAATATTAGAGACAATATATTTAGATTTGTTTAATTCTAAAGAGTCCATTTCCCACCTCTATTCTGATCTGTTAGTTATAATGCATTTCTATATCAAATGGAGTTTTTTCTACCAATACTGGCCCTCTCAATCTTCTAAATATGAAATAGGATATGGAGAGTAAACTAATGTATCCCCATCTTCATCTCGCTTTTAAAATTATGATAAAATCTACCCCATTACTATCATCCCCTTTAGGTATTGGCGTAATCATGGGAGGGCATCTTAATTCATTACCATATTTGTCTAATGTCTCATTAAAGTTATTTAGAGCAAACGTGACACGTTTATCTATAAAAGCAAATAATTTATCCACCCCACCTGTTTGCATATCAAAATAATCAGGGTTGCTCTCTCTTTTTTCAATTAATTTCTCTTTATATTCTGAAACAGTTAAAAAACAAAACTCCACTTGTAACTCCTTAAATTACGTTTTAAGTGTATAATGTATCTCTTTGAACCGATACAATCCATTTACATTAAAATGTATAACAAAATTACAAATTCCAATTTTTGTGAATTATCTATTAATAATTAGCAAATAATTAAATAGTGAAGTTCCTTTAAGTAATATGTCTTTTCATAGAACTTATTGAATAGATAGAGTTCATACGAAAAGTCACAAAACAACATTCGTGACTTTTTGGTGTATGTCCTAACTTTCATTTGGAACGTTCTTGAAATTATTTTATATAATTTATACATAAAATTCTGTTATAGCAACCTAGGGTTTCTAACTAATTCCTCCATATATATTACAATCAAATTCCATCTCTATGATATGTGAAGAAATAATACCACTTTGCGAGTATTTTCCTCCCACCGCAATTTTATATACAGTACTACCCTCAATTAAAGATTCCTCATAGCCTAGTTGCGTCCAACTTCCATTAGCGTCCGCAGCTTCAGAAGAAATACCGTTAAATACTGAAAATAGTTGTCTTCCCTTTGATGTATTTTCGTTTAATTGTGTATCAAAAGAACCTTTAAAAATAATGTTTGCTGTTTTAGAACCTATTTTTAACGCTACTGTCTTCGGTACTATCATCGGATTAAAACGTTCATTATTTTCTAAAACAACAATTGACGCATTAGCTCGCTCTTTTGCTAGCTTTTCAAAATCTTCTATTTCAATCCAATATTCATCAAGAAAATCTGTTATAGGCTCCAACTCCAGTTCGAAGTCTTCGTTATTTTCCGCATTTACACTTTCAATGATAGCTACATATTTTTGATAATATTCTTCTTTTTGCTCTTGCGTTAAGTTCAAAGGAATCTTTTCTACTTCTACTATCTTTGTAGTATCAGTCTCGTTGTTAATGGTTCTAGAACGTTCATTAGTCAACGATTCTGCTGTAGCTTCTGTGTTATCAGTTTCATCATTAATACAGCCTGATAAAGCCAATGTTCCTAATAAAATGCTTATGTAAAAATAGCTTTTCAACATCTCCACCCCATTTAATATTATTTGAAAAGTTACTTCAATAATAACATAAATGGATTTTATTAGGTCTTTATTGTTTGAAGTTCCCAAAGCATCGTTAGGTAACATACCAAAAAGGCATGTCCTTTAATGTTTATCTTATAATAATGGCTTGCTTAGATATTTAAATTTTAATTAACTCTTTCAAATTTTTGTTTATTAGATAATCTTTATTGCACTAAAGTCCCTGTTAGTTTAAGTATATCTTTGCATAAACTTAGTTCGTTCCTCATAATTTCTCGCTTCATTCATTACAGGAATGCTGAAAGAGCACTGAAAAACGAAGAACCAGTTAGTAAAAGAACAAATATATTAACCACACACTCTTTTTAAGCTTTAACAGCTAGTGGTCTTTTCTTTCTGAACATCAAAATAAAAATTGATAAAATGGCTAATATTATTTTACCTTGCCAATCCCAATCAAGAATTTCTTTAATAGAATATGCTTCTATTATTAGAGCAGGAATTTTTCCTAGTGTGCTAGCTATTGAAAAATTTAGGATACCTATTTTGCTGCCTGCACTTACTAGTGTAATAAGACCAGATGGTATAAATGGTGCAAGCCTTAGTGCCAATACTAAAGTGAAAGCTTTTAATCCTTCTGTTTCTTGTAATTTATTTAAGACTTTATTATTAACGGACACTTTATTTGTTACTTTATTTAAGCCTTTTCGGAACAGATAGAAACCTATTATTGCACCTAAAGCTTCTCCTAAAATAGACAGAAACAATCCATAACAAAAACCAAAGAAACCAATATTCGCAACTGTTAAAAAGATGCTTGGAACGATTCCTAAGATACTAATAACAATACTTAGAAGGATACTTAACCAAACAGCATACATACCAGTGTTCTCAAATAATTCAATGATTTGTATTTCCATATCTCTCCTCGTATTAACCTTCTACAGTGTGATTTTTGATTCGTTTTCTGAAGTATTCTAGATTTGAATTTACTAGGCTGAAATTCTAGAACGACTGTATTTTTCCATTACTTGTACACAATGGTATTCTTCATATCTAAAAGCAAACTCGAAACTTCTTCATCTTTTTTAATAGCCATACCCATTTGGATATGACTCATTTATTAACTTTCATATCCATATCATTTTTACGTTTAACAATATCCTCTTTAAAGAATAATCTATCTCTAGGTAAGTCCTTGATTGGATTGAGTACACCACGCTGCACTAGGTTATTTAAGTTCTGACGAGTACATTGTAGTATCTCCAGCGCTTCAGTTGTATTGATTATTTCACTTTTAATGTATTCCGTTAGGTCTTCACGGTTTTTGAAAGAGTAGTTTTCTGCCATTGATTGCACCACCTATTTTTTGTTACTTTTAATCATTGTAACAATTGTTGCACCGATAACCAAGACCGTGGCAACTGTAAGAATTATAGTAATAGTCGACATGTAAATCACCTCAGCTTGTCATTATTATTGTGTATCAGTTGAATTTCATTTATATTTAAAGTGAAGGCTAAGGGTGTGAGCCTTAACCTTCGTTTTTAAATTTTGTTCTGGACACTACTTCTTTGAAGTGGTGTCTTTTTCATTTTCTTTGCTTTTCTTGCTGTTTACGTTCGCTATCTGCAAGTTAACTAGTGCGGTTACTAAGTTAATGAATGCTGTTAGCACTACTACTCTTTCAAGTTCAATGTCCTTATCCCCTTTCTATACTTTAATTATTTCATTTATATTTACTTACATCAATATAATTATGTAATTCATTTCCATTGATTTCTAACGATATATAGAGTAGGGAATAATAAAAAGCCACATCGCGATTGATGTGACTTAATCATTATTTTTCTTATAAGGCAAATATTATTTCCAAACTTCATGCAATGTATCTCTAAATAATTCATCTAATAATTTTGTCGGATCCTTCGGTTTAACTTTAAGTGATTTTATATACTCTTCAAGTCGTTCAATTTCATTTTCAACAAAATCATTAATCACTTTAATACGAGACTCAATATCTAACTCATCACTTTCTAGCTTTCTCTTTAAAAGATTTTTAACCTCATTTTTCAATTCACCTTCTGGAATAATCACTTCTAGTAATTCATGGAAACTGATTGGAGGTGTAATATTATATTTTTCCATCCACTTACAAGCTAATATTGGACGAAGTACATAAAAATACTTTTTGATTCTTACTTGTTCTCCCTGTAGGTATTCACGATAATTATTTTTTGCCATGTTTAAATAATGGTATAGCATAGAATTTGGATAAAACACTTCCGTTTCCAAAGACTTCATATTTTCAATAAATGAGTATTTTTGATAATAAATGATATCAGATCTTAACCATTCTAAAAGAGGTGGATTATTTTTTCTAAAAAGACGTAGTGCTTTAGTAATTTCCCAACCGCTTATATCTAATAGGTTATTTATTGGTTCTTCAATTACATCTCTTTTCCCACCAATTCCCTGCGGATCAATCGAAAGATACCATTCCGGGTGATGGATATAAATAAATCGAACATCATAATCACTATCTTTTGAGGGAAAGCCCCAAGCTCTACTTCCAGATTCGATGGCATATAAAATTTTAACTTGATACTTCTTTTGTATTTCTAACAATTTTTTTTGAATGATTTCATTCATTTGCGTATCCCCTTATTTGCTCAGAAGAACAATTTTCATGATTATTTAACCTTATGCTTTATTTTTTATCAGAACGCTTATTTCAATATCTCCGATAAGCGATCTAACGGCAATGCATGTACCTGCCTTTGCTTATTTCCTTGTATTGTTTCAGCTATATACATAGAATTTAGTATTGATTCCTTAACAGCTTCAATTACTCCCTCAAATATTGAGTCTAGTTGTTCTGAAGGAAACATACTTAATGTTGTTATATTCTCCTCATCATAAGTATATTGATTACCTATAGAGAAGGTCAGGAAGAAGTCCCCACTACTTTCTTCACCAATCGCTCCCAATTGTGACATTGCTAACGATGCTCTTTTAGATAGTCTTTTACATTGTGAAGGCAATAGTGGTGCATCTGTAGCAACCGTGACTAATAAAGAACCTGGATTTTCAGGTGTATCCCATGGTAAAGATACTTCATTTTTATTTAAACACTCACCAAATGGCTTTTCATTTATTTTTAGGTCTTCTCTTCTTCCGAAATTGGATTGAACTAACGCACCGACCGTAAATGTACCACACTTGCATTCAACTATTCTGGAGGAAGTCCCTATACCACCTTTAAATTCAAAGCAATCATTCCTGTGCCACCACCGACGTTACCTTCTTTAACTTCGCCGGATTTTGCATTAGTTATAGCTTCTATTAAATCTTCATAGTTCACCGTTGTTTTTTGGATATCACTTAACCAACCGTCCCATGTCTCAGCTACAACTCCATTGGAAAAAGGCTCTAATCCTTCAATATCTCTAGTCGCTCTTGAAAGATGATGATGTGCTAATCCAAGTAAATCACTGCCTGTAAAAACAATAGGTGATACTAATGTAACCGTTTCTTCAATCCAATGACTACCTGTAAATTCACCTGTTCCATTCAATGTGAATATTCCCGAAGGAAAGTGGCATCCAGATAATTCCCCGTTATTGGGTAATATAACAGTGACTCCGGAGCAAACATCTTTATTTATGAGCGTTTTATGGCCCACAATAACTCCCTCCACATCAGTAATGGCATTATATTTTCCTGGACTTAATTTCCCAATACTAAAGCCTAGTTCTCAAAATCTTTTTCTTCTCATTTAAACACTCCTAAATTTTTAAATTGTAACGATTTGCCTTAGACTAGTGCTACTGCATTTTGTTTTTACAATTTCCTAGTAAAATTTCCATCTATGTAACTCATATAACACCGACATTTCCAATACTACCATTCTAGTATTTTTTAACAAATATACTTTAATACTACAATCTTTTAGAAAATTTGATAAAAAGGGACATTATGCTCCCACCAACATTTGTTTAATTACACAGTTTCTTGTTCAGATAACGTTGTACTAGATAATCTCCAATGCTTACCAATTGCTCGCATACTATACCTAGCTAACATTCTATGAAGAACCTCACCTTCCCTATCCCCATGCACTAATGGAATTCGCTTTTATACCTCAATAACCTTACTTGTCATAATACTGAATACATTATTTATATACAAACATCGGTATACTTCGGCAAATACAGGATCACTTTTACTTCAATTAGTTGCATTTGAAAGGTCGCTTCAATACCTTACATCGCTATTCCCCCCATTATAACTATTATTATCGACCTTAGCTACTGGCTTTCTTGCTTCTTCAATTGTCTTAACCATCCAATCATAATTCTTAATCTACTGTAGTAAATTCTCTTGCATAACTTTAATTTTCCCTTGTTTGCTCATCAGGTTATCCACTTGTAGAAGGCTCAAGTGGAATAAGCAAATTATTTGCTGTAGCGTGTAACGACGCTACATCTTTTTATGGTACAATTTACACAAAATATATAACAAGGTAATTCAATGGACATCTTTTCAGGAAAATCACTTGGTGGAAGTCTTTTATTATTTATCCCGCCCATGATATTACTACCGGTTGTAATGGTAGTTTGCGTAACAATTTATAAAACGTTATTCGGAGAAATCTTGCCGACAAAAAATTTGCCCAGTTGCCCTTCTCGGTTTCTTTATATGGGCAATCCCTATGAATATGGGGTTTTATGATTTTTTTAGAGCAATTTTATAGTCACCTTTAGCTTTCCAAGATAGCTGGTTATCATTTAATGTTGTACGATTTATCACTTCAATGTTGTTGATTTATGTTGAACCAGTTCATCTTCTAAACCTTCCTAGTTTTAGCATATTAGCTCTCCTAAACGTATTGTAGATTGTAGCCTACATCGCATTTCAAAACCTTATATATCGCTTTTTAAGCGTTATTTTAATGCTGTTCGAACGTTAATAATACTTATTTCTTAGCGTAATCATAGGAACTGCCTGCCCAATGATGAATGTCTCGTATTGGCTATACTCAACTAAAATAGTGCAGCTTTGATAACAGCCTAAACAATAAATAAAATTTCTCCCCTACTTTTTACATTATAAATGCCCTCCAAGCATGATTCTGGAAGGCAAAAATGTTTATATAATTTTATTTCGACAAAGCTTGGAATTGTTCTTTTGCGAAAATCCCTTCATCAATAGACATTTTCAACAATTCAAACAAACTTTCTTTTTCTAAATCTAATGCATTTTTAATATATCTTAATACGCCATTTTCATTTATTTTATACCAAGCGAAACGAACTTCAATTCTTTTAAGGCCTTTTACATAAATTTCTTCAATTGCATACACATTTTCTCCATCCTGAACTTTAACTTGTTTCAAGATATCACAGTACTCAGTTGACTTCACGATATTTACCACAAACTTCACTCCTTTCTCTATCAATGTAATCATAAAGAAGTAAAGTTTGCTCTAATAAATTTTTGACAATAAAAATAACGCTAATCCTTTGTTTATTATTCTGAAAAGGATATTTAAACTTCTTCTACTAATTTCTCAAGTTCTGGTCTATTCTTCATTCTATTTTCCCCCTTGTAGATTTATTGCCCAATTAGCATTATTGACTGTACATAATTAGCACACCCTTTTATAATTATTAAGGGTAATCCTTCATGAATTGAGTCATAAAAGACTTAAAACACGAGGTGATGAAATGGAAATTAATACAGGTTTTAATAGAATATTCGTAGAGTTCGATACTGATCTTTCTCACTATTTAACTTTTTTGGCCGTTATCCTTTCATTAAAATTACTGTTATCTCTCTTTTTTAAACGGAAAAAACAACTTATTGAATTAATTGCAAGTTTCGCTCTATTTTTGCTCATTAACAGTCTTGTATTTAATATAATAGATATCTTATTTATCTATTCTGACATTCTAAATTTAGCGATTATTGTTATTTTGCTTTTTAGTTACATAATGTTTTTTTATCAACTTTATAAATATTTTAAAAAACCAAAAGCACATGAATAGACATGTGCTTTTGGACATTGTTGTCTTCACTCCATGCAATGACAAAAATATAAAGCTACTCAAGTGAATAGCTTTTGTTTAAACTAAAATAAGAACAGGCTAAAAGCGTGATTTAGGATAAGTACCATTGCAAAACTCGGGTTTTATCACCACTTCTCATTATATTTATGCTCTTTAAAATGAATATACTCAGTATTTTTGATTCTCGTCCAACTACTAATAGCATTCAAAATTATCATAAACATTACAAATAAAACCGAACCTACGACGAAATGCCCTAAGAAAAAAGTTACAAAGGCCGCAACCAATAGTGCTATTATTATGATGGTTGCTAATATTTGTAATTTACTCTTCTTGTTATCATTCATCGACCCAACCTCCCATTAAACATATTTCTGCACCTTTTAACATGTTAATATGGTTTATTTTACTACGTTCTAAAGTATTACACAAAAATATACTCATCACTAAAAATAGAGCCGTTTATGTATGTCTTGCCCCAGTATGTAAGTAACAAGGGAGGAAACACTTAGTGCCCCCTCCCTCACAGTATACAAAGTTACTTGAAAATCGTTTGGAACATTCTGAATATCTAGCTTACAATTATATTACTCATTAGTCGTAATTGATATTTCTGGAATGGCATAAAAATAGATTAAACTACAGAATTCTCAATAACAATCCCTGAAGACACAAGATTTACTGTATTAACAATCGTATCACCTACAGGGCAATGTGCTTCAATATATTTTTTAAATTCTTCTACCTTTTCCTCTGATGCATTCGTTTTGATATGAAAAGTATATCGGATTGATAAAAATCCTGGTCTTACATCAGACTTGCCTAAAAAGCCATCTGTATCAAGGTCTCCTTCTAATTCCACCCAGAAATCTTGAAGGTCTATATCAAATTTCTTCGCATAAGTTCTTGCTACTATTGATTGACATGCCCCCAAAGCCGAAAGCAAGAGTTCTACAGGATTTGGAGCTTGATCATCTCCACCTAATTCTTTTGGTTCATCTACAATAATTTTATGTCCTCTAACATGAGCTTCTACCAAAACCTTTTCTTTTAAAAATGTGTTTGCCTTAAATGTTGTTATCGCCATTTACAATCACTCCTCTTTAGAATTTGACTATTTTTTTATAATCACTGAATAAGATTTTTATACCTTATTAAGTTTATAAGAATACGACGTTATTTCTTTTATGCTACTTGTAACTTTTTCTTTAGTCAACTACTAATTAAAATTTTTTTAAATTCAAGGATAGCAACAGCAACAAAACTTATCCAAACAATCACTTCATCAGATTAATCACTTGTTCAACGTATTCGCTGCAAACTTGTATGGCTAATATTAAGTTTTATGGCAATTAGAAAAAACTTCTTGTTCCCTATCGATTAATTTTTAACGTTATCAATTATTGTTAAGAAATATTTAGCTTGGGATTGTAAATGTTTTGATTTAACTGCTTTTTTAATTAAAAATAATATAACCAAAATATAAACAGCTTGCATAAAATAATAATAGGTTACTGGGAGCTGTTTAAATAAAATTTCTTTTGACATTTCTTTATAGATAAGTAAAAAAGCAAATAGTCCTACACCACTAAGGTTTAATATGGAAACTCTATCATATGTACATTCAATTTCTACTAATCTTGCCTTCAAAATTAATCGATCTTCTGTAGAAAGAGCTTGAATATTTTTTATATAATCTTTAATATTTGAATTTCTTGTCTCATATTTTAGGAGTCTTTTAAAAATAGTATAAAAACTATCTCCATTCCAATCTTTTCTTTTTAGGTGTTTACCTAAAAATTTTATTAACTCTTTATCTTTACAATTATAAATACATTTTATCAACTCCCTCTGATCTCTTGAATTAGTTCCTGTTTCTAAAAATTCACCATTCACTCTAACCAATTTTTTACACCTCTTTTTTCACTATACCACATTTTTTCACCTTTACACACATTCTATTAAGGTGCAAAAATGTGTTAATAGTACCTACACTATCTGTTTTTAATGCAATAGCTTTCCCCTTACCCGCCATTGTTTCTTTATAAAATAAAAACACCTCATATGAGATGTTTCATCAATTTTTTATAAATCTATATTACTGCTCTAAAACCTCTTGGATAGATTGGTCTAAAATATCCATTGCCAGCTCTAATTCTTTTTCCTTAATAATCAGTGGTGGCGTGAGCGTAAGCACATTTCCTTGTGATACTTTAAAACTTAATCCCTTCTCCATACATTTACACATTACTTGTTCTGCTTCGACTATAGCTTTTTCTTTCGAATGGCGATCCAATACTAGTTCTACGCCATATAAAAGACCGATTCCTCGTACATCACCTATAATTTCATACTGCTCTTGCATCTTTTCAAGTCGTATTCTCATATACTCTCCTAATTGATTAGCCTTTTCTATTAATTTAAAATCCTCAATATAATGAAGAGTAGCCAATGCTGCTGCACAGCCTAGCGAACTTTTTTCATGCGTATAATGACCAAGTGCAATATCTTGGGCAACATCAAGTTCTCCTTTTACGAGCATCGCCGCCATTGGAAACACGCCTCCACCCAATCCTTTTCCCAATAAAACAATATCTGGAATAACCCCAAAGTTTTCAAAAGTGAACATTTTTCCTGTTCGTCCTAAAGCAGTTGGAATTTCATCAAAAATCATTAATATATTATTGCTATCACAAATATTGCGTAAACGTTGATAGTACTCTTTTGGTGGGATATGCACGTCTGTACAACGAACAGGCTCTAAAATAATGGCACCGATTTCATTTTCTCTTTCTAGTATATACTCTAGATAATCAAGGGATTTAAACCTACCATTGTCATCCTCAAACAAACCGCGATATGAATTGTAAGGAGCTATATGTAGACTCCCTGGCATTAAAGGGCCCATACCGTTACGGAAAAGAGCTTCTCCTCCAACTGAAATGGCGTCTAAAGATGCGCCGTGAAACGAATCCCACATCGATATCGTTTTAAATTTACCTGTTGCCTTTCGAACAAGCTTTAAAGCCATACCAACAGCTGAAGTTCCTCCAGGAGCCAAAAGTACTTTATTTAAAGGTTCTGGTGCAATAGCAACTAATTTTTTTGCTAACTGGATTGCAACTTTATTTGTATAACGTCTTGGTGAGAATGGAAGTGTATCCAACTGCTCTTTTACGGCACGAATAACATACTCATTCCCATAGCCTATTTGATGAACATTATTCCCATGAAAATCCATATACTTCCTTCCGTCTATATCCTCTATGTAAATGCCATAGCTTTTTTCTATAATATTTAAACAAGGAGTAGAAAGAGACTGATGTAAATAATACTTGGCGTCATCGTTTATAAACTCAAACGATTCTTTACTTAAATGATTTTCTTGCCAGACAGAACGAGTTTTTGTTAAATTAATATCCCCCTCTGTTCTTAAAACTTCAATGTTTTTATCCATGATTTTTTCTCCTCTCATATAAGGTAAAAACTTCTTTCATCTAAACAAACTAACATATGCTTTTTAATTAGATATTAATATCCTGTAAATCTTTTCACTTAATGATTTTGTTACACAGTTGTAGTGAAGCAATTATTATACCTACGTTCATAGAACACCGAAGAACCAAAGGAGCGTTTAACAAAAAAAGACATACCAATAAGGCATGTCTTTTTTGTTTATTTTCTATTCTGTATCCCTTGTAGTAAATTATTTACCTAAATATAAAGCTTTGAATTGATACATATACTAAAAATAAAGATACACCTATTAAGAACCAAGCGTATGCTTTTCTCTCACTTTGATATGCATTAATGCCTAAAGTTAACATCGATAAACTTAAGAAGAATATCGTTAAGAAATTAAACTGATAATCACGTGTGATAAGTCCATAAGCTGAAAACGCGATTACGATGATTCCAAAAACAATTGGTAGAATTTTTAGCATATCGTTTCACTCCCCTTATAATTACATCTTTATTTATCATACAAAAAGATCCAATAGTTATAACCATAAATTTCTAATACTTTATATTTAAATTAGGTAATTTTTAAGACCATTAATTATACTATTACAACACCGATGGACTCCTAAGTCTGTTTAAATCATAGTTGTGCGTTATAAACCTATGATATGCCTCAAATTCCTTTTAGTGCAAAATAAAAAGCACTTTTTTAAGTGCTTTCAGAGTGTCGACAAAAGGCATCAAGAAGTTTTAACCTTGATGCCTTTTGTCATTTTTTATAGTAAATAATTAGATTTCACTGCCGAGTTGACCATACTCTTTGAGCATATCTATTCTCCTTAAGCAGCTTGCCATGTCCAAGTAGCAAGCTTTTTCAAGTTCATGGCAGCAAAAGTAAGCATCGCCTGCATGGACAATTTTTAAGACCTCTTAAGGTTGTCCCCTTTTTCATCTGTCGCTGCATGAAATGAATACGCAAACTGCTTAGTCCGTTCATCCTTAACATAATAACCACTCTCAGGGTCTGTCGTACTTTCCTTGATTTCTTTCCATTCGTCTTTTTCAAATTTCTCTGGAGGGAAGGGCTTTTTTCCGTGTTCCTCACGATCAATATTTAATTCCAGTTGAAGTTTCTCTTCATAAGCACGTGTTTCTTTTCGAACGACTTTTTTATCGTACTTTCGCTTATTGGCGCTTGCCTTTACATGTGTGGAATCAATAAATACATGGTCTGCATGCAGGAGACCCTTCTTCATAATTTCTTTTAGAATACGATAGAAAATTTGTTCAAACACATCTGTGTCTTGAAACCGTCGCGCATAATTTTTACCGAAGGTAGAGAAGTGTGGAACTTCTGTATGGAAGCCAAATCCTAAAAACCAACGATAGGCCATGTTCGTTTCAATTTCTTTAATAGTTTGACGCATTGAGCTAATACCGAAAACATATTGAATAAAGGTCATTTTAAAGAGAACAACAGGGTCAATACTTGGACGCCCTAAAGATGAATAGAGGTTTTCCACTAATGGATAGATAAACGAAAAATCAATCGCTGCTTCTAGTTTTCGGACTAAATGGTCTTGTGGCACCAATTGGTCAATTGTCAGTATTTCTAATTGTTCACGTTCATTGATTTGATTTTTCGACATCATTTTCCATCACCTCAAATAGATTCTTTTATTTATAGTTGATTGATAGCAATTCATATCAAGTTGATTGGAGCGAAGGGCGGGCGACTCCTGCGGGAACGCACAGTACGTAAGACGCAACAGACCGCGCGTTAGCGAGGGTTGCGGCTTACGATGTGCCCGCGGAAAGCGCCCGAACGTAGCGGAAATCAACGGGAGTAGACATCTATTTTTATTTTAAAATGAAAAAAGACTGTAGGCAAACTCGAAATTTTTCGAGTTTGTCTACAGTCTGAAAGCACTTTTTTAAGTGCTTTTACTCCTTGAAATTTTAAAATTAATTTTGCTCATTTAAATCATCTGGTTTTACGGATATACTGTTGTATTAATTACTTCACCATTTGATTCATTTTTATAAGTAACGGTTACTTGATTTTTTTCTAGATCTACTCCATTAAACAGTTGATAGAACATACCCATCAGAACAAGTTCAGCTGTAGCGTCGACGTCTAGGGTGTTTTCTAATTCTTCTGGGTTAACTAAAAGTGTGAACTCAGAATATGTATTATTGTAACTTATATCCTTAATAGAAGTAATCTCTTCATCTGTTTTAATCTCTTCTATGAACACGATAATCTCTTCTTCCATATCGTTCAAGATTTCTTTGTGCTGTGATTCAGACATTCTAAACGTTAAAGAACCATCATCGTTCTTAATTACTTCTTGAATACCTTCGTCTTTGGCATCAGCAATCACTGTATCTATATCTTCACCTTCAAAAAAATCAGCCGGTAACGTTACCTCAACATTTAATAGCTCTTTATCGACCTTAAGTGGTTTGCTCACAGAAGTCTTTTCAGTTGTATCTGCAGCAACCTCCTTTTTGTCTCCACTCTCCTTTTCTGAATCCGCACTACATCCCGCAAAAATAATTCCAAATAACAATAATAATGGTAATACTAATATCTTTTTCATAATTAATTCCTCCTCATAATAAATATACATAATTTGGAGTTAATTTACTAGTTATTTTTAGATAATTAGCTTAAAACTAAAAAAGAATAATATAAAAATTTACCGTATATCTTGTTAAGCGGATAAAGCTACGCACAGTTTGTCGACAAAATACCTCGATTGTTCTACTCTCGAGGTATTTTTAGCAGTGGTTAGCTGAAACCTAATGATCTTGGACTTTTACTTCATTTAGATGAAAGGTATTGTCCCCCTCCCTTATAACGATTAATTCCTCTTCTAATAAAAATTCTTTGAATAATTCATTTGCATGCTCAAAAGTTAAATTACAAATATTGTATTCTCTCACCATATACCCAAAATCTTGATCAAATAAAGCATACGTTTTTTTTAGAGATACATTATAAGTTTCATTATGGAAAAATAAGCACCATGTCTCGCCATTTTTTTGTTTTAAAAAAATACCTTCAAATTCACCAATAGTATCATAAAATCCAACATGTAGATGGATATCTTCTTCAAAATTCATAGATAATGATAATGCTCCTTCCTATAATAACTTTCCTTTGTAAGGCAACTTATCCTCCCTTGCAGTAAGAACTGGAATAAATACTGCTGACTTTAAATCCTTTAGATGCTTTCGACATACTATAAAATAAGAAAATATTTGATTATGATATTATAGTATAGTAGTTTTGTTGTAAACAAGGGGAGAATACAATGATATATATATAAGGAAATAAAGTTACATTACGAACAGCTACTCCTTCCGATATTGAAAATATCTATTTTTGGAAGTATGTTGATGAGAAACAAGAAGCAAAGAAATGGAACGGTCCATATATTCCAGAAAAACATAAGTCTAAAGCTGCGTTTTTAAAGGAATGGACAAAAGATGAAGAATTATTTGAAGATGTTCCAAGTTCATTAATCATAGCAGTAGACGAACAATTTATTGGTGTTGTCGGTGCTTATTGGGTAGATAAAAATACTAACTGGCTTGAAACAGGGATTGTCACATATGATACAGCTTATTGGAATGGTGGTTATGGTTCAGAAGCTTATCGCTTATGGATTGACTATCTTTTTGAAAATACACCCCTCCATCGATTAGGGATGTCTACTTGGTCTGGTAATGAAAGAATGATACGAGTAGCCGAGAAATTAGGGATGCAATTAGAGGCAAGAATTAGAGATGCACGTATTGTTGATGGAAAATACTATGATGCTATAAAAATGGGGATTTTACGAAGCGAGTGGGAACGACAAGAAACGAATTAGAATCTATGATGCGCTGTAGAGATTAGACGCTATCATCAACTTTATAGTATAGTTAACATATATTACATAAAGAGATGCATTTATGGAGAATAGTAAATTGATTTGTAAAGCTTGCGGTGGTGGTTCCTTTGTAAGCGGTCAAGTTGGTAGTGAAACAAGTCAAGGTAATGTTAGACCTATTGGATCCGTGTTTTCTGTTGGTTCGCCATATATTTTTAACTTTTGTAAAGATTGTGGTGAAGTAGCTTCCATCAAGGTTACAAAGCCACAAAAGTTTACATAGCCTCTTTTAAGCTTGATTTTAAAGTTGCACTGATGCACAATGTGGTGTTTCAATTGACAAGATTCGGAAAGTACTTATATATCACTTTCATTATGACTGTTTTTTTATTTATGGCAACATTACTACTAAGAAAAACAAAAGTGAAAGAGAAATAACATAGACTAGAATAAAAACCTTGAAGGGACTGAACTATGCGCAGATGGCAATATTTTTTATCTAATGGATTAAAAATATTGGAGGTATAAGCATTGATAAAAGAACTACACACTCAAAGATTACATTTAAGAAGAATGGCTGTATCAGACTCACCTCACTTGTTTAAACTTTGGTCTGATCCAGATGTAACGAAATACATGAATATCACTACCTTTACGCATGAAACGCAAGCAACAGAGATGATTGAACTTCTAGAAGGATTAGCAAATGCTGGTGAAGCGATACGGTTTAGCATGATTGAAAGGAACTCCAACGAAATAATAGGAACATGTGGATTCAATTCAATAGACTTAGATAATGCAAAAGTAGAAATTGGTTATGATATCGCGAAAGCCTATTGGGGCATGGGGTATGCTCCTGAAGGTATAAAGGCACTTATTGAATATGCTTTCGAAACTTTAAAAATCAATAGAATTGAGGCAAAGGTAGAACCTGCAAATGTAAATTCTATAAAAGTGTTACAAAAGCTTCATTTTACATTCGAAGGAAAGTTAAGACAATACGAAAATTCAAAAGGGAATTTTATAGATATTAATATTTATTCTCTCCTAAAAACAGATTAATTTTTGAATTTCGCCTATATCATTTTTCGGTATAGGCTTTTTTGTTTGTCATATAAGGCGTATCCTTGCCTACTAAGTAATCTGGCTGTCTATGGACAGTCTTTTAAGTCCTGCCCATGTCAAATAGTGACTTTACACAATGGATTGCTACTTTCTCTAAGACCTATGCAAATAAATATTACTAGCCAGTTTTCTAACACGGATAGGGTTGTTAGCAATGTTCATTCTAATAAAATAATCTGGATTGTCTTTTGAAATAATTACGCGGCCAAGCTCATCTTCATAAATGTTCCAACCAAATAATAAGAACGTTATATTCACATGGATTAAATTAGACTTAATATATAAATAGCCAATTATCATAAACAAAATCCCGTTTGTAATTAAAGTACTTATTTCTTTAACATTGATGGCTAGTAAAGGAACGATATATGTCACTAAGTAACTTAAAATCTCTTCATTTTTTCTTGCTACGCGCTCACTAACAATCGTGCTGTTTAATTCACATTTTTTCATATACCAAATCGGTAAAAAGGAAAGGGAAAATAATACTAACAAAATAATAGTAACGGTAAGCGTTACTTGATCTTCAACAAATGACTGCACATCAATATTTTCATAAGGGAATATGGACAGAGCAACAATGACATACAATGGAGAGTATGACGATATAAACAGAAACAATTTAAAAAGATTTGTCATTTGTCCTCCACCCTTTCTTGATAAATTACCTTAAATCATCTCTGCCTCTTTCACCCGTAAGAACAGTTTTATAATAAGCATCATTCAGTAACTTGACGATATCATTCAATTGTTTTTTATCTGTATATTTTATTTTTGACTTTTCTTCGTTTAATTCGATATTTAAGTCAAATTCTTTAATAATTTCTTCTATTTTATCAAAATTTTCAACGAACCTTGTCATTCTCTCAGGCTTTGTCATTAATCGCGAAACTCGCTTAACAATATTACCATCTTCAATGCTATCATTTTTAAATTGTTCAAAGCCTTCTAATTTATTCGTTTCTTCAAAAGCACATAAGACCGAACTCGTATTGTGCACATACTTTGTTTTCAAATCGAAAATTCGTTGCACTGAAACATTATTTACTACTAGTATTTCATTGTCATAAATAAGTAAATCGAACCCTGGCTCAATGCCAATAAATGAATCTGAGACTTTTCTAAAAGTAGAATCCGCAATTATTCCCCAAAGACCTTTAGAAAACTTCTTAAATTGCGGAATACGATTTAAGAAATAAGCATACTTCCCTGCTTCTATTTCAATTTTTATACAGTATAAATCTTTTTGCACATCTTCATTCAATGATTCACCCGGTTCCTGTAAACTTTTTAATAAATGATCATAAGTTATTCCTATATAGGATGACTGACAATACTCAACTACGCCATTAGGTCGTCCATTTTCATTAAATTCAAGTTGCTCTTTTCCAACAAGCTTATCAATAGTTGGCTGGATAATATTAATAATATCTTTTTGTAACGAATGGCTTATTGATGGTTTAAATGAAAAATAATCTAACATATCATGCGTCTTAATCTTTTCAATTAAAAACAAACTTACTTCAAATGTACCACTCAATAAGTGTTCTGAAATTTTGCTGTTAATAAACTCGATATTCAATAATAATCCCCCTTCACTATTTAATAATATAATTAAAATGATACAACATTTGGTTTTTAGTACATCATCATACAACTATGATGGCTGCTGTAACTTCATTATTTTGTTATGAGCAAGTTGCATAAAAATTGATAACAATGCTCTTTTTCTTTAAAACACTCATGCAAATTTATATTTTCAATTTCATAAAATTTTGGTGTTTTACGAATGGTATATTTGCCAATGACGATTTCTTCATCAACCATAAGTTTTGTTACTGCCTCATAAATAGGATCAATCGAAAAGCCAATGATTTCATAAATATTCACATTTCCCATATTTATCCCCCTTTATTTCACTATGCTAACGTCTGAAAAAATATGATTCATTTAAGACTTAAATTTTATTTGCGTAAAGCGACATTAAAAATGTTCACAAAATTTAAAACATTATTTGAATAAAAGTACTTAATATGAAAGCGTGTCTTTTCAGATGTAGGAAAACATACAAGGAAGATGGTTACGTGTACATATAGTATTAATATGAAAGAAAGGAAGACCTACGTGGAAAAAACGAAATATCTTAAAAAGTTCAAGCTCAATTCAAATCCGATTTGTCGTTGCCATTGTTGCTTTGGTTGTAAGTGTAAACCACCATTTTTACCTTTTCCACCAATTCGCAGAAACGCCAGACAATAGAGTATCAATGATACACATGGGCTGTTTAAGAAAACCAGAATTCATCTACATGATGTAGAATCTATTCTGGTTTTCTATTTATTATTTATCCATCCATTTACTAAAAATCACTCTAAATATTCTTGTGCTAGTTGCTGATTTTTATAAATCCCCATAGCTGTCTTTAATTTTTTAAATCCCATTTTTTCGTAAAAAGTGACATTACCAGTTGTTGCAATTAGCTGAATGCATGAAACATTTTCTAATTGCTTCATCATATCTTCCAAAAGCATACGTGCAATTCCTTGGCCTTGATAATTTTTATGGACAACTACATCATAAATAGCTGCATTGAATACCCCATCTGAAAGCGCTCTAACAAAACCGACAATTTTGCAATCGACCAATGCAATCACAACATGAGTACTTGCATTAAAAACCTTCTCGATGATAAGTTCGTTATGTTTATGCCACCCAACTGATTGATAAACTTCTTTTAGCATAATAAGATCTTTCTCTTCTATGTCGTATTTAAGCAATACCACCCTACCCCTCATCCTCCCTTCAATTTTCAAATAATTCAAATATATAATTATCCCTAATTTCACTTATGTTATATATGTGTATTGTTCTAAATTATGGACTATTTTTTCATTCAATAAAAAAAGGGCAAGCACTAAATCAGGCATTTACAATCTCCTCATTTTTTTCTTCATGTTACTATAAAAAGATGTTCTAAAAAGAAGAAACTCTGCCAAAATATATCGAAATTAAGTCTTAAAACTAGAGAAGTGCCCCCATTTTTTTAAGTCCTAATTGCTATCAGGCTTCCATTGAATAAGCAAATTCGTATCATGGTTTTTCGTCCATTCTAAAAATTCATTCACATTTCGAATCCCAAATTCTATCACAGCCTGATAAATAAATATTGATGAATAACTTAAATTAGTTTCTAGTAATGCTTCTTTAATATCAAGAATAGCTTTTCTCGAAGTTTCTGTTAACGCTTTTTTCATATAAGGCACCAAATCTTTAGAGAGTGCTCCTTGACGTCCATTTGAAAAAAGCCACATATCGATATTCCACTCTTCTTGATTAGCTAAATAAATGATTTTAAAATAATAGCCTTGATAATCAGAATCCATATAATTTTTATATTTTAGTTCCAATACATTTTGATTGTCTAATAATGGTGCCAACGCCATCATCACTTTTTCTGGAATTAATTCATCACTAAATGTCTCCATATCAATATCAGGCGATACGATTAAATCATAAGCGGTTGCGCCCACTAAAAAACAATTTCCTATTGTACGCCATTTTTGTATTAATTGTAACTCATCTAAAATTTTTAATGCCCTTACTTTTTTTCTATTTGCCCTGTCTAAAATGTTCATGTCTATCACCTTATTTCCAAAATTAAGTATTATGATAGAATAAACAATTGTAAATTAAAATGCAAATTATTTATTAAGACGAAAGCGGAAATAACATACGCTTTGAAATTTTAGCTATTGACAAATAGAGAACAATCTTCACGCATCATCTTATTCCTTTGAAAAAATTTTCGAATCAATCGTATCGATAATTGAAGAGATTGCAAAAAAATACCCCATGTCCATTTTCTCTTCATATGTTAAGTTATTTGAATCCTTATTAAGAAAAACAATCCATTCATTTTCTAATTCACTCATATTCTTTCCATATACATCCGCTACTTTTTTGACAAATCCTTTTCATTGTAAATCTGTTCAAACTTTTCTAACCCGTAAGTGTCTACTAAATATGTTACAAAAGAAGAAGCATGTGTATAGCTCATCAATCGAAGGGTAACATCTTTTTCAGTTATTAGGACAGGGCGAAAATAGGATTCATCCAGATTAGAATCTATCAAATTACTAATAGGGATTGATTTGTTTGCATCCATAAAATATTTTACAAGTTTATGGGGATATGTTTTATTTTCCCCGTACTTTTCTTCCAAATAACTAGCAAAACCCTCTTGTGTAAAATACCCACTGCTTGTATCAAAATCTTTACCATAGCCCAGTAAGGAATGTGTTAATTCATGTATTAGTGGGTATCCGTCTTCCTTCACGCCATATAGCTCGATTTTGGATGACAAGCCCATTGAAGCAAGGTCTCCTTCATTGAGATAAACGTTGATTTTGTCAGAAGGAACATAGGCAGTATGAATCGAATTTTGTATTACTTCATAGGCAGTTAGTAGTTCCTCTTTAATTTTTTCCACTTTTTCTTGTGGGACCTTCATGTTATTAATAATCTCAAAGGTTACTTTCCCATCAGGTGTCACTACGCTATGTTCATCCTCATATTCTTGTTCTTTCGGTACAACTTCATCTTGTGTACAAGCTGTTAATAAGCAGATGAACATAATAAACACTGCACTAAATTTATACATTTTTACCTCACTAAAACCATATTTCAAAAATATACGTTCGAAAAGTCAAAAAGTTTCATATTTAGTATAAAAGTTTATGTTAGTGTGCTTGCAAATGGAACTGCATTTTACACTTTACGAGCAGTCAAAATCGGTTGATAATAACCTGTATTTTCTATGAAGAAAAAATAAAGTCTTATAAAAGCATTAATTTTTTATTATTCTACATCATTACATTGAGAGGTGTGATAAAGTGGCAAAAGTATTTAAAATTGAATCGCCTAAATTGCCTTTAGCATTAGAAAAAGTAAATTTTCAAGATATTTTTTATGAAGAAGATCCGTACTTATCCAATTGTGTTATCGCAAATACGGTCATTGACAATATGGCTATTGATAGACTTATTTTATCAAAAGTACTCTTTAAAAATGTTAGATTCATAGATGTTTCTTTTAGAAAAATTGATTTGACTGATGTTATTTTTGAAAACTGTGATTTATCGAATGCCAGCTTTAGGGAAGGCTTAATTCACAGAGTTACATTCGACAATTGTAAAGTATTAGGATTGAATTTAGCAGAAGCTCATGTAGGAAATGTTTCTTTTGACAATTGTATTGCAAATTTATGTGATTTTACAGAGACTCGTTTAAAACAGGTCATTTTTAATCATTCATCACTACAAAGCGCCAACTATTTTGAATGCAAATTTAATAAAGTCATTTTTAATGAATGTGATATTAATGATGCAGATTTTTCTCAAACCTCTTTAAAAGGTATTGATATTAGCACATGTCGATATGAAAGGTTGAATGTTACTTTGGAAAGTATAAAAGGTTGCGAAGTATCTTCTGAACAAGCTGTTGGGTTTGCATCATTACTAGGTTTAAAAGTTAAATCGTAGCTCACTACTGGATATAATTATAAAGAAACAACTACTCCCTTACTTGCGCAATGACTCTTTTGTATGGAAGGCGGCTTGCATAATAGTAGATGAGTAACACTACAAGTGTAATTAATCGATTATTTTATTTTCAATAAATCTACAGTTCGCACAAAGATGATCTGTATGGATAAAAATAGCACTGTACATATTAGACCATGGCATTTGTTCGGAACATTTTTCACATATATCTATATATTTATCACAAATACCATTCTCTAAAAAGATAGCCCACTGCTCGTCCGACAAACTGTCTGGTCCTTCTTTAATCATTTGTATGGATATTTCTAACGCTTCACCGTCCTCAAATCGATTCCCATTAACTAGCTTGTTCAAATAAGAAATAAATTGGAAAGGTTCACTCTTTAATCTTTTTAGTATTTTACTATGCATGCACCATATTTCTCCTTTCCAAAGCCATAACATTGCGACACATGGGGGATATGTCAGGGTTTCAAATTATATAGTAAATAAAGTTCCCCCTATATTTCATTTCGCTTATTCATTACATGATATTTAATATTGCTCTTTACTTAATGAAAGAATAAACATTAGTGTCATAAGGCATATTATTTTGATGCATAAAGTTTCTTAAAACCCCTTCTTTTTCAAAACCCAATGCTTTCAATAGCTTATTCGAAGCTTCATTTTCCGTAAAAACAATGGCTCCTATGCGCACCAAATTCATCTCTTGAATACCATAGGAAATAACTTTACCCACAGCTTCCTTTGCATAGCCTTGCCCCCAACTATTAGGGAAAAGTGCATAACTGATATCCGCTTTTTTATGCTCAACAGACCAATCTTGAAAACCAATTGTACCGATAATTTCTTCTTGTCCTTGCACGGATATTCCCCATTTAATGCCATGTTTTTCTTTGAAATTAGTAGAAAAATTTTGGATAATCTGTTTCACTTGCTCTAAGCTCGTTAACGGCTTCTGCCCATAATGACGTAAAACGTCTGGATTTGAAAAACAACTTAATATTGCTTGCGCATCATTTTCTGTCAGTTCTCTTAGCACTAAACGCTCGGTATGTAATATTGGAAACATGCTTTTCCCTCTACTTTCAAAATCGACTTTTTACCATTCTATAACAATAGCACATTATTTACATTACTTATTCTGCGTAGTACTCCAATTTATTTTAAAAGCAGCCATTTAGTATCAATACACTTAATGGCTGCACATCTATTATGTTTAGAACCTGTTAACTTATCATTCATTACGATTAAAATCCTTTTTAATAAATACAACTATTCTGTTGTATTTATTAATGCTGATTGGTTTCACGACCAATAATAAGAACAACGCAATAATACAAACAACCATGGCGGTATACATTATATTTTGCATTATATAGTATCGATAATATGGTAGAGCATAATAAAATATACAACCACTTGATAACATCACCATAAGCCAACCAGGAAGTATTTGCACAAGAAAGTCTGTACTTTTTCGTTTCATATACTTTACCAAAACCTTGAAAACAAAGGACATGATTTGTATATAAACGAAAAGTATGAAAGCACCCAATAAAATCTCTAGAAATGTATTCAAAACATATCACCTAATAATTAATATTATTAATCATTACAAACCTGTTTTGACTGTACTTATTTACTTTCATAGTCCTTTTTAATTTTTAAAACTATTCTGTTGTATTTATTAATGCTGATTGGTTTCACGACCAATAATAAAAATAACGCAATCAGACATATAATCATGGCTGTATACATTATTGTTTGCATTATATAATAATATGTCAAATACGGAGGTGCATACCAATATATACAACCACTTGATAACATGATCAAAAGCCACCCAGGCAATATTTGTACAAGGAAGTCCCTGCTTTTTTGTTTCATATATTTTACCGATTTTTTGAAAACAAGAGACATTATTTTCAAATAAACGACACCAATTAAAGCACTCAATAAAATATTAAAAAGAGAATTCAAAAGAAATCATCCTTCTATAATTTTTACATCTTCATTATTATGGTATGCCATGATATTTTTATTTGATAATTAATAAACTGTTCTAGACTATATTGAAAAGCACCTCACTTTAAAGTGAGATGCCTCCTAATTTATTGCGGTACTTCTTCCGCTAATTTCAAAAATCTAGCAAGTTTTTTTGTTTTCTAATTCTTCCATAGAAACTAAATGGTTATATATCATTAAACTTCAAAAACTTCTTTTGACTATGCTTTATTTGCTACCATGCCCCTTTTTTAATTTTTATTATTATCTTGTTATATTTATTGATACTAATCGGTTTCACAACCAATAATAAGAACAACGCAATAATACAAACAACCATGGCGGTATACATTATAGTTTGCATAATAATATAGTACCGATAATATGGTAGAGCATAATAAAATATACAACCACTTGATAACATCACCATAAGCCAACCAGGAAGTATTTGCACAAGAAAGTCCGTACTTTTTCGCTTCATATACTTTACCAAAACCTTGAAAACAAAGGACATGATTTGTATATAAACGAAAAGTATGAAAGCACCCAATAGAATCTCTAGAAATGTATTCAAAACATATCACCTAATAAGCTTGCTTAGTTTCATCTTCATAATTATGGTATAGCATGATATTTTGCTTTTGCACTCAGACATAAATTAACATAAGTAAAAATAAGAAGGATTGTCCCAACAACTGGTATACCCTTTCCTAGCTTAATAAATATCTTTTTTATTAATTCCCATGATAATAGATTTCCACCTTTTACTGCATCCCAGACTGCTGTTGCAACGCCACCTAAGCCGCCTAATAGAAGACCTCTTTCTTGATCAACAATATTATTAGCTGCTGCTTTAAAATCTCTATACTGCCATTGTTGCTTCGTTGTCGTTTTAGACATCGTACCAAAAATAGCATAGGCATTATTATTATTAGGTGATTCCTCCCAACGAATAGCCGCAATATAAGAACCGCCAGATGCCCCCTTTGAGGCAGTCAATGTTTTTAATTTAGGATTAATATTATTATAAGATTGTTGTTGGAAAGTACCCTTAGTATTATATTGAGGATTATTTTTGTTTATTTTCACTTCCACACTATTCGGATTGGTAAGTTCTTTAATCATTATTTCTTCTGTTGTTTCCATTATCCTAATAACTTTCTCATCTATTAATTCTTTCTCGTTATTAGGTGAAATATTAAATATTTTTTGGGTAATTTCATCCGTTCCATCAGGTTTACTGATTACATCTTCAACGTACTCAAAAATATTTCCTGCTTCATCTTTTAATTGAAAAGCTGAATGATTACCATTATCATAAAGCAACGTAAAGCTATTATATTCTGAAGCTAGCGTTAAATTATTTTCGTAACTTGCAATTGTCAATAATGTTGGAGATGCAACAGTAGAAAATACCAAAATTACTACTAAGCAACAAATAAATTTTTTCATACTAATCCTCCTATAAACATTAAATTTTAATCTGTTTATCAGTTTTCAGAGTATTAAAATTATTTACAACCGAACATTATCATAGTATTTTTATTAATGGGTATCTAATACTACCCACCTCATTAAGATTTGGACACGTATTCTCCTATGTCTCACTAGATCTAGTTAAAATTTATTTTAACAATTACGGATAGCATTTCAATATCCAAACTAAAAATCAGGGTTATTTAACTATTATTTTGAAGATAATTCAAAATAAATATATTTACTGAATTATTAATTCTTATACAAACTTTGTAGCAATTTGCTAAAATTTTATTTTATTTGATATGTAATCACGAATAAGAAATTATTCGTTTAGTATGTAACGAGGTGTACAGGTCTTCACGATTTATTCCAACTAAAAAGCACCCCCATTGTGAGGTGCTTTTACTTATTGCGGTACTTCTTCTAATAATTTTTCAAAATCTAATAGATATCCGCCAATTTTTGCTTTTTCTAACTCTTCTATATATTCTTCTTTTCGTTCGGTTAGTCTGTCTTCAAGTGTGTTTTGATAGGCTGGAAATAGATTGTAATCTACTGGTTTCCCCATAAGTTCACCTCTTATATTATATTTTTTATTATTATATGATATATTGATAATTTCTGACAATTGAAAACAACAAATTTGATTAAAAAGATCGACAATGTCACATGTATATAGACTTATCCTTGCGCATACTCACTATACTATTTCCCTATGCATTACAATGCACTTCGAATTTCTTGTATAAATTAGAAATATTTTTCTTAATCAACATTTAGTATTTGTCGAAAGAGCAGTATTTTACTAAAAGTTAACCATCACTCACGATTATTCCAAAAAATAATTAACTAAATAATCCAAAATCGGTATAATATTTATAACCATGGAAATACACGTAACTTTATAAATAATAAAGTATTTATTTTTTATCTAGTTTGCAGGCTAATAGCTAGTTATCATAACTATTTCATCATAGTAATAGTAGTGTAAAGCAAATTTAGCTTTGCACCTCCTGATTTGTTGGTTAGGGTCACTCTGGTCCAGTGACCCTTTAATCATTTTTCCATTCCAATCTACAATCTTTATACGTGACCAAATATAAACGAAAGCAAGTGAGGTCAATATGGCATTCTGGTTAAATGTTCAAACATTAATCTGGTTATTTCCTATTCTTTTCATTATCCACGATTTTGAAGAGATTATATTAGTAGAAAAATGGTTACATACGAATCGAAATAAGATTTATAAACGGTTGCCTCCCAAAATAGCTGACCGAATTGTGAAGCAGTTTTCTATGACGACAGCTCAATTTGCAGCAGCAGTTATCGTTATTTTTTTATTTGTCAGTGCAGCTACTGTTTCAGCTATTCACTATCTCTATAATGGTACTAGTTGGAGTTTTTACTTTTTTATAGCTGTTTCATTAGTATTTTTTATTCATGCGTTTACGCATATTGGGCAGACTATTATATTCCGCTCTATTGCTCCTGGAACTATTACATCGGTTATTATTATTATTCCATACAGCATTCTTTTATATAGATCATTATTGATGGAGCAAATTGTTACGTGGAAAATGATTTTGATATCCTTACCTTTTGGTGTGCTCTTTTTTCCTATTGTGTTAACAGCTCATTGGATCGGCAAAAAGTTTATATAATTTACAAAATCTAAATAAATCTATTTTATTTTTCAGTTCACTTAAACAGGGTTGTTTATTTTACATATTTCAAATGCTTTTTTACAAATGCTACAATGTATTGTACTTCATCTTCGGTCATATTCAATAAACTACTAACTCTTCGTAATTTTGCTGGGGACTTTAATTGTTCTCTTACTTTATCAATAAACATGTATTTGCACTTCCGTGGATTTACAGTATCCCTAATTTGTTTATAACGTAAATAAGCATATCGAGCGAAGGCGTTCAACATTTCTCGCTCGTATCCCTCTCGTTCTAAGTTCATGACAGCCGCTTCTATCTCTTCGGTTTCAAAAATCCAGGAGCCATCGGTTAATTGCATACTACCACCTCTTTCCAAATAAACTTGGTAAAGCTTGTAGAAGGCAAAGTCCTCTTTATCACATCCATTTAGGCTTCAATATTCCTTCAACGCCATTCTTTCGAGATGTGTTATCCTTCAACACGTTCTTCCCCTCATTATTAAATGCAAAATAAAAAGCCCCACCTAGTTAGATGTGACTCTTTTATTATTTTTTATGAAAAACAGCTTCCATTTTGTGCTGTTTTAAAAGAAAAATTAAACGTTTCAATTTTATGACCTACTATCTCTTTGTGATTATTTCTTTCGATTAGCAATCCCCGCACCGTATGCTAAAATCCAAAGATATAGGGTCTTCAGCAGTCTTATCAAATAGCAGCTTGTATTAGTATTTATAGTCAAATGGCCTTGTGTCTATTTTCTTGCCATTTCTGTGTGGGAATTGTTTAATGTAATGTCCTTATACGTCATTAAAAAGTATCCACTAAGTCACGAGACTTTTAACTACAATCTACTGCTCATCATCCTTTTTATCGTCATTATCCTTTTTCAACTGTGCAAAAGCATTTGCTAAAAACTTTGGAACACGAATGCCCAACTTACCTAAGTTTTCGATTATACTTATACCTTCCATCCCAATTAAAAACAAAATCATGGCGTTACGCATAAAGTTGCCGCTTTCTGTCGCATTGTCCAACTGAACTGCTGCGATAACCATTAAAATCATGGCTGTCTTTTTCAGTAGACCTTTAAACGTTTTACGAGAATCTATATCTTTGATGATCCAACCAACCATTACACCTAATGTTAAGTCGATTGCCATTAAAATTGTTAAAGATGTCACCAACTCATCTACACCGCCAATTAGATATACGATTAATGCGGTCATACCTCCTATAAGTGAAGACCAAAATGTATTTGTTTCCATATCATCACCTACTTTCCTCTATATTAGCCCCCCACACAGGTGATAGCTGAAGGCATAAAAAAACTACTTTATTTTTCATAAAGTACTTTTTGGATTTCTTCAATCCCTGCCTTCATTTCTAGCATATTCAATTCCTAGACCTATGAAGGTTAACAAAAATACAGAAAGAACTAACTTTTCGTAAATTAACCTCCCTCAAGCTTCTAACCAGTACCTATCACAATCGTTCTACTTTTTGGCACATCCATATGCTTTCTACAGTTATCTAAAGTGGGCTAAGACATTAGGGAAAACCTAAAAGGAATGGATTAGAAAAATCTTAGTATCGTTGAAAAAAGAAATGGAGGTTGTCAAGGCTTTTTCGCAAATATTGGGTTTGTTTAAAATGAATTACAAGTATTTAAGCCACTATGTATTTTGAACGGAAAGAACATTTAAAGACCGTGATAAAATTGTAGGGGTAGTAACTCCTTCATAAATATTAGCCAAATTAATGTAGTGAATTAGAAATGCTATACTGCAATTTAAAAAGTATGCTATAATGCTCTTACTGACAAACCAAACAGGTAACCAATTCAAAGCTGTAGCGTTTTTATACGCTGCAGCTTTTTGTAATGGAAAACTTTAAACATTTTTTAACAATAAAAACATTTCTAAAATAGAAGGGCTTGAATTGGGATAAATACCCCTCCGCATTTCAACAGGGAACATATTATAAATTGAAGGAAGGAAGGAGGTATGTTTCATGGGATACTACGGAAATGTAGGAAATTGGAACAATAATTATTGTGGTGGATATAACTATGGCGGTGACTATTACTATGGCGGCGGCAATGGATCTACGTTTACGCTTATTGTTGTACTCTTTATTCTCTTGATTATTGTCGGTACTGCTTTCTTATAAAAAATGTTTTACAAAGCAATGGCATGCATGATGCCAGCTTTACACTTCTATTAACCCCTTTGGGTCACTTCCCCCAAGTGACCCATTTTTTCATGCCTAAAAAAAGAGAAAACACTTGGGTTTCCTGCTGCGTTTCGTCTCTCTATACAGCATGAATAAAAATTTACTTCATTAAAGTAAAATTGGACAAGTATAGGTTCGCGCTTATTCGTAAATAGTATAAATGGTGTAATGACACCAAATTAACTTCGATGGAGGGATTTTGATGAATTCAATTCGAGAAGGTTTAATCCCAACTATTTTAGGTTCTGCTGTTACGGCTGCTGGATATGCATTAAAGCAAAAAAGCGGTTCTAACAAAATGATTGCCCATACAGTCTTTGGATTTGGTTTAGCACATATTGTGTTAGGTGCAATAGACCTTGTAGAACATCGTCGTTAGAAATTGAAGGGCACAATATTGTGCTCTTCTTTTTTATTAGATTTCGTACATATTCGCTTAATGTGAATGATTGATGATGGTTAGGTTCAAATAATAACTGGCGTAATAATCGCTAAAAAACTTCGATGAGTGCCCATTTAATTTGCACTTATCGAAGTTATTTTAATATTAGCATTACTGGCTATTTCTTATTGTTTTCCATTTTATTCGTTGTTTTTTGCACTTCAAGTAATTCTGAAACCGTGACAAATTTATATCCCTGCTTTTCCAGTTCAGGTAAAATTTTTTCGAGTGCTTTAACCGTTTGACCTCGATCTCCGCCACCATCATGAAAAAGAACAATATTTCCTTCTTTGGCCCCTTTTAACACAGTGTTGACAATTTTATTAATACCAGGACTTTTCCAGTCCATTGTATCTTGGTGCCAAGACCACATCACTACTTTGTATCCTTCTTTTGCAACTGCATCAATCATACCTTCTGTATATTGCCCTTCCACTGGACGGAATAAGGTTGGAGAATATCCACTAATACCGTAAATCGTTTCATGTGTTTGTTTAATTTCCTTCAGTAGATTAGGGATAGTCGTTCTTAAAGGATGTGTATATGTGTGAATGGCTAATTCATGGCCTTCTTCATACATTCTTTGAATAACTGCTTGGTTTTTTTCCGCATTTTCACCGACTATAAAAAATGTAGATTTTGCATTGTACTTGTCCAGAACATCTAATATTTCTGGTGTATATTTTTTATGAGGGCCATCGTCAAAGGTCAATGCAATTATTTTTTCATTCGTTTTTATTTCCCACAATATTTGCCCTGCCTCTTCATAATATTTCCTTCCTTTATCAGCAGAGAAACGTTCACTTACAAAAAAAATGGAGGCAGCTAAAATACAAAAAGGCACAATATACAGCATTAATTTCTTCAACAACTTCACTTCCCCAAAAAATTATTTAGTACTTTATTATTTGTGGAAATGATTAAAAAATGCTTTTAAATTTGAATTATTAACTGCCATATGAAGTATAAAAAACAACATATGTGCCATAATAAAATGAAAGCCATGAATCTCCCTAATTATTCTTTTGCTGTAGCAAACTGTTGCTACAGCTTTTTTTATTAAAATGACGCAAAACTGTAGGATTACGGAAAAACACACTCATTTTAACTAATACCATGGTTAAAATAAGTGTGTGCAAATAATCTATTAATAGGCGATACCTACTCGAGACTTCACGTATTCAGAACATTGAATTTGTTGGTAAGTAAATTGTGCAGTGTCTGCCACAGATATTTCATTTCCACCTTCTGGAAGGAAATCTCGCTCTACGCGATATTTACCTGTATAACGTCCATCTGGTAAATATGTAGGACAAACGATTGTCCAATCCATAGCTGATTGCGCTAATAATTTAAAGGCATTGTGATGTTCTTGTGCTGCAAACGTTGACTTTCGTTTTGATTCACTGGATTGATATCGAAGTAAATTAGGCGTTAGACGACTTTGTAAAATTCCAGCTGTCCCGACTGTTATAATTCGCTTCACATTTCTACTTGCCATTGCCTCAAGAATGAGTGGTAAACTTGCTGTTAACGTGTTTGACCCATCCGTATTTAATGCGCTAATAACGACATCTACATCAGCCATAACTGATATGAGGTCGTTTTTATTTAAGACATTGCCTCTTTTAACTTGTAAATTTTCATTAGCTATTATCATTTTACTTGGTGTACGTACTAATGCGATCACTTGATGTCCATCGTTTAGTGCAAGGGAAACGATATGACTTCCTACACGGCCAGTTGCACCTAAAACTAAAATATTCAGTAAAATCACCTCTTTCTTTGCGATTATATCATAGATTAGATTAGTTTTTATGCATGCTAAAAGGACACATCTTCTTCGAGAGTGCCCTTATATTTTTTACTCTATATGAGACGTTGCAATAGCCTGAGCTAATGTAGTACCACCATCTATGTTTTCATAACTATATTGACCTAAAGGTAAACCCCAAATTTCTACAAAATCCCCTTCAAGGAATTCTGTTGAATGATAGCCAATGGCATAAATAACATTAAAGTCCATATCTTCAATTAAAATAAGTGACACTGGTGTACCATCCTCTAATGTATCTTCCTCTATTTGGATGATATCGCCTGCAAAAGTAACCATTTTCTCTAGATACGGTTTAATATTTTTATTTAAATGCTTGGAAGTGATTTTATCATCCGCAAGTTTTTTTGTTTTTTGAATTGCTTCTTTTGATAAAGCAGGGAATAAATCTGCATTAGTTGAAATAAAATTATATGATTGCTTTTCTAATGTTAGTTGATCTTCTGTGAAAAATGGTACATCTTCTAAATAGTTTCTTGCATAATTGACTACTGGAGCAGCTGCTTCTTTCTCAGTCTGATCGTTTTTAACTTCTTCTTTTTCTTCCGATTTCTTATCTGCTGTAGCTTCTTCCTTCTTTGCTTCGTTACTTGGGATAGGAGTGCTACCTCCTTTGCTAACTTCACTACCACATGCGGCTGCCATAATTGTTACTAACGACAGTACAGCCATGATTAAAAACTTCTTCATCACTAAATCCTCCCAATTCTTCTTTTAACATACTAAATATACCAATAAAGAGGAGTACATACTATAATAATTTTCCAATAATTTTCAACTTTTTGTAGTTATTACTAACTATTTATTTTCTTCTAATAGACTAGGATTCATGTACAAAAATCGTCAATTTAGATCAGTAAGCTGGACATCCACAATAAACAAATTAAAGTTATTCTTTTTCGCAATATTATTTACTATTTTTTGGATTTTGCTCTCCGTTCGGTTATCGATTTTCTCTAAATTATGTAAACTTATTGTGATAATTTGATTGTCCGATGAGTCAATTAAATATTCAATCGTGCTATCTGGATGATACCCTTCATCCCTTAGAGCTATAATTATTTTTTTTGTTAATTGCGTGCGTTGTAACTTTTGTGCTACTTCTTCAGATGCATATTGAGAAGAATTATGTTGAGTTAATTGTACAGATGTAGTCGGCTGGTATTTCAAATAAATTGTTACAAATATAAGTAATGCCATCACTATACAAAAACCTTTTATAAAACTTTTATGCATTTTCTCCTGCTCTCCTTTTTTCACAAAAATACGTATTTTGGGTACTGACGCATCGCAGGAAAGAGCTTCTTTGTCGCAAAAGGAAAGGAAGGCAACACTGTTATGCTCTTTGATCTTCTTTTTCTTTGCTCAAATCTTATTTCTTTCTATCATTTGTTTCCAATAGGTATACATACAGGTTTGTTTTTTCAAAATGATTTTAATTTTTAACTCTATTAAGGGACATATTACCAAGTCAATATCATTTCAATTCATAGATTATAAATGTAAGGCTAGCGCGCGCATTACACAAACAAACTAACAAAAGGGAGATTATAAAACATGGAAGATTATAGATATTTTAAACATATGGATTGGGATCATTGCAAAAAGGATAAATTTGATAAAAAAGAAAATAAATATTATTGCGAAGTTGAAAAGAAATGCTACCATGTTGTTGAAAAACATGATCATAAAGAAAAATCTTGTTGCCGAAAACATGAAGACTGGAAACACAATCATTGTACTTGTGAAGAAAAATCTTGTTGGAAAGATGACAGAGATGAGCACAAAAACGATCATCACCACTGTGAAGGCTGTATTTGCCATTTATTACGAAGATTTGAATTAGGAACTACAGTAGATGTTTATTTATCAAGTGGAGGTAGCTTCCTTGGTCTGATTTTCTTAAAATTAGATACGTGTAATTGCTGTGCTTATTTTGTTGAAGCTGGAGCAGCAAATGCACCTATTATTATCGATTGCCAAAAAATTGACGCACTTAGACGAATTGCAACTGTGTAATTATTAGTTGAAACGCACCTAAGCTTTGCAAAAGAATCTGCTTGCTATTTACGGATGACTTTCAGTATGCTCAGACACTGTTTGCTGCGTCTTCCAAAATTCTCCGAAATAGTCAAGCAGGTTTTTTACAACGAAGGATGGTGGACTGTTACAAGCTATTCTTATACAAACTAATTATCCATTAACAATTACTTTTACTACTGGTTCTATCTTTCCTTTCGATACATCTCCTACATACTCCACATCAATAATGACTGCTCGTGGTTCAAAGCGCTGAATACTATCAATGATACGTGCGGTATTACGTCTCTTTACAAAATTAAAAGGGACTTCAAGCTCATTTTTTCTGTCCCGCCCTCTCTTATCCGGGTAAGACATAACAAATGTAGATAAAATATATGCTACATTTTGCAATATTTCATCGACGCCTGTAGCACCAAAATCAATATTGCTCTTAGCGGTAACTTGATGTGTCATCCTATCAACCTTTCTTTCAAAGAACTTTCATTTACAGTAAACAATGAGTAGTGTCATTAATCGTAAAAGTAACACTTAGTTATGTATGCTAAAACTGCGAAGGATATGTTAAAACTAATCATCCGCAGCCTTATGTACAACTTCTTAAAGCTCTTTATCTTGTCATCACATAATAAAGTACATATAGCCAACTAAAGCATCCGTGAATAATTGCCCAAAGTATAGAATGATGGACACTCCAAGATATTGTAATGGCTAGAACTGAACCAAATCCTATTCCATTTTTAACTACAGTTTTCTTTTCCATTTTCCGTCCTTCCCCCTTCGTTTTTTTTGTGTATACTACACGATGATCTTTTATGATAAGCCCTCCTAAATCTTTGATTTTTTTCCTTAACAGGATATGTACTTAAATCATATCATTATATGTTTAAAAAAAGCTGAACATCATACAAAGCCTTTATCCATTCAATAATTTCTCTTCCCTATTCTTGATTGCCATATTACTGGCTATATTTTTTATTACCCCATTCCTAAATTTTTTACACGTTCTTTTTATTAGCTATGTCACACTACAGCATGCTTTACTTTCCGCCATTGATTATGATTTAAAAGTCATGGTCATAATTAAGGAAAGGAAGTGATTTAAGTTGAAACTGTTCATCATCTTATCGAGCATCGTTGTCCCTGCTATTATGCTATTGCTGCAATACAAAAGTAATCGTGCTCGCCTGCTATGGAATGTTTTGGCTGTGCTAGCGCTGATAATTTTTGGTAGTATTGCATCCACATCAATTTATCAAATTATCATAGATGGTGCAGTATTTATGACAACCATCCACGCCATTTTTTTAAATCCATTATTTTTAGTTGTTGGGGCTTATCTAGGTGTATTCATGATATACAGATTAATGCTTTTAACATGGAACGAAAAATAACACTTGTATATGATGATTATTTTAAATAAAGAAAAAAAGAAGCATTCTTAAAGAATGCCTCTTTTTACAAAACGATCGTTCAATTATAGTTTAACGATGTTTTTAGCTTGTGGTCCGCGGTTACCGTCTTCCACTTCAAATTCAACTTTTTGACCTTCGTCAAGTGATTTGAAACCTTCGCCTTGGATTGCTGAGAAGTGAGCGAATACGTCTGCTTCACCTTCAACTTCGATAAATCCAAAACCTTTTTCTGCGTTAAACCATTTTACTGTACCTTGTTTCATAAATAAAACCTCCAAAAAATAAATTAATAAACAATTTCTTCAAAAAAAAAATTCACCTATTATAAAAAGTACCGAAAAACACGATTACTTTTTGTAATAGGTGAATTCAATATTTTAAATCAAGAAATCTTATTATTAATTCCATTATATATGAGAACATCCTAATTGTCTAGTGAAATCGTATATTTAAAATATTGCAATAGTATTACTAGAACATATTAGTTTAGTTACTTATTTTTGACGTCCATCATTTCATCTATTATTACCCTTGTTATAAGCTATAAATTTAAGATTGTTCTAACGATTGCTCTTGTCGACAACCACAATCTACAATATGATCATTGACCATGCCGACTGCCTGCATAAATGAATAACAAATCGTGCTACCAACAAATTTAAAACCATCTTTTTTAAGCTGTTTGCTCATACGATCACTTAGCTCAGTTGTTACTGGTACATCAGCAATCGTTATCCAGTTATTCACAATAGGCTGATTGTCTACAAATGACCATATGTACTGTGAAAAGGAACCATGCTGTTGTTGGATACGTAGAAAGGCTTGTGCGTTCGTTACGACACTTGCTATTTTAAGCTTATTGCGTACGATACGTGTATCCTCTTTTAGTTCAGCCAACTTCTCTTCCGTATAGGAGACGATTTTAGCAGCATTAAATTGGTCAAAGGCCTCTCGGTAACCGTCTCTCTTTTGTAAAATTGTCCACCAGCTTAGACCTGCTTGTGCCCCCTCTAGACAAATCATTTCAAATAAGCGCTGATCGTCATAAATCGGCACGCCCCATTCCTTATCATGATAATCTACATATAATGGCTCGTCTAACTTTACCCATTCACATCTTTTCATCTTAACAACCTCCGACTATTTTTTATGTACTTTAAAATTGGCCTTGTCACATTCATCAGGTACAACATATCGAGCCTAAATACCTCCTTAGGCGTTTTGGCAGATGAATACGTCTTTGCACACCTCCTTCTTTATCTTTTATACGTTTAGAATAGTTCTAAGTTTCATTTTTTGTTTTATATAGTAAAAAATCACAGTTATTTTGTACACAACAAAAAAACTGTGATTTCTTCTTTATTTACATATATAATGATGTAAGCCTTATCATTTTGACTCACATGATTTTAATAATTTTTTCTATGCATAATATCAAGACACATCTTTCATCGCTTTGACTTAATGACTTGACATTAATTTAAATATGTATTGTTTGACGTATTTCGTTCGCGCTCATCTATTACTAGATGGATAATAAATGCTAGCTGTTGTTCAATTAACAGATTATTTTGATGAAATATATCAGCTATTGCAATTTTTTGACTATCTGCTAATTCAACTTTCTTTAGCATCATCATAATTTCTTCTTTCGAAAGCCCAAACATCTTTTCTCACCCCATTTCCAAATTCAAAAATATTTCATTATTCCAAAAACATTATCCAAAGGTCTAGTACTACAGACAGACAATATTATTAATGAACCATTTTTACTAATTATAGGATATAACCTACAAATTAAGCAATCTAAAAACTAAATTTTCTAACAATATTTTCTTCTACAAAAACAAACATTGCTATTTTGGATATAATATTACAAATATTTTAAATTTACTTCCGAATAAATTCCAAGTTTTCTCAACATAATGTATCGCGCACAAAAAATGGGCAATTTTCTTACAAAACAATACTTCTTATGTCGAATTCTATGAATCTTTGTCCATATTTTGCATGAAATATTCGTCCTCTTCAAGTATTTTATCTCGCAAAGGTCTTTCATCTTTCACACTTAAGATACTTTTATAGCATAGTAAAAAATGGTATATATATGGTATTAGACGTCCAACCCTACTGTTTATACCCCTTTTCTTATAATTGAAACCTCCATGTTTACCATTTGACTTGTAACAGACATAAAAAAAAGTAATTTCAAAAGTTTGAAACTACTCTTTTTCTTTTTTCAATCTTCAACATTGCTTCCGTTACATGTACTTAATTTATCGACAATTCGTTGTGTTTTTTTACTCGTTGCTTGTTGTAAGTCTATATGAATAATTCTTGAGGAGTCATCTTTTTGACACCTCCCCGCTTGCATTGGTCCCCGAATATATAATTGGCTCTGTTCCTGAACAACTGCCGCTGTTTTAACATTTGTTAAGTTGCTATTGACGAGTTCAAGAAGCGATTGATTGGTCATTGCCAAAAAAGTTCGCTCGGTGTCGTTGATTGCACAATTTTGGATGCGCCCCATTGACTTATCACACCAAAATATAGAATAAGGACTTTGTTTACATTGCGAGAATTGACTGTCCATTACTTCAACAATGGCATCAATACACGTAATTCCATTACCAACTATATGGTTAAAGGTACATTTGTTGGCAAAAAGACGCGCATTATTAATATAAATATGATGACTCTCTAATTCCTGTATGCGTGAATTTTTTACTGTGATTTTGGCATGATCATTTCCATAAATTCCACCTGTTTGCCCAAATTGAATGATGCATTGATCGAGCACAAGACCACTTGCATCAACAATTACGTGAAATTGTGTATGATGATGGATTGTACATTCTGTCATCATGACATCAGCTTCATTGAAAATAGTGATACCTGTCGTGCTGCCATTGGTCACCTGGCATTTTCGAATCTCAGCTTTACTATTCTCTATAAACAACTGTGGTTTTTTATGACCGAATAACTGACAATCATAGATAACAGCCTTTGATTTTTCACCTATATACAGTCCATTGCCATTACTTTTCGCAATGCGACTATCAGACGCTACAAGTTCGCTTTCATGGACAACGACATTAGTTTCAGCATGGTGCTTGATTTCACATTGATTGATTGTTAATTTTGAACCACTAAATACTTGGATTCCTACGTCTTTTCCTTCGTGAATAAGCGTGTTGACTAAAGAAATTGTACTGGATGCTGCAACGATTTGAGTTTTTTCATGCCCATGAATTTCACAATCCTCTATGACCATGTGAACGTTTCGTATGGCAAAAATTCCATTCATCGTGCCCTCTAGCAACATGCACTTCGACAATGAAATTTCACTATTTTGTGCAATGATTTGTGCTTTCGTATGCTGGTGTAATGTCGATTCAATCAGCATAACACTTGAACCATTATCTATCCGAATGCCAAATTGATTAGATGGTCCTGCCAGTATATCAACATTTTTCATCATTAAAGTGCCAAAGTTAACAGTGACTTGGGTACTTACTTGTTGCTTTTCAATGATGCAGTTTTCAAGCTGTAAATCCCCTTTCACATAAATGCCTTGGCCTTGACTAAATCGGATATTACGGATGTCCACATGCGTATGGTAACGAATAAACACGCCACCTTTAATCGTAACATCCCCTTTACCATAGAGCGTTAACCTTTTTGAAATCTCTATACTTTCTTCATAAATACCATCCCGAATTTCTATAACATCTCCAACTTCAGCGTCTTGCAGCGCCTGATTGATATTTTGATAACGATGCATTATACCTTTTTTTACTACAAGTATTGCCATCCTCATGCCTCCTGTCGTTTACATGTTGTACTTTATTAAGTACGCCATAAATCACCCTATTCATCCTATTTATATCCCCATTGAACTTACGATTATTCAATTTTAACCAAATAAATGACCATTTCCTCGTTTATCCATTGGAAAATCTATTTTCAAAAGATATTCACCAACAATTACTTATGAACATTAAAAAACCAGCAAGTAAGCGATACGTTCGCCTCTTACTGGTTTTGTTTATCGTAATTTGTTGTTTTCTTTCGGTGTTGTATCCAATCGGTTTATCTTATTTATAATTTAAATTTCCCAATAAGATCATTTAAGTTTTCAGCCATTTCAGCTAGATGACTTGAACTATTTTTTATTTCGTCCATTGAGCTAGCGGTTTGTTCTATCGTTGCTGAAGTTTCTTGAATACCTGCAGCTGACTGCTCAGACACAGCGGCAATTTCATCCACTGATTTATTAATAGTCATCGTATTTTGTACAACTTCTTCTAGCTTTGTTGACATATTGACGATGCTCGATGACATGGAATAGACAGCATTTGCAATTTCACTAAATGTCTCATTCGTCGAAACAATTTGTGTTGTACCTTTTGCAACTTCTCCATATCCTTTTTCGAGAGAAGATGTCACAACGGTTGAATCATCTTGGATTATTTGAATTATACTTGTAATTTCACTAATAGATGAAGATACTTGCTCTGCTAGTTTTCGAACTTCATCTGCTACTACTGCGAATCCTTTGCCATGCTCTCCTGCACGTGCCGCTTCAATCGCTGCATTTAACGCCAGTAAATTTGTTTGCGCTGCAATATCATGAATTACCGCAATAATTTTAGATATTTCCTGTGTTTGTTTATTTAATTCATCTAGCTTTTCAACTGAATCTTTCACAATATAGTCAATTGTCATCATTTGTTGTGTAGAAGCTTCCATAAGTCCTTTCCCTTCTTCTGTTAGCTTCATCACAGATTCAGAAAACTGATAGACATCTCTACTACTTTGATTGACATCGGTTACTTTACTTGAAAAATCCGTCATACTTGTTGCCACATCAGATGCATTACTCGCTTGCACTTCCGTTCCGTTGGCAATTTCTTCAACTGTATCTACCACTTGCTCTGTCCCCTCTTTTACTTCTGTAGCAGATTGCATTAGTTCCTCACTATGGGCGGCAACCTCATTTGACACCGTTTGAATATGTTTTAATAACTTATTTAAAATTTGGGACATCGTATTTGTTGCTTCGGTTAATTGCCCTATTTCATCTTTTGATGTTACATTTAGTGCAGGTTCACTTAAATCCCCTTCTGTAATTTTCTTCATGCGATTTGTAATTAAAATAATAGGCTTTGAAATAATACGAGCGCTGAATAATGCAATGATAATGGCGATAAAGACAATGCTTATTCCTACAATAATACTTATAGTTTGCTTACGCTCCCCATCAGTAATAAGTGTATCTCCTACAGCATTTATTGATTGTTTCCGTTGTGCTGCTAATGCCTCGTATCCCTCACGAATTTCCGTCGCTTTTTCATCCATTGCAGCTAAATTATGTATGGCTAATTCCTTATTTCCTTGATCGTATACATCAAATACCTCGTTTTGAACATAGCTACTCCATTCTTTTGCCATATCAGCATACTTGTTAAATTCCGCTGATTCAGCAATAGCTAGTCGTATTTTTTCATTGGCAAGCGCTCGTTCTACATTTTCATCATAAATTGTTTTATATTTTTCATTGCCGGATAATACATAGCCCCTTGCTGTGGCAATTCTTAAGCCAATGGTAGATGCTAACTCATAATCAGCAATTAATAATTGCAACTCCTCATCCACAATTTGTTCTGTGGCTTGGTTACTTTGTGCGATTTCATAAAAATTGAAACCAATATATAAAACAATAACGGCAACAACAATACTAAATGAAAATACAATTCTTTTGCTAATCGATTTAAAATTCATTTGTTAATTTCTCCTTCTTATTATCGTTTTTTGGCAATCCCCTTCAATTATTCTATTTCTTCTCTAAAAAATAACAGGTAATCGGTAAAAAAATTTAACTGTATTGCTTAATATTAGTAATCTACCATTTTTAAAAAGCTTTAGGATGAAATAATATTATTTCTTATAATTAGTTGAATAAAACAGAGGTTTCTTTGTGTTTTTTAGCATCCTTTTGATTTTCAACATCATTTTCCCTTCTATTGGATTATGATTTTTACAAAAAAGAAAAATTCATAAACAAGACTTTTTACTTACATAGCTTGCTTATTCTAGTTAAAAAATTCAATTTTATCGGGACTTGAATCTAATATTCGCAAAAAAGGGACTAAGTCGATAGTATATTTTCTCTATACTGTTAAGTTGTAAATTGAATGCTCTTTCTTTGCAAATACAAATAGAAAACGAAACGAATTATGCAACTGCTCTCAGTAGCAGATAATAGTACTTACAGCAAAAAAGTGTTAAATCGACATTCGTCAATCTAACACTTCTTCTCTTTCTTTCGCTTATTTTTTTATTATTTTAAAATAATGAATTTATATTCGTTCTATTTGATAATCTATTCGTAAAAAAGACAATCCAAAAATGCGCATCGTATGTATCGCCGTTAAAGTTGTATCATTTTTAGCAGTAATCGTAAAATGCTCATTTAAGGGCAGTCTCAATATATGTTGTTTGAATGCTAAATATATACCTGCTTCCCCAGTTTTGGAGCTTATTATATGTAATTTTCCGTCTTGCTCATATACATATAAAATACCTATCATAGTTGAAAAAGGTAATGGTAATGCAATATTCATATACGTTGTTTGATTGGTCGTATGTTGTGAGTAAATGGCTACGAATATCGTCTGCTCGTTTATTTTACGAATCCAAGCACGTGGAGCAAGGCGACCATCCTGTCGTTCATCTACTTTCACAATAACACCATTCATGTCCACTGGTTGACTGGATAGCGGCAAATTAAGCTGTTGCATCCAACGGCTAATGCCTTGATAGATGAATGCAAATGGTTTAAACCATAATCGCCATTGTACCGAAGCATTTAGACGATAATTAGTCGTTTGCTCATAAAAATGTGGAATAATTTGCGGAAGTTTCCTTGTATCTACAAAATCTTGCAGTGCATCAACTAAACCGCTATGCGGCTCTTCCAGAGGCTGTAGTTTCCCCCGTATACGACTCACCGGAAACGTAAAAGGCTGATGTGAAGATTTTGGGACGTCCATCCCCCACGCTATTACCCCTATCAATCCAAACAACAGACAATTCGCTAAACCATGATAGGTTAACATGTCGGGAATACTTATAATCGACGTGCCAGTAAAATTTCCAATAGCATAAAGAAAAGACCCTAAAATTGTCAAACATAATGAGCCGTAAGAAATCCTCAATAGTACCCCCTGTCTCTTAGGCATAGTTGTCTTCAACGACAGTGCAAACAAGCAGTAGATGGCAAATATATAAAGGGCAACTGATACAATTTCAATGATTGTCGAAAACGTAATTCCAAGTGCAACTAGCAATGGTCCTGTTAGTAAGATTATGACGACTGCATTGTACCATTTGCTTGTATGGAAACGTCCAAATAAACCAATTGATATAGCCAATAGACAAGCTGAATAGTGAAAATGGATTGCAGTTAACCATGTAATTAACGATGAAAATCCTGTATCTATTTCTGCTATAAAGGCAAAGAACCATAGACCTCCGATAAATAAATAGAGGAGCCCAATATCGATAGCGATTTCAGCAATGTTCGTAAAACCTCGCTGTAAAAAGCGAGTCACACCTTGGAATGCAATATAAGCTGTATAGACGACATATAAACAAGCTAAGAAAATCGCGAACTCACGATTAATAGAAAAATGTAAAATCGTTACAACAAGCATCATGGCGATGATAATGGTATGACCTATTTTGTTGAAAGGAACGACCATTTTTAGCATTGCAGGGACCAATACAAGTTGCGCAAAAGTAAGTAATAGTAAATAATGTGGTTGCATGCTAAACAGATAGCAACACAGCATAAGTATCCAACCTATTAATAACACGGGACTAAAGAGATTTTTGCGTAAATTCCCCAGCATACATCATTAACCTCCCAATAAGCGGATTATAAATCGATACGTGAATTGTAAAAACTTCTCTGTACTCATCATAGCCTTCCTCGACAATAACGCGTCCTTCTAGCTGTTGCGGTATCGCCCATTCTAGCCTAGACATAACAAATCGTTGTGGCCCTGAGCGAATAATTAATTTCCCTTCTCTTGTCACTGAAAACAGTAAATCTGAATAAAAAAGAGCTGGTGAGCCTAAGTAATCTTTGACAATTTTTTTAATTGGATCAACCGTCATCCTCGCATCAAAATGCCTTATCTTGCGATTAAAATAAAAAGAACGTTCCCATATAACCTCCAATTCTCCATTGGGCATTTGTCGACATGTATTACTGATAGTAAAGGGGATATCCTTTCCTGACTCAGGAAATAAAAACCTAAACTTGGCAGCCATCACATAAAAGGGACGCATCCATTTTGCTCCTGACTGTATATCATGCATCACGCCTAGCGCATTAAACGTTTGACCTACTGGCAATGCATAGCGCTGTTGTAGTTTTGGATGGAGTCTTTTAAAGTCCTCTCCTAATAACGTTTGATAGATGGTCAATTTTTTTCCCTCGCTTTCGTTTACAACTTGCCGCACTAGGTAAATCTTTACTAAGAACAAATCCTATAATGGATAAGACCCATAATGCGCCATTTAATGTGACTGGGTTGAATGGTGCCATTGCAATATCAGTATCTACTAGCACAGCACTGAGCGTTAAGAGTGGGAATAACATGATTTGCAGCCCAAAGAGCAGCCGCTTTCCTCTAGGTACTAACCAGCAAAGCGCAAATAGCATCTCTGCCACACCAATCCAATAAACGAGTGAATTTGCATTTGCTAAATTGCGGTCATTAGCAGTATTCACCTGTGTCAACGAATGTTCTACCATCATCACTTCCAGAGGATGTTGGAACAATACTTTAGGTATTAGTCCATGATACAACCAAACGAAGCAAAATAGTGCGCTAATAAGCATTGTTAGAAAAAAGCGTCGATATTGCGCAGATGGATTTTCTCCCTTCTCTAGCCACCTTTTCAATACATCAAAACTAAGTGCTGTTGCCCATCCCATTAATGGACGAAATACCAAGTCAAATAGCAAACCCCATTTACCATAGCGCACTTCATAATCATATTGCGTTAAAAAAGTTAATGCTTGTTTCTTCGGAATATACTTCCAATACCCTTTGCCCTCTGCAATTGGTGATATTTTTTGTGGCGTCCCAAAATGCAAAGAAGATATTTTAACGCCATCTTTCGTCAAATGTTCCCCTTTACTTTCTCCCCACCCACTCACTGTTAAACCAGGCATCACTTTTGTTTCATAAGTAAAGCGTTGCAGATTTGAAAGCTCTTGTTCTTTATATGTAATAGATGTAAAGCGTAAATCCCACTGTTCATGCAACTTTGGATTTTGAGTATAATGCCAGGCATCCTCAATCGGTGCTTGTATATCAATTTCAACGTAAATCGGCTTTTTCTTCATCCTACTCACTCCTCGAAGTATAAATTTCAAACAATGATTGTAAGTATGGAAACTTCTTAGCTAATTTTACTATAATTAACATTATAATAGTGCAATAACGATGAAGTTGATTACATCAAAAAACACCTCTCATTTCTAAAAGGTGCTTTTCACACTATGCTCCAACAAATAAGACAGCCTGTCCTATTGCAATAAAAAATGCTTCATGTTGAATCGGGCTCGTTGCTTCAATTTCCAGCGTAATATCAAAATGTGTTTCTTGATAAACCGCTTGCCAGCGTGCAATTGGCTGTTCATTCAACGTAAAAACAGACCAGCCTTCCATCTCCTTATTCAGCATTATTTTTTGTTGACCATCTGTTATGATTAAATCTGGAATCATGATTTGCCAGCCGTCATAGGCAATCATATAGTCTTTTCCTGTTACAAAGTCCTTGCCTTTGAAATGTACACGCCCACGTCGCGATACTTTTTTACAGGAGAAAAGACGCTGTCCGTCCACTGTGCTGACATCAAATTGTACAAAATATCGATAATCCATCGTATGGTCAAAAGCTTTTTTTAATCCATTGGAGTAAATCCGCTGTACAGTTGATGAGACGTTTCCTTCCTCATTCACTATTTGAACTACTTTCGTCGATTCAATCGTTACAGGTTGTTTATATGTAAAAATTCTCAATCCGTTCGCTCCTTCAATTACTCTTGCTTTCTTTAAGCTAACATAAAATAAGCGTCAAATACAATTCACCTGTTGTATTTGACGCTTAAATTGATAGTATTGTCGTAGGTAGTTACTTATCTAGTTTGAATGTAACGTCGCCTACGCCTAACTCTGAGTTCACCTCAAGCACTATATCTGCCTTTTCATACGCCTCATTAACAAATACCCCTTTACCTTTTGCAATAAAGCCTTCTAGATTCATCGAACCAATGCCTTTTTCTGTCGTTATTTTTACACCGACTTCTGATGGTAAAATGACCGTAGTTTGCCCAACACCCGTTTCAATATTTGTTTTGAAGCTTTTTTTCCAATCGCCACCTAAGTCAACATTTAGGTCTCCTACCCCTGTTTCAATATCTAATTTTTCAAGTTTCAGTCCTCGTAAATCAAGCATTGCTTTTGATGCACCTGTCTCTATCGAAAGGTCCATTGGAATGTCTTCATTTAATTGGACATCCCATAAATTTTTTATATTCCCCATTTTTACTTTACTAGAGCCTTTATGTTCAATCTCGATTTCACCTGTATTGCCACGTAGCTTATAATTCACTTCTGGAGCTAATTTATTAATATTATACTGCGCACTACCTTCTAGCCACTCTTTTGCACCTTTTGAAACCGTCATTTCCCCAACACCTAGATTTATTTCAACATCTAATTTTTGCGCATCATCTTTTTTTATCTGAAAGGTATCTTCTTTTTCCTTCTCTGGAATAAAAGAAAAACAACCACTTAAAACGAGCAACGAGCCACACATCATGAAAGCTAAGACCAATATTTTTTTCACATTTATTTCCTCCTACTTTTTCATATCCCATTCATTTCATTTTAACTGATTCTCGATATATGAAAACGACCCTTGGCTTTAACTTCGTCTAAGACCTAAGACGTAGCCATAGTCATTTTCTTTACCATCTATATGCGACTACTTGTCAAAATTGAACCCTCCATCTTATTCAGTGCGCTTAAGATGGAGGGTTCTTTAATAAGAGTAGCTATTCATTTTTTAATAGGAAACTTTAAAGGGTTTTATACACTTGGCTCTTCTTGTTCTAACAGTAGTTTTTGCTGTAGGTAGTTGTAGATTCCTTGTTGTTGCATCAGTTGTTGATGGTTACCTTGTTCAACAATTTCGCCTTGTTGAATAACGAAAATTTGATTGGCATTTTCAATCGTTTTCAAACGGTGTGCAATCACAAAACTTGTGTGCCCTTGCATTAAATGTTGTAATCCTTTTTGAATATCAACCTCTGTTTGCGTATCAACGCTAGATGTGGCTTCATCCAAAATTAAAATATCAGCGCATTTATAAGGCCCTAAATACCTCCCTAACTGTTTAACTACTTGCATTCTTTCGTCTCCGTTCCTTGGGCGTGACAGGCACTCAAACAATTTTCTGGTTAGAAAGTAAAATCCACTTGGACTTCTGCGGGAACTCACATACAGAAAGTCACAACATACGGCGCAAAAGCGGGAGTTGTGGCTTACATAATGCTACGCAAAAGCCAAGTGGATAGAGTGACAGGCACTCAAACAATTATATTATATTATATTAAATTATAAGTCATCGAAGCCGTTATCTTCTACATTGACTTTTACATATTGACGGGATCGTTGCTCAAAGAAATCTGTCTTTCCTAAGTCTACATCCTCGTATGCTTTAATCCATTTTAATGGATTTTTTCGATAACCCTCAAACGGACGCTCTACCCCTAGTTGGTGGCAACGTACATTCGCATAAAAATGGACATAATCATGGACATCTTCCACATCAAGTCCTTCAATTTTTTCACCTATGACTTCATTTGCCCAATCGATTTCAAGTTGAACCGCTTCACGGAAAATCTCTTGCACACGCGCCGCTCGTTCTGGTGTATCATATTCAGGAAATTCTGCTAGCAATTCCTGATAGATTTTCACAAATAAATCCACATGTAGCTGTTCATCACGGTTGATATAATTGATCATCGTTGACGAAGCGACCATTTTTTGATTGCGCGCTAAATGATAGAAGAAGGCAAAACCAGAATAGAAAAATAAGCCTTCTAAAATAACATCATAGACAATGGCCTCTAACATATTTTCAACGTTTGGTTCCTCTGCAAATGCTTGATAGCCTTTCATCACAAAATCATTGCGACGCTCTAACACTGGCTCTGTGCGCCAAAAGTCAAATGTACGGTCTTGTTCATCTTTATTTACAATACTGGATAAAACATAAGAATAGGAATGATTATGAATCACCTCTTGTTGCGCTAAAATAATCATTAAGGCATTAAGGCTCGAATCCGTTAAATAGTCCGCCACTTTGCCTGCAAAATCCGTTTGTACACTGTCTAGCAGCGCCAGTAAGCCAATAATTTTCAAAAATGATTCCTGTTCATCCGCTGATAATGTTGGAAATTGTTTGACATCATTGCTCATATTAATCTCAAAAGGTGTCCAAAAGTTCCCAAGCATTTTTTTATATTTTGGGTACGCCCAACTAAAACGCACGTCATCCCAGTTTAAAATATTAGAAGAGCGCCCGTTTACAATGGCTGTCGAACGGTTCGGCGCCTCCTTATCCATCATTTTTCGTTTCGTAATTGTTGTCATTTTCTATTCCTCCTAGCTTGCACAAGACTCACATTCTAGCAATTCAACAGATGTTGAACGCACATAATAAGTCGTTTTTACGCCACTTGCCCAAGCATTAAGATGTAAAGCAAGTAAGTCTTTTGCCTGTATCGTATTTTGCACATATAAATTAAGCGAAATGCCTTGGTCAATATGACGGGCACGTGCCGCATTTTGTTTAATCGTCCAGTTTTGATCGATAAAGTAAGCAGACTTATAATACCAAGTCGTTACGGATGATAAGTCCGGTACTGTAACAGGAATTTTGTAATCCTTTTTCTCCTCGGAGTAACTCTTTTGGAAAATCGGATCAATCGTTGCCGTACTGCCTGCCAAAATAGATGTCGATGAATTTGGTGCTACTGCCATTACATACCCATTGCGCATTCCATAATTTGCGACATCCGCACGCAAAGCTTGCCACTTGTCACTGTTGTAGCTACGCTTTTCAAAATAAGCACCTGTTTGCCAGTCAGAGCCCTCAAATAATGGGTAAGCACCTTTTTCGCGCGCAAGTGCACTCGATGCACGAATCGTTAAATACGCAATATGCTCGTATAATTTATCAGCATAGTCAACTGCCTCATCCGACTCCCATTGAATTTCCTTTAAGGCAAGTAAATGATGCCAACCAAATGTCCCTAGCCCAATTCCACGATAACGAGCATTAGTACGCTCGGCTTGTTTCACAGGAATAGTATTTAAGGCAATAACATTATCTAACATGCGCACTTGAATCGGTATTAAACGCTCTAACACACCAGCCGGAACAGCCTTTCCTAAATTGACAGAAGATAAATTACATACAACGAAATCTCCAGGCTTACGACGTGTCACAATCACATCATCTTCTAACGTAATGGATTCGAATTGCGTCGGCGACATGTTTTGGAAAATTTCAGTACATAAATTTGAACTATAAATCATCCCTTCATGCTTATTTGGATTCATACGATTTACTTCATCGCGGTAAAACATAAAGGGTACACCTGTTTCCAACTGTGAACGCATAATACGCTTCATAATATCGATTGCCGGCACCACTTCTCGACTTAATAGTGGATTGGCAATGCACGACGCATATTTATCTCGGAAAGAGCCTTGTCCTTTTTGCTCATCATAACAATCTTCGAGTGAGAAGCCCATTACCTCACGTACTTCATGTGGGTCAAATAAATGCCACTCTCCACGCGCTTCGACCGCTTCCATAAAAATATCCGGTAAACATAAACCAGTAAAAATATCATGTGCGCGTAATCGTTCGTCTCCATTATTTAAACGTAAATCTAAAAACGTAAAGACATCTTTATGCCAAACATCTAAATAAACGGCGATTGCGCCTTGGCGTTGACCAAGCTGATCCACTGACACCGCTGTATTATTGAGCTGTTTGATCCATGGCAGTACCCCACTAGATGCGCCTTTAAACCCTTTGATAGAGGAGCCACGACTACGGATTTTCCCCATGTAAACGCCTATACCGCCTCCGTATTTCGATAATGTTGCAACATCGGTGTTCGTATCATAAATACTTTGTAAACTATCATCTACCGTATCAATAAAGCAGCTTGAAAGCTGGCCATGTGTTTTTCCGGCATTTGACAATGTTGGTGTTGCAACCGTCATATATAAATTACTCATCGCCCAATACGATTCTCGTACTTTTTCTAAGCGGTTTTCCGTTTCATCTTGCATCAATGTCATTGCAATGACCATCCAACGCTCTTGCGGTAATTCTACAGGTGTTTTCGTATAATCACGCACAACATAGCGGTCCATTAACGTTTTTAAACCGATATACGTAAACAGTTCATCACGACTCTGTTCAAGATAAGACGCAAGCTCGACTAGCTCTCGTTCACTATACTTCGTCGTTAAACAGTCATGATAAAGCCCTGCCTCGGTATAGCGCGCAAGTTGCTCTGGAAATACCTTATAGACATCTTCCACTCCAACACCACGACGTGTGGCAAATTGATCATATAATTTTTCTAAGTAAATTTGCGCAGCAACAAATGTCCAATATGGCTCTTCCTCATCAATAAGACTAAGTGTTTGTAAAATCATCGCATCCGCCCAAGCTTCAAATGTTGCATTGTCATTTTTTCGTAGCCATCTATCCGATAATCTTACAAAGCTTTCAAGCTCCTCCTCTGTGTAACTTTTCTTTAACTTAGCCATCTGCTGTTCGATTTGAATTGTCATATTCCCATTCTCTCCCTTTCTATCAGCGCACACAAAAAAGCGATTACACACCCTGTTTCGGTTGCGTAATCGCTGTAAAATCAGAAATGGAAATGAAGGACATGTACACATCGAAGTGGACAAATCTCTCGCCTCCACTTCTCAATCCCCGAAGATGTGTTGCTGTCTTGAACAACTCGGCAGGTCTCCTGGCTCATGCTTCCTTCAAATAATTGCCTTCCCGTTCTTTCACAGTGGCATCCTAATTATTTGTCAGCACTTACAGTTGCGGGGACAGCTTCGGCTTTAGATATCTCTATTTCCGAATTCCCTTTTAAACCATACTGGTACCGCTTGTCCAATATACTATATATAGTGTTTTAACTCCTAAACAAATCTAACATATTGTGTTTAACGTTTCAATAGGCGTTTTGCCCCTTGTATTCTCGAAAACGCTACTTTTGCTCGAAGCAAGCCCTATTCCAATGCAGTTTTACGCAGTTTCTCAAAATTTCTAGTAAAAATTTTTTGTGCCAGTTGCTCTTTTTCTGGATTAATTCCTAGTAAAATTACCGCACATGGCCCTGCTGTTTTTCCTACATCCAACGAACTTTTAATTTGTTGCTGATCAAAAAGTCTTAAAAATTCTGCTTGTAAGCCTTGAGAACCTACCGGCCAAACTTGTTGCACAATTTCCTCGCGCCAAGCTTGGTAAATGGGTTGTAGTTGGGCCACATCTTCAGGCTGCGCAAGCACTTCATTGCCAACGAGTGGCAGTCCATACGTATACCAAATCAGGTTGTCACGAGCAAATGGCGACCTTGTTTGCATTTCACCTAACATTGTTACAGATAATCCCGATTGCACAGTCGGCATATTGGATTCTGAACTGCCATTTACAGGTGGACATGGTAGACCTGCTTCTTCAAAGACTTGCGCAAGTCCTACGACATAACGAGACCACGCCTCATCGCCTGAAAAGTTGGCAAGAATAATATGACTGGGTAGGGCATCGGCTGCAAGCTGTTCTAGAAAAGTGACACGCCCAGTTAAATAAGCCGTTAATGTATCCGGCGCCGATACGACATCTTGAGGCTTTTCTCCGATGGCTGCAGCATTATCCGTTGTAACAATCAGATTCCCTATTTTTACTGCATTTCTCAATTTGCTCGTCCCGCCTTACGAACAAACACTTTTGAGAGTATCGGCATCACGACAGCGACAATCAATAAATTAATGACAGTTGCCATGAAAATACTCGCTAATGAGCCCCAGAAAAACGCTGGACTAATGATGAAATAAAATGGGAGTGGTGCGATCACACCATTCAATATAAGCGCTACCGGCCATTTCCAAAAATGCATACCTTTTTTGTGCATCACACCGAATAGCCATACCACAATAAACATTTCGACCGCAATAATAAGATGCAAAGGTCCATATGGTAAGCTAGATGTCAATGCTGTAATCAAATGACCTATTAACCCTGCTATCCCGGCCAATACAGGTGATAAAAATGCAACGCTTAAAAATGCTGGCGCTGAGTCGAGTGCCGCCGATGATACAAAAGACGGAATTTTAATAACTGCCCCAACTGCACAAATCGCTGCAACCATGGCGGTTAATGTCAAACTCATTAATTTTTGTCGATTCATTCCATTTCCTCTTTTCTACAAGTATTCTACAGAAGCATAAACTCGTTTATTTAATACGTTCTGCAATGCCATACCAAATACGATTTACTTGTTTTGCTTCTGCAAATAACGCCTGATACAAGCGACCACACGTGTCACGCAATAGTCTTGCTTGCTTTTCCATCGGTACAACACCACGTCCCATATCGGTTACAATCATATACACTACACAGTTTTTTTCAAGGCTTTTTAGTGTTGTCAAAATGTGCTGGATAATGGCTTCATCTTCCTCCAAATTGTGTTTTATGAGCCATTGTTCTAAATTTTTAATAATCAGTGCATCACAATCAGGTGCAACATCTGGTAGATCGCCATCAATTACCATATAGTGATAATCTTTCAGTACTCGCTCTACATAAGCGGTTTTTCCGTTATAGGCTCCTCCGATAAAGACATGCATCTAGCTCCCTCCTTCCAAGCTGTTCTGGAAAACGTTAGCGTAAATAGGCGATTATGGGGTGCTTGATATGACCAAAAATCCTCTTGTTGTGGAGCAAATGCAACAAGTAACGCTCGCACCACCCCACCATGAACGACGAGATAATAGTCATCCTCATCTTTTGGTAATGCTAAAAAACCTGCAACTACTCGCTCACAAAACTGATCAAATCTTTCACCGTTTGGTGGCGCATTTTTCATTGGGTCATCTAACCATCTACGGTACCGATAATCTGTCTTTAATTGGTCATATGTTTTGCCTTCAAAATCACCAAAATTCGTCTCTCGAAATCTTGCATCGGCTATATAGCTAGCTTGTGGAAAATAACATTTCGCCGTTTCTTGACAACGACGTAAATCACTGCCATATACTTTTCTGACAGAATCATTGACTATTGGAAGCGCCGACGCCTGTGCTAAGGAAGAATCTGTCCAGCCAATATAACGCTTTTCCACATTTTCTTTTGTTGGTGCATGTCTCATTAAACGAACAGTAACAATGTCACCCATAGCACAACCTCCATTCCTTCGATTGAAGCACCTAGCAAGTCCCCAGAAACTCCGCCAAAATTACGCACTGTAAACTGCCGAAACAATACAAATGCAATGACTAAAACGACCATTAACAGCAATGGCACTATAGAAAAGCTTGAAACTACGAACACACCACAATAGGCAAGTAAAAGCGTAAGTAACATCAAACTTGTCAGTAAACGATGATGTATATGTGTTTTAAAAAAATAAGCAAGTCCTTTTTCCTTCGAACATTGTAACGATAGAAAATAGAAACTCATTCCTACACGTGTCAATAAAGGGATAAAGACAAGCATCCATAATGAAAGTTTGTTCTGTACAAAAAGTTCATGTAGCACAACGAATTTTCCCAACACTAGAAATAACACAGATAGTACACCAAATGCCCCAACTCGCGGATCATCTAATATTTCAAGTCGCTTGTCCCGATCGCGATAAGAAAAATAAGCATCCCCCATATCGATAAAACCGTCTAGATGCAAGCCTCCTGAAAATAATGCAAATAAACCGATAATCATAAAAGTTAAGAGGACTTCACTGCTGGCTGTCCATTGTGTTAAACAGTAGATTATCGCTGCAACAACAGCTCCCATCAGCGCCCCTATCCAAGGTAAAAATGCAAACATTCCGGTAATTGTCCGTTTAGTTAACGGAATTTCTTTATGTACAGGCAAAACTGTAAAAAATTGAAATGCCAGCAATATACTGTGCCATATAGTTTTCATCGCCTTGCCTTCTTTCTTTCGTGTTATCTCAACCAATTTCAGTGATAAGAATATAAAAAATCTAGTAGATCAATTGCCAATAAGACATAAAAAGCAAACGTTTACAGGAGCAATCAAAATCGTTTCCCATGCTACGTGCCGTCTAGATTTTCCCGTTTACTTGTAGAGTTACATCTTTTTTTGTGGAAGTCATTAACTAAGCTTAGAAGTTGGTTCCTTATTTCCATTTCTTGACGATACCATAATTTATTTCATAGGCGTCATGTGAAATAGATACAAACCATTGATGGAGATTGCCGAGCAATTGGCGGTACAATTCCACCTCCTGATTTCCATATGGCGGTTCATCAAAAAGTTCATTAGAAACGACAAAAAGCGTCACCTTTTTGTCAAGTAACGTCAATACTGCACTTTTCATAAACCATATTTTTGACTCTAGACACCCTGGCTTTTCTACACATGGCGTTCCACTATCAAACCCTTCATAAAAGGCATTAGTCAGCCATGTCGTCACACAGTCCCAAAGTACAATATCCCCTTCATCCAACGTATTAAAGGCATCCTGTATTTGATAAGGTGCTTCAATTGTATGCCACGCAATCGCTTGTTTTAAACGATCTGCTTTGTGTCGCACTATGCGTTTTTCCATTTCAACATCCATGGCAACACCAGAAGCAATATATATCAATCGTTTGTTTATTAAATCTTTATTTTGATAGTGCAAAACAGCTTGTTGTTCGGCAAAGTGAGATTTACCGCTGCGAACCCCACCTGATATAAAAATTAGCGGCACTGTTTTCACCTCTCTATTGTAAATGTTGCGTGCTACCAATAACCTTGACGTGCCAGCTTTCTTCTGTACGCTCTACGATAGTCACGCTTGTCCCCTCTATGTGTGGCGCTGTCCATAACTGGTCAATGCCCCGCTCTAATATGGCATTGATTATACAATTAATCGTTACTCCATGTGACACAATTAAAATATGTTCATGTGGATAGCGTTGGGTAATATTTTTTAACGTATACATCGCTCGTTCTGTTACTTCGCCAAAGCTTTCGGTGTGAGTGGCGACAAATTGTGCTGGATAATGGGTATACAGCTCGTAGTCAAAACGATTACTGACCATAATATCCTCCACAGTTTTTCCTTGCCAGTTTCCTAAAAAAATTTCACGTAGATCATCCTCATAGTGAATTGCTAGCTTACGACCTACTGTTAAATAGTGTAATGTTTCTTTTGCACGACCACTTGTGCTACTATACGCTGCAGTAAAGGGAATGTTTTTCAATTGTTCACCAAGTTTTTGGGCATGTAAAATGCCGTTTTCAGACAATGGAGAATCTAACCACCCTTGCAATCGATGTTCTTTATTCCAAACTGTTTCCCCGTGTCGAACTAGATAAAAAGTTGTCACTTTTCTCACCCCTTATTTGCTTTAAACCACGTTTGTAAACAGTTATGTAAATAGGTCATCGCTGTTACATCTTTAATACCGATGCGGAACCATTCACCATTTAACCCCATAAAGTTTTTTGTATGGCGCAGGACAATTCCTTGTCCTAAACAAAAGCTGAAAAATGTATCTGGATGCTGGTTGCTCGGCAATGAAAAGCATACATAGTTTGTCACACTATTTGTTACGCGGCATCCGTGTTCGTGCAAAAAACGTTGGAGCCACGCTCTTTGATTTGTTGCATAGTCGATTGCCTGTTGACAATAATCATGCTCATCCAAACAGCCCGCACCGATAACAAGCGCAAATGCGTTAAGATTCCAATGTGACAACATTGCTTTTAGCTCTGAAACAATGATTTTGCTTGCAACTAAATAGCCGAGTCTTAATCCAGGAATGGCATACATTTTTGTCATCGATCGCACAACAATAACATGTGGATTATGCGCAACATCGCCAATTAACGAATGATCTTCACTGACCCAATCAATAAATGCCTCATCCAATACGAGTTCACAGTCTACTTCCGCTCCATAAGCTATTAAGCGGAGTAGTTCTTCTTTTTTTGGTAAGACACCTGTTGGATTATTTGGTGTACAGATATATACTGCATCTGCATAAACCATTTCTTGATAAAGTTGTGTCATTGGTAATGTATAGTTTATAACGTCATCCACAACAATTGGCACAACATTCGCCCCGGCAGCCTTTAGCGTCCGTTCGTACTCCGAAAATGTCGGATGAATCACAATAACACGTTTATTTACATAGCGTCTGGCTAACACACTAAATAACTCTGACGCCCCATTCCCTAGGACGATTGCCTGTTTTTCAATGCGATGAAAATAGGCCACCTTTGTTAAAAAAGGTTCACCATCTGGATCTGGGTAACGCTGGATTAATGGATAAAATGTGCGCCAGCGTGCCTCAACAAAAGGAGGAGGACCTGCTGCATTTACATTTTCACTAAAATCAAATACTTCTGTCGGCATTTTCAGCCCGAGCTGCTGATAGACATTTTGCGGATTTGCTCCATGATTAGGTAATTGCAAAAATTAACACCTCCATTGCTAACATAACAAGCGTAAAGAGCAGTGTAGCAATTCGCATATGAGTCACAGATGTTGCAATGTGCTCTTTCGTTAACGGTACAAGTTTTTCACCCATCGTCGCTCTATACGATGCAACACCTTGATATGTATTTTTCCCGCCGAGTTGTACGCCTAACTGTACAGCAGTTGCTGCTTCCAAATAACCGCTATTCGGACTAGGATGTTTTTTAGCATCCTGTACCCAGCGTTTTAAGCGTTTGCCAAGCGAAACAGTTGTTTCATTTTTAGTACCAAGTACCATCAACAATCCTGTTAAACGACTAGGAATAAAATTTAGGACATCATCAAGTCTTGCGGCAAACATACCAAAATCTTTGTATTTTTCATTTTTATAGCCAATCATTGAATCTAACGTGTTTACTGCCTTGTATCCCCATAAACCAATTGCCCCAAATAAAAATGCATAAAAGAGTGGCGCGGTTACACCATCACTTGTATTTTCAGATACTGTTTCTACAACACCCCGAACAATTTCATCCTCATCAAGCTGATCGGTATCTCGCCCAACAATCCACGATAATTTCACACGTGCCTCTGCAAAATCTCCTTGGACAAGAGGATCATAGACAGCAATTGCTGCTTCTTTTAAACTACGCTGTGCTAGTCCAACGCCAATTAATAACCCCTCTATTAGAATTCCAAACACGATGTTCACTTGATAACTAAGCACTACAATCACGGTTACAACAAACATGGTCGTTCCAACGACAGCAAGCGCCATGATCATCCCACGAAATTTTCGCATATTACCCTTATTCCACAAGGCGGTTTGCGCTTGAATAAGTTTGCCTATCCACCGTACTGGATGTGGCATTTTAGGAGGATCACCGACAACTAAATCAAATAATAAGCCAATGATACAGGCAATCACTAGTAAAATCATAGTGGATTCGCCTCTTTCTCTTTTTTGTATTTTTGGATGGCCTCACGCATCGTTTCATAAACACCATGCCCAATCACTTTGCCCAACATTGTTATAGGGCCTGCATATTGATGGAAATCGCCTTCTTCCGTCGATGCAATAAGTAAACTATCCGTTGACGTGCCTGTTGCTAATGTACCCGTAGTAGGGTCCGTAATATTTTCATCTATTAGTGCTTTAACCTTTGCCTCTGTCGTAGAGATCATTGCCTGGAACAGCGCCTCATCCGATAGTTTCCCATTGATTAGCACCCACGTATTAATCGTTCCAGCGTGATATTGCTCTTGTCGATGAAATGCACGTGTAATATCGACGGCATTGCCCAAGCCTGCCGTTATCATAACAACTAGATGCAAACCTTCATATGTAAATTCACGTATTGTTGCAAAACGAGCGTCTACCGCTGTCATCATCGCAACGGTTTTGTCGATGGGATAACCCGCTGATTGCAAAAAACACCGTAATTCATGATGTGGTTTTCGTTCATCATAAGTTTTGGGTACAGAGCGATTCAGTAGATGTGTATAGTAGCCAAAGCCAGGATTATGCATCGCTGACGAGACAACTTTCATCGGAGTTATTGTTTGAATCGTAACATAATTATCTACTATTTTTATATCTTCCTTACGTACAATCATCGTCTTCTTACCTCCATTATTTATTATATACCGAATTGGTTATTCACTACTCCCTTTCCAACGGGAGAACCCATATTTTGTAGTGGAGGTAAATAAAAAAACAAATTCTTACAAGAAGAATTTGTACTGTTCATTCTTTAATTATGAATACACTGCAAATTTGAACCTTCTGAATTTTTTGTATAGTACAAAATAATAACTTCATCGTATTGAAATTATTTATTTCTTTGAAATTGTATCATAACTTTGATGTTTGCAACATTCATTTTAGTTAATTTTCTTATTGCCTTTGCTTTAAATTTTTAAATCGAATAATTGAACCGGCTATAATAAAAACCCAACCAATCCCAACATATATAATTTTCATGGATTTCGTCGATGCTGGTAAAATGTCCATAATAGTTAAACAGACAACTAAAATACCGATAACTGACAAAATCATGCCCATTGAAAAACTCTTCAATCTATTACGACCTCCTATCTATGTACGAACTCGATTTTACAGCATTACTGTATAAAAGAAAACTCTATTCCTTCTAGTAGTGTTTGATTTTTTGGAGGCATTCATACATCCAGGTAACTTATAAAATGAAAGAGCTGCCTTATAAGCAATGAATTCATTGCTTATAAGGCAGCTCCGTTTTATTTTTAGATAATTTTATTGTTTTCATAAAACTATCGTATTGGGTTTACTTATGCTTGCACTTGTGCAAAGAATTCTCCATATAGTGCTTGTAAAATTCGATTTTCATACTCTTGTAGAACACCAAATACAAGACTTACTTCAGACGAGCCTTGATTAATCATTTCAATATTAGCTCCAGTTTTAGATATGGCTGTTGCTGCACGTGCTGCAAGACCAGTGTTATTACGCATCCCTTCCCCAACAATCACAATCATTGAGAATCCATGACGCATTTGGACATCATCTGCCTGCAATTCATTTTTCACACGCGTTAATATACGCGCTTCATTTTCTGGTGTTAGTTGGTTGGATCGCATAATCACCGAAATATCATCTAAACCAGACGGAGTATGTTCATATGAAATATTTTCATCTTCTAAAATTTGTAGAAGCTTACGACCGAACCCTACTTCACGGTTCATTAAATATTTAGACACATATAACGTTGAAAAGCCGCTGTCTGCCGAGATACCTGTAACCGGACGACCTGTAGCAGGACGACTCGGTACAATTCGAGTACCTGGGGCTGAAGGATTATTTGTATTTTTTATGTTAACTGGCACCCCAATCTTATAGACAGGCATTAATGCTTCATCATGGAAGACAGAAAAGCCCGCATAGGATAATTCGCGCATTTCGCGATACGTTATTTCTTTAATTTCCACTGGATCATTCACGACTTTCGGATTTGCGGAAAATACACAATCAACATCCGTAAAGTTTTCATAAAGCTCCGCTTCAACAGCAGCTGCTAAAATAGAGCCTGTAATATCCGAGCCTCCGCGATCAAACGTACGCAATATGCCCGCTTTAGTGTAACCGAAGAAACCTGGGAAAACAATAATTTCTTTTGTATCTTTTAATGGCGCTAAATTTGTATATGCTTCAGGTAAGGCAAACGTACGCTCAGGTAAATCGTTGACGACCAAACCTTCTTTTGGACTTACATAGCGTGCTGGCATACCGATAGAGTTAAAATATGCTGCAATAAGCTTGGCATTGTTATCTTCTCCTGCCGCTTTTAAGCTATCAATAAATAATTCTTCATTGGAAGTATCACCTTGCACACGTTCGCGCAAGTCCTCTGTAATAACGTCACAAATCGTATCATCTAGCTGTAATCCGTCAGCAATAGACTTGTAACGATTAACGACTGTTTGTAGTTTTTCTTCTATATTTTCATTTTGTAATGCCGCATGAGCTAAGTCAATTAGTAAATCTGTTACTTTTATATCATCACCAGAACGTTTTCCTGGTGCTGAAACGGCTACGATTTTGCGTGCCGGATTAGATTTTACAATGTTTGCTACTTTTTGAATTTGTTCTGCACTTGCTACAGATGTTCCACCAAATTTACATACGATCATATCTATCAAATCCTAACTTTTTAAAATAATGTATTCCTCCAAAAAACAATTGAATGTACACAGTGTACAAATTATCGTTCTCTACGTCAATACAATTTAAAAAATTCACGCAATTCGTCGATAGAAAAATGGACAATTTTCGCACTGTTTGATTTATTATACGGATTTCATATGAATTAGTTAAGGTTTTTATAAATTTTTTTCGCATATGTCACATAATCGTGTAAATTTTCGTTTGAACTAGCTTAAATTAGCTATTTGATCGTGGCGATTACGATTGTTTATGAAAAGACGAGCTTCAAGTGAGCTCGTCTCCTTCATCTAATGGCATCCAACAGCTTTCTATCATACGTTGCTAGCTGAAAACTGTTTTCTTTTATGACTAATGAAGAGAGCGCTTACTGTCATTATGATATGCTACAATCATCATTATGTCTGTGCTATTTGATAATGAATTTGTTAGCAACGATTAAAAAATGCCACCTTATATAAGATGGCATTTTTATTTGTGCGCTTACCATTTAGTCCATTGGGTTAATACCTTTCTGGTTCCTTTTGGACTGTCTGGAAATGCAGAAGCTTTTGTCTTTCTTCTATATAATAAAGCAAACGCTTACTTCTTTATTATTTTACGTAAAATAGCTGCCTTTTTGGATAGATTCAATACGCTTTGCTGATTTATTGATGTGTGACAAAAGATTAGTAACTCGAATTTACGGACTACTCGCTTTATGTTTATATGAAAAAGCAAAAATCTACCACATAGTTCTCGCTAATCACCACATGTGATGTTAAAATAAACTAATATTTAGCAATAACAGATTCATTATCCTTAAATAATGTAAGATGCAAATCAGGTTACTTTATTGATAAAGCCAGTGAAGTACATAACTGCTTTTCTCTTATTCTATTTTAGTACTGAAAAAGAATATCAAACTGTTAAGCCATATAGTTTGATAAAGGACACTACAAGTAGATGAATACTTATTGCAAAAGATAATAGTTATAAAAGCAAGATGTTAATACCCCATTTGGTGTTAGTCGACCCTATCACTATTTATCTCTATCACTTTTTGCTTTCTTAAAGCAAAGTTAATTTATCGAAATAGATGGAGGATTTGTATGCGTATTAAGACAAGACTTATTCTTGTTACTTCAATTTTTGTGTTGTCAATCATGGCCGTAGGTGGATTTGGGACATGGTCTTTATCGAAGATTGTCTCACAAAATAATGAGGTAAATAATCTGATGGAAATTAAAACAATCACCAAGCAAATTCAATATCGGCTTGCCGGTCTTTCAAATGATGAGCGAGCATTACTATTAACTAATGATCCAACATTTGTATCACAAATGGAGGAAAAATCAAACGATATCATAAACCAATTTAATCAATTATATGCCTTTTCCATCATATCCTCAGAGCAACAGACCATTGATGACATTAAGGAAAATTACGAAAAATATTGGAATCAAGTTCAATTAGTTATTCACAATCATACGATTGACCCTAAGAAAGCTGCTGACATTCATTTTGGAGAAGAACGAAGAATACGGAAAGAAGTACTTGACCCTTCGTTTGAACGTTTTATTGCACAAATAGATCAACATACAGAAGTAGCAAGCGCTAGCTTAAAATCGCAGTCTAAAATGAGCCAAGCACTTCTACTCGGGGTTGCCATAGTTGCCACAGTATCTGGAATCATATTAGGCGTTTTACTTTACCAATCCATTTTAAAACCATTGCGCCAACTAAACATTCAGATGAACGATATCGCGCAAGGAAACGGCGATTTAACTAAAACGATCCAGGTAAAAAACAAAGATGAATTAGGGGAAGTAGCTGCTTCATTTAACCACTTCATTTCTTCATTAAAACAGATGATGACACAAATTAGCTCTTCATCCGAGCGAGTAGCAGCGTCTTCCGAAGAGTTTTCTGCGAGTGCGGAACAATCAAAACGATCTTCGCATCAAATTACGGAAAATATACAAGATGTCTCGACGAGTATGGATAGCCAAGCGAACATTTTACACGAAAGCACTATTGCCATCGTGCAAGCATTGCAAAGTTTAGAAAGTATGACACATTATACAGCTGATGTTTCAGAAGATACGAATGAAGTTAGTATACAGGCGGATCAAGGAGAAAAATCCGTTAAAGAAATTGTTTCGTCCATGGAGGCCATTGCACAATCGGTAGACGAAACAGATAAAAATATCAATTCACTTGCTGAAGATGCTGTCAAAATTGGTGAAATCACAACATTGATAAATGACATTGCCAATCAAACAAATCTTCTTGCCTTAAATGCGGCCATTGAAGCTGCACGTGCAGGAGAGCATGGAAAAGGATTTGCCGTAGTTGCAGAAGAAGTACGGAAATTAGCTGAACAATCCAGTGGCTCGACAAATCAAATCAAAGCACTCATTACACGTATTCAAGAGACAACCAATGAAACCGTTCAAACGATACAAAAAGTGAAAACAAATGTCGGAAGTGGGGTTCAATTAACCTCTACTACTTCCGTACAATTTCAAGATATTAGGCAATCCATTGCCCATGTCACTGGTAAAGTACAAGAAATAGCTGCCACAACAGAACAACTAACAGCCGATTTTACAACGGTTACCCAACAATATGAAATCGTTTCTTCACTCTTTAAGGAAAATTCCGAAAGTACACACGAAGTGGTCGCTGCAACAGAAGAACAGTTAGCTTCTATGGAAGAAATTCAAAGCGTTGCGCACACATTAACGAGCATTTCGGATGCGCTTAATCAGATGGTACGTAGCTTTAAAATCTAAATGACAAATAACACCCTAATTGATGTATGAAATAACCATCATTAGGGTGTTGTTTTTATTATCGTTCGTTTCTTTTAGGATTAGAACTTGCCTACAGTGTGTTCGAAGTCAAATCTTCTTCTGCATCTCATTTTATGATTTCGCCATTAATTTTCTTTTAATACGAAGGGATACAAGCTCTAAGATGATGGCGACAATAAGAGCACAATACGTAATCATCCCTACTTCGTGTAAATCGTAGTAAAAACTAGAAGCCATAAATAACTCAAAGCCAATACCACCTGCCGCCGCCGCTGCACCCATCGCCACTGCCACACCATAGTTCGTTTCAAACCGTAAGAAAATCCACGACACCATATAGGACGAAGACTGCGGTACGACAGCGTGCCATACAATATGCCACCAATTCGCTCCTGACGCCCGCAATGCTTCTATAGTACCTTCTTCTAACTCCTCAAATGATTCAGCAAATGCCTTTGTTAAGTAAGCAATGGTATGCAGCATCATCCCAAGTACACAAGCAATTGCACCAAGACCTGCAACAATCGCAAAGATTAACACCCACAGGACTGTAGGTACAGCTCTAATAAATGAGTTAAAGGCAATTATCCCATTTGACACCATTGAAGGCGCTAAGTTTTTTGCGCTAAAAATAGCAAGGAAAAAGGAGAGTACTGCTCCTAAAATCGTTGCTAAAAAAGCTAATGCAAGTGTCATACTAATTTGCTTTAACGCTGTAGCAAATGTAATTTGATGAAAGGCTGGTTCTAAAAACATCATCTTTAAATTACCTAGCGTTAATGAAATGGCTGTTGACCATGTAATGGTCCCATAATCAAGGAAAAATGGTCCAATCAGTGTAAACAACAGTAGTGCCCATAGTACAAGACGCATGACGATATTCGCCTTTGTCATATTAGTGATTTGAATTCGACCATTTCTTACTTTGACATTTGTCTCTAAAGGTGACACGTGCATTAAGAAATCACCTTCCTTACTTTGTTTGATGTAAATTCAATAATAAACACAACGGCGATAATCATAATGGTAATAAGCCCTAGCATATTATAATCCAGTTTTTTATAGTAAAGATCAAATAGATAACCAATACCTGTACCTGTTAATAATCCAACTAATGTCGCACTTCGAATATTGGTTTCAATCATATAAAATATCCAACTAAGCATCTGAGGCATCGTATCTGGTAATACGCCTTTACATACCATTTGAAAATATGTAGCACCTGTAGCCATTAGCGCCTCTACTCCGTCTGAACTTGCCTCATCAATTGTTTCAATAAACATCCGAACTAAAAAGCCAAACGTCGAGAAAAATAGAGCGAAATAGCCCGTTACAACATTATGTCCAAATGAAATAACAAGAACAAGCGCCCATGCGATTACTGGAACATTACGAAAAATGGATGCCATGAACCTTGCTACAAAGCCGAAGAAACGATTGAATTGTGTCGTTTGCGCCCCTAATATTGCAAAAAGCAAAGCAAATACTGCTGCTGTAGTAGAGGCTATGACGGATAAAATAATCGTCTCCCAAAGGCGTTTTAATACTTTTGGGATATTTTCTATTGTTTCAGCTGAAGGAACTAAATTATTAATCATCCATGCAAGTGTACTTGGAATCGCAAATAAACCTTCTATTATATTAAACTTTGTAATGGCTGCTGAGCCGTACGTTAATACAATCAGAACAATCATTACACCTGTCATTCGCCACTTTTTCCTACGTAAAATATTCGCCTCTGTCATCATACCCTCCGAACCTTTTATTCCGTAATTAATTCATCTACGCTTGTTCCATAAATGTTACGTATAGCAAGCTGGTTTAACTGCTTCGGGATATCATCAAATACTTTCTCCCCTTTACGTAATCCGATAATTCGATCAGAATAACGCATGGCAACGTCGACTTGATGTAAATTCACTAACACAGTAATGCCCATAGACTGTGAAATTTCCTTTAAGTGATCCATAATGACCTTCGATGAATTGGGATCAAGGGATGCGATAGGCTCATCACATAACAATAACTTTGGCTCTTGCACTAATGCCCTTGCTATTCCTACTCGTTGCTTTTGACCACCACTTAACTGGTCACAACGTTTATAAATTTGATCCTTCATATCCAGCTTTTCTAATATCGATAATGCAAGTCGTTTCTCCTCTTCTGTATAAATACTTAGGACACCTTGCATCGTGGATTTATAACCAAACCGACCATGCAACACATTTTCAAATACAGTCAGGCGAGAAACTAAGTTATAATGTTGAAAAATCATGCCCATTTTCGCACGTTGCTGCCGCATTGCTCTTTTATTGATAGACGTAATATCTTGCTGATCAAAAATGATTTTTCCATTGGACGGTTCAATCATTCGATTAATGCAGCGCAGTAATGTCGATTTCCCTGCACCCGATTGACCTATAATGGATACAAACTCGCCTTCTTGCAAGGAAAGATTGATATCATTTAACACCATGGACTTATGGTCATAGCTTTTAGCAATGTTAGTTAGCTGCAAAATCGTGTTTGTTTGCTCTCTTTCTGGAGCAATAGTAAATGCTGACTGCAGGGGCTGTCTTTCCAATACAATAGTAGTCATTATCCTCTCTCCTTGTATCGTCATTTTATAAAGCTTATAGCATGGAAAATCTCTGAAACTTTTTTTGAAAAAGGCTTCTATCTTTAAAGATAAAAGCCCTGTACAGTATTATTTTGATAGCTCGCGAATTGGATTAAACCAGGCGTCGTCCACATCTAAGAAACGCTCGTCCGCAGCCCTATAGAATAATCCCGAATCGCCGGAATCTTTTGGTACAAAAATACTTTTGTTATTGGTTGTTTCATCTGAAATTAACAGTTCTTTTAATGTCTTAATAGCTTCTTCGCTTAATACCGACGTATTGACTACGAATGGAGCGTTAAGCACTGGTGTTACCTGTATCAGCACAAACTCTTTTCCTGTTAAGGTGTTAAACGGTGCTGCAGCATTATCTTTTACCTTATAAACTGCTCCTGGTGTACTTGCTTTTCCTTCCACTAGCTCAACATAAGCCTCCACACATGTATCACAAAATGCTGCGATATCAGAGCGCTCCATCAACATATTGACAGCTGACCCTTGGTGAGAATCTCCAAATAACACTTCAGGATATACTTCATTGCCTTCCATTAAAGCTTCTTCTGTTAAATTTTTATTGCTAAAGTGGGAAATAATTGAACTGGTTGGTACTTTGAAACCTGATGTTGAAGAGGCAGAGACGAAGGAAATCGTTTTGCCTTCCGTTGCATCTAACGTATATTGACCATTCTTTTGATATTGTTGTGCCTTATCCTTTGGAACAGCTAGCCAGCTATAATAGACCGCATCGTCTAACGTACCAGACTCTCCTGATGGTACAACTAAAGGCTCGACATCTTTACTTTTGTCCTTTGCTTCGATATAGCCTTGTGCGCCCATAAAAGCAATATGCGCATTGCCATTGGCAATTGATTCAATCGCAATCGCATAATCTGTCGTTAATTTATGTTCTACTTTACGCCCTGTTGCCTTTTCAAAAATGGCACCAAAAGCATCACGAGAAGGAGCCATTTCAGAACCTGATTCATTTGGATACCAGACCATTACAAGTGGTTCATCTGATTTTGCATTGGCTTTCTTTGTTTCACTTGTTCCATTTTCCGAACTACAAGCAGCTAAAAAAAGTACAGTTAACATGCCCATCAAAATTGATAACCATCGTTTGTTCATTATTCTTCTCCTTTTTCACTTCAGTTTTTGTAGTTTTGCTCTACATGCCCCATTTAATCATCTCGGCAAGCGCTTGAAAATAGCTCCGCATTTTTCTTAATAAAATTTTACATTGACTAAATAAAAACGGCAGTTTGTAAATTGGATAATGTATATTGCCCTAATTGTACAGGTGCACCATAACGACCATGATAATCTGATCCACCTGTTGTGATTAAATGATATTTTTGAGCTAATTGTTGCACCTGTTCCATATGCACAGGTGTGTGATCAGGATGAAGTAACTCGATTCCATCAAGCCCTTCTTGCACAAGCTCCTCCGTGATATCGAAAGAGTCTAACTGACCAGGGTGGGCAACGACAGCGACTCCTCCATCAGCATGAATGGCTTGCAAGGCATCAAATGCATCAACATAAACAATATCCCCTGCTGCTACTCCTGTTTTAAATAATGAGCGATACAATGTTTGATAGTATTTTGAACTATATGCCTCTTCTGTCAACGCATTCATAATATGCTGTTTATATAATGTACCGCTTTCGCGAGCAAAGGCGAGTGCCTGCTTTGCATCGAGCGGGAACCCCGCCTCCTGTATGCGCGCTAATTGCCATAATGAATGGGCGTGCCGGCGAGCAAGTAGTGGTGTACAAAGTGCTTGAATATGTGGACATTGACCTTGAAAACCATAGCCAAGCATATGGACTTTTCGCTGACGCTTAAAGTCATAGGCCGATATTTCAACACCAGCAATAAATTCGATATTGAATTGTGCCCCAAGCTTACGCCCCTCCGCATGGTGAGCTGTTGTATCATGGTCAACAACGCCTAGATGTGTGATACCTGCTGCCTTCGCTTGCTGAAATAATTGCATCAAAGTTTCACTACCATCGGAATAACGACTATGTGTATGCAAATCAATTTTCACGCTAACACTTCCTTGTCGCTAATTTTCATCATTGTAAAAACATCATCGCACAGGCCTTCCATAAACTCTAAATCATGAAAAATACCAATTAAAGTGGTTCCTTGTGCTTTTAGTTTTTCGATGGATTCCCTTACCTTAACTTTCGAGGCTTGATCTAAGCTAGCAGTAGGTTCATCTAAAAGAAGGAGGCGTGGCTCTTTCACGATCGCACAAGCAATATTTAAACGAAGTTTCTCTCCGCCCGAAAAATTATTTGGATAACTATTCCATAATTTTTCCTCCAAATCAAAATGACGTAATGCTTGCTTTGCTCGGGCAATAGCTTCTTGTTGTTCTACCCCTACATCTAGTAGAGATTGTGTCACCAGTTCTAATGCTGTCGTTCGAGGCATGACGTTTAAAAATTGCGACACATAACCAATTTCATGTTTTCGCAAATAAACAATTTGTCGAGTCGTCGCTTGTAATAAATCAATCTCACCATAGGCATCTGAATGGAATATAATGTTTCCAGCTTGCGGCATATAAGTGCGATAAATACTTTTTAAGATGGTCGATTTGCCACTGCCACTTTTACCGACAATCCCTAAAAAGCCCCCCTCCTTCACATGCAATGATATATTTTCAAGTGCTGGAAAAGTCTTTTGTAAATGATGAATCGTAAAAGATTTCTGCAAATTGTGTATAGTTAACATCGTTTCCCCCCCTTAGCGATAATTGGTTTGCATAATAATGTTGCCATCAACCATGGTCGTTGTGACAACTGGATAGCCGTCTTCCATCTGTTCAATAATTAATATATCTGCCTTTTTACCAACCTCAATTGAGCCAATTTCGTGATCAAGATTTACTGCACGTGCAGGATTAATCGTCACAAGTTGGAATAAACGATGTAAATCTTCATCATATTGTTTCGATAATTCGAAAATCCCGTGTAACATAGCAGGAGGATAATAATCACTACAAATAATATCGATTACTTGTGCTTGAATCGCCTCACTGGCGCTTAAATTCCCTGAATGGGAGCCACCATTTAAAATATTGGGTGCACCAGCAATCGTTTGCATCCCCATCTTCTTTGCTTCTTTTGCCACATCGAGTGTAATCGGAAACTCACTGATTGTCGTGCCATACGATTGAACAAGTTGAAGCTTTGCTACATCATCGTCATCATGTGAAGCAACCGCAATGTTATGCTCAATGGCTAGTCGACTTAGTCGTTCAATATCATCGAAAGTCATTTTCGCCTTATCAACTTGATTTTGAATTAATACATTGGCTTCCTGATCTGACATGGAACGATAGCCGCGCATAATATTTTTATAGATTTCAAGATTTCGATATTGTCCCTGACCTGGTGTATGATCCATAAATGATAGCAAATGCACTTTGCCATCTTTAATATTGCGCTCTAAGTTCGGTATTTGATCGATGGAATCAATTTCAAAGCGAGCATGTAAACGATGTCGTATTAAATGTGGCTCTTCGTGTGACGCGTAAATAGCATCAACACATTTTTGAACATTTTCAGGATTACGAATTGCTTTATGTGAGTATTTATCATCCCCGTAATAGGATAAGGAATGAAAAATTGTTGTAATGCCATGCGTCATTAAAATGCGTTCGCTCTCGCGTAAACCAATGTTCATGCTCATTACTGAGGTTGGACGAGGGCTGACAATCGTCTCAATATAATCCGAATGAATATCGACAAAACCTGGTGACACATAGCCACCTTTAGCATCTAAAACCTCTATACCATGTAAATCAATGTCCGCTTCATGGACAATCCCATTAATTAAATTGTCCTCCACTAATACAATGTGGTTTTTTAAAAATTGCTGTTCTGTCACAATAACGCCATTTATAATCGCAAGCATCCATTTACCTCCTTACAGTAATGAGTAAACTAGTTGTTGTGTATATTCGTGCTGTGGATCCTCCAACACCTGATCTGTTAACCCATGTTCAATAATTTCCCCATTCAGCATGACAATTGTACGGTCAGCAAGCATACGAATAACGGCCAAATCATGTGATACAACAATCATTGAAATATTTAACTCACGTTGTATCGATTTAATTAAATCTAAAACATCTGCTTGTACAGACAAGTCTAATCCTGTCGTTACTTCATCTAGAAGTAGAATAGGCGGGTTATTGGACATGGCCTTCGCAATTTGAACCCGTTGCTGCATCCCACCTGAAAAGTTTTTCGGTGCTTCTTTACTTCGATGGACAGGAATTTTAACATGTTGTAGAAGCGATAGGCTTCGCTCTTCCATCTGACGAACATGACGATTACCCGCTGCAATTTGCTTTTCTGCAATATTACTCATGGATGAAAAGTCCATTTTCAGTCCAAGCATCGGATTTTGATAGACCATACCTAAAATCGTATTTCGTATATGACGCTTCATTTGGCTCGATTCAGTAAAAATATTGTTGTGCCCATTTTCATAATCTACTAAATAGCCTTCTCCTGATGTCACCGTCTCATCAAAGTAAAGACTTTTCATCAATGTCGATTTACCACTGCCACTCTCACCGACAATTCCTAAAATTTCTCCTCGATATAAATCGAACGATACACTTCGACATGCATAAACAGTTTTACAGACAGGGCAAAAATTTTTTTCTAGCTTCATGTCTTCGTGCTGACAATGCGTACAACCATCACCGTACTGCTTGGATAACTGTCGAATCGATAATACCGGTTGTTCTTGCATCATTTTGCTGCCACCTTTTGTTGTAATATTTCTTGCATATAACTTGTATCATTACAAACATAGTAAGTTTCACCCGTAACTTCATCTGTCAGCTCATCAAGAAAAACATCTGACAGACCTGTTTCTCGGCACACCTTTCCTTCAAATTGCTCGACAACAAACGGATAGTCTTCAAATGCAAGGGACTCCACATTTGTATACGGCGGTACTGCGTAAATTTTTTTCTCACGTCCCGCACCAAAAAGTATAAGCGCATCACTTTGATGTATTTTTGGGTTATCAAACCGTGGAATCGGACTAGGATTCATAACGTAGCGTCCATTGACTAATACTGGATAATCCGCCCCTTGAGAAGTCTGGTTATAGCGCATAATTTGTTCAAACAACATTAAATAAGCACCGCTATATTCTTTTTCTGCATGATAACGTTTTGTTTTAAATTCACTCCGTTCAATGTCCCGCAACGGCTCTGGCTCTGGAACTTGTAGCACTAATACTTGATCTGCACGCAATGGCACTTCAGGAATGCGATGGCGTGATTGTACAAGCGTGGCATCTTGCGTACGAGTCGTTGTTTGAACACCCGTTGTTTTGGTCACAAGCTTTTTTATATTAACCGCATTGACGGAGTCATCCGAACCTTGGTCAATAACTTTCAATACATCATTTTTACCAATTAATGCGAGTGTCACCTGCAAGCCCCCTGTTCCCCAACCGCGGGCAATTGGCAACTCACGCGAGGCGAATGGCACTTGATAGCCAGGAATAGCTATTCCTTTCAAAATTGCTCGTCGGATTTCACGCTTTGACTGTTCGTCTAACAAAGCAAATGGTACTGCGCTCATTGGTTCCCCTCCTTTTTTATACTGCGCATTTGTTCTAACTTCGCTTGGAATGTGACATAATGCGGCATTTTCAAGTGTGAGATAAATCCTGTAGATTCAATCATATCCACGTGAAGTAGTACAAATTCTTCATCATGGATAGGAGAATCGCCTCCTACTTCTAGTGCATGATCTACGATAGACATCGCAATGGCTTTTGTTTCGTTTTGTCCAAAACATGCACCATAGCCAACATCGAATTCCAACACTTGTTGTCCATCGTCATCAACATCGACAGGAATAAACGACTCTACTTCCGTTAGTTTAATGGCGCCAATATAGTAAGGGTCCATATCGTCGTCTTCTAATGCAACATAAATTGGTTGCCAACCTACCCGTACCTCCCCAACATTTGGATGGGATGCACCGTATCCGCGAAGACCTGCATAGCCAAGAGATGTAATCGTCCCAGTTTGTCCCCTTGTTAATGTTTGCAAACGTTGAGAACGATTTGTTGGAAACGTTAGGGCTTGCTTCGTCACATCTTTAGGTTCTTGATTATTTAATGAGAATTTTCTTATTAAACCTTCATCGCGTAAATAATCCATTACTTTTGGTAGCTGCTCTAATGCAAGATTGCTTTCTTCAGGTTTATTTATTTGTTCAAATGCCGCCTTTTTTAGCTCAACATCTGCTACGGTTTCCTCCAGCAAATCAAAGTCCAATAAGCGGTGTAAATAATCGTGTGAAGCCCCTAAAATTTGCCCTCCCGGAATATCTTTGAAACTAGCCGATATGCGTCGTAGGACAAACATTTCTCTCGCATTCGTTACAGTTGAATAATACATGCGTGGCAACGTGGAGCGGTGAGCACGTAATAAAAATACAGCCTCCTCTGCATTGCCCTCGCTTTGTTTCATCGCTAAAGAGGCTAAACGTTCACTATATAAACTACTTTCCGACATGACTTGATCTAAAAAGCCTCGCATTGTGGACTGTAATGTATGCACTGAAATATGTGCGCCTCGCTTCACGCGCTCATACTGCAAATGCTCTAAAGATGCTTCAATCGCCTCGGCGCCACCACGAACTGCTACATACGCCATTAGCTTTTCACCTCTTCCAACTTCGTTGTGCGTGGTAAAGCGAGCACCTTACCATTTTCATCTATTAAAATCAAATCGACTCCTAGCGGAAACTCTCGATTTCGAATTGCACGCAACGCCAAAATATCAGGAGATAATCCCAGTTCCACTAGTTCTTTATGCAAAATACCAGGCCCTGTTAATTGATAGACAACCTCGTTTGACTGCTGTGGCAATTCCATAACGATTGTAGCGGATTGCTGTGGATCAATTAAATTTCCTATTTTCACTACTTCTAACACTTTCAATATTTGCTCTTTGTTAGCATTTGCAGGCACAATGATAAAATCCGCTTCATGGTAATCTTTCACTTTTGCGCCTGTCCATTGACGTAGTTCTTGGTGAAGTCGCTTCGAATCATCCACTGCTTGAAAGCTGATTTCTCCATCGAACAATGTCATTAAAACAGATAATGTTTGAGGATATAGCCCATCGATGGAATGCAAAGTTTGTAACGTTCCTTTACTGCCTGGTCGAGCAAAACAATCCATTAATGTACGAAATGTCAGTTGCGTAAAGTGTACCGTTTCCATTTTCCCTACCTCCTTAAATCGACATCGTGTCGAACTGAACTTTTGTCCGTTCAATTGAACATTTTATTTCTTGTTGTTTCAAATCAAGACGTTGTGACAGTTTAGTTAACAGGCTTTCCCACTTTGCCACTATAGGTAGTTGCCCATTATAAGCAGCATCTATAATGGCCAGTGCCTTGGAAAGCTCTGGCTCATATTCGCGAACTAAGCCAAGACCAAATGCTTCTCCAACTTTGACCTTCGTTTCTGTTACTAACGTCTCGCCTATATAAAAAAGTGATTGCTGTGCAGATTCTCGCATTTTAATCATGACAAGCCCCTCTCTCGGTGCTTGGATTTCAATTACCTCATAGTGGCTACAAACTTCATTTGCCATCTGTAATGCTTCTTCACGTCCAACCTCAATTAATAATTTAGTCCGTTCAGCTCGTTTCACTTGACCAACTCCCTTCATCAATACCTTAACTTGGCGCCATGTTCAGTAGTGAAAAGGTTTCGTGAAGTTCATGTAAATTAAGTTTTACAAAAATTAACGCCCTTTGATTAAAATGGCGGGGTCACGTAGCAATTTATCTTCCGGTTGCCTTACAGCATAAAAAAAGACTTCAAACACGAATGGTTTGAAGTCAATCTAATCTATATTTGAAAAAAGAAGCGGTCTGTTCGATATAAAATTTCTGTGTACTCTAGTAAAATATTATGCTCGTCATCCCAACTATCCGATTCTACCTTGACGAGAGGCACCAATATTTCACATGCAAGCAATGTCCGATCCAGTTCATTTGGAAATTTGACAGCTAAATGTGAGAAGGAACTCCGAAATTGTTTCACACCATGCTGTTGATAAAATGTATAGATAGAGGTTAAATCATCATTCACCTGCTTAATGGCAGGCATATTTTCAACAACAACATACGAGCGATGGATTGCGGCTGGTTCATCATCAATAAAACGCAACCTTTCGATTAGGTAAAGATCGCTATGATTGACATACGGCTTGCTAAAAATAATATGTTCTTTAGGTACCTGTTCAATTTTCGTCACAACTGATTGATAGTTTGATGTAAATTTGAGCATTTTTTCACTAAAGCTAATATCGCCAGACATTACAACCTCAAGTGGTTTTTGTTTTTCCCGCAAAAAGCGCCCAATCCCCTTCTGCGAATAAATTAAACCCATTTTCTCTAGTAAATCATAGGCATTTCGTACTTTTATACGTGGCACACCAAACATTTCCATGAGAGCATGTTCACTTGGCATTTTCCCATCTTGCGAATAATTCCCTGCCTCGATTCCCTGTAACAAGTAATCCTTCACTACTAGCTCCTGCTCATCCACACGCTTCACTCCTTTTATAAAAAGGCACAATTTCAATCCATTTGTACCTTAAGTAGAAATAGTATTTTTTATCGCATATTATATATAGTCTATTTTAATTCTTCAAATAGCAATAAGAATGAAGGTTAAAAAATCCTTACCCGCTTTTTTCGGGTAAGGATTTGACGTTAATGAAAAGAATTAGTTCTTTACTGCATGTACATAGTGAATGGTTTCAAACGCTTGTATGTAATCATCACATTAGAAAAATACTGATGTTGAATATCTTGAGGAGACAAGTTTTCGTAGGCAGTGAGAGTTTTACGTGAGTGGGAAGCACACGGAAGCAAATTGGCACCATGTAACAGGAAGAAATTGAAGAAGAACAGAGCACATCGCTAAAGGTCCGAACAATTTCAAAGGGCGCAGATACTATACAAATGGACCCTTCGTTCTCCAATTGGCTGCCCGTGGAAGTGGCTTTTGCTGATGACTGAATAAAAATCATTATTTCTTTAAAAAACAAGCTCAATAAAGATTCTGAGCTCGTTTTACCATTGAATCCAGCATATTCAATGATTCAACCATTGGGGGAAGTCGCAAAGAATTTTTTAAAAAATGATTGATATTAAAAAAGGTACTGGGTTCCTAAATAATAAGATAAGCGAATTCACAATAACTGTAGATATTGCAAAAGTACCTTTAGTGATATTATTTAAATATGGATATTTTTCCTTTTGTCGCCTTGGAAATATTTTTAAGCATTTCCATTACCTCTTTATTTTTTAGTAAACCGTTTATTTTAGGATCGTTACTAGAATCAGTAATACCGTTTTTAGCAGCAAAATCAAGTGTCACTTTTTCTTTTGTTTCCGTTTTTTCTTTATGTTCTTCAATCTCTCGCAGATAGTCTAAGAGTGTCATCTCTCCCCTTTTCATCAAGGCCTTTTCTTCCTCGCTCAATGGAGATTCAAAGCGTTGCCCATTGACAACAATCCAACGTTTGTCACAATCTTTTCCGAGTTCAGTCCATCTGGTTTCGGGATGATTTGTAGTGTATGTTGCGATTTTTTGAAAAGTAGAATTATCCACGTATAGTGTGGTGTGGGATGCGGTTCCTTTATCCATACTTAGCATGTTTCCCATGGTTCTGCTTGTGTTGGATAGTTCAATTGTATCCTTTTGGCGATTTTTGTTTTGGATGGGATTTGTGGATTTAGAAGCCGTTTTAGTTGCAGCAGTTAATCCATCATAGTTTATGATAGTCTTATCAGCGTATATTTTCATTTTTATCTCTCCTATATCATAAAAATTTCAAATATAAATCTTTACTAATTATATTGGAATATTAGTTGATTTGTTTAATACTATAATTATTTCAGAGTCTAAGATGCCAGTAATAGGCGCAATTATATTTTCGCTTTGAGTATTGTCTTGTCTGGCAATTAGTCTGTTTCGCCGAAATCTAGGATATAGTGATTGGGCTTATCCCTTACTGTTCATTAAGAGAACAACAGTAACCCTGACAATTCATTGTTTTCTTATTGCTAAATTCATTTTTTTATAATTTTGAGCAATCATATCGCTTGCAATACAAATAATTGTAACAGCCATCATAGCTACAAAGAATCCTAATTTATTTAAACCCACCACTGCAATTAATATTGATATTAATATCCAGTGTATGATGTATATAGAATTAACATTTTTGCTCCACCTCGCCAACATATTATTTAAATATAAGGGTGAAATTTTTGAGATATAGTACAAGCATGAAATCCAAGCTACTACAAACGAGGTATATAAAAAATTATTAAACAAAGTATGATGGGCGTAGGATGTCTCTGTCAAAAGCCCAGAATCTATTTTGAAATAAATTGAAACTACAATCAACGACACTAAAATTATTACAGAATAAAGCAGACTCTTCTTATAAAAGTCTTCTTTAGAAATTGCGTTTTTCAATACAATCCCAAAGCAGTACCCGATTAATGGGTAAAAAATCCATGTTATAAATGGGAATGAAGACCATTCAGATGATCCCCATAAAACTCCAGTTATTGCTCCTAAAAAATAACTTTTGGTTTGAAATGAAATCATAATGTAATTTATACTACTAATTGCAACTGCTAAAGCGATAATCTTGGGAATACTTAGTTCTAACTTTTTAATGAATCCAATAAATATTATTGCCAATCCTGCGAATTGTAATATGTCAACAGTAATAAGGCTTGGGATTATATTATCAATTTGATTTTTCCATTCGCCTGATACAATTAACGGTAGAAAAATGATTATAGTTCTAAGGATATTTAAAATATATCCTAAGATGAGTATTTTCACTCCTCTCTCTATATTTTTTGTTAAATTATTATTTCTAGAATATACTGCGCCTGTGCCCAATAAAAACATAAAGACTGGTGCAGCAGGTAATGTGCCTAAAAATTCAATAATTCCCCCAAAACCAGAATATATAATTTCTGTTTTCGATAAATTACTTTGAACATGAACGGCTATCATGCATAACACTGCTAAACCTTTTGCGATATCTAACTCTAATTGACGTTTTGGTGAGTATAATAATTTCTTTCCACCACTTATTGTCTCGTTACTCATACTTAACCTCCTGTTTTAAAAGAAACTGAAAATAGTTTTTTTATCCATTATTTACCGAACCCGAATAGCTATCATGATCTATTTTTATTCTTATTGTTTCCACCCAAAGGTAACTATATCACTCAAACTGGTCACCTAACGTCTTATTTGAGAGGATAGTTTTTTCCTTCACCACAACAAGAGTTTGATTGATTTTGGGTGTTCTAGATGTTATAGATCGTGGGTATGGTCTTAAAACAAACTGGATATTCTTATGCACAATGCAACAATCCTTATTTACTTGGATGGATTTTTAAGTTATTGTTACGGACTGTAGATTATTTTTACGTGCCCATATTTATGACCTTAAACGGTATGGCTACGTATTATTTTGTGCAAATTGAAAGGGGGAGTTTACAGAATGATTCGAAATCGTCAAGTTGAAATATTACTATATCTACTTAAAGTGAAAAAAACAACGCATAGGGAGTTAGCACAGACATTTGAAGTGAGCGTTAAAACGATTCAGAGAGATATTGACAAATTATCTGTGATGGGCATTCCTGTTACTTGCAAACAGGGCAATCAAGGTGGTATCTATATAGAAGAAAGTTACAAGCTATCCAGCAGTTTTTTCAATAATGAAGATCTTCAAAGTATTACATTAGCCTTATCTATTTATGATAGTATTTCAACGAAAAAACATAAAGACAGCGTGATGAAAAAGTTGGCGCTTATTTCTCCAGAATTGATTCATTTATTTGACAATGATGCCAACGAATATTTTGTTGTGGATCTTGTCGATAAAAAAATTGATATGACAGGTGATGTATATAAGGAAATTAATTATTGTCTTGATGAAGAACAATACCTCAGCCTATTAGTTGGTGAAAAGAGGATGGTTGTGGCACCAATTAGTTATGTATTACGGCCGGAAGGGTTATATTTGTATGCTTTCGAAGAAGAATATGTATTGATTAAAATATCTACCATTCGTCATTCGGAGATAATGGAAATGGAGTTTGAAAGAAGATTTAAGCCTTACAATAAAAATGAAACGAAATGTGAGTACCCAGAGATCAGTCGATAATAGAATCGGTTATGGCCATTTTTTATAGTACCCTTACGATTAGAGTCACACAACATTATAATAAGAAAATACGTTTCAACTAATTATAGAGAGTTATTTCAATGTGATTATTAATACTTCTAGGCTACTAAATTTTCATAGATTGTGATGAAATAATAATGACTGTACGAGCATTAGTAATTGTAGTTAGTATTATTTTATCGAGAGGACAAATGATTTACCTTTTTGTAAAAATGATGTTTATTTAATGGAACGATCATTGCAAAATGGTTTAAACATTGAAAATCATGACATAACTACATGTGGTAATGGAACTGTAACAAAGCATGATTTTGTTGAATCATTATCAAGAAATGCAACCATTACAAATCCTGAAGATACTCTAATATTTTATTTTTCTGGCCATGGTACAAATATTAGTCAACAACATCATCTAGTTTTTAGTGATACTCTAATTAGCACAAATGAATTAATTTTGAATCTAGAAATTAGCCTGTCTTCTTAATAAAAAATTTACAAACTCACCAATGCCAAATTATTAAAACCGATGAGGAGGTATTAAGATGGGACAATTTTTAGTTATTGCAGAAAAACCAGATCAAGCAGCAAAATTAGCTGCCCCCTTTTCTTTTACTAAAAAAGCTGGTTATTTTGAAGTAAAGCCAAACACGTATTTTCCAAATGGGGCACTTATCACCTGGGCGATTGGACATCTTTGTGAATTGAAAGCCCCCGAAGAATATAACTCGACATGGAAAAAATGGACATTAGAAACATTACCGATTATTCCAGATCGATTCGAATATAAAGTTACGAAATCAAAATATAAACAATTTAATGTAATCAAAGGTTTAGTAAAAAGACCTGATATTCGAGAAATCATAATTGGTGGGGATGCGGGGCGTGAAGGTGAACTAATCATTCGTACCATTTTAAAGGTATGTCAAGTTAATAAACCGATGAAACGCTTATGGATATCATCTTTAACTGAAAACGCTGTAAAAAACGGGTTTTCAAATTTACTACCAGAAGAGAAAACAAGAGATATTTATTTCGAAGCATTAAGCCGTTCATGCGCCGATTGGTTAATAGGAATCAATACATCCAGGTTGTATACCGTTTTACTCAAACAGAATGGCGTAAAAGATGTTTTTTCAATAGGAAGAGTACAAACACCTACACTAGCACTAATCGTTAAAAGAGAACACGAAATAGTGAATTTTAAGCCTGAACCTTTTTGGGAAGTTGAAGCAGAATTTAATTTTGAAGGAAAAATGTTAAAAGCAAAATGGCATAAAAATAATATTTCAAGAGTTCAAGAGGAAAGACAAGCTATTGCTATTGCTAATTTCTGTATTAATAAAAATGTAGAAATTACTAGTATAAAAAAAGAAACAAAGGAATACGCTCCTCCTTTGTTGTTCAATCTATCTGCATTACAAGCAACAGCGAATAAGGCATATAAATTCTCACCACAAAATACACTCGATATTTTGCAAAGGCTTTATTTGAAGGGCTTAGTTTCATACCCGAGATCTGATTCACAATTTTTGACGAACGAAGAAGCAAAAACACTTCCAAATATATTAGAAAATTTAAGTAAAATTGATAAGTATAAAAAACTTCTTCCATCACCCACAAATTCAATTATAAATAATAAAAGATTCGTCAATGAAAAAAAAGTTACCGATCACCATGCGATTATTATTACAGAGCAGTTACCTAATTTTTCTAAGCTTAATTCGGAAGAAGAAAAAATTTATGATTTAGTCGTTAGACAAATCATTGCAGCTCATTATAACAATGCAATTTTTTCTTACACAACGATCCATTCACTTGTAGAAAAACGAGCGGAGTTCATTTCTAAGGGCAAAGTGCAAATTGAAGAAGGTTGGCGTAAAGTAATTTATCATTCTAAAGACAACTCACCTACAGACGAAGATGAATTGCTTCCCCTACTTTCAGAAGATGAACTTGGTATAGTGGCTAAAACTAAAGTAAAAAAAGGTGAAACACAACCACCGAATAGATATTCTGAAGGTAATTTAATTACAGTGATGAAAACAGCTGGTAAGTATTTAGAAGATGCTGAATTAGAAAAGGTTTTATCTAAAACTGAAGGTTTAGGTACTGAAGCCACTCGCGCTGGAATTATTGGTACACTTAAAGATCGTAACTATATCGAAGTTAAGAAAAATCAAGTCTTTGCAACGACTAAAGGCATGCTATTGATTGAAGCACTAGGTGAAAGCATCTTGACGTCTCCTTCAATGACAGCAAAATGGGAGCAACGACTATCTGAAATTGGTGAAGGCAATGCTTCACCTAAAGCATTTATGGAACAAGTAAAAAAACTTGCTGACAAATTGATATCAGATGCCTATGAACGAGAAAAGGAATGGGCATTTAATCAAAGCCAAGTTGAGAAAATTACCGCAAATAATCCTTATAATAAAAAATACAAAAAAGAAAAAACTGTTGTTGGAAAATGCATACTTTGCGATGGATTAATTATCGATCATGGCACTTTTTACGGTTGCTCAAATTATAAAGCTGCTAACTGTAAATTCTCGGTTTCAAAGAAAATTTTAAGTAAAACCATTACGCAAGTTAATATAAAAAAGCTATTAACTTCTGGTGAATCCGCATTAATTAAGGGATTTAAAAAAGGCGGTAAGACTTTTAATGCACACCTTTGCTGGGATGAAAAAGAACATAAAATTATTTTTAAATTTCTCCATAATCAACAACCCTAATATCAACATGTCGTAATCGTAGTTTGACGCTCTTCAGAATGTAGTCACTTTCTGTTAGAACCGAAAGCGTTTGACATATTAAGGTTTGTAAGCATTTTTCAAAATATCACCTTCAAAAAAACGAAAGCTGTATTTTGGCGGGTTCTGTTTTGAAGTACAAAAAGCAAAATCGCAGGTTAAAAAGACAATTAATTAGCTTACAAAAAAGGTACTGCAATTCGCAGTACCTTTTTTGTCCAACTAGGTTTGATATTACATGAATCAAAATTTAACTAAGCACCCGTTAGTATTATAAGGTCAGCCAGAGAAATAAAATGTACCCTTTGTAAAGGACATTTAATAAAGGTTAGGCAACCTCTTGAAGCTGCTGTCTGTATTTTGCAGGCGGCAGCTTTTTTAAATTCCATTGTCCTCGATAATGATTGTAGTAAATCATATAACTTTTAATTTCTTTTTTTACTTCTTCTAACGTTTCACATGCTCTAATAGTTGTTTCATCTTTAAAATGCCCAAAGAATGATTCTTGTGGCGCATTATCCCAACAGTTTCCTCGACGCGACATGGACTGTCCTAAGCCAATTTTCTTCACTAAGGCTCGGAATTTTGGATTCGTATAGTGGAAACCTTGATCTGAATGGATAAAGGCATCTTCCCTTAAATGGCGATGCTTTTTCAATTTATGTAACGTATTGAGCGCAATTTCTATACTCAATGTAGAAGATACTTCATAAGCTAAAATTTCATTTGTTTCGGCGTCTTTTATCGTTGATAAATAAGCACGTTTACCGCCTCCATATGTTAAATATGTGATGTCGGTTAGTAATACTTTTCCTGCCACACCTTGCTTGAAGTTGCGGTGTAAATTGTTAGGGCATATGCGATGTTCCTTCGTTGCTTTTGCCATACGACGTGCTGGATTCGCTTTTCGAATGGGGCAGATAATATTAAATTTCTTCATAATGCGACGGATACGCTTAAGGTTGTATGTAATTTCATATTGGTTTTCTAGTGTCATTTTTATTTGACGTGCGCCTTTCTTTCGTCCTCGGAAATGAAAGGCCTTTAAAATGACTTCTTTCACCACTTCATCTTCTTCATTCTGTTTTTGACGAGTCAAGACAGCTTCTTCTCTAAAATAGCGATAGTAGCCTGAGCGTGAAACATTTGCCATTTCACAAAGATATCGTACCATTCGTTTTAATTGATATTTTTCAATAATTTGATGGATTAACTCAAATTTTTGTGTAGTACTTATTTTGATTTCTTCCTTATCAGCTGCCTTTCGAGTTGATCTAGCTTTTTTAAAAATTCGTTTTCTGCTTCTAACAATTTCATCTTCGCCTCTAAGCGGGCGTATTTTTCCTCTAAACTTAATTCGCGTTTTAAAGGGCGACCTGAAGTATGTTTTCTGGCATCTTCTAAACCTGTTAGCCCATGCTCTTTATAAGCCGTACGCCAACGATTCGAAGCTCTCCGAATACGTGCTGGACCAAGGGCTTCAATGTCAAAACCCGCCTCAAGAAAAATTTCACTTGGATATTTTCCTTTATCATATTCATCAATAAAAAATTCTTTAAATTCATCTGTATAAGTAATGGCTTTCGCGCTTACTGTTTTGACGTATGGATTTAATTTTAATTGTGCCTGTTGTTGTTTCGAAAATAAATTTTTAGTCATACTATTTACCACCGCTCGTTTTTTTCTTCATTATAAATAAAAATACCCTATAAGATGACCTTTTTGAAAGTGTCTATCTTATAGGGTACATTTTAAAATCTGGTTGACTATTTTTTATTCAATTTATAGATTGATAGTAGCCGGGGTAGAACGTAAGCACCCGTGGGATTTGATCCCGACAACTAACATGTTCACCCTCTACTTGTTAACACATGATTAGGCTGGTTAGTTGAAGTACACTTCGGAGAATGAAAAAAAAGATAATCAATATTAAGCATCATCATTTCATAAGACTTATTTTAGCCGATTCATAGTTTGTTATCTAAAAATGTAAAACTCAATTTATGGATTAGTTGAGTTAATTGTGAAATACCCTACTACTATTTTACTGTAAACGATGAAAAAAGCACTTCCTAATGTTAGAAGCGAAGCAACCGTGCCTCTCTTCAAATAGAAAAAACTACATGTAATGAAACTCTCCCCCCTTCCAACATAGGTTTTCGGATAACAAGAAAAATGTTTAAGTTAGAAAATATTATATTGAGCTAGCAAATAATAGGGGCAGGATGATAAAATATGGTTATAAAGGGGGATGGGAAATGGGGAAATTAAGTAAGCGTAATATTTTATGGATTATACCAATCGGCATAATAGGCGTGTTTTGGTATTTTTATGGTCCACAAGAAGACATAACGGATAATGAATATATTACATATGTCAAAAACTATTCAATCGAAAATAGTAACCAATCATTCGAAACAGCTTTTGCTTCAGCTTGCGAAAATCCATATTGGGTTTATTTTGAGACACAAAAGGGACAAGATGTAGTGGAATTTAAAGGTGATTGTCCTATCAACAACAAGAAGGCGAAAGTCAATGTACAATTTTTAGTCGATGCCAAAATGACAACTGTGAAGTATGGTGCAATGTTAGTCGATAGTAAAATGCAAGAAGAATCCGAACGAGACAATTTTCTACTGGCGCTAACGAAGGATTAAATCTTATTTTCAAACAGCGAGCCCAAACGCACTGAAAGGTGAATTTGGGCTCATGTTTTTATAGCTTATCATTAAAAATAGCATATACATTTGTATCATGTGCTTTCCCTTGTTGATACATATATTCTTTTAATACGCCTTCTTTGCGAAAGCCTAGATGGGTTAGTAACTGATTGGATGCTACATTTTCAATAAAGACAATTGCCCCAATCCGGTTTAGTTCCATCTTTTCAAACCCAAAGGCTACAATTTCAGCTACTGCCTCTTTCGTATAGCCCTTTCGCCAGAAGTCGGGGTGCAGCTCATAGCCAATTTCTGCCCGCTTATGTTTAGGTGACCATGCGTTAAAGCCGATGGTTCCGATAATGCCCTTTACTTCTTTCCGCTCTATACCCCACCGAATACCTCTTTTTTCCTTATAATTTTCAGAAAAAGTTTCGATTAGTTTTTCTGCTTCTTCGATTGTTGCAAAGGGTTCTAATCCATAATACTGGGTAACAAGGTGATTGGAAAAACAGCGAAAAAGGTCTGTTGCATCTTCATCTATTATTTCTCTTAATATTAATCGTTCAGTCTCTACAATAGGAAACATCTTATTCCTCCCTTATTGTATTTACAATTCTCCAAAATTGGCAAAAACCCTTTTAAAGGTGAACTACCTTTCTAGGAACTCTCAATGAAAAGTTTCGTATTATTTACTGGAGGAGGTATGGAAGAATATGAAAAAAATGAGTTTATATTTGTTGATGCCAATCTTACTATTTTGCCTTTATGTTGTTTATCACCATTTTACTTATATATTTTTCTATACAGGCGATATCAAATATGGTCGCCCTATTCTTTCACCAAATGGTGACTATTCAGCACAAGTTTATTATGACAATTATGGTGGCGCTATAGGTGGAGTCAATTTGATTGTCAATATTATATATCATCAAAAACATGACGAAGAACAAACCATTTATTTTAGTGATGCCAAAGGTAGTGTAAATGTAAACTGGACTGCCGACGATGTACTGTCGATTACGAACTATGACGAATACGCTAATCGCAATACTGAATTAGTCGTAGGTAAAGAAATTTACGATGAGCAAGGAACTGCTTGTAATACATATAAAATAAGAAAAGCATTTAATTGTAAGGATCAAGACTCCTAATGTCCTATTATTTCAAACTAAAAACAGCATACTAAGATGCGCTCCTAGTATGCTTTAGCTTGTCGATAAAAGGCATCAAGCAATGCCTTTTATCATGGTTATAACACTTCTTTACCAACGGACATCTGAAACAGAGCATATCCCTAGTAAGGATGATGCCTTGTGTTTTACTTAAAATAATAGTTTACTGCCTCGTCAGCAGAATGAAAAATTTCATTTTGATTATTTTTATAAATAAGCTTTGCGGCTTTACAAGCATCTTGAAAATTTTTGGCTTGATTTAATTTTTCGTTTACTTGCTCTATAACCGTTGAAAAACCATCTAGGTTATATGTAATGATTTGTTCGAACTGTTGATATTCAATGTCTAGCATAATGGATAACTGATCTTCCACATAATTATTTAAATTAATAAAAATACATTCTTCGATGTCTTTAGAATGCTTATCGATAGTAATAAATGCCTCTTTATACTCTGCAATTAATTTTGAAGATGTCAAAGTGACCTTAAAACCTTGCTGTTCTAAACGTGTTTTACAACATGTATAAAATCGTTCTACTTCTTCGGAAATTTTAGGTGTAATCGTTGTTTTTTTTAATTCATCGCAATGTTGATAAATCGCATCAATTTTTTTCTGTTTTTCAACCAATAATTTGAAATTTGAAAGTGAGTACATTGTAAATTCCCCCTTCATTTTATAGTCGGCAATAGCAAGGGAATTTAGTCAACTTTTCATTCATTCTTATAACTTTTTTGTTCTAATATGCGATGCGTTTAAAAATGAAGTATACATTCCTCATTTACATATAAAAATAATTTTGCTGCATGGATTGGATTGTTTCGATCATTTCTTCTCTCAACTCTAAAGGCTCCAACACCTCAATATTCGCCCCTTGACTAAGTAGCCACATTTTAATACCACGACCAAAAACTTCCGCTTCAAACAAGCATTGTCCATCTTTATTGGACAAAATTTTGGCTGTCGGTAAACGATCTAAGACCGCCTGTGGCGAACGCCCCTTAAAAAGAAACTTAATATGCATCAGCTCACCTGCATCCATAAACTGAATGCGTTTACGAAATTCACCTTCTTGAAAGCGTTCAGAGTAGGGGATTTGAAATTTCTTATCTAACTCTAGAAAATGCTGGATACGATCAATACGATAGACAATCGGTAGGTCCTTCTCATGCTTACTATCGTAAGCTATTAAATAGAAATAGTATTCGGAGAAAATAACACCAAGAGGTTTTAATATCTTTTGTGAAGGAATTGTCTCACTCTCTCGTAAATAATCAATTTTAATTATTTTTTTCTTTTGAATCGCCTCTGAAATTACCCATATTAAATGTAAAAGAGATTTTTTATGATTTAAGTCAACGTACAAATGCTTCTCATTTAAAATGATATTATGAATAAACTCTTGTTTATCTGCTGCAACAATCGATATCAGTTTATCGATAATGTCGCTCATTTCTGATTTTAAAAGCGCTCTTGATTCAATAAGTATTTTAACAATCGCTAGCACTTGTTCTTTGGATAAAATGTTTTTTCCCGTATTCGTTAGCTTATACACTTTTTCTGTTCGCACATATTCTAAATGACAGTCTAGTTTAGCTTTTTCAATATACGCTCGAATTTGATCTAAATCTCGTTGTATGGTTTTTTCACCAACTTGATGTGTAAATGCTTCTTGCTTTTTGCTAATTCCTTGACCATCCATCAATCTGTCGAACATTGAAATGACACGATAGCCTTTATTTTGTTGTGAATCCACCATATATCCCACTCTTTCTACATAGTTACCCTCTTATTATACAAAACGAGATGGACATCATTAGTCCTTATAACTACGAATTTTCTATATAATTGGGATAATTAGTGCAATACTAATTGCATTAGATTCCATTCTTCACAGACGGACATACCGATTTTTTGTAAGTATTATCAAGTGCTTTGGCATATTAAAGGACTTCAATCCGAGTAGGTTGAAGTCCTCTTATAGTAGTTAACTTTTTAATTTTACGGCTGTACCATAGACTAAAACCTCGGAAGTTCCGTCCATAACAGATGATGTGGAAAATCGAACGGCTACAATCGCATCAGCTCCTAAAAGCTGCGCTTCTTCTTCCATAGCTCGTGTAGCAATTTCTCTGGAGCGCACGAGCATTTCGGCATATTCTTTCATTTCACCGCCCACAATATTGCGAAGCCCCGCCATCATATCGCGACCAATATTTCTCGATTGGACCGAATTGCCCTTAACCAAACCTAATGTTTCTTCAATCTCTTTTCCTGCAACAACATCCGTTGTTGTTAAAAGCATTGCCATTCCTCCTTATTGTTGTAGTTCTTGAACCGCTAATACAGCATCGTCAATAGAAGTCGTAATGACACCGTTGCGCTTGATTAAACCGATAACAAATAAATTACGGTAAACAAATTGATTTTCAATGCCATCACGTATAAGCGCTTCTATTTTCATCATATTTTCTCGCCCTTGTTGACGGACGTCTGTAAATACCCCAACGATTGGGCGGTTCAGTATTGAAAATGCACCGATTTCAGCCGCTACGCCAGAATCAATTTCTACACCATCTAACACAGCCACTAAAACATCACTCGTTTGTAGCATTGCTAAATCCGCTTCTGCAATGGCTAAACTATCCGCATAGGATGCCTTATCATTAATCGCATCGTTCTCCTGTGGCACATATAATTCAATATCTGGTATCGCTTGTCGAATTGCCTTTGCTAATCGTTCATTTACTAAGCGATCTCCTAAAGAAAATAACCCATTCGCTAAATATGCTTTCATCATACATTCCTCAATTCAATAATTTTTCAAACACTATTTTATGTCGACCTTTATCATCAATAAAAGTCGATACAATATCAAAACCATGGTGAATATTCATGATGAGCATGGTTTTGCGCTTATTTCTACCGTATGTACGAACTTTACTATAGCCAAGATCTAGCACTTTTTCATGTTGCTGTCGCATCAATTGACTAGCAATACCTTGACCTCGCATTTTTTCGTGAACACCGCCCAACCAACTATAAAAAACGCCATCAGAATGTGGATAGCCTAATTTAAATCCTACCATCTCCTGTTTCTCCACGGCAAATAAACAAAGTAGGTCTTTTTTACATTCCAGTTTTTCTAGAGTAAGATGTGCACCTTCAAATACATGTGCATGAATTTCTTGTAACTGTTGTACCCAATGATAAGGTACACCTTCAACTACAATGATTTGCACCTTTATCACCCGCCTCTCTTTATTCAATCATTATATCAAAAAATGTCTTACATGTATTCGATAGGCATACAACGGAATTGAATAAGGTGATGTTAACCATACAGCATTGCGGGTTGTCGTACATCTTGTAAATAATCTGCTAGTTTACCAGCAAAAATCTCTTCTAAATAAGGTAACTGTGCAATACAGTCGGGGGTCATTAACGCTGGATTTTGATAAATCTTCAGACCACCGATTTTTAAAAGGGTTGCCACAAACTGAGAACAAAAATAAGCGCGTTCTCTGCGTACTTCCTTTTGCATCATCACACCAAAAAGCCCAATAAAATTATATTTATATCGATCTCGATTGCAATACATATAGTGTACAATTTTTTCCATCTCTAGGTACTGATAATACGAAACACGACAACGGTAAATCACACAATCCGCACATTCAAAAAGACCAGCTTCTGCATTTTCCCTTAAAAATCCGCCACTTAGAGGATTATTGAGCTGTCTTCGCCCAAAACTGTACATATCAAAAAGTTCCTGGTCAAATGCGATGGAAGCATGGTTCATCTCTTTTCCCGTATACATCCCTATTGCTTTCGATAATAAGGTCCCTGTTTTTGTCAATACTATGTAAATGGTATATACCATTTCGTCACCTACTTCAATATTGTTCTGTTAATACCAATACGTTTTAATTCTTCAAATGGTTTCGTAATTTCCTTATTTTTATAGTATAGAAAATAAATCTTAATTTTTACTTAAGCTGAAACTTAAGATTTCCTTAATTTTTAATAGGATGTAGTTGAATTGTGAAAATACTAGATTTGATTCTATTAATGGTTAAACACTAGTATTTTTTCGCTACCTTTATTTATATGTTTAGACTTGTATTGTTATGTAGAAGACAAATGCGTATTCATAAATTTTTACTGGGACACTGACTGAAAAATAGGAAATGTAGAAACTGTATTTTAATTTATTCGTTTGAAGTAGCTAATTTCTTCATTAATTATCAGAAATATATTATAATTTTTATAGACTCATCTAAATCCAATCAAAAAAATAAAAAGGAAGTGAGGTACATATGAATTGGGTAAAAGTTGCAGTCGCAATTATAGTCATCATAGTAATCGTAAATGTATTAAACTTATTTATCTGGTTTAATCTAAAATCTCAAGTGAATTCTGAACAAGAGCATTCTAAAGTTGAAAAAGAAGTCATAATTGAAATACAAAATAATCATTGATTACTAGATAAAAATTTAAAACCCTCGCGCAAATCCCGTTTAATTTTTTTTGTTATTTAGTTCTTTCATAGGCGTTCGCTTAAAGCACCTACATCTATAGTCATAATCTGTGATATTAACGAACATGTACTTACATGAAGGAAGGATGTATGATTTTGCCCATCGACTACACATCTCCATCCACGCAGTTTACGTTTGATGTAAATACAAGCCCCCTATTTAAAAAGGATAATCAAAACTACATCAATATTCTTGGTACTGCCCAATTAAATACATTAGAAAATGTATCCTTGCTTGATATATTTCTAAGTACGAATAATGTTGTAGAACCGCATTATCATCAAAATGCAGGAGAGCTTGTTTATTGTATTTCTGGTGCTGCTACCGTTTCCTTATTAAATTCCTTTACAAAACAAATTCAAAATTACCCAATAAAATCTGGACAGGTAACAAATATTCCACAGGGGTGGTGGCATTATATCGTCGCGAATGCAGACAACACGCATATACTCGCTATTTTTGATGCCCCTACACCAGAAGTCATTTTAGGTTCTGATATTTTGAAATTTACACCACCAGCAATTATGGCGCATACGTATTGCTTAGACGAAAATGTATGGAAACAAACGATTGCGCCTGTTGTTCCTACGACTTATATCGGTCCTCCAAAAGAATGCAACCAATCCATTCCCACTCCCTCTAGCTCACCAAATTTTATGCAAATGTATCTGCCTTACAACCTAAATCTTTACCATTATCCATACATGTATCAAAATGGTTACTAATATTCATGGCATGAAGTCTATTGGTTTTCGTTGCAAAAATGCATAAAACATTTCAGAATGGAAAGTCTAACTATTATTCATCATGCATAAAAGAGGTGTATAAACTATGGGCTTTCCTATTATTCATACAAATTTTTGGGATGCTGTGATTGCCGTACCGGTTGTCATGATCCTGACTCAAGCAATTAAGGTTTTTTTCCCTATTCAACCTAAATATGTACCAGCAATCGCTCTGGCTCTAGGTTTAATGATTTCTATTTTTATTAGCCACAAACATAATTTTTTAGTAGGTGTATTTATGGGCCTTTTTTATGGATACGCAGCCATTGGGAATTATGCGTCCTTAAAGACCACGATTAGGAGCTTTAAAAATAAAACAACAAAAGCATGATGGTAGATAAGGAATGCTTCGTGACGAGACTTCTATTGAAAAGCAAAACAGAGAAAAAGCAGAAGTAAAGTGGCGAAGCCTTCAAACAAATAATGTACATACGTTTTGCTAGATGACACACATACCAAATTGATAATGACTACTTTTCCTATAAATGTATAAAAAATAACAAATCACCCCATCCTAATCTCACAATAAACAACTATAAAATGAGTTAGGACGTGCAATAATGAAAATGTCAAAGCGAAATTTAGACGCTCTACGTTTTAAGGAAGTGTTTGCAATTTGGAAACAACTTGGGGTCAACAATGGCTATATAGCGACCAATCATCTCTTTTTCAAGCATGCCGTGAATCGAGAGTTAAAAGTTATTATTTTGGAGTTTATTCAATATTTAAAAGAGGAAAATAAACAACTAGAGAAGCTAATAAAAGAAAATGGCGTACTTGCCCCACCACTATCCATTGACCAAGGAAGTTTACAAATTGCTAAGATTGGAGGCAAGACAGCAGTAAATGATTGCGAAATTAGTGCCATCCTATCGATGAATATTGCTTCTTCGTTAATTTCAGTCAGTCAAGCGATGGACATGTCTATCGAGCATATGCTCTCTACAAAATATCAAGTCTTTCATATGAAGTATGCCAATCTTGGCGCAAAGTTAATTGCCCTTAGTCACAAAAAAAGTTGGTTACTTGCTCCTTCTACAATGTAAATCGAGCAATAAAGCAATTGTTTAGGTCGTCTCGTACTTTACAAGGCGACCTAAACGGCTATTCACTTAACTGTTTTTCTCTGTTTGTCACTAACAAATAATCCAGCGCACTCATTCTAGTTAACTTATGTGTAAATTTAATAGCATCAGCTTGTGAATCAAATATAAAATTTTCGAGTTCGTCTGTTGGTATATATTGATCAGCGATTTTTCGTTTCAGTTTTCGTACAGATAAAATGTGTGAATCTTCTTCATATAAAATAATGGCACCAACGTTCCGATAAAGCGTGTGATCAATCGTTGCGACAACTTTCACATTCAATCCTTCAAATTCCGTTAAATCTACCTGCATTTATTTACCAGCCTCCCTCTCTTCTCTTACATTCTATTTTCAACAATCATAGTCCTGCTTTATATCATAATTTACATTTAGCATAAATGATATTTTATAGGTTACTATTTAAATGATGATTTTTTTGCAAGCGGCGCTCTCTTTAAAGAAAAAATGGCACAACCTAATGCAGCTAACACTAAAATAGCACCAAAGCTTGCTAAATGCATGACCGAGCCTGTAACAGTAAACATAGCCCCTCCAATTGCAGAGCCTATCGAAATACCTATTTGTAAGGCGGCAGTATTTAAGCTTTGTTGAATATCCGATGTTTTAGGATCTGTTTGTATCAAATAATTTTGTAACGGTGGTGTAAGTGCCCAACTAAGCGCTCCCCACAACACTGTCACGACTAAAAATAAGGGAAAAGCGACAATTGTATACGGAATACTGAACAGCACGATGGCAAATGTTGCGATAATCATAACGATTGATTTGCCCGTACCAATTTGGTCACTTAACCAACCACCAATTGCATTTCCGCTTACTGAAGCGAGACCGAATACTAAATAACAAATACTGATCCAAGAAGAGCTTAAATTAAATGCTTCAACTAAAAATGGCGTAAAGTAGGCATAAAGCATATAATGCCCCGCCAACATAAACAGTGTTGTTAAATGCGCACTCGCTATTTTCCAATTAGCTAATGACTTGATTTGAGCTTTTAATGGCACCACTTCAACAACTGGCATTTTTTCTAAAATCATAAATATTAGAATCATGGATACAGTTGACAGCATTGCAATCCCTAAAAAAACGGCACGCCAACCGAATGCTTCGGTAATAAAAATGCCCATCGGTACACCGATGACTAATGCCGAACTGACGCCGACAAAAATAAGCCCTAACGCTTTGGCACGATGTCTTGGCTCTACTATTTTTGTTGTAATTGTTAAAGACAACACAATTACCAATGCCGTACTCATTGCTGTGATAATTCTTGCAATCATCACAATGGCAAAGGTTGGGCTGAAATAGGTCATGACATTCCCCAATGTGAATAAAAACAATGAAATAAGATAAAGCTGCTTCCTTTCCACTTTCGCAGTTAACGATAAAAGGACAGGCGCTGAAATAGCATATACTAGTGCAAAAATGGTAATTAATTGTCCTGCTGTTGCAACTGAGACGTTCAAATCATCTGCGATGTATGGCAATATACCGCCCACAATTAGCTCTACCAACCCAACTGCAAAAGTAGTAGCAGCCAATATAAATACTCTCCAATTCATGGAATCACCTTTCTGTTACACTCTCATTTTGTAGCAGCATAAAAAAATCCTGACTACAAAATGCAAGCAAATTTTTGTAGTCAGGATTTTTATGGTTCCTGGTAGAGACCCTCAATCCATATTATTGAGGTTATACAGATCATTATTTTACTTTAGCTATATTAGCATATGGATTTTTGCGTTACAACATTTTTCTATCACCCTATTTGCTAACACCAGCAGTACTTTACATAGGCTCAATTTATTTTTATATATTTTTTTAGCTTTTTGCTTATATTTTTTATCATTCGACCATACATAGTAATAGACATGAAATATAGCAATGGGGTGATTGTTTGCGGATATTTGGATTAGTATGCTATTTTTTAATGCTATTTTATGGCGCGGAATTAGTTGTAGAAGAGCTCTCAATCGATCAACCAACTACTAGCTTAGAAAAAAGTCAACATCCGCTAAAAGAAACTGTTGAAGATTCAACAGTTTGCGTTTACTACCCTTCTTATAAAGTGTGTAAAGCATTATCAGCAAAATAAAATAAGGAGGCATGCCCATTTACAATGAGCTGCCCCCTTTTGAATTTTTATCGTTGGTCTCTATTCAATGCCAATGTGAAAATGCTTAAATGGATAAAGTGTCAATTTCGCTTCTCCATAAATAGCATCTTTTGCGATTAAGCCGTAATGGCGACTATCATAACTTTTCAAACGGTTATCACCCATGACAAAGTATTTACCTTCTGGCACCTTTTTCTCATTCGTTAAACCTTCTAGTGTGAAATTCTCGGTAATGCGTAGTTGACTCGGATCATCAGTTTGACGATTTACATAATCTTCTTTATAGGCCTTTCCATTTACATACAATACATCATCGATCATTTCGACTGTATCCCCTGGAAGCCCTATCACACGCTTAATATATAATTCATCCTCAGTTGGAGATTGAAAGACAATTTGGTCAAAGCGTTCAATTTTACTTGTTTTACTTACAATAATGATGTCCCTATCCTCATATGTCGGATACATAGAAGCACCTTGTACTTTTATCGGTGCAAATAAAAATTGCTTACAGCCTAAGACGACGATTGCTGTAATGACAATAATTTTAATGTAGGATAGAATTTCTTTTTTCATATTCGTTTTTTCTGCTTGCATGCTCATTCCCCGATACTTTTTTATTTAATAGTATAGCATTTTCTAGTGTCTATTGACGAATAAAAACACAAAATGTTTCCATACCATGAAAAAAAGACATAAGCTCAGTCGCTTGTGTCTTGGAAAATATATTCTATTTATGTACATTAACTAGTTGCTTTATGTAGTAGAGTGATGTTGCTCGTTAAATAAATCAACTGCTAATACAATCCCAACAGGCAACGCAATAGCTAACAATATTGTACCAATCATCATCACAATCACTCCCTCAACCATTTCTTATAAAGAATTATACACTAAATTTTCAGATATTTCAAACGAAATAAAAAACTGCTAGCACGTTTTATAACGAAAAAAATCATTCAACTAGGCATGCATCCTACCTGAATGATTTTTTTGTATTACATAAAAATTTTAAAACATAATAGTTGTAGCTGTTGCATCATGAATTTAACTGGACTTTTTTGTACTTTCCGTTTAGGTACATAGCTTTGCATGCAATTATTTAATGCTGTATACCTAAGCACCTGGGTCCTCCCATTCATTCATCTCGCTCCCTTCGCAAACATATTTTTACAACTATTGTAGCCAAATGATCGTGCCTTATTCTAAATGGGTTTTTAACTCTGTTTGTATTTGTTGAAGCTCCGTTTCATCTGGTACATAATACCAAATTTGATCAATCATTTGCCCTCCTTCTGCTTCAAATGATAACTGCTCAATACTACTATCCATTTTCTTATATATACTTTGTAGCTGGATTAAATCTTTCACTGTAAAATTCATGCGGACATTGTCTCCGACAACATCGAGCATATCACTAGCCTTTAAAATCACGGACGGTGTAGAAGCTTTTTTCATTACTGCTTCAATAATTTGACGTTGACGAATTTGGCGACCAAAGTCCCCTCGGGGGTCTTCGTATCGTATACGTGAAAAAATAAGTGCTTCATCGCCATTTAAAGATAGTTCTCCCTTAGGAAAATGGTATGAATCATAGGTTAAATCCATATCATTTTCAATCGTAACACCGCCAAGCGTATCTATAATTTGTAGAAACCCTTCCATATTAATAAATACATAATAATCGAGTGGAATATCTAACAAATTTTCAACTGTATCCATTGCCATTGGTACGCCTCCAAAAGCATAAGCATGATTAATCTTATCTACTGTGTCATGACCGATGATTTCGGTACGTGTATCTCGCGGGATGCTTAACATTTTCATCGTTTGTTTTTCAGGATTGACCGTAATGACAATCATTGTATCTGAGCGGCCACTGTCGTTGCTTCGTTCATCAACACCGAGTAACAGCACAGAAAACGGTTCTTTTTTCTTCATTGTTTTTGGCGCTTCTTCAGTAATGTCTGTCGCTTCAACTAAAGGTGTATTGATTTTATTCATCGTTTTCTGAATAGTATAATAAGCTGTACCTATAAATATTAAAAAAATTGTTAATAGGCTACCTACTATCCAAAGCCATATTTTCTTCTTACTCTTTTTTTTCTTTTCTTTCATTCGTTTCATGTTTTTTTCCATACTTAAGTCCTCTCTAGCTTTTTAAAAAAATTTGCCCCTCTTTTTGACGTTTTAGGTTGGAAAAAAGTTTATATGGTCTATTTATATGCATATTGGACGAAAAAAAGACGTACACTAGTATTTACTAAATATGCGTCTTTATATTCGTTAATATGTAAAATTGGCAATCCTGTTTGTAAATGCCGCTGTTTTATCTTTGAATTTTTTAACCTACCTTCTATCATTTCCCTACAGTAAGAAAATATTTCGTTATGTATGTAAAAACCCCTTTGTACCGTATAGAATAGCAAATTTTCCTTAAATTATAAAGTTTTTTTGTCGATTTTACGGTTTTTTTAAAAGAAGATTCAGTTAGACAACTAAATTCGCCAACAAAACCATCTCAATCGCATAATCATTTTTCAGGCACAAGCCTTTCGATTTGGATTTGGATTTGCATTTTTAACGCAATCATTACGAAAAAAAAGAGAAATACCTAGAGCAGTAAAAACGCTCAAGATATTTCTCCAAGCTACTGGAAAACGCAACTTTGTTATTGATTATTTCTGTCGTGTATTCCTTGCACTAACTTTTCTTGAATGGACAAATATTGTGCAATCTCTTCATCATTCAATACTTCAAAAAGCTGAATAAATACGTCCTTTCCAACCTCTTGTGCTTTTATTAATGCCTCTACACCTTTATCCGTAATTTGTAAACGAATCGTACGTCTATCCGCCTCATCGTATAGTCTTTCTGCTAAGCCTAGTTTTACTAATTTTTCAGCAATGCTTGTCATAGCACCTTTCGTATAACCAATCGTTTCCGCTAATTCTGCTTGTCTTTGCGGACCTTTAATTTTTAGTTCACTTAAAACTAAAATCGGTGAAATGCCTAGCGGATATGGAAAACCTTTCGTAAAACGTATAATATTAGCATTATTCATCTGATCAATCATATGAATGAGTTTAAAAATACTTGTCTGTGTCAAAAAAATCCTCCTCGAACAATAACCGAGAAAATTAGTGAAGCATGATTGAACCACCGTCAACCATAAGTGTTTGACCTGTGATATACTGTGAATCCTCTGATGCTAAAAATACTGCTACACGGCCGATGTCATCTTCTACATCACCAAAGCGGCCCATTGGGATTTTATTTTTAACAGCTTCGTAATATTCTGGTTGTGCTTTTGCCCATGCTTGTACACCTGGTGAATTTGCAATTGGGCTAATTAAGTTTACATTAATACCGAAACGTCCCCATTCATTTGCCGCTACACGAGAAATACCACGGATTGCTTCTTTTGCTGCAGCATACGCACCTTGTGTTTCATGACCAGCAATTCCAGCACCAGAAGCAAAGTTAATAATATTACCTTTTGTTTCTTTTAAATGCGGTAATGCTGCTTGCATTAAATAAAATGTTGGATAAAAACCAGTATCAAATGATAAATCTAAATCAGCCTGCGTTGTATCTTCAATCGTTGCTTGTTTTGAAGCATGTGCATTATTAACTAATACATCTAGTTTACCGTATTTTTCAACAACTGTATCGATTATTTTATGCAAATTAGCACGATCTATTAAATTTGCCTGTAAAAACATTGATTTTGGAGAAATTTTTTGCAATTCCTTTTCCATTGCTTTCCCTGTTTCTTCATTTAAATCTACAATCGTGACGATTGCGCCTTCTTTTACCATCGCTTTTGCCATACCACTACCGATACCGCCAGCTCCACCAGTAATAATTACTACTTTGTCTTGTAATTTGCCCATGAGTGAACAGCTCCTTTTCATTAATCATTAAATAGTTTATCACTAAATTATTAATAGTTAAACTAGATTGCTCACTCTATTGAAACCCTTTACATTTCATTGGCAATTTGCTTGACAATTTCATCAATCGTAGCGATTGCTGAACCTTTATTGCCTTGCGTTAAAATACTAAAAATATACCACTTGCCACTTCTCCCTTTAACATAGCCACTTAACGCATAGGTACCACTTATATACCCCGTTTTAGCTGAGACACTATAGCCTTTCAAGCGGTTTTCTAATGTTGCCCCAACTAGCTTTCCTTTTCGTCCCGCATGTGGTAAAGCGTCCAAATACGAGAAGTACCAAGGTTTTTGTCGAACTTTAAATAGTAATAAGCTTTCCTGCATACTGCTAACGCGGTTTTGATGATTTAAGCCTGAGCCATCTTCAAAGTACCATTGGTCCATATTTAATCCACTATCTATACCATAGGTGCGAATGGCTTCAATGCCCGCAGACCAGCTTCCTTCTCCAAGAAGCTCCCTTCCCAATTGCTTAGTTAGCATTTCTCCCATACCGTTAATGCTTAACTTTAAAAATCGAAAATTCATATCCTTTAATGGCATGGAGTAAGTAATGCCAACTCGCTGTGCATTTTCTGGCACTTTCCCTACATCAAGCGGCATTTTTTGAATTCCTTTTGCTACTAGTTTTTCTCGTAATACATCCAGCGTAAACATTGTTGGATTATAAACAGTGACATATGTATTTTTTTCTGTACCTGCTGGTAAATTGCCTGTTACAACAATACGATCTGTTCCATATTCTCTTGTGATTTTGACGGTCGATTTCTCACCCTTTTTCACAGTTTTTGTTTTGTTGACAATGGGGATTGTGCTTGCATATGGTATAAGCTGAATTTTGGCTGCTTGTCCAATTTTAGTGCCAGTCACTTTTACATGGACATTGCCGACATCATATTGGTCATTCGGTGAGAGCGTTAGAGCAGAAATACGTGATGCATAAGAGAATGCCTCTTCTTGTGGTACTATTCCTTTGGCTAATCGATCGTCATCAAACCATGAATCATCAGCAATCAATGCACCTGTAATTTTGGTGATTCCTAATTTTTTCAGCCCATTGGCGAATGTTTCTAAATGGACAGGTAATAATGTCGGATCACCCCCACCTTGTAAATAAATATTTCCTTGTAATACACCATTTTCAATGGGACCATCCACATAAGCCTTCGTTTCAAAACGATAATCAGAGCCGAGTAAATCTAATGCCGCAGCACTAACAAGCAATTTATGTGTGGAGGCGGGACGTATCATTTTTTCTCCATGCTTACTATAAAGAACGTCTCCTTTTTCCATTTCTCGCACCGTAATACTATATTCATTGTTTTTCCAGTTTTTAGCGATGATTGTATTGATTTTATTCGTCATCGTTTGCTCATTTGCCTGTGCTTGTTCAACAAATAGCAATGGGTAACAACACAATGTTAGAAGCATCGTCAATATAACAATTTTCTTTTTCATAAAACCTCCATTTGATAAAATATTCTCTAATTATTTTTTATTTTAAGTAAAAGCACTTATTTTTTCAATTCAACAGCCATTCTAACTTCTTCTGAAGTGGACAGACATCTTTTTTTTCGACATGAATAGACTGTAGTAGCTAGCTAAAATCGCTTTCAAGGTAGGAGTTGGTTTCGATGGGCGCAAAATGGATTAAAATATCGATCTTCTATTTAATACTTACAATCGCTTTTGGACTGTTTATGCATTATGCATTTCAACTTCAATGGAAGACGACACATGCACATATTGGTGTCGTTGGTTGGCTAACTACGGGATTCATAGGGCTCGTTTATTGTCATTTTAAGGATGCTGCAAAAACAGGGCTCGCCAAGGCACAGTTTTGGCTTTACAATATCGGTTTACCGTTTCTGTTAGTTGGGATGATGATGGTTTACTTAGATGTGCCTCATTGGTTATTTGAACTGTTCGTATCTGGCGGTGGAATTGCCGTTGCACTTTCTATTTTATTATTCTTTGTCAATGTCTTAAAAAATGTGAAAAGTACTTATTAAATATAGAGGGCGTTTTTCACTCTACACAATATAAAGCAAAGGCATCAAGAGCGAACTTCTTGATGCCTTTCGTCAACACTTAAGCCCCACTTAGCAAAGTGGGGCTTAGACTGTGTTAAAAATTTTATTAGGGCTGTTGCATTGATTTTCTCACATATTTAATATCTCATTAAGGATTTCACTTCCTTCTTTTGGTATAACGAGCCAATTAGTTTAGCTTAATTTTTGTTTTTTCTTTATAACATACCTCTTTTATAAAGTATAAACCACCAAAGGAGGAATAAGAATGAACATTACTGATATTCGAGTAAGAAAAGTACCATCCGATGGAGTAAGTACTTTAGATCAGCAGAGCCAAGCGCTATTAACAAAAGCACTAGATAAATTGAATAAAGAAGAATTATTCAATGACCCCAAAATAGAACAAGTAGACTACGAAACTACTTATGCATTCAACGAATTCAATGAACAAAACAAAACAAAAGTGAAACAAAAAACCACCTTCCTACAATTTAATAATTTTCTTATTGGTACTATTTTCAAAACAATAAACACTGAGACAAACAGAACATCTTACTTAGTGAAAGTTGTATCATTAGATATAGAAAAAGAAATTAAGAAGACTATTATGTATTTAGATGATGAACTATTAAATGAATGGGAGCAGTTGTCCTCTGATAGTAAGTTAACGATACCAGAAGATTACAAGAATGTAACATCAGATGACTTTCAAGACGATGATGTACTTAGTGCACAGGGGTGGGGTTTACCTTGTCTTCAAAACGGTTGTTGTTCTTTCCGTTATAAAGGAAATCCATTTAACCCACTTGTTAGATATAACTGGTAAGGGGCGAACTGTGGTTCAGGTCCTACTGTTAATGCATTAGACAATTGCTGTAAATATCACGATCATTGTTATGATGCAAATACGAAATATCCTGAACGTTGTGGCTGTGACCGTATTATTATCGAATGTGCTAATCAGACAGATGAAGCAGGGACATCACGTATCGTTGGGGCGTTCTCTGCAAAAATGGTTGCAATGGGCTGCTAATTTTCTTACTAGCATTGACTTTAGTGTTCTTACGCTACATTGCCAAATGGAAAAAGGTTATACTACACCTTTTCACAGCTCAATTACTAGTGCCACCTTATTTCTATGATTTATTCATACATGCGATGGACGCAACTTTCGATTTTTCTCTAAGGTTGCGTCTTTCTCTTATATGGTTATTCATGAAACTACCTTAAGGCGATATGATGAATCGCTATGTTTTTTATTTTTTGATATAATTCAGTATATACATATGACTTGAGAAGTAAGAAAAAGGAATAAGGAGGGAAATTATGCTTGGTAAAAGTGGGAAGTTATCAGCATTATTTTCTATAGCAGGACTTATTGTAATTGCTTGCTTTTATTATTTTCAAATTGCTGCGGTAATCGTAATTTTAGTTGGAGAAATTTTAATTGCGATAGGAATAATCTTTAGTATTTTAAGCTTTATTAAAAAGGAAAAAGGATTTTGGAAGTATTCCCCTTATATTGTTTTGTGGCTTTATTTCCTTGGTATTTTCTTGTCTATTATACTACTTTTCATGATAGGTGAGCGTTAGTTTTTTTTATGAATCGTAATATTATACTTTTATTGCGAAGTTACTTACTAAAGACAAAGTCGAGTGTTTCGACTTTGTCTTTTATTTTTACATTGGTCTGCTATCATTTAATATTTCCGTTAGAGTTTCTACAGTCAATAATTTAATATCTAAGTAGGCTTTTTCCACGATAAGAAAGCTAAAGTTTCCAATCATTTAACAACCTCTGCTGTATAATTCATCACTATCAAACGTTATTTCAACTGAATTAAGCCATCTCCTACCAGACTAATTGGAAAGTCTAATTTTAATGCATGCTTTGTAATGATCTCTAATTAACGCACTCCGTTAGTTCAATAGTAAAGTTCTATTCAAACAATGGAACTTTTGGGTCTATTCCATAACAATGAATAAGCATAGAGTGTAATTGCCCTCTGTGATGATAAATGTGAGCTACAATCTCTAACAACCATTCATATCGTGAGTATGTAACACCCCAAAAAGAAGTAACTTCCTCTTGAAGTTCGACTTCAGTGAAATTCATAAATTTATCTTCTAAAAATTGATGATTTTTTATTAATGCCTCTTTAATTCCATTTAGACTTTTATATGAAACACTTGAATAAAATTTGTTCATCGTGTCTTGAGATGCCCCGTCCGAAATAAGCGAATCAGCTTCACAAATTATAGCAATATGCTCTAACAGCTCTCCTATGGACTGCTTATTAGGTGTAGGCCTTTTTTCCAAGTCATTTTCTGTTAACTTTTCTATCATTTCAACAATTGTCGTTACAGCGACTTTAATTTGATGTAATGCACTCTTACAATATATATTCATTTTATCCTCCTTTACATCAATCTTCTATTCAACTAAACTGGACCGTTAGTTGAATATCTGAGTAATCAGTTGTTTGGTATAGTGTAACATGTTTCCAAATGTTGGTGGGAGATGAATGTGTATGATTAACAAGGGAGATTGACTGTTACAGCAGGGCGAGTAGTTGAGGTCTAAACCCTTTCAACTTTGAGTTAGATTATAACAACAACCGTAGCATACTTTTGATCAATCTTTATTTCAAACCAACACTTAAAACACACATAAAAGCTGAACCAAGATCAAAATTAGTTCAGCTTAAAAATAGCATATTATAATGTTGCACATTGTATATAGATCCAGAAATATTAAGTGCATTACTCTAATTCTTGACTTTTAATAAAAAAGAAAGGTTTTCGTAAATTTTTGCTATATGGAGAACTTAGCTAACTTAGCTATTCTTGCTTTTGCAATAAATAAAAAATTAGAAGTGTTCACTAGTTGTTGGTAGCGAAGGCGGTGACTCCTGCTCAGAACGCACACAGCGTAAGACGCGGGCAACAACGGCGCAGCAAAAAAGTGTTAGATTGACTGCCATCAATCTAACACCTTTTCTCTTTTGTCCCAGCCTCGTTGTCCTTACTTTTACTGCAAAGAGTTTGCTTGCATTTGATACATTTTTTCATAAATTCCACCATGTGCTAATAGCTCATCGTGGGTACCACGCTCCACAATATTTCCACGATCTAAGACAAGTATTCGATCCGCATTTTTAATTGTTGACAGACGGTGGGCAATAATGAATGTTGTGCGCCCTTTTTTCAGTACATCCATTGCATGTTGAATAATTTCTTCTGTCTCAGTGTCAATATTTGAAGTTGCTTCATCTAAGATTAAAATGGCTGGATCAAAGGCTAATGCACGTGCAAAAGAAATTAATTGTCGCTGACCAGAAGATAATGTACTTCCCTTTTCAATCACTGGTTCATCATAGCCATTTGGCAAGTTTGCAAGCACGCGATCTCCTCCAACGGCTCTTAAAGAATCTTCCACTTTTTGTCGAGAGATTTTCGGATTATTTAAGCTCACATTGGAAGCAATGGTCCCTGTAAATAAATACGGATCCTGTAAGACAATCCCCATATGCTCACGCATAGATTGACGAGCAACCGTTGTGATATCAATACCATCAATCGAAATCTTGCCTTTAGATGGGTCATAGAAGCGGAATAATAAATTCATAATCGAACTTTTTCCAGAGCCCGTATGACCTACAAGTGCAATTGTTTCTCCTTGATGTGCTTCAAATGATAAGTTTTTCAAAACATAGTCATCGTTTTTGTAGGCAAAGGAAACATCCTCAAACACTACATTTCCTTTATATCTTGGTAGACTTACTTCAGATACGGGCTCTCCATCTATATCTAACACCTCAAACACGCGCTTCCCTGCAATCAGCGAGCGTTCAAGCTGCGAAAATTGATTTACAATATTGGTGATTGGATTGAAGAGTTTTGTTAAGTAATCGACAAAAGCATATAAAGTCCCTGCTGAAATTATTTGCGTTGTCGTCATCGATTGGGTCCCAAAATAGAAAATAAAAATCGTAAACATTAAAAGCCTTAACGTATTCACTAAGTTAAATGAAGTCGCCGAATCGAGCACTAATAGTTTACGTTCATAGGCATAGTGTTCATTATTCATATCATCAAATTCCTTCGTCATTTGTTGCTCACGTCGGAATGCTTGAATAATTGTCATTCCTTGAATGGATTCATTAATCATTGCATTGATATCGGCAATCTTTGTGCGAATAACATCATTGTATTTCGAAGCAAATTTCCGATATAAAATCATCCATACATAAATAACCGGCACCATGACTAATGCCAATAATGCCATTTGCCAATTTAAAATAAACAGCGCTACATATACACCGATGATTGAAATTAAACTTGTTGCAAAATTCGATAGCACCTGGACATATAAATTGCGTACTGCCTCGGTATCATTGGTTACACGCGCAACAACTTTCCCTGCTGGTAAATTATCGAAATATTGAATCGGTAACGTTTGAATATGCTCAAATACATCTTTACGTAATTTTTGAACAACCCGATTTGCGCCCATTTGTAAATAAATATACATAAAGTAACGTAATACCGCTGTAGCAATCGCCAAAATTAAATACAATAGTAACAACCACGTAATCGGTTTAATCTCTATTTGACCGATCGTCATATAATTATCGATGATATGCTTTGCAATAAATGGCCCGACAAGTTCGGTAAAGACAGCAATGGTTAAGAAAAATAACCCTAAAAATATTGGTTTTTTAAAATACATTGCATAGCGTGTTAAGCGTTGACTCGTACTCATGAGGCACCCCCTTCTAGCTGCTGACGGTCGAATTGTTCTTTATACCAGCCTTGTTGTGAAAGGAGCTGTTCATGTGTTCCCTGTTCTACGATTTGTCCTTCATCAAGCACAATAATCATATCTGCATGTTGAATTCCCGATAATCGATGGGTTGTAATAATCGTCGTTCGATCCTGTCGTTCACGCTGAATATTTTCGATGATTTTAGCTTCCGTTTTAGCGTCTACCGCTGAAAGTGAATCATCAAGGATTAAAATTTCAGGGTCTTTAATGAGTGCCCGCGCAATTGATACACGTTGCTTTTGACCGCCTGAAAGTGATACCCCTTTTTCTCCAACAAGTGTTTCAAGCCCCATTGGGAGATGGGCTAAATCTTTTTCAAAATATGCTGCATAAATCGCTTGTTTCAGCTCTTCTTCTGTAGCATCTTCTTTTCCAAATAAAATATTTTCTCGAATTGTACGGGAGAATAATACATGATCCTGCGGCACATAGCCGATCCAATCGAGTAACTGCTCTTTTGTTTGAGCTGTAATATCAATGCCATCAATAGACAACTGACCTTCTCCAATCGGATATTCACGTAGCAGCTGTCGTAAGAAGGTTGTTTTCCCTGCACCTGTCTTTCCAACAATACCAAGTGTTTGCCCTTTTTTTAGCGACAATGAAATACGCTCCAAGTTTTTCACATGGCTCATTGGATACTGGAAAGATAAATCGTTGAACCCGATAGCATTTGGCGTTGCTACAGCTTGCGGTGTTGCACTATTTTGTACATCCGCTTCATAGCGTAACGTTTCCTGTACACGGTCCAGTGAGGCATTCCCTTGCTGCATTACATTAATAAGTTCCCCAATCGCAAAAATTGGCCAAACTGCTAATCCTAAATAGACAGTAAATGTTACCAGTTGCCCTAACGACATCGCCTCAGTCGATACTAGATGTGCACCGTAGCCAAGTGCCACAACATAACTAATCCCTGTCCCTACTTTCGTGATGGGTCCAAATAAAGCGTTGATTTTTGCCGTATGCATATTTTTTTCATAAACGACTTCACTCATTGCCGCAAAGTTTGCTTCGTCCTTTTTTTCTTGTACATATGCCCTTACAACTCGAACACCTGCTACTGACTCAAGGACACTATCATTTAATTCACCAAAGGCGTCCTGCGCTTTCATATACCGTTCATGCACAATTTTCCCTAAATACTGAATAAGAATAGCCATAACGGGCACTGGCAACATGGCAAAAAACGTTAACTTCCACGAAATCATATAACCCATTGCAAAAATAATACAGCCCATATATATCGTCGAGTCTATCAGTGTCATGATTCCAAAGCCCGCAGTTAGTGACACGGCGTTTAAATCATTTGTAGCTCGTGCCATCAAATCACCAGTGCGATTTTTTTCATAAAATGTCGGTGTCATACGTAAAAAATGTTGCATTAAATTGCGACGTAACATTTTCTCTAAATTAATGGCACCTTCAAATAATCGAAATTGCCAAACAAAATTCAAGACATAACCGCCAACAATAATAGCCACAAAAATCAACAAATATTTCGTTAAAATTGCTGTTGTCATTGTGCCTGCAGTTAAAATATCAATAATAGACCCTAGTAAATACGGTGGAATAACCTCTAATCCACTCGCAATGATTAAGAGTACAATCGCTATTGTATATTGCTTCCAATATTGCTTAAAAAACCAACTTAGTTTACTTAATACATCAAACATACTTCAATACCTTCTTTCCTACATGCTTTACATCTTCGCTACCCACTATCTAGCAATTCCTTATTGAAAATTAATTTCCTTGTGATGTTTTGCATACACATACACTCCTTTTTCTGTTCACTATCACCTTTTTTTGCAATAAAAAAGACGCATCCCCTGAAAAGAGCATGCGTCTCTTATAAAAGGTAAGGTGCACCCATCCCTTTCATTGCATAAAAAATAACAATGTTAGACATGGACAATGTATGCAGCTGTGCTTTTGTATCGTACGGATAAAATCATCATTGTCATGCCCTCCTTTGTTTGGTTTGTTATAGTGTTATTGAAGATTATCATATAATTGAAATAATTGTCAACATTCAAACTGTTATTTTTTATATATTACAGGAAATAATTAACGCTTTAAAGTAGTGAATTGCTTTATTCGCAAGAAAATAGCTTTTATTACAACAAACTTTAAAAAACTACCATCCTGCTTTTGTGCTTGATACAATAGAAAGGCATGCGATGAATCTTATTATGTATACTCGGTCTAAAAAATAAAGGAGTCTTTGACATTGAAAATATTTGTTGCAATCGGCTTAGGAGGATGTTTAGGCGCTATTTCCCGCTATTATATAAGTATGCTAGCTGCAAATACGGCGGTCTTTCCATTTTCAACACTTTGCATTAATTTAGTTGGCTGTTTTTGTTTAGCCTTCCTTTTCACCACCTTTACTAAGCGCACGCCCCTTGTACTCGGCATTGGTACAGGCTTTTTAGGAGCCTTTACTACCTTCTCGACCTTTTCTGTAGAGACACTTTTACTGTTGGAAAATAGTAAATGGGGACAAGCACTCGCCTATTGTTTGATGAGTGTGTTCGGTGGTCTAGTATGCGCTTGGCTAGGTGCTCTACTTGCAAGGAGGCGGATGCAATGATATTAGTTGGAATAGGCGGATTTTTAGGTGCATTAGCAAGGTTTTACTTAGGTAAATGGATTGTTAGTACATATCCTTGGGCTACCTTTGTCATCAACATAACAGGTTCCTTTGTACTCGGTCTGTTAGTTGGTGCACATCCAAGTGATGCGCTATGGCATTTCTTAGGAATTGGTTTTTTAGGTGCTTATACAACGTTTTCAACATTTGGTTTTGAAACATTGCAACTAATCGAAAAGAAACAATGGCATCTAGCGTTCCGTTATGTTTGTAGTACAGTAATTGTCGGATTGCTCTTTGTAGCACTAGGGCTTTCCCTCATGCAGGGCGTCCTTAAAACATTAGAGGTGATTTTTTGACACAACCAACAATCGAGCAGCTTCAAGCTTTAGAGGCTGAAATTGAACATACATTATATACATTAATTGACTTAGAACTTGATGAAGCTTACCAAGAAATGACGACTCTATTTGCCAAATTACTCGCAAAGGTGCAAGCAGCGCACTTAATAGATTATAAACTTGATGTGCTAGTAGAACCTACAAATTACGCTACCGAAACGTGCCTATTACTCGAGAGTTTACTAGAAGCAAAAAACAGGCCCAACAAAAGACATCAGCTTTTAACGCATCGCATCATTTTAAAAATTTGGCTACGTAAAAATCGTCAATTTATAAATGAGCTATTACCACAGATGTTTTAAAAGCGTTAGACAAAACAAAGAAAGTGTTAGATTGACAGCAAATCGCAAATCATCTAACACTTTTTCCATTTAAACGCTGTTATCCGCTTCGGAGCAGGAAGAACATAAGCATTAACTTGTTTGCGCGTTCTATAAAATTCTCTCCTCTAGAAGCTTAAATCCCCAAACAATTTCCCTAGTGATAAATCGATGAATATTTTCGCTTCTCTTTTCGAACCTATTTTCTATACTAATAAAATCTTATTTAGGCTACATCAATATAGAAAAATGCTTATTTTCACGAAACCTTTCTTCCATCTTAGCGTTTATTACTTATGAGAACTGAATGAAAATCGTTATCATTTCGTTCTATATATATTTTTTTGAGAGGTGTTTTGATGGAAAGAATAAAATTATTGGATGTTGCGAGAGGACTAGCCATAATTGGCACATTGGGAACAAACATTTGGATTTTTGGATCAGCTGGCTATTCAGTCGATTTAGATGAAACTGATATTTCAAGGATTGGTTCATATATATCTAAGTTTTCAGATTATTTGACGAACGGGAAATTTCTTGGCTTATTAACGATTATGTTCGGCATTGGCATGCAATTGAAATATGCTAGTTTCCAAAATAGGGGGCTCCCTTGGTTTAAACTGTACCTATGGTCTATGATATTGCTTTTTTTAGATGGGGTTCTTCATTTTATATTTGTTTTTGAATTTGATGTATTAATGAGTTATTCCCTAACAGGTATCCTCGTTGCATTTATTATTCAACGCTCAGAGCGAGTCATGAAGATTTGTATGTTTGTTGCAGCTAGTATTCACCTTTTTCACCAAGTTGTAGAAGGTTTCCTTATGGACAAAATTATGACGACTCAACTTGCACGAACATTGTTTCCAAACAACCCATATGCCAATATAAGTGCTAATCGTAGTAGTATCGCTGAACAAGCAGCATTAGTTCGTCAGGAAAATCAATTGCTTGAGATAGCTGGGTTTTCATGGTGGGAGCAAGTTGTGTACAGACTAGAACATTTTTGGGTTTTACGCTCAGAAGCGATTATGATTTTACCAATGAATGTTTTTTTATTTTTACTGGGTGTCTTCCTCGTCAGAAAAGGTTTATTAAAAATGGATGAACACGGTATTCGACTGCAAAACCGCTTGCTTTGGATTGGACTAGGCATTGGCATCCCATTAAATGCGCTATCGCTATTCAGTACTCAATTTGTCGTTTTAGACCGCTATGTTTTTGCCCCTGTTTTATCACTGGGTTATCTCGGTCTTGTCTTTTTAATCGCCCGCCATCAAAAGTTCGTTAAAGCCCAACATTATATTAGTAATGTTGGCAAAATGGCACTTACATGCTATATCGCGCAAAATATCATCGCATCCTTTTTGTTCTATAATTGGGGACTCGGCCTATCCAACCATTATAGTCAACCATTAATCCACGCATCTTGGCTAGGCATTACGTTGTTTATGATTGGATTTTCTACTTTATGGTTACGAAAATATAAACAAGGTCCAGTTGAAACCATCTGGCGTAAACTTGGCAATATCCCTGTGAAACGCCATCTACAAAAATTAACGTAATCCCTTTGATTGCATAGCGACATTAAAACATGTATGTTCTTCCTAATGACTAGCACATACATGTTTTAATTTTCAGCTTTATCTTTAAACTGACATTATAAAAACTCTACTTTCTGGCTATTTCAAAATAACGACAATTATTATTACAATAAAGTAATATAGAATTACTTTTAAGACATCGTCAACTAGCTTTCACGTAAAAGATGAGGAGTACACGAAACATGAAAAAAACACTGACAATCGCTGGTTCTGCCGCACGTGGCGGAGCTGGTATTCAAGCAGATTTAAAAACTTTCCAAGAACTAGGGGTGTACGGCACTTCTGCCATTACGGCCTTTGTAGCAACACATCCTCGTACTAATCAAGGCGTTTTTACGCAATCGTTAGACGTTATTGAGGCACAGCTCCATACGATTGCGACGCAAATTGGCATAGATGCTTTAAAAACAGGGATGCTATTCACCAAAGATATCATTGAGCTTGTGTCAGACTGGCTCTCTACTGTTCAGGTCAAACATGTCGTAATTGACCCCGTTATGTTCGGTAAAGTAGGAACTGCATTAATGGAAGAAGGTGCCATGTCTTCTTTAAAGGATAAACTATTACCGCATGCAACAATTATGACCCCTAATATGCCTGAAGCAGAATATTTGCTCGGTGGTAAAAAACTGACGACTGCCACTGATTTACAGGATGCTGCCCGTGATTTACATAAGCTTGGCACGCAATTTGTACTCGTAAAAGGTGGTCGTCTCGATGGTCCAGCAACAGATGTATTATATGATGGCGTACGCATGGTAACATTGGAAGCCCCACGTATTGATACTATCCATACAAATGGTGCAGGTTGTTCATATTCTGCCGCTATCACTGCTGGCTTAGCACAAGGTTTAAGTGTTGAAGAGGCTGTTATTCAGGCTAAAAAGTTTGTTACTGCTGGCATTCGTCGAGCTATACCGTTTGAAACTGTTGCTGGAGCCATTGACCATCTTGCCTATAAAGTGTTTGGTGAAAATGATATGACAGTAACTCGATACTCGTAATAATGGAACATGGCTTATCGTTATTAAAAGCAAAAAAATCCGTGTGGAGCCTTTTGCAGGCACAGCGGATTTTTTTATTTGTGCTATCGTTGAAGACTGAATGCTAGTTTCCTTAAAAAGAATATGCACGCATAACTTGGCATATTTCTACATGATAATGACTGTACCATTTTTCTTTACCTAATTGTTGTGCTACAACATGTTGTGCATTGTTTTTCCACTGTTGAATCGCCTCTAACGATTCCCAATACGATACAGTAATCCCCTGCCCCTCGGCATTTCTTGTACTTGCCACACGAAGAAAACCTGACTGCTGCTTTGCTAATGCTTCAATGGCATCCGCCATTTTGGCATATCCTTCGTTGTCGTTATCCGTCCGTTGTGAGGTGAAAATAACTGCATAATAACTATCCATCCTTTACTCCCCCTCCTCTTTCACGACTATTGTATACGAAAAATCCTATCCATTTAATTTCGATAAGCTATGTCGTGGCAGTTCTGCAAACTTCCGTTAGTATACATTGTAGTACTACCCTTTATAATGGAGGTATGTACCATAGAACTAACTTTTAGTCATTATGCGATAGCCATCTCTATTGATGATTCAATTTACTAAATGATAACTTGGTGGTTCACACTAAAGATAGCTAAATGTGAAAAAAACAGGATGATATACTATTTTTTCAGTTTGCCTTCATTTTAGCATAGTATAATAATTTGAATATGGAAACAGGAGGGAACTAAAATGAAAATATTACTGGCAGAAGATGATAGTCGACTACGTAAAAATATTGTTCATATTTTAAAAAAAGAATTCCACCATGTAGCATCTGTCGATAATGGACAGGATGCCCTGAACAATACATTTTCTGAACAGTACGATTTAGTGATTTTAGATTGGATGATGCCTCAGCTAAGTGGTATTGCTGTTTGTCAGCAGTTACGACAAAGTGGCTTTAATGGCAGTATTTTAATGCTAACTGCCAAGGACGATACAGAAGATATCATTACAGGACTTGATAGTGGCGCTGACGATTATTTAGTAAAACCCTTTAAGATGGAGGAACTGTTAGCAAGGGTGCGGGCATTACTGCGTAGAAAAAATAAAGTGATTGAGCAAGTTGTCAGAGTAGATAATTTAACCTTACAAGTCGATGCGCGGACTTTTTTACTTAATAATACCGAAGTAGAATTAACTAAAAATGAATTTTTACTTCTTGAATATTTATTTTTAAATAAAGGTCGTGTTCTAACGAGAGAACAAATATGCATTTATATTTGGGGCTATGATTATGATGTGTCCAACAATTCATTAGATGCTTTAGTAAAGCTAGTTCGAAAAAAAATTGATGATGGGCAAGTCAAATCACGCATTCAAAATGTGCGGGGCATTGGCTATAAATTGAGGGAATCTCATGTTTCATAAAACCAGAAAAAAATTATCTTATTTGTATGCCACACTCTATTTTTTATTGTTTTCGCTGTTTATTATTGTTCTTTATTTTTCTCTCGTTAAATTGATGGAAAATCAACAAATACAAGAATTAGAAGCGTTTTATATAAAACAGGAACATGATTATTTTGAATATGCAAATGACAACAAAAAAACAGTGAGCTATGACCCAAACCGGAATTATTTTTATTATATCTATACAAACGATCATCAATTTATCCATGGGGATGAATCTGTTAGAGGGCTTAAAACACAAGTAGAAAAAGTCTTTGCGCAAGACCGTCAAGTTCACGATGTCGTACGTCGTTTCGAATGGAAAGAACAGCATTTTCTTGTACTCAAAAAACCGATTAGCTATCATGAAAAAGTAGTCGGTTATATACTGATTGGGAAATCTGTAACAACACAACATCACTTTTTTCAAAAAGTAAGTGAGTTACTGCTACTATTAGCGTGTATTTCAACGATTTTAATCGGGTTACTGAGCTACTACATGGCTGGCAAAGCGATGGTTCCTATTCAATGGTCATTTGATAAACAAAAAAAGTTTGTTTCGGATGCCTCTCATGAATTGCGCACACCACTTAGTATTTTTTATAGTTCACTCGATATTTTAGAACTTGAGGAAGCAAAGCATTTAACTCCTTTTGGCAAAGAGTTAATTACGGATTTAAAAGATGAGGCTCAATTAATGAAAGCACTGTTAGATAAACTGTTATTTTTAGCGCGCCACGATCAACAGCAGGGCTTAACGCATAAAGAAGTATTACAGCTATCTACTATGCTTGAAAAAATAAGTACTAAATTCCAGAAAATTATGCCCGAACCCATTCAATTTTGTACACAAATAGAAGAAAATATTGAACTACTTGGCGATGCAACAAAAATACAAGAACTACTTTATATACTATTAGATAATGCTATTGCCTACACAAAGCAAGGTCAGATTACATTAACACTTTCAAAACAGGCGAACCTTATCACGATCGCTCTTGCAGATAGTGGTATCGGTATACCAGAGCAGGAACTTGCCATGGTGTTTGAACGCTTTTACCGCAGTGATACTTCCCGTCAACGCAATGGGACGGGCTTAGGTCTTGCCATTGCACAAGCGATTGTGGAACAGCATGGAGGAAAAATCTATGTTACGAGTACTGTAGGAAAAGGTTCAACGTTTTATATTGAATTTACTGTTCAATAACATTTCCTCGATACGCTTGAAAAAAGCAACAGCATCAGCTTATTTCCTCTCAAGAAATAAGCTGATGCTTTTATTTTGAGCTCCTTAATGCTTGTGGAACTGTTTGGTCTTTTGTCTTCCTTCCTTGACTGACCATTCTTGCTATCAATATTGAGAGAACACAACCTGCGGACGTAAAATAGAACAGCAGGATATATATGTTGTCTGTATCACTCCCAATAAGTATGCCGTGTAAAAGAGATAGGAGCCAAGCTGGCAATACGAGAAAGTGGATTGATTTCCATATTGAGCGATTCATCGTTTTCAACCATAAATCTGAAGTTAATAGTACTAATAAAAATAAGTAAAAAGCAATTATCCCAAGTCCAGAGGCAATCGGTTGATAATGAGATGAAAAAGGGAGTAGCACTTCCACTAATGCATAGGGTTCGTAGTTATCGATGATGAGTACGAACATATGCGCAACAACGGTTATTAGACCTAACCACCCCGCATTTTGATGAACTTGGTAAATTAAATTTTTATGTGATTTGACAAACGTTGATTTTCTTAACAAACCAAATACAATAGACACTGTAAAATAAAAATATGCTAAAAACCCTAATAACCGAATCCATTCCCATGTACTTGTTAACATACTCTCTCCCCCGTCATTGCCCAGTAACCTGCTTGATTTTCTTTTACAATAAAACGTGCACTGCGGTCGCATATTGCTTCAAGCCATTGTTGCTGTTTGGTCTCATCCACTAAAAAGCAAAGTTTTGCTCCAACTTCTGCATCACATAATGATGATGTTACGACCGTTGCTTGTATTACATCCGTGATCGCAACGTTTCCTGTTTGACCATTTAATAAATGATGCTTCCTGTTTTCTCCTTGGGTCCAACTTCTATAAATTCGATTAGAGGTAGCAATAGCGCCCGAAGCCATTTTTATAGAGCTTATTTCTTTGTCCACATCATAGGGATCGGCAACACCAATCGTCCATATTTTTTCTCCTGACGACCACATTTTCATATCCCCACCCCCATCTATTAAACCGTATTCAGGAGCTATCTCCGCCTCAAGCCATTGCGCTAATTTTTCAATAGCATAGCCTTTTGCAAAACCCCCTAAATCAATTTCTTGCTGTGCTATTTTCATAACTTGTTGATTGCTTAAAAACTGAAAAGGATTACCTGCTATGATAGGTTGGTTGTACATTGCCTCCTTTTCAATTGAGGTAAACGGAAAAGATTGATTGTAGCCATGTTGTTCAAGTTGTAATTTTAAATACGGTGAAAATAAACCATTTGTACGAAGATAATAGTCATTGGCCTGCACCAAACAATCGTAGAGATCGTCACTTAATTGTAATGTTTGCCCGATTTCCAAATTATTTAATTGCCATAGTTCATTGTTCGTTCCAAACCTCGACCACTCTTGCGCTACATAACGAAGCCACTTTTCAGCTTTTTCTTTCCAATTCGTTTTGTTATTCTTTGCTATAGCTAGATAAAATTCCGTATTCATTACTTGTAATGTCAATGTATCCACTGTCATCATCCCTATCAAGTTCTTTTCGTTTTGCGCTCACTTTTGACTGCTGTTTGTTTTGTTATTTCAAAATTTGTCCAATCAAGCTGGACAAGCTCTTTCTCTTTCTTTGTCATGGCCTTCTCTTCTATTTTAGAAAATTGAGCATCAGTTGTTTCAGCTTGCGATGTGTCATTAAATTGTGATAGTAATGCAGCAGAAATAAGTACACCCGATGCGCCTAATAACCATTTTGCTTTTTTTGAATCTTTCATCGTTCTCCACGCTCCTACCTAATTTAATGGTTGACAGACAAACTGTTGATTTTCCTCTTGCCATTCGGCGATAAAGCCTAAGCCATTTGTTATGGCACTAATCGGTAAATAAAGCTCATTATTTAAATAAAAAGCATGTGCAGGTAATGGTGTTTTTACGTAGTTATCGTAAGCAACATTTTTCCCTGCGCGATAAATAAGTTCATGATTGGCGTTTTGAATAACCAATATTTCACTTGTTTTGTAATAAGTCGCTGTTGCACCTAATAGCTTTGCCACTGTCTTGCCAGGTACAAATATTTCTCCGTCTTTTGGCATTGCAAACAAGTTTACCTCTTTATTTGTGCCTGTCACTTTTAATACAACTTGTTTTGAATCCGTAAAAGGTAGCGCTTCTTTATCGACAACAACGGATCTTGTCCATATATTCCATTTCCCTTTTTCATTGACAACGTTCGTTGTATCATAATTTTCGTATTGATCATCATCGTCGTCATCATCATCTTCATACTCATAATCATAGTCATAGTCATAGTCATAGTCATAGTCATCATCATCATTATGATCATAGTCGTCATCATGGTCATCGTATTTTTCATACTTTTCATGTTCATAACCATCGTGATCATAATCGTCATCATCTGCCTTAGCCTGCATGCCATTCGTTAATAAACCTACTACCAATAAACTAACTGCTACACTTATTTTTTTGTTTTTCATTTCCTTCACTCCTTCCATCATTAATAGTAGGACATGAAAATGATAGGAAACTGAATTTTCCCATATAAAAAACAAAAAAAGCTATTTCCACATACAGATTGACCTGTAAATAGAAATAACTTGTCATTGTAACGCTTAATGTGCGTGTAAAATCACCTTTCTTTTCTTCGAGAAAAGGAAAAAAGTTACGGTTAAACTTAAACTAATCATACCAAAAACAATACCCATTCCACTTAAGCCGATTAAATCCAACATCATACCTGTTGACAACAGCACAATTTGGAACACAACCGAGTCAATCATATTGCGGAAGGAAAAGAATCGCCCGTGGTATTCTTTCGGTACTTGTTTTTGAAAAATCACCATCGTTGTTGGGAAAAAGCAACCGACAGAAAAACCAAATAGTCCGAATGTTAATAAAGCAAAAAACGTACTATCCGCTAGCAATAACATGAGCTCCATTAAACCAATAATAAATGCAAGTCCGAATAATAATGTCCCTATTTTGACGCGCTCAGCAATATATTTGAGCCCCGCAGCCCCTAACATAAAGCCAATTCCTTCAACTGTATATAATAAACCAGAAATAGTTGTGGACTCATGCATTTCAGTGATTTTCATAATGACTAGATTAAAAGAGCCCAAAAATAATGTCGGAATTAACATTAAAACGAGTGTCATTAATACGACTGGATGCTCCTTTAGCATCGGGTATACGTCCTTAAATCTACCTTTTTCCTTGTCATTGACAGATACATTTACCGCTTCATCAAGCTTTAAACTATTTGTAATAAAATACATGATAATATACACAATTAGTGAAACAATGTATAACCATTTCAACTCAAAATAGCTTAACATTAAGCCTGCTGCAGCGGTTCCGACAATTCTTGAAATCGTTCTAGCATTCATTTGCCATGCATTCAAAGTCATTAAATCTTTATCTTTGACAACTAATGGTATAATGGACTGTAAAGCAGGCATATAAAAGGCTGCTGCAATTTGTAACGTGATTAAAAATAATATCATCCATATTACAGAGTTGGTATACAGTGCAATAAACATAAAGAACACACTTAGAATACGACCTACACTCGCAAACTGAATAACTGTTTTTTTCTTTGATTGGTCAATCAACCGCCCTGCGAGTGGTGCGACAACAAGACCAGCTAATATACCAATTGAAATAATTAATGATTTATGGAAATCTGACGGCACGACTTTTTGCATAAATGCTAAGTTGCCAATAATTCCAGCCCATAAGCCAAGACCTACTACAAATTCACCTACTAAAATAATCCAAACATTACGTTTTCCCCACATGCTGTCTCCCCTCGTTGCCCAATATTAAATTTTTATAACATCCATCGTAACAAAATTATAAATAATCGTACATATAATTTTACAAATCTGGTATTTTATCGACGTGTGCAAACTCCTTTATTCTTGATTTATGTATCACTTTCGCTACTTATCCCTGTTGTACCATGTTGCTAAAGACATCATTGGAAATTCTTCAGCAACATCCAATCTTAATGGCGTAATTAGCTCAATAGAATTGCCATCTGGATCGGCAAAATAGATTGCCGCATGGGCATGTGGATGATTGGGTAAGACGAGCGGCTGTTGTGAGGGCGTAAAGCCAAATGCTGTTCGTATTTCAATGCCAATGGATTGTAACCATTGTTTCACTCGTCTTACATCCTCTTCGTCTATTTTAAAAGCGAGATGTCGGATAGACGGATGGTAGTCTAATTTCTCTTCCTTACATTCCCACAAACCTATCCAACTTTGTCCTTTGACAATCCAGAAAAAGGCGAATTGCTGTTGCACATAAGCTAATTCAAGCCCTAGCTTTTCGTAAAATATAATGGATTGTTGTAAATCGCTAACGGGTAAATGTGCTTCATATAATCCTTTTATCATGTGTTCTCCCCTTATGAATAATGACAAAAGTATACTATTTTTTGAAAAAGGGAAAATCGTGCTAAAGGATGAAATGTGCTTTTTTATAGTAATTAGCGGGCTTGCTAGCATACAGATGTGTTACTACACTGTAAAACAAAATAAAGAGATGGGTTTTAAAAGCCCCATCTCTTCCTCATTTTTTTACTATCTAAAGTGACTATCCCTTAACATATGTCAAAATTCGGGGTCAAACAGCACCTACACTTTAAACCCCTTCTAATTTACTAACAAGTGCTTTTCGTTTATAGTCCATAAATTTTTGAGCGCATAACGTCATGATAAATAATAGACCGACCGCCGTAGCCATCATGCCTGCAATGGACGTGTCCCAAAATTTAGCCAAATAATAGCCAATAATCGCCGCTGCCCCTCCATATAACATACTGAATAAGAACATCTGTTTAATTGATTTACTAATTAAATTGGCTGTGGCAGCAGGCCCGATTAACATCGCCACTACTAAAATTGCCCCAACACTATCAAATGCTGCAACAGTTGTAAAAGAAATGGACGTCATAAAACCATAATGTAAGAAAAGTATTGGCACACCAATGGACGCTGCATAAAGGCTATCAAAGGTTGCAAGCTTCATTTCCTTAAAGAATAATAATAGGAACCCTATATTAATCAATAATACAAGCAATAGTATCCAGACAGCTTTTGGCATTGTTATGGCAAAGAACGTCCATTTATCCCAAGGAACAAATGCGATTTCGCCCATTAAGATATGCTCAACATCTAAATGCACATGGCTAGCAAACAATGTAATTAGCAGAACACCTGCAGCAAATAACGTCGTAAAGACAACACCTATTGCAGCATCTTGCTGTATACCTGAAGAATGTAATAACTGCACTAAGTATGCCGTTAAAATGCCAGCAACCGCTGCACCTAATAGCATCCAAAATCCGTTTAATGTTTGCGTAATGATAAATGCCATCACAATCCCAAACAGCACCGTATGGCTAATAGCATCTGCGATCATCGACATTTTACGTAATATTAAAAAGACGCCAGCCATCCCACATGTAATACCAACCAGAAGACCTGTGATAATGACCCATAATTCAATCATCCTACTTCACCTTGCTTTCGAAACTGTTTTTTTCTAAAGTACTTATACATTTGCCCTGCTGGACTAAATAAATAAGATAAAAAGAAAATGGCAGCAGCTACTAAAACAATTAAAGGTCCTGTTGATAAGCCTGTACGCGTAGAACTAATAAAGGTTCCAACAATCCCTGACACACCACCTATTACTGCACTAACTACAAGCATTGAACTTAACTTCCTTGTCCATAATTTGGCACTAACAGCAGGAATGATTAACAACGCTGACATTAAAATAACACCGACTGATTGAATGCCCGTTACAATTGTCATTACAATCAAAACGGTTAACGTCGCCTTTAACGCTTCAATCGGTAAGCCTATCCCCTTTGCATACATGGGATCAAAGATTAATAGTTTCCATTCCTTATAAAATAACAAACTAACTATTATAATAATTGTTGCACTTAAAAACAGCCATGTTAAATCCGCTTTTGTCATCGTTGCCGCTTTACCAAAAATAAAATTGTTAAGGCCACTCTGATTTCCTAACGGGCTATGATTGACAACCGTTAAAAATACAACGCCTACCCCGAAAAATACCGTTAGCACTAAACCAATAGCAGCATCTGCTTTCATTTTCGAAAATGAAACAATCCATTGGATACAGTAGACAGACAAAGCTGATGTTATACCTGCCCCAAGCATTAATATAGGTAAATCTTTTTGCCCTGTTAATAAAAATGCTAAGGCAATGCCAGGTAATGCTGCATGTGCTGCAGCATCACCCACTAAACTTTGTTTTTGAAGAAAGGAAAAAGTACCTGTTATTCCAGCAGCAATCCCAAGCAACATCGTACCCATTAATACCCAAAGCAAGTTTCCCGTTAACATAGGCTGTTCGCTCCTAACATGTCTTGCATCATGAATAGTTTGCCACCGTATGTTTTTTGTAATTGTTCTGGTGTAAAAACTTCTTCCGTTGCACCGGATGCTAATATCGTTTTATTTAATAAAATTGTGTAGTCAAAATATTCTTTTACTGTTTGTAAATCATGATGAACGACAAATATACTTTTTCCTTGTTCCCTTAAGCTTTTTAAAATATCAATAATTGTTTTTTCAGTAGCGGCATCAACACCAGCAAATGGCTCATCTAAGAAATAGATATTAGCATTTTGTGCTAAAGCCCGTGCTAAAAATACACGTTGCTGTTGACCTCCTGATAATTGACCAATGGAACGCTGTGCAAAATCTTGCATGCCTACACTTTCCAAAGCTTGCTTTGCTAAAAGCTTATCTTGTTTAGATGGTCTTTTAAACAATCCAGTATGTCCGTATCTTCCCATTAGCACAATATCTAGTGCATTCGTCGGGAAATCCCAATCAACGGCATTGCGCTGTGGGACGTATCCCACGACTAAACTTTTTGGATCGAATAGCTTTCCTAGTATCTCTACTTTTCCTACCTTGTTTGGTAATTGATTTAATATCGCTTTTAAGAACGTCGATTTTCCCGCTCCATTTGGCCCAATAATTGCTGTAAGCCGACCGCTAGGCACTGTGACGTTGGCATTTTCTAAAACGGTTTTCTTATCATAAGCAACCGATAAATTTTCTACAGTTAATGCATTCATTTTTTCACCTACTTTAATGCATCGACAATAGTGTCGATGTTATGTTGATACATCCCAACGTATGTGCCTTCTTCTGTTCCTTCAGCGCCCATTGCATCTGAGAATAATTCGCCACCGATGGCAACTTCATGCCCTTTTTGTTTTGCCCCTTCAATAACAGCTTTCATCGCTTTATCGGAAACACTTGACTCTACAAAAATCGCTTTAATTTTGTTATCTACTAAAAAGTCCACCATTTCTTGAACGTCTTTCACACCATATTCAGCTTCTGTACTTAGCCCCTGTAAGCCGCGAACTTCAAATCCTTGGCTCTCTCCGAAATAGTTGAATGCATCATGTGCTGTTACTAATATTCGTTGCTTATCTGGCACTTCACTAATGCGCTTTTTAGCGTACGCTTGTAGTTCATCTAATTTTTCCAAATACGTTTTTTCATTTGCTTTAAAGTCATCTTTAAACGCTGGATATTCTGCTACAAGCGTTTTCGTTACAGCATCCACAACTTGTTTCCATAAGTCAATGTTAAACCAAATATGCGGATCATGTAGAAGCCCTTCATCTTCACTATCGAGTAGCTTTGCTTTATCTAACCTATCCCCAACAGCTAGCACAGTTTTATCTTTGGACATTTGATCAAAGATATCGAGCATTTGTCCTTCTAATTGTAGACCGTTATAAAAAATAACTTCGGCGTTTTCTAACTTCGATAAATCGCTCTGTGTTGCTTTATATAAATGTGGATCTACACCAGGCCCCATCAATGCCGAAACAGTTAAATGGTCACCGCCAATTTCTTTAATCACATCGGCAATATGCCCCGTTGTTGCAACAACGACTCCTTCTTTTTTTTCCGTTGCGCTATTTTCTGCGCTACAACCGAAAAGTAACATCATTAAAACCATTACACCTAAAAAACGTTTCATTACCATTACCGTCGTCAAAACCTTATAAAACGCTATAGCGTTTCGTTTACTTCTTGCACCATCGAGCCTGAGATTTTGCCGAAGCTACTATCTTTATTAGCATTGTGGTGCAACGAATCCTACATTTTAACCGTATAATGTGCGATTAATCGACTAACGGTAAAGCTAATTGGGAAGCCGGTATGAGTCCACGCTTACCCCATCACATTGATAGATTCTTTCCATTGTGGATGCTTTTTTATGAGCTTGCCACTGCAAATTTCTAAAGAAGGATAACACTTAACTGTTTCTATCAAAAAATATTGTGTGCATTTAATTGCTATTGTCTTTTGAATTTCACACAGCTTCTGTTGCCCAATGCCTTGCGAAAGATGTCTATTTTTTATCAGCCTCTTGTTCAACTGCAACTTTAATCGATGGCTTAATTTTCCCACTCTTAGTCGTTTTCTGCTGAAGATGATGATGCGGTTATTCGTTTAATTACATGGAAGTAAACGTATTACTATGAGTTGTTTTATAATGTTGCTTGTTTTGACGAAACGGTTTCCCTCCTTATACTTTTTATAATTTTCGAGAGACGCTTTCGCAGCAACTTGCGTAAACATTTCTCCATTTTCCGTTTGGACAGATGTGTATTTCATCTTTTTTCTAATCACGCCGCTTTGTATGGCGTATTAATTATTTATCATGAATTTTTTCATAAGCTGTTTCCAGCCCATCCAAAATATAATGATTGAAATCGCTACACCAACTGATTGGGTCATTTTCCATAACATCGTCAAAAACACTAGTATGCCTAGCGGAAGAATTGTTAGTTTCAAATCATCTAACTCTTTCATACAGTCACTCTTCTTTCGTTTGCGATATTTTGTTTCCCTTAGGAAAAATATATGCTTAATGAAAAGAAATTTCAACTGTTTTATAAAAATTTCTTTTAAAAAATTTTTTTCTTGCACACATTTTTTATGCGCCCATCATAAATCACCTTTACTTTTTGTGCATTGTTTTATAAAAATTAGAGATGGCTATCCAGTTGTAACGGTGTAAAAGCTATAGTTGAAAATCGCTGATATCTTCCGTTATATCGTTCGTACAATGTAGCCCATCATATTCACTAGTAAAATTGACATGATCTTGAATTATTTGATAGAAACATTTGCAGTTTCCATCTATATCCTGCAAACTAAATATAATTACAGCTAGAAAGGAAGTATGATAATGAAACAATTAGTGTGTATATTATTGCTTTCATTACTTATCGTTGCTGGGAACTACAAAGTGGAGGCAGCCGGTTTTTCAGATGTAACGGAAGACCATTTTGCTTACGAGGCGGTTTTGTGGGCAGAAGAATATGACATTATCGATGGCTATGCGGACGGTACCTTCAAGCCGAATGCAACCATTACGGAGCAACAATTTGCAAAGTTACTTGCTAATTATTACGAACTAGAGTCCCCATATGATGAGTTAAAAAAGCAGACTACTGCTGGGAACTGGGCAGATGAGTATTATAATCGTCTAGCTAGTTACGGTGTACCGCTCAACGGGTATTTTCATAACAATATTCGAGCAACAGCAATAAAACGTGGTGTCGTTGCACAAGCAATCACCCACCTTGCAGAGGGCAAACGCGGTCTTAATGAATCCATTCAATTTTTACTTGATTCCTATATTTCCACTGGACAAAACCCCAAGTATGAAAATCGTGATTTACAAAAGTTTTTTGGCGTTGCAAACCAAATGACACGCGCGCAAGTTGTGACATTGCTTCACCGCATGGATTCAAGGAATTTTTATACGATTTCTGATGATGCACAAAACATTCACGAAAACCAAAGTAACGTTTCATTAAATGCACGAGCGGTTAATGGGCAAAAGCAACTCGATAAATCGATGCAACAAGTAGCACCATCTAACAGTGCATGGGAAGGGACGTATACGTATTATTATAAATGGGGCAAAGGAGCGACTGATTTTAATCGCCGTGATGCTATTATTTCAAATGCTACAAGCAAGAGCTTCAACATTTCTTTGACAGCAAGCGATGGACAACAGTCTGGTAGCGTAGAAGGTACAGCTACCATCACGTCTAGCACAAAGGCTATCATGAACAAATCAGACGATGGGAACCGCTGTGTGCTTGAATTTGAACAACTTAAAAATGCACTTAAAATTATTGAAGTAGATTGCCGATTTGCACATGATGAAGGAACGAACTTTTCAGGCACATTAAAAAAGCAATAAACAAAGGCGGAACACTAATGTCCAATGAAAATACGATAGGTAGAAGTAGCATACACTATGCTTAATTTGATTTGAGGAGGAATAATATGCGCATTACCGCTTTGTTTGGTAGCTCAAGACAACACAGCAATAGTGAGGAACTTGCCAACTATGTATTAGAAGGGATCTCCCATGAAAAGTTATATTTAAAGGACTTGAATATTGTGCCCATTCATGATTTACGCCATGAAGCACAAGGCTTTCAGTATGTAGATGATGATTACGACCATGTTATTCAAGCATTATTGACAAGTGATATCGTTCTTTTTGCTACACCGATTTATTGGTATAGCATGTCTGGAATCATGAAAAATGTAATTGACCGTCTAAGTCATGCCATTCGTGATGAGCGTTTTCCACAGTTGAAAGAACAGCTCCAGACAACAGAAGCAATTGTGCTTGCTGTTGGTGGCGATGATCCACGAATAAAAGGCTTACCGATGATTCAACAATTCCACTATATTTTTAACTTTTTAAATATGCCTTTTTCATCATACATTATCGGAAAGGCCAATAAACCTGGTGATATAGCACATGATGCGTTAGCTCTGACACAGGCAACATTGCTAAATAAACAGATTCGAGCCCGCATCACCTCCAAATGAACAAACGACCTGAATGCATGATGCTTTCAGGTCGTTTGTTATGGCTATGCCTCTACTGAAATATGTTGGAACGTTGTTACATCGAATAAACCTGTATCCGTTAACTTTAAGGCTGGAATAACAGGTAGGGCCACAAACGAAAACGTTAAAAGAAAATGGAAATCTAAATGAGGATTAAGTTCATGGAGTGCATTGTGTAGACTTGCTAATTGGCTTTTAGCTTCAGCTGCCGTTACATCCGTCATTAATCCACCGATTGTTAGCGGCATTTCTGCTAGAATTTGACCGTCAGCCACAATAACAAAGCCACCTTGAATTTCTTGAATACGCTTGAGGGCCATTACCATATCTGCATCATTCGTTCCAATGACTAACGCATTGTGTGAGTCGTGGGCTACCGTTGTTGCAACCGCTCCTTTTTGCAAACCGAAGCCTTTCACGATACCTAGCCCTGTCGTATGCAATTGATGATGACGCTCAATGACGGCAAGCTTTAGTAAATCCTGCGCTACAGATGGTACAAACACACCATCTTTGACAGGCACCTCTACTACCAAATGATTCGTAATCAGTTGATTAGGGACAATTTCCATAACATTGGCTGTCGTGCCTTTTGTAAACGGAATGGCAAGCATATCAGTTGTCATGGCTGGCAAATGTACAGATTGATGAATATGTGCCGGCACTTTTAGTTGCGCACGAGCTGTTAACATTTCACCATCTTCAGCGACTTTGATTCCATCTTTCCAGACCGCTTTTGCACGCATTTCCTTTATATCTTCTACTACTATAAAGTCTGCTTTATAGCCCGGTGCTAAAACACCCCGATCGTATAATCGATAGCACTCTGCTACATTAATGGTCGCTAATTGAATGGCTTGCAATGGTTCCATCCCTTCTGCAATGGCCATTTTCACGTCAAAGTTAATGCTACCTTCATCCATTAATTCATCGACATACTTGTCATCGGTGCAAAAACCGAATCGGCGGGCATTTACTGTATTTACTGCTGGTAATAAGTCACGTAAATTTTTTGCTGCGGAGCCTTCACGAATTAATACGTACATTCCTTGCTCTATACGGTTTAACGCCTCTTCCGCTGTCACACATTCATGGTCGGTATGAATACCTGCCACACGGTAGCCTGTAATTTGTGCGCTTGTTAAGCCTGCACAATGGCCATCTACAACTAGATTTGCTTGTTGGGCTAACAAGATTTTTTCAAGCATACTGGCTTCGCCGTTTAACACAGCAGGAAAATCCATCACCTCTGCCAGACCACGAACATGGTCATTGGTCATAAAGGGTGCTAAATCTTTTGCTGTCAAAGTTGCACCTGCATGTTCAAAATGAGTGCCTGGCACACTTGACGGTAACATAACGAAAATATCCATTTCAGCTTTTTTAGCATCATCTAGCATAAACTGAATACCTTCTGCACCTGCGACATTGGCAATCTCATGTGGATCTGTGATGACTGTCGTAACACCATGAGGAACAAGGACACGACTAAATTCAGCTGGTGTAAGCATAGAAGATTCAATATGTATATGCCCATCAATTAACCCAGGAATTACATAATGACCCGCAGCATCTTCCTCATTATTAGCAGTAAAACGATTTTGGGTATCGAGGGCGATAATTTGCCCATTTTTCACAACAACATCGGCCTTTTTCCAAGTTAATGTAAAAACATCGGCAACAAGGGCATTGCGCAAAATAAAATCCGCCTCTAGTTTCCCCTGTGATGCGATTATGTTATTTGCTAGTTGCTGTAGTTTTTCTACCATATTGAGCACACTCCCTTTTCATTTATGACCTATCATGCATGAATAATGAAGGAGATTCAAGTCATGAAGATTGTTTCACCTTCTATTTCCTTGTCACAATGCCTTCAATAGGATAATTTCCTCACCATTATAAACTAGTTCTTACGCTTGAAGCCGTTAGCGGTAAAGTTCTTGAGTGGAACGGAGGCGATGACTCCTATAGGTGTGCACTATGGTAGGTACTTTGCGGTATAAAAAACGACCATCTATCAATGGTCGTTTGTAAATTCTAACTCTTTTGGTGGCTCACCTTTTTTGTTCATCAATCGCATACGAATGGGTTCAATTTTAAGTGTTACCATTTCATCTTTATTGCCAATGAAAATTCCTGTGAAAAATTCTGCTAATTTATTTTTCAAACCTTCCTCTTGAATTTCCGTTAACTTCCCTTCTATCTCAACAAAGGTATCACCAAATCCCCCATTGTCGTAGCCATATAAAATATGTGTATACGGATTTTTCGATAGCTCCTCGACTTTCTCCGAATGCTTATTTGTTACGGTATACAACACGAAGTCTTCATTTTGGAATGTCATATAACGTGAATAAGGCTTGCCATTTTCAACGGTTGCCATCGTTCCTATTTTTTCTCGATTTAATACTTCTAAAATTTCATCACGTACCGAAGTCATTTCATCCCATCCTTTCATATTGTTATTTTACCCCTCCATCCATAAGCTAAACCCGCATTTTTTGAAAAATATGAAATGACTATTTTCGAGGTTTTTTCAAAACTATTGCTATAATGTTTTGTTAGACAACATGAATTTTTTAGAATGAGGGTTTTAAAAATGAAACAAGCTTTTTTTACACGATGTCTGTTTTTCATTGTTGGCATTATCGTATTATCATTTGGGGTCACGTTAACGATTAAAGGACAATTTTTTGGCGTTGGTTCATGGGATGTCTTACATATAGGTTTAGCCAAAACGTTTGGTCTAACGATTGGCACTTGGTCCATCCTTATTGGCTTAGCCATTTTAGCTTTCGATATGTTAGTGACGAAGAAGTTTCCTTTGCCAGGTACATTTGTAGATATGTTTTTAGCTGGTATTTTTATTGATATCTTCAACTTCTGGCTTCCTGATATTGAGGGTTTTTGGATGCAATTATTTGCCTACCTCACTGGATTGCTCTTACTTGGCTGGGGCTGTGGTATGTATATGGTAGCCAATCTAGGTATTGGCCCACGAGATACATTAATGCTTCTGATGGTTCATAAGCTTGGCTGGAGTGTCACGCGTGCTCGTACTTTGATGGAAGTAACAGTAGCGATCATCGGCTTTTTCCTCGGAGGCCCTATTGGTGTAGGAACAGTCCTAATGGCTTTTGGTCTCGGCCCTATTGTACAAGTAGCATTAGCCTATAACGAGAAATTATTTACAAAATGGACTGGTGTGAAGAGCGCGATTATTTAAAATCATACAAATGTAAAAAGGAGCCTTTTATGGCTCCTTTTTAGTTACATGGATACGACACTTTTTATTCCCTCGGCTCAGCTGTATTTTGTCCAGTTGCCTCTATTACCTCAGGTGTACCATCTACTGTTTCCTCTTGCTCATTTTCTGCTGGTGGTGGTGTAATGGACACTAATGTATAGTCATCTTCATTGAGAATTTCAAAATGGAAGTTTTGACGAATATCCCCCACATACAGCGAAGTCCCAATAGCAACATTGGTTACATCGATTTCTATCGTTTCTGGTATTTCCGAAGGTTGCACTTTAATGCGTATATCACGATTTGGTTGTAACAGGAAACCACCATCTTTTACACCTATCGCTTCCCCTACAACGGAAACAGAAATATCGACTTCTAGCTCCTCTGACATATTGATTGATTTAAAGTCAACATGCTTCACATGACCTTTTAATGCACAGCGCTGGACTTCATTTAACACGGCATTTATTTTCTTGCCTTCCACATCTAATTGAAAGACACTTTTACTACCAATTTCACTTAATACTTTAGCAAATATTCTTGCGTCTAGTGAAATCGACGTCGGCTCCATTTGATAACCGTAAACAACGCCAGGAATGGCACCACTTTGTCTTAGTTTTGTTAGTGTTGAACGTTGTCCTTTATGACGTGTTGTAGCATTTAAAATGGTACTCATTAGCATTTTCCCCTTTCGTGAAAACTAGTCTCATAAAAGGTTTTGCCCGATATGTTGATTTTTATACCTTTTATACGATTAACTATTCTTTTCTACTTCTCAAAATTTTGTCATCGATAAGCTATTTTTTCCTTCTACTCGCTAAAAGCACTCATTAGCTCTTTGTCACGATTAGATGCTCGTACTTTCCCGTCATTTGACGTTTAATAAGAACAAGTATTAGCGCTATTCCTGCTATTATTGTGCACATCATAAACATCATGGCATAGGAAGTGAATTGCACAACGAAGCCCATAAAAAAGCTACCTGCCCCAAAACCTAAATCATATGTAGCTAAATAGAGCCCTAGCAATGTGTAACGAGCTTCCTTTGGTATAGCAAAGGACATATATGTAGTAAGCGTTGGATAGAGCATTGCCGATGCTAAACCATTAAAAATAGCGGACATATAAACGAATGAACCAAGCATGGGTAACATGGCAAGTAATGTCGTACCGAGCATTGAACTGATTAGCACTATAGAGATAAACCTCGGATGCCATTTGCCATCAGAAGGGATAAATTGGCGGCATAAAAAACGGCTACCGACAACGACAATCGCCTGTAAAAATAAATACAGCGCTGGATTGGCAATACCTTCCGTTAGCATATAAAGTGGTACAAAAGTTGAAATAGCTCCAAAAACGGCAGCGCCTATTGTCATGACAATGGCTGAGAGCATTAGCCCTTTATGCTGTTTTGTACGCTTTAAAGCATAAAGCATGTCGTTAAGTGAAATCCGTTGTTTTGCTGCTTTTGTTTTCGGTAAAGGCGAACGAATAAAGCAAAATAGTGGTGCGATTGCTAAAAATACAATAAATTCCAGTAAATAATGCAGTTCAAACTGGCTCCATAGTAACAATGCTACTGCCGGCCCGTAAATTGCAGGCATTACGGTGGATAAGGAATACATCGACATCCCCTGCCCACGATCTTCATCTTGTAACACATCTGCTATGCCAAGTTGCATGGCCATCGAGAAAAAGGCTGTGATGACCCCTTGAAGTATCCGCACAATATAGAGACTATCAATGCCAAATACGACATAAATAAGTAATGCTACCGCGTGGGCTAGTAATAGCCATTTCATAATTGCATATGGACTATGTTGTGCTACCATCTGCCCAGCAAATGGACGTAAAAACATACAGACAAGCATATACATCGCCATCATCACACCGATTTGACTTTCTTTAAAGCCTCCCGCTGCTGCCTGAACAGGAAAAATAACGGTTAATACTGCATTTGCTGTAAAGAAAAACATAGCGAGTCCATACATTTGGAGCATGCGGCCCGATAATGGATGATACCTCATGAAACATGCTCCTCTCGATCAAATCTTTGCGATTGAGAAGGATGCTTACAAGGAATCGGTAATCTTGCTGCTAATAGTCGTCTACTTACTGGATGTGTCATGTTGTCAATTTGTGTTATATCGCTTACAAACTCGACAATTTCTCCTTTATCCATCACAGCTACTTCATCAGCAAATAACTGTACTGCATGTAAGTCATGGGTAATAAAGAAGTAACTAAACCCTTTTTCTCGCTGTAATTGTTTTAGTAGTTTTAATATACTTATCTGCACAAGTAAATCTAGGCTATTGATAGATTCATCGAGGACAATTAATTTAGGCTCGGTTGCAATGGCTCTTGCTATCGTCACACGCTGTAATTGTCCCCCACTTAATTGATGAGGATATTTATCGGCATCTCTTGGGGCTAATCCAACTTGTACAAGTAACTGTTCGATTTTCTTTACTCTTTCTGCCTTCGATAGTGATAGGTGAAGTTCCATTGGCTCCGCAATAATGTCCTTTATTTTCATTTTCGGATTGACCGCACTTTGGCAATCTTGAAAAACCACTTGTATATTTTTTTGTAACAGTTTCTTTGATGCTTTCACTGTCGTACACACATTCAAGTTATCAAATAGGATCGCGCCACAATCTGGTTGTTCTATCCCTAATACAAGCTTGCCAAGCGTTGTTTTCCCGCTACCGCTTTCACCGACAATTGCTAAGCATACACCCTGTCGAAGTGTTAATGTAACATCTTTCACAGCCTGTATTCTTTCTTTTATACGAAACCAGCCTTTTTGCTGATAGCATTTTGAGACATGTTGTATCATTAACATGAGGTTTCCTCCTGTCTTACCCAGTGACCTTGCCTATATTCATATAATTCACCGCTTACTTCCCCCGTCCATGCATCCACTAACTGTTCGAGCGAGTATTTATTATCCTTCGCAGCTAATAGTGCTTGTGTATAGGAATGAACAGGCTCCACTAAAATACAGTCAGCAGGACCATATTCCATAATTTGCCCTCGGCGCATTACGACGATGGTATCCGCCATTTTGGCAATTACGCCTAAATCATGTGAGACAATCAGCATACTTGTATTCGTTTGCTGTTGATATAATGCTAATTCCTCTAAAATCTCAAGTTGTGTCAACGTATCTAGAGCTGTCGTTGGTTCATCGGCTAATAACAGCTTCGGGCTAAGACTCGCTGCAAGAGCAATCATAATGCGTTGGAGCATCCCACCACTTAACTCATGTGGATATTTTTTTAAAATTGATGGATCCGGTAGTTGAAAGCGCGCTAGTTGTTGTGCGGCTATTTTTAGTGCCTGTTGTTTTTTCACAGGAGTATGTGCTTGCATCGTTTCAACGAAATGATCGCCAACTGTAACCAAAGGGTTAAACATAGCAATCGGATTTTGCATAATAAGCGCAATATCATTACCTCGAAGCTGTCGCATTTCTTGCTCGTCCATGGCTAATAATGAACGTCCTTCAAATAAAATATCACCATTATAGCGTCTAGAATCCCGAAATAGTTGCATAACTGCATGACACAACATGGTTTTACCACTGCCACTCTCTCCAACTATACCGACTGTTTGACCAGCAGGAATCATCATACTAGCATCTCGTACGACTTGTTTTTCCCCATTCTCGGTTTGTATCCAAATAGAAAGTTGTTGTATTTCTAACATGTCACGACCTCCCTCCTATATAGCTTTTGGATCCATTGCCTCTCGAAGTGCATCGCCAAACCAATTCAAAATCAAAACGGTGAATGAAATCATAATACCTGGTAGAAACATGAGCATCGGATGACTCATCAAATACGTTTTACTATCGCTAATCATCATGCCCCATTCTGCCATCGGTGCTGACACTCCTAAACCTAAAAATGACAACTCAGAAATAAGTAAAATCGTTGAGCCAAGACCAATTAATTTCAATAAAAGAATTTGTGGGAATACAAAAGGTACAATATGTCTTATCATAATTTTCCGTTTCGGAACTCCTATTGTACGCGCATACTGTACATACGTACTTTCTTTTAATGACCGCACCATGTTGCGAATAATCCGTGCAAAGCCCACCCATGACACAAGCACAATGGCGATAAACATATTACGTATACCGCCACCCAGCGCTCCAACAATTACAAGTGCAAATACGAAATCAGGAATCGCTAGAAAAATGTCGCAAATGCGCATTAACACTAAATCGACAATACCTCCAACATAACCAGCAAGCAGCCCGACAAACATGCTAATAAACAATGTTACGACAAGTACACTCAACGCGATGAAAAGAGATACTCGTGCCCCGTATAATAAACGCGATAACACACAGCGCCCTAAATAATCGGTACCTAATGGATAGTCAGTAGAAAAACCTTGTAATTTCAATGCCATATTGGTCGCATAAGGATCATTTGGGGCAAGCCACGGTGCAAATATTGCCATGGCAATCAGCAATAACACAAGCACACTACTACTAATAAGCGCTATTTTCTTTTTCATTATGCTCCGTCTCCTTTTATCCTTACCCTTGGATCAACAAGTGCACACAATAGATCTGCAACAAAATTAAAGACGATGTAAAGCCCACCAATCATTACGATAAAGCCTTGTAGCACAAAATAATCTCTAGCAAACATCGACTCTACAACAAATCGTCCTACTCCTGATATTGTAAAAACAATTTCAATAATAGCCGCTCCCCCAAGCAATCCACCACATGTCATAGCAAGCGAAGTAACGAGCTGTGGTAAAATCCCTTTCACAACATGCCTCCGTATAATGACCGACTCTTTCACACCGCGGGCTCTTGCAAAGACTACATGTGGTTTATTGACTTCTTCCAGCATGCTGGATCGAATGAGCCGAATGTAGTAAGGAATAAAACCGAGTGCAAGCGTTCCAGCAGGCAAAATGACATGTGCAAAACTACCCCACCCCATTAGAGGAAGCAATCCCCATTTTAATGCCACGATATAAACAAAAACAAAAGCAAGCCAGAAGCTCGGCATAGATGCGAGTGTAAAAATAAACGAACGACTAAGCCAATCAATAAACCCACCTCGCTTAGTAGCAGACCAAATACCAACCGTCAAACTAACCGTAACAATCATAATAAAGGCGGTTGCTGCAAGTGTCAGCGTGACATGAAAACGTTGTAAAAGTTCTGCTGTTACTGACTTTTTCGATACAAATGATTCACCAAAATCCAACGTCATAGCATCTACCAACCAAGTACTATATTGCACGAGTAAGGGACGATTATAGCCCTCTTCCTCACGCATGGATGCAAGTCCTTCTTCTGATATTGGAATTTGATTCATTGTAAAATAGGCTTCCACTGGATCTACTGGAATAACACGAATTAACCCAAATGCTATAATGGTCATACCAAAAAACGCCAGTAACATACTACCCAATCGCTTCGCTAAAAATCGTCCCATCTACTTACTTCACCTCAAAGTTTTTTAGAGGGACTTCATACTGTTGCTTCGAGAATGACAAATTAGCTAACTCATTATTCGCAACTAAATAATTTGTACGGTACGATAACGGCATGAAAATGGCTTCCTCATGAATTGTTTGAAAAATGGACTCGTACAATGCTCGCCGTTGTCCTTCGTCTGTTGAACGAATTACTTTCCCTATATTCGCTGTCAGTTGCTCTGAAACGGCCAATCCTTTTTGTGCGTAATAACCGATTTGCTTGTCACCTGTCATTGTGCGTATATACATATGCGGATCATAGGGTACTCCCCATGTATCATTCATAATCAAGTTGTATTGACCTGTTTTACTACGCATTTTGAAAAGTTGATCTTCTTCTCCAATCAACTGGACTTCTACGCCTATTTCACGCCATGCACTTTGTAAATATTCGAAAATGGTCTTATGCACTTGGTCACCGCTGTTATACGGTATTACTAACGTTAATGTTTGCCCATTTTTTGTGCGGAATGTAGCACCGCTTTCTAACGCCCAGCCTGCATCCTCTAGCAGTTGTGTCGCTTTCTCTAAGTTGTAAGTATAATGTTCTAGTTTGATATCACTAAATGGAAAACCTGGTGCAAATAATGTATAGGCTTCTTGCTCTAAGCCGTTCAATACATAATCAATCATTGTTTGTCGGTCAAAGGCGTGTTGCAATGCTAGTCTTACATTTTTATCCTGCGTCACCCCATACGTAGTATTGAATGATAAAATTCTTGTAGAAGATGGCTCTGAAATCATTGTTTGATATTTTCCCGTTTTTTGTAACGCTTGGTATTCCGCAGGTGCAAGTTGCCCACTACCAAAAATTAAATCAATATCCCCTTTTTCTAGCGCCATCATTCGCGCTTGTGCATCAGGAATAATTTTGACGATTACTTTTTTTAACTTTGGTTTTTCTCCCCAATAATTTTCGTTTCGTGTAAACTCTGCAAAGCTATCTTGCTGATAGTCAGTTAAAATCCACGGGCCTGAACCAATCGGCTTTGCTATCCCATCCTTTGTCGTGCCACTCTCCGGGAAACCACTATCCGCTAACATTCGCAGTGGACGAATAAGTGATAATTCTTGTAAGAATGGATAATAAGGTTCTTTTAAATTGATTTTAACTTGTAGTTCATCGATTATTTCCACGTTATCAATAACCGCAACAACTTCTAGCCAGCTATGTGCAGCACTATTATCGACAACGGTATCAATATTTCTTTTTACATTTTCCGCAGTTAGCTTTGAACCATCTGAATACATTACATCATCACGTAATGTAAAAGTATAACTTTTACCATCTGTAGCCATTTCCCAAGAGGTAGCGAGTGCTGGTTGTATTTTTCCATCTTCTCCATAGCTCACTAATGGATCATATAGCATGGCTTGAGCAAACAGTTCATTTGGAGCATACATATGTGGATTAACTTGACCAATATCTTTGACCCAAGACATGGTCAGTACACTTTTTGGGTTGCTACTTGTGCTTTGTTTTTTATCCTCTAAATTTCCGCATGCAGCTACTATACTCAATGCGAAGATAAGTAGGAAACTAGACAATTTTTTCATGATTTGTTCCCCTTTCATAAACAGTAATGATTACTATTATCATTACAATTTGCAATTCTAATTGATTCTTAACTTTTTGTAAAGTACTTATACAATAAAAAACACCTTTTCTTCCAATAAAGGATGAAAAGGTGTGAAGGCCGTGACAGGCACGCAAACAATTGGCACGCAAACAATTCTGACAATTATAATCTGCCTGCAACTTGTAAAGTTACTGCTAGCATTTTTGCAAATTGACCTCGTGTTATATATTCGTTAGGATTCAACGTTGCACTATCGTCTAGCGCGCCGATCGCATAGAGTGTTTGCGTGTGACGCAGTAGCTCTCCTTGGAATGCACGACTATCTTCATAAGGTAATGTCGGTTCATCTTCATGCACAAAATCAACAGCATCCAATGTACGCCCGAGCATTAAAATTGCCTGCTGTCGTGTAATGTTGCCGTTCGGATCAAAAATAGTTGGCGATTTGCCATTTATAATACCTAACGAGTGCAAAGCCCCTACATGACCAACGTACCACGATTTTTTTGCGTCTATATCTGTAAACTGTTTTGTTGGCATCTGCTGGAAGCTAAATGCACGAACGAGCATGGCACTAAACTGTGCACGTGTTAAAGCTTCATTTACGCCAAAATAATCAGGTGTGCGCCCTCGAATAATACCGCGCTCCGCCAAAGTTTGGATATAGCTACCCCCTGTTGCTCTTGTTAGATCACTGAAATAGAGTTGTTCAGGGTGCACAAATTTCAGCTCTGCATTATTATGAATGGTTGCAACAACACGGTCCCCTTCATCTCGATAGGCAACAGGCTCTGTAATTCCTTTTTTAAACACTTGCTGTAGCACGCCAGTTTGACCATTTTTAAAAATGACAACCTCAAGTGGTTGACGATTATTGACGATATTCGCCTTAATGCTATAAACACCATTTTTTTCAGTTGCAGAAATGGTCGCACCATAAGCGGAATATACTGTCATATTTTCCGTTTTCATATGTACGTAATTCGTCGGTTCGTCATAGGCAGATGCTTGCATTGGGAAAGCTATAGTCGCCCCCAACAGTGTTATTAGTATTGTTTTTTGAAATATTCCTTTCATATTGGTCCTCCCTCTTTTTTTCTATTACTATCATAATAGATTTAAATGTGTAAAAATATAGTATTTTTAGCACATACTCCTACCAACCGTCATTTTTAAGTAATAAAAACTTCGCTCACTATTATAACTGCTAATAGTTGAGCGAAGTTCCTTCATTTTATTATTGATTTAATAACAAATGCAACTCGTGCAATTTTTTAATTTCATAATGAGGTTGAATATCCGTTGCATTGTTAATATTGCGAATGTTAAACCAACACGTATCAATTCCTGCTAGCAAACCACCTTTAACATCCGATGTTAGCGAATCGCCAACAATCATGGTCTTGTCTTTATCTAAGCCCTCGATACGCTCAAAAACATAATCGAAAAAAGCCGGCATCGGTTTCTGATAGCCTGTTTGCTCTGAAATAAAAATCCCTTTAAAGTATTTTGCTAAATCTGCATCTGCTAATCGTTTATTTTGCGTCTTCGTCTTACCATTCGAAACGACATATAAATCATAACTACTCGCAAGCTGTGCAATCAGCTCATAGGCGCCATCAACATAATGATGCGCTTCCTGCAAGTACTTTTGGAAACCAGCTTCAAAATATTCTCCGTCTACCTCTATACCAAATTCCTTTAACGCGATGGAGAAGCGAGTATTATGTAATGTATTTTTTGTTACTTCGCCTCGTTCAAAGGCACGCCACAAGGACTCATTAATTTCTTTATAGCGGGCAATCATCTCTGGTGTAGTAGCAATATTTTCTTGTTCAAACAAACGGTCTAGTGCTGCATTTTCAGCCAAATCAAAATCTAATAATGTATCATCTACATCAAATAATAGTATCTCATACTTATTCAAAACGATTTCCTACTTTCTTTGTTACGGTCTTACCGCCTTGCTTTCTTTATCATAACGTTTTTTTGGAAAAATAGTAAACTATACACTCAGTCTTTTCTTTGCATCGGTGTATTTAAAGCAAACAGCCTTTTTTACCGCTTCCTGTACTTCACTTAAATCATGGACTGAATACTGTCAATCCATTTCCTCACCGCGCGTTAATATTTAGCCAATAAGTTCAACGTCTTACACATAACCTCATAGAAATATTTAGCGTTTTCTTATATGAACATTATTTCCTACAGAAAGATTAAAATGCATCATTTAAACGAAAAAAAGCTCTTTCAATAATTTCATATTTGAAAATAGTAGTGAATATGAGACAATAGAATGCTAGAAAGGAAGATGTACGAATTATGACGACCTTACAAACAATTACACCCCACTTTGATCCATGGGAAGCGTATTTAGATGTTGAACAACATGGGCAAATGACCCTATCAAATATTGAATTTACAACAACAACCCTTTGCAATATGCGCTGTGCACACTGTGCAGTCGGCTATACATTGCAAAATAAAGATCCGCAAGCCTTGCCAATGGAGTTGATCACAAAGCGACTAGATGAAATTCCACACTTAAAAACACTTAGCATTACTGGTGGCGAACCGATGATGTCGAAGAAATCCGTGCAAAATTATGTACTCCCACTCTTAAAATACGCACATGCGCGTGGGGTGCGTACACAAATTAATTCCAACTTAACAATCGAACCAGAGCGTTATTTACTCATTGCACCCTATTTGGATGTTTTACATATTTCACATAACTGGGGTACGGTGGATGAATTTGTTGAAACAGGCTTTGCCATGATGGAGCGAAAACCAACTTATGAACAGCGTGCGGCTTTGTTCCAACGCATGATTGATAACTCAAAAATGCTTGCGGAACACGGCGTTATGGTATCAGCTGAAACAATGCTCAACAAAAAAACATTGCCTTACCTAGAGCATATTCACAATCAAATTATCAACGAAATGCACTGTGCACGTCACGAAGTACATCCAATGTATCCATCAGACTTCGCCAGTTCACTCAGCTCACTTTCTCTAGCGGAAACTCGCGCTGCTATTCATCATTTACTTGATGTGCGTGATGAAAAGACTTGGATGTTATTTGGTACGCTACCGTTTTATCCATGTAGTACCGATGAGGAAGATCAAAAACTATTAAAACGTATACGCGAGACGAAAAACGTGACAGTGCGTAATGATCCAGATGGTCGTTCTCGACTAAACGTTAATATTTTTACAGGCGATGTAATCGTTACAGACTTTGGCGATGCATCAGCGCTTGGCAATATTGCTCAGGATAAACTACCTGCAATTTTCGATAAATGGATGGCGACAGATTTAGCCAAATCATTAAACTGCCACTGTCCCGCTGTAAAATGCTTAGGTCCGAACGTCTTAGTAAAAAATATGTACTATCAGCACACTACCTTTACGAGTGGCTCAGCAAAACTTTAAACAAACAAAAATGTCCAATGCGCTTGAATGCATTGGACATTTTACTATAAATATTATTTATATTGCGTTGATTTCTTGTTCTGTATTGGCGTGTTGCGCTTTTTTGCTAGGAGCTACTTGTCATAACCTATTTTCCGCAATTACGGTTAACTAATATTAAAAAAATTATTGTGAAATCAATTCTTTTGCCAGCAGTTTATAACAATTTAAGCGGCTTTCCTGGGCATATTGATTGCAGTTTAGCATTACTTCATCAAAGCCATATTGCTCCTGCTCTGCCACTAAAAATGCCGCAACGTCCTTCGGTGTGCCAACAATGTTGGCTTTACGATTATTGGCAATCATCATTTTATCCATCTCGGTCAATGGATAGTCCTGCGCCTCTTCAGGCGACATCGCTTGGATAATTTGGCCCTTCATCAATTGAAGCCGCGTAATATCAATCGGTTTCGCTAAGTATTCTGCCTCCTCTAAAGTATCGGCAACCGTTGTCGCATAAGTAACGATAATTTGCGGTTTTTCCATATAATAAGAAGGTGTAAAGTACGATTTATACGTATCAAAAATATCTTTAGACATATTGCCAGTAAAGAACTGGGCATACGAATAACCTACACCACGTTGCCCTGCTTGCATGGCACTTTGACCGCTTGAACCAAGCAACCACGCTTCTGGTAATTGACTGATAGTAGGTGATGCAATGACTTGATCATAGACTGATTGGCCAGTCTTTTGGTTATTCATCAGTTTTAAAATGGTATCGAGTTTATCATATTGTTCATCAAAATGCTGTCTGCGTCCCTCTGCAAGTGCATAGATCGATGCATGGTCTCCACCAGGTGCACGGCCAACACCAAAGTCAATGCGATTCGGTGCAAGTGCACTTAATGTTTTAAAGACTTCTGCCAACTTGTACGGCGAATAATGCATCATCATAACGCCACCAGTGCCAATGCGTAAACGTTTTGTTTTCGCAGCTAAATAAGCCGCTGTTATTTCAGGCGCTGAGCTTGCCAATGATGCGCTATTATGATGTTCTGCCAACCACATACGATTGAAGCCTAGTTCTTCACCTAAAAGCGCTAATTGTTCTGTCCGCAAAAATGCCTGTTCAGCATTATGACCTTTTGGTACAGGAATTTGATCTAAAATACTTAACTTCAATGAAAACATCCTCTCTGTCTGTATGCTCTCTTTACTACTGTAATATAGTAATTCTATTTTACAAAGCAAAAGCACTTACTGATAAGCGAGTTGTTTCATTTCCCATGTTTCATACACCATGCCAATAAGCGTTCCTTTTTGTTGTGAATCCAGTACTTCATCGTTAAATTTCATTGCGAAAAGCTTAAATTCGTTCGCTTCCTCATTCACAACAAATTGCAAAATAGCATGTCCCTTTTCCTCTAAAAACACAATGTCCCCTGAAAGTTCAACAACATGTTGACCCGTTTTCGCCTCATAATAACGCCAATAGGGTTCTGTAAAAGCATAATTAAAGGCATCCCGGACTTTCACATCGGTAAAGTCAACTAAATAGCCCTCTTTTACTGAATCGATGTACACATTATCGGTAACATCCTTTTTCGCATTGAACACATAACCTACAAGTATCCCCATAAATACAACACAAACAAAAACCCGAAAATGATTTCCTAAAGACAAATGTCATCACGTCCCCTTTACGCAAAAACATCATTTTCTTCATAATACATTAAAATAGTTACATAAAGTAGAAAATTTTTGTATTTTGTAGATTTTTTTATATTTCCATCACAATTGAACCATACTAAATGCGGTACTCAAATTTATTTCAAACTATTTACAGTCACTCTATGTTCCGCTAATATCAGATTATTATTATAGAAAAGAGATGACGTTGGTGCCTTTTGATTTAGATTTGAATATATTATTGATTCTTATTATTTTTGGCTTTTTGGCCGCATTTATTGACTCTGTAGTTGGTGGAGGTGGGCTTATTTCATTGCCTGCCCTCTTATTCGTAGGATTACCACCTTCTGCCGCTGTCGCAACCAATAAACTTGCTGGTACAATGGGCTCTCTGACAAGTACCATTACGTTTTACCGCTCTGGAAAATTAGACATCCGCTCTGTCTACAAGCTATTTCCATTTGTTTTTATTGGCTCCATGGTCGGGGCATGGATTGTCCATTTAATCGATCCAAGTGTTTTAAAACCGTTAATGTTAATTATGCTAGCCGTTGTAGCCGTTTATACAATATTTAAAAAAGACTGGGGGAGCATTTCTACATATAATAAGCTAACACCTAAACGATATGCTGCTTTCATCCTTATTATTACTTTAATTGGTTTCTATGATGGTTTTTTAGGACCAGGTACAGGCTCATTCTTACTATTTGCTTTTCTAATAGTAGGCTTTGACTTTTTAAAATCAGCGGGCAATGCTAAATTTTTGAATTTTGGCAGTAACATTGCAGCACTTTTAATGTTTATCTACTTAGGACAGATCCATTATACTTACGGCTTCGCTATGGGGCTTGCGCAAATTGCAGGTGCGATAGTTGGTTCAAAATTTGCTATTAAACGTGGGAGCAGTTATGTACGTAAGCTATTTATTGTCGTCACAATTTTATTACTACTGAAAAATACATACGACTATTTTTTATAAAATCCTTCTTACCTCTTACAGGAGGTAAGTTTTTTTCTTTCTATCAACTTTTTCTCCACTTTCACACGTCTAGTAGTTGTATACAATTTGAAAATGTTAAAAAGGAGCTTCTTTGGACATGAAAACAAGAAATGCATTTCAACATGAAGAGGTGTTTGTCCAGTTAATTCGCGAACAGAAAGAACGATTTTATTTGCTAGCCTATAGCTATACGAAAAATGAGCAGGATGCACTCGATATAGTACAAGACAGCATTCAAAAAGCGATGCTTTCTCTCGATCGATTAGAGCATGTGGATTATATGAAAAGCTGGTTTTACAAAATCGTTGTAAGAACAGCAATAGATTTTTTGCGCAAACACAATCGCTTACAAGTAACAGACGACGACACACTACAATATTTAACACCTGCTCAAGAAGATATTTACGAAGACATCGACCTAGAGCATGCGTTAGAAGAATTACCCCAGATGTACCGTGAAGTAGTGATTTTGCATTACTTTGAGGATTTAAAGCTAGCTGATGTTGCCAGTATATTAGACATCAAGTTGAGCACAGCAAAATCACGCCTATATAAAGCATTAAAACTGTTAAAAATACAACTCCAAGATGGGAAGGGAGAAACCGCACATGGATAAAAAATTAAAAGATTTAAAAAAACAATATGAAGAAGTACCAATTCCAAAAGAGCTTGACTTTGTTGTGGAAAATGCATTAAAGCAAAGTAATAAGAAGAAAAAAAATCGAACGCCACACTGGTTACTAGGAACAGCAGCAGCAGCTATGCTGTTTACCGCTAGCTTAAACGTTAGCCCTGCAATGGCACGTACGCTTTCGGAAATACCTGTTGTCGGAAGTGTTGTAAAAGTACTTACTTGGACTGAATACGAAGTGGCAGATGACACATATGAAGCGAATATTAAAGTTCCTTCTATTGAAAATTTAGAAAATCAAAAGCTTGCCAATACATTAAATGAAAAGTATCGTGCAGAAGGAAAAGCACTTTACGATGAATTTATTGCAGATGTTGGGGATATCAAGGCGAATGGCGGTGGTCACTATGGCGTAGATAGCGGCTATGACATTAAAACAGATAACGATCAAATTTTATCGATAGGACGTTATATCGTCAATACAGTTGGCTCCTCTTCAACAGTGATGCATTATGATACGATTGATAAACAAAATGAAATTTTAATCACGTTACCAATGTTATTTAAAGATGACAGCTATATTCGTGTCATTAGTGACAATATTAAAGAACAAATGCGTGAACAAATTGCTACATCGAACGAAGAAAAAATCTATTGGGTCAAAGGGGCAGGATTGCCTGATGAGGATTTAATGGACGATTTTAAAGCTATTGACGCTGACCAACAATTCTATATTTCGGATAAAGGAAAGCTTATCATTTCATTCGATAAATATGAAGTAGCACCTGGTTATATGGGCGTAGTAGAATTTGAAATTCCAACTGACGTACTTCAAAACAGTCTTGTAAGCAATCAATATATTCACTAAATAGCTGGCACTATCTCAAGTTTCATGAGATAGTGCCTTTTTATAACTTATAATCCTTCAACTTTTTGTCAATGCTAATATGTATCAAAACAGGTTAGAGGGTTTTTATATGAAAAGTGTCGGATCGATTAGTATTTTACATGTTGTCTTCCTAGCAATGACAGTTATTGGCTTAAAAAATCACGTAACCATTATGCCTCCATTATTAGAGGTTGCAGAAAGAGATAGCTGGTTATCCGTTATTTTCACATCACTAATCATGTTTCCTTGGCTCTTTCTTTTAGTGTATATTCATAGAAAATCAAAACAAGAACCTTTAAAAGATTGGTTAAAACAAAAAATAGGAAAAGTCGGCTCAAATATCGTCATCTATACAATCGTAATTTCCCTCATGATTATTGCAGCCTTTACAATGATTGAAACGTTACAGTGGATCAATACAACCTTTTTACCTAAAACACCAAAGTTAATTTTGCTTACGATTTATGTCACGCTTTGTATTTTGCTTGTCATGACTAGTTTACAAACCATTGTTATTGTCAATGTATTCGTTTTATTAGCAGTCGTCGTATTTGGCTTTTTTGTAGCGTTCACCAATTTACAAGTGAAGGACCATGAGTTACTACGTCCTTTTTTAGAGCATGGTTTCCAACCAATTTTATCGGGGCTCATCTACCCCGCTTCCGGCTTTTCAGAATTAATAATATTTTTACTCATCCAACATCAAATTAAAGATCGCCTTCGTTGGCATCACTTTGCCATCATGCTAGTGATTCTAGCAGGGTTAACATTGGGACCACTTATTGGTGCCATTACAGAATTTGGACCTACTGAAGCTGCTAAACAACGGTATCCTGCTTATGAAGAGTGGGGATTAGTAACTATAGGACGTTATGTAGAACATTTAGACTTTCTTTCTATTTATCAATGGCTTACAGGAACATTTATTCGTGTTGGATTTATTTTATACGTTGTAACGGACTTACTGGGCATGGTGGGAGACCACCAACGCATATGGAAAATGGTAGCACTTCCGTTCTTTTTCATATGCCTGCCACTAATATTATTAAATGAGCACATATTTCTAGAACTCAAAGGAAATTATATATTAACAGCTACGTTTATTTTCTTTTTCTTACTATCCATTTTTTTAATGATTGTAGCTTTCATGTCAGGAAAAAAAGCAAACAAGTCTAAAGCCGATTACCAAGACACGGAAAGTGGTGACACCTGATGCCTTCAACAGAAAAGTCCTTAGATTTAACACGCTTAAAGCAGTTATTTGAAAAATCTGCTGACGTTCATTTTCAAGAATATGTATTTAAGCAGCATCGAGTACAATTCGTCATTTGTGAGGCAATGATTGATCAGCAACTACTCCATGACGTGATTGTAAGGCGCGTTCAATCTCTTTTTGATAATTTAACAGACACATCACTGCAAGATGCTATCGATACAAAGTTACACATCCCTAACTTAAAACAAGTAACAGAAGAATCAGATGCCATATCACTCGTATATACTGGCCACTTACTTCTTTATTTTGAATCCGATGAACTACTTTACGCAAGTAATATTGCCAAAAAGCCAAATCGTAATCCGGAAGAAACACGGATGGAAGTACTTGTTAAAGGGCCTCGAGATAACTTTATTGAAGATATTTCCGTCAATATTGCGTTATTAAGAAAACGACTGCCGACGAATTCCTTATGTGTTGAAAAAATGGAATTGGGAAAACGTTCAAAAACAACGGTTGCCATACTTTATTTTGGTGACATCGCCAACATGGACATTTTAAATAGCCTAAAAGTTCAGCTACAATCCGTTGATACAGATATTGTCTTTAGCGGTGATTTGCTAATGGAACGTGTCAACAAAAATACGCGCTTTTTCCCGAAAACTGATTATACAGGACGCCCAGATTTCGCGATTCAAGCATTGATTCGCGGACGTTTTCTTATTTTTGTAGATGGTGTAGCGTATGCGGTTATCACACCGGTTAATTTATTTTTACTATTAAAATCAGGCGAGGATAATGAATACCCGATTGTTTTTAGTTCACTGGAACGTTTACTACGTATATCAGGTATTTTTATCGGTTTGCTCTTACCTGCTTTTTGGCTTGCCTTAACGACTTATCATCAAAATCAATTACCTTTACTGTTTTTAGCAACGGTTGTGCAAGGTCGAACTGGTTTACCTCTTCCCTCTTCATTGGAAATGCTAATAATGCTACTGATGTTTGAGCTATTTCGAGAAGCGGGTCTACGTTTACCATCTGTTATTGGCGGAACGATAAGTGTTGTTGGTGGTTTAATTATTGGTGATGCAGCCATACGTGCCGGTGTGACAAGCCCAGAAATGATCGTTATTATTGCTGTCTCTACCATCGCTTCCTTTACACTTGTAAACCAATCTCTCGTTACGACCATTAGTATTTTCCGTGTTGGTTTTATTTTGTTAAGCGGCTTCTTTGGGTTATTTGGCTTCTTCATATCCCTATACTTAACCCTTCTTTACTTATGTAATATAAGAATATTCGGTTATTCTTATATGCAAGTTGGCGGTGATTTAGACTGGCAAACCATTAAGAAAACACTTTTCCGCTTATCCCCTAAAGGTTACGCCAAACGCCCAAACTATCTTGCACCACAAGATCAAACACGTACGAGTGAGGATAAAAATGAATAAAAAAATACTCTGTATATTGGTAGTACTGACGACACTGCTCTCAGGTTGTTGGGATGTCACTGAACCACAAAGGATGTACTATATTCATGCACTTGGTATAGATTTTAAAGATGGTCATTATGAAACCTATATGCAAATTATTGATTTTGCCAATATAGCCAAATCCGAACAGCCTAATAATCCGCAAGCTCAACAAGCTGAAATTGGACATGCCAAAGGTAAAACAATAGAAGATTCTTTTTTCGATTTATATCATTCCATTGATCAAAAAGCGTTTTGGGGTCATATTACCTACATTATACTTTCAGAAGAAGTAATGAAAAGCAACAAAGTCAACCAAGTACTCGATTTTTTAACGCGTTATCGCGAAATGAGATACCAAATATGGGTATATGGCACGAAAGAGCCTCTCGATGAATTACTTGTTGTGACACCAATTAATAATAAAGCACTTACATTATCAAAACTCGGCGATCCATTAAATTCGTTTAGGCAAGAATCTTTTGTTACACCGATTAATGTTCGAAAATTGGTCATCGGTCTAAATGAGCCTAGTCATGAAGTGTATTTACCTCTCGTCTCAATTGATAAAGGATGGGAAACGTCGAAAGGACAGGCTGAATCTATAGAAATAAAGGGTGTTGCCCTGTTATCGAATGAAGGCTATAAAGGGTCTCTCACACAAAATAAAGCTAACGGTGTCAAATGGATGACCGATGAAACAATGCGCAGTGAAATCACAGGGCAAATTGGTGAAGACGAAAATTCCTATGTAACCGTTGCTTTGGAACATATAAAAGTTCATATTACACCTATCGTAAAAAACGAAAATGTACAATTTGATATCGAAATCAAATTGGAGGCAACCAGCGTTCTTGGTATTACAAAAAAAATCACTTCTAAAGAAATTCGGAAAGAGATCGAAAAACAAGTGGAAAAAGAGGTAAGAGAAACGTTTAAGGAAGCTATAGCGTTGGACACAGATATTTACCGTTTATCTGAACGACTTTACCGCAAAGATGTTAAACTGTGGAAAAAAATAGAAAATAACGGAAAAATAGAGTTAACTGAAGATTCTATTCGTAATATTAAAGTAAATGTTTACAAAATAAATCCTGGCAGAGGATCTTATATCGAAACAATTAGAAAATAGTTGTCAAATCAAACAAAGGCATCGAATCATTTCGCATTCGATGCCTTTTTACTTTACAATCTTACATGCTATTTAACATTCAATTGGTTGAATGTCTCTTTTACTATCGGCTTTGCGAAATTGAATATGATGAAGTTTCGCAAAAGTACCATCTTGTGCAACCAGTTCCTCATACGTGCCGTCCTCTTCAATCCCGTTTTGTGTAACAACAAGCACACGATCTGCATTGCGGATGGTCGCAAGGCGGTGTGCAATAATAAGCGTTGTTCGATTTTCAGCAAGCTCTGCTAACGACTGTTGGATAATCATTTCCGTTTCGGTATCTAATGCAGAGGTTGCTTCGTCTAAAATTAAAATCGGTGGATTTTTCAAGAACATACGAGCAATAGCAATACGTTGCTTTTGCCCGCCTGATAACTTTAACCCACGCTCACCAATTTGTGTTTCATAACCATCTGGCAATTCAGCAATAAAGGACTCGAGATGGGCTCTTTTAGCAGCTTCCTGAACCTCTTCATCACTTGCTCCTAAACGTCCATATGCAATGTTTTCTCGAATTGTTCCTGTAAATAAAAAGACATCCTGTTGGACAATACCGATTTGTTCACGAAGAGAGGCTTGAGTCATATCTCGCACATCCAAACCATCAATCGTAATGGCACCCTGATGGACATCATAAAATCTTGGAATTAAAGAACATATAGTGGTTTTCCCGGCACCCGATGGTCCAACGAAGGCAATGGTTTGTCCTGCCCGTACATCAAATGAAATATCTTTTAAAACAGCTTTAGACGCATCATAATTAAACTCAACATTTTTAAATGAAATGTCCCCGCATAAATGTGTTACTGGTTGTGCACCGTCTCGATCCTGAACCTCAGGCTCCTGCTCTATCAACTCACGAAAACGTTTAAAACCCGCCATACCTTTTGGATAAAGCTCTAGCAAAGCACTAATTTTATCAATAGGTTTAATCAGAACATTCGTATACAAAACGAAGCTGACAAGTCCCCCATACGATAATTTCCCATTAAAGCTTAACCATGCGCCCACAACAAGGACTACTAACGTTAACAAACGAGTCATCATATAGATGCTTGAATGCGCCCCTGCCATAATTTTATACGCGTATAATTTTGCTGAACGGAAATAGCTATTTTGTTCCTTAAAACGCTCCATTTCAAATGTTTCATTTGTAAATGATTTCACAACACGTACACCAGACACACTATCCTCTACGCGACCGTTGACATCTGCAATTTTTCCGTACAACGTTTTCCATGCATTATTCATCTTGATGTTACTAACCGTAACAAGCCACATTAAAAATGGCACCATAATGGCTGCTATTAGCGCAAGTGTTGGATTGACATTAAACATAATGACGAAAGCGCCCAAAAATGTCATGATGGCAATGAATAAATCCTCTGGTCCATGGTGAGCAAACTCTCCTATATCAAATAAATCATTCGTAATTCGACTCATAATATGGCCGGTTTTTGTATTATCAAAAAAACGGAATGATTGACGCTGCACATGATTAAACAGCTCCTGTCGCATATCAGTTTCGATATTGATACCAAGTTTATGCCCTAGGTAATTGACGATAAAGTTTAATACTGTACTAAGAGCATATACTAGTAATAGCATAATACTCACTTTAACAATCATGCCCCAATCTCCTGTAGGAAGAAGCTTGTCAATAAACCATTGTACAGCTAAAGGAAAGGCTAGCTCTAGTATTGCTACGACAATGGCACTGGAAAAATCGATAGCAAATAATCGTTTATGTGGTTTGTAGTATGAAAAAAACTTTTTATACATATAGGTCTCCCCTCTAAGTTGTTAAAAAATTTCACTTATCATCATATAGTACCACTCATGAGAAAAATTAGGAAAAAATTTAGTATAGCACTACATTTTTATTTGCTTTTTGCGAACAACGTGCTATAATCCTTAGTAAGAAGAATTGAATAGCTTTTGACATTTTTGTCAAAGGGGAGTAGCTAGCAGATGTGAGCGATACATCTGATTTCACATTCGTCATTACATGGTAGCAACCATCGGGTGTGATAGCAAACTCATCTAATGTCTTACATGGATGAGTACTGTACTAGTAATTATTGGTACAAATTATTATTTGGAGCTTCCAAATAATTGCTTAGCAAGACCTTTGCCTATTTTTTAGGCATGGGTCTTTTTCTTTTGCCTAAAATTAAAAATAGGAAAGAGCATATTATTCATTTCTGTCCACAACAAAGGAGGAAACAAATTTGGAAGCGATTTTATTAGAATACGCTTGGGTACTTGTCGTATTAATTGTACTAGAAGGACTATTAGCGGCAGATAACGCGGTCGTGATGGCCGTGATGGTAAAACATTTACCAAAAGCACAACAACAAAAGGCATTATTATACGGATTAGTTGGTGCATTCGTTTTCCGTTTTGCCGCACTATTCTTAATTACAACACTCGTAAATTTCTGGCAAATTCAGGCATTAGGTGCTGCCTACTTGTTATTCATGTCAATTAAACATATTTACGATTCGCGGAAAGCCGCCGGAGAATCAGAAGAAATTAAAGAACCTAAAAAACAATCTGGTTTCTGGATGACCGTTATTAAAGTAGAACTTGCGGACATTGCCTTTGCGGTAGATTCCATTTTAGCTGCAGTGGCAATCGCTGTTACATTGCCGCATTTAGGTAATTTCGATGTAGGTGGCATTAATGCAGGACAATTCGGTGTTATGTTCCTTGGTGGTATTATCGGGGTTGTCATGATGCGATTTGCAGCACGCTGGTTCGTACGTGTACTAGAAAAATTCCCTTCACTTGAAACAGCTGCATTTTTAATCGTTGGTTGGGTTGGCGTAAAGTTAGCAGTTTTAACGTTAGCACATGAAAAATTAGGCTTTATTCCTCACGAATTCCCACATTCAACAATGTGGAAAGCGACATTCTGGATCGTGTTACTTGCGATTGCGCTAATTGGCTACTTAGTAGGTGTCAAAAACCAAAAGAAAGAAGCATAATGTATCATTCGCCTAGACTTAACGTCTGGGCGAATTTTTTTGCCAAAAACAGTTGGCGTCTTTTACTAGCTTGGTGGCGATTTGCGTTCGTTTAGTGGCGATTCGTAATGGTTTGGTGGCGGTATCCCATGATTTCGTGGCGATTCTCCAATTTTAAAAAAACTAAATCTTCTAATTGAGAACCAATATCAATTTAATTTTGCAGCATTTATGACGAAAAATATCTTTTTCTGTATGATGACCCTCTTTCGCTATATACTATGAGAAGTAGAAGCTATTTACTGCAAAGGGAGGAACTACTATGTTATCAGAAAAACTACACACAGCACTGAACGAACAAATGAATTTTGAATTTTACTCCGCGCATGCCTATATGGCAATGGCCGCATTTTGCACAGATCAAGATTACGATGGGTTTGCCAATTTCTTTTTAGTGCAAGCGGAAGAAGAACGTTTTCATGCAATGAAATTTTATAATTTTTTAAGTGATATGGGCTATCGTGCAACAATCCATGGTTTTGACAGTCCAGAAAATCATTTCAACTCTATTTTGCATGCCTTTAAAACAGCTTTGTCACATGAAAAAGAAGTGACACGTCGTATCTACAACTTATCTGATATTGCATTAGATGAACGTGAACACGCCACAATGGCATTTTTAAAATGGTTCATCGATGAGCAAGTAGAAGAAGAATCAACGTTCGATACATTAATTCGTAAAATTGAACGCATTGAAAATGATTCAAATGCTATCTTTATGCTTGATGCGGAGTTAGCTACACGAACATTTACACCTGGTGCTGAAGCTTAATAAATAATGAAGGGCTGTATCCATTGATACGGCCCTTTTCATTTATTATCTACATTGTTTGTCGTTTCGGTTCTCGAATTTCCCCATCAAATGCTGCACGATAGATAGCCAAAATATCTTCTCGAGTCAAGGGCATCGGGCTTCGGGCTAAAATTCTAGTCTGTTTCGTAGCATCATCCGTTAATTGTTCAAGTGCTAATTCCGGTATGGCAAACCCTTTCAAAGTTGAAGGAATATTTACATCCTTTACTAGTTGCTGTAATGCAACTACACATTTAAAGGAAGCATCTTCTTGCGATAAATAACTAGATGACAGCCCCATTGCATCTAAAATATCCTTCATGCGTTTTTCGCAACTTTGACGAATATAGCCCATAACGTATGGTAGTAATACAGCGTTTGAATCTCCATGTGCAATATGATACTGACCACCAAGAGGATAAGCCAAAGCATGTACCCCTGCTACACCTGCATTAAAAAATGCTAAGCCTGCTAAATAACTTCCATAACTCATATCTGAGCGCGCTTGCTTATTCTTGCCGTCATGTACGGCTGTACGAATTGAACGACTAATTAATTTAATCGCTTGAAGTGCAAGACCATCTGTCACTTCATTTGCATTAATTGAAACATATGCTTCAATTGCGTGCGTTAACGCGTCAACACCCGTAGCAGCGGTTACCTTTGCTGGCAAAGAAATTGTTAATTCCGGATCTACAATGGCTACATCAGCTAGTAAATAATCATGTGTCACGACATCCTTAGTCGTTTTTAACGATAAAACCGAAATATTTGTAACTTCTGACCCTGTACCCGAAGTTGTCGGAATTAGAATTTTGGGAAGCCCTTTATTTTCAAGTGTTTTTGTACCTGTTAAATTTAAATAGTCAGCGACTTTGCCGTCATGAGTAGCTAATACGGCAGCTAGCTTTGCTAAATCTAATGCGCTTCCGCCACCTAATCCGATAACTAAATCAAATTGATGCTTTCTTGTATAGTCTACCAGTTGCTCCCCAATTGCAAGAGGTGGCTCTGGAGCAATGTCAGTATAAAGGGTCGTACGATAACCATTCTCTTGTAAAGGTTTATTAATATGGTCCACTATACCTAACTCTTTTAACAACGAGTCCGTTACGATTAATATATTCTTTGCTTCGAATTTTTTCACTTCTACAAGTAAATGCTGTAGACTCCCCCAACCTATATAGTTTGTAGGAGTAAAGGTAAGTTTACTCACGTTCGTTCTACTCCCATCTATTCATAATAGCCTTCTGTTGATTTTCTAAATGATTTAAATTGCACGGGGTCATGGCCGAACCATACTTGTGAATTTGTTTCATTTGCTAATCTTCGAATTCGTTCAACTGTTGAGTTATAACCTACTGAATCATAGATGATACCAGGAGGCTTAACCGGTGGTCCAAAGCTTTCAGCTGTGTAAATAGCATCTGACGCTAAAATGATTCCCCCTGTTTCTGGCATATTAATATGCAAACCTAGCATACCCCAAGCATGCCCACTACCAAAATTCAATATATTTATACCTTCTGCCAGTTTCACATTATCTTCACCACGTTTGATTAGGCGCCACTGTAAGTTGTTTTTAATCCACATATCTATATCCCCCCAAACATACGCACCATCCTTAACATTTCTCGCGTATGTTTGTAACGTTCCATTAAATTCATCTTCCTGCACAATGATTGTTGCATTTGTAAAAAGTTCTAAACAACCTGCATGATCTAAATGAAGATGTGAAGCAACTACATATTTAATATCCTCTGGGCGAACATTTAATTCTTCTAACCGATGATGTAAATAGCATTCTTCTGGCATATTAATAGGGAATGCTTTTTGTGTAAATTCACCCCACCTTCCTTTGGGTCCCATTGAGTTTGGATTACATGCTGTATCAAATAAAATTTTTCCTTCTGGATGATCAATTAAAACTGTATAAACCGGAAATTCAACAAATTCATTTGGTTGATTCGGGTGGTCAATCGTTGCAGGATTATGCATTGCAATCATATAGTTTTTATCCATGCGCATCGTTCCATTATCCATAACAAATAGTTTAGCGTGCTTGTTTATCATCTTCATTTACAAACATCCCCATATCATTATTAGTTGTTATTCCAAATAACTAGTTTCATTTCGGTCATTTCTTCGATTGCATATTTAATACCTTCTTTACCTGTTCCACTGTCCTTTACTCCTCCATATGGCATATGATCTACTCGGTATGTAGGCACATCATTTATAATGACACCACCTACTTGTAATTTTTTCGCTGCCTTAAACGCTGTTTCAATAGATGAAGTAAAAATGCCAGCTTGTAGACCATAATTCGAATCATTTATTGCTTCGATTGCTTCATCTATTGTGGACACAGTGTTAATGATAACGACAGGCGCGAAAATCTCTTCACAGGAAACGCGGCTGTGAGATGGTACATTATAAAGGACTGTCGGTAATAGAATATTGTTTTCAATCCGACCTCCAGTAATAATTTGTGCACCTTCATTGACTGCCTCTTGAATCCAAGCATATGCACGTTGTTGTTCAGTTTCTGAAATCATTGTTGTTAAATCTGTTGTTGAATCAAGCGGATTCCCTATCTTTAGTTGGGTAATTTTCTCTGTAAACTGTTTTAAAAATGAATCAAGAACATTGTCCAGAACATAAATACGTTGCAAGGAAATACAAACTTGACCTTGATTTGAAAACGCTCCCATTACAATACGATCCATTATGTTTTCTAATGGAACACCTTCATCGACAATTACTCCCGCATTAGAGCCAAGTTCTAACGTTACCTTTTTCAATCCGGCTCGATTACGAAGAGAAATACCGACTGCTGGACTGCCTGTAAATGTAATCATTTTCACTTGTGGATGTGCTAAAAATGTATCCCCGATGAGTTTTCCAGAGCCCGTAACTAAATTAAAAGCACCTGCAGGTAAGTCTGTTTGCGCAAGTAATTTCGCTAAAAAATGTGCAGATAGTGCTGTTTGTGTTGCCGGTTTTAAGACAATTGTGTTTCCTGCCGCTAATGCTGGGCCGACTTTATGTGCGACAAGATTTTGAGGGAAATTAAATGGCGTAATTGCCGCTATAACGCCAATCGGTTCCCTCAACGTATAGGCAAAGCGCCCTTCTCCGCCTTTTGAAGCATCCATCGGAATCAATTCACCTGCAAGGCGCTTAGCTTCTTCAGCGGCAAACTTATATGTTTCAATTGTTCGGTCTATTTCTGCAACTGCATACTTTAGTGGCTTAGCGGATTCTAACGAAATAATAGTAGCTGCCTCTTCTCGATGCTCAGCAAATAAATTCGATAATTGTTCCAAAATTTGAGCTCTCTGAATTGCTGTTAACATTGACATCTTTGAAGTAGCTGCATGTGCGCACTCAATTGCTTGTTGCACATCAATCTCAGTTGCTATCGCAAACTGACCAATTAATTCTTTTGAATACGGGGCATAAACATCTAAATATTCATCCGTCATACGCCACTCACCATTTAACAGTAAATGTTTCTTCAAATCCTCACTCCCTTTTAATGGTTACGTATTCATTTCAGAAAATAAAGAAATGAATACGTAACCATTCTAGTGTAAAAAAATAAACTGACACTCATCAGTTCATTTTTTTACCTGTTGTGTTTCTTGGGAAAAGTTTAACAGATTCTGTTTGCTGGATGCAAGCACTTTTTTTCTCCATTACATCGAATAATTTCTCAATCGCTAAAAACCCTAAATTTTTTTCCGATTTGATGCCAACTGTCGTCAAGGAAATAGAACGATGTTTACTCAGCTCTACATTATCAATTCCAATTACATTAAAATCGTTTGGAATATCGAATCCTTGTTCTAAACATTGGTTGAGTATTTCAATGGCAATAGCATCTGTTGCAGCGCAAATTGCTGTCGGTCTTGGAGATAGCAACAATAGTTCTTCAAACACTCGTTTTATATCACCTTTGCTCGTATTTGTAAAAAATGTTGGCACTGTATTTATAGCTATGCCCGCCTCAACCAACGCCTTTTTAAAACCCTCATATCTTCCAAAAAAAGTACTCATTTCATGTGGCCCCCCTATCCAACAAAGGTCCGTATGTCCTAAAGTCACTAGATGATTAGTCGCTAAATAACCTGCTTCTATATTATCTATTTCTACAAAATGTCTATTTTCTTGATGCTTACGATTAAACATAATAAAAGGTATCTCCAGTTTTTCAAGCTTATAAAATAATGGATCCGTATACCTTATAGATGATAAAATAATTGCATCCACTTTTGTTTCTAACACGGAATTATAAATAGTCTCTAGATTATCTTCCGTTCCAAAATACACGTTTACCTTATAGCCTCTAGCATTTGCATAATTTACAATTTCGGTTGTTGTATCGACAAAAAATGGATTATGCAACGGTCCAGAAATTAAAGTAATTATTCCTGTCTTTTGTTGTACAAGTGATCTTGCAATATCGTTTGGGACATAATTTAATTGTTCAATGGCCTCCATCACCTTTTTTAATGTTTTTGGTTTCACGAGTTCTGGAGTATTTAACACTCGTGAAACCGTTGTCTGTGAAACACCGGCATACTTTGCTACATCTTTAGAAGAAACCAAAAAAACCACCCATTTCATCTTTCTATGCCTATTTTATACCATCAAAAGGATAATGTTAATAGCATTAAACTAGTTAAGGATATAAGCACAATCAAAGTTATCCCTTTTATCTGTACTATACTATATAAAATAAATGCGCGTTAGCGAGGGTTGCGGCTTACTGTGCTGAGCGGAAAGCACCGCCGAAGCGGACAACAACGGCGCAGCAAAAAAGTGTTAGATTGACTGCCATCAATCTAACACCTTTTCTATTTTGTCCCAACCTCTTGAACTAAAAACTATTATTCAATACCATATTGAATTTCTAATTTATTCGGTATGGCGGGTATATCGTTTGATTTAACGTCCGTCTCGGCAAGTCGTAATGGCTGTAGTGCATATTTACTTTCAACATCAAATGGAATGGCTATACTTTCCATTTTATTATTCATTTGACTTCTAGCCAGTAAGCCATTTTTAGATAAATCGATACTTGTAATATTGTCGATTGTTTCTTTAAGCATTTGTTGATCTTTCGGGCGCAGCGGCATCCTTTCATCCATAAGAAACGGTTGGATATTTTCTTTAATAAACCCTTGTGCCTCTATTAAACAAGAAAATTCATTTAACTTCGCAGCATATAATTTTAGTTGGCGTTTCTCTTTTGCCCGTTGCTGATTCAGCTCGTTCACCTTTTTCTCAATACGGGCTAAACGCTTTTTGGATAGGTTAATCAAATAGTTTTGGACTGTATTTATTTCTTCCACAATGATAGCTTCCGCTTCCCGTACTTTCGCATACTGCGTAACACATACTTCTTGCTGTTCATTTAAACGCAGAACACGTTCTTTGAAAAAGTCATTTTGTGTATGATGGCCAAAAATGGCTTTCATCAACCCTTTTCCATGAATTTTTTTATGTTGTGCGTCCAAACGCTCATATTCTCGCATATATTCATTATGCATATTACGATATTCACGTAATGCCTGTTGATAAATCACTGCTTTTTCAGTAAATTGTTCAACGAAATCATCTTGTAAATAATCATGTTGCGAAATCGTTTGTAAGAGCTGATACAATGTTTGAACATTTTTGAATACGCTTGCTACTTGCTCGTACTCTTGTTCATATTCTTGTACAATGGCTAAATCACGCTGATATCGGGAAAATTCATATTGTGTATCTCCCGCAAATTTTTCGATGTTTTCTACTGCTGATTGAAACGGATCACGTTGCGGTATAACCGTTAATTCGAAGCGGAAACGCTCCAGCCATTGTAAAAAACGAATAATAATTGCGTACGTTTTTTTATCGCTATTCTCCGCAACACGTTGAATTTGTGCAATTAGATTATCATATTGGCTACGCTGCCATAACGCTTTATTGTCTGTTTGTTGTGCTTCAAGGGCATCCATTGCAGAAATGGCTACAAAATCGCTTAATAAATGACCAATTCGTTCTTTTTCAGAACGAATAAATGCTTCTGTATTATTATTTTTATCGATGCCATTAACGATACAAAGTGGGACTACCCCTTTATTTTTTAAGGCATCCATTAATAAAACTTCTGCATCGATCGCCATTGATTCTGAACGTAATACCCAAAAAATTTCATCCACTCGATTGATTAGCGATTCGGAGAAGTATGCCATTTCTCCCCCACCCGCTTCTAATGAGACCGAATCGATAATTGTCACAGATTTTAATAACTCATGCTTGACATATACTTCTAGATAATCTAAATGTTCACGTAAAATTTGTGATGCGAACGTATCACCTGTAGTAAGCAATTCTAATTTGCTCATATCAAATATTGCCACCATACCATCTAAAAAATATGCTTTAATTTCCTCATGCTCACCATATCGTAAAAACGTGTTAACCCCTGTCGGATTTTGATCGCTTACAGGTAAAATAGAACGACCAAGAAGACCATTTACCAGTGTTGTTTTTCCTACTCGTTCTTTTCCGACTATCAGTACCATTGTTTGATTGTTTGCATCTTGGATTATACGATTTAAGTGCTTAGCTGTATCTTTCACATATGTATTTTGTACAATAATGCTGTGCAGTTGACGTAAACGATCCACAAACTGTGGCAAAATATTATTCGCTGAGGCTGTATAGTCGATTGGCGTAGTGTCAATATTCGTCATCCTCAAAACCTACTTTCATATGTATCTATAGTTCCATTATAAAGGATACTATTCGATTTCTTATATATAGTCATGAAATTTAATGACAAAAAAGGACAAACTACTTAGTTCGACTTGTCACAAATAGGATTTCCTTCTTAGGTTAAATTCCTCTATTTTTCACATTTATCGCACAACTAGGTATATGCAATGATAGTGACTCATGCCAATTACTAGAAAATCCATATCCTAACACTTTACTTGTGAAGCGTAATGTTATTTATTCGTCAAACCCAGCCATTCTCGCATAAACTTTACTAAGTGTTGGCATACCGCCTTGTGCACTTAATTGCTCAACCGCTAGCGAGGCCGCTATATTCGCAAAGTATACTGCTTCATCTAACGATTGCCCCTCTACTAATGCATAGGCAAGCGCACCATTAAAAGTATCCCCAGCCCCAGTTGTATCCACTGCTTTTGTCATATAGCCAGGGACATGAATAGGATATTCGCCATCAAAGTAACGTGCCCCATCACGTCCAAGTGTAATAATTAGTTTATTAGGATATTTTTCGAGCGTTTGATCGAAATCGTTTCCGAATAGCTGGGCACACTCAATTTCATTTGGGGTCAGGTAGGTAATATCATCCATCCAGCGCATATCAAAGTTCGCCGCTGGTGCTGGGTTTAACAACACTGGTACATTCGCTTCCTTACATAATTTTATAGCATGTGCTGTCGTCTCCATCGGAATTTCAAGCTGTAAAATAACCATTTGACTTTGTGTAATGACATCTTTTACAGCATCCAAATGTGTTGGTTCCAATTTATAATTTGCTCCTGGTACCACGATGATACGATTATCTTTGTGATGCACTAAAATATTAGCAATGCCCGTCGATTCTGGTGCTGTTAGAAGCGATGTTGTATCAATATGCTCCTGCTCCAAAACTGTTCGCAATGTATGCCCAAAACGATCATCGCCTACACAACCAATCATTGTGACATTGCTACCTAGACGAGCAGCTGCAATCGCCTGATTAGCCCCCTTTCCTCCAGGACTTGTTTGAAATTGTTGCCCAAGAACCGTTTCTCCCTGTTGCGGGAAATCCGCCATTTGTATAACTAAATCCATATTTAAACTACCAATTACTGTAATCATCTAAATCATCCTTTCGATTCCTTCTTTCTATTTTAACGACTTAGCAAAAGAAAGACAAAGCCCACGTTCATTACCTCCTTGCTAAATAGTTGCTTACACAAAAAAGGAGTTTACTCATCTTAGAGAGAAAAATGTTGGATGTTTGAAAGTGATGTTTCAAAAACTAATTTTCATTTATTTATTATAATCTTGCCTTATATTTAGAAATTATTTTATAATTTTTAGCAGGTATTTACAAAAGCTATTAATGTGGCTGATAGTAGAGAATTAAATATTGAGCAATTAAAAGAACAACAGCGGCAAAATGGTGAAAGTACTATGGAAGCCGTAAATAAAACAAAAGTTTTAAAAGCTATTCAAGACAAACCTAATCATGTTGCTGTAATGCCAGTTAAAAAATCAGAATTACAAGACTGGATGAATACACGGAGCAATGCAAATAATAAACCCCATGAATACACTAAAATTCTACAAGGTATCTCTGTAAAAGTGAAATAAAAAATTGTATTGTTGAAAAGGATGGTTTTTATGAACGTTGAAGATGATTTAGTTATCTATTATTCATATAAATTAAATTGGCATTTACCTAAAGAAATTCAGCATGATGCGAAAGAATTTCTTTCTCAAATTTCAAAAGAGCAATTACCACTTATCTTTCCGAAATATGCGAAAGAATGTTGGGAAAATGCCGTAGAGGTTGTAGTATCCGTGGGTTATCCAAAAAATGAATTAGCGCTACCTAAATTATACGAATTATTTATGGATTTAAATTGGCCAGGAGCATCCAAAGCCTTGGCGTATCTCAAAGAGATAGAGCACTCTGAGAATGTTAAACAATTAGAAAATGCTTGTGCTAAAGCTGTTGAAGAAAAGGACATAGAATGGTTGTATTTTCTATATCGCGTAAGTGAAGATCTTAATATCAATCAGAATGATTTTAAGAATAGCTCTTTATATAATCATATGAAAAAAGTATATGAGAATGAAGAAGGTACTGACCCCGATAAATAAGACAGTAATCAAAAAAGCATCATCCAACCAGTTGTCGGTATTGAACCGGCGACTGGTTGTTTAGTTTCGTTTGGATTCGGTTATTGTTATGATAATTTATATAGTTTTTGACAGTTTGTTCTACGATGGTTGTCGTAGTACTTTTCAAATTGTCTAAGTAGAATGTTTCAAACTTTAACACAGAATGAAACGATTCGATTGGGGCATTACAGCGGGCGTACCTTTACGGGACATGCTCATGGTAATGCCTTTTGCTTTTTACAGCTTGTTGATAGTCATAAGATGTATACACCGCGCCTTGGTCACTGTGCAACGTACACCCTTCGGGCAAATGATTGAGTTGGGCTAACGTATGCAGCACAAACAGTGTCTTGGCAGTCTCCAATCGAATAGGCAATCATTTCACCATTATATAAATCCTGAATACTTGAAAGATGCAACTGTTTCTGACCATAAGCTTGTCCTTTTCGTTTTCGTTTTTTCATTTTCAAGGAACATTGCCAACCATATTTTTGCATGATGCGTTGAAACTCTTGTTCCCTTAGAAAAAACATCTCCAAATTGAAGTTTAGGTATCTATACCCGATTTCAACCGAAGATGCTTTTTTATTTGTCTATACCGTTGGGGTCAATTCTAAAATATAACAATATATTTTTTAACATCTAACAAGAAAGCGTAGTATCTTGTTAAATGTTTTTATTGAGCTGATCTATAAGGCTAAAGAAACGAATATGGCGTTTGTCAACGGTAAATTGCAACGAAATGTAGTTGACCTGCAAAATGAAACAAAGCAAATCAAGGAAATACAGTAAGCATTTAATGCGGTGAAAGACTTCGTACACTACGAATCCTCTTGTCATTAAACAAATTTTTGTTTAAATAGCTGCGCTCTTACTAATTAGTAGGCTACACGTTGCGCTTCATAGGCAGCAATATGGTCTTCGTATTTAAAGGTTAGGGCAATTTCATCCCAGCCATTTAGTAACGTTTCTTTATAGTAAGAATCGATGTTAAATGTATAAACTTTGCCATCTTCACCTGTTACTGTTTGTGCTTCAAGATTTACTTCTACATGATAAGGTTTCTCTAAACCTTTTGCTAAAATTTCATCGCACTCTGCTTCCGTTAACTTGATAGGTAATATACCATTTTTGAAGCAGTTATTATGGAAAATATCCGCAAATGAAGGGGCAATGACGACGTTAAAGCCATAATCTAAAATTGCCCACGGTGCATGCTCACGTGAAGAGCCACAGCCAAAATTATCTTGCGCTACTAAAATTTTAGAGTTTTTAAATTCTGCTTTATTTAATACAAAGTCCTGTACTTCATTGCCTTGTGCATCAAAACGCCAATGATAAAATAAAAATTGACCAAAGCCTGTACGCTCAATGCGTTTTAAAAACTCTTTCGAAATGATTTGATCTGTATCGACATTTTTACGATCAAGTGGTGTTATCACACTATTTACGATATTAATTGGTTGCATTTTCAATCATCCTTTCCGTGTAAATGATGCGTTTACACAGTTTCCTTCACGAATTCTCGTACATCTACGAAGTGACCTGCAATCGCAGCAGCGGCTGCCATCGGAGGTGATACTAAATGCGTGCGAGCACCAGCACCTTGACGACCTTCGAAATTACGGTTTGAGGTTGATGCACAACGTTTACCAGCTGGGACCACATCATCATTCATCGCTAAGCACATCGAACAACCGGATTCACGCCATTCAAAACCTGCATCAATGAAAATTTTATCTAAACCTTCTGCTTCTGCTTGTTTTTTTGTAGAATGGGAACCTGGGACAACGATTGCTGTTACGTTTTCATGAACTTTACGTCCTTGAATAACATTTGCAGCAGCTCGTAAATCACTTAAGCGTGAGTTCGTACATGAGCCGATAAATACGTATTGGATATCGATTGAAGTTAATGGTTGCCCTTCTTCTAAGCCCATATAGGCAAGCGCTTTACGAAGTGCGGCTCTATCTGACTCATCCTGATAATCTGCTTGCGTAGGAACATTTTGTGATACACCAGAGCCCATTGAAGGATTTGTTCCCCATGTAATAATTGGCTCGATTTCCTCTGCTTTAATGATGCGGACTTCATCATATGTTGCGTCCTCATCTGATGCTAAACTTAGCCAATACGCTGTCGCTTCTTCAAATTTCTCACCTTGTGGTGCATATTTGCGGCCACGAATATAATCCACTGTTATTTGGTCAGGTGATACAAGACCAGCCTTTGCACCCGCTTCGATGGACATATTACAGATGGTCATGCGCTCTTCCATTGACAATTTGTGGATTGCCTCTCCAGTGAATTCCACAATATGTCCTGTACCAACGCCAATACCGAATTTCGAGATGATTGCTAAAATAATATCCTTAGCAGCAACACCAACAGGTAGCTCTCCTTCAACGCGGATTTCCATCGTTTTTGGCTTGTTTTGCCACAATGTTTGTGTAGACATTACGTGCTCTACTTCGGATGTACCGATACCAAATGCAATGGCACCAAATGCACCGTGCGTAGATGTATGAGAGTCACCACAAACAATTGTTTTGCCAGGCTGTGTTAATCCTAATTCTGGTCCAATAACGTGGACAATCCCTTGGTCAGGGTGACCCATGCCTGCCAGCTCAACACCGAATTCAGCAGCATTTTTCGCCAGTGTTTCAATTTGATTGCGTGCAATTGGATCATTGATTGTCGGTAGATTTTTCGTTGGCACGTTATGATCCATCGTCGCAAAGCTTAAATCAGGACGACGCACTTTCCGTCCATTTATGCGTAGACCTTCAAATGCTTGCGGAGAAGTTACTTCATGAATTAAATGAAGATCAATATATAACAGGTCCGGTTTGCCCTCTTCCTGATAAACAACATGTTTATCCCAAATCTTTTCAATTATATTTTTTCCCATTTTCTTCACCTATTTCTTAAATATATGTTGTCATAATACTTTCCGAAACAAAACTTGTATCAATTTCGTTAATGACTTTATCTGTCCATTCATTTGTAGATAGAGTGCGTCCTCCATCACGTGCAAGATCTGCTGTAAAGTACCCATCATCAAATACTGCACTTACTGCACGTTCGATTTCAGCCGCTTCTTCTGCTAGGCCAAATGAGTATTGTAACATCATCGCGACTGACAGAATCGTTGCTGCTGGATTAGCCACACCTTGCCCTGCAATTTCTGGTGCTGAACCGTGTACTGGTTCGTAAAGTCCAAAATTATCACCGCGGATGGATGCGGATGGTAGTACGCCTAGAGAACCTGTAATAACCGATGCTTCATCACTTAAAATATCACCAAACATGTTTTCTGTTACAACGACATCATAATGAGCAGGATTTGTAATTAATTTCATCGCTACAGAGTCTACTAAGTTGTGTTCCACCTGAACATCTGGATAATCTTTTTTCTTCGCTTCTACAACTTCGCGCCATAAACGGCTAGTTTCAAGTACGTTTGCCTTATCGACTGAACATAATTTGCCTCCACGTAAACGTGCTAATTCAAAGGCATTTTCAACGATACGCTCTACTTCAGCTGTTGAGTAAACGGTTGTATCAATCGCGCCATTTTCAGTACGCATACGTGGTTCCCCGAAGTATACGCCGCCTGTAAGTTCACGCACGATCATTAAATCGACGTTTTCGGCTACTTCACGTTTTAAAGGTGAAGCCTCTAGTAAACTCGGGAACGCCTTTACTGGACGTAAATTTGCAAATAAGTCAAAGTGCTTGCGGATACGAAGTAAGCCTTTTTCTGGACGTAATTCTGGTGGGTTATTGTCCCATTTTGGCCCCCCTACTGCGCCTAGTAAAATCGCATCACTGCTCTCACACATTTCAATTGTTTCATCGGGTAGTGGATTGTTGTGTTGATCGATGGCAGCGCCTCCGATTGTTCCATATCCTAAATGGAATGTATGGTTGAAACGTTTGCCGATAACTTGAAGTACACGTATAGCTGACGCAACCACCTCTGGCCCAATTCCATCGCCAGGAAGTACTGTAATTTTTTTCTCCATCGTAAAAACACCTTTCTTTGTCTAGCGTACGGTTACGCTATTTTAGTAAAGACTCTCACCTGCTTTGCTAGGTGAGAGTCAAATCAAGTTAAACGAGTTCACCTTGTGCTCGAAGACTTACCTGAATTAAATGTCGGTTAATCGCATTTAAATAAGCTTTCGCGGATGCTTCTAATACATCCTGTGAAGAGTTTCGTCCTGTTGTTGATACACCATCGTATCGGATATTAATAACAGCCTCTCCAAGTGCATCACGCCCTTTGCCGACAGACTTCACTCGGTAATCAATGACATTGATAGCACCAGGCACAAGCTGTTCTAACGTATTAAATATTGCTTCCACTGAGCCTGAGCCTGTAGCCACAACATTTTTCACATTGCCTTCTGGCGTCACGACCGTCGCGGTAGCAGTTGGAATATTTTCTGTACCATATTGCACTTGTACCATTTTAAGCTCAAACAAAGGCACATCTTCGATTTGTATTTGCTGCTCTGTTAGAAGCGTTAATAAATCTTCTTCCGTAATTTCTTTTTTACGGTCTGCTAGTTTTTTAAATTCAGCAAAAGCTTTGTTTAGCTTTTCATCTGACAGTGTAAAGCCCATTGTTTCTGCACGATCACGGAAAGCAGCGCGTCCTGAATGTTTGCCAAGAACAAGCGGTACTTCTCCTTCGCCAATCAGTGCAGGTGATATAATTTCATATGTTTCAGGATTTTTTAACACGCCATCTTGGTGAATGCCAGACTCATGTGCAAATGCATTTTTACCGACAATAGCTTTATTCGGTTGAATAACGACATTCGTTAGTTTACTAACTAATTGCGATGTGCGCTTAATTTCCTGTAAGTTGATGCCTGTTTCAACAGGATAGATATCTTTACGGATATGGAGGGCTACCGCGATTTCCTCTAGTGCAACATTCCCTGCACGCTCCCCGATACCGTTAATTGTTCCTTCAACTTGTGACGCACCATTTTCAATAGCCGCAATGGTGTTAGCCGTAGCCATTCCTAAATCATCATGGCAGTGTGCTGAGAATTTCACTTTTTCAGCACCTTTGACGTTTTCTAGTAAAAATTTGAATAATGCGCCATATTCTTGCGGAGAAGCATAGCCCACTGTATCCGGCACGTTAATCGTCGTCGCGCCAGCAGCAATAACATCATTCATAATACGTACTAAAAATTCGCGATCTGAGCGGAAAGCATCTTCGGCAGACCATTGCACAAGTGGGAAGTATTTTTTCGCATATTTCACTGCTTCAATGGCTTGCTCTACCACTTGATCAGGTGATTTTTTTAACTTGTATTCCATATGGATTGGAGATGTTGCTAAAAAAATATGAATATGCGGTTGTTCTGCTACTTGTATCGCTTCCCAAGTTGTATCAATATCTTTTTGCACGCAACGCGCTAGCCCTGTAACGATTGAATTTTTCACAGTACCTGCAATACGCTGGACCGCATCAAAATCGCCGGGAGATGAAGCAGGAAAACCTGCTTCAATAATTGTTACACCTAGACGTTCAAGTTGCTTGGCAATCTCAATTTTCTCTGCTGTATTTAAGTTAATACCGGCAGATTGTTCACCATCGCGAAGTGTTGTATCGAAAATATCAATTTTTCGCACTTGTAGCCACTTCTCTCACAACTTTTTCCTTACCTTCATTGATGAATGGCATCATTGCGCGTAATTTTGCACCAACTTCTTCGATTTGGTGGTTTGCACCAGCTTCTTTGAATTTTGTATAGTCTGGACGACCATTTTCGTTTTCTTGAATCCAACGACGAGCAAATGTGCCATCTTGGATATCTGTTAATACGTCTTTCATGCGGGCTTTAACTGAATCGTCGATGATGCGTGGACCTGCAACATAATCACCCCACTCAGCTGTATCTGAAACGGAGTAACGCATTGTCGCCATACCACCTTCAAACATTAAATCTACGATTAATTTTAATTCGTGTAATGTCTCAAAGTAAGCAAGCTCTGGTTGGTAGCCCGCTTCTACTAATGTTTCAAATCCAGCTTTTACTAATTGAGTTGCCCCACCGCAAAGTACGGCTTGCTCACCGAATAGATCCGTTTCAGTTTCTTCTTTGAATGACGTTTCTAGTAAACCGCCACGAGCAGCGCCAATACCTTTACCGTAAGCAAGTGCTAAATCTTTTGCTTGACCTGTTGCATCTTGGTGGATAGCAAATAGTCCTGGTACACCAGCACCTTGTTGGAATTGACGACGCACTAGATGCCCTGGTCCTTTTGGTGCTACTAAAAATACGTCAACATCTGCAGGTGGCGTAATTTGACCAAAGTGAATATTGAAACCATGTGCAAACATCAGTGCTTTACCAGCTTCTAAATAAGGAGCAATTTCAGCTTCATACACTGCTTTTTGACGCTCATCTGGTAGTAAGATTTGGATTACATCTGCTTCTTGCGCTGCTTCCGCAACTGTTTTAACGTCTAAGCCATCAGCTTTAGCTGCATCGAAAGATCCACCTGGACGAACACCTACTACTACATCGAACCCTGATTCTTTAAGGTTTAATGCATGTGCATGACCTTGTGAGCCGTAACCGATAATTGCGATTTTTTTTCCTTTTAATACGTCCTCGTTGATGTTTTGTTCATAGTACATTGTAGCCATTGTTTGTTTCCTCCTAATATTGGGTTTGTTTTTTTAACTTATGAGCATTTGCAGCTTTACAGTGCGCAGATCACAAGCTTCGATTTTATATGCAAACTATTTTAAAATAGAGAGCTGCGTATTGATGATTTTTTGTGTTTCACGAACAGATGCCGTTGCACCAGTGCGCGTTAATTCTTTAATACCATATGGGCGAATAAGCTCAATAAAGGCATCAATTTTTTCTGGATTTCCTACCACTTGATATGTCACAACGTTTTTCGCTGTATCAATAATTTGTGGACGGAATGGCTCAACAATGGAGTTCATTTCCAGACGTAAATTTGGTGGTGAAATAACCTTCACAAGCGCTAGCTCACGAAGCACGATGGATTTATCTGTAATGTCATTGACCTTTAACACATCAATTTGCTTCGATAATTGCTTCACCAGTTGTTCAATTTTGCGCTCATCTTCTACATTCACAACAAATGTCATTTTTGAGAAGTTTGGCTGTTCAGTATGACCAACTGTAATCGATTCGATATTGAATTGACGCTTCATAAGTAAACCTGTTATACGGTTTAATACACCACTTTGATTAATCACTGTTACTGTAATTACTCGTTTCAATTCTTTTTCACCCCAATCATTTCATGTAACCCTTTACCTGGTGCAACCATTGGGTATACACATTCAAGCTGTTTTACACGGCAGTCGATTAACGCTGGCTCGTCAGAAAGAAGTGCCTCACGGAAAATACTTTCCGCTTCGTCAATTGTGTTAATTCGATAGCCTTTAATGCCGTAAGCATCCGCTAATTTAACAAAATCTGGCTGGATCGGCATAAGTGATGATGAATAACGCTCTTCATAGAATGTTTGTTGCCATTGGCGTACCATCCCTAAACAACTGTTATTTAAAATCACAATTTTTACTGGTAAGTTGAATTCTTTTAATAATGAAAGCTCTTGTGCAGTCATTTGGAAGCCTGCATCGCCTACAATCGAAACAACTTTTTTGTCTGGCTTCGCAAACTGGGCCCCTATTGCAGCTGGGAAGCCGAAGCCCATCGTACCAAGTCCACCAGACGTTACCCAACCATGATCATTGTTTAAGCGGTAATATTGCGCAGCCCACATTTGATGCTGCCCTACATCCGTCGTCACAATGGCATCACCTTCAGTAATTTTATGCACAAGTTCTAGTGCTTCCTGCGGTAACACCTCTGTGTCTCCATCTTCTTTTGAATACCACAGCGGATATTCATTTGCATGATTGTTTAAAAATTCAAGCCATTGTTTCGTATCCGGACCTTCAAAGTCTTTTTTCAGTAGAGATTTTAATGCCTCTTTTGCATCCGCTACGATTGGAATATCGGTTGGTACGTTTTTACCGATTTCAGCTGGATCAATGTCTATATGAACGATTGTTGCATTTGGTGCAAACGTTGCTAAATTCCCTGTTAAACGGTCATCAAATCGAGCGCCAATATTTAATAATAAATCCGACTTAGTAATTGCCATATTTGCTGTTACTGTTCCATGCATTCCGGCCATTCCAATGAATAATTCGTGATCGCCATGAATGGAGCCAAGACCTAATAAGGTATTTGTTACAGGAATTTGATACTTCTCAGCGAAAGTTGTTAATTCTTCACGAGCATCGGCAAATAGTACACCTGCCCCTGCTAGAATTACTGGATTTTTGGCTAGCGAAATAGCTTGAATAGCCTTTTGAATTTGCAAATAGTTCGGCTTGTATGTCGGCTGATAGCCTGGTAAATAAATTTCTTCTGGTTCTTGTGGTGGATTATTTACATCAAACAGCATTTGAGAGACATTTTTAGGGAAATCAACCACAACTGGTCCTTTACGACCTGTATTCGCAATATGGAACGCTTCTTTCACTATGCGAGGGATATCATTGACATCTTGCACTTGGTAGTTGTGCTTTGTAATAGGTGTTGTAATCCCCATAATATCTGCCTCTTGGAACGCATCTGTTCCAATAACTGTTGTCGCTACTTGACCAGTAAAGACAACTAATGGTATGGAATCAATCATCGCATCGGCAATACCTGTTACTAAGTTCGTTGCACCTGGACCACTTGTTGCGATGACAACACCCGGTTTATTCGATACACGTGCATAGCCTTCAGCTGCGTGAATGGCACCTTGCTCGTGACGTGTTAAAATATGACGAATTGGGTTTTTGTACATTGCATCATATATTTGAAGTACTGCTCCACCTGGATAGCCAAAAATAATATCTACATTTTGATCATGCAGCGCTTGGACTAAAACGTCTGCACCATCTTTCGCTTGAAAAGTTTGTTCTACTTCTTCTGTCGCCAATTGTTCTTTTTCATTAATTGAAACATTCGCACTCATCAAAATATGCCTCCTTCTTGTCTTTCGATTCACAACAGCATACGACTATCTCATCTAGTTAATGAACACTTTAGTGATGTAACGCTGAAAAGGTTCAACTATTTATGCTGAAAACGGAATATTTAATGCTTAATAAATAATAAAAAGCCTTTTTCTCCGAACGCAAAGAACTACCTTGCGTAGGGATGAAAAAGACTTTTCATGGTACCACCCTTGTTTATAGCAATCATATTGCTACCTCGCGAATAAATGAAAGCATTTATGGACCAATGCAAGTAAACTTACATCCAATACGGTGTCATAAATCATTTATTCATTAATAACGAGCACTTCGATTATGCCCGGAACTATCTAATGGCGATCACGCGTTTAATAGTTCACTCCGAGGGGATGTCGGATCTAGTTGTATCGCCGGCTTCCAGCACGACCGGCTCTCTGGTAGATACAAGGCTCTAGAACCTTTAACCTCATCAACGTTTTAACCTATTGATTTTTAACTAGTTTTTAAGACTAAATTTTCATCACGCCACCTGTTGAGGCGCTTGTCACTAATTTTGAATATCTTGCTAACCAACCACGTTTGATTTTCGGTTCAAACACCGGCAGTTTCGCGCGACGTTCTGCTAATACTTCGTCTGAAACTTCTAAATGGATTGTACGATTCGGTAAATCAATCGAAATGATGTCACCATTTTCAACTAAGGCGATTGGACCGCCTTCTGCTGCTTCTGGCGATATATGTCCGATTGAAATACCGCGAGATGCACCGGAGAATCGACCATCCGTAATCAACGCTACTTTAGTACCGAGACCACGACCTTGAATGGCCGATGTAGGTGCTAACATTTCTGGCATCCCTGGGCCACCTTTTGGTCCTTCATAACGAATGACGACTACATGGCCTTCCTTAACTGTACCGTTATCAATGTTTTCTTGCGCTGCTTCTTGTGATTCAAAGACAATTGCCTCACCAGTAAATACTTTAATCGAAGGATCGACAGCACCTACTTTAATGACAGAGCCATCTGGTGCGATGTTGCCAAATAGCACCGATAAACCTCCGACTGGGCTATAAGGATTGTCTTTTGTACGAATAACTTGATCATTTGTAATGTGATAATCTTTGACGAGCTCGCCCATTGTTACACCTGCAACAGTTGGACGATTTGGATGAATGGCACCTGGAATAGATGCTAATTCATTAATGATGGCACTGACACCACCTGCTTTATTGATATCATCCATTGAAATATCAGAAGCAGGCATAATTTTTGCTAAATATGGCACACGCTCTGCAACTTTATTAATATCTTCAATGTTATAGTCGATTTCAGCTTCATTTGCGATTGCTAATGTGTGAAGCACCGTATTCGTGGAGCCGCCCATTGCCATATCGAGTGCAAATGCATCATCAATTGCTTCTTTTGTAATGATGTCACGTGGCTTAACGTCTTCTTTAATCATGCGCACTAATTGTTTAGCGGCTTCTTTAATCAACTTATGTCGGTCTTCAGACGTAGCAACGATTGTACCGTTGCCTGGAAGTGCTACACCTAGCATTTCCATTAAGCAGTTCATGGAGTTCGCTGTGAACATCCCTGAACATGATCCACATGTTGGACATGCATTATTTTCAATATCTAACAGCTCTTCAGCTGACATATTACCTGATTTGTGAGCCCCAACACCTTCAAATACTGAAGTTAATGAAAGCTGTTTTCCTGTAGCAGATGTACCTGCCTCCATTGGACCACCAGATACAAAAATTGATGGTACGTTCGTACGAACTGCTGCCATTAACATTCCTGGTGTGATTTTGTCACAGTTTGGAATGTAAAATACGCCATCAAACCAGTGTGCATTAATAACTGTTTCTGCTGAATCTGCTATAATTTCACGGCTTGGTAAAGAATAACGCATACCAATATGGCCCATTGCAATACCATCATCCACACCAATCGTATTAAATTCGAATGGAATGCCTCCCGCTTCAATTATGGCTTCTTTCACTACATCAGCAAATGTACGTAAATGAACGTGACCTGGAATAATGTCGATATAAGAGTTACAAACCCCAATAAATGGTTTCCCTAAATCTTTTGCTTTTACTTTGCCTGTTGCATATAAAAGACTACGATGTGGCGCACGATCTACGCCTACTTTAATCATGTCACTTCTCATTTTAAACGCCCCTCATTTATTGCTATGTTCGTCGCTATATACAAAATGTTCTGTCTATTTTGTTTTTACCTAGCTGATTGCCTTTGTGGCAACTAATTGTAGGAACGAACGTATTAAATTGTTGTTATCATAGTACGAATAACTAGGCTAAGTCAACAGTATTTTTTGAATTGTTTAAACAATTCAAAAAATCAATGAAATTTGAAATCGTTTACATGCTGATTAAGCATCGGTTTTATCTCGGTTTGATAAATATTTTGACATTTCGTTCAAATTTAAATTTTTTCATTATAAACTCTATTTGGGTGATTATTTATCACAAATGCTTTCATCTTTCCCAATACACTTATTTAAACATTATAAAATTCAGTTATTGTTAAATTCTAAATTTTACAATATGAATAATTGCTCTAAGTAACGTGTGAAAAATACTTTGTCAGGATCATATTGTGCACGAACTGTTAAAAACTTATCTATATTTGGATATAATGTGTGTACTTGCTGTGCAGTTAAATGGCTTTGTTTTCCCCAATGTGGTCGACCATGATATTTTTGCATTAGATTGTGCACCCATTTAAAATAAGGCTCTTCCGACATTCCTTTATACATATGAAAAGCAATAAAGGCGGATTCTTGTCCTTGTGTAGGACTTATATAACCGACCTCACCTGCTGTTGTACGGCATTCCAATGGAAAATGCACATGCAAATGCCCTTTTTGAAACGTTGCATGAATTTCTTCCATGCATGCCTCAAATTGTGGTAATGATATGGCATACTCACTTTCTTGGAATTTGATACTTCTAGGAGATGGATAGATTTCATAGCTAATGCCAATCTTCTCCGCCTCCACAACATTGGCAGCAGCTAATTTACTCATTGCACTACTTAAAGCTGGTTTCCATTTACATAGCTCCGAAATCGCAAAAAATGCACCATTTTCTACTATTTGAAGTTTTATATTTTCTACATACTTGCGCCATTCACTTTGATACACTGGGGCCATCGCATTCATACGTTTAATTTGAATTGTCTCACTACCAGGAAAGTAGAACCATTCAACATGTCGATGCTGTCGAATATCTTGTGCAAATGTGGCTAGTCCGTTTGTTAATGTGTCCCTTGTGCCAATATAATGTAAACTATAGAGCGGCAACACTTTTAGCGTCACTTTTACAAATACGCCGAGCATGCCAAGTGAGACATGAAGCGCCTCGGATAAATCGTCAGTCCCTCGAATATGCTCATGGTAAGTTCCATTTCCATCAACAAAACACCAGCGTGTCACAGCAGACGACAACGAACCTAAAGTCACCCCTGTTCCATGTGTACCAGTTGATACTGCTCCGGCAATGGTCTGTTCTTGAATATCGCCCATATTCATTAAGCCAAACCCATGCTTTGCAAGCTGTGGTCCGATCTCATATAAATAAGTTCCTGCCCACAGTGTAGCTTCTTGGTTTTCGGCATCTATCGAAATAAGCCCGCGCATATTATGTAATGACAGTGCAATATGCTCCGGCATGGCAACAGCACTAAATGAATGAGCTGCACCTGTTACACGAATGGTTTTTTTCCTATCACGCGCATGCTTCACTACATTTACAACTTCTTCTATAGAACGAGGTAAGTGCATCTCACTTGGATACGCTATTATATTGCCAGCCCAGTTCGTCCATTTTTCCCCATTTTTCCACTTCTCTACAGAAAACATTGACCATCCCCCCTGTACGTCGCAAAGCTACCTACATATTCGTCTTGCCTTATGCCATGAAGTGTTTGAAATCTTTCGCAAAGCTCTCCGGCCTTTGCATGGCGAAAATAGATGGTATCCCCAATTATGAGTGTTTTGCCTTTTACCTTAATCGGTGTTTGCACTTCTCCGGCTCCTTCTAAACGAAGAAAGGAAAAATAGTTCGGCTCGTAAAATGCCGGGTATCGATCATTCGCCATTGCTCCAGACGCTGGATAACCACCACCATGACAGACAACAATATTAGGCGCAGGTTTCCGCGTCACACGGAGTGCAAAGCCTGCTGCTTTTGACAGTTGCAAATGGGCAAATTGATCAAAAAGGGCTGGTGCATAAAATGCTGAACCAACTGTCATTTCTGTCACTTCTTTCTGCTCCGCAGTATAGGTCATACTGCCTGTACCTCCACCATTAACAAAGCGTAATCGAGGAAAATAAGCTTTTACATGCGCAATAGCTAATCTACGAAATTGGGTTACTTGCTTTTTGGCTTGTGTTTGCATGAAATCTATTAGCCTACCTTTTATAGCATTAGCAGGTCGATTTCCAACACCAGCTAATTGCGCCTCATATCCCATAACGCCTACAACTTCTATATGGGACTGCTGTTTTATATAAGTTAAAAAAGGCGTGATAGACTCCAGCGAGTCAAGAGATGAGCGCTTTGTACCAAAATAAAGTACTTTAAAATCAGTAGATAAATTAATATCGATACAGATGGATACCTTTACATCAAGCTCCGCTCCTATTTTTTCTAAAAACGCAACTTGCTCACATCTATCCACCATAAATGTGACGGTTCTTCCCTCTTTTACATAGTGCAATAGTTGACGTACAGCCATGTCTTCCATAACAGGATAACCAAGCAGTACATCATCGAAATTTCTTTGGAGTAAAAAGATGGATTCTGCCGCGGTAAATGTCATAAATCCTGTTATATTCGAAAGATGTTGTTGTAGATATTGCAACACCTCCACCGAGCGTATTGATTTTGTTGCTATACGAATTTTTTTTTGCCCACAAGCTTGTTGCACCGTTGCAATATTATCATCAAGTGCATCAAGGTCTAACCAAGCAAATGGGCGCTCTATGCCATGGAAAGCCTGTTGAAATCTCGTTGTCATTTATTCCCCCCTCGTATGATTTATATTGGTCAAGTACTAGAAAAATACGCGGAAATGCTTGTCTACTTCACAATAGGCAACAAAAAACAACCGTGTATTACGACGAAATTGCCTTCACGGTTGTTTTAGTATAGGTCAAGCATTGTACTCACCTTTCTATTAGATTTTTAAGAGATTAGGATGCCAATAAAAACTCAGCAGCTAAATTTAACATTACCACCAAATGTAGCGCAGCAATAAAGAATCCTTGGCGATCTAAACGTTTCATAACAGTCATATTCATAAACTATCCCCTCTCCTTTTTTCACATTATACGCTCACCTTGTTCAATTTTCAAACTATTCTTAATATTAAAATATAACTAATTTTCTGACAGCCAAAACCAAATATGGCATGATAAAGAGTGAAATCATGCCTAAAGGAGTGGACGAAATTGAAAAAAGCATTACTGGTAATTGATTATACAAATGATTTTGTAGCAACAGATGGTAAATTAACGTGTGGGGAACCAGGACAATTACTCGATACGCCTATTGCAAATTTAATTGAACAATTTATTGTAGAAAAAAATGTCGTCGTCTTCGCTAATGATTTACATGAAGAAAACGATCCATTTCACCCTGAAACAAAGCTTTTTCCGCCTCACAATATTCGCGGAACATCGGGTCGCAATCTTTACGGTCATGTTGGTGAAGTCTATAACTTGTATAAGGACAACGTGATTTGGCTCGACAAAACACGTTATAGTGCCTTTGCAGGAACAAATTTAGCCATTTTATTAAAAGAACGGAACATCGAGGAAGTTCATTTAGTTGGTGTTTGTACAGATATTTGTATTTTGCATACAGCTGTGGATGCTTATAATTTGGGCATTTCTACTGTTATTTATGCACATGCAGTAGCAAGTTTTGATGCAGCTGGACATGATTGGGCTTTGCGTCATTTTGAACATACTTTAGGTGCCACAGTAGTGAAATAAACAGATGAAGTCATTGTAAAAATAAAAAGGTCGGTCATGTAGGTTTAATTATCTCCAAAAAGGATATAACTAAGTAATGCCATTATATCTTAACTTTGAGGAGATGAATCATTATGATCAGTTTCATTTGGTATTTAATCATCGGAGGAATTTTAGGTTGGTTAGCTGGCGTCATTTTAGGAAAAGATGTTCCTGGAGGCATTATTGGTAATATTATTGCCGGGATTGTCGGTTCTTGGATAGGTAGTATGGTTTTAGGTAACTGGGGTTGGAAAGTCAGCGATTTTTATGTATTTCCAGCGTTAATAGGTGCAATTGTGCTTATCTTCATTGTAAGCATTATTCTTAAAAGTATGCGTAAAGCTACGTAATTATGTACAAAAAGAGCCATCGTTTAGATGGCTCTTTTATTATTTTGCATTAAGAAGGACGGCTGTTTTTAATTCATCGTGGTAATCATTATACAAATTATAGTAATGTAAGACATTTTTAACGTATTCTTCGCTATGATTATAATTGAAAACGGCTCGTTTTACGTCACCTTTTGCCGCGCCATACTTTGATAAATAATTGGCCGCACTAAATACAGCATCTTCGATATCATAGGGATCCGCTACACCATCTCCATTGGCATCGACACCGTAGCCTCCATATTTTTTAATGGTTTCGGGATTCATCAGCTCTGCCTTTGTAATATTGCCCTTACCTAATCCCTCACAAGTTGGATGTTTCCATCCTACAAAAGTACAAGGCATAAATTGCAGATGTCCGACTGCCCCTGCTGGCGAAACAAGTGATTTCATGGAAGAAAATCGTGTTTCAATACGATGATGGGCAGCTAACAATGTCCAAGGCACGCCATATTTCTCCTCGGCAGCAACATACACCGGAATATATTGTTCTGGAATGTTCATGTCGAAATGCTGCTGTATTTCTTCAATCGCCTTTTGTTGTGCAAGTTTTTCGAAAATAGGGAATGTTTGTAGCTCCTTCCAAGCAAAAAAAGCAAGTACATATACAGTAATGGCTACAGGGATTAATAGTGCTATCATCCCCATCTTCATGCTTGGAGATAGCAATGGTTTCTTTTGTTTTTTTTTCGCCATATGTCACACCTAATCATTCTTTGTCTACTTCTATATTACCAAATTTACCGTTTTATGTTGTAGATTTTTTCTTTCTTTTTCCTATGTTTATAGTTGATTATAATTAGGGTAATATAGTAGAATACAATTCGATTGTTTTTTTGGATAATTATAGGGAGGATATATTATATGTGGAAAGACTTTAAGGAATTTGCTATGAAAGGCAATATAATTGATTTAGCGATTGCCGTTGTAATTGGTGGGGCTTTCGGGAAAATCGTTACCTCCTTAGTAGAGAATATTATTATGCCATTAGTCGGTGTGTTAACAGGCGGCATTGATTTAACTGAAAGCTTTATGTTTGGTTCTGGTACAGCTCAAGTAAAGTTAGGTATATTTTTACAATCAATTATTGATTTTTTAATTATCGCCTTTGCTATTTTCTTAGCATTACGTCTTATGACGAAATTTACTAGAAAAAAAGAGGAAGCGGTTGTAGAGGAACCGACACCTGTGCTAGATGCAAAAGAAGAACTGTTAAAAGAAATTCGAGATTTATTAAAAAAACAACAAGCATAATGGACAAGGCATTATGTGCCACAAAGGCTATAGATATTTTCGTGCTACGCGAAAACGAATCTATAGCTTTTTTATTTGTGCCTCTTTCAAGCCTCTTTTCATTGTCAAACATCAATCCCCTACTATTCCTACATGATTTATTTTCAATAATCTATGTAATTTTCTGAAATCATCTTGTCCTTCTGTACTTTCCATGTTAAATTAAGTAACAATTATAGAGAAAATTGAAGATACTAATTGAATTATTCTATTAAGGAATAGAGTCCCCCTAGTGTGGACTCTTTCTAAATTAACGATGAAGAAAAGAGTGACGACATGACAAACAATAGACGTATTGAAACAAAACTTGTACAGCTTGGCAATTTGAGTGACCCTAGAACTGGCGCTGTTAGCCCGCCCATTCATTTATCAACGGCCTATAAACATACAGGGATCGGTGAATCGACAGGATTTGACTACGCTCGTACAAAAAACCCAACGCGTGCCATTTTAGAAGCAGGTATTGCAGATTTAGAAGGTGGCGACGCTGGCTTTGCCTGTAGTTCCGGTATGGCTGCAATCCAACTTGTAATGTCTCTATTTAAACCAGGAGATGAACTCATCGTACCAGATGATTTATATGGTGGTACATATCGTCTTTTTAACTTTTTTAAAGAAACATACAATATTAAACCAATCTATTCTAAATTTGAATCGCTTGAGCAAGTAGAGGCGTTAATCAATGACAATACACGTGCCCTCTTTATCGAAACACCAACAAACCCACTTATGCAGGAATTTGATCTCAAAGTGTATGCTGAGCTTGCCCATCAACATGGTGCATTGCTAATCGTAGATAATACTTTTTATACACCCTACTTCCAACGACCAATTGAACTAGGTGCCGATATTGTACTGCATTCTGCAACAAAGTATATTGGCGGACATAATGACGTATTAGCCGGTTTAGTTGTCTCAAAAGGTGCTGAGCTATCCGAACGTCTCGGCTTTATTCATAATGGTAGTGGAATGGTACTAGGAGCAATGGATTCTTGGTTATTGATTCGTGGCTTAAAAACGTTACATCTTCGCTTAAAACAACATGATGCCAATGCCAAAGCGATTGCTGCTTATTTAGAGGAAGAAGAACTTGTCACAGACGTATTATATACGGGCAAAGGTGGTATGTTGTCATTCCGACTACAAAAGCCAGAATGGATTGACCCATTTCTTCGTAACTTAAAGTTAATTATTTTTGCAGAGAGTCTTGGTGGCGTTGAAAGCTTTATCACGTACCCTGCTACACAAACACATGCCGATATGCCTTACGAGGAACGTGTAGCACGCGGCGTTTGCGATCGTTTACTACGCTTTTCTGTCGGCATTGAAGAGGCTGAAGATTTAATTGCAGATTTAAAACAAGTGTTTGATACGCTGAGAAAAGAGGCATAGAAAATGAAACAACATATTGAAACAGCGCTTATCCACGCAGGTGTGCGTGATGGCTACGAAAATAAAAAAGGTGCGGTTAATGTACCACTATATGTTTCTTCAACATTTCACCAAGAAAGCATCGATGAATTCGGTGAATACGATTATGCACGTTCTGGTAACCCAACACGTGATGCGTTAGAGAAAGCCGTTGCCGAGCTTGAAGGTGGCGTTCGTGCACATGCCTTCTCCTCTGGTATTGCAGCGGTTTCCGCAGCCTTAATGTTATTATCACAAGGTGATCACATTGTCATTACAGAGGACGTTTATGGTGGAACATACCGCTTTGTGTCAAAAGTATTACCTCGATTCGGTATTACGCATACGTTCGTGGATTTTACTGATATAGCAGCGGTTGAAGCAGCCATTACACCTGCTACAAAGCTTCTCTACATGGAGACACCATCGAATCCTACATTAGGGATTACAGATATCCGTGCAATAGTCGCACTAGCTAAACAACATCAATGTCTAACGTTTTTAGATAATACATTTATGACACCTTTACACCAACGACCTCTAGACTTAGGTGTAGACGTTGTCATTCATAGTGCAACGAAGTTTTTATCTGGTCACTCAGATATTATTGCAGGACTCACTGTAACAGCAGATGAACAACTCGGAAATGACCTGTATTTCATCCAAAATTCTTTTGGTAATATTTTAGGTGTACAAGATTCCTTCACACTACTACAAAATATGAAAACAACCGATGTACGTTTTAGCCGTTCTGCTGCATCAGCACAAAAGATTGCACAGTTTTTAGAAGCAAATTCCCTTGTTGAGCAAGTGTATTACCCAGGTCTTGCCTCACATCCTGGCTATGCCATTCATCAAAGCCAATGTACAAGTGCAGGCGCTGTCTTGTCGTTCCGCCTACCTCATTATGCAGCAGCGAAAGCATTAGTAGAAGCGATGAAGATTCCCGTATTTGCTGTTTCTCTTGGTGGTGTGGAATCTATTCTTTCCTACCCAGCAAAAATGAGCCATGCAGCAATGGAACCCGAAGAACGGATCAAACGTGGCATTACGGATGGATTATTACGATTCTCAGTCGGTTTGGAGCATGTGGATGATTTAATTGCAGACTTTGCCCAAGCATTAGAAATCGCCGCTAAAGCGTAAAAATAGAAACTTGCGTGACTGGCACCATAACCCACTTCGAATTTCTGGCGAGCACAGTGTAAGCCGCCGAAATCTAAGTGGGTTTTTATTTTGCCTAAAAATTCAGAATTGTTTGGGTGACTGGCACTAGACAATACGATATAAATAATCGCCATGTCCTTTTGCGAGCTCAACGTCATGTTCCTTTTCAATCCAATAAAACGTAAACTGTAAGTTGCCCTCGTTTAAGCCTGTTGGATTGTGTTGCCAAGTATGTTGGGACTCATTTGAAGTTAAATGGAAAAAATAGCGTTTTTGCAATGCTCCTGAATAATGCTCGGCATAATCCTGTGCGATAAGGCCTTGTACTTCTAAATTTGTTAAACCCGTTTCCTCCACCATCTCTCGTATAACTGCTTCAAGTGGCGTCTCTCCGTCTTCAATTGTACCTTTTGGAATTTGAATGCCTGCTCCCTCTGTATTTTGCTCAAATACAAGGACCTGAATCCGATCGTCATAGTTTCGGGTAATATAACCAAATGCTTTTTCTAAAACTTGCATAAAAACATCCCCCCTTTTGTCGTTATGTTATATGATACAATATATAGAAATTATTGAAATTGTAGGTGATATATATTGACACTTATTATACGACAAATGAATGAAGATGACATCTCTTCTGTCCAAGAAATTGCACAAACATCTTGGACTGCAACCTATGAAAAGGAATCATACCAAAGCATATTCAAGAAGATTTCTTTAAGCCGCCTATAGTGACAAACGGTTAACATGCCATCTTCAAACAAGCCCTTTTTTAGTGGCAACAGTTGGTGAATCTCTTATTGGCTTTGCTAATTTTTCACATGTTAATGAAGAGGGACAAGCCGAGTTATTCGCTATTTACCTCCTTCCAACCGCTCAACATAAAGGCATCGGTTCAGCTCTACTGGAAAACGGTATTCAAAGATTACAAGGAGCAACTTCGCTTACTGTATGCGTTGAGAAAGACAATAGAATTGGTAGACAATTCTACAGCGCAAAGGGCTTTCAACAAGTTGACGAATTTGATGAGTTATTTGAAGGGCATATGTTAAAAACAATACGTTTGATTCTACCATTAGCAAAAAAATAACGGTGTCACTGTCTCCGTCTTGTTATGAAATATTCTAATGTTGCCCTCTATTTATATAGGCAAGTCAATTTGCTTAGATTGAATAACGAGGGCTGTTAACCCTTTGTCACTGCCGGACTCATGGATTTGTCCCACTTGCCAAAAAACACTATCCCCCTGTTTTATGACTAATTTCTCTCGATTCTCACCACAGACCCATCCCTCTCCTTCAATAACTATAAATAGCTGTGGAACAGGTGCTTCATGCAGACCTACCAGTCCACCCGCTTCTATGTATATAAACCCTATATTTGTTGGCTCCACTGTTGTCATGATTTTTGTGTAAAATGAATGCAACGAGTTGTAATTGTGAATGGCATTAGCGCCGTCCTTTGTAAACTTATAAATTTTCATAAAACAACCTCTTTCTAATTAACAGAATGAAATATACATTAAACCAATTTGTACATTAATACATCATCAACATATAGATTGTCAGCGATTTTGATTTCATGTATCTTTCTACCTTCTTCGATAAAACCCATTTTTCGATAAAGGGCAATAGCACTGATATTGCTGGACAATACGCCTAAACAAACTTTCTCAATTATTGGATTGGCAGCTGCCCATGTCAGTAGTTCTTCAATTAAACGTTTCCCAATTCCTTGCCCTCGTTGGTCTTTTCGAACCATCAGTCCAAAGCTACCTGTATGGGCTAGACGTTTTCGTTCTGGCGATTGAAATGCTAGCCAGCCAACTATCGTCTTATTGCATTCGGCAATAAGGATTATGTCACGATCAATTTTCAGCATTTGTTGTGCATCTGCAAAACATGCGACGCGAATGTTTATTTGCTTGCTCATTCTAGTTCCTCCCTTCTCACTTCCTTTATTTTACTACACATCCAATACTTATATAGTACATAACCTTAAATAAAAAAAGCCCAGAAAAATTTCTGGGCTTGATGACACTTATTACTTCTAGCATGATTAAAACTGTCGGGCTTTCGCTTCACTTCTCAAGATACGGTTATGGAGAGTAATCTCCGTTTCACCATTTACTTGAGATTTTGAACGCTTAATCCTTGTCCAGTTACGGTGGATTTTTTGAGATTTCGGGTCTAATTGTTCCGGCCTACTCATTTGACATCCTCCTCATCATTATAGACTTTATAAGTGAATCCATGTTAGTATGACCGTTCGATTAAAAGACTACACCTCTTTTTTTGAAATCGCGAAAAAATCTTTTTGTTTGTTATTTAATTACGCGTAGCAACGTTATTTTCTTCATTATAAATCCCTAACATATTGCGTCCGCTCTCCTTTGCAATATAAAGAGCTTGATCTGCCTTATCAATTAACTCATAAAAGGTTGAGATATCAGCCTCATTTGCATATTCAGCTATGCCGACACTCACTGTCATATGAATAAACTGTTCACCTATATGAAAAGGATGTTGTTCAACATTTTTTCTTATACGCTCTGCTATTTTCACAGCACTCTCTAACGAAGTCGAAGGACACAAAATAACAAATTCCTCACCACCGTATCTTGTTGTAATATCCTTTCTTCTGACAGATTCCTTTATAATCGTTGCAACATGCTTTAATACCTCATCACCAATTAAATGGCCGTAATGGTCATTAACTTTTTTGAAAAAATCGATGTCAATCGCAATACAGGAACAATGATTGTCTTCATTTTTACATTCCTGAAATACATGCTCTCCTTGCTCGATTAAATATCGACGGTTATATAGTTTTGTTAGTTGACAAGTAACCGATAATTCCTTTAGCAAAATTGTATCTTCTTTCACTTTTGTACTCATCTCATTAAAAGAAGAACAAAGCTCCTGAAACTCTTTCGCATAAGGCGCTAGCTGTTTTTCATTGATTTTATAATCATAGTTACCTTGCTCGACTTTGGCAACGCCTTCGAGTAGCTGTTGGATTGGTTCCTCTATTTTTTTCGTTATAAGTAACATTACTTTAATAGTGAAAAATGTACCTAATAAGATACATACAGCTAGCAACCCTAATCTTTTAAAGAGTGGTGTATACGTTTCCATCAGATTGACTTCAGAAATAATGTACCATTTCCCTTGATTAATTGGCTTACTTTTAGCCAAAACCCATTGTCCATTAGCATCCTGATAGGTATTTAATGGGGACTTTAAAGCATTCGTTTGAGCAATCATAAAAATTCGTTTATCAATCATTTCATTTTTAAAAATGATATTTTGACGATTTGCTTCTTTATTTTTCTTATTGGAATCGAATTCCGTTAGTAAGGTTCCGTCTCGATTGACAATATAAGCATGCCCTTGAAAACCGACTCTTGATTCGTTTAAAAGCTGATCGATTGTATTAAAATTCACTGTGCCGAACACAACACCATTAAATTGTTGTTGCTCATCAAAAATCGGAGAGGCAAAAGCGATAATTGGCTGTTTTGTGACTTTGCTAATCAATACATCTGTTATGTATTGCTGTTTCGTTTTCTTCGCAATTTGAAAATACGCACGATTACTCACATCAATCCCAACTCCATTTTGTTGATATTCGGTTACAGTATCAAACTGTACTATCCCCTCTTTGTTCACAAAAACTAAATCAGTAAAAACGGATTGCTTTTTAAAATCTTGAAAATAATCTTGTGATTCTTCATGCTGATAGCCTTTCACAAAATCTAAATTCGTCATAGTATGTATATCTTTTGAGCGCTCCATTAACCAGCTTTCAAAAAAATAAGTTTGGGCGTCTAAGTAATTGGTCATTTCTACTTTTTGTTGGTTAATCGTTTGCTGATATTCAATAAAAATTGTAGGAATAAAAATACATAAACTAATGATAAAAATAATCACTATATGGCCTCTTCGAAGCTGATTTTTTATCGTATTTTGGCACAAAACTTTCTTAACAGTTTTCAAAGCCTTACCTCCGTAAAAACACATCCATTATTTTCTATTTATATGGAAAAAATTTTATTTTTCATATTAAAAATACCACACTACAATGATTGTGACAGTGAGAAATTACATAGTTAGTTAACTTTTTAAAGATATATTTTGATATAATTGGAATTGAAGTTAAAATTCGTTTGTTACTAGGGGGATTTTATGGAAATAAGAGATTATCAAGTAAAGGATGAAATAGGTTGGGTACGATGTAGAGCATTAGCATTTTTAGATACTGCTTATTTTGACAATGTTCTTCAAAAAAAAGAAATTTATGCAGGGCCAACCATTGAACTAGTTGCAATAGAAAATCAACAAGTGATTGGTTTAATAGATATTGAATACGAAGTGCAAGCTCAGACTGTTTGTTCGCGAGGAGAAGGTTTAGGAGGAATGATTTGGCACATTGCTGTACATCCTGACTATCGAAGAAAAGGTGTAGGTCTTCAATTATTGCAAGCAGCCGAAAAAAGAGCGAAAGAAAAACAGTTAAATCGTTTAGAAGCTTGGACAAGGGATGATAAATGGGTCAACGATTGGTACATAAACAATCAATTTTCAATTGTAGATTCTTATTTACAAGTTTTTATTGACAATAAAGAAATGAAACAGACAATTTCATCTGAAATACCCGACCTTTTTCCTGTACAAGCCTTTGCCCATTATGTAGGGAACGATCAAGAGATGATCATGAAACGCTTTACGAGAGTACATGAATGTATTTGTTTTGAGAAAAAACTGTGTGACATGCCCAAGCATTCATCATGTTGATGCTCGTTACTTGACTCTTTTAAAAATAAAAACAGCCACAACATAAGTCGAACCAGACCTATGTTGTGACCATTTTTCTATCGCTACTGATCATTGGCAATAAATTTGTAAATGGCTGGCAATAACTTTGGATGTAGCGGCAATGTTGGGTCTGCGTAAGTCGCTAAATTCTTCGTTCTATCCTCCGGTGCGCTTTTTAGAATATGATTCATGCCCTCCAGATAGAGAAGTTCAGCTTTTTCATTGCCTTGCTTAAGCGCTTCGGCATCTGTTGCGTTCACTTGGATATCTGTCGTTCCTTGAATCAGTAACACGCGTCCTTTTACGTGTTGAAGTTCAGTAGCAGGATTATATTTCAGCCATGACATCATATATGGCTGCACAGAAGGTCTAAATAATGCTTGTAGCTCAGGCGATACATGTTGCACTTGCTCCCCTTTTTTCAGCGCGGCTAGAATCATATTAGTTTCAGTCGTTAGAGCAGGTGTTAATTGTCCTGATAATTGCTCTAAAAGTAACGTATCAGCCGTTCTACCTGCGCCTGCTATTGACACAAATGATTCCACATTGGTCTTTTGAGCGGCGAGCATTCCAATTAATGACCCTTCACTATGCCCAATAATATGAACGCTTGAAAAAGCTTGATTGGCGGACAGTGCATGAATGATTTGCACTGCATCGTCAACATATTGATCGATGGAGATATCCTCTTCCTTTTTCAATAGAGATGCATTATCCCCGATACCTCGTTTATCGTATCGTACACTTGCAATACCTTCTTGAGCTAATCCTTCAGCAAGCATTTTCAAACTATTATTTTTTCCAGCAATTGCGGAATTTCCATCCTTATCTGTCGGACCAGAGCCTGCAATAATGAGTACGACTGGTGAAGGCTTGTTACTGCTTTTTTGCAGTGCGACCGTTAAATCGCCATCTTTAACCGGTACTGTGAATGTTTCGTAGGAGACAGGTTGTTCTGGCTGTTCTTCATAGCGCTTTAAAATAAGGGGGAATTCCCCTCCATTTTGATTAAATGTTGCTTTAATTTGCTCGTCTTTTAACGTCCCGTTTACCTCAATTGCCGAGCCATTTAAACGAATGATTATGTGTACTTTATTATCATTATATGACACAGTTTTAAATGGATAATTACTTAAACCTTGTGCAGGAACAGATAATGTTCCGCTCTCTTTTTGTAAGTCTACAATAATTGGTAGTGAACCATTTGGAAGTTCAATATCCCCTGCCCATTTTCCGATTAGTTCTTCATTCATAGCATGCTCATCCTCCTCTTTGTCTACCTGAGTTGCGTTTTTTTCTTTTGGCGAACAGGCAACTAATGCGAATGCTACTAAACATAGTACAAAAAGTTTTTTCATAAAAACCCTCCTTAATAACAAGACGCCTCCATCTGTCATACTTAGAGTATAACAGTTTATTTGCAATATCAACAAAATTTAGCAAAAAAGAAAGACCCAGAAAAATTCTGGGTCCTTGGACACTTATACCTTCTATTTGATTGTACAGTTGTGGTCTCTACTTCATCTTAAGATACAGTAACCCAGAGATATCTCTCATTACCTACTCCTTAAGATATGTGAAGTATAAACCTTATTCAGCTGTGGCGGACTTTCCTGAGATTCGTTGTCTACTGGAGTTGAACTACTCATTCTGCATCCTCCTCATCATATTAGATGATTAAGTGTATCCTTTAACAGTATGGGCCATATCCCAAAACTCTATACATGTTGTTGAAAAATTTTTATCGCTTCATTTTTTTACAGTTAGCTGCTTTTCTGCAAATACCTGTTGAGCAATCGTTAGCGCATTTTGTACACGAGGAAAGCCGATATAAGGCACTAATTGCAAAAGTGCTTCCACAATTTCAGTAGGTGTTAATCCTGCATGCAACCCTCGTGTTATATGGGTTTTCGTTTGTGGTACAGCACTTTGTGTAACAACTGCTGTGATTACGACAAGTGCTCGACTTTTCGCATCAAGCCCTGGGCGTGAATAGACATCACCATAGGCAAACTCGATAATCATTTTGCGTAAATCGGGCGCTATGTCAGCGAGGGCATCCGATTCTACCATACGGTCTACCTCTTCTTCTGTCACATAGTGCTTCATTGTTTCTAACCCCTTTGTAAAACGATCCGTCATATGACATTTCTCCCCTTTTTACATGACTATATGTTCCTTATACAAAAACCCCAATTTCGCGTCTCCGAAAATTGGGGATTGTCCTTCACATATGTAAGGTGCTCTTTTTTTGTTTCACCCTCTGGCTCCACAGAAAAAGGATTAAGGTTTTTCATAGTGCCTCTCTGGACAGCTTTAATGAATATCTATGCAAATGTCACAAAGGACTTGCACGCAAAATAGTTAAGAAAGACAAGCTTTTGCTTTAGCAATTTGAATATTGACTTGATCGAAACCAGTACCACCTAATGAATGACGACGGCGCACAGCGGCTTCAGGTGCTAATACATCATAAATATCCGCTTCGATAAGCTCACTTTCTTTTTTCATGTCTTCAATCGGTAAATCTAATAAATAAATGCCTTTTTGAATACATGTAAACACTAATTTACCCGTTACTTCATGTGCTTCACGGAATGGCATGCCTTTCGTTGCAAGGTAATCTGCTAATTCCGTGGCATTTGAGAAGTCAGAGTGGACTGCCTTGTGCAGACGCTCCGTATTAACGGTCATCGTGCGTACCATACCTTCAAAGATTTTCAAAGAACCAAGAATTGTATGCACTGTGTCGAACATTCCTTCTTTGTCTTCTTGCATGTCCTTGTTGTATGTTAACGGTGTTCCTTTGAGAACTGTCAGTAAGCCCATTAAGTTACCATACACACGACCAGTTTTACCTCGAATTAACTCCGCCATATCTGGATTTTTCTTCTGTGGCATAATAGATGAGCCTGTCGAGAATGCATCATCCAATTCGATAAACTTAAATTCATCTGTTGACCACAAAATGATTTCCTCAGCAAAGCGAGATAAATGCGCCATTAATAATGATGAATTGCTTAAAAATTCGACGATAAAATCACGATCACTGACAGCATCCATAGAATTTGCATACACTTCACTAAAACCAAGTAGCTCCGCTGATTTTAGACGATCAATCGGGAAAGTTGTCCCTGCCATGGCACCAGCACCTAATGGTAAGATATCAATACGTTTAATGGATTCCGTAAAACGTTGTTTATCGCGTTCAAGCATCCAAAAGTATGCCATTAGATGATGTGCAAAAGAAATAGGCTGTGCACGTTGTAAATGCGTATAGCCTGGAGCAATTGTTTCAACATGCTCCTCTGCTTTTTCTAGTAACGTTTTTTGGAATGTCTCGATACAATCAATGGCTTCCTTTACACGTTTCTTTAAGAAAATATGCATATCCGTTGCAACTTGGTCATTACGACTACGGCCTGTATGCAGTTTACCACCAACTGGTCCTATGCAATCAATGAGCATTTTTTCAAGGTTTAAATGAATATCTTCATTGGCAACAGTAAATTCAAGCTCACCAGCGACTGCTTTTTCCTGTAATTGTGCGAGACCGCCAAGAATGGCTTCTACATCCTCTGCTGGTAAAATTCCCGTTGCACCAAGCATCGTGACATGTGCGACACTACCTTCTAGGTCTTCCAATACAAGTTGCTGGTCAAAGCCGATTGATGCGCCAAACTCATCGACCCATGCTTCTGCTGATTTTTGGAAACGTCCGCCCCAAAGTTTTGTCATAACAGCTCACCTTTTCCTAAATTACTTATCGAAAAGGTGCAGTACAGCGTTCATGCTACACTACACCCTACTTTTAATAATTATTTTTTATTAACTGAAGAGTTAACCACTGTTGGCAGACCCCATAATTCGATGAAGCCTACAGCAGATGCGTGGTTGAATTGGTCTTCTTTAGAGTATGTTGCTAATTTTTCGTTGTATAATGAGTTTGGTGATTTACGTCCTTCTACAATGGCATGACCTTTGTAAAGTTTCACACGTACTGTACCATTTACGTATTGTTGTGATTCAGCAAGGAATGCTTGTAATGCATCACGTAAAGGAGAGAACCATAAACCATCATAAATTAATTCAGATAATTTTTTCTCAATCACTGGTTTGAAGTGTGCTAGTTCTTTCACAAGTGTTAAATCTTCAAGCTCTTTATGAGCAGTTAACAGTACTTTTGCACCTGGAATTTCGTATACTTCACGAGATTTAATACCAACTAAACGGTTTTCAACATGGTCGATACGGCCAACACCGTGTGCACCTGCTACTGCATTTAGTTCTTGAATTAAATCAGCAAGCTTCATTTCTTTGCCGTTTAAAGCTACAGGTTTACCAGCAATAAATTCGATTTCTACATATTCAGCTTCATTTGGCGCGTTTTCAACAGAAACCGTTAAGCCATACGCTTCTTCTGGTGGAGATACCCAAGGATCTTCCATTACGCCTGCTTCGTTTGCACGGCCCCATAAGTTTTGGTCAATTGAGAATGGTGAATCTAATGTTGCCGGAATCGGTACATTATGTTTCATTGCATATTCGATTTCTTCATCACGACTCCAACCCCACTCACGTACAGGAGCTAGTACTTCTAAATCTGGATTTAATGCTTTTATTGACACTTCGAAACGAACTTGGTCGTTTCCTTTACCTGTACAACCGTGAGCTACTGCATCCGCACCCACTTGGTTAGCAATTTCCACTAACTTTTTAGAAATTAAAGGACGAGAAAGTGCTGATACTAATGGGTATTTTTGTTCGTACCAAGTATGTGCTTGTAATGAAATAAGCGCGTATTCTTCAGCGAATTCATCTTTCGCATCCACCATATATGATTCAATAGCACCTACTTGAAGTGCTTTATTTTTTACAAATTCAAGATCTTTTCCTTCACCAACGTCTAGACAAACTGCGATAACGTCCCAACCTTGTTCTTTTAACCACGGAATTGCTACAGAAGTATCAAGACCGCCTGAGTATGCTAAAACTACTTTTTTATTTGCCATACAAAATGCGCCTCCAATTGCTCTATATGATATGTATGTTTATACATTCACTTAAAAGTTTATACACGAATAGTACCATGTTATAAAAATAAATACAAGTGCATTTTTATAAAAAATATTTGGTGCCTGGCACACAAAATATTCAGAATTTTTCGGGTGACTGGCACCGTTATTTCTTATTGAATAGTGGTTTGGCTAAAAATTCGATTGTAGCAGGCGCTAAAGCATATAGTTTACTCGTCAAGCCCATTATTTTTGGCAAGTTTACTTCTCGAACTGGGTGCTCTATCGTTTTTACTGTCGCCTGTGCCACTTCTTCAGGTGTTAAAAGAAATCGACCTAGAGACTCACGATAACCGCTTTCATCGTTTACTTTATCTAAAAATGGTGTATCAATTGGTCCCGGGTGAATGGCTGTTACTTTAATATTATAGGGTGCTAGCTCCATACGCAGACCATTGGTAAAACCAACAATGGCATGCTTAGTTGCCGCATAAACACTAGCCTTCGGTGTAGCGACTTTGCCGGCCTGTGAACCGATAAAAATCAGTTGCCCCTGTTCACGCGCAATCATTGGTGCAGCTAGACGTTTTGCTAAATACATCGGCACGCGCACATTGAGCTCCAGCATTTCGCTTATATTTGCATCCGATAACAAAGGCGCAATCGCAAACTTACCAACTCCCGCAGAAAAAATAGCTACATCGAGCGGAGGCAGTTGCGCACATACATCATCAATTGCTGTAAGTGACGTTAAATCAGCTTGTATAACATTGGCACCTAAACGTTGTAATGTTTTTAACGCTACTTCATTACGCCCTGTTGCATACACACGATGACCTTGTGCAACTAATAATTCTGTAATCTTTAACCCTACACCACTCGTTGCACCTGTTACAAAGATTGTCTTTTTATTCATTTTCACGTATGAACCCTACTTTCTTTTAAACAAATAGATACCTGCCTCATTTTTCCCTGAAACCACAAGATGATTTGCCTCTAAATAATCCAAATGTCCAAGTGTTTTAGATAATGTCAAGCCTAGTTGATGCTGAAAAATCGAAGGATATAAACGCTTTGTCATTTGTACAACTGTTAGCTGATCATTTCCTAGTAACTCATAGACCTTCATGGATTGTTGGTGTTGTCTTTCTAGTCGCTTATCAATGAGAGCTGGTATATCTTCTAAATTTGCGCCATGTCCTGTATACATGATATTTACTGGCAATTGACGCAATATTTCTAGTGAAGCATTATATTGTAACAATGATTTTGGACGACCTGATGTGCGATCTAAAGGTGGTTCGATTAATGGATTAGGAGTGATTTTTTCTAATAATAAATCTCCACCAATTACATAATGTAATTTTTCATCCCAAAAAATAAAATGACTTTGCGCATGCCCTAATGTTTCAAATACTTTTAACCCAGGATGACCTGGAACTTCATCGCCATCGTATAAAATTTGGGTTAATGGTCGCTCCCCTACAAGCTCTAATTCCCGTCGAACATGGACACTATGCCCAATATATGCCTGTGGAACCCCGTGTTCGAACAAACACTCACTGTAAAACTGCTCATGATAACGTAAAAAATCTTCGTCATGACGTAACCATTTATCGTTATAGGCATGGCCTAAAATTTCTGCATGTGGAAAAGCATCCACCCAACCTGCATGATCGGGATGGTGATGGGTTAACACAACTTGTTCAATATCTCGTAAATCAAAGCCAGCTGCGCGAATACCCCATTTCAGTGCATCATAAGCTTCCATTGTTTTCGGACCAACATCAAAAATCGTTAATGCATCACCTTTGACAATAAATGCATTGACATCTCCTACTTCATAGGGTGTTGGAATTTCTATTTTGTGTATCGACAAAGCTGTCTCCCCCTTTAGTGTAAATAATGAATACTCATTCACCTATTTTACAAGTTTTTCTTTCTTAAGTCACCCTCCTGTTGACAGCTTGACGTATTATTACTATAATTTTGAATAATCAAATTATTAGATGTGCGTTGAGGAAGCCAAGTATGTAAATGGTGAAGGTGCCTAGAGAGTGTTACATTTGCTGCAAGTAACATCACCCACTCCCAATACAGAACCTACTTCTGAGCAGTTATGACAACATAACCGTTCCCCCTTGCGATAAAAGGGCTAAGAGTTGTGCCGAATTGGCAAACAAAGGTGGTACCGCGGAAACGACAGCGTTTTCGTCCTTCTATTTAAGGACGAGAGCGCTTTTTTATTTTGAATCGGAGGTTTTTCTTATGAAAAAAATTTTATTTATCGGTGCTGGCTCCATGGCAGAAGCATTGATGCAAGGTTGGATAAAACAGAACGTATTTACACCACACGAAATTTATGTCACCAATCGCTCAGATAAGGAACGTTTACAGTTTTTACACGATACGTATGGCGTCCAGACTAGCATTGAGGATGCGATATACCAGCAAGCAGACTTGATTATTTTGGCGATGAAACCAAAGGATGCCATCAAGGCAATGCTTGAACTGAAAAACAAAATGACTGAACATACAGCCATTCTATCCATTTTAGCTGGCATTGCTATTAGCACAATTACTGAGCAATTAGGATTACGTCCAGTAGCTCGCGTAATGCCTAATACTTCTGCAACAATTGGCATGTCGGCAAGTGGCATAGCATTTAATGCGCAAGTATCGACTACACAGCGCGCCATGTTTTTACAATTATTAGAAGCTGTTGGATCTGTAATTGAAGTGGAGGAAGACCAATTACATGCCGTGACAGCACTCTCTGGAAGTGGTCCTGCTTATATATATTATCTAATGGAAGCTTTTGAACGGGTTGGTATGGAAGTGGGGCTGTCAAAAGATACTGTCAGACTTCTAATGACCCAAACGCTTGCTGGTACAGCTGAAATGCTCAAACAATCTATTGACGAACCTGATGTCCTTCGTAAAAAAGTGACAAGTCCAGGTGGTACAACAGAAGCTGGCATTAAAGCACTTGAACAGTATCAATTTAATGCAGCGATTGAAGCATGCATTAAAGAAGCAGAAGCTCGATCTCGCGCGCTTGCAAAAAGCAAATAATCCATGCAAAATAAAGGTAATAACTAGGAATTAGGAGGGCTTGAATTGACTAAATTATTTGAACCATACCAATTGCAATCGATTACCTTAAAAAACCGCATTGTCATGGCCCCCATGTGTATGTATTCTGCGAAGGAAGACGGACTTGTAACACCATTCCATCTTGTGCATTATGCAACACGCGCCGCTGGGCAAATTGGTTTAATACTATTGGAAGCTACTGCAGTAGTACCTGAAGGACGCATCTCTAGTAATGACCTTGGTATTTGGGATGACGCTCATATCGAAGGGTTACAACAATTAGTAACAAATATGCAAGCTTACGGAGCTAAAACGGGCATTCAGCTTGCCCATGCAGGGCGTAAAGCAACTGTAGAGGGTGAAATCTTTGCCCCTTCAGCGATGGCTTTTAGTGATGCTTATAAAACACCACGTGAGATGACACTTGCCGATATTGACAATGTTATTGAAGCCTTTAAAAATGCAGCTGTGCGCGCACGTCAAGCAGGCTTTGATGTGTTGGAGATTCATGGCGCACATGGCTATTTGATTAGTGAATTTTTATCACCTGCAACAAATAAACGTAACGATCAATACGGTGGCTCACAGGAAAATCGCTATCGCTTATTGCGTCAAGTCATTGATGCCATCCGAAGCGTCTGGGAAGGTCCCTTACTCGTTCGTGTATCTGCTGAAGACTATGCACAAGATGGCACAACAATGGAGGACTTTATCGTCTTTAGTCGATGGATGAAATCGCAAGGCGTAGATTTAGTGGATGTCTCTACTGGCGGAGTCGTACAGGCAGATATTCATCCATTCCCTGGCTACCAAGTGCCACATGCGGAAGCGATTAAACTTGGCGCAAATATTCCTACTGGTGCGGTGGGTCTAATTACAATTGCGCAACATGCAGAAGAAATATTGCAAAATAATAGAGCTGATTTAATTTTCTTAGGTCGTGTTTTATTGCGCGAACCTTACTGGCCTCTGCATGCTGCCAAAGAACTCGGCGCAAAAATCGAACCACCCGTGCAATATGTTCGTGGTTGGTAATACAAAGTTGGCTGATAGCTTGGAATCTTTCAAGCTATCAGCGTTTTTTTGGCGTTTTGTGGCGATTGGGCTGATTTTCGTGGCGATTACTTCCTATTTTGTGACGATTGAGCTGATTTTCGTGGCGATTACTTCCTATTTTGTGGCGATTGAGCTGATTTTCGTGGCGATTCCCAAACTTACTTTGCTGTATATTTTTTAATTGCTGGTATGATGTCATGGCCAATGATTTCGATATTCTTCATAATTTGATCGAAAGGTACGCCTCCAAAATCAATTTGTGCCATAAAACGTTGCATGCCATACAGTTCATATTGATAAAGTAACTTTTCAATAATTTGTTCCTTGCTACCAACCATAAGGGCATCTCGTGTATCAATTGCTTCAGCAAATTGTTGTTTTGGATAGCCACCCCCACGAATTGCTTGGAAGCCTCCATTAAGATGAGGGTACATATTGTGCAAAGCTTCTTTTGATGTATCAGCCACGTAAAATAAACTTGTGGTTGCTATCGGTAGCTTTTCTGCATCAAAACCACTTCGATCAGCTGCTTCACGATAAGCATCCACGGAAGGTTTAAAGTTGATGGCAGGGCCACCTAAAGTCGTTAACATCATTGGAATGCCCATATAGCCAGCTTTTATGGCACTTGCAGGAGGACCACCAACCGCGCGCCAAATAGGCAATGCGCCATTTTTCGGCTGTGGTAAAATTTGCGCATTATGAAGCGGTGCTCTATACTGCCCTTCCCATGACACAAGCTCTTCTTCATTTAGCTTTTTTAACAGTGCTAATTTTTCCTCAAAAATTTCTTCATAGTCTTGTAAATTGACACCTAGTAAATGATAGGCTCCAACGCGCGACCCTCGACCTGCTACAATTTCCGCACGCCCATCTGAAATTAAATCGATGGTGGCAAAATCCTCATAGACTCTTACTGGATCAGATACACTCAACACGGTGGCAGAACTTGCAATTTTAATTTTTTTCGTCGCTTGTGCAATGGCGCCTAACACGACTGTATGGGCCTGTGTTGTAAAATACGACTGATGACTTTCCCCTACGCCAAAAACATCGATGCCAGCTTGCTCCGCTAATTGGCTCATTTCAATTAGCTCCTGTATACGTTGCTGAGCTGAAATCCGATGACCTGTTAAAGGGTTCGGAATATGATCACCGAGTGAATAAAGTCCAAATTCTAAACCTGCTGATTGGTCGATACGATAATTTTCCATTGTGCTCTCCCCTTTAATCGAGTGGTTCTAAAATCGCTTCAATTTCTGTGCGCTTTGCTTCTAAAAATGGTGGCAAATCAAGTTCTCTTCCTAATTCCTTTATAGCAGAATCTACCGTAAAACCAGGCCCATCTGTTGCCATTTCAAAAAGAATGCCGTTACGATCTCTAAAATAAAGGCTTTGGAAGTAATAACGATCGACAACGCCTGTGCTGTCTAAACCACGCGCTTTAATTACTGCATCCCATTGTTGAAGTTCTTCTACTGTAGCTACGCGCAGTGCCAGATGATGAATACTTCCTCGACCTGGTTTTTCACTTGGTCCTTCCAACTCCTTGACGACGATTTCACCAAACGTTTCGCCGGCAATTGACTGAAGTCGTACTTCTGTGTCATCTTCCGTGACAACAGTATAGTTAAAAAGCTCTTGTAATAAGTTCACTGTACGCTGTAAATAACGAACAGTCATTTCCACTGTGCCCATCCCTAAAATACGATGCTCTAATGCAATATCAGACCCATCCCATGCTTGCCACTCGGCTGGTATTGATTGTCCATTATGATTTAACAGCAGCATGCGCAAGCCTTCATGATCCTCAAAAAGCAAAGCATCTTTGCCTGCATATGTTGTAATATCACTGTGCTCCACTTGTAATAGCTCAAAACGTTTTTTCCAATATAGTAAACTATCATAGCTAGGTACTAATAAGCCGATGCGCGTAATGGCATTCGTTCCACGGACAGTACGTCCAGCTACAGGCATTTCAAAAAAAGTTAATTCTGTTCCGGCTGCCCCTGTAAGATCTCCATAAAATAAATGATACATCGAAGGAGAATCTTGATTGACTGTTTTTTTCACCCGACGTAAACCGAGGATTTTTGTGTAAAAATCGTTATTCTTTTTGCCATTTTTCGTTAACATTGAAATATGATGATGACCGCTAATTTTTTGCATATAAAGTCCTCCAAATGTTTTCACTTGACTACGCAAGTGATGAAGTAAAAAAAATCACACCTCGGGTAATTTTTTTCTCGACTATGTTTTTCTAGTTTTGACAGCAACGTATATAAAGTTTTCATTTCTTCTTCTGATAAAACCTCTTCAAAAAATGAGGATTGAAAGTGAAGTTGGCTTGGGGTAGTAGCATCAATCAATTCCATCCCTTTTGCCGTTAGCGATATCGTTTTGGTCTTCCAATTTTGCTTGCGCTCTATAAGCCCCTCTTTTTCAAGGCGTGCAAGCATTCGTGACATACCACCTTGGGTCACAGTAACCTTTTCAGCTAGTTGTGATTGCGTTAACGGTGCATAGGTTTTGATTTGAATTAGCACATCAAACTGTGCAGTTGTTAAGTTAAAACGCTTTAAAAATTCATTCGATAGCTGATTACTTTGATTGGTAAAGCGCATCATCCGCAACCATGTAAGTGAGCCGAGTGTATGTTTTTCCATCACTTTGCCCTCCCTTCCTCGATCTGTAAACTCACTTTACCATGCAAGCGAGAACGGTGCAAGGAAAATATCTCGAATTTGAGATATTTTTTTAATTATACTATTCCATGTGAAGTAATCGGATGTAAGCTTCCGTTAAAAGCAAATGAAATTCTTCCCGTTTCTTCTGATATGACCATAATAAGGGCATCACTACGCTCGCTTAAACCAATTGCAGCTCGGTGTCTTGTACCGAGTTTTTTATCACCGGTATAAATATCTGACAGTGGAAGCACATTGGCCGCTGAAACAATGCGGTTACTTCTAACTAACACAGCACCATCATGGAGAGGATTACCTGGGAAAAAAATAGATTCTAATAAAGAATGCGTAAGTTCTGCACCAATATGAATTCCTGGCTTAATCAAATGATCTACGGCGTCTTTTCTTTCAAAGACAATTAATCCACCGTGTCGTCTTTTTGACATGTTTTGTACGCAAATTGATAGTTCTGGGTATTTTTCTGTAAATGGGGACAAATAGCAATTTAAATAAAACGTTGCCGCTTGCATTTCAATCGTTAAAAAGTTGCCTTTTATTTGCTCTAAATCTGTCAGTAGACAATCTTCTTGAGAATCCATTGAGGCTAAACTTTGCTGTAAAGAAGTAATGACTTGTCTAAGCTCTTCTTTTATTGTTTGCTTTAGTGGAGCAGCGTCACAGTTTGATTGCTTCATGTAACACACCTCTTTTTCTATAGAATGATTCACCACTTCGTCCTTTTAGTTTTCCTTGAAGGGAATTTTTTATTCGTATTCCGCGCATTTTGCCATTTATGAAAGTCTAATAAAAAAACACGCTGCATCTTTTGATAATCGAAAAGATGCAACGCGTTGTCATGACTGCTACATATGACCAGCACGAATTTTTTTTATAATGCTAAAAGTTGTATAGGCCGCTGCAGGGGCAAGAACTGCAATAAGAATTAGCCATACTTTCAAGCTTTCAGTTGTTTTTAACACTTCATAATTTGAAATAACATAGATAATGAGTCCGCCTAGTAATAAATAGCTTAATACGTTGGGAAAGATAACAAGTAAACGTAAAACAGCTGGTGGCATCTTTTGTTGATCCATTCAACCACTCCCTTTTTACTTAATTATACGGAAATCATCTATTAAACGCACTATATTTCTATAATAAGACACGCTACTCATTATACGAAGTCAACGATTATACTTTATACTTTCCAGCAGATTGTTCTAGTTTTTCTGCTGTCCCATTTAGCATATCGATAATCGCCGTCATCTCATTCATGCTCGTTGCTTGATTTTGCGCTTTTTGTGCAACCGCATCTACACTAGCGGATGTCTGCTTGGCTAATAATGAAACATCTTCCATTGTAGCGGTTACTTCTTCCGTACTCGCGGCAATTTCTTCCGTTGAACTAGAAACTAAATCTACTTGCTCAGCTAACACTTGCACATCATTATGGATGCCTTCAAAGGATTGTCGAGCCTCACTTGCAATTGCGTGACCTGCATGTAAAACATCTGCTGTTGTATAGATAGTAGATACTATATTCGTCGTTTCTTTTTGGACATTCATCACAACATGAGAAATGCGATCTGCAGCAAATTTCGATTCCTCTGCTAATTTACGCACTTCCTCCGCAACAACGGCAAAGCCTTTACCAGCCTCACCAGCACGAGCTGCCTCGATTGATGCATTAAGTGCTAGCAAATTCGTTTGATCAGAAATACCTGTTATAACATTCGTAAATTCACCAATCATTGCAGATAGTTTTTCTAACTCCTGCATACTCGCAACTGAAAGATCTGTTTTTTGGTGAACATCTTCCAATTGATTTTGCAGGCGATTCATAATGTGCAGACCATTATTGGCATTTTCTTCGGTGTTACGAGAAATCGTAGAAATTTCTGCAATAGAATCAGAAATATGCTGAATACTACGCGCTAATTCTTCCATAGATTGGGCGCTATCCTCAGTATTTTTTAATTGCCCAAATGAAGCTTGTGCAACTTGGTGCGATTCGTCTTGAATATTGTGCGCTGAATCCAAAGTTTGATGGGCATTTCCATGAATAATGTACGTCGCCTCTTTTATTTGCGTAGCATCCTGTTTTAAATCTCTCATAATGTGTTGGAAATTGTCCATCATGCCATTAAAAGATGTAACCAATTGACCAATCTCATCGTTCGAACTTACATCAATCCGCTTCGTTAAATCTGCCTCTCCTTTGCTAATATCTTCTAGTGAATTACGCACATTTAAAATGCGAGAAACTTGTCTATTAATAGAGAAGCCTGTGATAAGGAATATAACACATACGACGATTATGGAGGCAATAATTGTTCCCATTAGTATATTCGATAACACTTCATTCGACACAATAATCGCTAAAGAGGTACCATTTGATAAAGGCTTTACATATTGCGTAACGCGTTTTCCATCATAATGACCAGAAAATTCAGTATTTTTCGCCGAAGTAAATTGTTCTTTCGTAAAGCCAATCTTAGCTAAATTTTTATCCGTTGTCGCAACAATGGGTTCTCCTTGTTCATTAACAACCGCTGCAAAAAGTACAGTTTCAGATAAATATTTATTTAGTTCATTTATGTAATATTCACTGCCAATACTTGCTTCTAAATCTAACAGCTGTTGACCATGTCTTGCTACTTGGATAATTTGCGGTGTAGCTGGATTCCAACTACTAACACCAACAAATTTAAAAAATTCGCTGTCCACGTCACGAATCTGTGCTTTTTGCACAATTTGCGTAGCGCGACCATCTAATAGCTGCATATATTCAGCAGCTTGTCCATTTGGATCGGAACCAAAATTAAAATCAATGAAGGGTGCCACCGATGTCACTGCCGTATTCCCCTTATCATCGGTACTCCAAATTTCGTCAATCCCGCCTCGTTCTGCGATTACTTTTAAATCTTCATATGTAGCACCTTTGTCAATAATGTACGAAGCCATCACAGATTCCGCAATCATTTCCCTCTCCATAATTTCTTCTGCTTTTGCTCTGGATTGAATAGCCCCTTCCATTCCCATAACTATAGAGCTAGCGAGTGCCTCACCATTACTCTTGACGCTTTTATAGGTCGCCTGAAAGATGTAAACAGAAAATGCGCCAATTATTAACACAACGACGGCCATAATTTCCAGCATCATTTTCCATTTCATTGATTTCCCCATTGACTATTCCCCCTAAAATAGGATTGTTTCCATTTCATCATACAACATCATTTCCCTACATTTAATGTAATTTCTCATAATTTTAAATAATATATTTATTCCTGCCATGAAAATGTCATTAATTTGTAATAAAAAATTACCCTTCTAAAAAGTTGCTAGAAAAATACCAATATAATGGTCTTTTACTCATATTTATTGTAAAAAAATAATATATTTTAGAAGTTTACTTTTTCTCTTCTCGACTTTTCCTAGACTTATAGACCCAATATAAAAACACCTATTTTAATGAAGGCTCATTAAAATAGGTGTTTCAATTTCAAAATAATTACTTTTCATCCAATGCATATAATTATACTAAAATAACAAATTATTATTACTCCAATAAAAAACTGCTTGATCCGATGTAAGGAAGGTTTGTGGGAAAATGGCTTGTGCTTGGGCTAAAAAAATTGGTAAATCATGTGGTAAAAAACGTGCACTTAAATGGTTCAGAAGTAAATATTTCGCACCAGCTTTACTTGCTACCATCGCTGCTTCTACATTGGTAGAGTGACCATAGCTCGCAGCCAAATCCGTAGTACTCCCATCAAATGTCGCCTCATGCACAACAACATCTGCTTGTTCAGCCAAGGAAATGGCTTGTTCACAATATTTTGTATCCCCCAAAATCGCAAGCGTAAAGCCTTTTTTTGGAGGTGCCACAACATCCTTTGCTTGAATAATGGTGCCATTATCAAGCGCAATATCTTGTCCTTTCTTCAACTGTCCAAGCAATGGTCCTTTCGGTACGCCGTAAGCTTGGACTTTGTCCATCAGTAACTCGCCAGGTAAATCCTTTTGCTCTATACGGTAACCAAAACATGGCACGACATGGCGTAATTCACTTGCACGCACCGTAAATTTATCATCTTCGTAAATGACGCCTTCATGTACTTCTACAAATTGCAATGGATACGTTAAATGGGTTTTAGATAAAGCAAATGTCTGCTCTACCCATTGCTGTAAGCCGGCTGGGCCATAAATGGTCAACGGCTCATCTCCACCTTGAAATGAACGTGAGCTCAAAAATCCAGGTAAACCAAATATATGGTCGCCATGTAAATGGGTAATGAAAATTTTTGTCACTTTACGTGGCTTTAAAGACGTATGCAAAATTTGATGCTGGGTCGCCTCGCCACAATCAAAAAGCCACATTTCACCGTTTTCCTCTAATAGCTTAACCATTAATGCGCTCGTATTGCGCTCCTTCGAAGGCATGCCTGCTCCTGTTCCTAAAAAATGTAGTTGCATAACTGCCACCTCAATTCTTTTTCTGTTGTTCTATTGTACCTTATTGCGAAACATAAGAAAAACCTTTGGTGAAAGCAATCGCCAAAGGTTTGTCGTATTATTTCGGTTGCCATGATACAAGTGCTGCGTGGAAATCATGACGGTAGTAATAACGCCCATTTTTTTCTTCTATAAATGGAGCAAGTGAGTCCTCAACATGCGAGCGGTTAAAGTCTGTACTTAATATTTTTTTACTTTGCGTTGTCACAAGCTGGTCATACGTTTCATATTCATACGTACGCTTTAAAGGAATAATGGTACATTCTGCATAAATATCCATTTCATACAATAAATTTAAAAATTCAATATAATCTCTTCGTGGATATTTAATATCATAACCATATTTCTCATGTAATACTTCATAGTGTGGTTGAATCGGGCCTGTAGTCATGCCAATAATTGCTCGCTTTTTAGCCAACCGATTCATGTGATATAATGCCGATTTAATTTCGTACATACGATAAAAACAGTTTACCCCAAGCACAATGTCATGTGCTGTTAGCTCATTTTCTTCAAGTTTCTCCCACTTCGCATGGACATAGGAAATATGCTTGTTCTCTTGTAAACATTGTTGTAAATAATCAAGGATGCTGTCTGAGCTATCTACACACGTTAACTCTCGTACATAATCTGCAAGCGGGAATGTATAATTGCCCCACCCTGGTCCAATTTCAATCACTGAATGTTCTGGACGAATATGTTGCTTCATTGCTTCAAAAATAAGCGCCGCATAAGGATCCGTTTGCCCCGTTTTTTTGCGAGCGATCGATTGAGACCAAAATTGTTCCTCTAATTGATCGTTCACCATACGCTCTGGCATTTGTCCTTGCCAATCCTTCATGCCTTCTTGCCATAATGCTTCATAATTAATAGCTAATGGTCCTTTTCTTGTCATCCATTTACCTCAATTTTTAACATATCATATATTTTTTCCATATCTAAATTGGCACGCACATGTGATGCTAGCATATTGTAAGCATCTTCTCGTCGTTCCGCATCACTTTTGACTTCACTTGGCAATGTAGCAAGCCCTTTTTTCGTACGCATTTCGTTCACAAGCTGACGTGTAAACGTACGATTATGGAAGATTCCGTGGAAATATGTACCGATTACTTGTTCATCAGCACTTACTGCTCCATCTACACGACCATCTGCTAGCTGTAAAAAAGGTGACACTTCATCCCGTAAAATTTTTGTACGACCAAGATGAATCTCATAGCCTGTTAAAATAGCATGCCCACGTGTTCCAGACATTTGTACGGTTTTTTTATCTCCTACAAATACGGTCTCCATCGGTAACAAGCCGAGACCTTGCGCTGACTCGCCATTTCCTTCTACGGCATCTGGATCTAGTAACACTTCACCAAGCATTTGAAAACCGCCGCATATGCCAATAATTTTTGTTCCGCGTGCGCGTAGGTTTGCAATTGCTTGTTCAAAGCCTTGTGCCTTCAGCCATGCTAAATCGTCCATTGTACTTTTAGTGCCCGGTAGGATAAGCAAATCCGGTGTGCCCAACTCCGTCACATTGCCGATTAAACGTACCCCTACCTCTGGCTCATCAAAAAATGGGTCAATATCAGTGAAATTTGAAATGCGAGGTAAACGAATCATCGCCACGTCTACTGGAAATTCGCCAGGCTTTGGCTTTTTAAAGCGTAAGGCAGATAGTGCTAATGAATCTTCCGCTTCAATATTGACATCAACATAAGGTACAACACCAAGAACAGGAATGCCTGTTTCTCGCTCGACCCATTCAATGCCATCATCTAATAGCTCGCGCATACCACGGAATTTGTTAATAATCAGCCCTTTAACACGGGCACGCTCTGCATCATCAAGCAATGCAAGCGTCCCGATAATGGAGGCAAATACACCACCGCGGTCAATATCAGCAACTAAAACAACAGCTGCATCGGCTAAATGAGCCATGCGCATATTGGCGATATCACGATCCTTTAAATTAATTTCAGCTGGGCTACCAGCACCTTCTAATACAATAACATCATATGTATTTTGTAACGTACGAACCGACTTCTCTACAATCGGCATGGCTTCTTGGACAAATTGATTGCGATAGCTTTTCGCATCCATATTTAAAAAATGCTTGCCGTGGACAATGACCTCTGATACCATATCCTGCTTTGGTTTCAGTAAAATCGGATTCATATCAGTTGTCGCCACAACCCTTGCAGCTTCAGCTTGAACCCCTTGTGCACGCCCAATTTCTCCGCCATCCTCTGTTACAAATGAGTTAAGCGCCATATTTTGAGACTTAAATGGCACTACTCTCAACCCATCATCAGAAAAAATACGACATAATGCTGTACATATCATACTTTTTCCAACGTCAGAGGCTGTTCCTTGAATCATAATTGATTTTGCTGACATTTTGATTTTCCTCCTAACAACACTAAGGAAGATTAGACTATCCCCCAATGCGTATATGATCGAAATGAATCCAGTTGATGTTAAAATTCAAGGCCTTTGACAGCGGGAATTCCTTCTTCATAGTAATGTTTCGTTGCATCAATTGTTGACACTAAATCCGCCATAGCAACAAGAGCAGGATTAGCACTGCGTCCTGTTACGACAAGATGCATTGTAGAAGGGCGTTGTGCAATGGCTTCAAGCACTTCAGCTAATGGCAGCACATCATCAATCGGAAATTTAGTAATGGCAAGTGCATTGTTCAGCTCATCTAACACAAGTAAATCAATGCTGTCATCTTGTAAAGCTTCCTTTGTTTTTTGCCAAGCCTTCGCTATTGCAACACGGTGCTCCTCTGGTGTTTTCGTCCATGTAAAGCCTATGCCCATTTGTTCCATTTCTACGCCAAGTTTCGAAAGGGCAATTTGCTCACCATACGTACGCTCTGGCGATTTGATAAATTGCATATAACGCACTTTTAAACCACGACCTACAGCGCGCAATGTTACACCTAGAGAAGCTGTTGTTTTACCTTTGCCATCACCTGTATATACCAAAAACAAACCTTTTCTAGCCATTTTCCCTACCCCCTTTAAAGCCAAGTGGTTTTTTCTTCAAATGATGTACGCTTTTTATCTTTAAGCTCTTGTTCTTCTGGATAACCTATGAAAATAGTACCGACAACTTTTTGATTTTGGTCCGCACCGATAAATGTATGCATACGTGCATCATGAACAAGCCCAACACCTCGTGTCCGCCACACAAATCCTAGCCCCAGCTCCTCTGCGGCTAACCACATAGACATAATGGCACTACAAACAGCGAAAATATTATCTGCTGTAGCATCTTCATCATTCTCCACCATATCAGCAGTCACTACAATGGCAACAGGCGTCGTTTGCACAACTTTTAATGAACTCTCCACTAAATGAGGCTTCGTTGGAAAACGTTCTTGCAAATAAGTACTTGCCATTTTCTCATAGCGCTTCATGGCATCATTTTGTAAAACATAAAAATGCCACGGCTCACGCATGCGGTCGTTTGGAGCATAGGTTGCTGCTTGTAAAATTTGTTCAATTTTTTCCTTTTCCACTGGCTGTGTTGTATAGTTGCGAATGGCACGACGATTTTTTAACGCTTCGATTACTGTCATGATGATGTCCTCCTTTAAGTAGGTCTTTTTAGTCAACTGCTCTGTTGTCTGACTAGCTAAAAGCGAGCCCTTGCTCTTCAAACCATTGTATTTTTTCACGTACGTTGACTACATCTCCAACGACAATCATAGAAGGATTATGATATCCCTCCCGTTCAATAATGCTAGCAATATTGTGAAGTGGTCCAGTTATGGTGCGCTGTTGTTCGGTAGTACCCCATTCAATAACCGCCACAGGTGTAGTTGCTGGACGTCCATTTTCGATAAGCTTTTTTGAAATATAGGCAATGTTACCAACACTCATATAAAAAGCGACCGTATCAATTCCAGTTGCGAGTGCTGGCCAATTTAAAAAATCTTGACCCTTTTGCTCGCGCCCATGACCTGTCACAAGTGCAAAGCTTGTGGCAAAATCTCTATGTGTCACTGGAATACCTGCATAAGCGGGAGCTGCAATGCCAGCCGTAATACCTGGTACTACTTCATAGGCTATGCCATTATTTTTTAATATTTCTGCTTCTTCAGCACCACGGCCGAAAACAAAAGGATCGCCACCCTTTAAACGTGTTACCACTTTGCCCTCTTGAGCTTTCTCAACAAGCAATGTATTAATTTCATCTTGAATAAGGTGGTGCTTACCAGGCAATTTACCACAGTACACAAGGTCAGCATCTTTTTTCGCAAATTCTAATAATTTTGGATTCACTAGACGATCGTACGCAATGACATCGGCCTTTTGAATACATTCCAGCCCATATACTGTAATGAGCTTAGGATCTCCTGGGCCAGCTCCTACTAAATATACAATTCCCTCTTTCATCGCGTTTCTCCCGTCAATAATTGTTGTAAAAATGCCTCTCGTCGATCAATTTCTCCATTACGTGTCCATTCTAATAAGCTTGGCTCAAGAAGTGCTTGTAACGCTGCACGTCTTTGCTCACCTTTTTCAAAATTGGCTGCAACCATTAGTCGAGCTTGCTGTAAAAAACAAACATAATCTTCATAAACAGCATCGAATTGCTCAGCTAAATCTTGTTTTATTTTTCGTGCAAGAGCTGGGCTTGCACCAGATGTAGATACCGTCAGCACTAAAGGACCGCGACGAACAGTTGCTGGTGTAATAAAATCACTTTCACCTTGCACATCTGCGCGATTTAAGAGCTGCCAATGTTGGGCTGCCTCTTGTACCGCATCGTTGACGTTGGTATCATTTGTCGCAGCGATAATAAGCGTTGCATCATCTAAATCACGTGGTTCAAATTCCTTGTCACGCCATGTAATTTCACCTGATTTGACAAGGGGCATTAAAGTGTCATGTAAAGTCGGACTAACGACGACAATGTTTGCTTTCGCTGGTAGTAGGGAAGCTACCTTTTGAGTCGCTACATGCCCACCACCAACAATGACAACGGTTTTAAATTCGATATTGAGATGTATAGGAAAATAATTAGTCATATGTTTTCACCTTCTTACAAGCAGTTAACCAGTTATCTACTAGCTTAGGGTTAGAAACAAAATGAAAATGCGTATACCCCGCTACTACATTGCCTGTTTGATAACCTTCTTGTTTTTTGCCAAAACGTCCTTGTGTTTCGTAAGCGGGCGTATCGTGCGTACCACTGTATGTAGAATAATGGAATTCATGGCCTTTTGCTTCTTCATTTTTTCCGATTAAAAAGTTAGACGCCGTGCCAAAAATTTCACGATAACCAAGTGCTGCAAGCTTTGTTTGCATCGTTACTTCACCCGGAATAACACCTAGCATTTCATAGCGCTCACCTTGGCTGTTGGTAATAGCTTCTGTTAAATACATAAAGCCTCCACATTCAGCTAATGTAGGGCAACCTTTTGCAATTGCCTCACGAATGGAATTTTTTACGTCCGTATTTTTTGCAAGCGTATCGGCAAATTCCTCTGGGAACCCCCCACCAATATAAAGACCATCTGCTTCAGCAGGAACAGGTTCATTAGCAAGTGGTGAGAAAAATTGCAAAGTAGCTCCTTTTGCTCGTAATAAGGCTAAATTTTCTTCGTAATAGAAGTTGAATGCAGCATCTTTTGCAACTGCAATACAAATATTTTTTGATGGTTGTGCCGCAAATAGTTGACCTGTCTCTTGTAGGACAGGTGCTTTTGTTAAAGCTAACAATAAATCCAAATCAATCGTCTCTGCCATTAAAGCACCTAGCTTGTTAAAAAATGTATCAAGCTCGCCTCGTTCAATAGCTGGAATAAGCCCTAAATGACGACTTGGAATGTCGATGCCTGTTTCTCGCTTTAAATAGCCGATAACAGGAATACCACATTCTTGCTCAATCGCAGCTTTGGCAATTTCATAGTGACCGACACTGCCTACTTGATTGGCAATAACGCCAACAATAGTAGGCTTGTCAGATAGAAGTTGAAAGCCCTTGACTACAGCAGCTACACTGCGAGCCATACTTGCGCAATTGACGATTAAAATAACAGGGCTTTCTGTAACGACACTGATTTCTGCTGCCGAACCTTCATCCGATAATGGACTTTTGCCATCGTAAAAGCCCATCACGCCTTCAATAATTGAGACGTCTGCATCTTTGCTTGCACGTGCAACAATATCTCGGACTGCATCATGCGAAAACATCCAGCTATCAATATTCCGTGATACACGTCCTGTTACCGCTGTATGATAACTAGGGTCAATATAATCTGGACCACATTTAAACCCTTGCACGACATTGCCTTTTTCTTGCAATGCTTTCATCAGTCCTATCGTGAATGTTGTCTTACCAACGCCACTGCCTGTCCCTGCAAGTACAAAGCGATTTGTTTGCATAAGCCCCCTCCTTAAAATACTAATCTTGCTACTGAAATCGTAGCATTGCCTGATTTTTTCTTAGTTAATACGAGCGATTCCACCTGTGCATAACGCATCGCAGCTGGTTCACTTACGCCATAAGCCCCTGTATATTTAAAGACCGTTTCAGATGGTGATGGGAAATTTATTTCATTTAATTGTGCTGGCGTATATGTTACGAACTCCCAATCATACTTTTTTGTTAGTTCAATAAAGCACGTTTCATCTTTCTTCAAATCAATTGTACACAGTGCTTTGACACTTTTTTTCGATAGCTTTAATTCAGCAAGTGTTTCATCAATCAGCTGTTCAATTTCCTCAACAGATGTCCCACGGTTACAGCCCATGCCAAGGACAACTGATTTTGGTCGATAAATAACACCATTTTCCAACAGCACTTCTTCCTCTGGTTCAATGAGTCGGTCGGTGATAAACAGCGTAGCATGCGGTTTTGCTACAATCGCAGCTTGTGCTGTTGGGTAAATTTTAATTTGTGCTGGCATTGGCGTATCACGCATCCACCAATCACGTTCACCCGCTTCCTGTACAATCGCCACATGTTCTTCATTGACGACTGAAGCACTAACTGGTGTTAATTTATCAGCACTGTCCCATACCCAGCCAAAACGTGCCCCAAATAAATCAACGGGAATTGTTTTTTGAACGTCAGAAGCTGTTGTGATAATAGGATTTGCTCCTAATGCCGCTGCCACTTCATGCGTTAGCTCATTGGCGCCACCTAAATGACCCGATAACACACTAATGACATTTTCGCCTCTATCATCAATCACCACAACACCTGGGTCAGTCTTCTTATCTTGTAAAATAGGTGCAATCATGCGCACAACCGCACCAAGTGAAATAATTAATATTAACCCTTTATACTGCTTAAAGAGTGTTGGCAGTAATAAACGAACCGTTCCAGTAAAAAGCTGAATATGCTTTTCATCTTCGTCGCCCTGCTCAAACTTACTCATATAATATAAATCGCTTGCTGCAAAAGTCTGCTGTAGTTTACGTCCGATTTGCACACCATGCTTTGTAATGGCAACCACTGCATAAGGATTGCGCTGCTCCACTTCAGGTAGCACACCTTCTTGTAATTCAATCACTTGTCTTCACACCTTTGCGGAAGCCATGTGTAAAGGTCGCATCATATAATTTTGAACGGTACTCATCTTTATCATGAATATTCGGGTCTAACGCCCATCCTGCTAAAATCATGGCATGTTTACGAATACCATTGACACGCATTGCCTCATCTAGCTCAACTAATGTCGTACGGACTATTTTTTGATCTGGCCATGTGGCACGTTGAATAACCGCAACCGGTGTATTATCAGCCCATCCAGCACTTTGCAATTCTTTAACGATTTTTTTTGTTAGCGTGGCACTTAAGAACAGCGCAATCGTACAATGATGGCTAGCGAGATCTCGTAGCTTTTCAAACTCTGGCACAGGTGTACGCCCTTCTGCACGCGTTAAAATTAGCGTTTGTGTTAAATCAGGAATCGTTAACTCGGCACCAATTGCTGCGGCTGAAGCAAATACCGAACTAACACCCGGAATCACTTCGTAGCCAATTCCTTCCTTCTTTAATAATGCAACTTGTTCCATAATGGCACCATACATCGCAGGATCGCCTGTATGCATACGCGCGACTACTTTCCCTGCATTGACACGCTCAACCATGACGGCAACCATTTCTTCTAAATGCATGCCGGCTGTTCGAATTACTTCCGCATCTGGCTTTGCTTTTGCGATAAGATCTTCATTTACTAATGAGTCTGTATACATCACAACGTCTGCTGTTTGTAGCATATGTAAACCCTTTACAGTAATTAAATCGGGGTCCCCTGGTCCTGCACCGACAATATATATTTTTTTCATTATTTACGCACCACCATTAACGTTAAATATTCTAAATCAACACCGTCTAGTTCACGTACATCCCAAATAATTTCCTCATCAGATGTTACCTTTGTGACAACGGACGCTTTATCAAGTAAATCTAAATCACGCAGTACTTCTAGCATTAGATCAATCACTTTTGCTACTTTTATAAATACGACAGCATCATGGCTTTCTATCGCTTCACGCATCGCTTCATAATTATCATGGGCTGGTATAATGGCAACTCGATCATCTCCATCAGCAAGGGCGATGCCTAGGCGGGATGCTGAACCGTTGAATGAAGAAATACCCGGTACAGTACGAATTTCTACATCTGGATGCATGTCCTGCATGAGCTTCATCATATGGATAAACGTACTGTAGAGCAGAGGATCACCTTCTGTCACAAACGCTACGTCCTTCCCTTCTTGCAATTTGCCATAGACCAATTCAACAGATTTCGTCCATTCACGTTCTAAGACGGCTTCATCCTTTGTCATAGGGAAAACGAGACCTAGCATATCCTTTTCCTCTGGGTTAATATAGACATCTACAATACGATGCGCATAACTTTTGCTACCTTTTAACTTTTTAGGGTACGCAATAACGGGGGATTCCTGAATAACGCGGAATGCCTTTACTGTAATTAATTCTGGATCGCCAGGACCAACGCCTAAGCCATATAAAATGCCAAGATTACTCATGATTTTCTTCCTTTCGATATGCCGAAATAATATAAATCGGGTTTAATGGGACAAAGCGCGTCATATCTAAAATTGGTTTACTACGCGCAAGTTGTGCCTGTAAAATTTCCACTGCAAAGCCACATGCTTTAAACGCTTCGACTGCTTTATATAAATTTTCGATAGTAGCCGCATTTAAGACAATGCGACCATCTGGCTTTAAACGGGTGCAGCATAACTGCAATAGCTCGACCATTTCCCCGCCTGTACCGCCGATAAAAATGGCATCTGGATCTGGGAATTGCTCTAGTCCAGTAGGCGCTTTACTATGAATAGCTGTTATATCAACACGGAATTTCTGTTGATTTTGCAGGCAGTTTTCTAAATCAGGTGCATTTTTTTCTACTGCAAACACTTGACCTTCTGGCGCAAGTTTTCCTGCTTCAATGGCCATGGAGCCTGTACACGTGCCTACATCCCAAATCGTACTGTCCTTTTGAAGCTGCATTGCTTGCAAACTTAATACACGAATTTCTTTTTTCGTAATAAGTCCTTTGTCCGGCTTACGTTGTGAAAACTCTTCATCATCAATGCCAAGTGCATAGCGCTTTGGAGCTGATGTTTGCTGTAAAATCACGACATTTAGAGAGGAAAATTGCGCTTCTTCTAATTCATCAAGAGAGTACCAGCCATATTTTTCATCAGCACCTTGTAAATTTTCTGCAACAAAAGCTCGGTATTCCGTCATGCCAAAATGCTTTAAATAACGTGCAAGCACATTTGGATTATTATCGGCATCTGTCAGCAATGCCACTTTCTTTTTGCCATCAATACGTTGTGCCAGACCTTTTATTGGGCGCCCGTGAATACTTGTTACATAGGCATCCTGCCAGCTCTCACCCATTTTTGAAAAGGCAAGCTGTACGGAACTCATATATGGATACACTTCAATCGTAAGCTTTTTTGCTAAATAGCCTCCGATACCGTAAAAAAGTGGATCTCCCGACGCTAAAATAACGGTCTTTCTCGTTTCTTTAGATAGTCTTTCAACGAGCGATGAAAGACCACCCTTAATGACGATTTTTTCGCCTGCAAAGCTTGGGAAAAAATCAAGGACACGCTCACCACCAACGAGCACTTCACAGTCTGTAATCCACTGTCTATACTGAGGAAGTAAACTTTCCTGTCCGTTATCCCCGATCCCAATCAATTTCATCGATTGATGCAATGTCATCAGCCCTTCCTAGTAATTGTCCCTGCATCGAATAAATCGATGTGGAGAGCGTCAAGCCACCTCTAATATGGTGTAATGATGAATAACAACACGCTTCACATAAATGATGAAAGAATGCATCATACCCTTTATCCGCCATTATTTCACCAACTTGAGAGGCGGTATTCGCTGCTCTAACTTGTTCAACGGTCTCTTCATCTGCTCCAATATCTGTAGCTAACTGTGCTAAAAAATTAAAATCAATCGCTGCACTTTTGGAGTGAACCATCATCACCCCTTGTGCTACCTTTGAAAATTTCCCCATCATGCCAACGAGCGATACGCGCTTAATGCCAAGCCGTTTACAATGCTTTAACGTAAAGCCGACAAAATCACCCATTTCTATAAATGCTTCCTCAGGTAATGCAGGATACTCAGCCATGCCAAACTTTTCGCTACGTCCACCTGTTGTCACGACAACATGGTCACAGCCAGCAGCTCTTGCAACACTAATAGCTTGGACAATGCTTGCCATATAAGCGGAACTCGAAAAAGGCACGACGGTTCCCCTTGTGCCTAAAATGGAAATGCCACCAAGTATGCCGAGCCGTCCATTTAATGTTTTTTTCGCTATTTCCTCACCATCTGGTACAGAAATTACAACATTAACGCCGCGTGTAATTTGAAAATCATCTAGCACATCTTGCACGGTACTATGTATCATCTTACGTGGTACAGGATTGATGGCGGCTTCTCCAACAGCAACGGGCAAGCCGGGCTTTGTTACTCGCCCGACCCCAATACCCCCATCTAAATGAATCCCTGGTGTATCAGCCCAACTTACCGTACCAATAATGAGGGCTTTATGTGTTGCATCTGGGTCATCACCAGCATCCTTTATTGTTTCGCAACTTACTTCGTTATGACCGAACGTACATTTTTCTATCGTAAACGTTGCATCTCTCCCTATTGGCAGATGAATCGTACTCGTTTCTTGTTCTTCATTCGTAATAAGTGCTAGCAAGGCGGCCTTCGTAACGGCTGTTGCACAGGCTCCTGTTGTATAACCGTGACGCATGTCTTTAGGATCCTTTTTTGGCTTCCGCTCCATTATTTTTTCGCCTGTTCGTCCGCTAATAATGAAATGGCATTTAATGCAGCAACCGTCACTGTACTACCGCCTTTACGCCCAACATTTGTAATATATGGAATGCCTTCTAGTTTTAATAACTCTTCTTTCGACTCCGCTGCTGAAACAAAGCCTACTGGCATACCAATAATTAAATCTGGCTTTGCTAAACCTTCTTTGATTAGTCGAATTAATTCTAGTAAAGCAGTTGGGGCATTCCCAATCGCATAAATACCACCTTCGTGTAATTTTGACGCTTTTTGCATCGAGATAATAGCTCGTGTAGTATTTTGTTTTTTCGCTTCAATCGACACATCTTCATCTGCGATATAGCAGTGTAAATCTCCGCCATGTTTTTGGAAACGTTTTTTACCTGAACCACTTTCTATCATTTGCACATCTGCAATAACATGACGTCCTGCAAGAATTGACTTAATCCCTGCTTCAATCGCTCCTGGTGTAATAATTACACTACGTCCTAATTCAAAGTCTGCCGAAGCATGAATAATACGACGGACAACTTTCCACTCATCCTCTGAAAAATCATGTTCGCCCATTTCCTCTGCAATAATTGAGAAACTATAATCATAAATTTTGTCTGGGTCTACTGTTAATGGTTTAAAATCTGTTTTGAAGTCCATTTCAATTGCCTCCTAAAGTATGTTTTGCACAGCCTGAAGTACGTCCTCAAATGAGGAATATTGCTGGCCGTATTGGATATTTGGTCGTGCTATTAAAATCGTTTCGATACCACATGCTAGAGCGGCTTCTAGTTTTTCATCTACTGAGCCCACTTTACCACTTTCTTTTGTAATCATTAAAGTGACATCATATTGGCGGAATAATGCTTCGTTTAACTCTTTTGAAAAGGGTCCTTGAATGGCTACAATATCTCGTTGTGCCACACCAAGCGCTTCACATTTTTCCATATTATCAAGGCGAGGCAGCATACGTGCAATGACACGAGTATGTTCTAACCCTTGCAAGACCTTTGTAAATGTAGCAAGTGTTTTACTACCTGTTGTCAGCATAATGACGCCTCGTTTTGTCGCAGCTAATTGTGCTGCTTCCTCATAATCTTTAACGACTGTAATCAGTGGATGTTCGTAATGCTCATTTGCGCGTTCATAGCGGATATATGGAACACCTGCACTTTTTGCCGCTGCCATAGCATTTTTAGAAGCTTCCTCTGCGAATGGGTGCGATGCATCAACGACTAAACGATCCCCTCGTTCAGTAATAAGTGCAGCCATCTCCTCTGCCGTCAATCGACCGACTAAATGAGGCAGTCCAACTTGTGCAAGACTTGTAGCAGCTGAATCCGTGACAACGGTAGCTGTAACAGCATAGCCTGCTGACTGCAATGCAAGTGCAAGATTTCTTGCATCGCTTGTCCCTGCTAACATGAAAATCATTTCACTAGCTCCTCTTCATGATGGTGGTCATGATCGTGGTGGTGATCGTGATCGTGGTCATGATCGTGGTGGTGATCGTGATCGTGGTCATGATCGTGGTGGTGATCGTGGTCATGATGATGGTGATGGTGATGACCATGGTCGTGGTCATGGTCGTGATGATGCTCCACGAATGCCGATGCATTAATACGGTACTGACATGTATCACAGTTCATTTTTACGTCTCCTGCAATGGCCTCTTCCATACGATCTAGCAACACCGTTTTTAATTTTGGATGGTAGCCAAAATAATCTGCCAATTGGATGTCTAAATCAGCATATGTGGCTGCATAGCTCTTTTGCATCCCCTCCATACGCTCCATTAAAATGCCTGTAAATAAGAAATACGGCAACATAATAATCTTTTTCGCCCCAAGACGATAACAGCGTTCGATTCCTTCGTCCACTGAGGGATTCGTTACGCCCATAAATGCACACTCCACTGTTAGGACATCTAATTGTTCCCAAAGCAAACGACCAATTTTATAAAAATCACTGTTTGCATCCGCATCACTACCACCGCGACCGATAAATAAAATCGCAGTATCTTCTTGTTTTTCTTTAATATTCAAGCCTGTTGCTGATAAACGTTCTGTTAAAATATTTAACACTTCTTCATGCACACCAAGTGGTCGCCCATATGTAAAAGTTACATCCGGATATTTTAAACGAGCTGCATCAATCGCTGCAGGGATATGAATTTTTGAATGGCCTGCTTGCAATAAAATAATGGGCACAGCATACACCTCTGTAGCGCCACGCTTTACACATGCATCAATACCTGCTGGGATATTAGGTGCTTCAAATTCTAAAAAGCAAGTTTCAACGATATAGCTGTCGTCAATTGAAGGAGTCAATTGTTGAATAAACGTGCGTACCTCATCATTTCCTGCTGCTAAACGGCTCCCATGGCCAATAAATAAAATTGCTTTCATTTCTTTTCTCCTCACTAGTCGCCGCACGGTGCTGGCTCTACTTTTATTTTGGATGACATATCTTGATACGTAAAATGCAATATTTTTTTCACTCGTTTAAAATACTTAAACAAGCGTTCATTTGGATGTGCATTTGCCTTATATTCCTCGATAATCGCTGTAATAAGCGGAATAAGCTGTTCTGGCTCTAACCCCTCTACGACAGGCTGTGCTGCATGTGCTGTTCGACCTACTGGCTTTGCTCCAATAAAGACATCAAATTTACTTTTTCGATAAACAATACCAATATCATCAAACACAGCACGATAACATGCCATGCCACAGCCATTAAAGCCAATATTTAATGTTTTCGGCAATGACAAGCCACCTAGTTTTGCTTGAAGTTCTTCTGCATATGGGATGGAATCAGCCTTCTCCCCATAACAGAAATCACATGCCTTTAATGACAATACATCCCCAATTGGTGAGAGTAAAAAGCCTACTTCTCTCAACTTCTCTGTTATCGCTTGTGGTTCTGTCGTTGGGATTTTCAAGTGAATTTGATGGTCTGGCGTATATTCCATCGTGCCTTCGTCTCCCACAACTTCAGCCAATGCCATCATCTGCTGTGGTGTAAAAAATTTATTTGCTACCCCAGGGCTAACAGCTAGTTCAAAAATTGACTCTATTTTTTGTTGAACTAGCTTTGGTGTGACTTTCGTTGCAGTTGTCCCCTGCACCATCGCAAGTGCCGTTGCTGCCATTTCTAAAGACGATTTTGTCGGTGTTGATACAGGCGTAATGGCAATATTACTTTTCATCCGTCCTGCATTTGGATCTGCCGCAAAATCATGGCTTGCAGTACCTGTTTCTTGGTTCATCGCCCAAGGTTCATTTTCTTCTCTTAAACGCTGATGTGGACGTAAAGGCTGTTTTTCTTCCCCGAGCGTATATTTACGCTGATAGCCACGCGGTGTAATCATTTTATTATCATAGAAAAACGTCGAAGAGTTGCCGATAATAACCGTTGTTAACATGCCGATATCATGCTCAAGCATCTCCGCTAAAGTCGTCATCGTAATTTCCTGACGCTCTCGATAGGCACTCTTGACAAGACCTACAGGCGTGTCAGGCGAGCGATATTCAAGTAAAATCCGCTGGGCTTCTACAATTTGACGTGTACGACGCCCACTTTTTGGATTATATAAAGCGATTACAAAATCTGCCATAGCCGCTGCTTCCACACGCTTGGCAATTAAATTCCATGGCGTTAAATGGTCACTTAAACTAATGGTACAAGAGTCATGCATAATCGGTGCACCTAGTAAACTTGCACAGGAATTGATAGCTGAAATACCCGGTACGATTTCGACTTCAACACCTGTTGCTTCTGTCCAACCAAGCTCAATAAGCACTTCATAGACAAGCCCCGCCATCCCATATACACCCGAATCTCCACTTGAAATAACGGATACAATATTGCCAGCTTCCGCTTGACGTACTGCTTCTTGCGCTCGTGAAACTTCTTCTGTCATGCCCGTACTAACAATCGACTTTGCACTAACTAAATCTTGAATAAGCTCAACATACGTTTTATAGCCAATAATAAATTCACTTTGTTGCAGTGCCTCCACAGCACGAGTCGTAATATGGTTAAAATCACCAGGGCCAAAGCCCACAACAAAAATCTTTCCTTTTTGCGCCATTTTTTACCCCTCTTTCACCTTGTCGATGCCTTTAATGGCTGTTGTTTGCGGTGTACGCTGTAATGTACCTTCTTTCAGTGTAAAAACATGTTCACTATGTAAAGAGTCATGGTTTAAATCTTGTACAAGTGTTCTTCCGTGTTCAACCGATGGCACACGATACCAATTTCCTTGTGGATAAGCGATGACAACACAGGCATCTTTGCATCTGCCATTACAGCGCGTTCTTGTCGTATGTATTTCCTTATCAAGTGCTAATTTCTCGATTTCATCTCGTATTGCTAGGGTAATTTCCTCTGCCTCTTTTTTCATGCAGCTACTGCCATTACAAATAAAAAGATGCGTTTTCATTCCCTCTAAGTTCCAAGTTGTCATTGCTTTTCTCCCCTCATTTACTTTTAGGAAAAAGAAAAAACCTTCACTCTATATCGAAGAGTAAAGGTTTTGTAGAAGCCAAAATAAAAACGAATATACACGTATCCGCTCTCGCTTCACTTCTCCCTCCGAAAAGTTTGCATGCCATCAATAAGCAGGTTTCCTGACTTAAGCTTCTTTTTACTCTCGCGCCTTCCCAAGTTTTCAGTGGCATTGCGATTTCATCAGCTATTACAGTAGCGGGGGCTGTATCGGATTTACACCGATTTCCCTATTATCTCGAACTTTTTCGAGCACTTATAGATGTATCTATATTAAATTGAAATGCTGTAAGTTTTTAAAATGAATTGAAAAACTGTCTCTATCATAGCCTATTTTTTTCATACTTTTCAACATTTCTTTTTCATTTATTAGATTTTTAATAAAATTTCAACAAGTATTTCATTGAAAGCGACCGTTATTCTCTTATATTTATCTGAATTTTCTAGAATGTCAAATAACAAAAAAATTTTTTATAAAAAAGGATAGCTTATAAACGGAAAAACATGTTACACTGTGTCGTGAAATCTCACAATTTCATCTTTTTTCGGTGCGAAGTGTATTCACTTCGCTTAAAAGGGAAGCCGGTTCAAGTCCGGCGCGGTCCCGCCACTGTATTAGGGAGTTTTATAGAGAATGTCACTGTCCAATGGACGGGAAGGCCTATATAACGTTGAACTAAAGCCAGGAGACCTGCCGAAAAAACGTGATCGTTTCAACCTACGAGGATAGGTGTGCGGCTTGGCAGATGATGATTCTATTTGCTTTTTCAGCTATGCACTTTTCCTAAATTAGGAGAAGTGCTTTTTTTATTGCGCACGCTACATTCGAAAATTTTGATTTAAGGAGGAGAGATTTTGAAATTATCTTTTTGGAAACTTAGTTACTTCCTACTAGCATTTTTACTAGTACCAAAACGAGCATTTGCCATGCACATCATGGAAGGATTTTTACCGATTGAATGGGCGATATTCTGGTGGATTATTTCGATTCCATTTATTATTTTAGGGTTACGCTCAATTCGCAAAACAATTGATGAAAACCCTGAAACGAAAATGATATTAGGGCTATCAGGGGCATTTGCATTCGTCTTATCTGCATTAAAAATTCCATCTGTTACAGGCAGTTGCTCACACCCTACTGGTGTTGGACTTGGCACAGTCCTGTTTGGCCCATTAGCAATGAGTGTGATTGGGACAATCGTCTTGTTATTCCAATCGTTACTTTTAGCGCATGGTGGCATTACCACTCTTGGTGCAAATGCTTTCTCAATGGCGATTGTAGGACCAATGATTGCGTATGCTGTTTTTAAAGGTGCAAAAAAAATCGGTCTATCCTTTTCTCTCGCTGTCTTTTTTGCAGCAATGCTTGGGGATTTGGGTACATATGTTGTCACGTCCGTTCAACTTGCACTTGCCTTCCCTTCAGAAGTGGGAGGCTTTATGGCTTCATTCACTAAATTCGCAGGGATTTTCGCGTTAACACAAATTCCTCTAGCGATTAGTGAAGGGATTTTAACTGTCATTGTGATGAATTTCTTAAAAAAATACAATGTAAGCGAATTAAAAGCTTTACGTGTTTTCTCTGCAAAGGAGGCACATTAACATGAAGAAAAATTTACTGTTACTAGCTATTGTGATATTTTTAGCAATCATCCCTCTATTCATCCAAAAAGGCGCTGAATTCGGCGGTGCTGACGGTGAAGCTGAAGCAGCCATTGGTGAAATAAACAAAGAATACGAACCATGGTTTGAAAGCTTATGGGAGCCACCAAGTGGTGAAATTGAAAGTTTATTATTCGTCTTACAAGCCGCTATTGGCGCTGGTTTTATTGGCTATTTCGTGGGCTATATGCGCGGTAAGCATAAAGAAGGTTAAATAATGTTACTTATTGATAAGTATGCTTATATGAATAAACTAGCGTCCGTTCATCCGTTAGAAAAAATGACGTTCTCCCTTGGATTGTTGCTATTGACACTTATCATGAGAGATGAACAAATTTCACTCATTACATTTCTTGTAATGAGTGCTTTTATCATTTTAGGCGCTAAAATTCCTTTACAATATTATGCAAAACTACTGCTTTTACCGAGTTTTTTCTTGCTCTCCAGTTTACTATCTATTTTGATTTCGATTGCACCTACTGCTAGTATTTTGCCGGCGCATCTATGGACATTTTCGCTAAGCCAGTGGACGATTTTTATAGGAAATAACAGCTTGATCACAGCGCAGCACCTGTTTTTCACCGTTTTGGGCAGTATTAGTTGTTTATATTTTTTAATTTTAACGACTTCCGTACAATCCATTTGTTATGTCTTACGGCAATGGCGGTTGCCAGCTTTATTTGTAGAGTTGGTAGAGCTAACATACCGTTTTATTTTTATCTTTTTGAACAGCATGCAAAAAATCCATCTTGCACAACAAGCTCGTCTTGGTTATCAATCACCAATGCAATGGCTTCGGTCGATTTCCATGCTTATTGCAGCACTGTTTGCCGAAATGTTCCAACGCAGTCGCGAACTAAATAATGCGATGCAGGCGCGCGGTGGTGAAGCTGTCTATTGGCAAGAAAGTAGTAGCTACAACAAGAAAAACTGGTTAGGCATTGTTATTATTTTCGTATCCCTCATTATCTATGGAGGTATTTCTCATGACTGAGCTATATTTTGATCTTCAACATTTATCTTATGCTTATGCAGACGGCACTAAAGCTTTAACAGATATTACTTTGCAAATACCAAAGGGGAAAAAAATTGCCCTGCTTGGTCACAATGGCGCAGGTAAATCTACGTTATTTCAACATTTAAATGGTATTTTAAAACCGACAGCTGGCACTATTTCTTTTTGTAACGAAACGCTTAGCTATTCTAGAAAAGCATTAGCAACATTACGACAACAAGTTGGCATCGTATTCCAAGATGCGGACAATCAACTTTTTTCTGGTACCGTCAAGCAAGACATAGCTTTCGGGCCATTAAATCTTGGCTGGTCAAACGAAAAAATTGAAGAAAAAATCGCGTGGGCTGTTGCGCAAACAGAGGTTGAAGCATTGCTTGATAAGCCCATTCACTTTTTAAGCGTCGGACAAAAGAAACGTGTTGCCATGGCTGGTGTGCTCGCAATGGAACCTTCCGTCTTACTATTAGACGAACCGACTGCTGGGCTAGATACTTATTATGCTTCACAATTTTTACAGTACTTAGCTAAATTAGAAGATGGGCAACGTACGTTTTTATTAGCGACGCATGATATCGCTTTAGCCTATGAATGGGCGGATCAAATAATCGTGATGGAGGCAGGGAAAATCATTTATAATGGGGATCCAATCGACATGTTCTACCAAGAGGAATTGCTTGAAAAAGCCCACCTTGAACGACCATGGGTATTTGAAATGACGCTTGCCTTACAAACGAAAAAACTATTGGGCGACAATATAGCAATGCCTCGTTCCAAAAAGGATTTACACAAACTTATTGAACAACTTTAAGAACTTTCCGAGAATAACGAGTACTAGATGCTAGTTGTCGCTATACACTCCTTCTTAAGGAACAATTCTAGTAGTCCCCACCCTCTTCTATGAATATCTACCAAACTTGCAATATCCCGTACGCAACGAACCGTGTTGTTGTCAAACACCGGCCGTTACGTACGGGAAGATTAATATACCACTGCCTTTCACTCCGCAAAATAACAATTAACAACTCATGCGAAAAACCATATAAAACTATCATTTATAAAACAATATACTAGTTATAACAAAAAAACTTGTAAAAAAAATTTATTGTGGTATGAAACCTTTCTCTTTGCCGTCCGTTATAAATATTGTAGTTTATAATTTACTTAAGGAGGTAAAAACAATTGAAAAACTGGGTGATGAAATCAATCGCTGTCGTAGCATGTTCTGCATTACTGGTTCCTGCTGCTTCTGCCTTTGCTGAAGCACCACAGAACCCAGAATCAGTGACAGCTATGCTCGCTAGCAACAACAAACAAGGAGCGAAGCAGTTCAAGCAACAAACAGGAGGAAACGAATGGATTAGTGATAATACGATTATCGTCAAACATTCGGGTCTTGCTAAGAACGTACATAGTAAAATAGGTGCAAAAGTAATTCGCTCTATTCCTTCATTAGGTTACGATGTCATCCAACTTAAAAAGGGACAATCGTTAACAGAAGCTGTTTCCTACTACGCCAAGCAAAAAAGCGTAAAAAGTGTATCCCCAAGCTACAAGTATCATTCCTTTAACACTATTGTAGATCCAAAGAAAAAAGATATGTATCATTTGCAACTGCTTGAAGTTGATAAAGCACTAGCATTAGCTGGCAATCATGATGTAAAAGTAGCGGTTATCGATTCAGGTGTGGACTATAAGCATCCAGATTTGCAAGCGCAAGTGCTGCCGCCATATAATGCGGTAAAACCTGCCGACTCTTCTGTTGCTGATCCACATGGGACGCATGTCGCGGGCATTGTTGGCGCAACAAAAGATAATGGAATTGGTGGGCACGGTATATATCCAAATGCCAAGATTCTGCCAATAGACGTCTTTAACGGACAAGAAGACGCTAGTGACTTTGCCATTGCACAAGGCATTCTTTATGCTATCGAACAAAAAGCAGACGTTATTAATATGAGTCTTGGTGGCTATGGAGAGTCTCCTTTAATGGAGGCGGCCGTTAAAAGAGCGCTTGACAGTGGCATTACGATTGTAGCCGCTGCAGGCAATGAATCAACCGATAAATACTCCTTCCCTGCTTCTTTTGAAGGTGTTATTAGCGTTGGTGCTACAAATGAACAAAATAAATTAGCAAGTTTCTCAAATTATGGCCCTTCAGTAGACATCGTTGCACCAGGTGAGGATATTTATAGTACCGTTTATGATGAAAAAAAAGGATCATCTTTTGCTATATTTAGTGGGACATCAATGGCATCACCTGTTGTTGCAGGTGTAGCGGCACTATTAAAATCCAAATACCCGAATTTAAAGCCTTATGAAATAGAGGCTATTCTTGAATTGACTGCTAAAGATTTAGGTGAGCCAGGCTACGACCTTACGTATGGACATGGTCTCGTTAATCCTGTTAAAGCACTACAATTTGATATCAATAATCTACCTAAACGCTATAACGAAACAAAAGAACAACGGTTAAATAACGCCAAAGTACTGAAAAAGAATGTTCTAAATACAGAAAAAGGTGAGTTCAGGCTTCCAGAAGAGAAAAAATGGTACAAGGTAGATTTAAATGCGAATGAATATGCTCAATTGTCTTTAAAAGGTGCCGAAAATTACGATTATGCATTTGATTTATACTTCTACCCTACAGGTTATAGTGGCGATGTAGAACCAATTAAAGTAAATGATGTGCGCATGAACCAACAAGAGGGCTATCTATATAAAGCAGAGCAACCAGGAACACTTCTTATTGGTGTAAAAGACCATAATGGAGGCTATAGCTTAAAGGGCAAGTCTTACTTTACATTTACAGCTCAAACAACAAACACATTACCAATTGATAATTTAACTATCGATCAAGCAGTGGGGATACAAAAATTCCCATTCAATACACAAGGGAAAAACTATACACTGCTTTCTAAAGATCATGAGAGCGACCAAGATTACTTCACATTCTCTGTTAAAACGCCAACGACATTGAAATTTGATTTATCTGGTATCCCTGGTGTAACTGCATCTTTAGAACTTTATCTAAAAAGAGATTTAGAACCTGAACCTTCAGAACAAGGTGACGATGAAGAAGAATATGAACCCGTTCCAATCTCTGCGTTAAGCAGCAAAACAAAAGGCGAAGGAGTTAGTCTTATTGTCGATGTCGAACCTGATGAAGAATATGTCCTAAGCGTTACAAATAATAGTGATAACGATTCTTCTTTCGATTCTTTCTTAACGTTCTTAAGCGGCGGCATTGACAATGAAGAAAACGATAGAATTAACGAGTCCATTTTACCTTACACATTAACTGGTGAAGTCGTTTATTTACCTGAAGACGAAGACGGTCTTCCATTAATTGAACCAACACAAGAAGCCGAGGAAAATAATTCTTCTTCACCCACTCCATCTAAATCCAAAAAACGTCAACAGGACTTTAACAAAAAACTATTTTCAAATATAGAATTATCTGATGAAGAAGAGGACTCAAAAGTAATTTTGGAGCATGCAATTCCATATACGATTGGTAATGAGTACAAGGCATACTTCCAAACAGATGAGGATATTGATTATTTTATTTTCACACCACAAGAAGATGCTATCTATAGTTTTCAACTTCAAAAAGGCAAAAATCAAAGACCAACTGGTAGTATTTTAGAATATGATGAGGAAACGAAAGAATTGCAACTAATTTCTTCATTAACGAATGATCCAGCGATTATTTCACGACTATACGGCATAACAATCAATGAAAATGATCCCAAGACAATTGCATTGAAACAGGGTAAAACTTATGTTGCTAAAGTCTTAAATTTCGGAGATCGTTCTACCGAACCCTATATTTTTAAAGCAACTAAAATTGCAGCAATTCCCCAAGACCAAAATAAAGAAATCAATACAGCTGAAAATGCACGTTCAATTGAAGCTGGTACCAACTATCAAAATAAACTCGTTTTTTATGATGATACAAATTATTACTACTACAAACATCTGGGAGAAGATACAGTATTAAGTCTTCTCATCAATTCCGAGCCCTATACAAATAAGCAGGGAACGTCGTTACCAAGAGAGCTACAAATAGATTTGAAATTTATGGGCTCTATCATTGAAGATACTAATGGTAATAAGCAAATTGACGGCAATGAAATGCAAACAGAAATTCCATTTGGTCAAGGTGAAAGCTTTTTTGAAAGGCTGCTCGGTTTAGCAGGGACATCCGCGCTAAATACTTCATTTAAAGTTAAAAAAGATTATGGTTACTTTATTGCTGTTAATACAATTGATAACGGTTTAGTTTCGACTCAGCCATATACTTTAACGCTCTTTGATCATAAAAAGGATGATGAGGATGCGGATTCTAAATTAGTCAATGGTATACCTACAAAACCATCTTCACTAACGAAAACAGACGATAAATGGGTAGCTAGCCAATATTTAAATGCTAATGTACCATTTGGCGATAAAGATTATTTTGAATTTTTCAATCACAGTAAGCGCAATGTAACGTTCACCTTACTAACCGAAAAAGGTTTGGATGGGGTCATCCGTATTATTGATGCTAAAGGACGCACAGTGAAAATCATCGATAATTACGGTGCAGATGATGCCGAACTAGGTATCGTAGCGTTGGAACCAGGAACATACTATATTGAAGTTAGTGAAGCAAATGGTCGAGCAAGTACACAACCGTATACACTCGAAATAAATTAAAGCTCATTTTTTCCGTTTTCTTAAAACAAAAGAGGTTGTTTTTGATAAATTTTTGCTAAGATAAAAATATATAAAATATCCCCTATTATTTCTTTTGCAATGAATAATAAATTAGAAAGAAAAACTAGTTGTTGGTAGCAAAGGCGGTGTCTCCTGAGAAGAACCCACATAGCGTAAGACGCGGGCATTCCGCGCGTTAGCGAAGGTTGCGGCTTACTGTGCTGAGCGGAAAGCACCACCGAAGTGGACAACAACGGCGCAGCAAAAAAGTGTTAGATTGATGGCAGTCAATCTAACACTTTTTCTCTTTTTACTAACCAAAATACTTTACATAATTACAATATTGATCTTGTATCATATTCAGATTTTCATATAATTTTCGGGCATGTACATTGTCGGCAGCCGTTTGTAATGTCACATAACGTGCCGATTGCTGCCCACAATATTGAAACACTTTTTCCATCAATGCTGTGCCTACCCCTTGGCCCCTCGCTTCATCCGTTACATAAATATCATTTAGTATATAGGCACGCTGTAATGCGATAGAAGAAAACGTTGGGTACAGTTGTGCAAACCCTATTGATTTCCCATTTTCCACAGCAATAAAAATAATGGATTCTTTTAAAGCCATCCGTAATTGGATAAATGCTTTGGCACTACTAATATCCGATTCTAGTCCATAAAACTGCCGATACTCATCAAATAGCACTGTTACATCTTCTAATTCATCCATTGTTGCGTGAAGTATTTCCATTTCATTCTTCTCCCCTTATGTCTACCCATGATGGTCTTAAAATGTATGTAGCTAGTGTTCATTATAAAGGAAATGATAGGATAAAGATATTGTCAATAGTACTTCACTAGTCCTATACGACATTCAAAAGGTGCCACCTTTGATGTCACGAAGGACTTCAAAAATAGCACACTTTCTTTAATGGAAATATTGATCTACACGTTGTATTACTTCATCAGCGGAAAGCCCAGCTGCATCGATAATAGGACCTGCCATAATAGGATCACTAATGCCCATGACATCTCTATCTTGTCCTGTAATTACGCAAGCATCACATTTTTTTGCATCTGCTTCATTACGAAGCTGAATCACTTCATACCCTTTTGCTTTTAAAGCATCTTCTACATTTGATAATGATTGTTCAACACCAATAATTTTAGACATTCTTCTTCCACCTCCTATATGTTAATGTGCCATATAGGTTACCTAATTATTCACTTATTTTATATTTTATTATGTACAAATAACACAGGCTTCAGATAGCTACAAAATCACCTAAAAATATACATATAATCCAATTCCATGTGATATACTGTAAAAAAGTTTTTACCTTTAATTACTAACAGGATGGGAGGATAAACATGATCTATAGTAAAACGGCCAAAACAATAGAAACAGAGCGCTTATTGCTTCGTTTATTTCAGGAATCAGATGCACAAGCAGTCAGCAATTATTGTAATAATTATAATATCTATAAAAGCACATTAAATTTACCTTATCCCTATTCATTAGAATGTGCACTCTCATGGATTGCAAATCATGAAAAGCATTATGATCTAGATACTATGTATGAATTTGCTATAACAGACAAACAAAGTGGACAGTTGTACGGGGCAATCGGTATTTCCAATCATCCACAATACAAAAATGGTGAAATTGCCTATTGGATTGGTGAAGAACATTGGGGCAATGGCTATGCAACCGAAGCTGCTAAAGCACTAATTGATTTTGTATTTACAGAGAAAAACTATCATCGTGTTTATGCTCGCTATTTTAAATCAAATCCTGCTTCTGGTAAGATTATGGAAAAGTGTGGTATGCGATATGAAGGTACTTTAAAAGATCATATTTATAAAAATAATACATTTGAAGATATTGTTTTTTACGGAATTATTAACCCAAAAGAATAAAGGGCAAACTAGGTGCTTACGTCATAAAAACGTAAGCACCTTATTTAAGATCATCTAAAAAATCTTTACTAAAGCTTGTCTGTGATTGAAAAGATGATCGTTTAGCAATATCTGCTCCTCGTTTAATGATGCCTTTGCCAAATCGTTCTTCTATCTCATCCACTACCTTTAAAATTGGCTCCTCTTTGATATGCTCTTCAAAATTAAAAAATGTTAATTGCTGTGTCATTTCTTTCAAATTGCTGACATTTGAAATGGTTACGCCTAATAATCGGACAGGCTCCTCATTCCAATGTTTTTGAAAAAGGCTCCATGCGTGTTCAACAATATCTTCTTTTAAATAAATAGCATTGTTGACCGATTTACTGCGCGTATAGGTTTTCCAATTAGCTGTACGAATTAAAATACTCACCGTGACGCCAGCAAGTTTTTTAGCATTTAATCGATCCGCTACCTTTTCAGAAAGTGTAGTAATAAGCTTATATAATTCATCTCTATCCGTCGTATCGTGCGAAAGTGTTGTCGAGTTCCCTACACTTTTCGTATCATATATTGCCTCGGGATCAACAGGTCGATCATCCTCACCATTCGCCTTCTGTTTCATACGAACACCATTGATGCCAAATTGTTGCTTTAATAGCCGTTCATCCGTCACAGCTAATTCACCAATTGTTTGTATGCCCAACTTTTTCAACTTCTCGGCTGTGCTTTTCCCAATTCCATGCATTTCTATGACATTCAATGGCCACAGTATAGATGGTACATCACGCTTACGTAATATGGTAATTCCCATCGGTTTTTTCATATCGCTTGCCATTTTCGCTAAAAACTTATTAGGTGCAACACCTATTGAACAAGGCAATTGGAGTTCGTTCCAAATGCGGTCTTGTATGCCTTGTATAAGTTCCATTACATTTTGACCTTCTACCATCGGCAATTGCATATACCCTTCATCAATAGAAACTGGTTGAAGAATTTCACTATATTCTTTTAATAAGTTAAAAAATGCTTTTGAAGCTGCTCGATATCGCTCAAAATTCGGTGGCAGAACAATTAAATCGGCACATTTTCTTCTTGCCTCACCGACATTCATCGTTGTATAAACACCACTTTTTCTAGCTTCATAGCTACATGTAATCACGATACCTCTACGCTCTTTTGGATTACCTGCAATGGCGATTGGTTTTCCTTTTAATGAGGGATCGTAAATTTGTTCCACTGAGGCATAAAAGCAATTCAGGTCAATATGCAAAATAATTCTTCCTTTATGCATTTTCTTTCACCTCATTAATTATTATCTACATACATTTTTAAAAGAAAGAATGTATCGTTTCTTCGTCATGCTAATCCTTCAATTTAAACTTTTTCTATAGTTTATCACATATAAGAACTTTTGTTCTTTTTTTCACCAATTTGCATTTTTTACGGCAAAAAAGTGCAGGTACTGTACAATGATTGCACAATAGCTGCACTGTTATTTTATGTTGTATAGGAACCATTAATTTTCACATAGTCATAGGACAAATCACAACCCCATACAGTAGCTTCTTCATTGCCTAAGCCGAGCGATACTTTAATCTGGATTTCAGAATTCTCAAGATACTCTTGGATAACAGATAAATCGACGGTATCGATTGGTTTCCCTTGATAAATTAACGTTTCACCAAAATAGATGGAGATATTTTCAGGATTAAGGTCTACTTCATCTTCACATTTACCTATCGCCATAGCTATACGTCCCCAATTGGCATCTTTTCCAAAAATAGCAGTTTTCACGAGTGGCGAATTCACAATACTTTTAGCCACTTTTTTTGCTTGTGCAAAGCTCGATGACTCATTGACAGTGACTTCAACTAATTTTGTAGCGCCTTCCCCATCACGGGCAATTTCTTTTGCCAAGTCAATGCTCATGTTATTTAACGCTTCAGTAAATTGCTTGATATCCACTTTCCCTGCTAATCCATTCGCCATAATGGCTACTGTGTCACTTGTACTCGTATCGGTATCAACACTGACCATGTTAAATGATTGATTGACAGCTTCTTTAAAAATTGTTTGTAAAGTTGCGGCGGGAATTTCAGCATCTGTCACAAAGTAAGATAACATCGTAGCCATATTCGGCTCTATCATGCCAGAACCTTTTGCAATACCAACTAATGTAGCATTACCGACTTTGCATATTTTACATTTTGGATAAGTATCTGTCGTCATAATTGCTTGGGCTGATTTTTCTAAGCCTCCTTCTACTAACTGTTCTTTAAGATTGATGATTCCATTTCTTATTTTTTCCATTGGTAATTGATGCCCAATTACACCAGTTGAAGAAGGTAAAATATTTTCAGGTGCAATTGCTAACTCTTGTGCGACCAAGTTGACAATTTCTTGAACATTGCGAATCCCTTCTTCCCCTGTTGCGACGTTCGCATTTTTACTATTAATGACAAAACATTGTAATTTACCATTCGCTACATTTTTCTTACCAATGGGGATAGGCGCACCACAAAATCTACTTTGCGTAAACATAGCAGCTGCGTTTGCTACAGTAGATGACATAATAACCGTGAAGTCTAGCGTTTCATCTTTAATACCGAGGTTCTTCACACAAGTATAAAATCCTTTCGGCATCAATGTTTGCATATCATTTTCTTTTTTCCCTAGTTCTTGCATTGCCTTTTCCTCCTTTCAACTTTTAGTCTGCAGTTTCTAAATATTTAACCATCGCTACTTCATCGCAATTATTAATTTTTGGGCAATTCACGCAATCCGTCCAAACCTTTTCTGGCAAATCATCTCTTTTGACAATTTGAAATCCAAGTTTTGAAAAAAACTTTACTTGATATGTTAAGGATATTAATCTTTCCACCCCTAATTTAGGACTCTCCTGAATAATATGTTCCACTAACATTCGACCGATTCCTTTTTGTTGGTAATCTGGATCTACGACTAAGGAACGAACCTCTGCTAAATCTTGCCCTAAGACATGTAGCCCTGCTACCCCAACAACCTTAGAATTGTCCTTTACAACATACAAACACTGTAACTGTTGATAAATTGATAATAAGGAACGAGGTAATACAATCTCTTTATCTGCGTAAATTTTGATTAACTCATAGACAGGTGTAACATCAGCAGTTGTAGCACTATAAATTTTCATAGATTTCTCCTTCTTCCAAAAAATTAATATGTTATAAATATGCACTAAACTGATTTAAAATGCAATTTGTTTTTGTGAAAATTTACAGAATATTTGAATCGCGGGTAAAAGTTTGTGATTCGCGGGTAAACCTTTGGAAAACGCGGGTAAATGTCTCCGATTCGCGGGTAAACTGTGAAAAACCGCGGATAAATCTCCCTGATTCGCGGGTAAACCTGTGAGAAACCCCGCTGTTTCGCTCAACAGTAAAAAAGTGTTAGATTGCATGCAATCTAACACTTTTCCCTTCCACTCATTCACTGTTAATCTACAAACCCATAGTCACCATCACTTTCAAGCAATTCCTTTAATACCGTTAAGGCTTGCTCAAGCTGCGCGCTATTTTCTGGTGCCGTAATTGCCAATCGAACGGCATTTATTGGTTTGGCATTACCTACTGCAAAACGTTCTGCTGCATAAACTTGGACGCCCGCTTTCGAAGCAAGTAATTCAAACTGCACGCCAGTAAATTTTTTCGGCAATAGAAGCCATCTAAACATGCATTCATCATCACCTAAAATATTGTATTCCCCTAAATACTGATTCACAAGCGCATTTTGTTGTTTAGCATATAAGCGATGTTTCTCTAATATCGTTTGCGCAACACCATCTTGAATTAGTCTTGCTGTAAGCTCCACCATAACAGGTGATACCGAAATATTGATATTATATAGTGTTTCAATAATTTTCTTTCTTAATGCACTAGGCGTCACAATAAAGGATAACCTTAAACCAGGTGATATCGTTTTGGACACACTGGCAATATACACTACCTTTTCCGGTGCATAAAAGGCGATTGGCGCTAGTGGCTGCTCCTTCAAAAAGCTATAAATGGCGTCCTCTATCACGATTAATCCCTTTTGCCTAGCCACTTCTGCTATCATTTTTCTTGTTTCCATAGACATTGTATGGGTTGTAGGGTTATGAAAATCTGGAATCACATAAAGACCTTTAATATGTTCATTTTTACAAGCATACAATAGTCCTTCTTTTGTCATCTCTCCATTTTTTTGCTGAATGGCTACTAGTTGAATACCAAGCATATTAGCAGCCGTTTTGATTCCTGCATATGTAATGGGATCTGTTCCAATACGATCTCCTGGATGAAATAAAGCGGCTAATGTGCCGACAATTGCATTTTGACCTCCTGCACCAAGCAATATTGGTTGATCCGTTTGAAATCCAACTTTTTCTAAAAGTTTTGCTGCTGCTTCAGTTTGCCATGCATTCCCTTCTGGTCGACCATATTGAAATAACTTGCTGACATTAGAATCATTCAGCATTTTCTTCATATAACGTGTTATTTCTTCATTCGCATAAGCATCTGGTAAGACCGAACCTAACTCGATTAAATGACCAGCATTACTTGTCGGTAATAAAATTTTATTTGCCGCTGCATCAGAAGAAACAAATGTACCACTCCCAATCGAGGCATAAATTAGTCCCTTTTGTCCGCACAGCTTAAACGCTCTTGTAATTGTACTTAAATTGACATCTAAAAAATCAGCCAGTTCGCGTTGTGGTGGCAACTTAGTCCCTGGCAATAAAACACCTTCCTTAATATCCTGTTCTAACTGCTCTGCAATTGCGATATAAATTGGCGCTGAGATATTGCTTATATTGGGCTTCCAGCTCATTGGGTATTCATCAAATGAGTTAAATGGCATGCTTTAACCCCTTTCTTTTGGCTTTGCATACAATATATAATTGTCTTGCATACAATCATAATATTGTATGCAAATGATTACAATGCTATAATTTTTAAAAAATCAGAAAAAGGGACCGATAAAATTATGCAATATTCTGAAAGAATCTTAAACACACCATCTTCATTCATCCGTAATATTTTAAAAGTAACGGATGCCGAGGATGTCATTTCCTTTGCAGGTGGGCTACCAAACCCCATCTCTTTCCCAATCGATGCATTAAAAGCATCTGTTGACCATGCGATTAGTGAAAATGGCAGTCGATTATTCCAATATTCATCTACACAAGGCTATGCACCTTTACGTGAATACATCGCAGCTAAATACAAACGTGTTCATGGGTTAGATATTAGCGCAGATGATATATTGATTACAACTGGTTCACAGCAAGCGCTTGAACTAATTGGTAAAGTACTTATTAATAAAGGGGATGGCATTGTCATTGAGGAACCAGGCTATTTAGGCGCGATTCAAGCCTTCACATTAAGTGAGCCTAATTTCTATGGCGTAACCCTTGAAAACGATGGCCTTAATTTAGAAGAATTAGAGAATGCTTTACAGCAGCCAAACGTGAAATTCATCTATACAGTACCTAACTTCCAAAATCCAACGGGTCTTACGTATTCAAAAGAAAAACGTCAACAAATATATGACATTATTGCTAAATACGACGTAGCATTAATTGAAGATGATCCATATGGAGAACTACGCTTCCAAGGTGAACCACTTCCTTATATCGGTGCCGGAAAACTCGAAAATAGTATTTTACTAGGTTCTTTCTCTAAAACAGTTACACCAGGTATGCGCCTTGGCTTTATTATTACGAAAAATAAAGTGTTAATGAAACATATTGAAACAGCAAAACAAGCAACTGACCTACACACAAACATTTTCTCACAATATGTGATTTATGATTACTTAGCAAATAATGATTATACAGAACACGTAAAAAAAATCATTGCTTTATATAAAAATCAATCTGATGCAATGCTAGGTGCGATGCAGGAATTCTTCCCTGCACATGTTGAATACACTCGTCCAGATGGTGGGATGTTCATTTGGGCGACAATGACTAACGGTGCTGCAGCATTGGACGTCTTTAATAAAGCAATGGAACAAAAGGTCGCTTTCGTTCCTGGCGATCCCTTCTATACGTCAAAAACAGGTGTAAACACGATGCGTCTGAACTATACAAATGCAACACCTGACATTATTCGTGAAGGCATTAAACGTTTAGGCAGCATTTTATAAGTTAAAAAAATCGGATGAGCGCTATCCATAAGCGCACATCCGATTTTTATCTTTCATTCGGATAATAGATGGTCATGCCTAACTTCGTTAATGTATCACCTGCATTACGATAGTCATGCGGTCTGTCTGCTTTAAATCGGATGGAATCACCACTTTTTAAAGTGTAGTTATGGTCATTGACACAAATCATTAGTTCCCCTGCAAAAACAGTAATAAATTCCTCTGTGCCTTCTTTATGACCCTCTGCGCTTAATTGACCACCCTGATCAATCTCTATTGTATAGATTTCAAAACGACTATCTTCTTGAAATGGAAAATTTGGATACACTCTATATTTCCCATTATCTTCTGATAATACTGGTATATCCTTTTTCAGCACGACTTCTGTTTCCGACTGCGGCTGATGGATAAGAGCCGTAAAGGAAACCTTTAAACCTGTTGCGATTTTCCAGATAGTTGTAAGCGTTGGACTAGACTCGCCTCTTTCAATTTGCCCAATCATCGTTTTACTAACGCCACATAGCTGAGACACTTTTTCTAAACTAAGTTTTTCTTTTTCGCGAATCGCTTTTAAATTCCTTGCAAAAATTAAATGAATTTCCTCCAAATCAAGCACCCCTTAAAAAATTGTACAATATAACGACCTTTATGTATAATAAAAAACAGGACGTTATATAGTTTATTTAGGACGATATAACGTACAAATAACAAGGAGGTCTAAAATGCCTTACATATCCTTTTTAGTATTCGTTATCATTACAAGCTTTACACCCGGGCCGAACAACATTATGGCAATGGCCTATGCCAACCAATATGGATTTAAAAAAACGATGCAGTTTTGTCTCGGTGTGGGCATTGGCTTCTTTACAATAACCGCTTTAAGTAGTTTTTTTAATTTTGCTGTTAGTCAAATTATGCCCATTATTACATTACCACTAACGATTTTAGGGGTAGGCTATATGTTGTATTTAGCTTTTAAAATTGCGACAACCAAAGACCACGTAGATTCGAATCCTAACCATCTAGAGGAGCATAAACGAAACCTTTTACTACTTGGAGCCTTTCTACAGTTCGTCAATCCAAAAGGAATTTTGTTTGGCATTACGGTCGTTGCGACCTATATTTTGCCGTATTACACTTCCTATATGAGTTACCTTTTATTTGCATTATTTTTAGGGTTTGTCGGGATTATCAGTACATTTAGCTGGGCTCTATTTGGCTCTACCTTTCGAAAAGTACTTTTACAGTATCATCAACCATTCAATATTTTCATGGCAATTTTATTAGTTTTCAGTGCTTTCTCCATACTTTTTCATTAACAAAACCCCTCATTGTACGTTATATTGTACAATGAGGGGTTATTTTTAGATTTAAACCGAAACAAGTATTATTTTGTATATGTTAATACGGCATTTTTCTTAAATTTTGCTAATGCGGCTGTTGCCTCATTTTTGTTTGTATATTCAAAAATACGCACATTTTTTTTCTCAAAAACTGTAATAACCCACATCTTAACCTCTCCCTTACCTATTATTTTTGTAATATAACAATCACCTAACATGTGATACAAAGAACAAACTGTCTTATAACAACTCTTGCTAATTTTCATTTTACGCTCTTTTTTTAAAAAATAAAGCTTTATGTGAAGCCCTTCACAAACTGTTCAATTTCAAAACGCTTTCATTGAACATTTTGTGAAAACCATCATTTTATAGGTATATTATCGGAACCATTTATTTACCTTTCTCCTTCTCTTTTATCGACCAAAAAACCGTCTGTGCGCTTTTTCCACGACGCTCAAACGGTTTTTAGGTAATCATATTGTGTAGTAGTAGATTTTATTTCATAATGATTGTTATTAATGAATTAAGAACAAAATGCTTCTTCTTGCTTTTGTGTCAGCTCGATTTCAAAGCCCAAATCTTCAAGCATACGATAATCGCTATTGGCTTCTTGTCCTTCAGTAGTCAAGTAATCCCCAACAAAAATACTATTTGCTGCATACAGTCCAAATGGCTGAAGGAATCCTAAATTGACTTCGCGACCACCGGAAATTCTAATTTCCTTCGAAGGATTCATGTAGCGGAATAACGCTAATACTTTTAAGCAATAGCGAGGATTTAAGTCCTGTGTTCCTTCAAGTTTCGTCCCATCAATTGCATGTAAGAAGTTAACTGGAATTGAATCCGCGTCCAACTGATGCAATGCGCGTGCAATTTCCACGACATCCATTTTCGTTTCTTTCATCCCAATAATGGCTCCAGAACATGGGGAAATACCATGTTTCTTTACAACCTCAACGGTATTAACACGATCCTCATATGTGTGCGTCGTCGTAATATAGGAATGGTGACGCTCTGATGTATTTAAGTTATGATTGTAGCGATCAACACCCGCTTCTTTTAATTGTTGTGCTTGTTCTTCTTTTAGTAAACCTAAGCAAGCGCAAACTTTTAAGCCATATTTTGCTTTAATTTCTTCAACGGCTTCACTCACTACATTGACATCTTTACGAGTCGGCCCACGTCCGCTTGCGACGATGCAATACGTACCAATTTTATTTTCAAATGCACGCTTTGCCCCCGCCAATATTTCCTCTTTTGTAATGAACGGATATTTCTCAATAGGAGCGGTTGATTTAGATGACTGCGAGCAATAGCCACAATCCTCTGGGCAATAGCCACTTTTAGCATTCATAATCATATTTAACTTTACTTTTTTACCGTAATAGTGCTTACGAATGGCAAATGCGCCGTCCATTAGCTTTAAAATATCATCATCATCACTATTTAAAATGGCAAGTGCCTCATCATCGCTAATTACCTTGCCTGCAATCACTTCATCTGCTAATTGTAACCAATTCACTAAACATTCTCCTTTTCAATTTGCACAAGTTTTATAGCTCTAGCGGAACGAAATACTTTGTATAGACGTTCAGCTAAAAGGGCAGAAGCAATTGCTAAGCAAAAGTCTGCAACAATACTATTGACAAAGCCTACTAAAAATACATGAGACCAACTTGATTTCATGTTTAACCATAAATTTAAAGCTACATATAAATAAGGTACGGCGACTGCATAAATAATGATAAGCCCTATAATATTGGCAACAATGAAATGCTTTTTCGTTGGTGATTCTACTCGATCAATCATATAGCCGATTACTAATGCAGCAAGAGCAAATCCTATTAAGTAACCAAAAGTCGGCTGCAATACATATGTAATGCCTCCACCTTGTGTAAAAACTGGCAAGCCAACTAAACCTATTCCTATGTAAACTAGCTGACTTTGAAATCCATTGCGACCACCGAGTAAGCAGCCCGCTAAAAAGACAAAGACAATTTGTAATGTAAACGGCACGAGCGGTAATGGAATTTTAATAAAGGCACCCACGGCTGTTAATGCAGCAAACATCGCAATCATCACAAGTGATAACGTTGATTGTCGTTTCAACATGCCCTCATCCCTCCCGCTCTTCAAAAAATTGAACAATTGTATCTTTGGTTGTTTGAATCATAAATTGCATTTCGTCGTCCGTTATAATATATGGTGGCATGAAATACAAAACATTCCCAAGTGGACGAATAAGTAAACCTTTGGCTAAAGCTCTTTTGTATATTTGATAGCCGATGCGCTCCTCACTCGGTAATGGCTCTTTGGTATCGCGATTCGCCACTAGTTCAATCGCCCCGACAAACCCAACTTGCCGATATTCACCAACAAAAGGTAAATCACTAAAAGCCTCCAAGGCTAGCTTTCGCATGCGTTCACCTTTGTCTTGCACAACGTCTATATACTGTTCCTCTTCAAATATCGCCAATACCTCTAGAGCAACACGGCAGGCAAGTGTATTCCCTGTGTAACTATGTGAATGTAAAAACGCCTTCATCGTGGCATAATCATCATAAAATGCCTGATATACTTCATTCGTCGTCATTACGACAGACAGTGGTAAATACCCACCTGTTAAACCTTTTGATAAACACATAAAATCCGGAGAGATATTAGCCTGCTCACAGGCAAAAAGTGTACCTGTGCGCCCAAAACCTACAGCAATTTCGTCTGCAATTAGATGCACATCATATTGCGTACATAGTTCACGTAAACGTCGCAAATAAATAGCTGGATACATTTTCATCCCTGCTGCCGCTTGAATTAGTGGCTCAATAATGACCGCTGTAATTTCCTGATGATGCATGCGCAACTGATCCTCTACAAAACTAATACATTGGGCATGGCAACTATCCGGATGATGCTTAAATGGACAACGGAAACAATCTGGGCCTTGTGCTCGTACCGTATCCAGTAACAGTGGTTGATACACTTCGTTATAAAGATCTACCCCACCGACGGATAAAGCACCTAATGTTTCACCATGGTAGGCATCCGTTAATGCCAAAAAGCGTTTTTTTTGCGTTTTCCCCGTTTGCATATGATATTGAAAACTCATTTTTAAAGCGACTTCTATAGCAGATGAACCATTATCTGCAAAAAATACTTTTTGTAAACTTTGTGGTGTTAAAGCTACTAATTTTTGTGCGAGTTTAATCGCTGGCTCATGTGAAAAATTCGCAAAAATTGTATGCTCCAACGTAAATGCTTGTTCACTTAATGCTTGGCTAATACGTGGATTGGCATGTCCAAATAAATTTACCCACCATGAAGATACCGCATCTAGATAGCGTTGATTATGTTCATCATACAGCCATACACCTTGGCCTTTTTTAATAACGATTGGTGGAAAAGCCTCATAATCTTTCATTTGTGAGCAAGGATGCCAGACATGTTGTAAATCTTTTTCTTGTAGTTCAGTTAATACTTGTTTCACGTCTAATCAGCCTTTCAAACAATGATGTGCCCGTAATTGTATACTCACTAATGTCCGACAGCTCTTCCAGCTTTGGTATCGTCATAAAGGGCAATGTATAATACTGTAAAATCGTTTGAATATTATCTTGCTCCATCCTGCTCCCCATATCACCGTTAAATACAAGACCAAGCACTTCAATTTCCCGTGTAGTCAATGCCTCTAACGTTAAGAGCGTGTGGTTAATTGTTCCTAGTGCTGTTCGTGTAACCACGACAACGGGTAGTTTACTTTCAACAATGACATCCAACAATGTCGTTTCGCCACATGCATCTAATGGCACAAAGAGCCCACCCGCTCCTTCACAAATAACAACATCCCATGTTTGCTGTAAAAGCTGCATTTGCTTTAATAACTGCTGTGTGTCAATTTGCTGCCCCTCCAGTTGAGCCGCAAAATGTGGCGATGCAGCCTCTTTAAATGAATAGCCATTTAAATTCTCTCTGTCTAGCAATTGCAAGGAATATTTTTCATACATCGCTGTGTCGAAGTAATAGGCTTGTTCACCATCATACACTTCACCAGTTTGCACTGGTTTATAAGGCGTTACACGTACGCCCTGTTTTTGCAAATTACGCATTAATAATGTGGTGACAAATGTTTTTCCAACATCTGTATCTGTTCCAACAACCCAAAAGTGTTGCAACTGTACCTCCCCCTCTTTAAGTTAACCAACTATAGTTTTTAAGTTAACACATTCTTTTTCCTTTTGTAAATGCCTTTTTTTGCATTTTTACATAAATGATTCAGATAATGCTTTTTCCGAGGGTATTCTATCCTAAATTTCACTCGATTGATCGGTGATTCACCCCGTTTTATCAACGTTGTATTATTTCCCAAGAAATATTAAAGGGTTTTTATCATAGGTTGTAGTATTAATCAAAACAGGGGGGTGGCAAAATGTTTGGACTATTTAAGGAGACAGATAAAAAGCTAGATACATATGAACAAATGAGCAGTATTTTAAATACTTTGCTTACTTACGAAATAAGAGATTTACCGTTGCGTTATGAATTTTGGTATCGTGTAGCTATTCGGCAAGAAGAATATCGAACATTGCAAGCAGAACATCGAGAAAAAATCTCAATGCATACGGCCATAGGAAGGTTTCATCAAGTTCAATATGAGGATACGAAACAAAAGTGTGCAAAGTTTGAACGACTGACGGATATTTATAAGTTATTGTGTATCGAGGAAGAACGTCAAACAATGAATCATCGTCTATCTTTCCACAAGGAAGCAATAGAGGAAATTTATGAGCATGTGCAAAGTAAACACCTTTATACGTATTGCGACGCCGTACAACGTCAATTTTGGGATGCTGTTAGTGAAGACATACTAAAAGCAATTGCCCATCTAGATTAACACTAGATGGGCAATACACTTGATTTATAGTTTTAATACTTTATCTATTTCTTTTTCAATTAAACATTGAAGTCGCACTTTATCCATTGGTACTAAGCCCATTAAAACATGCAGGGCAAGACCATCAATAAATGCATGTAAATGGACAATTTCATCGTGTAGTACTAGTCCATCTTGCAGTAAATTTTGTTGTTGTAAATAAGCAAATATCTTTTCAATACCGCTCAATATATTTTCTTCTGACGGTTCTCCGCTTCGCACCTTATAAGAAACAAATTCTAGCCAAACTTGCATTTCAATAATATGTTGTTCAGAGATTGGCACGAGCTCCAAAAGTACTGCTACAATAATTTGCTTAATCGGTAGTGGCTTTTGTAAATGCTGGGCAATACGCTCATTTACTTGCTGCTCTACTAACTCCATCGCAAATACGATTAATTCCTCATGCGTGTTAAAATAGTAACGAACAGCACCTAATGATAAATTTGCCTCCTTTGCAATTGAACGTACTGTAGCACCTCTAAGTCCATCCCTAGCAATTACATTCCACGTGGCTTTCGCGATACTCGCTTTTCTTTCTTCATGATTCACTATTTTCGGCATACTTCAATTATAGACTATTTTAATACATTTGTATTATTTAAAACTTTATGGTAATTTTATTTAATACAACCGTATCAAAATAATGGAGGGTTTTTATGATTGCTTGGATTATCGCTGCAGAAATAGCATTTTGGATTGTCATATTAATAGCTTTGGTTTGTAGATACCGTTTTAACAAGCCAAAACTAAGCATTTTCTTTTTTGCCCTTACACCTGTTATAGACCTCCTATTAATCTTACTAACTGCTCTGGACTTAAAAGCTGGTACGCCAGCATCCGCTTCTCATGGTATTGCCGCTATCTATATAGGTGTCTCGATTGCCTATGGGAAGACCATGATTACATGGGCAGATGAAAAGTTTCAACAATGGTTTTTAAAAATCACGATAGAAAAACAGCGGTTAACAGGATTGGCGAAAGGAATCCATGAAGTAAAAATGCTCGGTTTACATGTTCTCGCCTACATCATTAGTACTAGTTTATTGTATGCGATGATTGTATTTATTGGTCAACATACCGATACGTCTTCCCTACTACAAGTAATGAAAATTTGGGGGATTGTTTTAATAATCGATGCCGTCATTAGCCTTTCTTATGTCATTTTTCCTAGTAAAAAATAACAGTCGTGTTCTCTTGCCCCTTGCATGTAGAGGAAAGGAATTAATCGGGCAATAGATAAAGGTGTATTTAAAAACGAAACATTTTTTAGAGTAACAACACAACAAGCCTCGCACATCGTTGTGCAAGGCTTTATTTGTTTCCTATTCCCCTTTATTTTCCTCCATACCTCGGCGTAATAGGTCTCTTAATTCCTGTGCTTGATCGACTTTGATTGCCACTTTGTTATAACGCTTTTTCAGACCTAACATAAACGTTACTTCTACCGGTTCTTTCATCTGCAATATCATGTGAGGATAGGCTTCTCCAAAGTCACGTGCAATAAAATCGATTGTATCTTTCGATAATTTTTCTTTTAACAGTTCTGGGTTTTCTTCCACTTTTTCAATCGCATCGAAGCGAATGGTCGTGCGTTTCATTAAACCTAAAGATAGATATAATGAGTCAGAGGTTGCGTAAATAGGATTTAAGCGAATTGCCTGCATATCAGCTATAAAAAATAAGACAGAGTAAATATTTATGATGAGTAATAAGATGGATAATAGCATGGATTTCTCATGAAGCCACCAGTGGATACCAATAGTCTCTATCACGATGGCATGAATCATCATCATCTGAAAGGCGATATAGCTAGAGTTTTTATGTAACGTTAATCCCGCCCGTTCTTTTCGCTTCCAACTTGCAAATCCGTAGTAAAGAACGAGTAAATCTGTACACAGCATCTGTATAATCCGATACTTTGGAGCATGTTTTTCAACTGCTTGTGGAAAAGAAAAAATGTCAGGTAAAGAACTTGCCCGCACATCTGCTATAATTTTAGGTAAGTAATATACTAACGTTGTAACAAATAATAGTTCGGTCACGATAAGTACCCCTTCAATTGCAAATCCAGCCCATGTCACCGCCACATACGGCTGCAAATGATCCATTGGAATAATGAAGCGTGCAGCAATACAACCTGTTGCGGCCAAAACAATCGCATACTTAATAGAAAACTTTCGTTTATACAGCATAAATAGCACTGGTATTACGATGATAAAGTCGAGTAATGAGCCAAATACAACGCCCGCTGTTTCTGTTGGTAAAATGGACATGCCTAATCCTGTATTATAAAGCGAGTAGTTGCTAACTAATACAACGACTAAAAACGCCATCCAGATGTTTTGTTTCTTTTTTAAGACCATCATTTCGAATCTCCCCTTTAAGTATTAGACTGCTACACGTAATGACATCACTCTTTTCATATTTCCTCTACCATGCCTTCTTTCAAAACAATGTTATTTAATTTTTGAATAATCTCCTTCAATTGGACTAATTCTGATCGTTCAAGTTTCGAGTAATACTTGGCAATAATATAGCGCTTTATTTCTTCTTCCCGCTTGAAATACTGATTACCCGCTATATCTAAGTGGACAAAAATTTCACGGCGATTTTTGGGGTTAATTTGTCGGATTACATATCGTTGTTCTTCAAGTTTACTCACGAGTTGACCAACAGCACTTGAAGTAATATTCAAATAGTGAGCAATTTGTCCAATGGTTACACTTTTATTTTTATGGATATAATCCATAAGTATCATTTGCTTTGTAGACAAATCATCTGTTACTAAATGCTGATGGACTTTTATAAAATGGCTATCCATCGAATAAATCGCATCGTTAATTTCCTGTACGAGGTTATATAATGCGTCATCATGTTGGTCCATACAAAATCATCCTTTAAGTTAGGTTAATAGTTAAGTTAACTTTACTATTAAGTTCATTTTAAAATAGAGTGCATCATTTGTAAACAATTTACAAGGAAAGCAAAGTTTATTATGTATGCGCATGTCATGAAATATTCACTTTTCTCCGAACACTACGTATTGCTCTGTTCAACTAAAAATCTTTTACGATACGCATGTGGTGAATAACCCGTATATGCTTTAAAGCGCTCAATATAGTAACTAACTGTACTAAAGCCTGTGTCTGATGCAATAAACGTGATGGGTTTGTCACTATCGCGCAACAATTCCATACTTTTTCTTAAACGGTAATGTAATAGATACGTAAATGGTGTCATACCGACTACTTTTTTAAAAAAACGACTGCATTCTGCCTTGCTGATAAACACATGTGCAGCTAATTTTTCCAGGGTTATTTTTTCTTGATAATGACGATGAATGTAGTCAAGCATTTCTTTTGCACGCTCATGTTGCACGATCATAGAAGCATGTATCGTTTCCTCAGTAAGCTTCGATTGCATTAAAATAACCTCCCAAATCGATAACAATGCCCTCCACACCTGAAATTCAAAAAAGGCATTTCGTTCCTTTAATAATTGGGCAACACATTCTACAGCTTGTGCTAGCTCACCTGAAAGCTTAACAAATGGTAGTCTATTATTGGTTACATATGGTTGCACATATTTAGATGTCAACACACTCCCTTCATGTCCGCCTAAAAATTTCGGATCAACATTTATACAAAACAGCAACGACTGGTCCACCTCATTTGGTTTCGCTTCATGTAAACATGCTGCATTGACAAATAACCCTTCTCCCGCCTCAAGCAGTATGATGTCCGCACCTACACGATAGTTGACACGTCCACTTTTGACATAGACGAACTGTATTTCTTTATGCCAATGTAATGGCAAAAAATCCAGCCGATCTACTTGTAATGTCGTTTCGTATAAAGCAATTGGAAATGCATTCGAACCATGTATCGTTAATTCTTGTAAATCTTTCGCTACTTTAATATGCGTCAATGTCAATGCAAACACCTCAATATATTGATAGTTTAAACCGTTAATACGATATTTTTTACAATGAAAATTATATACTATTTTTTTATATTGATAGTTTAGGAGATGCTATAAAATGAATCAACAACATAATAAAAACCGTGCTTTTGGTTTTATGCTTGTCATTCTCGGGGCAAGTTTTTGGGGAATTGGCGGAACAGTTGCGCAAAAACTATTCCAGCAAGAACATATTGAAGTTGGTTGGCTCGTATCGAGCAGACTGCTTGTTGCCGGTATCTTGTTAATTGCCATTTACAAAATAACACATCGTCACCAATCCATTTTTGTTATGTGGCGAACAAAGCAAGATGCATTAAGACAAATTCTCTTTAGTCTACTGGGTATGCTTGCTGTGCAATATACATATATGATGTCCATTGCAATCGGTAATTCTGCTGTAGCGACTTTATTACAGTATTTAGCGCCACTTTTCATTATCAGTTACTATATTATTAAAAAATACAGTAAACTAACCAAACAAGATGGCATTGCTGTATCACTTACACTCATCGGTACGACTTTATTGCTGACAAACGGTTCATTTTCCACACTTTCAGTTCCATTTATGAGTGTATTTTGGGGTGTGTTATCCGGTCTGGCTGTCGCTTTTTATACATTGTATGCCGTACCGCTTTTACAACAATTCCATTCTTTACTTGTTGTCGGTTGGGCGATGCTCATTGGGGGTGTCACAATGAGCATATTCTATCAACCTTGGCACATTGAGCTATCGACTTGGACACTTGCGACTACTGCTTATTTTTTCTTTATCATTATTTTTGGTACGATGCTTGCATTTTGGTTTTATATTGCCAGTTTGCATTACCTATCCCCAAAAGAAACAAGCTTACTTGGTAGTTTGGAACCTTTAATGGCTGTGATTACAAGTGTTCTTTGGTTGCAAATTCCTTTTGGAGGCTTCCAAATGATTGGCACATTACTGATTCTATGTATGATTTTATATCTTACGGTGTTTCAGAAGAAAAACTTATAGTTGTAATTTAAATCCAGTTTATTAGTAAATAACTTTGAAATTTGATTATTCAAAAAATAATTAGTCGTAAACTACTATACGATAACATTTTCACCATGAAATTATATATAAAATTTACATATTTCGTATATCTTTTCTCCTTGTTTGTCCAGTATACTAAAAAATATCAAGAAGTTAAGGAGGCTATATATGAATAAAAAAGTTATTTTCTTCGAAGTACAAGGCGGCACTGACAAGGGACCTGACGGCTACAGACTTGATACAATGCCGATGGTCAATGCACTTAAACAACGCGGACAAGATGCGCAAGTAATGTTTTTTGATATAACAAAAAAGGACGAAATTTTTGATTATGTGAAGGAAAATGGCGTTGCCTATGTATCTCGCATTAATCCTGGTAATTTAGAACATGAGGAAGAATATTTCGAGATGCTACGAGAGTTATGTGCAGCAGGTGTTATTGGCATGCCGCATCCTGATGCAATGATTGGCTACGGTTCGAAAGATGTATTATCGAAATTAGTGTCCACTAATTTAGTACCAGATGATACATTTGCTTATTACACGATTGAGGCATTTAAAGCACAATTCCCTACTTCCCTTGCACTGACGGAACGTGTCTTAAAGCAAAATCGAGGTTCAACTGGCGAAGGTATTTGGCGAGTAAAATTAGTAGAGCCCCTTGCTGCTGGCATAACAGAAGTACCTCTTGATGCCAAAATTAAATGTACTGAAGCAAAAGATAATCATGTAGAGTATTGGGAGCTAGGTGCATTTATGACGTTTTGTGAGCAGTACATTACTGGCACAAATGGAATGTTAATTGATATGCGTTTCCTTCCTCGTATTACTGAAGGCGAAATCCGCTTATTTATGTTGCGTGACAAACCAGTTCACGTGGTACATAAAAAACCAGCCGATACTGAAGATGCCTTTAGTGCTACACTTTTCTCTGGTGCGCAATATCGCTACGATAAACCAGAGGATTGGGAACAACTTGTACAAAACTTCTTAACACAGTTACCACTCGTTACCAACTTATTAGGTAATTATGATTTACCACTTATTTGGACAGCCGATTTTATGCTAGATACAAATGAGGCAGGCGAAGATTGCTATATTTTAGGTGAGATGAATTGTTCTTGTGTAGGCTTTACTTCTGAACTCACTTTGGCACATCAAGTAGCGGAAGAAATAATCGCTTGCATTGAGGAACATCGCACAATTCCAGCATAACGATGATGACAACCTAAAAAGGCATTGAGAATCTACTTCTCAATGCCTTTTGTCGATTATCTGTACATTTTAATTCCTTGAATAAATTCATAAATAAAGTAACCTGCGAAACCAATCAATAACACGCCTGATATCATTGTCAGGGTTTTAATCATTTTTCGACTCATCGCCTTACGTGTAACCGAAACAATGGTCATCAAACCTATGTCGTGCAGTATAATACCGCTAAGTATACCAGCAGCTATTACTAGGAAACTTGCTGACTCTCCTTTGTCATACGATTTTGCTAGAACTACACCGAATACATTTACCCAAAAAACAAGGTTTCCTGGCGAAATGGCTACCAAAAGCCCGTTGCGATACGATGCGAAAAATGATTTTGTTACCTTTTCACCCGCTAGCGTAATGTCTTGATCGGCATTTTTAATAGAATCTAACCCAAGTAAAAACAAGAAGCCGGCGCCAATAATCCACATAGGCAGCTGAATTAGCGGCATAGCTAATATAGAAGCAAGCCCCATATACAGAGCAAAAACTAATACTACATCAACCGTCATACCGCCAAGCCCTACTGCCCAGCCATGCATAAAGCCATTTTTTAGCCCCTGCTTGGTCATTTCGACCGTGATGGCACCTACAGGCATTGCTATAGCAAGCCCTACTAATACATACGCAACATATAAACTCAAACAAACACTTCTTTCATGCAATAAAATAAGCTTCTTACGTCCGTTTATAATCCTATTCTAGCATAAAAATACAGAAATATAGTGCCTGCCACTCAAACAATTTATAAATATACAAGTAAATATCTACTAAAACTCCCGTCGCAACACATATTTACTAAGTGCCAGTCACTCAAACAATTCATAAATATACAAGTAAACTCTGCATAAACGCCCGTGAAATACTATGATAGATTATTAAAAAAAGCTCGTCCTTATAGCATTTGTTTCTTCCACTGTGTTAATAAATCCTCTGACTTAGCAATGTCCACCTTTAATGCCACTTGCTTAGCAGAGCAGCGTTTTTTGGCTTTCGACCAAGCTTCCTCTAGTGCCGGTAAGTAACTTAAATTTTTGGTAGCTGCAACTAACTGGAAAAATATATTCCCTTGAATATAATACCAACGAGCATTCATGCCATCTAGTTGAATCGCCTCTTCAATAAGACGTAGTGCCAAATACGGGCTTGCTTCAATATGATTAATAAATTGCGCAAATGCTCCCCAATACAGTGCTATATTCGGTTGTAATTTAATCGCTTCCGCATATTGTACCATTGCTTTATCAGGCTCTTTTGCAAGTACAAAATATTCAGCCATTGTATAGTAAGCATTTGCTTGCGCTTCGATAGACCCCGCTAATAATTCATCTACCACTCGACCAAATTGCTCATCGTCCTGACTGCCAATATAGGCACTAAGGACATCACGCTCTGGATACGATCCATCCGCACGTTCGACACTTTGCTTCACATTATCTGCAGTGTGGACTGGCATAGTAGCATAGCCATTAGCCTCTAAAAGTGCCACATGCTGTTGAATAATAGGATAAGAATCATCTGCTTCAAATGATTCGTTCTTTAATAATGCCTTCGCCAAGGTATAGCTTTCTTTCACTTGTCCACTGACAAATAATTCATTTATTTGTTGTACTTGTTCATTAAATTGATTGATCACGATAAAATCCTCACCTTCACCAAAGAGCTTTCTTATTGGTAGTTTACCATCTTTAGAGCGAAAAACAGCAATAATCATAAAAACAATGCATTCTTATGCTGTTTTTTTAATATAAATAATGTCAGCCTACTTGCAACACCATGAAAAATAATCTGTTTCAAGCGCATTGCAACGTCAGCTTCAAAAAGCACCATTCATCATTCATAGAAAAATAACCATTATTTCCATACGAAATTTAGATAAATCCCTCCATCTTTCAAACTTTTTCACATAATAATAGTTATTATTTGGATATTTTTTCTGAATTATGAGATAATTGAAGTAAAATATTTTCATCTTTGGGGCAAGTAAATTTTATTTTAGGAGGGGCTTGCTATGAATAAACGTTTTCATCTGTTATTACTTATTATGGGCAATTTATTAACACTTGGAGCCATTTTTATTTATGCTGTGCAAAGTCAAGTGCAAGTGGCCTTCAGCACCTATGGCCTCGTGATGGGATTATTAAGTACGCTGTTAATCATTATTTTTTATTTATGGGGCGATGCAGAACCCCACCTTTGAGTGCCAGTCACTCAAACAATTTTCAAACAATTTAAGATGCATGACTACCAAGTAAAAATCCATGGAGACTTCTGCTATCTACGCTAAAGCATAACCCAATAACTCAACTATGAGCGTATTTGTAACCTATGTCGTGCAGGCCATAATACGCAGTGGATTTTTACGCGTTAGGTGCTCAGCTATCGGGGTATCCCCCTCTAATTACGGCTAATAAATGTTGAAATAAAAAATTTTTTGTAGAAATTTAAAAACAATGATTGAGTAGTAAATCAATTTTCTGTATAATCAGCTTGTTTGACAATACTTTATATGAACTTGGGGGTAGACAATTGGGTAAAGCATTGATTATAGGAGCTGGCGGAGTAGCCAGTGTTGTGGTACACAAGTGTGTTCAAAATTCGGACGTATTTGAGGAAATTTGTATCGCAAGTAGAACTGTTTCAAAATGTGACGCTCTAAAAGAAAAACTAGACGGCGGAAAAACAAAGATTCATACTGCACAGGTAGACGCTGACAATACAGATGAATTAATCGAACTTATTAAAAGTTTCGGACCAGATGTTGTCATTAACGTAGCGTTACCTTATCAGGACTTAACGATTATGGATGCTTGCTTAGCGACAGGTGTGCACTATGTGGATACTGCAAACTACGAGCCACCTGAAACGGCAAAATTTGAATATAAATGGCAATGGGCTTATAAAGAGAAGTTTGAAAAAGCTGGCTTAACGGCATTACTTGGTAGTGGTTTTGACCCTGGTGTAACAGGCGTTTTCACAGCACATGCTCAAAAACATGAATTCGACGAAATCCACTATATCGATATCGTAGATGCCAATGCTGGTGACCACGGTTATCATTTCGCAACAAACTTCAATCCAGAAATCAATATTCGCGAAATTACAGCGAATGGTCGTTACTGGAAAGAAGGCGAGTGGATTGAAACAGCACCACTTGAGAAAAAAGAAGTGTATAACTTACCAGAAATCGGGCCAAAAGATATTTACCTGCTATACCATGAAGAATTAGAATCAATTGCTAAAAACATTAAAGGTCTAAAGCAAATTCGATTCTGGATGACATTCTCTGAAAAATACTTAACACATTTAAAAGTATTAGAGAATGTAGGCATGACTTCAATTGAACCAATCGAATTCGAAGGGCAAATGATTCAGCCAATCCACTTCTTGAAAGCCGTATTACCAGATCCAGCATCATTAGGACCACGTACAAAAGGTAAAACAAATATCGGCTGTATCATCCGTGGTTTAAAAGATGGCAAGGAAAAAACGTACTACGTGTATAACGTATGTGACCACGAAGCGTGCTATAACGAAGTTGGTTCTCAAGCGATTTCTTACACAACTGGCGTACCAGCAATGATCGGTGCAATGCTTGTTATGAACGGTCAATGGCAAAAACCAGGTGTCTGGAACGTAGAAGAATTCGATCCAGATCCATTTATGGATGCATTAAACAAATGGGGTCTACCATGGCAAGAAAGCCATAACCCAGAATTACTTGACTTAGAGATCGAAGCGAAGGAAAGTAGCCGATGAAACCAATTGATTTCACAAAAGTTCCATCACCTTCTTATGTAGTGGATGAACGACTATTAACAAAAAATCTTGAGCTTTTAAAGTCGATACAAGATCGTACGGGCTGCCGTATTTTACTTGCTCTAAAAGGGTTTTCTATGCATTCAACATTCCCTTTAGTTGGTGAATACTTAGCTGGGATTACATCAAGCTCACTTTTCGAAGCCCGTCTTGGCTATGAAAAAATGGGCAAAGAAGTTCATGTCTATGCACCTGCTTATGTAGAACATGAAATGGACGAGCTTCTTGGCTATGTTGATCACATCGTCTTTAACTCTTTCAACCAATGGGCACAGTACAAGGATAAAGTAAAAGCTGCTGGCAAAACAATTGAATGTGGTATTCGTGTTAATCCTGAGTACTCTGAAATTGAAACAGCACTTTACGATCCTTGCTATACGAACTCTCGTCTTGGTACAACATTAGCTAATTTCGACAAATCTCAGCTTGACGGTATTGATGGCTTACACTTCCATGCGATGTGTGAACAAAACTCAGATACATTAGAGCGCATAATTGAAAAAGTCGAAGAAAAATTTGGTGATGTTTTACACCAAATGAAATGGCTAAACTTCGGCGGTGGTCACCATATCACGCGTGAAGATTATGATGTAGAAAAACTAGTGAATATCATTAATTATATTCAAGATAAGTACAATCTCCTTGTGTATTTAGAGCCTGGTGAAGCAGTAGCACTAAATACAGGTTACTTAGTCGCAACGGTTCTTGATATTCAGAAAAACGGCATGGACTTAGCTATTTTAGATACATCGGCAACTTGTCATATGCCAGACGTACTTGAAATGCCTTACCGTCCGATGATTATCGGGTCAGGTCAAGCCAATGAGCTAGCTTACACATATCGCCTTGGTGGACTTACATGCCTTGCAGGTGATGTTATCGGTGATTACTCATTTGAAGAACCTCTAAAACCAGGCGATCGTCTTGTCTTTACAGATATGGCACACTACTCGATGGTTAAAAACCATATGTTTAACGGTGTCAACCTACCATCTATCGTTTCATATAACGATGAAGAAGGTATTAAAGTCATTCGTGAATTTAAGTTTGAAGACTATAGCGGTCGACTTTCTTAATCCAAATGAAAACCCCCTCCAACATTGGAGGGGGTTTTTATGTTATTCCTTTTGTTTGTCAAAACTTATGCTTCTACGTTTTCTTTTTCATTTTCCAGCATTTTGTGCAAATAATTGATAATTTCTCGAATGCCATCTAAAGAATTTACAAGAATTTTAGGATCTACATACGTAATCATACGGTTTTCTAAATTGGCCACTGCCGTAAAGTAACGTGTTTTGGAATAATTAACAAGCCCCATTTGCTTTAAAATGGAATCATCTAAATCAAGAATTTCACGTGCCTCTGTTACGAGCAAGCCGTAGTTCACGACATCCGTATTGAGGACAATAATACGTGCTGTAGCCGCATTTGATGAACGATTATAGAGAATACGTTCAAAATCCAATACAGGAATTAGCTCTCCTCGATTTCTTGTAAAACCTAATAAATAATTTGGTAAATGTGGAATGGGCGTTATTTGCTCTAATTTTTCAATTGAGATTGCTTGCTCCACCGGTACTGCATATTCTTCTGTACCACAAGCGAAAACTACTGCCTTGACACTTTCCATTAGGTCACTTCCTTCTTTTTAGCGCTCGTGTTTAGCTGACTCTTTCACAATTTCCACAAGTAAATCTGCTAGTTTTTCTAATTCTTCTACAGGAATCTTTTCATTTGTTGTATGAATATCTTCATAGCCTACTGACAAGTTCACAGTAGGGATACCAAAGCCTGCAATAATATTGGCATCTGATCCGCCACCAGATATACCTAGTTGTGGCGTGCGGTCAATGTTGCGGGCTGCTGCCATTGCTACTTGAACCACTTTGTCTGACTCTGTAACACGGAAACCAGGATACATTAGTTTCACTTCTATCTCTGCACGTGCCCCCATTGCAGCGGCAACTTGTTCAAACGTATCTTGCATATGTTTCGTTTGAGCGTCAAGTTTTGTCTTATCAATAGAACGTGCTTCTGCTAAAATCGTTACTTCATCGCACACTATATTCGTTGCTTGACCGCCTTCAAAGCGACCAATATTAGCTGTTGTTTCTTCGTCCAAACGCCCAAGCTTCATTTGTGCAATACATTTTGACGCAACTGTAATCGCTGACACACCTTTTTCAGGAGCAACGCCTGCATGCGCTGTTTTGCCGATGATTTTAGCAAAAATTTTCGCTTGGAATGGCGCTGCTGTCACGATTCCACCTACTTTGCCATCACTATCTACCGCAAAGCCGTATTTTGCACGAATAATTGAAGGGTCCAATTCTTTCGCCCCCACAAGTCCGCTTTCTTCTCCTGCTGTAATGATGAACTCGATATCACCATGTTCAATTTGCTGTTCTTTTAAGCGTTTTACCATTTCAAACATCGCTGCTAGACCCGCTTTATCGTCTGCGCCTAAAATCGTTGTGCCATCAGAAACGATGTAACCATCTTCACGTAGAGACGGTTTAATGCCCTTTCCTGGTACAACTGTATCCATATGAGAAGTAAAATAGATTGGCTCAATGTCTAATGAACCTTTTAATGTCGCAATAATATTGCCAGCTCCATGACCATTTCGAGTATGTGCATCATCTTGCACTACTGTAAAACCAAGTGCTGTTAATTTGTCGATTAATACCGGCGCAATTAATTGTTCATGTTTTGTTTCTGAATCGATTTGTACGAGCTCAAAAAACTCTTCTACTAAACGACTTGTCATGTTGTAAGACTCCCTTGATTTACGTGTTTTCCACGTCATAATATAAGTATTAGTTTAGCACAATGACTGAAGAGTTGGAATAATACGCTAGTAGTAACTTCTTTATTTTGTCTTTTAATTCCGTAGCAATCCATGAATCGTTGGTAACCCTTTAGCAAGCGCCCTAGCGTTCACAGCAAAAAAAGTGTTAGATTGCTCACAAGCAATCTAACACTTTTTCTCTTTTGACTCGGTTTCGCTGTTAAATTTGTAAAATCGCCTTTTTTTCCTTCTGTAATTCTTCTAAATGAGCTACTGCTTTATGATGTTTTTCCTGTAAACGTCTAATTGTATTATGTACGTCATCTTGTACACGGGATACTTGCTCTCTTGCTGTTGATATTTTTGAATGGACTGACCAAGCAGAAAAAATATCATCAAAGAAATAATCCGCAAATTTTACAAATCCATCTGCCTCAACATGCAAAGACTGGGTAGACAAATCTTGGACATCAAGCAATTCATTATGAAAACGTTGCAAGGCAATTTGGGCATTATGAAGATAGCTTTCGGTTTTATCAAGCGCATCATGTTTTAAATGTGTGGCAATAATGCCACCTCCAAAAAACGTATCCCATGTGGAAAATCCGCTCGCTGAATGCAGTGATGCTGCTGCCTGACCTAATTTAGTTAGCGCAATATCCCCCGCTTCCTCTGCTTCAGTTATCTCAAAAATTAACTGCTTCGTCATCACTTCTTCATTCGCAAGCTGTTCCAATTTGTGCGCATATTCAGGCTCGTGTAGTTGAAGATAGCTTTGCTTTTTTTCTTGTAGACGACTTAGCGCTTGTTGCAATGGTTTTTCATTCGATTGGGTGAGCATGTGATTCACTTGCTCCAGGTCGATTGTTAAATCATATAGCATTTTTTTGGCTTCATTGCTTTTCAATTCCAAAATTGCTGCTTTATCGACTTTCTCCGCTCTTAGCTCATCTTGTTGCCCTGTCCAAGTTCGAATCATATTCATAAATGAAAAGCCTTCGAGCTTATCAAGTTTGATTCGAATTTGATTGAGTTCTATAGAATGTTTGGAAATTTCCTGCCTTGCATGCTCGATTTGTCCTTCAATTAAAAGCTTTTTTTCACTTAATCTATTAACATTTCTTAGCTGGGCATGAAGTTTTTCCTGCTCAGACTGTAATTGTTGCCACTCCATTCATCTCAACTCCCTTACCTATTTGTACGGGTGAGTCGCCATAATGTTTCAATTATCTGTCATTTTTTCAATATATTTTTTAGTCGTTCCATCTAAAAAACCCAGCAGCCAACTGGCTACTGGGTTTGTCCAACTTATAGTGGAATGTTTCCGTGTTTTTTCTCTGGACGTGTTTCGTGCTTGTTTGACAACATATCTAGAGCTTGAATAAGTTTGATACGCGTATCACGAGGATCAATAACATCGTCTACCATACCACGAGATGCCGCAACATAAGGATTTGCGAATTTCTCTTTGTACTCTTCAATTTTTGCTGCACGAGTTGCTTCTGGATCTTCAGACTTCGCAATTTCACGAGCAAAGATAATATTTGCTGCACCTGCTGCACCCATTACTGCGATTTCAGCGTTTGGCCAAGAGAATACTAAGTCAGCACCGATTGATTTAGAGTTAAGTGCAACGTACGCACCACCATATGCTTTACGTAGAATAACTGTAATTTTTGGTACAGTTGCTTCAGAGTATGCATAAAGGATTTTCGCACCATGACGGATAATACCACCGTGCTCTTGTTTTACGCCTGGGAAGAAACCAGAAACGTCTTCAAATGTGATAATTGGCACATTATAAGCATCACAAGTACGAATGAAACGAGCTGCCTTATCTGAAGAATCGATATCAAGACCACCAGCTAATACTTTTGGTTGGTTACATACAAGACCTACAGATTCACCAGCAATACGTGCAAAACCAACTACGACATTTTTCGCAAATTCTGAGTGAACTTCCATGAATGAACCTTCGTCCACTACTTGTTCTACAACTTTACGCACATCGTATGGGCGCGTTGTTTCGATTGGCACAGTATCCACGATTTCTGGACGGTAATCGTCACCTTCTGGTCGTGGTTGACGTGGTGCTTTTTCTTTATTATTTTGTGGTAAATAGCTTAATAATTGTTTAATTTGATTGATTGCCGCTTCTTCAGATGGTGCACGGAAGTGAGCGTTACCACTTACTGCATTGTTTACTTTTGAACCACCTAGGTCTTCAGCAGAGATTTTTTCACCTGTTACTGTTTCAATTACTTTTGGTCCAGTAATAAACATTTGAGATGTTTTATCAACCATTAAGATAAAGTCTGTGATAGCTGGAGAATAAACAGCTCCACCTGCACAAGGTCCCATAATAACAGAGATTTGTGGAATTACTCCAGAGTAAATCGCATTACGGTAGAAGATATGTCCGTAACCATCAAGAGAAAGAACACCCTCTTGAATACGCGCGCCACCTGAATCGTTAATACCGATAAACGGTGTGCCGTTTTTAGCTGCTAGATCCATTACTGTCGCCATTTTTTTAGCGTGCATTTCACCAAGCGCTCCACCAAAAACAGTGAAATCTTGAGAGAATAAGTAAACTGGACGTCCGTTAATTTTACCAAAGCCTGTTACTACACCATCGCCAGGGCCTTCCATTTTGTCCATACCGAAGTCTACTGTACGGTGTGTAATGAATGGGTTAATCTCGAAAAACGTACCTTCGTCTAGTAATAATTCAATACGCTCACGAGCTGTTAATTTACCTTTATCATGTTGCTTTTCGATGCGTTCATAGCCACCGCCAAGCTCAATTACCGTCTTACGATCATATAAGTCATTAATTTTGTCGAACATATCCATACTAATCACTTTTCCCCTTTTCCACTTTTATCGCATAATTCATATAACACACCGAAAGATGATTTAGGATGCATGAAAGCAACCTCTGCGCCACCTGCACCTGGTCCTGGCTCTTCCGACAAAAGACGCACGCCTTTTTCACGAAGTTCTGCCATACGTTCACGAATTCCTGTTACACCGAATGCAACATGGTGAATGCCTTCGCCACGTTTTTCGATGAATCCGTGAATAGCGCTTTTGTCGCTCATCGGTTCAAGTAACTCAATTTTCACATTGCCAGCGTCAATAAAAGCAACACGAACCTGTTGAGATTCAACCTCTTCCACTTTCAGCAACTTTAAACCTAAAGTTTCTGTATAATATGTAATGCGTTCATCTAGATCGCGCACTGCAATCCCAATATGGTCTACTCTCTCCATGGTGACATCTCCTTCTGTTATGGTACATAACCTATTTTACAGATTTTTTTGTCAAAACTCTACTACTTGAGAAATTTTTCAGATTTGCTAAACTATTTATAAGAAAAGAAGGAGCGAACGAGCATATGAGTAATAAAAAATTTCAAAAAGTCGTTGTTTATGCCATGATTGCCATCATGGTCATCTCATCTCTTGCATTCGGTTTATCAATGCTAGTTTAAGAAAATGCAAAGCGTCCACGCTACTGTGGGCGCTTTCTTTCTACCTTTAAACCCTTAAATGATTGCTTTATTTCTAAATACCGATCCATTTCTTCAATGAATTGATAAAGCGCTGCTTGCGCAATAAACTCTTGATGGTTTGTAGGTAAAGGTAGTTTCGCAAAATCTCTCTTCGCTAACTCTAATTTTTCTCTATAACGACCTGCCGTATTTCCTGAATGGACATGCTCCCCAAGGTCTTGGACAAAGTCTGCCACAATTTCCGCCTCTTGTACTATAACAGGTAATGCCGTTATTTTCGGGAGAACTCGTTCAATAATTTCAAGCTGTTGCTCACGCATATCGAAATAGACATAATAGTCATTTTGTCTACGAGTAAAATGATTTTCTACATCTTTAAAGGCTAATGATTTTGCATCATTCAACGTTTTGACTGCTTGAATCAGTTCTTGTCCATCCCATAACGTATCACCTTGTCTTAAATAGCTGGCAATTTCTAAAAAAATCTTACTGTAAAGTTCCTCTATTTTAACTCTATAGTAATTTAATTCCTTTTGAATGTCTGGCATATACATATTAATGGCGATTCCCGTACCATAACCAATAGCCATCAAGGCTAACTCATTCGTTACCAAATCATACGAAAAGCCCTTAGCTGCGTAAATATGCATAATAATCACCGCACTTGATACAAAGCCATCTGCTACCTTTAACGAAACAATCGTCGGTATAAACAATACAAGCATTCCTGCCAATGTTAACGGGTGATAAGAAAATAGCTCAAAGCTCAAAAATGCATACAGCATACCAATAATGCTTGCGACAAAGCGAGTATAAGCAGCATGAAGGGATTTTTTCTTTGTTGGCTGCACACATAGAATCGTTAGAATACCGGCTGAAGCATATGAAGCCAATTCAAAATACTGCGCAATCGCAATGGCGATTGCTGCTCCGACTGCTGTTTTTAATGTACGATAGCCGATTGAAAATTTCTTCAAGTCGACTGCCTCCCATCCTGCAGCATTCATAACGAATAGTTATTCATTAGAAGCTCATCTTATCTATTTAAACTTTTATTGTGTTGCACATATATTTAGCCAATATTACAAAAATTCCAAAAGGATTTGACTAAAGTGCACTAGTCACTTTAGTCAAATCAATAAAAGCTAAACTTATGTTGAGCGCACCATGTAGGTGTTAATAAACTTTATAGCTCTTCACAATATTCTTCAAAATTTGCTTGTAAGTTTGTCACTACTGACATTGGATCATGGCCTTCGATTTCATAGCGACCCACTTCTGCTACGACTTGTCCATCTTTTAAAAGAACAAATGATGGAGAAGATGGTAAGTGGTCTTCACCGAAGTGATAACGAGCAGCTGCTGTCGCTTCTTTATCTTGACCTGCAAAGACAGTAACTAAATGATCTGGTCTTTTATCGTAATGCACACATTGCGCTGCTGCTGGACGAGCAATGCCCCCTGCACAGCCACATACTGAATTGACCATAACTAATGTTGTACCTGGACGAGCAAACGCCTCTTCAACAGCTTCAGGCGTGCGTAATTGCTCGTATCCTGCAGCCTCAATTTCTGCACGTGCTGTTTTTAAAATTTCTTGCATAAATAAATCGTAATCCATATTCATAAAGCGATAGCTCCTTTCAATTTCGCGCTGTCTTCATTTGCTTTGCATAACTTTAGGTTGAAAGCGCTCATACATCTCCTATCATAGCAGTAAGTGATGCTTTTGTGCACCTACATGCTCATATAAAAGCGTACATTATTTCTGTGATTGCTCATCGCTAAATAAACGATCTACACCTTGCGTTACTGTTAGTTGCCCATTGAGGATTTGGCGCTCTAGTAACTGCACTTGTTCCTTGCGATTTGGGTCTCCATAAAATGCATCAATTAAATGATCTGTAATCATAGATTGGAACCAATCTCTCGTTTGATTTTGACGTCGGATAGACCAATAGTTATTTGCTTCTACCGTCTGCCTAAATTCACCGATTGTATCCCACACTTTATCCAGTCCCTTTTTCTCCCACGAACTAACTGGCATGGCAGTAGACATCCAACCTGGTGTTGCAGGTTGAAGGAAATGCAATATTTGCTTGTATTCGGAAACGGTTTTTTTCGCTAGTCGAACATTGTCACCATCCGCTTTATGCACAACAATTGCATCCGCCAATTCCATGATGCCCTTTTTCATACCTTGAAGCTCATCTCCTGCACCTGTTAACACGAGCAACAGGAAGAAATCGACCATACCGCGGACGTATGTTTCACTCTGTCCAACACCAACTGTCTCAATTAAAATGACATCGTAGCCCGCTGCTTCACATACAAGCATCGTTTCGCGCGTCTTCTTATGGACACCCCCTAGGGTACCAGCAGACGGTGATGGACGAACGAATGCATTCGGCTTTTTCACCAGTTCTTCCATGCGCGTTTTATCGCCTAAAATACTGCCCCCTGATAATGAAGAACTCGGGTCTATTGCAAGGACCGCTACTTTTTTACCCATCTCACATAACATCGTTCCGAAAGCTTCAATGAAAGAGCTTTTACCAGCCCCTGGTACTCCCGTAATCCCTATACGAACACTGTTGCCTGTATGCGGTAAAAGTTCCTGTAATAACTCCTGAGCCTGTGCTTTATGGGTACTATTCGAACTTTCAATGAGCGTAATGGCTTTTGACAACTGTACACGTGAGCCTGCACGTACATCTTGTGCAAGCTTCTGTATATTAAGGTTGTCCGCCTTTTTCTTTCGGAATTTTTTCGGTACACCATACTGCATACCGTCGTGAGATGCTTCCACGCCACCCATGACAAATAGAGCACTTTCCTGCATCCCTTTGTTTTTGTCCATTATTTAGACACTTCCTCGTAACCTAAACGTTTATAGATTTCCTCAATAATTTTAATGGCAGATACAGGTATCACTGTACCAGGACCAAAGATCGCCACAGCACCTGCTTCATAAAGGAATTCATAATCTTGTGCTGGAATAACGCCGCCAACGATAATGATAATATCTTCACGCCCAAGTTTTTTCAGTTCAGAAACCAGGGCAGGTACTAAAGTTTTGTGACCTGCTGCTAATGACGATACGCCGATACAATGTACGTCATTTTCAACAGCCATTTGCGCAGTTTCTTCAGGTGTCATGAATAGTGGTGAAATATCTACGTCAAACCCTAAGTCAGCATAGCCAGTTGCAATGACTTTTGCACCTCGGTCATGTCCGTCTTGTCCCATTTTCGCAACTAAAATACGTGGGCGACGACCTTCATTTTCAAGGAACTCATCTGTCATATTTTTCACTTCAGTAATTTGTTCTTCATCAGAGAAGTTAGCAGAATAAACGCCTGAAATGGAACGGATGATGGCTTTATGACGACCAGATACAACTTCGATTGCATCAGAAATTTCTCCCAGTGATGCACGAGCACGCGCTGCATCTACCGCTACTGCAAGTAGGTTTTCCTCACCATCTTGTGCAGCTTTCGTTAAGCGTGCAAGATGTTTTTGTACTTCTGCCTCATCACGAGCTGCTTTCATAGCATCTAAACGCTCAATTTGCTTTTGACGTACTAGTGTATTGTCGATATCAAGAATGTCGATTGGCTCTTCTTTGTCCAGACGATATTTGTTCACACCAACGATTGTTTCTGATTTCGAGTCAATTTTCGCCTGACGTTTCGCCGCAGCTTCTTCAACCTTCATCTTTGGAAGACCTGTTTCAATCGCTTTTGCCATACCACCAAGCTCTTCAATTTCTTCGATTAACGCCCAAGCAGATTCAGTGATTTCATCTGTTAGTTTTTCAACATAATATGAACCACCCCATGGATCAATCACTTTTGTCATGGCTGTTTCTTCTTGTAAGAATAACTGCGTATTACGTGCAATACGTGCAGAGAAATCTGTTGGTAAAGCAATTGCTTCGTCAAGTGCGTTCGTATGAAGAGATTGCGTATGCCCCATTGATGAAGCATTGGCTTCGATTAATGTACGCGTCACGTTATTGAATGGATCTTGCTCTGTTAAAGACCATCCAGAAGTTTGTGAGTGTGTACGTAATGCTAATGTCTTTGGATTTTTTGGATTGAACGTAGACATCATTTGCGCCCAAATACGGCGTGCAGCACGCATTTTTGCCACTTCCATGTAATAGTTCATACCAATTGCCCAGAAGAATGATAAACGTGGTGCAAAGGCATCGATATCAATACCCGCTTTTAACCCTGTACGAACATACTCAAGTCCGTCGGCTAGCGTGTAGGCAAGTTCAATATCGTTTGTTGCACCTGCTTCTTGAATATGGTAGCCCGAAATAGAAATAGAGTTAAATTTCGGCATGAATTTCGCAGTATATTCAAAGATGTCCGCAATAATTTTCATCGACATTGCAGGTGGATAAATATATGTGTTACGCACCATGTATTCTTTTAAAATATCATTTTGAATTGTTCCAGCTAGCTGGTCTGGTGTTACCCCTTGCTCTTCAGCAGCAACGATGTAGAAGGCAAGTACTGGCAGTACAGCACCATTCATCGTCATAGATACAGACATTTGGTCTAACGGAATTTGATCAAATAAAATTTTCATATCTTCGACAGAGTCAATGGCAACCCCAGCTTTACCAACATCACCTGTAACGCGTGGGTGGTCTGAATCATAACCACGGTGCGTTGCTAAGTCAAAGGCAACTGAAAGCCCTTTTTGACCCATTGCAAGGTTACGTTTATAAAAGGCATTTGATTCTTCAGCAGTAGAGAAACCTGCATACTGACGAACTGTCCAAGGACGCGCAACATACATAGTAGGGTATGGTCCACGTGTATTCGGTGCTATACCAGCTACATCATGTAAATGTTTCACATCTTTAATGTCATCTTTTGTATAAATATCTTTAATTTCAATACCTTCATTTGTCATGAATTTTTCATCTGACGCCGCAGGAGCTTCAGTTGATAATACGTTTTCGATTTCAATTGCACTAAAATTAGGCTTGCTCATCGTTGGACCTCCTTCATGCTAGCGAACACTGAATTTAATTTTTCAATGATGTTCTGTCCTGCGAAAATAAAGCCGTTTAAGCCATTTGCTAACCAAGCTTCTTCTTCGTCTTTAAATTTACCTGCAACGTCTACAATTACGTTTGCTGGTTTTTTAGCTAAAATCGCTGGTACTAATTCTTTTGTAGTATCGTCATTGCCTGCAATAACAACATATTTTGCTTCTGTTGTATTTAGCCAAGCGAGCGCTTCCTCAACTGTTGCTACTGGTTCGCTTTTTTCTGGTACTAGACCAACAGTGTTTAAAAAACCAGATACAAAGTCTGCACGAGGTTTTGAACTTTTTAGTGAACCTAATGCTAGAATGCCTGTTTTCACATTGGCAGCAGTCATTTGTGCTCGCAGTTGCTCAAACGGAATCGAAATACGCTTCACATCTGCAAATAATGGGTTCGTTTCACTTTCAAGTACATCTGCTGGATTAGCATAAATATTCGTACCGATAACCGATTGTTTGCGTGTTTGTGCCGCTTTAATTCGCGCTTGGTAAGATACTTCTAATGCTTCTGCTAATTTACCGGATGCCGCATACGCGTCCATTCCACCAGCAGCTTCAATTTCTAAGAATAATGCCCAAGCTTCTTTTACGAAGTCCGCTGTTAATGATTCAATGAAGTATGAACCACCGGCAGGATCTGTTATTTTTAAAACATTTGTTTCTTCTTTTAACACTAAAGATACATTTCGAGCAATACGAACGGATTGTTCTGTAGGCTTCGTTAATGCATCATGTGGGTGAACTGTAAATACATCCGCACCGCCAATTAATCCAGAAAGCGCTTCATTTGCTGCACGTAGTAAATTTACGTAAACATCCAATTTCGAGAAGCTTCGTAGAGAAGTTTCCGCAAGTGTTGGAATTTTCACATTCTCTTCCACACCATAAGCAGATGAGAACGCTTTCCAAAGTACTTTAAATGCACGTAACTTCGCAATTTCTGTGAAGAATTGTGTATCAATCGCAAATGAAACATAAAATTTTTGTGCAAAAGCTTCAAAGTTTTCTTCTTGCTCTGCATATTTTGCTGCAATAGCAAGTGCATAAGCTAATTCTTGTACGGCATTAGCGCCTTCATTATGGTAAGTTACTGTGTTTGCACTAATCGTTCGTACATTTGGCAATCCTTCAAGCTTGATAGGGTTTTTAGCTACAATATACCCATTCACAGTTTCACGCTGTTCATTTGTGATGTTGTCAAATACCGCTAACAATGGATCATTCTCGTCTTTTACCGTTATTTTAAACGAATATTCAGAGAAATAAGGAGCTAGTTGTGCCAATATTTCTTCAGACCATTCAAAGTTTACACGGCTATCAATTGTCACAATCTCATTACCACGAGCTAAACTATCATCAAGTTGAGCAAAAAATGCTTCACTTGTTTCTGCATAAACTTGCTGTGCCACACGAAATACTTGACTATTTTGCAGGGAACGGATTGTGGCAACTTGTTTGTCTAGTTCATCTCCAAGTTTTGCTACTAAACTTTCTTGTGTGTAAAGTGGTTCTAAAGTAACACCCTCACTTGTTTTCGTTAAAAGAGACTCGAATGGTTTCCCTTTTAAAGCTTTGATTGCTGCATCTTGCCATTCTGAATAGGACGGCTTTTCAAATTCAATATTTTTCATGTTGTTTGACATGCGGACGCTTAATCAGCTTCCCCCCTTAGTAGTTTCTATTTGTTATTCTACATGACAAATTGCGACTCGAAAAGCAAAAAAAAATCGGAAACCGTTATACAACAGGTTTCCGACAAGTCATCAGTAGACTGACGTCGAAGATTTATTTGTATTTTCGAGTATTTCTTTTACTCTATTTAGGAATTTACCACAAACTAATCCATCTAATACACGATGATCTAAAGATAAACATAAATTTACGATATCGCGTGCTGCAAACATTCCACCAGGTAAAACAACTGGTTTTTTTACAATACTTTCCACTTGTAAGATGGCAGCTTGCGGATAATTAATAATGCCCATCGACTGCACAGAACCGAAAGCACCCGTATTATTAACTGTAAAAGTACCGCCCTGCATATTGTCCATTGTCAGTTTTCCTGTGCGTACTTTTTGGGCAAGCTCGTGAATTTCTTTAGCAATCCCTTTAATGGACTTTTCATCAGCGTGTTTTATAACAGGGACAAAAAGTGCATCGTCTGTTGCTACCGCAATGGAAATATTTATGTCATGTTTTTGGATAATTTTATCACCCGCCCACATAGAGTTCATCATTGGGAACTCTTTTAAAGCTTGTGCAACGGCCTTTACAAAGAACGTAAAGTAGGTAATATTAAAACCTTCCTTTTGCTTAAAGTCCATCTTTATACTATCCCGATAAGCCACTAAATCCGTTACATCAACTTCCATCATCATCCAAGCATGTGGGACTTCTTGAGCACTACGTACCATATTATTCGCAATGGCACGGCGTACATTCGTTACCGGAATTTCAATGTCGCCTGTTTGCAACACTGGCGAGGATGCGATTGGTTTTGTTGGTGTTTCGACAGCGGCAACAGGTTGGCTACTAGCCGTTGTTGCAACTGCAACTGGCTCAGAAGGTGTTACATCCTGTGGCGTTGGTATATTTCCTGCGTCAATGAGTTGTTGTAGATCTTTTCGTGTAATACGGCCACCCTCTCCTGTACCAACAACTTGCTCAAGTGGAATATCATGTTCTTGCGCCAGTCTAAGTACAGCAGGCGAATAGCGGTTTTTTTGCTGTCTCACTGAATTTGCTGATGCAATAGGTGCAGTAACTTCCTTCGGAGACTCTTGTTTTTTCTGAATCCCTGCATTTAATATTGCAGCACTTACTGTTGACTTTTTCACAGGTGGAGACGCTGGCACTTCACCGTCACCTGCGATTTCAATGGAACAAACCACTGCTCCAACTGGTAACGTTTGCCCTTCTTCTGCAAGTAGTTCTGTAATGACCCCTTCAAAAGAAGATGGGATTTCTGCATTTACTTTATCCGTCACAACTTCTGCTAATGGATCATATTTTTTTACTGTATCACCTGGTTGTACGAGCCATTTTTCGATTGTACCTTCTGTTACGCTTTCACCGAGCTGTGGCATCGTAATGCTTTGAATCGCCATTATCTTTTCCTCCCATCAATTACGCCCCCATCTAGTCAACCCAAATTTTGAATTGTCCATGTACAGCATGCCATTGCAAAATTCGAGGCAACTAGTTGAGAAGCTTCAACTTTTTTTCGCAAGCCTTTAAGCCTACTCAAAAGAGACTACCAATTAGATATGCATCTCCTTTTCTTACATGAGATAGGAGATTTTTAGAATGCAGCTAAATCTCTCAATGCCCGCTCTACTTTTTCAGGATTTATCATGAAAAACTTTTCCATTGTAGGCGCATATGGCATTGCAGGTACATCTGGTCCAGCTAAACGTTGAATAGGCGCATCAAGGTCAAATAAGCAATGTTCTGCGATAATGGCCGCAACCTCACTTATAATACTGCCTTCCTTGTTATCTTCTGTTACAAGCAATACTTTTCCTGTTTTACTTGCCGCTTCAATAATGGCTTCTTTATCTAACGGATACACTGTACGTAAATCTAAAATATGGACAGAGATGCCATCTGCCGCTAAACGCTCGGCTGCCTGTAAAGCGAAATGAACGGCTAGACCATACGTAATGACCGTAACGTCTTCCCCTTCTCGCTTCACATCTGCCTTGCCGATTGGTAATGTATAATCGTCTAATGGGACTTCCCCTTTGATTAGGCGATACGCACGCTTATGTTCAAAGAATAATACCGGATCTTCATCACGAATTGCTGCCTTTAACAAGCCTTTCGCATCATACGGAGTGGAAGGAATAACAATTTTCAAACCGGGTGTTCCAGCAAAAAGTGCTTCTACCGATTGTGAATGGTAAAGCGCTCCGTGAATCCCACCACCAAAAGGAGCACGGACTACAATTGGACAAGTCCAGTCATTATTGGAGCGATAACGGATTTTCGCAGCTTCCGATACAATTTGGTTCACAGCAGGCATAATAAAGTCTGCAAACTGCATTTCAGCAATTGGACGCATGCCGTACATTGCCGCGCCAATACCAACTCCTGCAATCGCACTTTCCGCAAGCGGTGTATCTAACACACGATACTCCCCAAACTGCTCATAAAGACCAGTCGTTGCTTTGAAAACGCCACCTTTACGACCAACGTCCTCTCCTAAAATGAAAACTCGTTCATCTCGTTCCATTTCTTCCTTCATCGCTAATGTAATCGCATCAATATAAGACATTACTGCCATTACACGTCACCTCCGTCCACTGGTGCATATACGTACTTCAAGGCATCCTCTGGTATAGCGTAAGGAGCTGCCTCTGCATAGTCCGTCGCTTCATTTACTTCGGCCATCACACGCTCCTCTATTTCAGTACGAAGAGATTCCGTCATAATGCCAGCATCTTGTAAATACTTCTCAAACAATACAATCGGATCCTTCGCTTTGCCTTCCGCGATATCTTCAGCTGTACGGTATTGACGATCATCATCATCCGAAGAGTGTGCAGTTAAACGGAATGTCACCGTTTCTATTAAACTTGGCCCTTCACCGCTACGAGCGCGTTCTGCCGCCTCTTTGACAACCTTATAAACTTGTAGTGGACATTTGCCGTCTACTGTTACGCCTGGCATGCCATAGCCAATACCACGATCGGATACTTTTGCACAACCTAACTGACGTTCCACTGGTACTGAAATCGCATATTGATTGTTTTCTACCATTATAATTACGGGTAGTTTATGCACACCAGCAAAATTCGCCCCTTCATGGAAATCACCTTGGTTGGAAGAACCTTCTCCTAACGTAACAAAGGCGATGAAATCCTCCTTTTGCAAGCGCCCCGCAAGCGCCACCCCAACAGCATGCGGTACTTGTGTTGTTACGGGTGAAGAACCAGTCAAAATGCGGTTTTTCTTTTGCCCAAAATGCCCAGGCATTTGGCGGCCGCCAGAGTTTGGATCTTCAGCCTTTGCAAATGCTGATAACATCAGCTCTTTTGGCGTCATACCAAAATGTAAAACTACGCCCATATCTCGATAATACGGTGCAATATAATCTTTATTTTTATCTAGCGCAAATGCTGCTCCAACTTGTGCAGCCTCCTGTCCCTGACAAGAAATTACAAATGGAATTTTACCTGAACGGTTTAATAACCACATGCGCTCATCTAATCTTCTTGCCATTAACATCGTTTCGAACATAGCAAGGACTTCTTCATTCGTTAACCCTAAATCTTCATGTTTCAGTTGAACGTCTTGCATATGAACACCCCTTTCGCATTAGAAAACGTGCTAAAGTGCCTGTATTTTGCGCACAAGCTCCTTTAGTATCACAATTTACGTCGGTCTTTTTATTTGTTACAATTCGGCGAAATGTCTATAAACGCATTAAAAATGAATAGCTCGCTTATCGACAGCTAAAGCTGACTCCACTAATACTTCATTTAATGATGGATGTGGATGGATTGCTTGACTAATTTCCCAAGGAGTTGCATCTAATAATTTCGCTAATGAAGCTTCTCCTATTAAATCCGTCACATGCGGCCCTACCATATGAATACCCAAAATATCGTCCGTTTTTTCATCGGCTATTATTTTAACAAAACCATCTGATTCTCCATTAACAAGCGCCTTACCTATTGCTTTAAACGGAAATTTACCAATTTTTAATACATGCCCTTTTTCGCGAGCAGCACTTTCCGTTAAACCGATACTAGCCACTTCTGGGAAGGAATAGACACATTTCGGTACTTGCAAAACATCTAACGGCGCTACTTTTCCTGTCGCAATATGTTCAATAGCGGACAAGCCTTCATGTGAGGCAACGTGCGCCAATTGTAAACCACCAATCACATCTCCAATAGCATACATATGTGATTCCTTTGTTTGATAAGAATCGCGTACTTGAATAAAGCCGTTGTCGATTTCAATATCGGTATTTTCTAAACCAATGCCATGTATATTTGCTTCACGTCCAACACAAAGTAATAATTTCTCTGCTTCAAATCGCTCCTCATTATCCTGAAGCTTCGCCGAAATGTAAACGTTATCATTTTCTATTTTAAAGCTATCTGTATTTAACCGAGCATTCGTCACAATGCGCACACCACGATTTTCAAGCTGTTTTGTCACTTCTTTTACAATATCTGCATCCTCAGCTGGTAAAATCGTAGAACCGTATTCAATTACAGTTACAGCTACTCCAAAATCACAAAGCATAGATGCCCACTCGATGCCGATTACACCACCACCAACAATCAATAATGAAGTCGGTAATTCTTCCATTTGCAATGCATGGTCAGAATTCATGACATACTTCCCATCAACCGTTAATCCTGCCATTCCTCGTGGCTTCGATCCTGTTGCAATGACAACATTGGTAGGAACAAGCATTTCATTTTCCTCACCATTGCGCATCTCTACTGATATAGTACCTGGCATTGGTGAGAAAATAGATGGACCTAAAATTCGACCTGTTCCTTCATAGACATCAATTTTGCCTTTTTTCATCAGTGTATTCACACCTTGGCTTAATTGCTCTACTATTGCTTGTTTGCGCGCTTGCACCTTATTGAATTGCAAGGTAACACCTGTAATGTCTACGCCAAATTCACTCGCGGTTTTATTGGCCATACGATATACTTCAGCACTTCGAAGTAATGCTTTACTCGGAATACAGCCTTTATGTAGACAAGTACCACCAAGTCGTTCACGTTCCACAATAGCTGTTTTTAAGCCTAATTGTGCCGCACGAATTGCTGCAACGTAGCCACCTGTCCCTCCCCCTAAAATAACAACATCATAATTTTGAGCCATATGTTATTCCTCCTTATGAGAAAAGTGCTAAAGCCTCTCTCTCCTAACTGGCGTCATAGTGCAATCCATCGAGGAAAAGCGCTGTATCGCCACAGGCAACAATCTCTATCTTAAAGACATTGCAATGAAAGGTGTACGTCATTTATTGTAATGACGAATCTATTAGCCTAGACATTTATTTACTACTATTTAAACAGAAGAAGTCGACAATGCGACTTCTCTTTAGCGAATAGACGTTGTTAACGGCCGTTCAAAATATTTTTTTCATTTTTTAAGAACTGGCTACGCGATTTCGCTACGCGAGCAATACGTTCTTCTGCCAAACGATTTGCCGCAACATATGTTGGAATACTATCACGTTTGGAAATTTCAAAGATCTTTTCAATACTATCGTAAATACCATCTACACGTTTCATCGCGCGTTCACGATTATAGCCGTATAATTCGTCTGCGACATTGATTACACCACCTGCATTAATAACATAGTCAGGTGCATAAACAATGCCTAGCTCGTGTAAATAATCTCCATGTCGTGAATCTTGTAGTTGGTTATTAGCAGAACCAGCGATAACTTTTGCTTTTAATTGCGGAATCGTTTCATCATTTAAAATTGCGCCAAGTGCACACGGTGAGAAAATATCAACTTCTTGTGAATAGATTTCATCAGGTGCAACTGCTGTAGCGCCAAAATCATTGACAACACGATCAATAGCCGCTTGGTTAATATCTGTTACTACAAGTTTTGCACCTTCATTATGTAAATATTCGCAAAGCTTGTAAGCAACGTTTCCTAGCCCTTGTACCGATATAGTACGACCTTCTAGCATATCCGTACCAAATGCTTCTTTCGCCGCTGCTTTCATGCCACGATAAACGCCATAAGCAGTTACTGGTGAAGGATTACCCGATGAACCAAACGCTGGCGAAATACCTGTAACGTAATTTGTTTCCTCGTGGATTAAATCCATATCTGTTACGGTTGTACCAACATCCTCAGCTGTAATATAGCGACCGTTTAGTCCTTGAATGAAACGACCTAAAGCACGGAACATTTCTTCGTTTTTATCTTTAAATGGGTCCCCAATAATGACCGTTTTTCCACCGCCAAGGTTTAAACCAGCAGCTGCATTTTTATATGTCATCCCGCGTGCTAATCTTAATGCATCCTCAATCGCATTTTCTTCTGTCGCGTAGGTCCACATACGAGCACCACCTAATGCTGGCCCAAGTGTTGTGTCATGGATAGCGATAATCGCTTTTAACCCAGATGCTTTGTCTTGGCAAAATACCAATTGTTCATAATCATACTTTTCCATATACTTGAAGATTTCCATGAAAACTCGCCCCTTTGCTTTGGAAAGTGCAACCCCTAATGCCCATCCCAATCAAATTTTAAAAAAATGATAAAACTGTTTTGCAATGGATAATATCGCTCCATTTAATTTTACAATACTGACAAATTCACAATTTCGCAACTATTATTACACTTTTCCTACTAAGTAAGAATTTTCTAAAAATTCAGTTACGAATTACTAGTTTTTGAGCTTCTTCCTGCGCTTTTACCAGACTCCTTAGATTCATAGGCTTTCTTGACATTCCATTATCCACAGGTACAATTAAAGTTAGGTATGAGGAGGGACATGTATGGCTCGTTTTGCTGCGTTTATTGTCATGCTAATTCCAGGTCTAATGGCCGCAGGTGGCATTAAATTTATGCGTGATACATTATTCGGTAAGCTCATCTCACCTTTCCCATTTTTATGGCTGCAATTTGTTGTTGGCATCATTTTCTTTGTTGTCGGCTTTGGCTTTTTCGCAGGCTTTTTACTACACCGCGATCGAAAAAAAGGAAAAGTGGCTCCGCGCTTCCAAAAAAAATAAAAATAGCTATCCAAATAGGCCACAGAACTTTGTGACTTACTGGATAGCTATTTTTATTGACGTAGCTGTACATGGATAACTTTATCCGGAAAATCCGTAATCCACCCTACTACGGATGTATGTGGATTCGTCAAAAACTTTTCACTGCCATCAATCGCATAAAAGCGACATGTCTTAGCACTAGCTACACATGCCTCTAAATAGCGGGGTTTATAATACTTTTTATGCATATGAACACAATCAATTGCCTTATAATCACTCAGCAAATCCCATTTTAATTTTTTTGTGGCGATTAGCGCTGTTTCATGCTGTGGCGCATGACGTTTCACAACCTCTAACAGCTCATAATGAAACGATGAAAAATGGCTACCTGCTGGTAATTTAAGCCCTTGAAGCAGTTGAACGAGCGCATCTTGATTGTCAAGAATGGTCGATTTTAATTCAATATTCAGTGGGAGTTGGTGTTTATTTGCCCATGCTAAAACCGCTTCAAATGTCGGAATTCTATACGATGAAAAAAACCTTCTCCACGGCTTCCCTAATTTAAAGCTCTGCAATTCCGCTATTGTGCAATCATTCACTAGCTTATTACTGCCTACTAATCTTGATAATTGCGGATCATGGTAAACAACAGGTATCCCTTCTTTTGATAGCTGAATATCTAACTCAATCCCATTGGCACCTAGCTCTAATGCTTTTTCAAACGCTTTGAAACTATTTTCTAGCGCATAAGCAGACGCCCCGCGATGCGCAAACACAGGGATGAATGATTCATTATACATTCAGCTCACCAAACTCCAGTAAAAATTTTCCGTTCGTCATTTTATTTAACAACGAGGACTTTTTGCCAATTTGAATATAGGTACCAGGATAGGCTTCCTTTGTAACAATGATTTCTTCTTTTCCAGCATGACGCATTTCATCCATCATTAACTTAATTTCACGATCTAGCGTCACCGCTTCTGCTTTTAACTTTGATAAGCTTTGCTTTGTTTCTTCAAAGGCAGCAATTTGCTGTGTAGACATTTGCTTAAGCAGCGGTAGTAAACTTGTAATCTTCGCTTCACGCTCTGAAATATCGGATTGCAATTGCTTTAGCTGTGTTGCTTTGTCTTGCATCATTGCATAACTTTCCTGTTTATTGACACTTTCAATGATTAAATCCGTTCTCCGCTCTAAACGGTTTCCCGAAATGGCTGTAACAATTGTATTTTTTGCAACAGCACGCCCACCAATGATTTTTCCTCTGCGCTCATCGACAAAAATGGAATGGGCAGTAAGTTGTGATCCAAGTGAATAAAAACCGATATGAATACTATCATCTGCGACTAAAATAGCTTCATTGACATGCTTCACGAAAATATTACCACCGGCTTCAACGAGTGTTGAACCTAAACCAAAAATACCGCCTCGAATGTATACATCACCTTCGATTGATTTAATTAGTTTTGCGCCGCTTACACCTTCCGCACCTTCAATGGAAATATCTCCTGTTGCAATAACAGTATAGCCAGTTGTAACGGTTCCCTTAATGCTTAAAGAGCCATTAAACTCTAAATTCCCCGTCTCAACGCCTACATCTCCATGAATTGGTAGATGGCGATTTACACCAATCGCACCTTTGACATCATCTAACACACCCGCTATTTTCGAACGAATGACGATTTTACCATCTTCTTCTACTTCATACGCTGATTTTTTGTCATATCGAATAGGAAAATCACGACCAGGTGCTGCCGCAATCATTTCACCGAGTACATTTTGACCAGGCTTGCCCATCGTTGCAGGAATTTTCTCACCGAGCCAAGAGCCTTCTGAAATTTCTGAAATAAAATTCATGTCGTAGTAATCGGCTTTCCCATCTTCACGAATGACAGGTTTTCTTTCAGGTTTAGGTAAATATGTAATTTGTGCATCCGTACCTGCCACAGGTGACGTTCCTTGCGCAATTAAAAACGCTTTGCCAGGTTCAACCTTTGAAATATCAAAGTCTAAAATGCCATAAATAATGCCTTGGTCCGCTAATGTTTCCAAAATTTGTTCAGTTAATTTTTCTTTATTCTTTTGAATATAATCAGCTGTTTCATATATAAATATAGAGGCAGACATTTTATCTCGAGCAATTTCAGCTTCCACATTTGGAAGCCAGCGTCCAATCTCAACAGGACTTGTGCTTTCTGTCGCTAGTACAGTTTTTAATATAGAAAAATTAGATAACTTTAGTCGTGGATGACTACGTAAGACGCCATCAAATTCTTTTAATGGAAACCCAGCGCTGTATGTAAGCATAAATACCTTCCCGTTTTCTTCCGATATTTCGAAGTTATCATTTCGAACTAGAATCACGCTACCTCCTCCTTCCCTCTATATGTAAGTATATACAATCTATTTACATTTGTTTAGAGACAATTGTCACTACTCATAAAGAAAATACCCCTACTTTATCAGTAAGCTCTGTGCACAGCACAAACCTTTTTCCTCTAAAAAATAGACGATATATACTATAAAAAAGCATGTTTTCCTTCGTTGCAAAAGTGGAAATGTTATTATTGCATAAAAACCCAGTAAATTTTTAGGTTATTTTTATGAACACTTTGAAAAAGAAATAGCTATATTCACATAAATCCTCATTTTAATTTTTTTGCATTAGGTCTTGTCTACTAAAAAACTTCTTAAAGTAGAACATTACTGCATAAAGTACCGTTTTAACTTACTATTTATTTGCAAATTTACTTAAGTATCCTACATAAAGACTCTGGGCTTTTAGTCATTTATTATCTGTAAATAAGTCACTGCTTAATCTATCTTGAAATGCTTCAATTCTGCTATCCGTGCATAATTGTTCACGCGTTAAATAGAAAATACTTATGCTTCCATTAACGCTCAGTCGCATCTCATATAACTGCTCATTAATTTGTGTTATTTCTAATGAGTTATGATGGTCAAGTTGAAAATTTACGCTTTTCATTTATAATCCCCCGTCCCTATTATAGCCATAAAGGCAAAAAAACGATTAACAGCTTTAACCCTGTTAACCGCCCATTGAATACTAACCTAACACATATTCTGCTAAAACACTTTGCACTTTATAAATGTTAGTCGATTTATTAAAATTTTTCTGTATCGGCACTTGGCTGCCTGAAATCCAAATTTTCAGTTCTGCATCCAAATCAAATGTGCCTGCCGTTTCCACTGAAAAATGTAAAATATTTTTGTAAGGAATTGAATGATATTCGGTTTTCTTACCCGTTACCCCTTGTTTATCGATTAAAATTAACCGCTTATTCGTAAAAATAAACGTATCTCTAATAATTTTATACGCATTTTGAATGGTCTCATTCGGTATTAATATCTCTTTCATTTCTTCCTGCAATTTATCCAAGTTGACTTCACTTGCATTGCCCATTATCCCATCAAATAACCCCATGTTTATTCCCCTCCAATTTTTCAAGCTTTATATAGTATATATTACATTTTGTAACAATAATACCATTCATCTTTTATTGATGATTGGATATCCCTTTTCATTTTTTATCTAACGACGAAAATAGTATAAAATTTTCGGCATATAAAAGACGCCTCTTTAAACAGTACGTGTAAACTGTCTAAAAAGGCGTTATGTTTTTCACTGTGAAGCGCCACGACCAACCTAAACAGAAACAATAATCTCGTATGCTCTCGCGCTATGGATGAATTACAAGCAATGTTCACAATTAGTGATGTATGAATTATTCGCCTCTTGCAGCATTGGCCTGTTTGATGGCAGCATTAAATTGCTCAATAGCAGAACGATGTGCTTGATTAACATCACCGCCATTATAAATCGTTTCAAGAGCCGTTTCTATAATTTTACGACCTTCTGGAAGCATATCCATTAACGCACCTTGTGTTGCATATGAAGCTTTTGTATCTTGTAGCTGATCTACTGTAACTTGTAATTGGGGTTTTTTAGCCCAAGCATCTTTCACGATTTGTTCTTGATATGCAGATGGATTAATGGCAAAGTATCCTGTTTCTACATGCCACTCTGCTTGAACTTTTGGAGTTTGTAAATATTTCATAAATTCCCAAGCGGCTTTTTGCTCAGCCTCTGGTTTATCAGCAATCATCCAGAGACTAGCCCCCCCAATAACAACGCCTTGACGAACTTTATTTGCTGGATAAGGCAAATAAGCAATACCTACTTCAAATGGAGCATTGTCAATAATATCCCCTGAACTAGCAGAAGATTGTAAAAACATCGATACATCCCCTGCCAAAAATCCAGCCATCATGTTATCATAATTTGTACCATAATTAGCAAATGTCCCATCATCAACCATATTCTTCACCCAGTTGAGGATTGATTTGCCCTCTTCTTCCGACCAACCGATTTCCGTAGGCGTCTCTTTTCGTCCATTGTCATTATTTAATAATAACGCGCCTTGGTTGGCTAATAATTGCTCCCATAACCAACCGTATGCTTGTAATGCAAAACCTTTCATTTTTGGATTAGATTCAACGATTGCTTTACTTGCTTCTGCTACTTCCTCAAATGTTTTTGGTGGCGCATCTGGATTTAGTCCTGCCGCTTTAAATGCATCTTTATTGTAATACATAACTGGAGTGGAAGAATTAAAGGGCATTGAATAGAACTTCCCATCTAACGAATAATACTTTGTAATATTTTCTTCTAATCCACTCATATCATATCCGTCTGCATCAATTAGCTCTTGAATAGGAAGAATTTGTCCACTGTTAATCATCGCCTTTGTACCTATTTCAAATGTTTGAATGACTGTCGGTGCACTATCTGAACCAGCAACTGCATTAAACTTTGTTAACGATTCATCATAAGTTCCTTGGTAGAGCGCGTTAACATGAATTTTATCTTGCGATTTATTAAAATCTCCTACAATTTTATTTAACGATTCTTGGGCAGCTCCACCCATCGAGTGCCAAAACGTTACCTCTTGCATCTGTGTATTTTCAGTAGACGTTGGCTTGTCTCCTTCTTGCCCTTGTGTAGAATTATCTTCTGAACTACACGCTGACAACAATACAACAATTCCAAGTGTAAGAAATGTAAATAATTTTCTCATCTTATTTCTCCTTTTTTAAGGGATTTAAATAATTTCGATTACTTCAATGCACCTTCCGTTAGACCTTTTTGAAGCTTCTTTTGTCCAAAGAACAGTAAGATTAATGTTGGAATAATGACAATCACTGCGCCTGCCATGATGACACCCCATTCATTTACCTGCTCTTGGGTCTGTAATTGCTTCAAACCGATTTGTACAGTACGTACCTTGTCATTTGTTGTGGCTAAAAGTGGCCATAAGTACATGTTCCACGTGGATAAAAAACCATATATCCCGAATGTCACTAAACTAGACTTTGCAACAGGTAATACGACTGTTAGATAATACTTAACATCACCTATACCAGCAATTTGACTTGCCTCTCTTAATTCCTTAGGTATTTGTTTAAAGTTTTGTCTAAGTAAGAAGGTTCCAAAAGCTGTTGCAAAGAAAGGGATAGTCAACCCTGCATAAGAATCAATCCAACCTAAATCACGGATTAAATGAAAATTAGGAATAACCGAAACCTCAAATGGAACCATCAAAGTTGCAATAAAAATATAGAATAATATATCTCTCCCTTTAAACTCTAAAAACACAAAGGCATAAGCTGCTAAACTCGATAACAGTAGTTGTCCAAGCATAATAACAATAGACACTAATAAGCTATTTATTAAATAACTAAGTAAAGGTGAACGTTCAAATGCTCGAATATAATTGTCAACGGTGAGTGCAGTCGGTATGTTACCGGTTAAAATATCTTGATTGGTCATCAAGCTCAGCACGAATGCCAAAATCATAGGTCCAGCTAACAGTAAAGCTGAAAGGATGAGAATGACATAAAAAATGACTTTTCTGCTGGTAGACATTGTCATTGGTAATGAACCTTCCTTTCACCTAGCTTAAATTGTAAGTATGTCATGAATAAGATTAAAACGAACAATACAATGGCTTGTGCACTTGCTGAACCAAACCTATAATTTACAAAAGCCTCTCGATAAATCGAGTAAACAAGTAAATTCGTTTCATTTACTGGTCCACCCTGTGTTAAGATATCAATTTGCCCAAACGATTGAAATGCATTAATAATTGTTACAGTAATTACAAAAAATAACGTGGGCGACAGCATTGGAATAGTTATTCTGCGTAATTTATAGAAGTAACCTGCCCCTTCGATATCAGCACTTTCATATAAAGATGAATCAATCGATTGCAACCCACTTAATAAAATTAAAAAGGTAAAACCTATGTTCATCCAAATTGTAGTAGCAGAGACAGAAAGAAGTGCCCATTTTGGATCTGTTAGCCAACCAATCGCTTCAAACCCAAAGATATCGAGTATTTGGTTGAATAATCCCACCGTCGGATTAAACAGATACAACCATAATACAGAAGCCGCGGCAACGGATACGCCCATAGTGGAGGAAAATATCGTTCGAAAAAAGCCAATTCCTTTTAGTTTTTCATTGGCTATTACAGCAAGGAACAAACTAATAAGGATGGTAGTGGGCACCGTATAGAAGACAAATAAAAACGTAGATTTCATGCTTTTCAAAAAAAGAGGTGAGGCGAACATATTCACATAGTTTTCGAGCCCAACAAATATAGTCGTATCACCGCTTGCTTTCGTTAAGAAAAAGCTTAAATAGATAGTCCGAAACAGAGGATAAAACAAGAAAACACTAAACAACATAATAGAAGGTAATAAAAACAACATCCCTTTATAAAAGTTGTTCATTCGGATTTTCTTTTTAACTTGCTCTATTTCTAGAAGATGGGTATTACTTGTATTATTAGTAGTAGAATTCGTCATACGCATGTTGTTAAAACCTCTTGCATTCTACCTTTAGAAACTGAGTGAATTAAATTGCCCGTTTCCGAATCAAAGAATAATAGATTTTCGGGCAATATTTGTACTGGCACTTTTTGCCCTACTTTGATGAACCATTGTCCAGACCACCTAGCCGTCCATAACTCGGCACCAACCTCAAATGCTATTGATGTTTCATTCCCTAATTGTTCTACATTCACCGCTTCCAAAAGATAGTTTATGTTTTCAATTGTTCCTGGTAGTAGATGCTCAGCTCGAATGCCAATCGTTAACTGTCTATTTGTCGGTAGTTCCTCACCAAATATAGAACTTATGTCAAGATGAAGTTGACCTTCAACTACTAATTGCTTGCCATCTTCTGAAAGAATCGCTTTTCCCAAATTCATTTTTGGAGAACCGATAAAAGAAGCAACAAATAAATTAGCTGGTTCGTTATAAAGCGTAATTGGTTTTCCAACTTGTTGAATTTTCCCATCGTTTAAGACCATTATTCTGTCTCCCATTGTCATTGCTTCTACTTGGTCATGGGTAACATAAATCATTGTCATTCCTAACTTTTTTTGCAATCTACGAATTTCAACACGCATATTCGCACGCAACTTTGCATCCAAATTTGAAAGTGGTTCATCCATTAAACATAGTGGTGATTGACTTACAATCGCTCTCGCTAATGCTACACGTTGCCTTTGACCTCCGGATAACTCTCTTGGTTTACGTTCCAACAATTCAATTAATCCCATCATTTCCGCAGCTTCATATAATCTTCTTTGTCGCTCTTGTTTCTTCAATTTTTTTGCCTGTAAACCAAAGAGAATGTTTTGTTCTACAGAAAGATGCGGATATAAGGCATAATTTTGGAAAACCATTGATAAATTCCGATCTTTTGGTGGAATATGATTTACTATTTTGCCATTCATTTTCAATATACCTTCAGAAATTTCCTCAAGGCCTGCAATCATTCTAAGTAACGTACTCTTTCCAGACCCAGAAGGTCCAACAAGGACAAAGAACTCACCTTCGTTAATTGTTAAATCGATTTCATTCAATACAGCTTGCTTTTTTTGGTATATCTTTGAAATCTTAACTAATTCAATTTGGCTCATATCTAACCTCCTTATTTTTTCTCGCTATTATTTTAAAACATATATTTTTCAAAAAATAAGGATTTTAACAGATTTATAACGAAAAATTAACATTATTTATAAAGCATTAATATTTTTAAAATCTGCCTGAAAACGTCTTTTTTTGCATATGTATCGTTTTAATTACTTGTTTCTTGCCAAAATCTCGCAAAAAAAAAAAAAAACACCTCCATAAATGGGATATCCCAAAAATGAATGTGTTTCATAATTTAATGTAATGACTGTTATAGCTACTTTATAAATTTTTAAAGAATCTCTCTAAATAAGTCCTGTAAACTGTTATAACTGTTAATTAACTCGCCATCATATCTATACGAATCTTGTCTGCAATCATGGCGATGAATTCGCTATTTGTCGGCTTCGACTTTAAGTGGTGCACTGTGTAGCCAAACATCGACGAAATGGACTCGTAATTGCCACGATTCCATGCGACTTCAATGGCATGACGAATCGCACGTTCTACACGTGACGGTGTTGTGTTGAATTTCTTTGCAATTTCTGGATAAAGAATTTTCGTCACAGACCCTAATAACTCGATATCTTCAAACACCATTTGTATCGCTTCCCGTAAATATGAGTAACCTTTAATATGAGCAGGTACGCCAATTTCTTTAATAATCGCTGTAATGGTGCTATCAAGCTGATGCTGATTTAATTTTTGAGGAGTTGTCGGCTGTAATACACTCGCCTTTTTCGGTATAGAAGCCTTTTGGCCAGCACAATGTAATATTTTTTGGACAAGCTGGTCGAATTCAAATGGTTTTAGCATAAAGTACGATGCTCCTAAATCCACTGCCTGTTTCATTACATCTTCTTGACCAAATGCTGTGAGCATAATGACTTGTATCGAAGACATACGATCATTTTGATACATCGCTTCCAATACTGCTAATCCATCTAGATGAGGCATAATTATATCCAGTAATAAAATATCAGGTGTGTATTCTTCAAGCATTTGAAGACATACTTTCCCATTCGAGGCCGTTGCAATTATTTCAATTTCGGGATGTCCTTGAAAATAATGCTCCATTGTTTTTAATAATTCTCGATTATCATCTGCTATCGCCACTTTTACCTTTGTCATTTCCATTCCTCCTTCTGGACTTTGCTTTGACTATTCAAAGCATAAAACCGTTACCCCTAATGTCTTTTTGACACACTGTGGAATTTTCGACATTTTTGGGTTAAAAACCTTTTCAATTTCCAAAAATGAGTATGTAGTCCGATACTTTCTTTTTTTCTCGACAAGTTACGATATGTAACAGCAAATTGTCGAATACACTTATCACTTATTTTAGTGAAAAAATGCTGATAAAACTACACTTTTTTTTAAGTATCGCTAAAGTGTTCACAAAAGCCATGAAATACTTAGGGAAAGAGCTAAAATATCCTATTTTCTCCATGAAAGAACGGAGCTACCAAAGGCAGCTCCATCCCATTCATGAAGATTTTCTTAACATTTCTGCCACTGTAATAGCAGCCCCTTTTTTCGGTTCCTCAACAAACATATGTGTGACAGCGCCAACGAAACGACCATCCTGTATGATGGGACTACCACTCATACCTTGTAAAATGCCACCTGTTTTTTCAATAAGCTTTTCGTCAGAAACGATAAATTCAAGCCGTTCATTTTCAACTTTTGTAATTTCAATGGAAAATGTTTCGACTTTACTTCCTTCAATAGCTGTATAAATTTCAGCCTTCCCCAATTTTATATCTTTTGCATGCATAATTTCGATGGCTTTGGGCAATCTTTGTTGATAGCTATCTTCCCATCGGCCAAAAATTCCATAAACCGTATTTTTATCAATACTCCCTAATCGTTCCTGATGTTTTTCAATGGAGGAAATTTTATAGCCGGGTTGACCAGGTAGGCTTTTACGGATTTGATGAATGGATGCTAAGAAAATGGAGCCTGCTCGGAAGACAGGTGCTTCTTGGAGAGTTGAGTCGACAATCTGGTGGCCTAATGCTCCGTAATTTAATGTCTCTGGATCAATGTATGTCAATGTCCCTACTCCATCTGTTTCATCCTTTAAAAAAGAGATGACATGTTCTGCTTCTTGTTTTTGTAAGTCAACTGTTACTGCTTTTCCTTCACTTTTTATCGTCCATTTTTGTAGCCCATGGCGAGCAATGGCTTGCTTGGCATCAGCGAGTGTTTTTACCGTTGTATCATTTATTTTTTCGATAACGGCGCCTCCTTTCATCCATTGATTGGAAGCTAACAACACATCATGAGCAACAAAGACATGTGATAACTGAAGTTGAATTCCAATTGCTTCACCCATCGGTATTAATTTTTTGGCCGCAAAAGCCTGAATGGGCATAAATAACAAAACGATGAGCATAGGCAAAATGACAAATTGACGCCAACGACGATTCATACGACACCTCCTTTTGATTTTTGTCTTTATACTATGTGTTGTTGTGCGGTTCTTATAAGCGGTAAATATTTGTGCAAAATGAAAAAAACCCAGAAACATTGGACTGCCTCTGGATTTTCTTATTAATTTAGCGCATTTGTTTTTTTCGCTCATTAGCCATTTTTAACAATTCTGTCGCATGCTGTAAAGTCAAATCGGTAATTTCTGCACCTGACATCATTCTGCTCACTTCTTCAATACGAGCATCTGTATCGATTTCTGCTAAAGAAGTAAATGTCCGATCATGTTCAACCTCTTTTTTAATGAAGTAATGATGGTCAGCCATCGCCGCCACTTGAGGTAAATGCGAAATACACAGAACTTGAGAATTAACAGAAATGGCTGCAATTTTTTCAGCGATTGCTTGCGCTACACGACCACTTACGCCAGTATCCACTTCGTCAAAAATAATGGATGTTACACCATTGGAAGAAGAAAAAATCGTTTTTAATGCTAACATCATACGCGACAATTCCCCACCTGAAGCAATTTTCGGTAAAGATTTCGGTGGTTCCCCGACATTCGTTGAAATATAAAAGATCACTTGGTCTTTACCATTGACATCAAAGTAAGGTAAAGCATCAAAATTTACAATAAATTTTGCTTTTTCCATATGTAATTCACGTAGCTCTGCCATGATAGCCTCGCTTAAATCATTGGCTGCTGCTTTTCGAACATGCGAAAGTTTTTCAGTAAGTTCACTTAATACTACTTCCATTTCAAGTACTTTTCGTTCTTTTAATTGCAATATTTCATCACGATTCAAAAGCTCACTAAGCTCTGTTTTAATCTTCTCATAATAGGCGAGCATTTCTTCAACAGTGGAGCCATATTTGCGCTTTAAGTTTTGGAAAAGTGCCAAGCGTTGCTCAACTTCATTTAATCGCGCAGGATCGAATTCTAACTCATCTAATACATTTTTCACCTGATAGGCGGCATCCTGTAAAGCGTAAAAAGCAGTTGTTACCGACTCAGATGCCTCTTTAAACTGTTCATCGATGACCGCCGCATCATCTAATGCGCCCATCGCTGTACCGATCCAGTCAAGCCCTTTTGTCTCTCCCTGAATTGCTTCATAGGCAGCACTCGAACGTTCGAAAATTTTATTAAAATTCATTAGACGACGACGTTCATCTAACAGCTCATCTTCTTCACCAAGCTTTAAATTTGCATCTTCCAATTCTTTCATTTGGAATTGGTACAAATCAATGCGTTGTGCCATTAACTGCTCATCAATAGAAATGGAGGCTAATTCTTTTTTTAATGCCCGATATTCGTTATATTGAATACTGTATTGTTCAAGAATCGGTGATAGTTGCGCTTCTGCAAATTGATCCAATAAATGAATATGTTGTTTTTCATCCATTAGTTCTTGATTTTCATGCTGACCATGTATATCAATTAGACTTGCACCAATATCTCGTAAAACCGATAAAGGTACCAATTTGCCATTTACCCGACAAACACTTTTGCCAGAGTCATTTAGATCGCGGCGTAAAATAATAGAATCTTCTTCTATTTCAATGCCTGCTTCCTCTAGTTTCTTATATACAGGATGTGCAGTACTTGATATTTGAAACAACCCGCCTAATTCAGCTTTTTTAGCACCATGACGAATAAATTCTGAATTACCTCTACCACCAGCAAGTAAATGTACCGCATCAATAATAATGGATTTCCCAGCACCAGTTTCTCCTGTTAGTACAGTTAAACCATCCGAAAAACTAACCGTTAAATCCTCAATGATGGCAAAATTTCGAATACTAAGCTCTCTTAACACAAATTGTCACCTCTGAATTAAATTCAACTGCTATTATAACTTCTGCTATCAGATGCAAAATGACCGCTTTTTTAAAAAACGGGCAAGCAACTGTTAACCATCGATTTTCGTTTCACTCTTATAGCATGTCCAATAAGCGATTTTTTGTATTTTCTCGCTCGGCTTCATCGCGACAAATAATTAAAATAGTATCATCCCCTGAAATCGTACCTAAAATTTCAGGCCAATCTAAATGATCCAGTAATGACGCAATAGCATTCGCATTACCTGGGAGTGCTTTCATTACTAAGAAATGCGATGCTCCGTCAATGCTCACAAAAGCATCCGCTAATGCACGATGTAATTTTTGTACTGGATTGAATCGTTGGTCTGCGGGTAAGCTATATTTATAGCGTCCATCCTGCAAAGGTACTTTTACTAAGTGCAGTTCTTTAATATCACGTGAGACCGTTGCTTGTGTCACATTATAGCCTGCATCCTTTAAAAAATCGACTAAATCATCTTGTGTTTCAATTTCATGATTTGCAATAATATCACGAATCCGTATATGTCTTTGCCCTTTATTCATATCGTTCACCTCTTATAAATAGTTAAATATTTGTATAATTACACTACCATTTTCAGCATAAAAGCACAAGAAAAAACACGGCTCTACTTAATGAGCACGTGTTATTTTAGTGCACTATGCGCTTCTTCAACGAGTGCATTAAAAGCTGTATATGGTGGAATACTTTCATCCCCTATAGGATTCACTAAATGGAATAAAAATTCAATATTCCCCTCACCGCCAGTAATCGGCGAAAAAGAAGCATCCTTCACAACAAAGCCGACTTCCGTTGCCATAGCAGCGGTTTTTTCTAGAACATCAAGATGGACTTTTTTATCACGGACGATACCCTTTTTACCAACATTCTCTTTACCTGCTTCAAACTGTGGTTTAACAAGTGCCATGACATCCCCACCTGGCATTAAAACCGTTTTTAGCACCGGTAAAATCAATGATAGTGAAATAAAACTCACATCGATTGTAGCAAACTCAGGTAAACCTTCCGTCAAATCTGCCGCTGTTGTATAGCGGAAATTCGTTTTTTCCATAACCGTTACACGTTCATCTGAACGAATTTTCCACGCAAGCTGATTAGAGCCAACATCTAAGGCATAACAATGTCGAGCACCATTTTGTAATGCACAATCTGTAAAACCGCCTGTAGAGGAGCCGATATCAAGCATCAGCTTCCCTTCTACAGACATATCAAAAATTTGCAAAGCTTTTTCTAGTTTCAAGCCACCACGGCTCACATATTTTAAATCCGAACCTTTTACTTGCAGCGGTGCATCGATTGCAATTTTTTCTCCTGCTTTGTCGATGCGTATTTCATTAGAAAAGACAAGGCCCGCCATAATGGACCGTTTTGCCTTCTCGCGCGTCTCACAAAGCCCACGCTCTACAAGTAAAATGTCTACACGTTCTTTCGGTTGTTTTGTCATTATTTGTTCAAACCTACTTGCTGTTTTTGTTGTAGTAACACTTGCATGCGTGCTACTGTATCTTCTGCTGTCATATGGATTTCCGCTAGCAGTTGGTCTACGTTTCCATGCTCAATAAATTGATCTGGAATGCCCATTCGATCAATAATTGCAGTGAAATAACTATGGTCGTGCGCAAATTCTAAGACACCACTACCAAAGCCCCCCTGTAATACCGCTTCTTCAATCGTTAGCACTGGTTTATTGCTAGTAAATATACGATGCAGCATATCTTCATCCATCGGCTTAATAAAGCGAGCATTCACCACTTCAATTTCTACGCCTTGTTGCGCGAGCATATGCGCTGCTTCCATTGCCATTGGAATAGTTGTGCCGAATGTTAATATCGTCGCATCTTTCCCCTCACGTAGCACTTCCCAACTGCCTATTGGTAAAGTCATAAGCTCCTCATCGAGCGGGACACCAATCCCATTTCCACGTGGATAACGAAGGGCAATCGGTCCCCCGTTATAATCAATGGCTGTTTTCACCATATGTTGACCTTCATTCTCATCCTTTGGCATCATGATCGTCATGTTGGGAATATGGCGAAGGAATGCTATATCAAAGACACCTTGGTGTGTTTCACCATCTGCACCAACTAAGCCAGCACGATCAATCCCAATGAAAACGTTTAAATTTGGACGCGCAATATCATGTAGAACTTGGTCATATGCACGCTGTAAAAATGTTGAATAAATCGCTAAAAACGGCTTCATTTTTTGAGTAGCAAGACCTGCAGCCATCGTTGCGGCATGTTGTTCAGCTATGCCGACATCAAAAAAGCGTTTAGGAAAGTCTTTTTGAATCCCTTGTAATTTTGAGCCAACAGGCATCGCTGGCGTAATCGTCACAATGCGTTCATCTTCATGTGCAATTTTACGAACGGTTTCAGCGATTAAACTACTCCACGCAGGACCTTTTGTTTCAGATTTAACAAAGGCACCGGTCTCCATTTTATATGGACCTGTCCCATGCCAATTCCCGATTGTATCGTCTTCCGCTGGTTTGTAGCCTTTTCCTTTTTTCGTAATGACATGCACAAGCACTGGGCCTTTTACTTTTTTAGCATAGGATAAAGTAGTTTCAAGCGCCTCAAAGTCGTGACCATCAATTGGTCCTAAATATTTAAAGCCTAATTCCTCAAAGAAGACACCAGAAACGACTAGATATTTCAAACTATCTTTCAAGCGTTCAGCAGTTGAAGCTAGCTTCCCACCTAAAAGCGGAATTTTATTAATTAACGATTCTAATTCTTCTTTGGCTTTTGAATATTCTTTGGCAGTTCGCAAGCGACCTAATACGCTGTGTAATGCGCCAACATTCGGTGCAATGGACATTTCGTTGTCATTTAAGATGACAATCATATTAGTTTTTGCATGCCCTATATGATTTAATGCCTCAAGAGCCATACCGCCAGTTAAAGCTCCGTCCCCAATAATCGGTACGACGAAGTTTTTTTCGTTTTTAATATCACGTGCTGCTGCCATACCCATGGCTGCTGACAACGATGTCGAGCTATGACCCGTTTCCCATTCATCATGTTCACTCTCCACAAGCTTTGGAAAACCACAAAGCCCTTTGAACTGACGCAAAGTGTCAAATTGACTCGCACGACCTGTCAAAATTTTATGCACGTAAGCTTGGTGGCCAACATCCCATAAAAACTTATCTTTTGGACTGTCAAACATTTTATGAAGCATAATTGTCAGCTCCACAACACCCAGGTTCGGGCCGATATGACCACCTGTGACAGAACATTTTTCAATTAAGAAAGTTCGAATTTCTTTTGCAAGTTGTTCAAGCTCTCTCTTATCTAAGTTTTTTAAAAAGGATGGACTAGAAATCTTGTTTAAATCCACCTTTCTCACACACCTTTTCAATAAATTATTCACCGCAATCGTGTTTCCACCATTATAACAGTGTTATCCATATGCTAAAAGTACGAACACTTTATTGTTTGCCTCTTGGCAAACGTCCTCACCTATTCTAGCATATTCTTTCCCTTTAACGCCCATTTTTTCTCTTAGTTTTTACGATGAACAATATAGGCCGCAAACTCACGCAGTAAGCTGACATCTACTTGTAAGTTATCCAGTGCTGCAATAGCTAGCTGATAATGGTCAGCAAGTTTTTCTTTGGCTCCAGCTAATGTTAGTAATGCAGGATATGTGCTTTTATCGCTCGCTACATCCTTCCCTGCTGTTTTGCCTAATTCCTCTGTTGTGCCTTCAATATCTAATATGTCGTCTTGGATTTGGAATGCCAGCCCAATATGATGCGCATATTCTTTTAAAGTAGCTCGGTCTTCTTGAGAAGCATTGGCTAATACTGCACCCGATTCAATACTAAATCGTAAAAGTGCACCTGTTTTATTGACATGTACATGTTCTAGTTCCGTTAGGCTTAGTTGGCGTTGCTCACCTTCCATATCCAGTACTTGACCGCCAACCATCCCTTCAGCACCTGCTGCTACGCTTAGAAGATTGACAAGTTCTATTCGTTGCTCCGCTGAAAGATCCATGCGCGCTAAAATGCCAAACGCTAGCGTATTTAACGCATCGCCTGCAAGTGTTGCAAGGGCATCGCCAAACACTTTATGGTTAGTTGGTTTGCCACGACGGAAATCATCGTTATCCATGCTCGGTAAATCATCGTGAATTAAAGAATACGTATGAATCATTTCAATAACAGCACCGACTGTAAGCCCTGCTTTTAGGTCTTTACCGTAGATTTCTAAAACTGCTAATACAAACAGTGGGCGAATGCGTTTGCCTCCTGCCTTTAATGAATATAGCATCGACTCTTTTAAATGAGCTGGTGCGTCAATTTTCTCAACAAGTGCAAACATCTCAGCCTCCACTTGTGGTGTGTTGCTCTGAATAAAATGTTTTAATTGTTCGTTCATTTTAACTAGTTCTCTCCCTTTAGCGGATCAAATACTGTTGTTTCACCTGTTTCTTGAACAATTGAAATTAACTGTTCCTCGGCATGCTGTAGTTTACTATGGCAAAACTGTGAAAGCTCCATGCCCTGTTTATATAAATCAATAGCATTTTCTAATGGCACATCACCCTGCTCTAATTGGCGGACTATTTCTTCAAGTGCCGTCATTGCTTCTGCGAATGTTTGTTGTTTCTTCGCCATTGCTATTCCTCCTTATTATTTGGCAAGACATTTGTCACTTCGGCAATTACTTTCCCATCGTGGAAGGCCAATGTTAGTTGATCTTGCCGCTTTAAGTCAGTAGACGATTTCAACACTTTGTCATCTTTATAAGCGACTGTGAATCCTCTTGTTAAAATAGCAAGCGGATTTAATGCTTCGAGTGTTCTTACTGATGCCTCAAATTGTTGTTTTTGCTTTGTTACGTAATGTGTTGCAGAACGTGTTAGCTGTTGAATGCGCTGTTCTAATTCCCTTTGATGAAAAACGAGCGCTTTTTTTGGTGATTGCTGCTCTACTGCGCTATGCAATTTTTGAAGTTGTGCTTCTTTTTTCATCAAATCTACTTGCATCGCTTTTTGTAAAGTTGTTTCAAGCTGTGCTAACCGTTCGGTAAACGGACGATACAATCTTTCTGGCATCGCTAAAGGATAGGACTGTTGTAGCTTATTTAGACGTTGTCGCTCCGTTATAAGTTGCGCCCTCACGATTTGGTGAAGCTGCGATTTTTGAGTCAACACTCGTTGATACAATTCCTGCTGGTCAGGAACTGCCATTTCAGCGGCAGCAGTAGGCGTCGGTGCACGTAAATCTGCTACATAATCGGCAATCGTCGTATCCGTTTCGTGCCCTACTGCGCTAATAATGGGAATCCGACTATCGAAAATAGCACGTGCTACAGCTTCCTCATTAAACGCCCATAAATCTTCAATTGATCCTCCACCCCGTCCTACTAACAAGACGTCACAAACAGCATCTTGATTAGCGCGTTCAATATTGTGTACGATGCTTGGTGCTGCTTGTGCCCCTTGTACAAGGGTTGGATAAATGAAGATTTCAGCAAGCGGATACCGTCGCTTTAAGGTTGTACAAATATCTCGAATCGCGGCTCCAGTAGTGGATGTTAAAACACCTATTTTTTCAGGAAACTTTGGAATTGGCTGTTTCCATTCAGGTTTAAAAAGCCCTTCTTTTTGAAGCTGTTCTTTCAGTTGATTAAAAGCAACAAACAGGCTTCCGATTCCATCTGGTTGCATTTCCTGCACATATAATTGATATGTACCATAGCCTTCGTAAACGTTTACATCCCCTCGGATAAATACTTGCATACCCTCTTTTGGCTCGAATGCTAATTTTGTTGCGGCAGTTTTAAACATCGTTGCTGCAATCCGTGCTCCATCATCTTTTAACGTAAAGTAAATATGCCCCGATTGGTGTACTTTAACATTGGATAACTCCCCTTTGACATAAACTTCACGAAGATGTGGATCTGCATCGAATTTTCGTTTAATATATTTCGTTAACGCTTTTACAGTTAAATAAGAAGCTGATGACATTATTTTCGGCTCCTTTACTAAAATCAAGTTTTTCACAAAACTACACTTATCATAACATTTTTTGGCGCGTCTGACGTGTAAAAATACAGTTTCATAAGAAAAAACATCTGTCTTTCATCCTATATGAAAACATTACTGTAACATATTTATTCCAAACTTGGCTCGGATGAAAGTGGCTACTATGTGTCCGTTTTAGTGGCGATTCAAACTAGTTTAGTGGCGTTTTATTTTAATTATGTGGCGATTCTCTCTGATTTAGTGGCGTTTTGCACAGATTTTGTGGCGTTTCAAAATCATTCTATCCACACACGATGTACTAATCGAGTAGGAGGGAGTGATTAACTCCCGACCTCTCACACCACCGTACGTACGGTTCCGTATACGGCGGTTCAATTAAGATGAGTAACGCAAAGTTTCGTAACGAACTTGCAGACTTTTCAGCCCT
>NZ_PYWM01000039.1 GCF_003049665.1 Lysinibacillus mangiferihumi | reverse complement strand
GGGCAGGGTGATACCCGCGGAATAAGAGAGAATACCCGCGGAGCAAGGGGGTGTACCCGCGGAACAAGAGAGAATACCCGCGGAGTAGAGAGAAATATCCGCGAAGCAGAGTGAAATCCCCGCGGAGCAAGAGAGAATACCCGCGGAGTAGAGAGAAATACCCGCGAAGCAAGAGAGAATACCCGCGGAGCATAGTGAAATCCCCTACCCAAGGCATGAAAACGGGGGTATCAAAATTGTACATGCAAGGATTTTATAAAGCGTAAAAACTAACTATTTTTCTGTAAAAAGTTACAAACTTAAATAACATCAACTGAAAGTGTAATTAAAGTATAACTTATAATAAAATGTTGTATTTTAATTTTATTGATGTAATAAGAGGTGGATAATGCGGAATGTTTGATATAGAAAATAGATAACGATAAATATATCTATAAAATTTATTGATAGTTACTATATTGAGTTAAATAAAACTTCCAGTTAAAATTTCATATTCAATTAATTATTTTAAAATAATACCCACAACCTTGCGTATTTATTTTATTAAGATAACAAATAATTGAATTTGATACTAGGAAACTAATTTTCCTGTAGCGAAAACTAGGCTGATACTCCTTAATTTTATAATAGTAATTTGCAAAATAAGCTTGATTTTATGTATTATTTCTAGATAAAATAGCAATACATTAAATTATCTGATTATTCTATCTATAGAAAAGCGTGTTTTTTCTTGTGGTAGGTAATTTTGATAAACATTATTTTTCACAAAAAATAAGAGTGAAGAAAGGGGGATTTTAGATAAATTGCAATTCTAATATAGAGAAAATGAATTGTCGGATAAATAATTGTAGGAGGGAGACTGTTTGTGTACAAATGACTTGTTGACGATAAAAAATTTAACGACGAGCTTTCGATTAAAAGACACTTATCATGCAGCAATTGAAGATGTTTCGCTTTCGCTTAGAAAAAATGAAATTTTGGCTATAGTTGGAGAGTCGGGCTGTGGGAAAAGTACGTTAGCTACAACAATTGTAGGCTTACATAATGCAATGAATACAAAAGTGACTGGAGAAATACTTTACAATCAACAAAATTTAACACAGTTAAGTGAAGAGCAATTCAACCAACTACGAGGGAATGACATTGGCTTTATTTTTCAAGATCCTCTTTCGGCATTAAATCCATTAATGCGCATCCATGAACAAATTGCAGAAGGGCTTATTTATCATACAACACTTACAAAGCAACAACGGGAAGAACGTGTAATAGAGTTGTTAGAGCAAGTAGGTATTGCTAATCCTAAACGGGTTGCTAAACAATTTCCTCATCAATTATCAGGTGGTATGCGTCAACGCGTGATGATTGCGATAGCTTTATCGAGCAAACCTGCCATCATTATTGCTGATGAACCGACAACAGCATTGGACGTAACGATACAAGCACAAATTTTAGATTTGTTAAAAGCGTTACAAGATGAAACACATGCTGGCGTTATTTTAATTACCCATGACTTAGGTGTTGTAGCAGAGGTGGCAGATCGAGTTGCTGTTATGTATGCGGGCCAAGTGATTGAAGAGGCGCCTGTTCAAGAGCTTTTTAACAATGCCAAACATCCATATACACGGTCCCTATTAAACTCGATTCCACAAACTCATGAGGAACATGAGCGCCTAGAGGTAATACAAGGCATGGTGCCTTCACTTGTAAATTTACCGCGTGAAGGTTGCCGATTTTCATCGCGTATACCGTGGATTGACGCGTCCGCTCATGAAAGTCATCCACAATTACATGAAATTGCACCTGAGCATTTTGTTCGTTGTACATGCTGGCAACACTTTCATTTTGCAGGAGAAAGCGAGGGGCTGTCAGGATGAGCTTTATGCAAATTAAAGATTTAAACGTCCATTATCCGATTCGCGGTGGCTTTTTCAATACGATAAAAGATAAAGTGTATGCGGTTGATGGCATTACAATGGCATTTGAAAAAGGAAAAACATACGGTTTAGTTGGCGAGTCAGGTTCAGGGAAATCTACTACAGGTAAAGCCATTATTGGTCTTGAAAAGGTAACAACGGGGCAAATTATTTATGAAGGACAGAATGTTACCAATCGCCGTCGCAAGCGAGGGTCAGCCTATAGTCGTGATATTCAAATGATATTTCAAGACGCTCATTCTAGTATGAACCCTAGAAAGCGTGTAATCGATATACTGGCAGAGCCGATACGTAACTTTATGAAGCTTAGTGATCAGGAGGAGCGCAGGCGTATTAAAGAATTACTAGCCATTGTCGGTATGTCGGAGGATGTGCTGTTAAAGTATCCTCATGAATTTTCTGGAGGGCAAAAGCAGCGTCTTGGTATAGCTCGAGCGGTTGCTTGTAATCCGAAATTAATTATTGCAGATGAACCTGTGTCGGCACTCGATTTGTCGGTGCAAGCACAAGTGCTGAACTTTATGAAAGACATTCAGCAAGAATATGGGCTAAGTTATTTATTTATCTCCCATGACCTAGGTGTCGTGAAACATATGTGTGATTACATTGCCATTATGTATAAGGGACGCTTTGTGGAAACTGGTACCCGTCAAGATATTTATAGCAATCCACAGCATATTTACACAAATCGCTTACTGTCCGCCATTCCGCATATTGAGCCTGAAACAAGAATGGAGCGCAAAGCAGTACGACAAAAAGTCGAAGAGAAATATCAAAAAGACCATCATCAATACTATGATAAGCAAGGCAAAGTATACCCTTTAAAATCTATTTCAGATACGCATAAAGTGGCGATGTCCGAAATTGAGCAGGAGGGATTGTAACATGTGGAAAACCGTTGTTAGACGTGTACTCGTCATGATTCCACAATTGTTTATCTTGAGTTTAATCGTCTTTATATTGGCAAAGCAAATGCCTGGTGATCCGTTTACAGGGTTAATCACACCTGAAACAGACCCATCAAGAATTGAGGAACTACGAATACAAGCAGGCTTCTATGACCCTTGGTATGAACAGTATTATCGCTGGATTGCAAATGCTCTCCAAGGAGATTTTGGACAAAGCTATACATATAAAATTGCGGTGTCAACATTGATTGGAGAGCGAGCACTCAATACATTTTGGCTATCTTTACTTAGTGTTATATTGGTTTATTTATTAGCAATACCGCTTGGAATGCTTGCAGGACGTAAACAAGATACATTGTTAGACAAAATCATTATTTTATATAGCTTTATTAGCTTTGCGATTCCGACATTTGTCTTATCACTCGTGTTTTTATTTGTTTTTGGTTATCGCCTAATGTGGTTTCCAACGAGTGGAACCGTTGATGTTGGCCTAGAATCGGGAACACTAACCTATTATTGGAATAAAATATATCACTTGCTCTTACCTGCGATGACGGCAGCTATTTTAGGTACTACAGGGATTATCCAATATTTACGCTCAGAAATTATTGATGCGAAAACACAGGATTATGTCAAAACTGCTCGCAGTAAAGGTATTCCAATAAGAAGAATTTATACGCGACATATTTTCCGCAATTCAGTACTTCCAATTGCAGCGTTTTTAGGGTTTACAATTACAGGTTTATTAGGCGGCTCCATTTTTATCGAAACGATTTACGGCTATCCAGGTATGGGCGAATTGTTTATTAGTTCGATAACGAGTCGCGACTATAGTGTCATTACCGCACTGATTATGCTGTATGGTTTCTTAGCATTATTAGGTAGTCTGTTGTCGGATATTATTATGAGCATTGTCGATCCGCGTATCCGTATAGACTAACGACTAAACATAATGTTGAGGTGAAAGGACATGACACAACATAACAATGAAACAGTAATGATGGAAAGCACACCGCCAACAGGTATACAAGTTGTTTTACGAGAGTTTAAGAAAGATAAAGTTGCAATGTTTTCCTTTGTGGGCGTTACACTAATCATCATTTCGATTTTTATTACTGCTTGGATGCTCGATCAAGAAGAAGTATTGAAAATCAATCTGTTTGAACGCTACACAGAGCCAGGCGAGAATGGCTATATCTTAGGGGCAGATGAAGCAGGACGTGATGTACTTGGGCAATTAGTGATTGGCGCTAAAAATTCACTGTTAATCGCCATTTGGGTGACCGTTATTGCCAATATAATTGGGATTGCGCTAGGGATTATTATGGGCTATTACAGCGGAATTGTAGACAATGTCATGATGCGCATCATTGATTTTATTATTACATTGCCGACATTTATGATTTTTATAGTCCTTGTGTCCATTATCCCTGAATATGGTGTTTTTGAACTCGTGATGATTATTAGTGCATTTCAATGGATAGGCGTTGCACGGTTAATTCGAAGTAAAGCATTATCGGAAGGGCGACGGGATTATGTAAGCGCTTCTAAAACAATGGGGACAAGTGATTTCGCGATTATGTTTAAAGGCGTTTTGCCTAATTTAAGTTCGTTATTAATTGTAGAGTTTACTTTAAGTCTTGCTGGCAATATTGGGATCGAAACAGGCTTATCATTTTTAGGGTTTGGGCTACCACCCTCTACACCAAGTTTAGGTACTTTAGTAAGCTACGCTAGAAATCCACTTGTGTTAGCCGAGAAATGGTGGGTATGGTTACCAGCATCGTTATTAATTTTACTATTGATACTTGGCATTAATTATATCGGTCAAGCATTTCGTCGTGCCGCTGATGCAAAACAAAGATTGGGATGATATAGGAGGTAATAACAATGACAAAAAAGTGGTTAATTACTGTCGTGACGTTGACAATCCTATTGCTATTAACTGCCTGTAAAAGCTCCGATAAAGAGCAAGCAAGTGAAGCCAAAGATAGCAATGATAAACCAGTACAAACAGAAGATAACAAAGTAGATACAAGTACACTTCCATTTGAAGTAACGAACGAAGGGGATGCTGTGCAAGATGGCACATTACATGTTGGGCTTGTGACAGATTCTCCATTCAAAGGTGTTTTCTCATGGGAGTATTACCTTGATGCTTATGACGCAGCAATAATGAATTACACAACAAATAGCTTATTTGTATTGGATGAAGATTTTTTAATCACCGATAAAGGAATTGCCAAATTAGATGTTGATGCTGACAATAAAAAAATGCTCATTACAATACAAGGTGATGTGAAATGGTCGGATGGCACACCATTAATGGCAGAGGATTTAATCTATCCGTATGAAATTATCGGTCATCCGGATTACGACGGTGTGCGCTATGATGATGATTTTAAAAATATTATAGGGGCTGAAGAATACCATGCTGGCAAAGCAGAGACGATAGCAGGCATTAAAAAAATAGATGATAAATCAATTGAAATTTCGTTAAAGAAAGTATCGCCAGCGATTTATTCCGGAGGGGATGGCTTATGGGGCTATGCAGCACCTAAACATCAACTCGAATCCATTGCTATAAAAGATTTAATTTCTTCTGATGCTGTACGCAAAAATCCAATTACACTTGGGCCATTTAAATTTGACAATATTGTCAATGGCGAGTCCGTACAGTTGGTTGCCAATGAGCATTATTTTAAAGGGAAGCCAAAGATTGAGAAAGTAGTTGTGCAAGTTGTTCCTTCAACCTCGGTGGGGGAAGCGCTGAAAACAGGGAAATTCGATTTAACATCAGAATTTAGAGCCAATCAATATGATAGTATAAAAAATTTAACGAATATTTCGATATTAGGGCGTCCTGAATTAGCATACAGCTATTTAGGCTTTAAGCTCGGACACTATGATCAAGAAAAAGGCGAGAATGTTTATGATGAAAAGGCTAAAATGAATGATACTGATTTACGTAAAGCCATTGCTTATGCCATGGATATTGAAACGGTAACAGATAAATTTTATCAAGGATTACGGGTGCGGGCGAACTCCTTAATCCCACCAGCTTTTAAATCTTACTATGATAACACGCTAGAGGGCTATCATTACAATCCTGAAAAGGCGAAAGAACTATTAGATGCAGCAGGCTATAAAGATACAGATGGTGATGGTATTCGTGAAGATAAAGACGGCAATAAGTTTGCCATTCGTTTAGCGGCGATAGCCGGTTCAGATACGGATGAAGCGATTGTGGAGTATTATCGTCAAAACTGGAAAGATGTTGGTTTAGATGTGCAATTAACGACAGGGCGTCTTCTTGAATTCAATAACTTTTACGAGAAAGTACAGGCAGATGATCCTGAAATTGATATGTATATGGCTGCATGGGGCACTGGGACGAACCCATCACCAGCTGGGTTTTATAGTAAAGGAGCCTCATTTAACTACAGTCGCTATGTTTCGGATGACCTTACAAAACTATTAAATAATATTGACTCTGAAGCAGCACTAGATGCACATTATCGCGCACAAGCTTTCCGTGCATGGCAAGTTTATATGAATGATAAAGCAACGATTATTCCAATGTATTTCCGTACTGAAATTATTCCGGTCAATAAACGCATTAAAAACTACAATATTAAATATGGAAATACTACAGAGAAACAAAATATTGAAGTGATAGCTGACACACCGATAAAATAGGGCATTTTTAGCTAAATAAAAAATCAACTAGACAAAGTGAAAATGTAAGGGGGAGGAATAACGATGACAAAAAAGTCGTTGACGTTATCCGTGATATTCATAATCATGTTGTTATTAGCTGCTTGCAGTAGCACCAATAAAGAGCAGGCAAACGAGGCGGAAGATAGCAATGATAAACCAGTCGAAACAGAAGATAACAAAGTAGATACAAGTTTGCTACCGATGAAGGTAGTAAATGAGGGGGAGGCCATTGAAGGTGGTACATTACATGTCGGGCTTGTTGCAGATTCACCATTTAAAGGCGTTTTCCTTGCGGAGCTTTATGTCGATGCCACGGATAGTTCCATTATGAGCTATGCTTCAAATGGTCTATTTAATGTCGATGGCGACTTTTTAATAACGGATGAGGGAATTGCCAAGTTAGATGTCGATACGGACAATAAAAAGGTGACAATCACGATTCAAGGTGATGTGAACTGGTCGGATGGCACGCCATTAATGGCAGAGGATTTAATCTATCCGTATGAAATTATTGGTCATCCGGATTATGACGGTGTGCGCTATGATGATGACTTTAAAAATATTATAGGTGCTGAAGAATACCATGATGGCAAAGCAGATACGATTTCTGGCATTAAAAAAATAGATGATAAATCAATTGAAATTTCATTAAAGAAAATATCGCCTGCTATTTTTTCAGGAGGGGATGGCTTATGGGGCTATGCAGCACCGAAGCATCAACTCGAATCGATTGCTATAAAAGATTTAATTTCTTCTGATGCTGTACGTAAAAATCCAATTACTCTCGGTGCATTTAAATATGATCAGATTGTAAATGGGGAATCTGTGCAGTTTGTGGCTAATGAACATTACTATAAAGGTAAACCAAAAGTTGATAAGCTTATTATCAAAGTTGTCTCGACTTCTACTGTTGGTGAAGCATTGAAAGCAGGGCAATTTGATATCGCATCTTTCCCTGCAACGCAATATGACAGTGTAAAGGATTTAACGAATATATCAATATTAGGGCGTCCTGAATTATCATACGGCTACTTAGGCTTTAAGCTCGGACATTATGATCAAGAAAAAGGCGAGAATGTTTATGATGAAAAGGCAAAAATGAATGATGTTGATTTACGCAAAGCGATTGCTTATGCCATGGATATTGAAACGGTAACAGACAGATTTTATCAAGGTCTTCGAGTGCGGGCCAATTCATTAATTCCACCAGCGTTTAAAACATACTATGATGACACGCTAGAGGGCTACCACTATAATCCTGAAAAAGCGAAACAATTATTAGATGCAGCAGGCTATAAAGATATTGATGGAGATGGTATTCGCGAAGATAAAGAGGGCAATAAGTTTACGATTCGTTTAGCTGCAATGTCAGGTTCAGATACGGCTGAAGCAATTATTGAGTACTACCGTCAAAACTGGAAAGATGTTGGCTTGGATGTACAACTAACGACAGGTCGATTAATTGAATTTAACAACTTCTACGATAAAGTACAAGCAGATGATCCTGAAATTGATATCTTTATCGCAGCATGGAGTACTGGTACGAACCCATCACCAGCAGGATTGTACAGTAAAGGAGCCGCATTTAACTTTAGTCGCTACGTTTCGGATGATTTAACGAAGCTATTAAATGATATTGACTCACAAGAGGCGTTAGATGCCACGTATCGCGCCCAAGCATTCCGTAAATGGCAAGAATATATGGCAGACAAGGCAATGGTTGTACCGATGTTATTTAGTACGTCCACGATTGCGATTAATAATCGAATAAAAAGCTATAATATCGATCGTGAAACAGGAACAGAGATTCAAGATCTTGAATTGATAGCTGATGAGCCAATAAAATAAGCGTAAAGAGATGTTTAAAAGAATGATCCTAAAAAAAATGATCCATCCAATGCATAATTGCAGCGGATGGATCATATATATTACTTAGTGGCAACCCAAGTTTTCACAAGGTCAGCAGTACCATATACATAATGTTGTTCGCCAACTTCATGGTATGTGGCGCTTTCATCAACTTCTGTATGTTTATAAGGAATACGTTGACGACGCTTTTCTGACATAGGGTCTGGAAGCGGAATAGCTGACAATAATGATTTTGTATAAGGGTGTACAGGATGATTGTAAATATCATCTGCTTTACCAATTTCCAAAATTTTACCACGGTACATAACAGCGATACGGTCACTGATATATTTAACCATCGAAAGGTCATGGGCAATGAATAGATACGTTAAGCCACGTTCTTTTTGTAGTTGTTTTAATAAGTTTACAACTTGCGCTTGAATCGATACGTCAAGTGCAGAGATAGGTTCATCGGCAATGATAAACTTAGGATCTAAGCTTAGCGCACGTGCGATACCGATACGTTGACGTTGACCACCAGAGAATTCATGGGCATAACGGTTAGCGTGCTCTTTGTTTAAACCAACAGCTTCAAGCAATTGGTTGATTTTTTCGCGACGTGCTTTCTTATCCTTATACAAACCGTGAATATCGAAAGCTTCCCCAATGATTTCCCCAGCCGTCATACGCGGGTTTAACGATGCGTATGGGTCTTGGAAAATCATTTGCATTTGACGATTAAAATTCTTTAATTCATTTTTAGATTTTTTACCATGAACGTTTTCACCGTCGAAAATAATTTCGCCACCTGTAATATCATAGAGGCGAATGATTGAACGACCAGTCGTTGATTTACCACAGCCTGATTCACCAACAAGACCAAGTGTTTCACCTTTGTAGACATCAAAACTAATACCATCAACAGCTTTAATAGGGTTGCTTGGTGAGCCAAAATATTGTTTTACGTTTTTAACTTCAAGAATTTTTTTTGCACCCGTTTTAGTCATTGAATTCTTCCTCCTTCGCAATAAAGCCTTCAATACGTTTAGCAACCGCATCTGGAAGTGGAATTTTTGGCGCGTCAGGATGCAACAACCAAGTTTTTGCATAGTGTGTGTCGCTTACTTTGAACATTGGTGGCTCTTGCTCATAGTCAATTGCCATTGCAAATTCATTACGAGCAGCAAACGCATCACCTTTTGGAGGATTTGTAAGATCCGGTGGTGAACCAGGAATCGTACGTAATAGTTCGTCCTCATTACTATCTAAATCAGGCATAGAACCAAGTAATCCCCAAGTATAAGGATGTTTTGGATTATAGAAAATATCATCTACTGTACCGTATTCAACGATTTGACCAGCATACATAACGGCTACACGGTCAGCAACGTTAGCCACAACACCAAGGTCGTGGGTAATGAAAATGATAGATGTTTTAGAATTCTTTTGGATTTCTTTCATTAATTCTAAAATTTGTGCTTGAATAGTTACGTCTAATGCTGTTGTAGGCTCATCGGCAATTAACAACTTCGGATCTGCCGCAAGTGCAATAGCGATTACAACACGTTGGCGCATCCCGCCTGAAAATTCATGTGGATATTGTTTATAACGTTTTTCAGGGAAGGGTATGCCTACTTGCGTCAAAAGTTCAATCGCGCGTTTTTTCGCCGCATCTTTTGAAACTTTTTTATGTTGTAAAATTACTTCAGTAATTTGACGTCCGACCTTCATCGTTGGGTTCAAACTTGTCATCGGATCTTGGAAAATCATAGCAATTTCATTTCCGCGCACTTTTGACATTTCTTTTTCACTAAGTGGAATTAAATCACGGCCATTGAATAAAATTTGTCCTGACTCATAAATACCAGGTGGCTGTGGAATTAATTTCATTAAGGCATTACTCGTAACACTCTTACCTGAACCAGATTCACCAACGATCGCTAGCGTTTCACCTTCTTTTAAATCGAAGTTTACACCACGAACAGCATGGACAAGTCCAGCATAAGTTTTAAAGTTAATTTTTAAATCTTTTACTTCTAAAATTGTTTTACTCATTTTCGGCCACCTCCTTATTTACGTAGTTTTGGATCTAGTGCATCTCGTAAGCCATCACCAACTGCGTTAAACGCAAAGATTGTTAGTGAAATGAATAATGCAGGGAATATTAAACGCCAAGGAGCATTGGTAATCGCTCCATTACCTTCAGAAGCCATTGTTCCCCAAGAGGCTTGTGGAGCAGGAACCCCAAGTCCTAGATAACTAAGGAAAGACTCTGTAAAAATAGCATGTGGTACAGTTAATGTCATTGTTACTAAAATCGCACCAAGTGCATTTGGCACTAAATGTCTTAAAATTAAATGTCCCGTGCTTGCGCCCAGAGTTCGAGCAGCTAAAACATACTCTTGATTTTTAATAGATAATACTTCACCGCGAACAATACGAGCCATATTAATCCAACCTGTAATCGATAATGCGATAATCATTGGAATAATACCTTGTTCCATTACTACTAAAAGTACGATAACAACTAGTAAGTAAGGAACAGCTGTTAAAACATCGGCAATACGCATCATAATATTATCAACACGGCCACCTGCTAAACCAGAAATACTTCCCCATAATACGCCGATGATCAAGTCAATAACTGCAGCAGCAATCCCAATGAGTAAAGATATACGAGCGCCAGCCCATACTCGAACGAAAACATCTCGACCTAAATCATCTGTACCAAACCAAAATTTTGAAGATGGTGGGGCATTATAGGTACCTAATTGATCACTATAGTGGTATTGTGAAAACATTGGCACAAATATAGCCATCAAAACAATAACTATTAAAGCAATTAAACCAAAAATCGCCATTTTATTATGGGAAAAACGAATAAATACTTCCTTCCAAAAGGAGATAGATTTATCGGCTAATTTTTCAGTTGCTTCATGATTTCCACCAACAATTTTAAACTTATCTTTCTCGATTTGTTGCTGTGTCATTACTTTTTCGCTCCTTTCAGCTTAATTCGCGGATCGATCACGCTATATAATATATCTACGATCAATACCGCAAATAAAAGAATGATTGAGAAGAACACCGTTGTTCCCATAACAACTGTATAGTCACGGTTCGTAATACTCTGTACAAAGTGTTTACCTAAACCAGGAACCGCAAAAATTTGCTCTACAATGAAGCTTCCTGTAACAACACCAGCAGTTAATGGACCTAAATAAGTAATGACTGGTAAAAGGGCGTTACGTAAAGTATGGCGGAAGACGACTGTCCATTTCCCTAAACCTTTTGCACGAGCCATTTTTACGTAATCACTATTATTTTGTTCAAGCATACTTGAACGTGTTAGTTTAGCTATAAAGCCCATATGCGAAAGTGCAATAGCTAAGGCTGGCAATATACTATAACTAAAGCCTTTCCATCCACTAATCGGGAATAACTGAAGTTTGTATGCAATGAAATACTGCATGAGTCCAGCTAATATAAAGGATGGAACGGAAATTCCGAGCACCGCAAAAGTCGTTGCCAAATAATCTGGCCACCTATTATGATAAAGCGCAGCAACTACACCGATTAATACACCAAATCCAATAGCTAGCAGCATAGCTTCTATCCCTAAAGTTAAAGATACAGGAAAGCCTTCTGCAATCATATCATTCGTTGAACGCGATTTATATTTCATAGATTCACCGAAATTAAAAGTGGCCGCATCGATTAAATAATCTTTGTACTGAATATACCAAGGGTTATTTAATCCATACGTTTCGTTTAACTTTTCCTCTATTTGAGGAGGGAAATTGCGTTCAGATGCAAATGGGTTACCAGGAGCAAGACGCAATAGGAAAAACGTAGCCGTTACGATGACGAAAAGCGCGAGAAGTATATACATCAGCCTTTTCAGAATATATTTAATCACATAAAACTCCTCCTTCTACTTGTCAATTATCTGACAAATAAGTGCTTTCGTATTTTAAAAAGAGCTGACTCGCGCCGCAAGGGCTACGAGGCAGCTCTCAGCTAGAGCTTAAAAAGAAATTGTTAACAAAATTATTTATTCTTTAATCTTTACATCTTTAAAGTGGATGTCACCAGTTGGATTCGTATCTAAGTTTTCAATATTTTCTTTAACTACAGATAAGTGAGTGTAGTAGTAAATAGGTGCAACTGGGAATTCTGTCATAGCAATTGCTTCAGCTTGTTTTAAATAATCAAGACGTTTAGCTTCGTCTACTTCAGCAACTGCTTTTGTCAATAAATCTTTGTATTGAGCATTTTCCCAACCTGTTTGGTTGTTACCGTTTTTAGCCGTATCATACATTTCAAGGAATGTATATGCGTCGATATAGTCAGCTACCCAGCCCATACGACCGATTTGATAGTCACCAGTTTTTAATTTTTCTAAATAAACTTGCCATTCTGAGTTATCTAACTGAGATGTAATACCAAGTTTTTTACTCCACTCTTCTTGGATATATTGAGCGATTGCTGCGTGCCCTTCAGAAGTGTTAAATGAAATGTTAACTTTAATATCTTTAGGGTCTTTAATACCAAGTTCTTTCATCCCAGCTTCAAGAGCAGCTTTTGCTTCATCAACATCATTATCTTTGTAGTAACCACGGTCTTCTTCAAATCCAGGAACTGATAATGGAACCATACCTAGAGCCGGTTTTTGCTCACCTTTAGTTACGTTATCAATTAATGTTTGACGATCGATTGCTAATGTAAGCGCTTTACGGATATTCACATTAGACATAATTTTGTCTTTTGTATTGAATTTATACCAATAAACACTTGCTTCGTCCTTGATTTTTAAAGAACCATCTTTTTTGAATTCATCAATTGCATTAAGGTCTACTGTTTGGAATGGTTTACCGATATAGTCAAGTGAACCAGATTTAAAGTTAGTAGCAACAACTGATTCTTTTTCAATCATAGCAACATTGACAGTAGTAACGTCAACATTTGATGCATTCCAATAATCTTCATTTTTTGTAAGAACGATAGAATCGCTATGTTTCCAATCGCTTAATTTATAAGGACCATTTGTTACGTAATTTTCACCAGCGTCTGCGTACCAATCTTCATTAGCTTCAGCCACTTTTGGGTTAATTGGTAAATAAGTTTTGAATCCTGTTAATTCTAGGAAATATGGAGTTGGGTTTTCTAAAGTTACAACTAAAGTTTTGTCATCTTCTGCTTTGATACCAATAGCATCAACAGAACCGCCTCCTTCGTTGTATGCTTGAGCCCCTTTAATTGGGTAGAAAATAGAAGCATACTGTGAAAGGTTTTCTGGATTTAAAGCCCATTTCCAAGCATATTCAAAATCACCTGCTACAACTGGATCGCCATTTGACCATTTTGCATCACGTAATTTGAACGTATAAGTCTTTTTATCATCACTAATCTCCCACTTCTCAGCCATACCTGGAGTAGGGGTACCTTCTTGGTCTACAACAACTAGACCTTCAAAAATGTTAGTTAAGATTGCACTAGAATCAGTATCCGATGCAAGTCCTGGGTGTAAAGAAGGTGGTTCTGAAGCGATTGCTACATTAAGCTCTTTAGCTTTTGAACCAGAATCTTTGTTACCGTCTGAAGATGAAGAATTATCAGACTTATCTCCACCGAAGCCACATGCAGCAAGAACTAATGAAAATACTGCAAGGACTGTTAGTAATAAAAACTTTTTGTTTTTAATCATGTAAATCCCCCTTATATAATTTTAAGCCTTCTTTGAAGCTCCTATTTAATATACCAAAAAAATCATTGTGCACAAAATAAAAAAGATTCAAATTTATATAGTATTATCTGACATTTACAAGAATAATAATTTTCTTCTGTTTATCACTTTAGAGTACGAAAGTGTTTAAATAATGATAATTTGATTTAAAATAGCTAAAAATATCAAAAATGAAACAAAATCAAAAAAATGATTTACTATACGGAAAATTCCTATTTTTTCGTTAATATTATTACGAAATAAAAAATGATTCGAAAGTCACGGATGTTCTACCTTGAAGAATTTTTATAGTTTTGTAGAAAATCATCGTAAAACTAAGTGAATATGATTTTTTATTAGGTAATTTTTTGCAGTTTCTAATCTAAAAATAGGAATAATACTATCTATAAATGATATATAAAAATTTTGTTTTGTATTTATCTAGTATTTAGCTTTGGGAGAGAAAAAAAGGGAAAATGAGAGAAAATTGTATGATTTAACATGACTATTTATGTTGTTTATAGGGGGATTTTAGCGCAAAAAAGTAGTCTAATATTTTTTTGAAATAATTCATTTGCCTTTATCATCGCTAGTTTTTATAAAAAATGTGGTGTGTTTTTCAATTAAGAATAGATTTTTGTTTTTGCAGTATCCTCTTTTCGACAGAAATCAACAAAGTAAGCTATATTTTGTATAAAAATGATTTTATGTCAAAATATCCATTTGTTATTAATTGGTTTATCCAATTATTTATAAAAAAATGTGTAAAAAAACACTCTAGGATAAACGCTGTCTCGGTTTCAGCGTTGACCTAGAATGTTTAATTGTTGTTTTATAACTTAAATTGGTGAATCTGATTTTGCAACTCTAAAGATTTCTCGCTTAATTCTGTTGCAACGAAGTTTACTTGTTGAATTGTTGCTGCTTGTTCTTTCATTGCTTCGGCAATAATCTTTGTATTATCCGCACTTGCTGAAGCGCCGTAAGCAATCTCAGCAACTGATGCGGCTACTTGTTCAGCGCTAGCAGATATTTCTTCTGATGTTGCTGAAATATCTTCAATTTGATCGGACATCGTTGTAATGGCTTGGACAATGGATTCGAAAGCAATGCCTGCTTCTCCAATCATTTTAACACCATCATTTACAGAATGAAGACCATCGACTACTGCTTTTTCAACATTTTTTGTATCTTGTTGAATATCTTGTGTTAAAGCGACAATTTTATTAGCTGATCGTTTTGATTCTTCGGCTAGCTTGCGCACCTCATCCGCTACAACAGCAAATCCTTTCCCGTGTTCACCTGCGCGTGCTGCTTCGATAGCGGCATTTAGAGCGAGCAGGTTGGTTTGATCTGTAATTGTTGTAATAACTTCTGTAATATTGCTGATTTCTACTGATTGTTTACTTAGTTTTTGAACGAGTGTGTTAATAAGTTGAGTAGAATCATTGATTACATTCATTTGCTGTTGGGCTTCTTCTATTATATTGTTCCCTGTATTGGCTGTTTCTGATGTAGCGATGGCACTATGGTGAAGCTGTTGTGTTGCTTCTGCAATACGTTGTACACCTGTAGCTGTTTCATCCATGGCGGCAGCACTTTCCTTTGCAGCAATTGTTGCGGTTTCGGCCGCGGCGGCGGTTTCATTAATGCGTGAAGAAACTTCTTCTGTTGTAGCAGAAACTTCTTCAGTAGAAGCCGTTAACTCCTCGGCTGCACCTGTTAAATGTTCTGAATTTCCTTGGATATGTGTCATTAAACTACTTAAGTTACTTTTCATCGTATTAAAGGCTATTGCCAGTTGCCCGATTTCATCTTTGGAGTGATTGGTAATATCTTGATGATATAATTCACCGTTTGCAATGTTGTTGGCAGCGGCTACAACTGATTTTAAAGGGCTAGTAACTTTGCGATGTACATAAAGCATTAGGAATATGCCAAGTGCTACTCCAATAATAATCGCTATAATCGAAATGATTTGTGAATTTTTTACTGCTTCTTTAGATTCTGCTGTAATATTCTCTAGCTGTGTTTTTTGGTAATCGACAACTTTATTTGAGACTTCTAGTAGTCCTAGGTTTGCTTGTTGTGCATCACTATTGACTATTTTTAATGCCTCATCTAATTTTCCTTCATCATGTAAAGCTAAAGCACGATCAGCTGCTTTGTTAAAAGCATCGTTATATGTATCAAGTTCTTTGGCATATTCAACCATTTCGGGCGAATCTGCTTTTTTTGCAATTTCGGCAACGTGCTCATCTAACAATCCAGCGTGTTTAATTAAACTATCCTTATTACTTGCTGTATCTTCTATAAACATTGCGCGAATAAAAAGACCTTGCATTGCCATTTCAAATTGAATGCTATCTGACAGTTCTACTTGGGAAACGCGGTCTTCTAATGCAGCTTCAACTTTCTTCTCAATATTGGAAAATTGGTTGAATAAAATAAGCAAAGACATAAATAAGATAAAAATAATCGAGAAAAAACCGAAGCTTAATTTTTTGCCAACAGACATAGTAATACGCCCTTTCTGAATTGCTTTAAAATTATTTATAGTTAAATTAAGACATCGTGTAAGCAAGAAGTCAATAACCGGAGATAGAAACAGTTCAGAATATTCATGCTGAAAATCTTTTCTTTTCATGATAGGGCACATTGCCTGTAAAAATTGAAATGGACACAAATTTTTATCGTTATATAGTACGGATTACTGAGAATGAACAACGGAAAAGAATAGGGGCTAGGACATAACGATAAAATTTTTAAAAAAGTGCAAGGATTCGGTGAAAGATTGGTATTTATTATGTGAGAACGTAGCTGTTTTTTCTTTTGTAATCATCAAAAAAATAGAAGTGAATACTTAGTTCATACTAGCGTCTTACGAATGCCTGTGGAAAGCAATCACGCTAGCAGATAACAAAGGCATAGCAAAAGAAGTGTTAGATTGATGGCGATCAATCTAACACTTCTTCTCTATTGCTATTTTTAAGACTGTTTCTTTAATTGTAAAATAACCGTTTCATCGGGATCTATAAACAATGTTTTTTGTTCGAAGTAAATAACGAATCCTGGTTTGGCACCATTAGGCTTTTTCACTTGTCGTATTTCCGTATAATCTACCGGCACAGAGGATGAGTCGCGTGCTTTTGAGAAATATGCGGCAAGTGTTGCGGCTTCTCGCAATGTCGTATCATCTGGATTAGCGGCGTGAATGACTACATGAGAGCCTGGTATATCTTTTGTATGTAGCCAAATATCTGTACGTTTTGCTATTTTAAATGTCAGCATATCATTTTGCTTGTTGTTTTTCCCTACAGAAATGGGCGTTCCTGTAGATGATAGATAATGTTCGGGTTCAGGTTTAAGCTGCTTTTTCTTTTTCTTGGCGTGACGAAGTTTTAAATAGCCTTGTTCCGCTAATTCTTCACGAATCTCTTCGATATCACCAGGCGATGCTTGTTGCACTTGTTGCGCTAACATCTCAAAATAAGTTATTTCGTCTCTCGTTTTTTCGAGTTGCTCTTGCACCATAATAAGGGCATTTTTAGCCTTCGTATATTTCGTGTAATAACTTTGTGCATTTTCAATCGGTGTTTTACGCTCACTTACCGGAATCGTCACTTGTTCAGCAGATTCACTGTAATAGTTTGTGACGGTCACTTCCTTCACACCTTTTTCAAAAGCGTAAATATTGGCCATCAATAGTTCCCCATACAATTGGAACTGATCTAATTTGGAGGCGCGTTCAAAGTCTTTCGTCAGTTTTTTGATTTTTAATGATAGTTTATCGATTTCGTTTTGTAGCCAGCGTTCTAAATCGCCTGCTTGTTGCTTCACACGATCTCGTTCCGCGCGAGCAAAGAATACACGGTCAAGAAGCTCATGTACATTTGGGTAGGCAGTTTTCTCTCCTTGTAAATGTGTTAAAGCAATTGGGGAGAAGTATGTTTTACCATGCGCGTAAACATACATCGGTTCTTTGCCACCATCATTAAAATCTGCCATAAAGTCCTTGAAGCAACCTACTTTGTTTGACGTGGCGGTTAAGCGAAATAACAACTCCTCTGCATGTAATGGAGAAAAGCCAATAAATTGCGACACAACTTCTTTAGCGGTTTTTGGCTCTGCGAAAAATGCAGCTACTTGCTCATCATCGACCGTAAGAGGTTGCCATTTATTTTGTGCAGGTGGGGCGATATAAGGCTGTCCTGGTAATATTGTTCGGAAACTATTCATCGAAGGTGATAAATGTTTCAAACTGTCGATAATTTTAGTTTGTTCTGTATCTATTAATAACAGGTTACTATGGCGACCCATAATTTCTGCATGTAGTTCCCGTACAATAGGATCACCGATTTCATTTTTACTTTGGATTTCTACTATAATAATACGATCTAACTCATGCTGTTTAATAGAAGAAATAAAACCACCCTCTAGATGCTTACGTAAAAGCATACAAAACATAGGGGGCTCAGCAGGGTTTTCGATTGTTTGCTCTGTAAGATGAACACGTGCATAGGAAGGATGGATAGAAAATAATAATTTATGGTTCCCTCCATTTGCACGGATTTGTAAAACAACTTCCTGAGCGTTAGGTTGATGTATTTTCGTAATACGACCTGTTACTAATTTTTGTAGGTCTGTTGTCATTGAATAAGTAAATAAACCATCAAATGCCATTTTAATTCCTCTTTCCAACGATATAATGCATCATTGTATTTTTCGTATTTGCGCTGAAAAGGTCTGCTAAAACGAACTACAATGGTGCAATTCATGATTTTATAAAGTGTTCCCAAAACAGCCATTTCAAGCACGAATGCTTTTTTAGTATGTTTATCATAGCATTTTTTAGGTGAATATTAAAATATAGCTTCAGATGTGGTAGAATTAATTTTTGCTCTAGCGATTTTTTTGTGGAGAGACGTCATAAATGACGGAGCTTATGTTATAATTATCCCAGTATGCAAAGAAAGGTGTGACGAACCTTGGTGCGTAGTATGACTGGTTTTGGCAGAGGTGTCACAACAACAAGAGACTTTCAGTTAACCGTAGAAATACGCTCGGTCAACCATCGTTTTTTAGAAATTCATGCAAAATTTCCGAAAGAATGGCTTGAAGCAGAAGTTTTTGCGAAGAAATTAATTTCACAAGCTTTATCCCGAGGAAAAATTGATGTGATGGTATATGTAAAAGATTTAGAAAATGTCGAGCAATCTATTGAAATTAATTGGTCATTAATTGAAGCGTATCGTAAGGCAAAAGAACAATTAGCAAGTAAAGTACCGCTAGAAGAAAAATGGACAATGCAGGAGCTACTGGCGCTTGAGAAAGCATTAGTGCAAGAAAAACCGCAACTAACGCCAGAAGATTTATTAGGTGCTGTGGAACATGCGGTAACAGAAGCCATTGGACAGTTGATTCAAATGCGTGAGCGTGAAGGGCAAGAATTGCAAGAGGTTGTTGTACAATATAAAGAACAGCTAATGGAACAAGTGAATCAAATACGTTCATGTTCTTCACTTGCTGTTGAAAAATATCGTACGCGTTTAGTAGAACGGATTGCTGAAATTGCAGAAGTAGCGCTTTTAGAAGATCGTTTACTCGCAGAAGTAGCGATATTTGCTGAACGAGTGGACATAACGGAAGAATTGGATCGATTAGATAGTCATTTTAACCAACTGGAAGAAACGTTACTAGAAACCGTTTCAATCGGGCGTAAATTAGACTTTTTAATGCAGGAAATCCATCGTGAAATCAATACGATAGGTTCTAAAAATCAATCGACAGAAGCAGCCGTTGCAGTAGTTCAGGCAAAAACAATTTTAGAAAAGATGCGTGAGCAAGTTCAAAATATCGAATAACATGCCTGCATCTGTTATAAATTAAGGGAGATATAGAGAATAAATGATAAAAGAACGTGGATTATTAATTGTTCTGTCTGGCCCGTCTGGTGTAGGAAAAGGGACAGTGCGAAAAGAATTATTTTCTCAACCGAATACGAATTATGAGTATTCCATCTCAATGACAACACGAAATCCTCGCGAAGGTGAAGTAGATGGTGTAGACTATTTTTTCAAGACACGTGAAGAGTTTGAAACGTTAATTGACCAAGGTGGCTTATTAGAACACGCTGAATTTGTAGGCAATTATTATGGCACGCCGTTAGCCTATGTAAATGAAACACTTGATGCTGGTCGTGATGTATTTTTGGAGATTGAAGTACAAGGAGCAGCGCAAATTCGTAAAAAAGCACCGGATGCCTTATTTATTTTCTTAGCCCCTCCAAGTTTAACGGAATTAAAAGATCGTTTAGTTGGCCGTGGGACAGAAACAGCGGATGTTATTGCAAAGCGTATTGCAACTGCAAGTGAAGAGCTTGAAATGATGAGCTTATACGATTATGTAGTTGAAAATGATGAAGTGACAAATGCCTGTGATCGTATAAATGCGATTATTAAAGCCGAGCATTGTCGAAGAGAACGTGTTGAAAAAAGATATTTGTCAATGTTGAGAGGAGAATAAACCAATGTTATACCCATCAGTAGATGCCTTAAAGAAAGAAATTGATTCAAAATATTCTTTAGTAAGTTTAGCATCAAAGCGCGCTCGTCAAATGCAAGAAGTAGAAGGTACTGAGCGCCTACACAAATATGTTTCCTATAAATATGTAGGAAAAGCACTTGAAGAGGTAGCAGCAGGTGTACTTACGAAAGTATCACAGGATGAGTCCGCTGTGTACGAAGACGAAATCTAACATTGATGGTATAAAGCTTTTGCCAGTTAATGTTAAAATCTGCAGTGATTTTTTGATTATACAAAAATGCCGAGAGCTCCCGAGGAAATTGTCCTTTGGGAGCTTATCGTTTGAAAGGACGACATTGTAGATGAATAAAAATATTTTACTTTGTGTTTCAGGTGGTATTGCGGTTTATAAAGCTGTAGCGCTAGTGAGTAAACTATCGCAGGCGGGTGCCCGTGTAAAGGTCATTATGACAGCATCAGCCCGGCAGTTCGTCAATCCGTTAAGCTTTCAAGTCATGTCAAAAAATGATGTCTACTTCGATACATTTGATGAAAAAGATTCAAATGTCATTGCCCATATAGATTTAGCTGACTGGGCAGATTTGATATTAGTCGCACCTGCAACTGCCAATGTGATTGGCAAACTAGCAAACGGTATTGCAGACGATATGGTAACAACGACATTACTTGCTACTACTGTACCTGTTTGGATTGCACCCGCGATGAATGTCCATATGTATGATCATCCAGCGGTTAAGCGCAATTTGGCACAACTAGCAACAGATGGTTATCAATTTATCGAACCGTCAGAAGGCTTTTTAGCATGTGGCTATGTTGGGAAAGGTCGTTTAGAGGAGCCAGAGAAAATTACGGCACTTGTGCAACAGTATTTTTTCGCTTCAAAGCCATTAGCAGGACGAACGGTGCTTGTAACAGCAGGAGCAAGTTATGTCCCTCTGGATAATCAGCATGTAATTAGTACAAAGGCCAATGGTAAGGTTGGACAAGCGTTAGCGAGAGAAGCGCAAGCACTAGGGGCACATGTCATTCTTTTAGGTGAAGAAGCAACAAATGCGGATGACCTCATAACGCAAGTAGAAAACGTTAAAAAGCAATACGCACAGCTCTTATTTATCCACGCAGCCAACATACCAACAATTGAAAGTGCCCCTACTCTATCCATTGCAGGTACAGAGGCAGTGACATTTGGACAAAAAGTGCTAGGGAATCCGCTATTACAAGTAATAGCCGATGAATGGATTGACTATAGTCAAACAGCAACAATAAACGGACAAATTGTCAATATTTCAGATACGACACAATTTGCAAAAGTTTTATGGCAGCATATATTACAAGGTGAGTCGCAATGAACGTTTTATACGCAGAGATCATAGTGGATGTTTCAACATACCATGTGGATCGCTCATTTGACTATGCGGTTCCTGTAGAATGGGTAGCTGTTATAGAGAAAGGCTGTCGTGTAAAAGTACCATTTGGACCGAGAAATGTACTAGGATTTGTTGTAGGTTTAAAACATGAGACAGATGTTCCGACAAATAAAATAAAGCCGCTTGCTCAAATTTTAGATATAGAGCCTGTTTTTACTGAAGAAATGTTGTTGATGGCAAAGTGGCTTAAAAATGAAACAATTTGCTATGAAATTGATGCTTTGCAAGTAATGCTACCCTCCGCATTACGAGCTAAGTATGAAAAAATCGTCAAATTACTCAATTATCAAACGATTTTGCCAATGGCTGTCCAACAAATTTTCGGGAAGCGACAACAGGCAAACTTTAAGGAATTTGAACGGGCAGGATTATTGCCGCTCTTAAAAACGTTAATTGCCGATAAAATTGTAAAAATAGAAAATGTCGTGAAGCAACAAGGCAATGTAAAAGCAGTTCGTATGGTAAAGATAACTGAGGACGAACAAGCATTAAGCAATGCTATGCAAGAGGCATCAAGAGCTGCGAAGCAACGTTCTTTAATTGAATGGATGGCTTCGCATTTAGGTGAAGTTTTTACACCACAGCAAATTTATGAAGCAACCTCTGTCTCTGCTGCTGTATTACAAGCGGTTATTGAAAAAGGAGCAGCAAGTTTTATACAAGAAGAAGTGTATCGCGATCCTTTTACAAAGGATGTTGCACGTACACAGTCCTTACAATTAACGGACGAACAAGCAGTTGCATTAAAAGCAATTACGCATTCTATTGAGACACAATCTGCTTCCACCTTTTTATTGCAAGGTGTTACAGGTAGTGGCAAAACGGAAGTTTACTTGCAAGCGATTCAAAAGGTTTTAAATGACGGCAAGGAAGCTATTATGCTAGTGCCTGAAATTTCGTTAACGCCCCAAATGACGGAGCGTTTTCGTAGTCGTTTTGGTGAGATGGTTGCCGTGATGCATAGTGGGTTATCTGTTGGAGAGAAGTATGATGAGTGGCGTAAAATTCAACAAGGGAAAGTAAGCGTTGTAGTAGGTGCCCGTTCAGCCATTTTCGCACCCTTTACTAATTTAGGGCTAATTATCTTAGATGAAGAGCATGAATCGACTTACAAGCAGGAAGATTCACCCCGTTACCATGCGAGAGATGTAGCCATTTGGCGAAGCCAATATTACCGTTGTCCTGTTATTTTAGGTAGTGCGACACCCGCTCTTGAGTCATATGCACGTGCGAAAAAAGGGGTCTATACACTATTAACGTTAAAACAGCGTGCGCTGCATCAAGCAATGCCAACTGTATATGTTGCAGATATGCGAGAGGAACTTCAAAAAGGAAATCGCTCGATGTTTTCGGAACTACTGATTGAAGGGATACGGACACGACTTGAACGACAAGAACAGATGGTGTTGTTTTTAAATCGAAGAGGTTATTCGTCCTTTGTGCTATGTCGTGATTGTGGGACGGTCGTGCAATGTCCGAACTGTGATATTTCATTAACCTATCATCGCACAACCGAAAAACTTAAGTGTCATTACTGTGGTTATGAAGAACAGGTGCCACAAATTTGCCCGCAATGTCAAAGTGAGCATATTCGATATTTTGGTACAGGGACACAAAAGGTAGAAGAAGAAATCTATAAACTATTTCCAGAAGCACGGGTATTACGAATGGATGTTGATACAACAAAGCACAAGGGGGCACATGAAGAGATTTTGCAAGCATTTGGTGAGGGGCAAGCTGATATTTTACTCGGTACGCAAATGATTGCAAAGGGACTTGATTTTCCTAATATTACACTTGTTGGTGTGCTAAGTGCTGATACTTCATTACATTTACCAGATTACCGTGCTGCGGAGCGAACTTTCCAATTACTTACACAGGTAAGTGGTAGAGCAGGTCGTCATGATAAAGCGGGAGAAGTCGTAATCCAAACTTATACGCCTGAGCATTATGCAATTGAATTAGCTAAAGTACAAGATTACGAGCCATTTTATGAACGAGAAATGTTTTTACGCCGTCGTTCGGGCTACCCACCTTATTATTTCGTTGCACTTATACAAGTATCGCATGAAGATGTCATGATGGCAGCAGAGTATGCGGGACGTGCTGCAGATTGGCTTCGAGGAAATTTATCCAATCAAGTGTCCATTATTGGCCCAACAGTTGCAAGTATTAGCCGTCTCCAAAATAGATATCGCTATCAATGTTTGATAAAATATAAAATTGAACCAAATCTGATACCTGTCTTGCAACGTTTACTTGCGATGTATCGAGCAGAATGGATTAAACAGGGGATATTAATGACGGTTGATTTAGACCCGTCTACGATATAAAAAGGCGCAATAGCTCTTTTCTAGCAAGCTTGACTACCGCACAATGGATTTAAATGGCGATTTGCCTAAGAGTGAAATGAAGGCAAGAGAGCGTCTTATATAATAGAAATGAGGAACGAAAAATGGCGATTAAAAAAGTAATCGAACATCCAGCAAAAGTATTATCTACACCATGTGCTGAAGTAACAGAAATTAACGAAGAAATTATTGCATTACTTGATGATTTATACGACACGATGGTGGAATATGATGGCGTTGGGATTGCTGCACCACAAATTAATGTTGGGCTACGCGTGGCAATTGTCGAGCTAGGTGAAGAAAGAGATATTTTAGAAATGATTAACCCTACTGTTATTAAAACAGACGGAGCAGAAGTGGATATCGAAGGGTGCTTAAGCTTCCCAGGATTATATGGTGAAGTTGAACGTCCTGATTATGTAAAAATTGAAGCTTGTGACCGAGAAGGGCGTGTCTATGAGCTTGAAGCTGGTGGCTTTGAAGCGCGAGCGATTTTACATGAAATCGATCATTTAGATGGTATATTATTTGATTCTAAAATTAAACGCATTGTGACAGAAGAAGAGCTAGAAGAAATGTACGCAGAAGAGGAGGAATAATATGACGTCAATTATTTTTATGGGGACACCTGATTTCTCAGCGCCAATTTTGCGTATGCTACACAATGAGGGCTATGATATCAAGGCTGTTGTGACGCAACCAGATCGACCAGTTGGGCGTAAGCGAGTGCTAACACCGCCACCTGTTAAAGCAGCAGCATTGGAATTAGGATTGTCTGTTATTCAACCAGAAAAGCTACGTGGCTCTGAGGAATTACAGCAAATACTGGATTTACAACCGGATATCGTAATTACAGCAGCTTTTGGGCAAATTTTACCGAAAGAATTGCTCGATGCACCGCCGCTTGGCTGCATTAATGTGCATGCCTCCCTTTTACCGAAATATCGAGGTGGAGCGCCAATTCACCAAGCTATTATCGATGGTGAAAAAGAAACAGGCGTAACGATTATGTATATGGCGGAGAAGTTAGATGCAGGCGATATCATATCTCAAAAGGCAATTGCTATTGAAGAAGATGACCATACAGGTGGTCTATTTAATAAACTAAGTGTTGTAGGGTGTGAGCTATTAAAAGAAACACTTCCTTCTATTATTAATAGAACAAATAGCCGGACAGTACAAGATGAAACACAAGTGACATTTGCCAGCAATATATCGCGAGAACAAGAGCGAATTGATTGGACAAAGGATGCCACAACTCTCTACAATCAAGTGCGAGGATTACACCCTTGGCCAGTAGCCTATACAACATTTGAAGAAGGTAACTTTAAAATTTGGTGGGCACAAGTTGGACAAGCGAAACATAACGTGACACCTGGTACAGTGGTAGCAATTGCAAAGGATCATTTTGAAGTTGCGGCTGGCAATGGGACAGCACTAGCATTATACGATATTCAACCAGCAGGAAAAAAACGAATGACGGCAGAGGATTATTTGCGAGGCACAGGTTCGAAATTACAGATCGGGGACCAATTTAAATGAGTAAAAAAAGCGTAGTAATTTGGGATGGCAATGTACGAGATGCCGCACTTTCTATCCTACTAGCAGTAGATAAAAACCAAGCGTATAGTAATTTACTTTTACACGAAACGATTAAACGCCATAAAATTGAAGCGAAGGATCGTGCACTTTTAACAGAAATTACGTATGGGACGCTTCAATATAAAATGACCCTTGACTACTATTTAGAGCCCTTTATTCGTGGTAAACTAGATCATTGGGTGCGTTGGCTATTGCGTTTGTCGTTATATCAAATGCACTATTTAACACGTATACCACCGCATGCAGCCGTAAACGAAGCGGTAGAAATTGCAAAACGTCGTGGACACCAAGGTATTGCTTCCACAGTCAATGGTATTTTGCGTTCTATCTTGCGTCAAGGCGTAAGATCGACAGAGGATATAACAGATCCTATCGAACGTCTTGCTATTGCAACGAGTCATCCACAATGGTTAGTTGAACGCTTTGTTCATAATTATGGTCTGGAAGTAGCGACAGCAATGCTTCACGAAAATAATGTTCCGCCGGTGCAAACGGTGCGCGTCAATAGAACCGTGGCAACACCAGAACAAGCGATTGCCAGTTTACAAGCGGAAGGCTTAACAGTACAGCAAAGTGACCTAATGCCGGAATGTCTACACGTAACAAATGGGCAACCTGCCCGTACAAAGGCATTTCAAGATGGTGTCATTACCATTCAAGATGAAAGCTCCATGATTCCTGCAAATGTGTTGAATCCTTCTCCTGGAATGCGCGTCTTAGATATGTGTGCAGCACCAGGTGGTAAAACGACGCATCTTGCGGAGAAAATGGGCAATAAAGGTTCTATTTTAGCTACGGATTTACACCCACATAAATTAGATTTAATCGACCATAATACAGAACGTCTAGGACTTGATATTGTAGAAACGGCTCCGATTGATGGACGCAAGGCTCCAGACTTTTTACAATTGGAATCGTTCGATGCGGTGTTAGTCGATGCACCTTGTAGTGGCTTAGGTGTTATGCGTCGTAAGCCAGATATTAAATATACGAAGCGTGAAGAGGATTTAGAAAATCTTCAAAAAATTCAACTGGCGCTACTTGATGCGGCAACGAAAGTATTAAAACAAGATGGCAAGCTTGTCTATAGTACATGCACAGTCGATAAACAAGAAAATGAAGGCACTGTTGAGGCCTTTTTAACAGAGCATCCAGAAATGGAAGCTATACAACTAGAATCTTTACCAACAAAATTAGCGGAAAAGCAAGCAAATGGCATGCTTCAAGTCTTTCCACAAGACTTCGGCAGCGATGGTTTCTTCGTCGCGGCCTTTCGTAAAAAAGGAGAATCCAACTAATGGTGGATCAAGAGCAATTTAATGAACGTATTAATGATTTAGTCGAGGAAGCGGAAGATCAGCCTGTTCGACGTGCGAAAAAAGAAAAACCGAATTTAAAAGAATCCATTTATTCATTACAACCGCACCAATTAGAAGAATGGCTAAAAGAAAATGGGGAAAAAGCATTCCGCGCTGCACAAATTTTTGATTGGCTATACAATAAACGAGTAAAAACATTTGAAGAAATGTCTAATCTATCCAAAGCATTACGTGACAAGCTAGAGGCAAGTTTTGCTTTAACAACTTTGTCAACGATTATTAAACAAGAATCAAAAGATGGTACGATTAAATTTTTATTCCAATTACAAGATGGCTATTCCATTGAAACAGTTTTAATGCGCCATGAATATGGCAACTCTGTTTGTGTCACAACGCAAGTGGGCTGTCGAATTGGTTGTACGTTCTGTGCATCAACGTTAGGTGGCTTAAAACGTCATTTACTAGCGGGGGAAATTGTAGAGCAAGTTGTCAAAGTACAGCAAGCTTTAGATGAAGTAAACGAACGCGTATCTCATATCGTTATAATGGGCATAGGCGAACCTTTCGATAATTACGATGCTATGATGAATTTCCTAAAAGTAATCAATCATGAAAAGGGCTTAAACATTGGGGCTCGTCATATTACCGTTTCAACATCGGGCATTGTACCAAAAATTTATCAATTTGCTGATGAACAGCTTCAAATTAACTTTGCCGTATCCTTGCACGCACCGAACCAAGAGGCTCGTCAAAAACTAATGCCTATTGCACGTGCCTACAAATTAGATGAACTGATGGAAGCCGTTCGTTACTATACGAAAAAAACGGGACGTCGTGTTAGTTTTGAGTATGGTTTAATGTCTGGTGAAAATGATTCAGTTGAAGTGGCAGAAGAATTATCTGCTCTTATAAAAGGGATAAAGTGCCACGTTAACTTAATTCCTGTAAACTACGTACCAGAACGTGATTATATTCGCACATCTCGTAGTAAAATTTTTGCTTTTGAGAAAACATTAAAGAAAAATGGTATTAACGTAACAATCCGTAGAGAGCAAGGTTCAGATATTGATGCGGCTTGCGGACAATTACGTGCGAAAGAGAGATCTGAAGAAACGAGGTGACCAGTGATGAAATACACAGTCGAAAGTGATATTGGTTTAAAACGAGCAATTAATGAAGACCGCGCTGCCTTTTTTAAACGTCCAGATGGGCTCGCACTCGCACTTGTGGCCGACGGCATGGGTGGTCATAATGCTGGCGATGTAGCGAGTGATATGGCAATGAAACAAATGGAAACGGTGTTTTTACAAGCAGAGGCACATCATTTTGCAACTATGACATCAAAAAAAGAATGGTTACGACAAGCAGTTAAGCTTTTAAATACCAATATATTCAACTATTCTTTATCACACGAAGACTGTAAAGGAATGGGGACGACGTTTATCGCCGTGTTAATTGAAGGGAATTATTGCTTCATTGCACATGTTGGTGATAGTCGCGTGTATTATTTCTTTGATGATGGCGCACAACAAATAACAAGAGATCACTCCTATGTTAATGTTCTGCTTGAAAACGGTGAAATTAGCGAAGAGGAAGCATTGACGCATCCGAAGAAAAATTTCATTTTAAAAGCTGTTGGAACAGAGGAAACTATTGAACCAGACTTTTATGAAGTAGAGCTAGCGCCAAAATCGTATTTACTCATTTGTTCTGACGGTTTAAGTAATAAACTATCAGTGTATGAAATGGCATCTATCATTACCTATCCAGATGTAATTGAAGAAAAAGGGCGAAAGCTTGTAGAACTAGCAAATGCAAGCGGGGGGGAAGACAATATCTCCCTCGTGTTACTCACAAGGCAAGATGAGGAGGTGTAAGTATGCTTGTAGGGAAACGAATTAGTGACCGCTATAAAATTATAGAACTCATTGGTGGCGGAGGCATGTCCAATGTATACTTGGCGCATGATATGATATTAAATAGGGACGTAGCGATAAAAATATTACGCTATGATTTTACCAATGAGGATGAATTACATCGACGTTTTCAACGTGAGGCACTTTCAGTTACAAGCCTTACACATCCGAATATTGTTAGTATTTATGATGTAGGTGATGATGGAGACTTACATTATATTGTCATGGAATATGTTCAAGGAAAGACGTTAAAGCAGTACATACAGGAATTTGCACCGATTTCTCCTGCTCGAAGTGTGCATATTATGAAGCAATTAACGTCAGCGATTGCCAATGCCCATGAAAATCATATTATTCACCGTGACATTAAACCGCAAAATATTTTAATGGATGCGGAAGGAAATGTGAAAATAACGGATTTTGGAATAGCTATGACGCTAAGTGCCACATCTTTCACCCAAACAAACTCTGTGTTGGGCACTGTCCATTATTTATCACCAGAGCAAGCACGTGGTGGAACGGCAACAAATAAATCAGATATTTATGCGCTTGGAATTGTCTTATATGAATTACTTACCGGCGAATTGCCATTCTCTGGTGAGTCGGCTGTTTCAATTGCTCTTAAACATTTGCAATCAGAGACGCCATCTGTTCGAGCATTTGATGGTACCATTCCACAAAGTCTTGAAAATGTCGTGTTAAAGGCCACTGCTAAAGATGCATCCCATCGCTATGCTACGGTAGAAGAAATGCAAGAGGACTTGGAAACAGTATTATCATCAGCTCGTATCAATGAACCAAAATTTACAATTCCTATTGATAATGATGCGACAAGAGCCATTCCTATCATTAAGGAACAGTTTATCCGAAAAGATGAAGATTTGACTAAAACAAGAGCAATGGAACCAATCTCACAAAAGAAGGTAGAAGCGAAAAAACCTGTTGAAAAAGTAGAGCCGGTCAAACAAAAGAAAAAGTGGCCAAAGTATGTGGCAGGGTTATTCATCGTCGTGATTGCGATGTTCCTTTTCTTTTTATTTGCAACAGATTTATTTAGTCCGAAAAAAATTGCCGTACCTGATGTGACCAATTTAACGGTAGAAGATGCGACAAAGAAATTACAAGAAGCTGGCTTTGTTGTTGCCGAACAACAAGAAGAGCGAAATTCTGAAGATATTGAGAAGGGCAAAGTCATTGAAACCGATCCGGAAAAAGATGCGAAGCGTGTTCAAGGAACAGAAATCGAATTAATAGTTAGTCTTGGTGTCGAAACGGTTAAAATTGATGACTATACTGGACAACAAATTAGTCAAGTTGAGGCTTTGTTAAAGGATAAGTTAATCATCCAAAAAAATTATGTGCATTCCAAACTGCCTGAAGGGCAAATTATTGAGCAAGATCCGCAAGAAGGAGCAGAAATAATCGCTAAAGATGCAACGATTACATTTACGATTAGCCAAGGTGTAAAAATGATTACAGTTGATAGTGTAGCGAATTATACGAAAGCTCAAATGGATGATTACGTAAAAAGAGTAGGGCTGAAATGGCGCACTGTTCGCGAAGAGTATAATGATACTGTTCCAGCAGGTAGTGTAATTTCGCAAACGCCAAAACCAGGTACCAGCTTAATGGAAGGCGATACAATTGCAGTTGTTTTAAGTAAAGGACCTGCAGAAAAACCAGTGAAAACATTTATTAAAAATGTTTTAATTCCATATGAACCGACTGAAGAAGGCGCTGAACAAGTAATCCGCATTGAAATTCAAGATAAAAATCATACAATGGTGAAAGCTTTTGATGAATTCACCATTACTAGTGACCAACAATACAAAATACAACTTGTCATTGTAGAAGGCGAAGAAGCGGCTTATAAAATTATCCGTGATTCAGAAATTATTGAGTCGGATAGTTTTAATTACGATGATGTTAAATAAGGGGGAATTGGATGGCGCAAGGCCAAATACGTAAAGCGTTAAGTGGTTATTATTATGTTTACGATGGGAAGGAACTTATACAGTGCCGAGGACGTGGCGTCTTTCGCAATCGGGGAGAATCGCCACTCGTCGGTGATCTTGTAGAGTATACACTTGAAACGGAAGGCTCGGATGGTACGATTCAAAAAATTATTGATCGTCAAAATGAACTAGTTCGTCCGCCAATCGCCAATATCGATCAAGGCATTTTAGTGTTTTCAGTAAAAGAGCCGAACTTCAATACGATTTTACTGGATCGTTTTCTAGTTGTTTTAGAGTCATTTCATGTCCACCCCATTATCTGTCTGACGAAGATGGACTTATTACAAGACGATGAGCGTGAGGAATTACAGGGCTATATCGCAGATTATGAAAACATAGGGTATACGGTGCTTCAAACTTATAAAGGTGAAGAAGAATTAGTAGAACGTCTTCAGCCGATTTTAAAAGGAAAGACATCGGTGCTTGCGGGACAATCTGGTGTTGGAAAATCGACGCTTCTCAATACGTTAATACCTGATTTAAATTTAAAAACAGGCATTATTTCACAGAGCTTAGGGCGAGGAAAGCATACGACCCGCCATGTTGAGCTGATAGAAGTATGTGATGGTTTATTGGCGGATACGCCTGGCTTTAGTTCGTTTGATTTTGATGAAATTGAAAAAGAAGAGCTAGGGGCATGTTTCCCAGAGATAACGCGAATTGCTGAGGATTGTAAATTTAGAGGCTGTTTACATTTAAAAGAACCAAAATGTGCGGTTAAAGCTGCAGTCGAAGCTGGCGAAATACGCGAGTACCGTTACAAACATTATGAACAATTTATGCAAGAAATTATGGATCGAAAGCCGAGGTATTAATCATGATACAAATAGCACCATCAATTTTAGCAGCAAACTTTGCTAAACTAGGAGAAGAAGTAAAAGACGTAGAACGAGCAGGTGCAAAGCTTATTCATATCGACGTAATGGACGGTCATTTTGTACCGAATATTTCATTTGGGTCCATTGTGTTGGATGCGATTCGTCCTTTAACTGATTTACCATTAGATGTTCATTTAATGATTGAAAATCCAGATCAATATATTGAACAATTTGCCAAAGCAGGAGCAGACTATATTACGGTACATGTAGAGGCTTGCCGCCATTTACATCGTACAATTCAATTAATTCGTTCTTACGGTGTTAAGCCAGGTGTCGTTTTAAATCCACATACACCGATTGAAACGATTCAGCACATTTTAGAAGATATTGATATGGTGTTATTCATGACTGTAAATCCTGGATTTGGTGGTCAAAAATTCATTCATTCTGTTGTACCTAAAATTGAAGCATTATCCACAATTATTAAAGAGCGTAATTTAGACGTTGCGATTGAAATTGATGGTGGTATTAATGCCGAAACAATTGTTCCGTGTGCAAAAGCAGGTGCAACTATTTTTGTAGCAGGTTCAGCGATTTATAGTAAAGAGGATCGTACAGCGGCACTTCAAGAGATTTTAGCTGCTGGTGAGGCTGCGATTAAAGGATGACTACTGTTGTCGTTTGTGCAGGCGGTCCGAAAGAGGAGCTATGTTCTTTTGATGCGTATAGTAGACAACATGATGTCCTATTTATTGGTGCGGATCGAGGTGCGCTGTATTTAATTGAGCAAGGTATTACACCGCATGCTATTGTTGGCGACTTTGACTCGTTATCACAAGAGGAATATCAATATGTTATGAAACATGCGGATGATGCCCAACGCTTCCGTGAAGAAAAAAATGAAACCGATACGGATTTAGCGCTGTTAAAAGCGTTAACCTACGCTCCTAGCGAAATTGTATTAACAGGGGTTACAGGTGGGCGTTTAGATCATTATGAGGCAGCTGTGCGTTCCATTTATCGATTACAGCTTGAACATCCTGATCTTGTGTTGAAAATGATCAACCATGCGAACATGATACAGTTTTTGGTGCCAGGCACGCACACAATTCAAGCGGATGAGCGTTATCGCTATTTGTCTTTTTTTGCCCATGAGCAACCAATACAGGGCGTTACTTTAAGGCATGTAAAATACGAAACAACGAACGAAGAAATTTCGTTAGGTTCAACTCGATTTACAAGTAATGAAATAATAGGCACTTCAGGGTCTATATCCTTCACGCAAGGCATATGTTTAATGATAAGAAGCATAGATTAGCGTAAGGGGGAGAGAGTCCTGAAAGTATATACGTTCCAACTGCCGAAATTTGTTAGTAGCATTACGCGTACGTGTATTAATCTATTTAAAAAAGATAAGAAAGAAGCTAAAAAATCCGACTGATGCCAGTCGGATTTTTCCTGTTTAATAGCTATATAAAGGCGGTTGGTAGTGTGCCTTGAAAAATGAAAGAAAAAAATCGATTTACGCTTTATGCGAAATCGATTTTTTAGAAGCGGCTATTAAACGCGCTCGATTTTACCTGATTTTAAAGCACGAGCAGAAACCCATACACGTTTTGGTTTACCGTTAACTAGGATACGAACTTTTTGAAGGTTAGCGCCCCAAGTACGTTTGTTAGCGTTCATAGCGTGGGAACGGTTGTTACCAGTACGAGCTTTACGTCCAGTGATTACACATTGTTTTGGCATGTTGTATTCCCTCCTTACAGTTGATGCTGAAAGATTATTATTTCAGTTCGGTATTTCACATACCATAATAATTTAACATACCAAGTCGTTCAGTGCAACAGTTTTCACATAACCTTTCAAGAAAAAAACCTTTACAGGCAAAAACAGCTATGAAAAAAACACTGAACAATGGATGCTCAATTCATTGCGCAGTGAATTTTTTAATAGATTACTTCCCGCGATAGCCAAGTTTTGTAGACACGCGTTTCCCTGTTTCTACAAGACGTTGTGTAAGGAATTTGATATGTTCTTCGCTGACGTTAAAGCTAACAAAACCGATACTGACCGCACCGATAATTTCTCCAAAGCCATTAAAAACAGCTACAGCGACTGAGGAGGTACCTGCCGTTCGCTCCCCGTGGCTAATAGCAAAGCCCTGTAATCGAATTTGTTCTAACTGCGCTTCTAAGTCAGCCATTTCATCAATAGGAACGAGTTGCTGCATAATTTTTTTTGCTTCTACGGTCGGTAAAGAGGCTAACAACGCTTTATTGGCTGCCCCAATATGCATTGGAATGCGAATGCCTAGTTGATCATAAATACGAATCGGGTTTGCTGCACTATCAATACGTTCGATAATAATTGTATCTAGCCCCGCAGGTTTGCTTAAATAAACACTTTCCTCAACTTCTCTTGCGAGTCTTTCTAATTCTGGTCTAATTTTGCTAATATAGTCCATCGTATCATACACTTGCAAACCTAACTCCATCCATATTGTGCCGAGACGATAATGCTTCGTTTGCGTGTCTTGTTCAATCATTCCTTGTGCAATCATCGCTTTTAAAATTCTATGTAATGTACTCAATGGTAAATCGCATTTGGTGGAAAGCTCTGAAATAGACAAACTGCCTTCGGATGCTTCTGAAGCTAACACTTTCGCAATTGTCATTGCTCGTTCTAATAATTGCATAATTGTCCCACCTCCTCTAATCTTATTTTATTTTTATTTTTCCTGTTCGTCTAGTTCCTTCGTTGTCGTCCATAGTTAGTTTTCTCTTTGAAAAAGATAATATTAAAATTTTTCTAAATATATTGACAGTATATCATAAAACGCCTATATTTTTTATATAAACTTTCCTCTTAACGGAAACGTTTTCCACTACACGGAAAAGGGGTGAAGGTATGCATTATTGTTCATCCATGTATGCACCTTTAAAACACGTAATTATTAAACATCCAAAAGACGCTTTTAAAAGCCAAGAGCATCTTGCGGATGAATGGAAAACTTTCAACTATTTATCAGAACCTAACTATCAGGAGGCTCTTACAGAATATGCTGAGTTTATAGCCGTTCTAGAGAAGTATGTTGAACAAATTGATTATTTACCAGCGTCAAATGAAGTAGGATTAGATTCGCTTTATGCGCATGATCCTGTGAAATTCACACCACATGGTGCAATTATTTTGAAATCTGGTAAAAAATTAAGACAACCTGAGGCAGTTGTTTATAAGGAATTTTTACAAGACAAAGGGATTGCGATAATCGGTGAATTGTCGGGTGATGCTGTTTCAGATGGTGGGGATCTGGTTTGGCTTGATGACCGTACGCTTGCAGTTGGTCGAGGATATCGCACGAACGATGAAGCGATTCGTCAAATTAAGGAAATGACAGCTACTATGGTCGATGAATTAATCGTTGTGCAACTTCCTCATGATTTAGGTGAGGCAGAGTGCTTACATCTAATGTCCTTTATTAGTATGGTAGACAAGGATTTGGCTGTTGTACATTCGCGTTTAATGCCAGTATTTTTCCGTCAGCTTCTGATTGACAGAGGAATTCAATTAGTGGAAGTACCAAAAGCTGAGTATGATACTTTAGGCTGTAACGTCTTAGCGTTAGCACCGAGAGTATGTGTTATTCCTGAAGGTAATCCTTCTACTAAACAACAGTTATTAGATGCGGGTGCAACGGTATATGAATATAAAGGTAACGAAATTACGGTAAAAGGCACAGGTGGACCTACATGTCTAACTTGCCCAGTAGTCAGAGGATAAAAAGGGAGACGGATGATATGTTTAAAAATGTGATTGTAAAAACACCAGGCAATAGTTTTGTTAACGGATTAACAACAAGTGATCTAGGAAAACCTATTTTAGAAAAATTATTTGAACAGCACGAACGCTATGTAGAAGCATTAAAAAAATGTGGTGTAGAGGTTACCCAACTTGATGCAGATGAAGCTTTCCCAGATGCAACTTTTGTAGAAGATACAGCGGTACTAACTTCTGAATTTGCGATTATCACAAATCCAGGAGCGGAAGCACGCAATCAAGAAATTGAAGCTATTGAACCAGCAGTTAAAAAATTCTATGACAAGCTATATTATATTGAAGGACCTGGAACACTTGATGGCGGTGATGTTTTGCAAGCTGAAAAGAAATTTTATGTAGGTATTTCAGCTCGTACAAATGAGGAAGGTGCACGACAATTTAAAGAAATCGTTGAAAAAGAAGGCTATGAAGCGACGATTATTCCATTACAAGATTTCTTCCATTTAAAAACGGGCATCGCGTATGTTGGACAAAATCGTATGGTTGTAGCTGGAGAGTTTATCGATCATCCAGCATTTGAATCTTATGAGAAAATTGTTATTCCACAACAAGATGAATACTCTGCAAACTGCATTCAAGTAAACGATACGATCATTATTCCAGCCGGTTATCCTGATACTAATCGCAAACTAAATGACTTAGGCTATCAAACGATTGAACTTGAAATGTCTGAATTTAGAAAGCATGATGGCGGATTGAGCTGTTTATCACTACGATTTTAAGTCAATAAAAAACATGCCCAATCAATTTGTAGGGGAAAATTGATTGGGTGTTTTAGTACTTTAAATATCTGAATATTTAATAATTTGACAAAATACGGAAATGGGGAAACACGTTGAGCAAAGGGGAGCAACAGCATAATAATGTATTGAAGCGTTCTATGAAGAGTCGACATTTATTGATGTTATCACTTGGTGGTGTGATTGGCACAGGTTTATTTTTAAATGTAGGTTTTACAATTAATCAAGCTGGCCCTGGTGGAGCACTAATTGGTTATTTATTTGGTGGTTTAATTTTATATATGGTGATGAATTGTCTTGGTGAATTGGCCGTGTATATGCCTGTCACAGGTTCTTTCCAAACATATGCAACACGATTTATCAGTCCGTCAGCAGGCTTTTCGTTAGGTTGGATGTACTTTGTTGGATCTGCTGCCACCGCGGGGGTGGAGTTTACAGCAGCGGGCATATTAATGCAACATTGGTTCCCGAATGTGCCGATTTGGATATGGTGTGCAGTCTTCATGGTGCTTTTGTTTACATTAAATGCTTTAACTACAAAAGGTTTCGCAGAAGCGGAGTTCTGGTTTGCAAGCATTAAGGTAGTTGCTGTAATTGCCTTTATAATAATTGGTGTAGCTGCTATTTTTGGCTTGATTCCTTTGGCTGATCGGCCGACTCCACATTTAACGAATTTAGCACCGACAGGATTATTCCCAGCAGGTATTACGATTATTTTTGTCACGATGATGAATGTTATTTTCTCGTATCAAGGTTCCGAGCTAGTAGGAATTGCTGCTGGTGAAACAGAAAACCCAGAAAAAAACATTCCAAGAGCAATACGTACAATCTTGTTTAGAATTATCGTATTTTATATTGCTTCTATAATAGTACTGTCTGCCATTTTTCCATCATCTGAACTTGGGCTACTTGAAAGTCCTTTTGTTACATTGATGAAAATAGCGGGTGTTCCATATGCGGCGGGCATTATGAATTTCGTTATTTTGACAGCGATATTGTCTGTAGGGAACTCATGCTTATATGCTTCCACACGATTACTATGGTCGATGTCAAAAGAAGGCATGGCTCCAAAGTACTTTGGTCGATTAACAAAAAATAAAGTGCCATTAAATGCGCTTATTTTTACGATGCTATTTTCACTGCTATCGTTATTAACAAGTGTGATGGAAGCTGACGCAGTATTTGTGTTGCTTATGTCTATTGCGGGAATTTCGGTGACTATTTCTTGGATGGGTATTGCCATGTCTCAATTAATGTTCCGATACCGTTATGTAAAAGGGGGAGGCAATGTGGCAGATTTGAAATTTAAAACGCCATTGTACCCGTTAATTCCAATATTTTGTATTGTTTTTTGTGTCATTATATTAGTGTTTTTAGCGTTTGACCCGACTCAAAGAATAGGGTTGTTATACGGCATAGGGTTCTTTGTAGCGTGTATGTTATTTTATAAAGTGAAATTGAGTAAAGTGAGTACAATCACTTCTGACAAAGAAGAGTCACTGAATGCTTAATGGATGTTTCATTTTTAGTGGATAAAGGAGATTTTAAATATGAACAATTATTTATGGAATACACCAAACAAACTTCGGGCATTATTATGTGAAATTGTAAGCTGGGAAAGCAGAACATTAACAGCAGGTGAAAATGAATTCGCCTTTAAATTAAAAGAGCTGTTGCAAACGCTTTCTTATTTTCAAGATAATCCTAACTTAATAGAACTGCATGATGCGGGACTCGGTCGCCATGCGGTTACAGCATTGTACAAGCATCCAACGGCTACTGAAACAGTAGTCCTAATTAGTCATTTCGATACGGTTCATACAGAGGAATATGGAGAGCTTGAGCCATTTGCTTGTCGGCCAGAAGAGTTGACGAGCATGCTGATGGAACCTAAATATAAAAAAGATTTGCCAGAGGCGGCTAGAATTGATTTAGAGTCGGGTAATTATTTATTTGGTCGTGGCACAATGGATATGAAAATGGGACTCGCTTTACACTTGCAATTGATTGAAAAAGCGAGTATTGAACAATGGCCAATCAATCTAATTTTAACAGCGGTACCGGATGAGGAAGTCAATTCTGCTGGTATGCGTGCAGCCGTAGTCGAGTTAGTAAGGTTGCGTGAACAATACGGTTTAACCTATAAGTTATATTTAAATAGTGAACCTTCGTTTTCACAAGGGCCTTCTGATATAAATGAATATATATATTCAGGTACAATCGGCAAGATTATGCCGGCTGCTTTATTTTATGGAAAAGAGACGCATGTAGGTGAGCCGTTAAAAGGTATAACAGCCAACTATATTGCATCCTTTATGACACAGCATATGGAGTGGAATCCAGTTTTCCGCGAAACAGATCTCGGTGAAAGTACACCATTGCCAGTATCCTTACAATTAAAGGATTTAAAAATGGAGTATTCTACACAGACGCCATATCGTGCAGCCGCACTTTATAATGTATTTTTGTTAAAGCGGACGGCAACAGAGGTCATGGAAATTTTTGAACAAGTTGCATTGGAGGCAATGGCTGCTTGTAATATGCAATATAAGCAAATTTGTGAACGCGAACAAGTACAAGGTGTTGGGAAAGTAAATGTACTTCGCTATGAGGCGGTTTTAGAGCATGCTATTCAAAAACTTGGCGCAGATGAAGTAAAGCATATTAAAAACCAAGTGCTAGAAAATACAGCGTGGGATGATCGGGAGAAGTCGATTCGTATTGTAGATCAATTGATGATTCGATGTCAGGAGCTAACACCAGCAACGGTGCTGTTATACGCACCTCCGTATTACCCAGCTATTAATTCTTCACAGCATCCGCTCGTCAAGCAATCAATCGAATTAATGAAGAAAACAGCCAAAACTTTTGCTATTGAAGTCGATCAAATACACTATTTCAATGGCATTTGTGATTTAAGTTATGTCAATTATTCAGATGATTCCAATGGCTGGACTGCATTTGAGCGCAACACACCTGTTTATGGTGATACGTATAGTATTCCATTTGAAGCCATGTCTGCATTAAAGGGCCCAGTGTTAAATGTGGGGCCATTCGGCAAAGATGCACATCAAAAGACAGAGCGTTTACATGTAGATAGTGCATTTAAAGAAATGCCTGTGATGATTGAAACACTTATAAAAAGCTTATATGCAGCAGAGAGTGAAATACCCGCGAAAAGAAAGCGAATACCCGCGGAGTAGAGTGAAATACCCGCGAAAAGAAAGCGAATACCCGCGGAGTAGAGTGAAATACCCGCGAAAAGAAAGCGAATACCCGCGGAGTAGAGTGAAATACCCGCGAAAAGAAAGCGAATA
>NZ_PYWM01000038.1 GCF_003049665.1 Lysinibacillus mangiferihumi | reverse complement strand
TGAAAGTACATAAAAAAACAGACAACCATAATTAGTTATCTGCTTAAAATAATTTTTTAATAGCACTTTTTAAAGATGGTTTACGTTTTTTCTTAATCAATGGCTTTGGCTTTTTAATCTTAATAGGCTTAATTCCAGTTGCTTCGTATATTGCCTTTTTAGCTTGTTTCTTTAATTGTCGCTTCTTTTTACTAATCAACTTTTTAAACATGGTTAGTCCTCCACAGATTATTTATATCTTCGTGCCATCTTCCATTTCAAAATATATTTCAAATTTAACCTCTAATGCTTCTGCAATCTCTTTTAATTCACTCATTTTAAAATCATTACGTTTTAATTTATTTGATAGGTTTTGCGTAGATGTACCTATCTTCTTTGCTAAATCAGTAATAGTCAGTCCCTTTTTTATTAGCAAAATTTTAATCTGCTCAGCCATATCCAACCCTCCACTTCATTTATTAATTTCATTATACACTAAAGAGTTTAAAAATAAACATAAAAATGTTTACATATAAATTTTTGTGTGTATAATTAAATTATTAAGTTTAATATTATTATTAATAAATGTAACTTTAAACGATATTTTAAGTGAGGTGAACAAATTGAAAACCATCCAACAACGCAATGAGTACCTTCAAGCAAAGATGAAACAACACAAGGCAATTACAGATGTCCACAAGTATCAGCGACGCTTGAAATGGATTATAAGGTATCACAGTCTGTTGACTGATTTAGAAGTAAAAGAAATACGTGAGAATTTACGAAAAACATTTAAGTAATATGAAAACGAGGTGAAAACGATGGCATTCGAATACTTAGCACAATATACAACATTCGATTCAGTAGCAGATATGGATAAGAGTGTGGAAGACCACATGGCGGTTCATTACTATGATTTAACAGAATCAGAGCGTGCCATCGTTTATAAACTTGCTTCTCATAGTTTAGAACATACTGGAGCATGTCATTTAAAAGCATCTACAATTGCTGATGCATTGGAGATCAGTACGAAGACGGTTTATCGTAGCGTAAAAAAATTAGAGTCATTAGGCATCATTGAAAAAGTACCAGGAACGAAATTAAACGGTATTAAAGGGGCTAGTATTTATCGCATTTTACCTTATGTCCCATCGAGCGTGTCCCAACGAATAACAGCAGATGAAGCTAGTAATGACGCGGTTTGTCGTCCACAATCTGAAAACCAACCATCTAATTCTTTTAATCTTTTAAATTCTAAACAAGCAAATAATATTATGAGTCTAGGTAATGAATTGGCTTTGCAAGTTGAAAAGAAAAAAGAGTATATGAACGAGTATCAAGTCATGCTATTTGATTTCATGAATAGCTTACCGTTAGCAGATAACTTAAAAGATGAAATGCACAAGGTTGTATTGGCAGCACAGGTTCAAAGTGCACCTGACTTCATTAAAGCTAAAAATGTGCTATTCAAAATTGCTATGGATATTAAAGAAGGTACATTAACTGTAGCAAGTACATTAAGAGCTGTATTTGTAGGAGCGTATAGCAAGGCTGTAGAGCGTTCAAATAATAGGTTATATAAATCACCTTCTATAGAAGAAACATCATATAAAGAACGTCCTGTTCCTTTTTATAATTGGTTAAAGGAAAGGGATAGCCTTCCACAATCAACGGTGCATGGTGAACCATCGTTAGAAAACTGGCTTGAATGGTGATCGCTATGAACTACAGGGGAAAGAAAAAGGGGTTTAGTTATTTTCGAGTTCATAGCGATTCCCCCTTACAGACTTCATCATTTACTTAACTGGAATGTTTTAAACAATAAATTATTTATAGAGAGGGGAAGAGAACGTGACTCATTTCGAATACATGGAACAACAGGGGCAATTAACAATATTTGATTTATTGGACCAATATGAAGAAATGGAATTTAAAAAGTCTTCCACAAATGTTAATAGGCCTGTTGATAAGAAGAAATTAAAAGGGCCACGTATTGTTGGCTATATTGTGCGGAGGTAAACAGTCGATTATGTTTATTTGTTATAAATTACAAAGAAGTTTAACCCCAATTTAACCCCATCGGTTATTTCGGCATTAAAAAAGCACCTTAACCAAATTGGCTAAGATGCTATATAAACCTTGATATAACAACATTTAGAGTAAAAGCCGCGTATGCCGTAGTTATTATAGAAAGTTTTAAACCACCACTCCTCAAAGTGGGTGTTCGCAGAAGTTTTCCTGCTTATCCTCATGCACCTTGGTGTGAGGCCCGTCATTCCAACTCCAATAATAAAACTCCCTTTTACAGCTTAAAGGTTAAAACTTAATATTATACGAACAATGCAGCCTTTAAGGATATAATAAGGCATGCTAAACAAACTTGCAAGTAAGATGGTTTATGAAAAAAAGTCAATGGGCACATGCTATAAAATAAAAAGTTATGGCCGAAAAATAGTTGGATAATAAGGCATCGTTTCATATATTTTTCACAAATGCGAACAAAAAATACGAACAACCTTTGCGAAATCAGACTAAGTGTGTGAAGATAGGAGCATAATCATTTATCTACCGAAAAATAAAGGGAGGAAGCAGAGATGGCAGCATATCCAAATTGTCCAAAATGTAATTCTGAATACACATATGAGGATGGCACTAATTTTGTTTGTCCAGAATGTGCACATGAATGGAGCACTAATGCAACAGAGCAGGAGTCAGATACACTCATTGTAAAAGACGCAAATGGCAACTTGTTAGCAGATGGTGATGCGGTAACAGTTATTAAAGATTTAAAAGTAAAAGGAAGTTCTTCAACATTAAAAATTGGTACAAAAGTGAAAAGTATTCGTCTTGTTGAAGGGGATCACAATATTGATTGTAAAATTGACGGTTTCGGTGCAATGAAACTAAAATCAGAGTTCGTCAAAAAAGCTTAAAAATTGGCATGATAAATGAGCATCTTTCGTAAGGAGAGATGCTTTTATCATTTTAAAGCCTACGTAAAACAATGGCAAAAGCGGCACCGAGTAGGGCAAATATGGTATGTAAAAGAGCTATATAGCTTGCACCAACTATAAGTGAACCAATATCGATAAAAGAGAAATTCTTCATATAGAGTGGATTGCTAAAATTATTAATAATGGCCCAGACGAACACAGGTATAGAGCTTATGGCAAAGACAATCCAAATATTTTTATAAAATAAATAAGTTAGGCAACCGAAAAGACCGTATAGTATGACGAAGCTTTTATGATTGCCAAGTAAAGATGAATTAAGGGCAAACATAAAAGACAGCACGATAAAAACAAGATGAAAAAAGGTTAATGTGCTTTTCATCGATAGGTTTTGATTTGTGGATAGTTGTGTAGCGGCCAAATGCTGACATGATTTACATGTAGCTAAATGCTGTTCAATAAATTCGGTCGTATCGGCTTGGAGGCCATGTGTTTTATATAAAGGTAGTAAATCTTCTACAATTGAACATTCATGTGACAATATTTTCCCTCCTATCACTCCTATTATACGACTTTTTTTAGGAAATAAAAAAAGCCTTCCGTCGATCAATTCATCGGAAAACTTGTACATGCACGTTATTTGTTTGTGTCTAATACTTCATTTGTGAGCGCTTGTATATCAATATGTGTTTTTTCTTTTACAGCATCTTTTAATATTTCAGTTCTGAAATAGCGAACTGTTGCTGGAAGAGGAATCAATAACAGCTTGGATAGTGCCGTTTGATACATGTGGACAAATTCCATGTCGGTATTGCCGCGTTTTAATTCTGCAAAGGCTTCGTAAAATTGATCTAATTTGTCTGCGAATTCAAGTAAACGACCTTCTAGTGTTTCGTCTTTTCCTTCTTTCATGCGTTCAAAAAAGATGTCTTGGAACTCTTTAGGGATTTCGTTCATAATGAATTTTTCCATCATTTTTTCTTCCACATGTGCAAGCATTTGTTTTAGCTCTGGGCTAGCATGCTTTACTGGTGTTTTAATATCTCCGATAAATACTTCAGCGAAATCATGATTGATGGTTTTTTCATATAACGATTTCCAATTCACTGTAGCTCCATTCATTTCTTCCAGCGTTGCAAAGAACATGGCATACTGTGAGACTTTCCAAGAGTGCGCAGCCACATTATGTTCTTCAAATTTGAAGCGGCCCGGGCAACGAATAATACGTTCTAAATCATTAAGACTTGTAAAAAATTGATGAATTCCTATAAGAATCACTCCTTTTTGTTTCTATAAGTGCATGTTACTATAATCCATACCCTCTTTGTTCAGATTTCAAACAATTTAACAATGATTCACGTTGCATTTACAAAGGATTCACAATTATTATGAGAGAACGCAAAGGGGAATGCTATAATGAGTAAGACTTGTTAAAGGGAGAGTATGCAATATGCTATCGATTTATACACTTCTTCTATATATACATATTTTAAGTGCAGTACTTTCGATTGGGCCATTGTTTGTTGTTTTAGTAATTGTTAAGAAAATGCGTACAGCTGCGCATGTTGAAATGCCACCATATATCCAAGTATTTCAAGGTGCAATTACGATTGTTAAACACGCGGGGCATGTGCTAGTTGCCTCGGGTATTTTATTAATGTGGCGTGGAGGATATCCATGGACAACATCGTGGGTAATCCTAACATTTCTTGTGATGGGTGGTTCGATTGTCTTTTTAGCTAGAGCCTTTAAACCAACTATCCGCACGTTCGATACGCCCGCTTATCATCAGCAAAAATTTGCTTCATTGTTACAGCGTAAAGCATGGATGTATATTGTATTATTGCTGATTATGTTATGGCTGATGGTAGCAAAACCAGTGCTTTGGTAAATTGTTTGAGTGACTGGCACTGCCGCAACCCTCGCTGATGCGAGGGTTTTTGCGTCTTGTGCCTTGAGCGGTTGCAAGAATTGTTTGAGTGACTGGCACTCATATTATTTGGGGATGTGGAAGGTGATGGTTGTGCCTTCATTTGGTGTGCTTTTGATTTGTAACCTTTGACCATAAATTCTATTGAGACGGAGGTCCGTATTGCGTAGTCCAATGCCTCTACTTGTTGTATTCGTATCGGATAGCAATTGTGCTAATGTCGTGGCGTCTATACCAATACCGTTGTCAATTACACTGACGGTCACATAATCGGCAAGCTCTTTGATTCGAATACAAACAGTGCCACCATCTTTTTGTTTTAATACACCATGTCGTAATGCATTTTCTACAAGCGTTTGCAAAGAAATTGGGGGAATCTCAACATCAATCTGTTCATCAATATCCCACTCAATTTGTAATAGTTCCCCAAAACGTTGCTGTTCGATATAAAGATATGAACGGACGAGCTCGAGTTCATGACGCAGAGGTACAACTCGTTGCAGGTTCTTTACATCGAAGCTTGCGTGGAGATATTTGCCGAAGTGATGCATTAAGTCAATCATTCGATCTGGGTCAATTGTACTCAGTGAGGCAATTGTATTAAGCGTATTATATAAAAAATGAGGCTGTATTTGTGCCTGAAGCCAAGCAGTTTCCAAATGTAGCTGCTGATTGATACTATATTTTAAATCAATTAAAGCTCGACAACGTACTTTTAGTTCCAAAGAATTAATGGGTTTCGTTACATAATCATTGGCCCCATGTGCAAACCCAGTATACACATCTTCAGGATTATTTCGAGCAGTTAACAATAAAATTGGTAGCTCTAGCAAGGTATAATGTTGTCGAATGTTTTCAATTAAGGCATATCCAGAAATATAAGGGAGCATGGCATCAATAATGACTAAATCCCATCTTTGTAAACGCAATAAATCCAGTGCCTTTTCGCTACTTGTAATGGTTGTAATGTTATATTCTGTAGCAGAAAATAAACTTCGCATCATTGTTAAATTTACAGGGTCATCATCGACCATTAAAATTTTAAACTGCTTTTCAGTAGGAGAAGCTTTTAACTGCGTGTTATTCTCCTGTAAATGAATATCCTCTGGTCGTTCATCATTCACTTGTCCCACCTCTACCATGACATCCGCAATGGGTATAGTGAAAAGCAAATCAGCTCCTTTATTAAGTAATGATCCTCCATGTAAATCAATGAGTTGCTTAGAAATCAAAAAACTAAGATGAATTTCTTCATTATCTGCAAGCCCTTTGTCAGAAGAAAAGAGATGTTCGTGAAGATTAATATCAGGATTGTTCGTTCCAGACTCTGTCAGTTTGATATAAATTACAGCCATATTTCTTTCTATTGTGGCGCTAATTTCGATTAAACTAGTGTTCGTATTTTTAATAGAACTGTGTAGCAGATTGAACAGAATTTGAATAAGCCGTTTTTCATCGGCTAGCACAAGAGGGAAGTCTCTTGCAATAGAAGATGTCATTTGAATTTGTTTTCCAACAGCAATAAAACGTAGCATATCAAATACTCCAGACACCACGCCTTGAATGCGGACATTCTTTTTATGAAGATGTAAATTTTTATCTTTTAATCGCGTATAATCCACGATGTCATTGAGCGTAAAGGACATACTGCGTCCTATATCAATTAAATATTTTAAATTCTGCTTGTCTTCCATAACAAAGCAATTGTTTGGATTATCATAAATTGTTTGTCCTAAAGTAATCATTTTATTCATAGGGTCCCAAAGCTTTTGTGCATTGCTTAATAAAAACTCATCTTTCATTTCCCCATCTTTTTGTAATTTGGCAACAAGCAGATTAATCTGTTGTTGATTTTCATAAAAGCGTTTAAACCAATAACCTGCAAAGCCCAGTGCAATCATTAAATAGTCAAATGGATAAAACGGGATGTCTAATACAAAAGACATTTTTATAAGACCCCAGATAATTCCGTTGGTTGTGCCAATAGCTGTAAATGCAATAAAAGCTGAACTTTCTTGATTTCCTATATACTCTTTTAAAGCCAGTACAACAACATATAAAAATGACACCACATAAAGCATAAAGAAGGCCAAGTTAGCTGTGTGTAGCCATTGAATAGGTAATAGGATAATAAGTAGCGCGCCTAAGGCATACAATGTTGTAAACCATCGGAAATATTTTGCTTGTTGATAGCGCACTAATAAGACACGAATAAACTGTACAAAGAAATAGGAAGCACCGAGATAAATAAGATTGGATAGCTTTAAGGACCATACATAATCCAAATGTAACCAATCAAGTATGGAACGATCATAAGTAATGAGTTCGTCAGCTAAAGGTAACAGAAAACCGACGGTGAACAACAATACGATTTTTTTACGATAAATAAAGAGGAAGACAAGAATGCTAAATAACGCAAATAAAATAAGCAACATCGAAATAGCTACAAGTGATAATTGTGTAATGAACTGATGGTGCATCATGGCTGACGCAGAGCTAAAAGAAAGACGTTTATCTATAACCATATTGGAGGGTGTATCAAAATTGGATACATGTAAAATGATGTCGATTTCAGACTGCTCTGCAGTGAAATATATGGTGTAAGGAGCGGCCTGTCCTTTATGAGTGCTGGGATTTGGTGACACTACGCCAGACTGCCCCGCAAGTTTCCCGTTAATATATATCGCTGATGCTGTAGAGATTGCAGGAACTCGGATAGCATAACGGTGATTTGAATGGTCATTAGCACTTAATAAGATTTTTACACGATATGTACCAAAATGTTGTTTTGTTGCTGAACCCTTTTGCATAGGAATTTTACGGACAGTTTGTTCGATGGAACTGCTTGTCTGATTGCTGTTAGGTGTTTTTAACAACACTTCAGGATAATAGAGCCATTCACCATTGATTTGATAGATCTCATCTTCTGATAAAGTTTGCTGGCGCATATCTAAAACACCTGCTTGTGCACTGGGCTGATGATTAGAAGGTGTAAAATATGCTAGCCAGAGTAGACGGAAGATCGTTAGGACGATAAAAATGATTAGAATAACTAGCAAATGTCTTACGATAGGTTTTCTCAACGCCAATATAAAGCCTCCTGTAAGTTAAATAGTAGATTGTATTGTTTTACCATGCCATGAAATAAAGAAAAAGAAAATATGCATTTCGCTCTAAAGAAAACTTTATGTATATAAATTGAAGATTTTCACACATTATTAGTGCTTTTTGAGTAATTATGTTTTGAGTTACAGAGGTTAAAACAATTAGTTGTTAAGTATTTTTTAAGAGGTATGACGTATAATGATGAAATAAAAACTTTTAATATGAGAATTGAACTTATTATATATAGCTTTAGCAAAATATCATCTCAATGGGAGAAATGATCTATTGTGGAGAAATTTAAGTTAAATTTATCGTTTGTCATTGTTAGTATGATAATAATTGTTGTACTCGTTACATCAAGTATCAGTATTTGGATTAGTTATAAAAGTTACAGTGAAATGCTAACACAGCCTAACCATGCTTTACAGGAAGCGTTTATAGAGGAAGTTTCTGATATAGCTGAAATCTATGTACAAGAGTCATTACAAAACTCACAAACAGAATTTTTAGTTAAGGATAGGCTTGAACAGGCAGTAAGTCAGTTACAAAAAGAAAGTGTTGTCTCTGTTAGTGTGTTTTTTAAAAAAATAATTCTTCCTTTATTGTTAATAGTAGCAATCGTTTTCATATTGGTACTGTGGTTTGTGTTGAAAATTATTCGACCTCTACAAGATATTGTTAAAAGTGGACAAGAGGGCTGTGGAATTAACGATTTAAAATTAGTGAATGACTGGTATGCTGAGGCGAGCAACTTGAAAGATGTCATGTTAAAGGTAAAAGCTGATTCACAAAATAAAATTAAGGAATTGACTGACCAGTTGAAATTAGATTCTTTAACAGGTATTCCGAATCGCCGAAGCATGGATCAAGTATTAAGTAATTTAATTGCAGAGAAAGTGCCACATGCCATTATTTTAATCGATTTAGATGAATTCAAAAGTGTCAATGATACATATGGGCATACAGTGGGGGATGAGGTTTTAAAAGCTTTTGCAAACAAAATGAAGGAAAGCGTTCAGGGAAGTTGTTTTAGATATGGAGGAGAGGAGTTTTTAATTATTTTGCCTTATACGGCAATTGAAGACGCCGTTAAATTAGCAGAGGAATTGCGAGTTAAACAAGCGCAAGCTGAAAATCCTAGTGGTCGTCCAGTTACCTTGTCGGCAGGTGTTACCGTTTTTTCTTCCTCGATTTGTGACCCGAATCAGTTAATAGCTATTGCTGATCAGGCATTGTATGAGGCAAAACAATCCGGTAGAAACTGTATACGTGTGGTGGAGGATTTCTCTCGGATTAGTAATTAATTACCTTCATCAACCAAAAAATGTAGCTGTCTCTTAGGAGGCAGCTACATTTTTACTCTTGCGCTATTGTTGCGTATAATTCTATAGTCTCTTGATTAGGTAAAATATCTAGGTCAGTAAACAAAGTCTTCTTAAAGTCTTTGTAAACTTTTACTGCATTAGCACGATTATCTTCTTCAATATAGAGTTGAAGAAGCTCTTGGATGATTTTATCTGAATAAGGGTTGTAGTCGAGCATCACTAGTAAAGTACGCTCTCTTTTTTCTGCATTGTTTGTTGTCTTATAATGCTCAACTAAGTAATTTAGTAAAAGCGTAATTTGGTTATGAATGAAATTCGACTTACTATGAATCCAAGAGTAATCTAATGTAGCCATGTATTCTCCATGAGAGTTTTGAATAAATGCTTCGGCTCTTTCTACATCTAGCTCCCCGAATTCCTCTTTGTGCTTTAACAGGTGCTCTAATTCTAAGACATCAGATTGAAAATTGTCTAGCTGTAAAATATAACAGCCGTTTACATATTGTAAAACGTTATAGTACCCTAAAGCTGAGAGAGTTGTACGTAGATAAGAAACAGTTGTATGAAGTTGCACTCTTGCCTTTTTATATTCAGTTTCAGCCCATAATGCTTCGATGATTGTATCTCTTGGCACATGGCTGTTGAGATTAGATAAAAGAAAGGCAAATAATTCTTTTGTTTTAACAGTTCGCCAATGCACGATGTTCTTATTATGTAAGACAGTGAATCCGCCTAAGCACTGGATACTAAGGGAGCACTCATTCTGTTGCACTCGAGTAGGGAGGGCTATTTCTAATTGGAATAGTTCATGTATCCTATTTATAGTCATCTCTAGTCGAGATTTAGAAATAGGCTTTAGTAAATAGTCTAAGGAATTAATTTCAAATGCCTGTACAGCATAATCTCGATACGCTGTCACAAAAACAATACAGACATTCTTCTTCCACTCCTTTAATATTTGAGCAATTTGCAAACCGTCCATTCCTGGCATTTCAACATCTAAAAAAGCGACATGATAATCCAATGTAGGTGCCTCATCAAGCAAATCTTTAATTGTTGAAAAAGCTTTAACAACCTCTACTGAATCAAATTCTTTCAACTTTTTTTCCATGTTTAAAAGAGCTAACGGTTCATCATCTGCAATGATTACTCGAATCACAGTAGGACACCAACTTTCAAATTAGTATATGACCTAACTATTTGTATTTTAGGTATTACATATAGTGTTTAAATTGTAATTATTAGGTTAATAAAACTTTATTTTACATTAACAGAGTAAACGCAATAAGTATACATAGTGATTCATTTGCTAAACACATTTTTTCTACAGCAACTAGAGTAGTGTGAATCCCCATTCGATTACTGTTTGGTTTAACCCATTAACAAAGTTCACTTTATAAAATCGCGTTCAAGGCATCTCCTTTTCTACTTTATCGGCTATAAAAACTGCATTTCCATTATATAAAATATGCAAATAGATTGTAGAGGTTTGATCTTAATTTTCCATATAATTGTTTAATTGGAGAAAAAATTGATTGAAATTGTATATTTTACTGATTAAATAGTAATAATTTGTAATATCAGGTCCAAGTCCTGTGATATTTAGTGCATTCTACAATAATGCTTGTATACTTAAGAGCCTAATTCTCTAGTGTGCTAGCAACAGATTGCAGAAAATATAAAACAACTGGAGGTATTACTTATTATGAAGAAAAAGGCAATAGCATTAGCTGTAGCATTGACTCTTGGCATGGGGATGTTCGGGAGTACCACTTCTGCTAAGGGAGTATATACTGGTCAGACGAGCAACATACTTTGGGGAATCTCACCTATTTATAATTTGAGTTTAGCCGAGTTGCAACAGTTAGATGAATTTGATTCGATATGGATTAATCCTGATCAGACCTTGAGTATGGAAAAAATACTGGAGGAAGAAAAGACAGATGACACCCACCTTATTGAGGCCGGTGATACATTATTCAGTCTTGCTAAAGTTCATAATGTTAAGGTGGACGATTTAAAAGAATGGAATAACCTCACATCTGATTTAATTTTAGTTGGTGAAACGTTAGCTGTTAAAGCTTCAGCAGCAAAGCCAAAAACAGCAAAAACCATTGCACAGAAGCCTGCAACAAAACAAGCTTCAACAAAAACGGCCACAACAAAACAAGCTACAACAACTGCAAGTGCTCCAGCGAGTCAAAATGGTCAGACATATACAATGCGTGCAACAGCTTATACAGCATATTGTAAAGGTTGTTCAGGTATTACAGCAAACGGGACAGACATACGCTCAAATCCAAATTTAAAGGTGATTGCTGTTGATCCCCGTGTTATTCCCCTTGGAACGAAGGTGTGGGTAGAAGGTTATGGCGAAGCGATAGCTGCTGATACTGGTGGTGCGATAAAAGGAAATAAAATTGATGTATTTATTCCATCTGATGGACAAGCTCGTAATTGGGGTGTTCGAACAGTTACGGTAAAAATTTTAAATTAATACAACATAGGGATTTCTCAGTATTTTTCTGAGAAGTCCCTTTATTTGTAATGAGGATAAATACCTATTTATGAGTTGCGCAAGTATTCTGATAAATGATAAACTTATAAAAAAGGGGGATGATACAGTTTAAATGAATCTATACAAATATAATTAATTTTTTAGTTGTTGCAGTGTAATCTCATTGTTGCAAATAAGATAGGCAAAACAGTTCAAAGAGAGTTGCTAGAGAATGATACTGGCAAAGAAAGTTAGATTATACCCAAGTGAATCCCAAGAACAAAAGTTATGGCGATTAGTAGGAACAGCGAGATTTATTTATAACTGGACTCTTGCAAAACAAGAAGAAAATTTTGAAAATGGCGGCAAATTTATAGCTAATGGTGTTTTAAGGAAAGAATTGACCCAATTAAAGATAAAGGAATTGTCTTGGTTAAATGAAGTATCTAACAATGTATCAAAACAGGCGGTTAAAGATGCTTGTGATGCGTACAAAAAGTTTTTCAAAGGGTTAGCAAATAAACCAACATATAAAAGCAAGAAAAAGGGCAAGAAGCCTTTATACAATGACAATGTAAAGTTAAAAGTAAAAGATAGAAAGATGGTACTTATTTAAAAGAGGGGGTGTTAGAACGAACGAGCAATTACCGCTCGGTGTTAAATACAGTAACCCTAGAATAAGCCATGACAATAAGTATTGGTATCTATCAGTGGGTATAGAAAATGAAGAAATACTAGAAGAATTAACAGATGTTTCATTAGGAATAGATGTTGGAATTAAAAAATTAGCCGTTTGTTCAGACGGCAACGTGTATAAAAATATAAACAAAATAAAAAAGGAAAGGAGTATGTCAAAACTAAAAATATTATAAAACTTGAAAAACGGATACGACTAGTCCACAGAAGATTGACTAATATACGGAATAATTATCTTCACCAAACGACAACAAGTATAGTGAAAACCAAGCCATACAGAGTTGTAATAGAAGATTTAAATATTAAAGGCATGATCACCAACAAGATCATACTAATATGTAGGATGCGTTGTATCCGAATTTACGCCCTCGGAGAGTTATATCAAACGAAAGTAGATGGGTTACTTGTAGCGATCAAAATCGGACTCGTTGAACAGGGAATTAAACAAGATTTATAGATATTTATAGATTTTTGGCAACGGTAAATTAATGAAACTGACAACTTTATTGATTATTTCTTTAGGTGTTTTTTTGGTGGGCTGCGCTGATAAGGATGAGAAGGCGGAACAACAATCAGTATCAGATAGCTCGGTTGCTTTAACTGCCACTGCGAAAGTAATTAATTCGGATAATGAAAGTTTAGGAGAAGCCAAATTTGAAGAACAGGCTGATGGTGTTAAAGTAACGGTTACGGTAAGTGGTTTACCTGCTGGAAAGCATGGTATGCATATACATGAAGTGGGGAAATGCGAAGGGCCGGATTTCGGTACTGCAGGAGGGCATTTCAATCCAACGCAGAAAGAGCATGGCAAGGATAATCCGCATGGCCATCATCTCGGGGATTTACCGAATTTAGAGGTAGCGGAGGACGGTACTGCAACTATGAGTGTCTTGGCAGAAGGTGTAACGTTACAAAAAGATGCTGAACACTCTTTAATGGATGGAGAAGGTACTGCCCTTGTCATTCATGAAAACGAGGACGACTATATGACAGATCCTACTGGTGAATCGGGCGGTAGAATTGCATGTGGTGTTATTCAATCATAATAGAGAAGGAGGCTGGGACAAAATGAAAAAGTGTTAGATTGATGGCAATCAATCTAACACTTTTTTGCTGCGCCGTTTTTGTCCGCTTCGGGGGTGCTTTCCGCTCAGCACAGTAAGCCGCAACCCTCGCTAACGCGCGGAATGCCTGCGTCTTACGCTGTGTGCGTTCTGAGCAGGAGTTACCCCTCCGCTACCAACAACTAGTGAACCCTTCTAATTTATTATTCATTGCAAAAGAAATAATAGTAAATATGTTCTATATATTTTCTTAGCAAAAATTTATCGAAACCAATGTACCTCTATTTAAGATTTTTAAGTTATGTCCCAGCCTGTTTTATTATTGGAGTTTGCATCGATAACAAGGTTTAATTACTAACTGATGGAAACGCAAGTGGTGCCCCCTGCTTAAACAGTACAATGTAAGCAAAGGGTTACGGCTTACTATGATTGGCATCAACGGCATAGTAAGCATTAGATTAATTGGGGTCAATCTAATACGCTCAATATAAAGACTCAGCCATTAATTACTGTTACAAGCAGTTTTCATGATATTACCTTTTGATTTGTGTGATGAGAAAACACCAGTATGTATTGCATAACTATTGGTAGAGATGGGTACCATCAGAAATAGAGGAGGTAATAACATGAAAAAAATATCTATATTAATTATTTCTTTGACTGTCTTTGTCGGAGGGTGCAATCTTTTTGATAAGAAAGATGAAAAAGTAGCCGTTAACTCTAATGCCAATTCGTCTTTAACGGCAACTGCAAAAGTAATTGGTTCAAATAATGAGAGCTATGGGAATGCTTTTTTTGAGGAAGAAGACAATGGGGTTAAAGTAACTTTAGCATTAAGTGGTTTACCAGCAGGCTCGCATGGTATTCATATTCATTCAGTAGCGAAGTGTGAAGCACCTAAGTTTGAATCGGCAGGTTCGCATTTTAATCCAACAAATAAGGAGCATGGAAAATTAAATCCTAACGGCTATCATTTAGGTGATTTACCAAATTTAGAAGTTGGTGAAGATGGGACGGTAGATTTAAATTTCTTAGCTGAAGGTGTAACATTACAAAAGAATGCTGAAAACTCCTTAATGGATGGAGAAGGTACTTCATTAGTTATTCATGAATCAGCAGACGATTATAAAACAGATCCTGCTGGTAATTCAGGTGCAAGAATTGCATGTGGAGCAATCCAATAAGGAAGTTAGTTCGCAAATTTGTTAACATAAAGTTGAAACACCCTACCACTACGTATTGTGGGGTGTTTTTTTGCGTTACAGGCTGCTCGCATAGACGGGCGTGGCTTATGCATCCTCCACCACTACGTTGCATATTAGGTTGTGAGTTTCATCCTATTTTCCATGTAATAAAAATAAATAGCTAGCAAGGAGTATGTTTTCATACAATATGTATACATTTCTACACTAGTATTTTTTATTGTAGTAGAGTATTTTTTAGTTTATTAGAGAAAAAAGAAGGGTAAATAACAGTGTATTATAATTGGGCGTTGTTCGCATTTATGACATTTTGTATAATTATAATTATCTGAATTTACTATAAACAGGTTGACATAATTATACTAAATTTGGTAATTTTAAATTGATTCTTAATTATAACCAAAGGGGGAAGGTTAATATGAAGAAAAAGCAATTTAGATTATTCATGCTATTAAGTGCCATTGCGCTACTAATTTTAGCGGCATGTGGATCTGATAGTAGTACAGGTTCGGATAAGGAAAATGGGAATGGTGATGCAGCTAGCACTGAAAAGCCGAAATTTTTAAGTTTATTAACGGGTGGAACGCAAGGTACTTACTATGCATTAGGTGGTACATTTGCTGATTTAATTACAACGGAAACAGGTATTAAAACGACAGCAGAAGTTTCACAAGCATCTGCAGCTAACATGACTGCCTTGCAAGAGGGTAAAGGTGAGATTGCGTTTGTGCAAACAGATATCGCTTATTACGCAACTGAAGGTAAATTTATGTTTGAGGGTAAAAAAATTGATACGATTGCAGCATTAGGTGCACTTTACCCAGAGACTGTGCAATTAGTGACAACTGAAGCTTCTGGTATTAAAACATATGCAGATTTAAAAGGGAAAAAAGTTTCTGTAGGGGCTCCGGGTTCTGGGACTTATGCCAATGCTGAACAATTACTTGAAATTCATGGTTTAACAATGAATGACATTAAAGCGCAAAATCTTGATTTTGGCGAGTCTACTGATGGTCTTAAATCAGGTCAAATCGATGCGGCATTTATTACTGCTGGTACACCAACAGCGGCTGTAGAGGCATTAAATGCGACGACAAAGGTTAATATTATCGGTGTAGATGCTGGTAAAGCAGATGAGCTTATTGCCAAATATCCTTACTATGCAAAAGATACAGTAAAAGCTGGCACTTACGGTATTGCGAGTGATACAGAGACTGTGTCAGTACTTGCAATGTTAGCAGTAAATAAAAATCTTTCGGACGATGTTGTTTACAATATGACGAAAGCGATTTATAGTAACACAGGAAAAATTTCACATGCAAAAGGTGCGTTTATTAAAGCTGAAACTGCTTTAGATGGTATCAGTATCGATATTCATCCAGGTGCTCAAAAATACTTTGATGAAAATAAATAGACAACATCGCATTACATGTTCAAAGCTATTGAAAAACTTATATTTGCTCGTAGTTTAACAAGGTGATTTTTGGACATTGATAAAGGGTTTTTATATTTTCTTAAACATGAAAGGGGCTCGGATTGCGTAAAGCTTCGGGTCCCTTTTTGTTACATAAAGGTGCTAGCAAAATAGCGAATAGTTTTTAAAGTGGGGGAACAGATGTGATGCGAAAGAGGAGAATAGGTTTAGCCGTATGTTGTATATGCTTCGGCATCATTATTTTTCTTCCTCTTCAAAAGGTATTCGCATTTACAGAAACACGGATAGACCATCCAATCGTACATTATATTCCACTAACATCTGATGAGGATTTTCGTATAAGGTACACACACTCTATCCATAAATCAGATGTACTGGAATATTATCGCTGCGTAGAAGAACAGCGTATTCAAATGATTGGAATGGAGTATGAGGACTTAGCAATTGGGATGCCTGGCTACGCTGAGGAAAATCAAACGTTAACACAACGCGATGGTAAATATTTTTTGCAATTTGACAAGGAAATCATTGAAAACTTCACAATTTATATCGGGGATTTAGACTTAGACCTTGTGTTTGTTTACAAGGAGCATGAATACGATTTAAAAAAAGATTTGCAAAGGGGTAAGTCCTATTTATTTGAGGTGAAGCGATTATCGCTTTATGAACGATGGAAAGGAGTTAGGATGAAATGACAAAACAGCATGAACGTAACACCGAAGTAAAAGAAGAATTTGAACAAATATCGGCCGAAGCGCAACAAGCGATACTTGAAAAATACGATATCGAATCCAATGTGCGGACGATATCAGGCATTATGAAACATATAATCTTCTTTGGATTATTGGCATTTTCATTGTTTCAATTGTATACAGCGATTTTTGGGCAATTTACAGCACCCATTCAACGGACGATTCACTTAGGGTTTGGTTTAGCTCTGATTTTCTTATTATTTCCAGCCCGTAGAAAGGCGCCAAAGCATAAAATTGCATGGTTTGATTATATTTTATCGTTATTATCGGTAGTAGTCGGTTCATATTGGGCATTGAATTATACAGAACTTGTTAATCGCAATGGGACCATTACACAGTTGGATTTTATAGTCGGTTTAATAGCTGTTTTTCTTGTGCTTGAGGCTGCACGTCGAGCGGTAGGTTTACCGATAACGATTATCGCAGTATGTTTTTTAATTTATGCCTATTTCGGTCCTTATTTCCCAGCCTTTATGGCGCATAGAGGTCAGGATTTTGAAAGTATTGTGAATCTGATGTTTTATACGACAGATGGTATTTTAGGAACACCGATTAGTGTATCGGCTACATTTATCTTTGTATTCTTATTATTTGGGGCATTCCTTGTGAAAACAGGAGTTGGGCAATATTTTAATGATCTGGCTGTAGCATTCGCTGGAAAATTAATTGGTGGGCCAGCAAAAGTAGCTGTCTTTTCAAGTGCTCTACAAGGTATGATTTCAGGAAGCTCTGTTGCCAATGTAGTCACATCTGGTTCATACACGATTCCGATGATGAAAAAGCTAGGATACCGTAAAGAATTTGCTGGTGCAGTTGAAGCGGCTGCTTCTACTGGCGGGCAGTTAATGCCTCCGATTATGGGTGCTGCGGCATTTCTAATGGTGGAGTTCATTGGACGTGAAATTACATATTGGGATATTGCAAAAGCAGCTGCTATTCCTGCGTTGCTGTATTTTACAGGTATTTGGATTATGACGCATTTTGAAGCGAAGCGTGTCGGCTTAAAAGGCTTACGTGATGATCAAATGCCAAATCGTAAAGAGGTATTTAAGAAGATTTATCTGTTACTACCAATTGTTTCTATTATTATACTGATGCTAACAGGTACGCCTGTTATGCATGCTGCACTGTATGGGATTTTAATATCCATTGCAGTCGCGATGTTTAACAAAGATACACGCTTAAAGCCGAAAGATATTATCGATGCACTAGTTGAAGGAGCTCGTACAGCACTCGGTGTAGTTGCGGCAACAGCTTGTGCGGGTATTATTGTAGGAGTAGTGGTTAAAACAGGTTTAGGCTTAAGTTTAGCTAATAGCTTAGTAGCTTTAGCTGGAGGAAGTATTATTTTAACACTTGTCTTCGTAATGATTGCTTCACTAATTTTAGGAATGGGTGCTCCAACAACGGCAAACTATGTTATTACATCAACCATTGCAGCACCAGCGATTGTGGCGTTATTATCTCCGAATACACCACAAGAATTAGTGCCAGTTGTTGTCTTATTATCGGCTCACTTCTTTGTGTTCTATTTTGGTATTATTGCCGATATTACACCGCCCGTAGCACTCGCTGCATTTGCTGCTTCTGGAATATCAGGTGGCGATCCAATTAAGACTGGTGTAAACTCTGCAAAACTTGCCATTGCAGCATTTATTATTCCGTATATGATTGTTTTCTCACCAGCTTTATTAATGATTGATACAACGATACCGCAAATATTATGGGTAGTCTTTACGGCTGTTACGGGAATGGTTGCAATTGGCGCTGGCGTAATTGGCTATTGGTATCGTAAAGTGTTGTGGTTTGAACGTCTGATTGCCATCGTAGCTGGACTATTGCTCATCTATCCTGAAAAATTCTCTGATTGGGTAGGTCTCGCAATCTTTATTGTGCTTGTAGTGATTCAAATTTCAACGCAACATAAGTATGGCGGTAACGGTATGGACAATGATAATAAAAGCGTAACAGCTTAAGAAAATCGAAAAAAGCATCCAAGTAAAGTAGTCACTTGGATGCTTTTTTGATATGGAAAAATGGAGAGGGATGACCATTGCTGTTTATTCGAAATTTTTTTAAGTTTATCTTATCTCAAAAAGAGATGAAATAGATATATATTATGCATAATGAGTATTATTTATTGATTTTTAATAAAAAGTTAGTATATAATAAAATTATCAGAAAATTCAATTAACAAAGGGGGGGTGACGTGGAATGGAACAATTGTTAAACTCGAAATTTGAAACGTATTTGATGGATCAAGATGCAGAATTACTGACATCAAATCAAAATATTGAGGAGCAAACAAATCAAATCCAATATGAAGAATATCCAGAAGGTTTTTTTTCAAGTTTATAACGCATTTTCAAAAGGCTGTGCTAAAAGTGGAACGACTACTTTTAACACAGCCTTTTACTATTGCATAAAAGTATAGTACAGTCACCTTTTTATGAAGTTTACATAAAATAGTAAGAAGTGTTGAAGCGTTTTATTATGAAGTTATATGATTTTAAAATGGATATAGTACTAATTTCATATATACTTTTCTAAAAAGCTTTCATGTATAATGGGGGAGAAAAAAAGGTATATCGAGGTGTGGTTATGACAAGTGCAGCAATGTTAGAAGAATCAATGTATCAATGGTTTGAACATTTTCATAATTATCCAGAAGTAAGTTGGAAGGAGTATGAAACAACTAAGAAAATTGCATCTATTTTAGATGACTTAAACGTATCTTACCGTTTATTAGGTGATGTGCCAGGGTTAATTGCTGAAATTGGTACAGGCGATGAGATTGTAGCAGTTCGTGCAGATATTGATGCGTTATGGCAAGAAGTAGATGGTAAATGGCAAGCGAATCACTCCTGTGGTCATGATGCTAATATTACAATGGTACTAGGAGCGCTATTATTGCTTAAGGATCGACCGCTGCAACATCGCGTCAGATTTATATTCCAACCTGCTGAAGAAGTGGGAAATGGTGCTTGTGCAGCATTTGACCGTGGAGCAGTTGACGATGTTTCGCATTTATTTGGTGTTCACTTGAGACCGATTGAAGAGTTGCCTTTAGGAAAGGTTTCACCTGCTATCCACCATGGTGCTGCCTATTTTCTAGATGGAACAATTCATGGTATTGATGCCCATGGTGCAAGACCGCATCAAGGTAAAAATGCGATTGATGTCATTATGGCAATACAATTAATGTTAAATAGCATTCATTTATCTCCATTCGAGCCACACTCTGCCAAACTAACTAAAATTATTGCGGATGGTGGTAGCACGAATATTATTCCAGGTAGTGCTAGCTTTTCAATGGATATTCGGGCGCAACATAATCATCAGTTAGAATTACTTCGAAGCCGCATTGAATCGGGACTAAAATCAATCCAACAGCAGTTTGAAATTGAAATGAATTGGAAATGGGTCGATTTCACACCTGGTGCAGAGGTTTCACCAATTGCTGCTGAAATGGCTAAAAATGCTATTTTAGAAACACTCGGAGAGCAATTTTTGGCGGATGAAATTACAACACCAGGAAGCGATGATTTTCATTTTTATACAGTCAAAAAACCCGAACTAAAAGCGACAATGATTGGCATTGGTGCTAATTTAGTTCCTGGGCTGCATCATCCAAAAATGACTTTTGAACGAAGTGCATTAATAGACGCATCGAAAGTTCTTGCGTGTGTATTAGAAAAAAAGCCCATCCATGAATAGGTAATTTGAAGAGGTTCTATCCAAGCTCTACACGTTGGATAGAGCCTCTTTTTCCTTGCTTTTCGGGAAGAAATGCATAAAAATACGCGTTTTTGAATGGTTTGTAATTGCTATTTGGAAGCGTTTTTTTGCCCTTTAATATTCAGAATTGCTATAGAAGCATAAAATTTTTGCGTTGACTTTATATTTTTTGAATATTAAGCTAAAAATCGTAAAAATATATTTGCACTGATGAAATGCAAATTTATAATTGGGTGCAAAAAAAGGGGATGGGACAATGAAAAAGGATATTAGTGCAAGTTGGGCGCTCCTGACTTTTGCAATAATGATAACGACAATGCTAGTGACAGTAGTTATGTTAGAGCAAAGTCCACACGTGCCACTTATTGTAGGAACAATTGTGGCAGCAATTGTTGCCAAAAAACACGGCTTTAAGTGGATGGAAATAGAGGAAATGATGTATAAAGGTATTCGTCTAGCACTTCCAGCCATTGTCATTATTATTTTAGTAGGTTTGACAATTGGAGCATGGATTGGTGGTGGAGTCGTTGCTACCATGATTTTTTACGGCTTAAAGTTAATTTCGCCAGCTTGGTTTTTAGTAACGATCTTGCTATTATGTTCAATCGTTTCGCTAGCAATCGGTAGCTCATGGTCAACAATGGCAACAATCGGTGTTGCTGGTATGGGTATCGGTTTAAGTATGGGGATTCCTGCACCGATGATTGCAGGAGCAGTAATTTCAGGTTCATATTTTGGTGATAAAATGTCACCTTTATCGGATACAACAAATCTAGCAGCGGGCTTAACAAATACAGATTTGTTCGACCATATAAAACATATGCTATATACGACAATACCTGCATTAATCATTACACTTGTCGCATTTGGGTTTATGGGCAGAAGTTTTGCTGACGTAGCCATGAATTCTGAAAAAATACTGACTACGCTTGATGTTATGGAAAAAAGCTTTGTGATTTCTCCGTGGTTATTACTTGTCCCAGTTGGCGTTATTGTCATGGTGGCAAAAAAGGTTCCTGCGATACCAGCATTAATTATTGGGATTATTTCAGGATTCTTATTACAAATTTTTGTGCAAGGTGGATCGCCAACGATGGCTGTTCAAGCATTACAAGAAGGATTTGCTATTTCGACAGGAAATGAAATGGTGGACGAGCTCTTTAATCGTGGTGGCTTAGATTCAATGATGTATACGGTTTCAATGACGATTGTAGCCATGACATTCGGTGGGGTGTTAGAATATTCAGGCATGTTAAAAGCACTGATGGATGTCGTTGTGAAATTTGCTAAATCTACAGGCAGCCTTATTGCTTCAACAATTGCCGCATGTATTACAACAAATGCAACATGTTCAGAGCAGTATATTTCGATTGTTGTACCTTCTCGTATGTTTGCAGGCGTTTATCAAAACCGCGGCTTGCATTCGAAAAATTTATCGCGTGCGCTTGAAGATGGGGGAACGTTAACATCCGTATTCTTCCCTTGGAATACTTGTGGTGTATTTATATTAGCAACGTTAGGTGTTAGTGCAATGGAATATGCACCTTATGCAATACTAAACTTTGTTGTGCCGATTATTTCAATTATTTATGGTTATGTCGGATTTGCTATTGTTAAGATGACACCAGAAGAAATTGAAGAGGCAAACCAACGTAAAAAAGATGCGCAAGAAAATGAAATGAATAATATGGTCGTAGCAGACTAAATTAAAACGAGTTTTGCTCAAATAGAGGGAATACTCTGAAGAATAGTGCTTATTAAAGCCAAAGAGGGCAAGCCCCATCACGTAGCTAACTGTTGGCAAGAAGAGACTTTGTAATCATGATGTATACCATGAGATGAGGTGCTCGTTTGCCAAGGAAAGTGTTGTGATGGGGCTTGTTAGTTCTATGAATAGGTTGCAAAATTTAATTCGTAAATTGTACGTGGTCGCCCCTGCTGATGGGTCATTTCTTCGCCAACAATGTTCGCATAGCCGTGGTCAACTAATTTTTTGATAATACGTTCAGTAGTCCGACGAGTAACTTGTAAGTATTCTGAAAGATTTTGCGCTGTAAATTGTGAAGATTGTCGTTCTCTACTAAATTGAATAATTTTCGATATATTTAACGGGCTTAAGCTTGTCTGTTTAGCCATTTGTAAAATATACGGATCTTTTGTTTTTAAAGAGAGTTTACCTGCTGATTTTGGAAATGGACCTAAAAGATTTTTTTGTTCATCTAAAATATAAATTTCAAATGGTTTGGAAAATTTTAATGCATATGTAGCATTTTCAGCAGCTTCATATATTGAGTGTCCATAGCCAAAGGCGAGCCTAAAGGGCGTGTTTATTTGTTGCATTAGGTGCGATAAATTTTCCATGTCGAGTGCATTTTGTAAATGTCCAGCTGTTGTATAAAGCTCATAATAATGAGGGGTAATTTCCTTATAGGTTGCACGTATAGCTGCTGTAATTTGCTGTACAATGTCTGCACATTGGTTATTTTCAGGAACAGCTAAAAATCCAACGACTGCTTTTGCCGATTCGGATTTAGTAAGCAGTGATTTTGATTTCGTTTCTTCAAGACATTGGATAATGGAACTTTTTGCATCTAACATGCGCATTGCAGGAATGTTTTGTAGCTGTAATTCATCAAATACACTATGAATGCTTGTAATAACAAAATCAATTTGTTTGGCTTCCCAAAGAGCGACATGTTTTTTCAAAATATGTTTTGATGTTTCTGTAATGCAAATGGGGTGAACATATGGTTTTGTTCCGGTATATTCTATCTCTGTTAGAACATTATCGACAAAGATAGGGTGCATGACATCGATAGATACCCTTTGTAAAGAAATTGCTTTATTTGCAATAAGTGATAATAAAGTCGTCGCAATGGTTACCTCATCTTGCTTTAAATAATTCCAAGGAATCGGCAATGATTCGAGGGATGATTGTGCATGTAAATAGGGTAATGTTCCCCCGAGTAAAAGAGCATCACATGGTTTAATTTGTTTTAATAATGACGGTGCTTCGGAAGGCTGATTGTAAAGATAAAATTCTAATTGAATATTCTCTATATTTTGTGCGATACTAAGTATACGTTTCATAAAAGCTTTAGAACAAATAATTGCTATTTTTGTAGGCATTGGCATCGTTCCTTTTCTATATTTTTTAAGCGATTAACGACGTATTAACGACAATTATAAATTACAGGAGTATGATATAAAATGAAAATCCAACAAGTAGAAATTTTTGCAATCCAATTACCACTTATCGATCCTTTTATTATTAGCTATGCTACTTATGATACAATGCCTTCTATCATTTTGAAAATAACAACAGATACAGGCATTGTTGGTTATGGTGAAGCGGTACCTGATGAGCATGTAACAGGTGAATCATGGGAAAGTACGTATGCAGTGTTAAAACACAAACTTGTCCCAGCAATTATTGGAGAAAATCCAATGGCTTTTGAAAAAATCCACGATAAAATGAACCACATCGTAAAGGATGTACCTGCTGCTAAAGCGGCAATTGATATTGCATGTTTTGATATTGCCGGTAAAGCGCTTCAAGTACCAGTATATCAGTTACTTGGCGGTCGCTATCATGAGAAATTCCCGATTACCCACGTGTTAAGTATTGGCACTCCGGAGGAAATGGCAAATGAAGCAGCTAGACGCGTAGAAATGGGCTATCAATCATTTAAAATGAAGGTAGGAACGGAAGTTAGACGTGACGTTGCTCGTATCAAAGCAGTACGTGAGCGTGTAGGCGAGGATATTGCCATTCGTGTAGATGTCAACCAAGGATGGGGCAATGCTTCTACAACTTTACAAGGTTTACGTTTACTAAAAGATTTAAATATTGATTGGTTAGAACAGCCTGTTGATAGTGAAGATATTGACGGCATGGTAGAAATTAAATCTAAATCTGATGTCACGTTAATGATTGATGAAGGACTTCGAGGCGTACGTGAGATGCGTGAAATTATTTTGAAGCGTGCAGCAGATAAAGTAAATATTAAACTAATGAAATGCGGTGGAATTTATCCTGCTATGAAATTAGCTGTCATGGCGGAAATGGCAGGTATCGAATGTCAAATTGGTTCAATGGTTGAGTCATCTGTAGGTTCAGCGGCTGGTTTCCATGTAGCATTCTCGAAAAAAATTATGACTAGTGTAGAATTAACAGGCCCACTTAAATTCTCGAAGGATATTGGTAATTTACACTATGATGTACCGTTCATTTGTCTAACAGAAAAACCAGGCTTAGGTGTCGATGTAGATGAAACAGTACTTAAGGAACTATGTGAATTTTCAACAATAGTCACAGCTTAAGGAGGCGTTAACATGGATAGAATTTATGAAGGAATGCTAGGAGAAACGCCTTTTTATGTTACGAAATTACAACTTCAGCATTTACCTGCGATTGAGAAGTTACAGCAAGAAGTTTACGAGACTTTGCCAGACCAAAGCATTTTACAGCCTTTAACGACGGAAGAATTCGAATACATTTTACAGGGAAATGGTTTGATGATTGGGGCATATGTAGAGCATGAGTTAATCGGCTTTCGAGCATTATTAAATCCACCTATTGATAACGATCACCTTGGCTATGATTGCGGAATTCCAGAGGATCAGTTCCAACGTGTTTTATATCAAGAGATATCCAATGTTTCCCCACATTATCGCGGCTACGGATTACAAAAAACATTAGCAACGGTTGTGATGAACGCTATTGATTTGGATTGCTACGATTATGTTTGCTCTACGGTTAAACCGTATAATATACCGAGCCTAAAAGATAAATTTTCACAAGGGCTTGTCATAAAGGGCTTGAAGATTAAGTATGTTGATAAATTGCGATATATTTTCTATAAAGATTTACAACAGGGTCAACCAGTTTATACTGAAAAACAAGCTGTTTTGATGGGGGATACTGCCATGCAGCAGCAACTGTTAAAAGCGGGATATACGGGGACTGCCATGTATGAAGAACAAAATGACTGGTTCGTACTATATGAAAAATAGGATTTAAAATGAAGGAGTGCCTTCCTTTCACACTGTGTGAGAGGAAAGGCTTTTTTTATTTCTTTAGTGGGCAAAATCCACAAGCAAGTAAGCCAGGGATATCTTTTGAAAAACAGCAAGATTTACGGACAGGAACGTTAACTAAATTTGTAGGGCTTTGACCACCAGTATAGTCAGCCCACCAAGATTTTTGTGAAAAACGGGCCCACGTTTTAGGGTTCTCTAAAGCCTCAATGTCTTCCATTGCCTGGTCTGCTAAGCCAGGGTTAGACAACAGTTGATGATAATGCCAAAGTAGATAACCAAAGAAATTTTCCCAAATTGTTAAAGGGGAGATGGATGTTACTTTACGCAGTTGCTGTACGATGACATGCCCATCATATAAAATTTTTTCAATCACAGTTTGTCTTTCATCTTCATCCACGTAACGCCAATCATTGGGGTTCACAAACATGGCAACTGTAAAGCTATTGAATTCCTTGGCCGCATCAAAACGAATGTCAATTGGCTTTCCATCCCATACTTCATCATAGGCAGCGAGCATATATAGCTGCATTGCAAAAAACATACCGTAGCGACGTGCAAAATGGGAAATAGCTGCGGTTTCCGTTGCCGCATCCGTAATACCCATCATAAGGTTTAAAAAATCGGGATGGTAAAAGTCTTTATGTATATCAGCTAATGTAAATAATGTTCGTTTTGGTTCTGTTGTATAAATACTGTAGGAATTCAGTTGTCTTACTTGATCCATCGTTAAAGCTGGCACTGTCATCACCTTTTCTTTTCAATCATTAACATCCATTATAAATTAATCATTTTTACTTCACAAATCGAATGCAATATAGTAAAATACATTAAACATATCTGAAAGGTAGGTTTTTAAATGTCATTGCCACATGCAATTCCAAGACCACTTGTACGACTCAATCAATGGACCATTTTGTTAAGTGTCATAGCGACATGGGTAACAGGGCTTGCTTGCATATTAGTCATTCCTTTAGTCGCTAATTTACTTGGTGTTTTATGTAATTTTAATCCCATTATCCGATTGGGAAAACTGTTTTTGAAAAAAGCACCAGCTTCCTATATACCTGAAGACGCCCAACAACAAAAATTTAACTCTAGTATTGCTAGCATATGTTTAGCTGGAGGATTCGTTGGATTTTTCTTTAACTGGCATGTAGTAGGGTATGTATTGACAACAATGGTAGCCATCGCTTCATCTGTTGCTATTGCTGGTTTTTGTATCGGTTGCTTTTTGCATTTTCAACTAAAACAGTGGCAATACAGAAGGTCACTTAAGAAGGCATTGTAATTATTTGAAAAATTTTTAAGTTAATTTAAAGATAATAGTTGACAATTTAATTGATAATGATTATCATTATCAATGTAAAGATTATTCCTCCTCTGCAAAACGAGTGTAGAGAGGATGAACTTTAGCTACTTTTCTCCAGAAGTTTGCTAGTTCATAAAGCGCTCCTAAAACCCCCCTCATTTTTTGGGAACGTAAAATCTCTAGACGGCTTATTCCTATGATGAATGAGCCGTCCTTTTTATTTTTTAGCAGCACCCTCATATGTTATGAAGATTGTTCAGATGGGGAGGTGTGTTTGGTCACATTCTTTTTTCCAAGTACCATTGTATAGTAGCTATGCAACAACATACCGACAATAATAATACCAAGTCCAGCAAGGGCAATTGGATCAGGAAAGGCAATGTTAAGTAGTAGCACCTCACCAATAATGACAAATAGTATTTCAGTTGATTGGGTTGCTTCCACAGCGGCTAGTTTGCCTTGATGTTCGCGCACACGGTCTGTTGCGATAAAAAATAGAATGGTTGCAATGACACCAGAGCTAATCCCGACTAGTAATGATTGTAGAACTTGGTTTAGTGAAGGTAGACCAACCGTTAAAACAGCATATAGCGCCATGATAATCCATGTAGGCATGGAAGCGATGGTCATACCAAGCACACGCTGAAATGTATCAATACGTCCTCCGCATATTTCCATCATTTTTCGATTACCGAGTGGATAAGCAAAAGCAGCTATCACTACAGGTAAAATCCCTAGCAGTAGATTTTTAGTTGGGGCAGACTGTGCCTGTGGTACTTGAATAAGCAATATTCCAACTAGAATCACACATGAAATAAGTAAGGAAATTAACGGGATTTTCTGACGTACTGTTTTTCCAGCGATTACTGATACAAAAAGTGGAGCTAAAAGGACACCAGCAACGATTGTAAATTGCCATGTACCCGAAACGAGCCAACCTGGGCCGAATGCTGCAGCAAATGTAAGTGGTGCATAAAATAGTACAAATCCAACGAAGCTCCATAAAAGCCAAGCCCTTGGTTTGTTTTTCATTTCATTGGTAAGTGGTGAAAAGCCTTTACGATAAAAGACAATAGCTAGTAAAAACGGCAACATGAAAAAATAACGAAGTGATGCACTCCAGAGCCAGCTACCACCTTGCATTTCCATCGCGTGATTTAAAATAAATGTCACCGCAAAAAAAAGTGAGGCTAAGATGCCTAGTGCAATTTCTTTCATAATTCATCACCCTTAACTTTTATGTAGTTTGAAAATTCAGTCATTAATTTCGGCAGAAAAAGTAATATCTGAAGTTTAAGTAAAAATCCGCGTTGCCTCCTAAGAAAGTAAATGCACGACATTGCGTAAGCTGTGCTTATCGTGCCTTGCTCTTTGGGAGCCAAGCGGATTTTAGTATCTGAAAGACTTTTTATAAAGACTTTCTTTTTTTATATTTCTTATTGCTTGAATTAAGGTTAAAACTTATTTGCCCTGTTGTTCAAATAGTTGCACGATTTCAAGAATAACTTGTGTCGCTTTTTCCATTGTTTCACCAGAGACATATTCGAATTTACCGTGCATGTTTTCTCCACCTGCAAAAATATTTGGTGTAGGTAAACCCATGTAGGAAAGTTGAGAACCATCAGTACCACCGCGAATCGGTAATGTATTCGGAGTAATATCTAATTTTTCCATTGCTTGACGGGCGATGTCAACAATTTCTTTTACAGGCTCGATTTTTTCACCCATATTATAGTATTGATCCTCGATAGAAATTGTCAGTGCATCTTTGCCAAATTGTGCTTGTATTTTGGCAGCAGCATCTCGCATTAATTGCTTTTTCTCTTCGAATTTTTGACGATCATGGTCACGTACAATATAAGAAAGCTCTGTATGTTCAATAGCTCCTTTGAAGTCCATTAAATGGATGAAGCCTTCATAACCTTCTGTTTTTTCAGGAACTGCATCTGTAGGCATTTCATTTTGGAAGGCAATTGCCATCGTGATAGAGTTGACCATTTTATTTTTGGCTGAACCTGGGTGTACACTCGTTCCCTTTGTTGTTACTTTAACGCCAGCAGCATTAAAGCTTTCAAATTGTAGCTCACCAAGCGGTCCGCCATCCATTGTGTAGGCATAGTCAGCGCCGAATGCAGCAACATCAAATTTATGTGGGCCGCGGCCAATTTCTTCATCAGGTGTGAAAGCTACACGAATTTTACCATGCTTAATAGCAGGGTTATTTATTAAGTATTCCATAGCAGTCATTATTTCAGCGATGCCAGCTTTATCGTCCGCACCTAGTAATGTTGTACCATCTGTTGTAATTAGCGTTTGGCCTACATAATTTTTTAGTTCAGGAAATTCAGTTGGAGACATGATTAAATTTTCGTTTAATTGAATGTCACCGCCATCGTAGTGATCGATGCGTTGAGGATTCACATTTGTACCAGTGAAGTCTGTAGCTGTATCCACATGCGCTAAAAAGCCAATTGTGGGAACTACTTTATCTGTATTTGCTTCAAGTGTTGCAAATAAATAGCCATTGTCATCTAGTGTAATGTCTGTTAAGCCGATTGCAGCCAATTCATCCTTCAATACATGCAATAAATTAAATTGCTTTTGAGTGGAAGGAGTAGTTTCACTTGTGAAGTCGGATTGTGTATCGATTTTTGCGTAGCGAATTAATCGCTCGATTACTTGTTCTTTCATAGGTATATGCAGCCTCCTTTGTAGGTGTCTGGCACTCAAACAATTCTGAATTGTTTGAGTGCCAGGCACTTTCATTGTACCACTTTACTTCGGATTTCGGAATATTGAAGGATGCTCAATGCAATAAGTATTTGCGCACTATAATAGGTCATCATAATAACCTCATGCGCAAAAGGTAATGGCATGATAAACTTATTAATTGCTAAATAGGAATCGGATGCGATAAATAATAAAGCGCCAATAATAGCAAAGGGAGAACCTGTACGAATAGCCGTCCAGCCCATCGTTAAAATGATAGAAATATAAGCAAGAACTGCAAAAGTAAGTACGGTTTCTCCAGATTTAAACACGGTACTGGCAATCCAGATAGCCATTGCGGCACCATATAGCAGTAATCCGATTTTTGCCCAAGTTGGTACTGGCTGTTCACTAGTACCTGAAAAGGCGAAGATATAAAAAACATGACCGATTAAGAAACTTGTAAGACCAATAAGAAACCATTGTAATGTGTAGTCTCCTATCATACAAAAAACTAGACCTATAATAATGAATAGTTGATATTTTTTAATCGATTGTACTTTTTGGGTTATCGCCATAAATATTATCAAAATCATCGGAATGACTTTGAATATTAGTTTTACACTTTGGTCAATATGCGAGAAGAAAAAAATATAATAAAGACCAAGCACAATGATACACGTTAACAACCATTTTTTCGCCAAATTTTTCAGCCCCTTTTCTTTGAAATTCTCTATCCATGCTTAAAATCCTTTATTCGTCATTAAGCTGTATTATTCAGAAATGTTTCACCAAAGAGTAGAAGGGAAGAAGTGTCCGTATAATTTATGTTTGAAACTTTTTTAGTATGTAACCGTAAATAAGAAGACAGTAAGTGAGGAGAGGGTGAACGAAATGACTAAGCTATTGATAGCTTCTGCAGTCATTGCAATTATTGCGAGTGTATTATTAACACCGCTAATAACGAAAAAGCGTGAAGATGGACAATCGAAAAAAGTAATTGGCTACTTTTTTATCGGAGTCTTTGTTATAGGATTTATTGCATCAGGTATTACGCTATATGTTACAAAAATTGATGTTAACTGGCTTGTCTTTTGGCCAGTGATTATACTACTCACTTTGAGTGGTGCATTTCTTGCAAGTGGTATTGAAAGAAAAGTGAAAGGTGTTTTATTTTTAGCAAGCTTATTCGTCGGCGTATATGTATTGTCCGCACCGCTATGGAATGCTAACGATAAATTCAAATCTGCGGAAATGAAAGAAGAGGTTGAAATCAAGCCGTTTGATGAAACACAAACGCCAGCCAGTGTTCCACCAAAATTCGTCCGCAATAAAATGAAAAAAGCTTTCGGCCAAGTACCGAATACAAGCTATTACGAACTAGGACGCTTACAAATACAAAAGGTAAATGGTGAATATGTTTATATTGCGCCTGTTGAATTTTCAGGTTTCTTTAAATGGATGAACGGCAAAACGACACCTGGTTATTTTACAATGAGTGCGACAGACTCAGCGGATAACCCAAAATTTATCGCACAGGAAATGAAATATGTTCCTTCTGCCTATTTAAATGCTAATTTGGAGCGTCACATGCGCTTGCAACATCCTTTCCTTATTTTTTATGGGGATGTTCAGCTTGAAATCGATGATGACGGTAAACCGTACTATATCCGTTCCTACGGTGAGTTTATATCTGCTCGAAATGGCTTTAATGTACAAGGGATTGTCCTTGTAGATGCATTAACAGGTAAATCTGAAATTGTGAAATTAGCAGATGTCCCAGCATTTATTGATGGAGCTGTTTCACCTGAGACAGTAAGTTTACAAAATAGCTATTACGGAAAATATGTGCATGGTTACTGGAATAGTATGTTTGGCAAAAAAGATGTCAAATTACCTTCTGATGAAGGGACTGAATCGAATGTAAGTCCGATCTTTAATGAGGAAGGCGAAATGTACTATTTCACAGACTTCACGAGTCCAAAAGAGGGCGTGGATTCAATGCTGGGCTACTCATTAACGAATGCACGAACTGGTGAAGCGACATATTATACAGGAAATCAAGATGCTTCATATATGGATTCACAAGGAAATCTACAAATTATTGAAAAGAAATTTATTGAGAAGAAGTGGGCAGGAGAAATGCCTGTATTGTATAACTTTTACGGAGAAGCAAGTTGGCTAACAGCGGTGCTCGATGCGAATGGCTTCTTACAAAATTATTTTATCGTTTCCGCAGCAAATCCTGAAATCTCAGCCTATGCAACAACACCAAAAGAGGCGTTGAAATTATATAAAACAGCGCTTAGTCGCGGAGGAAGTACGGTTGAAGGTAGTTCAAATGCGGAAGAGAAAAATGCAAGTGGAACAGTACTGCGCGTTTATAAGGAACGCCTAGGTGACTTTACCATTGTATCGTTTTTACTGAATAATGGTGAAAACTATTCAGTAAGTGCAGAGACGGAGCCTCTTGCGATTTATTTACAAGAAGGTGACGAAGTAGTTATTACGTATGGTGAAACAGGAGAGCAGTTTTTACCAGTACGCTCGCTAATTATTAAAGGGTTACAATAAACAAAAGACGATCAGCACAATGAATTTTGTTGGCTTGATCGTCTTTTTTATGTAGTTTGCGTTTCAATGTAACGGTGCATTTTTTCTTTATGATTTGTAAAAAGTGTAGAGGCATGATCATTTAATGCCAGTATTTCTTGAATATAACCATGTAACAAATTCGTTTCATATTCGAAAGAGAACGATGTTTCACTGTCTATTATATGCTCCAATAAAAGTGCATGTAGCACTACCACTTCTAGGTTCTGGGTATTCGTGACAAATTTTAAATTTAAAATGGTTGTATAGGAAACGAATTGATCGACATAGGCAATGGCTTCTTTGTATTGCTTGACATCAATATGTTGTTCAAGCCTCTTTCTTAAAAGTACACAGTCATTATTTAAGTCTTGTATTTTTAAAAATAAACTTCTTACACTTCTCTTATGTTGTTGTTCTAGGGTACGAGCAAGATGCTTATTAACATAAGACATTTTTGCATAACTCCTTTCGAGATAGGGTCCTTCTATTAATATTAAAGGAAAGGTAGGAAAAGGAAAGAGTCTTTTCGTTTAATTTGTACCTGATTTTAACATATCATGCAAGACAAAAATACTACATAAGCTATAAATAATGGTTCGAAATATAAAAAAAGTGGAGTTATTATCATACGATAGTAACTCCACATAGTAAAAAGTTATTTCCAATTAAAACCTTTCTGTGCTAAGAAGCGATTGATGAAAGGACGACGTTGTTCAATTAAAAAATCAGCCATTTGCTTTGTCCAGTTATCAATTTTACGATTGGAGGAGCGGCTATTGTAATAAGCTTCCATTGTTTCATTGTAAGCTGGTAAAAGTTCCTCGTATTTTTCACAATTGTACTCATTTTCATGTAGGACAGCAGCTACTGGTAAGCGAGGTTTGACTTCATTGCGTCGTGCAGGAACGCCAATTGTTAAACCAAACAATGGGAAAACATAATCTGGTAGATTCAATAATTCACTAATTTCTTCAGGCTTATTACGTACACCCCCAATATAGCAAATGCCATAGCCCATTGATTCAGCAGCAATAACAAAGTTTTGTGCGAATAACGAAACATCTGCTACACCAACGAGGACATTTTCAGCCGAATCTGCCACAATATCAACGCCTTCTAATTTCCCAGCCATTTGCAGACGTTTAAAGTCTACACAAAAGACAAAAGCACCACCCGAAGTTTCGTATTGACGTGGATTGCCAGAGAGCAAACCGAGCTGTTCTTTTTTCGCTTCGTCTGTTACCCAAATTACGCTATAGGCTTGTACAAAGTGAGAGGTTGCCGCCATCTGTGCTGTGGCAATTAAATCTTCAATAATTTCTTTAGATATAGGATTTCCATCGTAAATACGAACTGAAGAGTGGTTACGTAATAATTCTTTCACCATTTAAAAATTCTCCTTTTCCCCTTAAATATACCAAGAGCATATCACGCTTTTTCGCTAAAATCGAATAAACTTCAATAAAAAAACTTAAAACAATTTATAAAAAACTATTTTTGAATAATTTGATATAGGACAAAAATACCTCGTAAAGTAAAATATATTGTTAGATATAGCTTAAATGTTCTCTTTGGTGTAAAATTATGTATGGCGACAGATTATTTATCTACTGTATTTTGACATTTGTGGGTGTACTGATGTATAGGACGAATAATCTAGTTGAAGCAATTAAATGTGGGATGGAGGAATAAGGAATGGATGAAAAGTTAGCAAAAAAGCTTCGTAATGAACAGTTACGAAACAAAGTTGTAACAGCAGAAGAAGCAGCATCTTGGATTAAGGACGGCATGGTACTTGGTATGAGCGGATTTACACGTGCAGGCGATGTGAAAGTGGTACCGCTTGCACTTGTGGAGAAAGCGAAAACAGAAAGCTTCAAAGTAGATGTATATACAGGTGCATCACTTGGACCAGAAGTCGACCAATACTTAGCCGAAGCGGGTGTAATTCGCAAACGTGGTCCTTTCCAAGGAGACCCAGGTATTCGAAACATGATCAATAGTGGAGAAGTCACTTATGTTGATGCCCATTTATCACATAATGCGGAACTAGTACGTCAAGGTATTATTGGTCCGATTGACTTTGCTATTATTGAAGCTGCTGCAATTACAGAAGATGGCTTATTAATTCCTACAACTTCAGTTGGTAACTCTCCGATTTTCGTACAAGAAGCAGATCAAGTAATCATCGAGCTAAACGTAGCCCAGCTTGATGCATTAGAAGGCGTGCATGATATTTTTGTACCAGGACCACAAGGTAAACGTGATCCAATTCCAATGCTAAATGCGTCAGATCGTCTTGGCACAATTGGCATTCCACTAGACTTAAACAAAGTAAAAGGTATTGTTATTTCAGATATTTTAGATGCGCCATCAACGATTGTTCCTGCTGATGAAGAAACAGATATTATGGCAAATCATTTGCTGAACTTCCTGCGTGAAGAGATTAAAGTAGGTCGTTTAACGACAAGTTTACGCCCGTTACAATCAGGTGTAGGTTCAGTAGCAAATGCCGTATTATTAGGTTTCAAAGATTCCGAGTTTGAGAATTTAGAAGTTTATTCAGAAGTACTGCAAGATGCTGTTTTTGAATTAATGGATGCTGGAAAAGTAAGCTTTGCATCTGCTACTTCTATTACCCTATCGGAAGAGGTAGGAAACCGTGTTTATGGAAATTTTGAAAAATATGCAGATAAATTAGTATTGCGTCCACAGGAAATTTCTAATCATCCGGAAATTATCCGTCGACTCGGTTTAATTTCTGTAAATACAGCGCTTGAACTAGATATTTATGGGAATGTAAATTCAACTCATGTTTCTGGCACACGAATGATGAATGGGATTGGTGGTTCTGGTGATTTTGCTCGTAATGCACGGTTAGGTATTTTTGTGACGAAATCGTATGCAAAAGGCGGTAAAATTTCTAGTATCGTACCAATGGTTTCGCATGTAGACCATACAGAACATGATGTAGATATTATTGTCACAGAACAAGGTGTTGCAGACTTGCGTGGTTTAGCACCGAAAGAGCGTGTAGGTCGTATTATTGAAAACTGTGCGCATCCAGACTATAAGGAACAATTATGGGCGTACTTTAACGAAGCGAACGAGGCAACAGGCGGACACCATACACCACATATTTTAGAAAAAGCGCTTTCTTGGCATGTCAATTTAGCTAAGAACGGTACAATGCAAGATCCATCATTTGCAAAATAATGATATAAAAAAGCCTTGAGAGTTTGTTTATTGTCTCTCAAGGCTTTGATTTGTTTACGTTTATTTTTTAAAGGCAGATGTTACTTTAGGCTCTGTTCCTTGGATAAGCCGTTTAATATTTTCAATATGCAACATAAGCGCGATAGCAAAAAGAACAATTGAAATCATTGTTGGTCCAATCCCGGGTATCCATAAATAAGTTGCTGTACAAAAAACAATATAAAATACAAGCACACCGATGATTAAATAATTTGTTGTTAAAGATAAAATGACAAATAACATAAGTGCAAATAATGCAATTTTCCAATCAATAGCGAGCAATATGCCTATGATTGATGCAGTTCCTTTGCCGCCTTTGAAGCCCATATGGAACGGGAAGTTATGACCTAGTATTACACTAGCAGCTATTGCATAGGTTAATAACCACATTTGTACTTCAGTAAACTGTGAAGCATTGGAGGAAAAGTAGTAAAGTGCGCAGAGCACGGCAGCAACTCCTTTACCTATATCAATAAGTGCTACTAATATGCCGTATTTCCATCCAAGAGAAAGCGTTGCGTTTGAGGCACCCGCATTGCCATGGCCAGTCTTTTTTAAATCTACTCCAGATAGAAACTGTGCCACTTTAGAGCCATGAATACAGCCGATTAGATAACCAATAATAATAAAAATAATCATGGCTTTTACCATAAAAATACTCCTTTCAAACTATATTTTTATATAGTGTATGTGTTCTTATTACGTAAAGGAGCAGACAGAAGTTTCAGAAAAAAATAAATTTTACTGTTGACAGAAAAAAAGTCTATGTTTATACTGTGTAACAACGATGGAAATTGAATCACATACTCTTATCAAGAGCGGCGGAGGGATAGGCCCTATGATGCCCGGCAACCAGTGAGTGACGAACTTGCTAAGGTGCTAATTCCTACAGATTCTTACTTGGATCTGGCAGATAAGGGGAGGAAAACTTGCAACCGCAACCCTCTTCTTAACTGAAGGGGGTTTTTGTTTTCTCACATAAATCCTCCTCATCTCCGGTACCATCGTAAAAACCCATTTAGGAGGAAGAAAACATGTCGAATTTTAAACCAGAAACTTTACTATTACACGGTGGCCAAGAGCCAGACCCAGTGACAGGCTCCCGAACTGTACCGGTGTACCGTTCAACAGCTTTCGTATTTAAAGACACTGCTCATGCGCAACGTCTTTTCGCTTTAGAAGAAGCGGGCAATATTTATACACGTATTACAAACCCAACTGTAGATGTTTTTGAAAAACGCGTCGCTTTATTGGAGGGCGGTACAGCAGCAGTAGCACTTTCATCAGGTGCAGCAGCTATCGCATTTTCAATTTTAAATCTTGCAGGAGCAGGGGATGAAATCGTAGCAGCAAGTTCTTTATACGGAGGAACATATAACTTATTAGCAAATACACTACCAAACTACGGTATTAAAACAATTTTCGTAGATGAAACAAATCCTGAGAATTTCCGATCTGCCATTAATGAAAAGACAAAAGCAGTGTTCGCTGAAATTTACGGAAACCCAAGCTTAAAAGTGCTAGATGTAGAGGCAGTAGCTACAATTGCACATGACAACGGTTTACCTTTAATTATTGATAGCACTTTTGCTTCACCATACGGCTCAACACCAATCGATTTCGGTGCAGATATCGTCGTTCACTCAGCGACAAAATGGATTGGCGGTCACGGTACAACTTTAGGTGGTGTAGTTGTGGATGCGGGGAAATTTGATTGGACTCAAGGTAGATTCCCAGGATTTACAGAACCTGATGCATCTTATCACGGATTACGATACGGTATTGATACTGCAGCGGCTGCATTTGCCACAAAACTGCGCGTGCAATTACTACGTGATTTTGGACCAACATTAAGTGCAGATGCTGCATTTAACTTATTACAAGGTTTAGAAACGCTTCATTTGCGTATTCCTAAACATAATGAAAATGCCTTAGCAGTTGCAGAATATTTACGTAACCACCCATCTGTGGAGTATGTAAACTATAATGGATTAGAAGATTTTGCTACACATGATTTAGCGAAGAAATATTTGAAAAATGGCTTCGGTTCAGTGCTTACATTTGGCATTAAAGGTGGACGAGAAGCAGGCCGTCAATTAATAGACAGCGTAAAATTATTTTCACACGTAGCAAATGTAGGCGATGCAAAATCACTAATTATTCACCCGGCGTCTACAACTCATCAACAATTATCTGCTGAGGAATTAATCCAAACTGGCGTTTCCGAGTCGCTCATTCGCTTATCAATCGGTTTAGAGGCAGTTGAGGATATTATTGCAGATTTAGAACAAGCTATTGCACAAGTAACAACTACTGAACAAAAAGTAGAAGCATAACCTATTTAGATAAACAAAGATGTATGTTGTAGCGTTTACGTATTTTCTCATTCGAAAAGCCTCATTTGGTAATGCGTATAACGTTGCTACATTCATCCTTACCTCATTCGGTGAGTTTCCAGAATTTTTTTATAAATAATACCTAGTAATTTTATAAGTATTGTTGACTTGATTAAAACCATGCTGTATACTAGGGATTAAGTAAAACGTTCGAAAGGCTACCAACCTTGAACAAAGTGATGATGTTACTAAACTTTCACCGCCATTCATTAGGCGAAAACAACTAATTTGTTTTCATAAGTGCTCCCCCACTTTTGAATATATACATGAAAGGGGGTAGCTACATAGCCAGTAGCTACTCTCGCTTTCCATAACTGATCGAAAAAGGAGTGTTATCAATGGGAAATATTTATCGTGCACAAAATGTAACTGCTTATCTTATATATGAATTAAATGAAAGCCATCATTTTGTAAATAATATGGCCATTCAATACTTACTTTCGACAGTTGAATCAAAATGGCAACAAACCTTTGGACATAGTGCTTTTGAAGAAATCGTATATGCTAAAGAAGAAGGCTATACAGTAAAAGAAGTTTTTGAAGAGTATAAAGTTCATGGTACAGACCATATTGCACTACCTGCGACAGAGTATTACTTACAATACGGGTCATTTCAACTAATTGAGCGCACATATGCCATACCGAACTTTACACAGGAAGAAATCAAACTAGTACAATCAGCTTTAGCACAATATCGTTATCGATTATTTTTACTAGCAAGTTAACTTTCCCTTATATTTTTTAGCTCATTCTCTACTGCTATAGGGAATGGGCTTTTTGTTGTGCTAAGTTTTTTGTTGAATTTGTTTCGACTTTTCAAGACAGCCATTCTATAGGTAGTATCTTCATACATATATAATAGAAGAAAGGCATTTTTTTTTATAAAAGAATCGTCAATATTTGTTCAAAAATTATAGATTTATTAAAAAAACGTATAATAAAGGCAATGAAACCGATTTCTTTTGCACGCCTAGAAAAAACAAATGTCCATCCTAGAAAGATTTTTCTTGTGCAATGGATTTATTTGCGTTACAATTTTCTTTAGGTTAAATTTTGAATTATTTGAATATGTGCTTGTAGGCACAAACTTTATATAGAGAGAAAACTGGAGAAATGTACGTTGGAGGGAATCAAGTATGGCAACTATAAAGGCAGCGATCTTAGGATTTGGAACTGTAGGTCAAGGGATTTATCATATTTTAAATGAAAAGCGTGAAGAGCTAAAACATAAATTAGGCATTGAGTTAGAAGTAGCAAAAATATTAGTAACGGATGCTAGTCGTGAACGTGTTCCAGGCACAGCTCACTTAATGACAACGAGTATGGATGAAGTGTTGGCAGAGCCTGGCATGCAAGTTGTATTCGAAGCGATTGTCAATGAAGAGCCGGCATTTGGCTATTTAAAGCGTGCGGTTGAACATAAATGTCATGTGATTACAGCGAACAAAGTGATGTTTGCCAAACGTGGCTTAGAGTTACAGGAGCTTGCAAAGGCAAATGGTGTTTTCGTTGGCTTTGAAGCAACTACAGCAGGTGGTGTGCCTGTTATCAAAACGATGAAAAATATTTTGCTTGTAAACGATGTGAGTCGAATTCAAGGTATTTTGAATGGTACTTCAAACTATATTTTAACAAAAATGCGTGCGCAAGGCTGGTCATTCGAGAAAGCCTTAAAAGAAGCACAAAACTTAGGGTATGCAGAAGCGGATCCTTATAATGATGTGTCTGGTCAAGATGCTTTTAAAAAGCTAATGATTTTAAGTGCATTAGCATTTGGTGAGCAACCAGATTGGGCTGATGTTGAAGTAATTGGTATTGACTGTATCTCTGCTGAACAGGTGAAAGATGCTTGTGAAAAAGGCTTGCGTTATCGCCATGTAGCCGAAGTGGAGAAATTAGCGAACGGTAAAGTGGTGGCAAAAGTCGGGCCACAACTAGTAGATAAAGAGCATCCACTTTATCCGGTAGATGATGTTAATAATGCGGTTGCGCTTGAAACAAACTATATTGGTACATTAACATTGGTAGGACCAGGTGCAGGGATGTATCCAACAGCAAGTGTGATGGTGGAAGACTACGCTGAAATTATCGGAAAACGCGCTGGGTTCGTTGTAAGTATTTAAGTATGTGGTGCCAGTCACTCAAACAATTTTGAATTGTTTGAGTGACTGGCACTTTTAGTCTTCATCTTTAACGTCAATATCTTCAGGAATGGGTGTGTTACGCCAAATTTCTATTTCTTCTTTTATCCGTTCTAGTTGTTCAAAATAGGTGCTAAATTGTGCACTGTTAATTAGTAATTGATGACCATCATATATGGAACGGATGCGTCCTTCATAAACAAGTCGTAGTACTTGTTCCTCTGGCATGCCAAGATCAATGGCTGTTTCTTCAATGGTTTTATACATAAGCGGTCGCTCCTTTTGATGTACCTATTATACCTTCTCTCGAATGGAAAGCATAATGATGGATTAATGTAAGGAAAGGAAATTGGGAATTGTTTGATTTTGGATAAATCTGTATAGTTAGTAGTAATCGTGTTATAGGCAGGAGGGATAAGCAATGGTCTATCCATATTTTTTTGTTCTTCTAGCAGCTATTTTATGGGGAATGACAGGGACAGCACAAACTTTTTTAGATAAAGGTGTATCTCCCATCGCTGTAGCGACGATTCGTTCAGCAATTGGAGGAGGTTTATTATTAGTCGTAGTCGTGTTATTACGTAAAATCTCTTTTCGGACATGGTCCTGGAAATGGACAATATTAGCGGCCGCAAGTATTGCCTTATTCCAAGGTCTTTTTTTTACTTCCATCCGTTTAACAGGTGTAGCGATTGGAACCGTTGTGACAATTGGGAGTGCACCCATGTTTTCAGGCGTACTAGAGTGGTTATTTTGGAAAATACGCCCCTCTAAAGTATGGGGTATTGCCACAATCATGACGATTACAGGTTGTATTTTATTATTCATCAATAGTGGAGATCGTGCTATTCATTTAGGTGGGGTTGGGCTAGCCGTTTGTGCAGGATTATCTTTTGCCGTGTACACAAATATGAGTAAACAATTAATGGCGCAGCAGGAAGCATTGCCTGCAGTGGCGATGACATTTTCGATTTGTGCAGTATTGTTATTACCGTTTTCCATCAGTAGTGGCTTTAGCTGGCTTGCAGAGATGCAAAATTTATGGACAATGATTTTTATGGGCGTTATGTGTACAAGCATAGCGTATTTATTATTTTTAAGTGGGCTCCAGAAAATTAGCTCGTCCTCTGCTGTAACGTTGTCACTTGCGGAGCCATTGACTGCGGCCATGCTCGGGGTATTGCTAGTTGGAGAACATCTAAGTTCAACATCTTGGGTAGGTGTAGCCATGTTGCTTGGAGGAATTGTGGTTCTAACATTTACCGGAAGAAAAAATAAATAAGTATGAACAATAGGTAAAAGCTTAAGAAATTCTTCATTTTTATCCTAGTTGGTTTTTAAGATTTAAATTGTACACTATTAATTGAGAGCGAGGTGTATATCATGACGAAGTTAACAGTTCTTGTAACAGATGATGATCAAGATATTCGTGATGGTATTGAAATTTACTTAAAAAATGAAGGCTATCATGTTATTAAGGCAGCAGATGGTGTGGAAGCGATTGAAAAGCTGGAAAACAATGAAGTCCATTTGATTATTTTAGATATTATGATGCCTAATATGGATGGCATCACTGCGACGTTTAAAATACGAGCAGAACGCAATATTCCAATAATTATGCTTAGTGCGAAAGCTGAAGATGGAGACAAGATTCATGGGTTATCTGTTGGGGCAGATGACTACGTAACAAAGCCATTTCATCCACTAGAGCTGTTGGCGCGTGTTAAATCACAATTGCGTCGTTATGTACAACTTGGGACGTATAATGACGGAGTTGCGAAGGTGGAAATTGATGGTTTAGTGCTAGATGAAGATGCCAAGGAAGTAGTGTTAGAAGGCGAACCAGTTCGCTTAACACCCATTGAATACAAAATTACAGAATTATTAATGAAAAATGCAGGGCGTGTGTTTTCGATTCGAGAAATTTATGAACGTGTCTGGAATGAGGAAGCTTATAATGCAGAAAATATTGTAGCAGTCCACATTCGAAAAATACGGGAAAAAATTGAAGCGGATCCGAAAAATCCACGTTACTTAAAGGTGGTGTGGGGCGTTGGCTATAAAATGGAAAAATAAAATAGAAAAGTATGCCACGATAGCAGGGTTTGTGGCAGGTGTAATCGGTCTAATTTATTTCGGTATTTATGCCTATCAAATGGTCAATGCTCGCTCCTCCGAAATGCTACAGTTTTTTGAAAAAATTTTTTAGAGGAGCGTTAAAAACATGATGAAAAATTGGAAACCTCTTCTTACACTTATTTGTTTAACGTGGTTTATATTCGGTGTGTTTACATTTTCAAAAATTGGTTATCAGTATGTAGGAAAATCTTATTTTCAATCTGAAAACTTTCAACATGAACTGGACAATTTCCTAGCAGAAATAGGACCGC
>NZ_PYWM01000037.1 GCF_003049665.1 Lysinibacillus mangiferihumi | reverse complement strand
TGCCCGATAAATTAGTGAGTAATGAAAAAGCCCTTGAAACTTGCCATAAAATTTTAGCATTAGACCCTGGTAACAAATACGCTAAAGAAACCTTTAAAAAATTGGCTAAAAAAAAATAATCCTAAATATTGTGAAACCCCATCCAATGGAATTTGGAAAAATAAATCACTTACTCCGTTGAAAATTACCATCAAAAACTGAACACTATCTACCCAAAATAATTTAAATGCTCTAGGCTAGGATAGTTATTCATCCACACACTATTATTCCCTTAAAGGGTTTCAACGGAAAACTAAGAAAAATTCCTTAAACTATAAAATAGTAAAAGCACTAGGTTAAAAGCTAGGATAGCTTTAACCTGGTGCCCTTGATATATTAATCAAATTCCACAAAGTTAATACTGCAAATACCTCCCATGAAAACAAGTTATTTCCACATTTAAAACATAAACATTTCTATTAAAGTTTTAGTATTGGGCAATGCTATGTGTTTGTTAGTTAGGATTAAAATAGCTCGACTCCCTCGTACTGTTTTAATTGGTTTCCTTCAAAATAGTCGAGAATCATTTCATTAAAAATTGAATGTCTCATCGTACTCAAAGGGTCAAAAGCATTTTTAAACAGGGCTAATTTTGCATTGGGGATATGCTCAAAAATAATCTTTGAGGCTTTTCTTTCATCAACCCCCATTATTTTCATATCCCCACCCATAACCAAAGTAGGACAAGTAATATTATGTAATTCCTGCGTATGAGTCGGAAACTCACTTGTTTTAATTTTCAATAACATTTCCTTATCAATTGAAAACGAATCCCTTAACACTTCTTTTGTGTATTCATCATCTTTATATACTTTTAACATTAAATTGATAATGGTTTTATACGGAATTAATTTGAAAATAGCATTACTTAAGCCTAGGACCCATTTAGACATTCTGGTTGGGATTTCACTATATCCATTCGATAGAACTAGCTTATTTACATATCCACTGTTTTCAATAGCAAAGAGTTGAGCAACTACGGAACCTTGTGATAAACCTATTATATGCGTTTTTTCTATACCAAGTGTATCCAAAAAGTGCTTTAAATCTTGAGAAATAACCTTAATTGAATATGTATTATCAGGGAAATATTTTGATGATTTGCCGTGTCCTCTCATATCAATCATTATCATCTTATACTTCTTAGAAAACTGCTCTATTTGTGGCTTCCACATTTTCCATGAAGCTCCACTCCCATGAATGAAGATGATTGGCTCACCTTCTCCTCTAACCTCATAGTTTACTTCTATATCGTTGACTTGTACTTTTGGCATACTTTTCATCCTTTCACGATTGAACTGATAATTTGGTTATTTTTGTTAATTAGAGTATAACATAGTATTGTCTTCTTACATTTTTAATTTCAAACTATTAGGGTTTATGTAAAAGAAAAAAGAGAGCCATTATTGGGGTTGGGGTTACCCCTGTCAAGTAGACAGCTTTAAAAGAGACTAAGCAACCATCTAGTGTCGATATTATATCGGTGCTAGATGGTTGAGTCGTTTTTGGAAGCGTTGGTAATTATAAAAGTATATATATTCTTCAACGGCTTGTATCACTTCATCCTCCGAATTGTCAGCTAAGAGATATAAACATTCGCTCTTAAAATGTGAGAAGAAGGATTCGATACAGGCATTATCATGGCAGTTCCCTTTACGTGAATAGCTACCGATTATGCCCAGTTGTTCCACCTGTTGATGGTATTTGATTGACGTGTACTGGTATCCTTGATCAGAATGAAGGATACCAGTACACGTTTCTTTTTGTGGCTAGTTCTGTAAGCGTATCTAAGACTAAATCTAAATCATTTCGTTGGCCAATTTTCCATGCGACAATTTCATTATTATACAAATCTTTAACTGCTGATAAATAAAGGAATCCATTCTTTGTAGGTAAATACGTAATATCCGTAACAAATACTTCATTTACTGTACGTTCCTTAAAATTACGCGCTACAACATTATCGAATACTCGTGAAATACGATTTTTCCACACACGACGCTTCTTGCGAATAATGGATTGCACGCATAGCTCACACATTAAACGATAAACTTTCTTATGATTCACTACAAATCCTCTGTCACGTAGCGCAATTTTCATGCGAGGGTAGCCATACATTTTATGTGACTGATGGATTTCTAAAATGTGCTCTTTCAATAGAACATCGTCTATTTTGCGTAACGAAACTTTCCCATTTTTGAGCAATTTATAATAGCCTGAACGTTGTACTTTCGCCATTTTCGTTAGCCATGTAATAGGGTAACGATCTTTCATCGATTCGATAATTTGATAGCGTTCTAGATAAGTTACATTCCTCCATTTACAGATTTGGATACTGCTTTTTTAAGTATTCGACCTGTGCTTTATAGTAATCACGTTTTTCTTCTACACTCTTAAAATAAATACGTTTCCTTTCAATGGATTCTTTACACCTTTCTCTCCAGAGCCTGATGATGGTAGACGATTGAACGCTTCAATGGTGCCAACTTCTTTAAATTTCTTCACCCATCGTTCGACTTGTGTTTTATTCTGAACGCCAAATCGTTTGGCAATAGAAATATAGCTTTCGTTACCGGCTAAATATGCCTGAACAACTTCTAATTTGAAATCATTTGTATACGAATTATTTTTTCTAGGCATAGAAAAATCCCCTTTAAGTAGAATGTTAATTACAGATTACTGTAGCTCTTTTAACATTGTCTACTTAAAGGGGATAATATCATATAGCCCTCTTTTAGTTTCTTTTAAAAATTTTTACTTGCTCATATTTATGAACATAATCTTCTGGTAAAGGAAGTCTTCCGTTTTCATCCATTTTATACTCTTTCCCTTGAATTAAAAAAACTGTATTTTCGTCGTGACCATATTTGCGCCAATCTTTTTCACGCATACCCTTGCTTTCCAAATCAACATCGTGCAAAATACCGCTCGGACTAATTCGATATCGTTTAGATCCATTATTTATGGTAAAGGGTTCTTCTGTTGTAATGCCAAAACTTTCAAAGCCCTGTAAAATCTCACTGTTATCTCTTGCTGTGTGTAACCATGAAGAACTACCTGTATGAATAAATGTTTGGATGTCCTGTAACAATTGGCGTTTTCGCTCTAAATGAACACGTTTGTGATCGGATATTTGATTATCATAATGTAATAACTTTACATATCTAGATGACCCATCATCAATAAACTGATAATTAATAATCCCATAATCAGTCGGAATGCCATAAACTTGATTGTTTTTGATAGTCAAATTAAAATTTTGATCGACATGAAGAACTTTTGCTTGGTATTGATTGTGAAAATTACTTTCTCTTGATGGAGATTCTATTATATTTGAGTTTAATTTAGTCTGTTTTTTTTGAATATGTAACTCCATTTTTTTCAAAGCTGAAGCTACACTTCCTAAACTTTGAAATCCCTTTAAAACCTTATTCTTATCTCTTACACTATTTAGATAAGCAGGATTACCGGTATGAATAAAATTTTGTATGCTCGCTAACATTTGGCGTTTTCCCTCTAAGGAGAAGCGTTTATAATTATTTGGATTACCTACAACTGGATGTTTCTTGATGGTCAAACGATTATCCCGCTTATGGTGATGTACTTCCCGTAATTGGGAGCCTAGTAGATTTGAGTTTAAAGGAGCCTGTTGTTCTTTACGAGAAAACGCCATTTTTGGATAAGATGGAGAGTTAAAAGTTTGTCTTTGAGAAATTGAGCGTAGTGAATGCGACATAGCCAAGTCCTCCTATTATTTCATTTCCCGTTTATAGCTTATTAAAACAAAGGGTTGTAAAGTATAAGTTCCTGGTAAATCGAAAGATGCAGAGTATTTAAATGCATAAGGTTGCTTTACTTTTATTTGAGCATGTTTTGGAACAGCATCTAATTGTTTTGGATTATATAAAGGGAACGTAGCATCAATCCAAGAAAAACTAGATGTTGGACGAAGGCTTCTCTTGATTGAATACAAGCTAACTAAATAGCGATTTGTCTCCTTACCGCCTATTGTAAAATCTGTTAAAATTGCATCGTCAGGAATACTGCTAATATTCGTTAAATCAAAATATTGAATATCACTCGTTGTTTTTCTTGAAGATATAGAAGAAGTACGTAAATCTACTCGATAACTTGGATTAGCATATAGATAGACTGGCTCCCCTACAATTGTTCGTAAACTATACGGATAATTATTTCTGCCATCTTCCGAGGGTTTAATATGAATATGATAATTACCAACAATACTTGTATCAAATTCAACTTGTCTATTACCCTCGTCCCCTAATCCAGTTTTCTGAACGATTGTATCCCCTTTTGGATCTGTAATCTCTACATCAAATGTTTTTCTAGTTACCAATGTTAATTTCTCGCTTCTGTTCATACCAAGGGCAACTTTATAAATTTTGCTATCCCCATCTGTCATGATTGATGTTAAATCGCTTTTTTCAGGAATAGAAAAGTCGGTTCTATCATTTCGCTGAAGTTCTATGGTCTCTTCAGAAAGATCATTTGCGTTAGTGACCAAGGGCATAAATACAAACAAAGATAAAATAAACAACAGAGAGAAAAATTTCTTCATTTCTAATCATCCCATCCTTCTATTCTTTTTTATTGAAAATAACTATACAATATTTTTGGTTAATTCATTTAAAATATTCCTAATTGAATATTAAGAAAATGTAAACCATATAATAGCGTCTTATTTTTCTAGCATGTTCTTTAAATATTTTTCATTTTTCATCCATTCTTACAATATAAGTTGGATTAAGTTCTATTGATCCGTTCTTTTCTTGTAATACATTGCCATGCTCATCATATTTTATAAAGCTCTCTAATCTACCTAAAACTCTATATTCAACTAATTTTAAAACACCATTTTCATAGAACTCTTTTTGTATGCCTTCTACAGTGTTTGTGTCGATATTTTTAATTTCTTTGACTTGTCCATTCGGATAATAATAAACCATTTCCCCATTCTTAACACCATTTTTTACTATATAATAGTTTGCTAAATTACCATCTTCATAACATTCATAGATTATGCCTGTAAATAGGTGTTCATTATTATTTTGATCATATTCCACTATAAATGAATCATAATCATCTCCCCCATACCCAAAATTCTTTCCAAAATTCTTACCATTTTTCATAATGTATTCTTTGTTTAATAATTTATCTTTCAACTGTAGATACCCCCGATATTACTCCAAATCCATCTAATAAATACTTACAGCGTGGACAACATTTAAACATAACCACACCTGGCTTATTCTTATGAATTCCTGTTTTTATTACACTTCAGTCAAATCTTTCGAGCACCCAGATTCATTCTCAGCACTTCATTTACAGCTAAAACTTCAGCAAACTCTTTATAATAATCTATTCCTTCTTTAAATTTTTCTTCTATTATACAATTGATCACTCATTTCATTTGTCTCCCCCTTGCTTTGACATTCTCCTAAGATTTTACCATCTGTGTCTAACCTAAATGTTTTTATATTTCCACTTTTATCATTCTTGAACAGTCTTGTCCGTCAATTCTTCATTTGCTTTTACCCACTATTGACAGAATAGTCCCTACATGTATTAATTTTTATGTTAAATTGAAAAAGCAGAAAAGTTGTGAGAGCAACGCTTCTGCCTTTAGCTATTTGTTTATTTTATAGTTTTACTTTTTTAATTCGATTTGCTAATTTCTCTTGTTCATCTTCAGTTAATTGCTCATTAGATATATCGCAAACTTGAAATGATTGCAACTCATTCTTTATTTCCTCAATACCATTTACAGTTATTAACCCTTGATTACACAGATTTTCAGCAAGCGTTGTATAGATAATATACTTTTCGCTTTTTGTGTTTTTACAATCTCTTTCAAATCGTTGTAATACATCAGTGACTATAGTCTCCGTATTTTTGTTTTCTTCTATAAAATTGCTAATATATTTTTGTACTTCCCCTATTAACTCTTCATAATACCAACAACCCGTTTGATAGTAATCAAGAGGCATTTTTTTAAATTCTTGTAAAACATGTACTCTACGTGAAAACAAGTCATTATACTCTTCCTGAGATATTGCATTTTCAAGTTTAATTAAATTAAAATCTAATTCAATCAACACATTTTCAATATAACTCTTGAATGTATACATTGCCTTTAAATGAGTAATTAAGATTTCTGCAAGTTCTATATAAACTATTCCCTTATCTGTTTCACTTTTTTTGGCGACCATATCATACTCATTATATGTTCTTGCTATTGCTTCTTTGTTACTCATCTTTTCATCTTTAAATTCCATATAAGTTTCATTTATATACTCATTGTATTCTTGATAACTAAATTCCACTTCTATGAACCTCCATTGCCTGCCCATCTGCATCGAAAAATTCTGTTTTACCAGATGGCCTATAGTTATTGGTTATTTCAATTTATCTTTTACCTCTAACCCCAATCCAATTCTTTGTTCAAGTAACCCTTGAATACCTAACAATTTCCCGACTGTTGATGTCGCTCCTAAGAGAGGGTCACATTCACCTTTTCTCCCTTTGTATAATAAATAGCAGCATTCTGGCCATCTGCTATTTCTCCAGCTACCGGTATTGCCCTCCGAAGCACTTGTCGCCTGTTGAAGACAATCGATTCATTCTCGACTTTAGCAGCATCTACAATGGTAAATAATTGCAGATGAGAATGAAGTCGTCGTAGCTTTTAGCCATATCCCCTTGATATTTTCTGGATAAAAGTCATTACGTGCCTTAGTGACTACTGACGCATTCTCCACAGTCTGAATTATTTTGACAATTTTCTCTTTGCTGAGGTTTGTTCCAAAGGTAATTCAGCTGCTAAAAGGCTTGAGCCCTTTAAGCCTTTTAATGTATATTTTTATTTATTCTGCTCTTTAATTACTTCCATACCCTGCATAAATCTGTTAATAGAATCCTCGTTCTTCAATAATTCACTTAAGTATAGCAACACATCAAACTCTTCAGGGTCTGCATCATAATAAATCATTCCTGGATCAATAAAAGGCTTATAAACTATATTACAGATATTTTGCCCCTCTATTATTACACTAAAACATCTTTTCGATTTAGAAACATAAATATTTGTACAAGTTAAATCGTTTATAGATGTTTCGAATGATTTTCCATTGTAGAAAAAAAACAGTTTGTTATCTTTAACATAAATACCGACTATCCGCCCATCTTCACTAAACCCTCCGATGCCTTGTCTAACCATTTGAACTTTGCTTTTTTCAACTATTGAATATCCGCTGTCATCTAATAAAATATACGTCCCTGTCTTAGAGTAATTATTCATTATCACTATAAATGCCCCTCCTAAGGTCCTAGTCTTAATAGTGATTTATTACATCATCTTTTTGCATTGATTTTTGAATTTTTATTTTCCATACTTGTTCATCTGATTCATAAATTCCTTTAACAATAGATGAATCTCTTACTATATTTACACACTCTCAGCTATTGGTCCTATTGTATTACCATATTTTTATTTTTCTTTCCACTAAACCAGCTCTCTCTTCAGCAGTTATATTTTCCCTAGATGCTATTGTTTGCTAATTATGTGCTTTCCCAACATGTTTACTATATTTTTTGTAGAAAATCATTCAGATAATGTTTATGTAGAGTAGTATTTATGATAAATTTATTTCAACTTTCTATAATTATTTATAAATGATTTCAATTTTGGTATCTTAGTAATTATATTGTTTAACTACGGTTTTAAACTAAGAATATATTCGATTCTTGATTTAGCCCCAAAGCTCGATTTAATAACCTTATAATCTCCATCTTCTATTGCTTGGATACATTTATCTATGTCTTGTGATAACTGTTCTATATCTTTTTCATTCGCTTCATTTTTAAATTCTTCACTATTGATATAAAAGTCTAAATTTTTATATACAAAATCTGGTATTTCCTTAAGTTTAAAACACTCTATTGCAACACAAATATAATATGCAGTCCTTGTAAAAGCATTATAATTTAAATCTCTCCAATCTTCTTCAAATACTTTTGCTGCAGATTGTGATGCTGTAAATCCATCCTCTTCAATATATTCTTCAAAACTGTATACAACAGAATCTTTGATACTTTCATAATCAATATTATTATTCAACATATTCTCCCTAACCCTTATGGAATTACTGTATCATTTGTAAAGATACTTAGCTTTATAATAGTATATTTTTCTCTAAATTCTAATATAACATTTGTACAACTATAGCGTGGACACTAGTTATTAAGAACACCTACTGCATTGGTCACTTATTCTCTTTTACGCCTATTCGTTCAACACCAACGACGGTGCTTCCAACTGACGGAGTTGCTCCTTTACTTCTTCTAGATTTCTTTTTCCCTTGTTCTTTTAAGTCCTTCTTTCTCTACCGTTATACTCAAGTAAAATAGCTAACTAAATCTCACACTTTCTAATTTTAAAAATATATCAAACCTATTTACCAACTCTTTTTTCATAGTTGGAACTTCTTGAGGCATATAGTTAACAAAACTCACCATATCTTCTGGGTAATGATGATTTCCATAAAACTCTGCAATTTTATTTAATAATTCATTATCTCCTTTACAGTTTTCTTTTATTATAGATAAACAAACAAACCTAAGTTTTCTATTCTCCTCTACTAATATTGTGCCTTCTTCATCTAATTGAGGGAAATATCTAGTTTTTATTTCTAACATCACTTTATCTAAATCTTCATTAGATACTCCCCATGCAAGTTCACTCACAAATCCACTTTCATCATCGATCTCTAACAACTCTACCGCGTATTCGGAAATAACGTCTTTGCTAAAATAATTATCTTGGACACCTACAAAAATAGTTTTCCAGTCATACGTAATATGTCTATTTTTTAAATCTTTTAAGTTCATATTATTCACCTATTACTTTTCTGAAATTTGATTTGCTATACCTGTTATAACACCATTTCCAATGAATCTCCTATGAAATTTAAATCATCAATTTGTTCTCGACGCCTATTAGATTCTACTGCCTTTTTAATATTTCAACTTACATGCTTTCCACCAAAAGGTAAGCCTTGCACATGATGATCGATTTCAAGTTCTCCTCTTCTAACACTTGCTTCCTAGGGTTCTTTTCTCTTTACTATTTTCGATATTCAGGGTTAGAATACCCTCCTGCAATTTATTTAGATTTTTTTGATAACTTTTACAATCTAAATAAAAAGTAATTTTTCAGCGCACAGATAGCTCCTACGGAAAAGAAACCTTAAATGATAAATTGCCATTCAAAGTTCAACTAAAGCTTATTTTAAATTTTCTATTCTAAAAAATTAATTAATAGGGAACATTCCCTTCAATTCCAATAGGGATTTTTACTAAACTATCAGCGTGATTTTTTTATATCCTTTCAAAGACTCTCGAAAAGTACTTATCTCAATATTAGGTAGAACAGATTCTAGTGAAATATAGTGTTCCTTAAAAAATCCATCTAAGTCTACAAACCAATACGAGTTAAAATAATCATGAAAACTCGTATCAAATTCATCTTCTAAGCTTGTAAAATCTTGTGTAACAGTCATTTCTACAGGTTTCCATGAGATATATTCATCCTCATCCACTTCGCCGTCATAAATTATTAAGTTATCATCACTACTAATTGTCGTTTTAAATAAAAAATCTAAAGCTGTAGTAGCTACCTCTTTCCTCATCTGAAAGTATATATGCATTGCCTCTTTTGTTGTCAAAGTTATTATCCTTAACTATTTAAAAATTTTTCAAGTAATTCAGCATACTGACATCATTTTCTCAAACACCCGCAGCTTTTTCGTCAGTCTAATATTCTCTATCATTCAACCGCTTCACACCTGTTATAAAAAATCATTTCTTTTATAGCAAACTCTAACCATTCCCAGAGATCTTCAAATTCATGTCTTTGTTCAAAACCTTCAGTAGTAAAATCATGAATTAATTGAATCTTAGTTCCCTTTCCTATTTCAAAACATGCGATATCATCACTATCATCCTGTCTAGCAAAAGGTATTAATTTTCTATTGGGATATCTCTCCTTCAAATCAAAATACCTTCTTGTCGCTTGACCAGACTCCATTAAATACCATACATCAAAATCAACTAAATTTAATTCTACAATCTTATGATAAGATTTCGGATATTCAAAAATATCTGAAGTTATATTGTAAGTTGCCAATTCATGTTCACTTCTTTCTATTTCATTTTCTCTAATTCATACGACCCCATTGAATTATTATTTCTAAAACTAGCTTTTTGCCTTCTAAAGGGGCGACTTTTTCTAATTAATTTTTGATGATAACAAAAAAACAGGTCAATTATGTGGTATCTGATCATAATTAACCTGTATCATGCAACGCTATTACGCTGCCATTCTATACTAGCTTCTATCATATTGCCACAGCCATCCCAAATGACTGAAATTTATTATTCTATTTCTTCTGGTTTACTAAATAAGCAAAGCGTGTCTAATGCCTCGAAAATGTCATCGCCAAACTTAAATAATGAATACCCATTTTTTCCAAAGACCTTACCAGATTTCGAGATAAACATTATTAAGTTTCCACGGTATGCTTCTCCAATTACTACGAGCGGCTCTTTTACTAATAGCTCAAATTCATCAAAGTCTTCTTTTTCATAGTAATCCCCAACAACTTCTTGTGGGCTAAAATGAAAGGTTTCCAAACTTCCATCCGGATGCTTAAATTTATATTCAACCCCACCAAATTGACTTAGTGCATCAACCACCGGATTAAACACTTGATATCCCATCGCCTTTAAAAATTTTACTGTTTCCGTTAATTCAACCTTATTATTTGTATTCCATCCCGCTTGTAGCAATATATCTCTCGTTTCATCTGATAAATTTTGCATAAGTATCCTCCCTATTTATTCAAGAGTTCTATTCACGAAAATCATTAATGAAATCTAAAAATGTCTTTTAACAATTTTGGGATGGCGCTTATAAACATTTAAAGTTCCTGTTGAATTTTTAAGATAAGATTATCCATCTATAAATCATAACTGAATTTAGACATATTATAGAGAGCTGGTAAAATCTCATTAGATTTTATCTCTAAAACTTTATCTTCAGTAACATTTTCTTGTGCAAATTTACAAAGAATAATAGAGTAATTTGTTATATTAATATTCTTCGCTATTTTTTCTGAAATATCAGAAAAAAATTCCACAATAATCGGAGGGCTTTCAAAATTACTCCAATCTTGCAAATCGCCTATAAAATTATCATTTTTTAGTTCAATTAGATAGGAACTCATATATTTTTCTAAATATCTTTTTTTAACTTCTCTTATGTCATCACTTTTTAAAATTAGAAACTCATAATTTTTCAAGTCTGATAATAATAATAATATTTCTTTTAATGATAGATTTGTATCAAAGGAAAAAACTGTGTGCAATCGAAGTTTTCATCCATTTTATTGTTCCCTTATTCTTGATATTTGCCGTTTTCTAAATAGTCATATAATTATTTTCTATCTTTTGCATTTGGAGTTGTTACACCATCATTTGACGTTTTGGAACCAACCCACCATAAATATTTCCTTTTGGTGCGGCATTTCTAGTGAGTTGATGTACATACAGTGCTAAGTTAGCATGACTATCATACCAAAAACGTTTAAACTGACTTGGGACATCACCATTGTTTCTTTTTCAATAGACACATTATTTTTCACAAAACTAACAAAGGATCTTTCGCCTGAACTTGGTTTACCTCTAGAAGCTAATCCTTTATCAAGCTGCTCCACAGGCTTGCACATCCTTACCTAGTTGATCGATTACTTTTGTGTATAATAGGTATATTTACCTTTTTTTGCAAAAAAGCTCCGACTTGTCATTTGATAATCCTAGCGAATAATCTGTGTATTTCTTTAATTGTATATAATCCAGCTTCCCTCCTCTATGGCCGTAAAATTTTATTATCCATGAATTTTTTATTTATCCAGTCTACTGCTAATTCTGCTTCTTCTCTTAACACAGCACCTCGTTTGCACTTATACTGAAAATTTTCTTTTGCCCAGATCAGTATAATCTTTGTATATTCTAAAGTCTCAATTTTACATGTGCTGGCCTCCTCATCATCTGCAAAAATATCTTCAATGGTTGTAAAAAATTCATCTGATTTTATTAAGTTTACATTTCCCCCACCTTCGTATAAAGTTACTTTTCCTGCTAGTAATTCAAGTAATTTTTCGATTTCATCCTTTACAGTAGCAAAATCGCCAAAAATATCCGAACCTAGTGAATTACAAATCAGATAACCATTGTTTAATGATGTATCTATACCAAAATCCAAAATAACCTCATTAAAATCTTCATTATATTCAGTTGTATACAAATATTTAATCATGTTATTATCCCCACTCTTATTAATACAACGGATATGCTGTGACGTAATTTCCCTATTTTTTATAACGAATTCAAGGTTCGCATAATGTTTCCTTTTTACGATAGTCCCCAAATACTAAACTCATAATAATATTCCGTTCGTTCAATACACAAACCAAAATTAAAATCTCCATCCACTAGTATAAAATCTCCATATCCCTTTGAAAACCATGTCAACTCAAGAACTTTATCTAAGTTACTAAATAATTCATTAACATTAATTAACACTACTTCTATTTCACTTTCTCTAAAAAACAATAGGTATCCTTTTTTATGTGTTATTTCAGTATTATCAATAATCTCATTTAATAACTGTATTGATTTTTGAATATTTTCTTTATAGTTATCTCCTTGCAATCGAATCTTATTTTTCTTTGCTTTAAGTACCGAAAATACTTTCTTACAAAATAAATCGTTATCTTCAATATTCAAAAATGGTTCCTCGACAAGATTCATGAAGTCTAATTCTTTGATTAAATTCTTTCTTCTACTTATTCTTTTTAACAACTCCAACTTTGTTGTTCTATCATTATTCACATTAACCATCTTCCTCATTATACCCTTTCTTTTTATAACCAAAAAATGCAAATTTAGCCATCCCATTTCATAACTACCCCTGTCAAGTAAAATATCATCTCGCCTAATTATCGTACTTGTCAAACTATCCTATAGTAAATCCAGACCCCATGATGGTAATACCTTCTAGCAAAATACAACCTTAAAAATATTTGACTATATAAAGCAAACAATTCCCTCTCACATTAACCATTATTTATCGCCACGAGCTTTGTCATTATCGTTTATTTAGTCACTATTCCATACAAAACTACCTCCTGCATGTAAAATGTCATCTCGCCTAATTCTCACACTTTTCTTCCTAGATCAATGTTTGCATAATAATCCTTGATGGTCACATGAGTTTTCGATTCTCAAACGAATCATTTTCTTATTGTCTCACTCAAATATCAGCCGATTTAATATGACTTAAAGAAAAAAACCTTGAAAGGCATTTAGCCAATCAAGGTTATAACAATTAATTATTAGTGATTATATAGCATACATTAAACAATATTTTTTTATTTTTTAAATCTTGAATAAAATTACTAAGTGATATAGTGCCTTGAATAATCTCATAATCACCACCCTGATATCTAGCTAAAAACATTAAGGTATTACTTGGAGATTGTTTAATTAAAAATTCTAATATTGCTACAAACTCTTCCGAATATTCTTTATGAATAACTAATGGAGTTAAGTTATAAATAACATCCTCATCGTCAATCCAAAAAGGAATAGGTAATTTTTCTGACTCTATTTCAAAATCAGAGGTACAAAGTAAAAATGCATTTTTAATCCCATTATCCTCTTTAACTAATGAGTACCAAATTCCTTTTGTTTGACTCATAAAATTCCATGTACAATCCAACCTCAAAACCATTTTATCGTCCACTTCATTTATTACTTCTATAAAAGAGAGAAATGGAATCGGTAATGGTTTATTTTGATTAACCACTAATATATTTATTTCAAATGACATAGCTATCACCTTTCTTACGGTAGAAAATCGTTTATCTTCCAATTAGTATCAAACGAAGTCTTTCCATCTCTAGACATTACTCTGATTGTACCATCTGAACTTAGATGAATATCAGGATTATTACCCACCTTTTTCATAGAGTCTTTATACGGAGAGTTTTTATTGGTAAGGTCTTTAACTATATCCTGTTTCACTTGGTGGAACTCCCCTTTCTTCAAGTCAAACTTCCTCTCTATTTCTTTAGCTGAGTAGTTTTTAAAATCTTTACCCGTACCCTTATCAAGCTTCTCCACATACTAACCTAATTGATTGATTTCTTTTTAAGTATATTGAGAGCATTCGCTTTGGTTGTTTTTTGCTTGTGCAGAAGATAGTTAAAGATCCTTCTACTTTTTTCCAATTAATAATCGTATCAAATTAAATAGCCAATTCCCGGTTCCCGGTTTTTTGTCTTATGTTGATGGGTCAATATGGTCAACATTTGTTCAATTAAAAATTTTATTTTTGATCGTTATTATTCTCTTTTTCTTCAAATGATTGTAAATAACGCTCTAAGAATTCTCTGTCGTCTTTATCTTCAGGTATACGTCCTAGATACTTATACTTCCAAATAATTCGCCTTTCATAATCGTCTGCTTCCGATAAGTCTTCGTATTCATAGTCAATTTTCAATTCACCCTCACTGTTAAAAATCAATGTGAGATTGGTCCAAGGTTCTTGGTTATTATTTTTAAATTCATACCATAGTTCTTCTAAATAATCTAATAATTTTCTCCATTTTTCCTTATATTCCTCTTTTTCTACCCCGAATACACTTGGTATATCATGACTATGCATTGGTTTTTCGCTAGATTCCGGGTAATAGAAGAAAAATGCAGTACGTACATCTTCATTGATTTCACCATAAACATAGACTTTAGACCACGCTTCTGGAATCGTTTCTACGACTATTTGAGCGATACTATTGTATAAACTACTTATTTTATTATCATTCACAATTACTTGCCTCCTGGTTTATTTTTAAATTCTCTATATTCCCAATCTCCATTTCCAACCTTATACTCTATTTCAAAACTTATAGGACGTTGTAAGTCTCCTTTATAAATCGCCTTTATCTTTACCTCAACACCCTGCCCTTTGTCAAGCTGTTTTGCCCGCATGTTCTCAAGTTTTTTCCACTCTCCTTTATTGAGATTACCATTCATAGGCACAAGATTATCCAGACTACCTGAACCTTTAAAAATACTTGCAATCAAATGACCGCCCTCACCATCTGGCAAACGACCGTCTCCACTCACTACTTTTTGAGCATGATTCTTTTCCCTTTACCCAGTTCGAGGTTATCTTCACAATTTGAAATACGACCTTTACTATCTGTTTTATAAATATGGCTTCTTTAATAGTATATTCTCAAATGTTCTAGTATCCGTTATTCGGCCCACATTCACACCAGCCAACTCCAACGGCGGTGTTCCCAATTGACAGAGCTGGTCCTTGACAGTATGGCATTTTTATACCCATGATCATGGCGAGTGTAACGTTTAAACTCTTTAGCTTGACGAATTCAACTTGAGTTAAGTCTTCTGCCCTACTTACTTGGCACTGGGTGAGGTCTACTCATCAACAAACCGTAATAGGATAAAAAAAACGCAATTTGGAATGCCAATCTCGTATTGATTACACATAGTATTTCAGACCTAAATCCGAAGATGCTTCGCTTAATCTTTTTTTTGAAAAATATATTTATCTTTCATATACCGACGCTGTAAAAAATCTGTATAAGTATCAGTAATCTTATAGAAACCATCTTTCTTCTTACCTTCCGAATAAAAATATACTGGAGGATTCTCGCCCTCATCTAGTTTAAAGAAACAAAACATACACCCTTGACTCATCCAAAATACAAAATCGTTAGGGGTAAGCTTCAATGCAACATTATTTTCTGCTAATAATTCCGCTCCCCATTCATTCAATTCCATTAATTCGTCAATATAACATGATTCTCCTCGTAAAAAAGTATGCTCTGTCCCTCCTCCCATTACTTCAAGAAATTCAATGTATGCTTTAGGAATTTTATTATTTCCTATCAACCTCTTTACTTCATCTACTTCGTCCTTAGTGCACGGAACCATAGGAATTTTATTTTTTTGTAATTCGGTAATAAGTTCATATAAATATTTCACCATTATTCTCCTCTATTTTGGAATTACCTCAATACAAACTACCTCAATATTTTGAAATTTCTTCTGGAATTCATCAACCAAATCAATACAATTATCACAATATGGTCTTTCAGAAATAATTTCAATTAACCCCTTAACATCAGCCTTATCTTAATATTTTAGTCTTAAATATCCTACAAATTTTTGTTCAGTATGACTTGTAAATGCACTAATTGGGCCTTCATAATGATAATCCTCTGGTTGTAGGGGCTTAAAATTATCTTTATTAAAGTAATCATTGTTAGGAAACTCTCCACTACTTTCTAAATTTATCTCATCACCATCTATTTTTCCTTTTGACGCAGCAGCATTCCTTTTCTTCCATCTGTATATTTTTTCCTTAAGGTGTCGACTAGTTCTCTATCTATTTGAGTAGATTCTGTAAAAAAACTACCAAAAGCATTAACCTTAACCTTACCCTTAGTCGCCTCAGCAATGCCATCGAGTGCTTCTTTTTCATAGGAGTGTTTTATTGCATTGCCTATTGATTTTTCGTTTCAATCGGGTGTTGCGGTCACTAGATTATTGAGGACACCTCCAGGGTTGGTCACCAATTCTTTTAGTTCGCCGTATGTATTTTTCAATACATCAACCGTTGCATCTAGTTTGCCTTTTTCTTTTTGAGCTTTTGTTAAAAGCAGATTCTGGCCTGTTAGTATGGCTTTTTCTTTAAAGCTCATGTCCTTACTTGGCGTTTGCAGTTCCATGTTATTTAACGACTTGTCGGCTAGTACGGCTTCTTTTGAGGCCGTTTTTACTTCTTTCATGGTTGTTTGGCTAAATTATACACTTCTTTTGTTTTTTGTCCGTTAGCACCGTCGTTTTTACGGTATTCTTTATGCTTCGCTTATTTAAGGGTTTGCGTACTTTCGTTTAATTTGCAAGTACCCGTATAAATCGTGTAGAAAATATCTTGTTTTATTGAAATTTCATTACTCCTAATCCTAAACTTTTACTAACTACCATAAGTTTTCGATTCAAATATCAATTATTTTCACAATTTTTCGTACACGAAAAAACCTTGAAAGGTATGAAACCAATCAAGGTATCTCGAAGACAAGAACCCATTTTTTATTGTGTATAACACTAAAAAAATCGCTAATTGTAAACTAGTCAAGGGTATCCGTACAACAAATTATATCCTTATACAATTCCCGAAACCATGAACTTATATAATCATACTATCAATCGCATGATTAAAGTAAAGTTATTGGCTAACAAATATTAAATACAGATTAGGTCTTTCCTCAGCTTATTACTCCATTCCGCTCTCCATTAACAGCTTTCTTATTTTATGTGTTTCTAAATCTGCTAATCTAACGGGAATAGGCAAACGACTTTCATTATTAATGCAATTCAATACAATTTCAGTACTTGAATCTAAATCAATCCAGTTCCCACAAGAAACAAAGATGGGTTTAACACTTATTCTTGTTCTCAAAGCCCGACCATAGACTTCATTATTTATTACAATATCGGTGTAAGAGCCTTTTAAATTCTCTGGCATAATAAAGTCAACATCCTGGATTTTAAGATAACTTTTTGCCACTCCAATCGTTGGTTTATTTAAAAAGAATGAGGCGTGAGTAGCAATACCCATGTGACGATAATGTAAATAACCATTGCCATCAAACATATATATATCTGGCTGCTTCGTTAGTTTTTTTACTGCCTCTATTACTAAAGGTAATTCTCGAAATGCAAGGAAACCTGGAATATAAGGGGTTTGTATTTCCCCATAACTGTACACTTTTTCAACAATTACTTTTGTACTATAATCAATGATGACAATACAGCATGTACCGTACTTTCTTTCATTCAGATTCCAGTAAGATAAATCTACTCCTGCAATAAGTTGTACATTCTCTATTTGAAAATTATTTTCTAATTTAATTCTAGGAAACAATTCACTTTGAATTTTCGAAAACTCCTGTATTAATTTATTTCCATCAAAATTATTCATAAGCATCCTATCCTTCTTTAAAACCCTTTTTAATAACAGTAATACGCTATATTTCCATTATCATATAATTAATTCGAAAGCTAAACCCGTAAAAGGCTTTCCTGCCTCCTCTTCTGGGTTATCTAATACTTCATCACTGTATGTAGTAAACCATAATCCCACATCAAAATCTTTACCATGAATATAAATTAGAATATGATAATGCGAAAAAGCAATTGTCGAGCCCTACCTACCATGTACAATGTCATCTCGCTTAATTATCGTACTTGTCACTCTATCCTCCTTTTAAAACCGAACTCTATAATGGTAATACCTTTATGAGCAAATCATTTTTCTTGTTGTCTCACCCAAATATCACCTGATTTAATTTAAATTAAAGTAAAAAACTTGACTGACATTTAGCCAATCAAAGAATTTTTTTGTTATTATGATTCAAAAGCGGTTCTCTCAGGAAACACACCACCTTCTCTTACTAGGCAAACTGCCAATCTTTGAGCAGCTCTTTCATAATAAAACGCAGATGGAAAGTTGTTATTAGGGAGAACTTCTAACTCGGAAAATTTTCTAGTAAATTTATTTAATTCAATTTTCCCCATAACATTTTCATTAGGTCCGAATCTGTAAACCACAGTTTCATCATCTTCATATTCTTTTAGTAATAAAACGTATGAAGCCATCTTATTCCTCCTTTGCAGGATAACCCTAGACTCTACTACTCTATTTAAGCAATTCATAAGATTTCATAATCCAGTTTCATAGTCTTCTATTAAATGTGACCAATATCCTTCTACTTCCTTCATTGCTATGGGGTCAATTTGCTCATACACCTTCCTCAACTCAATAGCATAGTTGTATGAAGTATATACACCTTCTTTTTTCATCGCTGTTGATATCTCCTGCCTCATCATATGAAACAAGAAGAACGTTCTTAAGTTCTGATTAAGCGTATAAATTAGAGGATGATGTAAGGAAGAACTAGTAAAAAGCTCATCGCTCCCTTCTTTTAAGTAAAGTCCATATTCATAAGACGCACAATGACCTACTTTGATAAATTGCACTTCTTTAATTACCGTTTTTTGGAAGTCGGTGAATTCATAGAACTCAAAATCACCCAATTCTTTTGGCACTCCAATATCTATCATAAAATCAGCATTTTCAACACTTACCCCAAAATTAACTAATTCATTAAAATCATAGTCTCGTGTTTCTGAGTCATAATATTCTCGAATCACTCGGATGTCAAAATCCATACTTTCACTCCTTTAACTTTTCAAGTTCTTTAGCTAATTCAGCATTTCCTCGATATCTTGAAGCTTTGTCCCCATACTCAACACTATAGCTTACTTCAGCGTCAGGAAGTTCTTTTTTTAGTAGTGTCTTACAATCATGATCATTCTCTTTCAATGTAAAATCGGTGCACATTATAAGTCTGCCCATTTAGTTCAGTAGCTTTTTTCCACTTGGTTTTATTACTGTTCTTTCTGTACTTACAAAAATCTCGAAATCGAGCTCTATCTATCTCGCTGTCTTGTATGCTAATACTTGTATAAAATTTAACACTTAGTACACTCATTATATAATCGTAATAATTTCACATATCTAAATGCAAAAAAGCACTTATTGACTGTTATAGACAATCAAGTGCTTTAAGTTAAGTTCATACTATCCCATCCAATATCACAGAGTATATTGGTATTTTTTTCAATATTACAAATAGTCAACTATATTTACTATAGTGTCTTTTAATGCAACATAACTTAGTTCATTATAGGGTAATACTTTTTTGTAAATTTCTAAAAATGCTTTTTTTAATTTTAATTCTTCATGTTGAGTTAAATTATCGTTATCAATTTTTTCAATTAATTCAAAAATTCTACCTAGCTTTATACATAAGTTCGAATCAATCTTTTCATTTGCATCGACTTGGTAAACTACATCTGGTATTAAATGATTACTAGCATTATAAATCAAAATTCCCACCATCTTATTATTCTGTAAAAGAACAGAAAAGTCTGAGGTTATCTTTACTTCAATGGAGAGGTTTGCTCTATCCCATTTTTCAGAATAGGATAGTAAATTATCCTCTTCAATATAGTACTCGGTAAAATCCGATAATTTACATTCGAAATTCCTTTCCTCACTTATTTTGATGTTCCCCTCTCTCTCTTCTAATAAGACTTTATCCATTTTCCCACTTTTTACTATTATTGGTTCGTTTAACTTTATTACTGCTCCTATAAAATTCAAATCTTCCTTATTAAATAATATGGTATCTGAATCAGACCACAGCCATTTAAAACTTCCATAACTTTTATTTATTAATTCATCAATCTCGTCGTAATTTTTCTCTTTACCAATCCATATAATTTGACTCGATAAGTACCATCTTACATCAGTATTACTTATAATTTGTATATTATTAATATTTATTTTCATGGTAATATTTGCGTAGCAGGTGCCCCCATCTTAAATTATGATAAATTTAAAATTTCTTTTAGTTCTTTTAAGGAAGCTGCAATTTCTGTTCGATTTTGAGGTTGTCTTGTTAAATATTCTTCCCCAGCTTCTGTTAAATATTGTAAAAATATATTTTCATCTACAATGGCATTTTCCTCACCTTCAGCCATAGGTGGCTGTATACTGAAGTTAACACCCGTTTCACCAAAATACCCCTCTTCTCCCGGCTGATATTCATTTGCAAAAATACAACAAACTGGGTCAATACCAAAACCTTGTTTGTTTTTGAAATTTTCTATCGCTTCCATAAACTTCCCATCACCTATTATTTTATAATATAGACGCATCAACTCAACTTTTTCTGAAAATTCTTCAATAATAAATACTTCCTCACTCATAACAAACACTCCCTCTATTAATATTTAATCTAGAACTGGGAAGTAATTCGAAATCTCACCTGTATTTTTGTCTTTAAAGCCGATAAACTTCCATTGTTCCCCATTTAAATTGACATATCCCTCTCCTAAATCACTTGGTGACCTATCCCTATCATGAGTTATTCTATTATTACTAATATCTTCTTCCATCGCTTCTCTGCCCAACTTCAATATCTGTTCATCAGAAAAAACTTTTGGGTCATATACTGCTTAGGATTCTTATACTCCTTCTACTGTCCAGTAAAATTACCTTTTCCACCATTTGCTGTACTCAATCCATCATAAACAGGGAGCTTATATTTTACCTCATAGATTCCTGATATATCCGGATGAGACTTTTTAGTCACAGCTTGATTTATATCCTCAACTTTATTTCTAAAATTATCTAAAATAAATTTTTCAAAGTTTCCAAGATTGTGACACCTTTTATTCCAATGTTCGGTTTTGCTTTAAAGCCCTCTACTTCGATTAAATGTGTATCATAACCATTTTTAAAAGTAACATCTTTATCTATACCCTTAGTCTCTTCAGGCTTCTTAGAATCTTTAGTAGGCTTTGAAGAAGGTAGATCACACGGTAGTTTCCCTACCTTAGTTACGGAGCCAACTCCTTTGTTTCCAACAATAGCTGTCGCTGTGGTTAGCTGTACATTCGTTTCCACTTAGATCTTGTATAGGCATTGCCATTGAGTACTTCTTTTTCGTAGGAGCCTTTTACCAGATTGCCTATTTCTATTTTATCATTCTACTTAATCTTTAGAGGGAATAAATATGAGTTATCCTTCTAAAGTCGTATTGTTTTAACCATAACAAAAAAACTTGAAAGGCATATAGCCAGTCAAGGTTTTAAAAATACTTCTATCATTTTCACCCTTTCAAAATCTTAAGTATCAATTTTCTTGATTAGTGAGTTATTCCTTACTTGTAAAGGCTCTATCACTTAGCTACAATCAAGTGATAGGATGCCTCTTGATTTTATAATGTTTTTAAATATTCTATTTCTTCATCTGTCCATTTCTTATGAACCAACTCACAAATTTTATCGGAGAGAGAGAAAACCTCTTTCCACTCTGAACTTTTTTTTATAGAAGGACTGTCCCATACTTTCATTTGATCTATTAAAAAGTACACACTTTGTAATCTCTTACTTTCCCCTAAAATTTCCTTATCTATAATTCCTTCATTACTTAGTCTGTCAAGGGTAAATTTACTTAAATAAGCTGGTGCTTCTATTGCAAACCCTTCAAGAAGATAATACTCAATTAACTCATCTGACAATGTTAAAACATTAGGATTCGAGTGTTTTAAGGTCTCTAAAAATAGTTCAAATGATTCTCCAATTGTTATCACAGTTTACTCCCCTTCTTTAATCAATTTGTATTGCCTACCTTTATCAGCAATGGGAGGAACATAACCATCCTCTATTTTATATACCTTCACTTTTTTGTTTTTCCATTTGAAAATTCATAGTATGAACTTTTATGAACGCCTCCACCACCATGATAGAACACACTTCCATGTGGATTAGTAAACTACCAACCGGAACTTCCGTAAATTTCTTCTACTCAACCAGACCTAAAGTTGACTTAATTTCACTTTTAGCACTACCATACAATCTTTCATGATTCGCAATAATGTCCTCAAATGACGTAGGTCTATATCTGCTAATGTAACTCTAACATAAATTTTTTAGTAAATAACATCATTCATTTTTAAGATGATGTCAAATTAAATTTCACACCCTACATGGACTGTAAAACATCCTCTTCAAAATTATACAGATATCCATCATCTTACTTTAGCTTATTTAAGATATTTTTAATTCGTCCAGCTAAATTTTCTTGTTCATCTTTCGTTAATTGCTCTTTAGATACATCTTCTATAATAAACGATTGTAATACGTCCTTAACATCTCTAACACCAATCACATCTGTCAATCCTTGATTATACAAACTTTCAGCTAGTGTTGTATAGATAATAAATTTTTCACTATTAGTATTTTTACAATCTCTATTAAACCGTAGCAATACATTTGTAACGATGGAATCTATATTTTCATTTTTTTCAACATAATTGTTAATAAATTTTCTTACTTCTTCATCTAATTCATTATAATACCAACAAACACTTGAATAATAGTCTATTGGCATTTGATTTAATTTTTGCAAGGTGTATTCTTTGCGAGAGAATAACTCTTCATATTGTTCTAATGTTAAATTACCTTCCTGTTTAATTTTATTAAAATCCAATTCAGTTAACATTTGTTCTAAATAATTTTTAAAAGTAGATAGTACCTTCGTGTGAGTAATTGTTATTTCTGAAAATATTACAAAGACCATGGCCTTATCTGTCTCACTTTCTTTTGCTAACATATCGTATTCATAGAAAGTTCTAGCCATCGCTTCTCTTTTACTCATATTTTCTTCTATTAGTTCGTCATAATCTTCATAAATATATTCTTTGTATTCTTCATAACTAAAACCCAATTATAGAACTCTCCCTCTATAAATGTTGATATATCAATGGTTCACGCCATTTTTGAGTGGCAAAAAATATTTTCCAACACGTACATCTATCGTTATTTTTGTAATTATTGATTTTTTTAACAATCTGTATTAAAGCTTCGCTAAAGGATAAGAGTCAGTTCCGATTCCCTGCTTGCTTTGTTCCCTTACTTTCCCACCAGAATTAATGTACACTGGCACAATACCTGCTATCAATTACGCTTATACACAGCGCTCAATTTATATGTTACAGAATTTTAGATAATGATGTTCCATCAAACTTATTACCCCATCCTCTATTTTCTTCGATAGAAAAACTCAAGAAAGGACTTTCACCATATCCTTCAATTACAGTATAAGCATGACTGATACCAAGTTCATAGATTGCACGTACCAAAATACCTATTGACTTATCAATGTTTTGATACAATTTATAAAGATATAAAAACTTATCCTTACTCAGCCGCTCAAACGCATCTTCTTCATATGTTTTAAATTCCAATAAATTATCTGGAATTAATTCAACTATTGTATCACTCCACTGATCCAAATACTGTATACTAGTAAATTCCCATAGATAGTTCAAAATGACCTTCCATTCATTGAGATCATACTTTAAGGTTATAAGTGCACTCTCAAAACAGCTACTACCATATGCAACTCTTCCTCTAAAAGATATTTTTTTCGTATTTTCCCAAATTCATTGTCCTCCTTTTAGCCATCCTGCTACTGCCTCATTAACATTTCCTTTAAATGTAAACGTACAGTTTTCACAAGCTAGTTTTGCTACTCCAAACTCATTTGGGTCGTTTTAATTGTGTATAAATATAAATCCCCAATATTTGCCCCTTTATTAAGAGCTTGATTCACTGCATCTACTTCTGCACAATTTCCTATTCCATAGTCATCAAGAAAAACTTTTGGCAATAATCCTGCTTGGTCATTACTTCCAAATAACATAGGGTTTTTCACATCTCTACTAAGTTGCACACACACTGTCACTAAATTATAGAAGAAGTCATATTCAATTACCTTACTTTGTATTCTCAATACAATTGTAATCTATCAACTTTCACAGAAACGTATTGTCCTATCAAATATTGATAATCATCAAATAAATCACTAGTAATGAAAAAACCTACATCTAAAATATTATTTTTTAACATTTTACCCCAAAGAATATAACTATAATTATTGATGTGCTGAACTTTTTTCAAATATTGATTGTTTTGTTCCTCTATATCCAAACCATCATTTACAAATATATCCATTTCAACTTCATACTCTTTACCTACTTCCAGTTTTTGAGGGGACACATTAAATGCTATAACTTCTTGATTATTGACTAAGAATTTTATTTCTTCCTCAACAAGAGAGTCAAACTTACTTATTTTTATTTTGTTATTCATAATTTCTCCTCAATTCAACAGAATTAATAACAGGAATATTATTTCCTTTACTCATCATTTATTTCCAAAAAGTTTTACCACTTTCAACATGATACATTGTAATATCTCCCAAATTATTTGTTCCTACAAATTCAAACTTAACATAACTTTTTATAGGAACACCATAAGCATTAGTTAAACTACTGTTTTTCCCTCCTGTTAAGAAACTGACAATTTATGTAATGCTTTTTAAACGAATAGCAAGTATTATACGACCGTCTCTAGTAAAATTATAACCCTAAATTTACAGCCCAAAGCAGTATATCAACATCCTTATATGTTACCATCGTTTATCGCCACGAGCTTTGTCATTTTCGTTAGTTTGTAAACTATTCCATGTCATACTACCCCTGCCATGTAAATTGTAATTTCGCCTATTTATCCTATTATTTTCACAAACCAAGTATTGAAGTAGAATGCCTTGATCGTATAACCATCATGAGTTATGAAAATTCATTAGCATTTTTTATGTCGTGCAAAGCATAAATTTCTCACCAAAAAACTAAAGCACCTGTTGCCTATTAGACAATCAAGTGCTTTTGGTATATTAAATGTTTGACTGATTTACAAGCATTGGACCTAGGTACCAAGGTTTTGTTACTGCTAATAAGTATCTATTCTGTTAACATATTTAAAAACTCTTCAAAGCTATTACTAATAATATATGTTACAGGATTTAAATCTGAAGACTCTTCATGATTCCAATAACATACAGTAGGCTCTTCAACATCGTTACGATAGTCTAAGCAAACAATGTCACCTGCAAATAAAACAGCTATTGGTAGCAGTTCAGTACCAACTATATTTTCATCAAAAACAATTCTTTCGTCTAATTGTGTTCTAACTACTCCTATATCATAATACTCATCTTCGCTTTTCCCGATTACTTTTAAAATACATAAAAACCTATCAATCGCATAAATATGGTTATTATACTTAAAACTATCCTTTATAGGAGTACCACCATTATTTTATAAATTCTTTATACGTCTCTGGTAAATTTATTCTCCATTTACCTTCCCTTTCAGAAAGCAAAGTATCATCTGGTAAGGGATAAATTATTGATCCATCCTTAAATTCCATTTCTATACGTCCTCAATATTATTATCTTGGAGTGTAGGCCCACATCCCTTTTGTCCTTCCACCATTATGATGTGTAAAAGCACCTGTGGCCTGTTGTTATAACAATCAAGTGCTTTAAGTTTATAAATTCTCTAAGTTAATAATATTTGCAAGTTTTATAAGTTATTTTAGTATTGAACGTTTGACATCTTTTTTACTAAATGGCAAGTGTAACGTTTAGACCCTTTAGCTTGTTTAATCTCATATGTTTGTTGCTTACGACATCCATAAAGAGGTCCTTGTAAGGAAAATGTCATCTCACCCATTCTAGCTCTTATTACATAAATATAAAAAACATTTCTTATTGGCTTACCTTCTTGAAGTCTCAATTCTCAAACAATTATTCTTCGTTTCGAGAGTGACAATATAGCCAATCAAGGTCTTATACTTTGTCAACAAAAATTTTACTCAGATATATCAATATAATCTTTTCCACTAATCTCTTCATACAATATTTTTATTTTCTCAGTTCCTTCAAGCAAAGAAGCAATATAGTTAGTTATATCTACTGTAATTTCTTTAGCGTCATGGAGTTCACTATTTCTTAAATAAGAACGTATTTCTAAAATATACCCCTCCTTCCCTCCATAACCTTGTATAACTAATTCAAATCCAAGTATACTTTCTTTTATATAGACTGCGGGCACTTCTTCATAAATATAATCTTCTAAACCACCAAACGGAATACCACTAACTAACTTATTAGATATAATTTTAGAAACTCCAATAATATCTTCTTCTGATAATATCGGTACAAAACAGATGAAATACGGATATTTTTTCATAATATCTCTACCTTCTCGAATTTTTTTATTATATTCTTCTTGTGTATAGATACGAAAAGTAAAGTTATCTGGTTTTCCTCTCTTATCTATCTTTCTCATGCCAGGTAAAGATTCTTTTAAAACTCTTAGGGCAATACTTCTTCGTAAATTTCAAAAATGCCTTTTTTAATTTTAATTTTAATTCTTCATGTTGAGTTACATCTTCGTTATCTATTTTTTCAATTAAGTCAAATGTACTTTTCAAATTTCTTTCGCATCTTTGATTGACTGCTGGTCTTCTTATGATACTAGCTGCTAATTCAATTTTATTCATAAAAATCTGCAAAAAAAAAACGAAGATTACAAAGAAAAGGTCTATCGTGGATTAATCTAACCACAATCAACCTGCTTGTTGTAATGGAACACCGTTCATTTATATGCATACTTATTAAAATGACGAAATCATAATAGGTAAATAAATGAGTTATGTGTAATTAATTGTTTCATTCAGCAATAGGCAGATAATCATTACCTTAATTGCCTAAACGCTCTTCATGTATTACTTTTAACTCTCTCCCTTCACATAAATTGTTGAGAGCTTCATATATTTCGCCACCAATCTTCCAAATATAGTAATCATCTCGTACTGCGTAAACTTCCCCTGCTTTAGACATATACAATACTGCATTATCTCTAAAAGCAGTACCAATGACAACCAAATCCTCACCTATTATAATTTCATATCTTTTATAATGTCTTCTATCTAAATCCCCCAGTCCTTCATTGGGTTCTATCACAAAATCATCCGATTTTCCATTATATTCATAGATACACTTTAATTCACCAAACTGCGCCAGTGCCTCTTTTACACAATCGAAAACTACATATCCTTTATCTTCTAGATATTTTACTTGTGAACTAATATCTTTTTTTCGCTCTGGTGTCCACCCTGATTGTTTTAATATTTTTTTGGTTTTCATTGATAATCTTTCCATACTAATCTCCTAACTTTGCTCCTTCCTTGAAAGCTTGATTTACTGTCCTTTTGTTAAAACCCCGTTCACTGTGCTTGGTTAACGTAGGGAAAGAATACCTTTTTGTATGTTGTATTTCTTGTTGTTTATCGCCATGAGCCTTGTCATTCTCATTAGTTTTTTAGTTATTCCATTTTATACTACCTTGCAATAAAAATTGTCTCTCGCCCAATTCCCTTCAAGGTTTGCTTCGAATCAGGATTAATCACACTTGATATAAAAATTCAATATAAGTTTTTCTAAAGAAGTAATTAGTTTAAAATTAATGTTTTTGCGCATAAACTTTAGGATTCAAAAATCTGATACCCCAAATTTAATCAATGTACTGCTCAGCAATTTGTATACTTCTCTTTATCTTTAATCTAGGGAAGATAGTAATTAAAGATCCATTTTAACCATTGTAATTTTGGTTTACGGCATTTCACACTAGTAACAGACTATTTAAATTTTTCCAAACTATAATACGGATTAGAGATATTCTCGCCTACTCCATCTATTGTTTCCTGTATTTCATCTAGGATTGATTTTTCTATATCCTTATACTGTTCAAGTGATTCTGTTATTTTATTAAAGCAAATTTCTAGACCGAGATTTACTACAATAGAAAGTATAATATCTACTTCATCATAGGAATCTGTATTCCATAATCTAGAGAGAGTTCTATCAATATCATTTCTTATATCACTTCTTAATAACTCGTATGTCATAACTTGCCGGTCTGTTAGTTGACTAAGGATTAATAAAAAACCATCTTTTTCAATTTTATTATTTCTAAATCGATCTAATGCATTTTGAAACATTGATATTAATGTTCCAGTTGGTATTCTATCAGGTAGATTATTAATTTCATTTATATCCATATTTTCCCTTTTTCCCTATCCATTGGAATATGAACCTCATTTAAAGATTGATTTTTTGTCCATGTTCCGTCTGATTTTAGCTGTTTAGTTTCAACTCTAACAATCGTTTTACTATTTCTGCATGACCATTATGTATCTTTAGCTCTTTTTAACCCTTTTGTTTGGTATAGCCAAACGTTGTTCTACCTCCTGCATATCTACCTTATCTCGTTAGTTTTTTAGCCATTCCATACAATAACTACCCTTACCATGTAAAATGTCATCTCGCCTATTTTCGCTCTAATTTGCCATAATATTAAAATAATGCTAATACTCCTTGATGGTATAACCTTCATGAGTTTTTAATTCAAATTCAAGGATATCTTTAACTATAAACAAGTTAAAAAGTAGTAGCTTGCATTGTACCTTTGTATTCCGCCACAAGCTTTGTTATTCTCGAGTGTAAATATAAATCGAATAGTAAGGTATTAGCTTTCTTAATTAATTTACTGCAACCAATCTCGTATGTCTACTTACCTTCACGGACTGTTGATTCCAATGTAAAAAAAACTTGACTAAGCGGTTGATATTCGTTCAATCAAGATTTCTTAAACTATTAATTGTTATTTCTCTCTTTTTATTCAATTGATTGTAAATAGTCCTCTAAGAATTCTTGGTCGTCTTCATCCTTAGGTAGAAGTCCTAGGTACTTATACTTCCAAATAATTTTCCTTTCATAATCGTCTGCTTCTGATAAATCCTCGTAGTCATAGTCAATCTTTAATTCACCTTCACTGTTAAAAATAAACGTAAGATTTGTCCAAGGTTCTTGATTATTATTTTTAAATTCATACCAAAGTTCTTCTAAATCATCTAGCAGTTTATACCACAATTCATCATAATCCTCTTCCTTAATATCAAAAAGCTGGGGAATATTATGGCTATGAATTGGAGAATTATTGTTTACTGAATAATAAAAAAAGAATGCTTTACGTACATCTTCATTGATTTCACCATATACATATACTTTTGACCACTCTTCTGGAATCGTTTCAACTACTGTTTGAGCAATATTTTGATATATACTATTTAACTTATTTTCATCCATCATCATTTACCTACCTCCAGGTTTATTTTTAAAATCTGCAAGCTCCCAGTCTCCATTTCCAATCTTATATTCTATTTTAAAGCTATCTGGACGTTGTGAGTCGCCTTTATAAAAAGGCTTTATTTTTACCTCAACAGACTCCCATTTGTCAAGCTGTTTTGCCCACATGTTCTCTAGTTTTTTCCACTCTCCTTTATTGAGGTTACCATTCATAGGCACAAGATTATCCAGACTACCTGAACCTTTAAAAATACTTGCAATCAAATGACCGCCCTCATCATCTGGCAAACGATCTTCTCGGCCCGCTACTTTTTGAGCATGATTATTTCTTTTCCCTTTACCCAGTTCAAGGTTGTCTTCACAACTTGAAATACGACCTTTACTATCTGTTTTATAAGTATGGCCTTCTTTAGTTGTATATTCTACATTCTCCTTTAATACCTTTCTACGTCCATCTTTAGTATAATGATCTCCATACTTAACTTTTATAGGACCTTTATCCGTACCCTTATCCTCAGCAGGCTTTTTATTCGAGCCATTTTGTGATGGTTGGGAATTAGATGGTTTCGGACTTGGAATTGTTGTGTTTCTTCCAACTGTTCCTGTATCCTCTAGGCGTCTAACGTCTACACCTACTCCTGCTAACTCCATCTGTGGTGGGCGCAGCTGACGGAGTTACTGTTTGACTTCGACTACTTTTGATTGTATCTGGGTTTTCACGTTCGCTACTTGCTTTTTGGCTTTGTCTACTACACTTCCTACTGGACCTTTAAGCATTTTTGAACACTTTCACTGACACCTTTAACTACCCCGGCACCTTTTTTATCAATTTCCCACCTGTCGCCGCCCAGCCCATAAACGGAATCATAGCGCCAAAGGAGAGGGCCACATTGACCTTGTCACCTCTGGCCAGATAAATAATGCCATTCACGCCATCCGCTATTTCGCCGACACCTGGGATCCTACTTGTAGCGTATTCAACAGATTTTTAGGTTTTACAGCATTTTTCACTGCTTTGGTCGTTGCTTGTGCAGCTTTTTTCACGACTGGTAGTACCTTTTCCTTGAATAGTAGTATTAGTTGTTTACAATGTTGTTCTATTAATGAATAAAATTCATTAATGTGGCTATACAAATTTACACTACCCAATTACAAAACCCTTAAAAGATACAATCAAACACAGATTAAATATTAAATGTTTAACTTTTTAATGTGTATCCGTACCTAATGGCATATTCATTAATTTTTGTATTTAAATCATCCCTATATATTGAAGTACAACATGAAATCTCCCTATGTACATCATTAGGAAAAACATACTCTAATAAAAAAATTAAGTAAATCTGTTTTTTTATAATAAGTTCATTTGCCTCAAATTCACCACTTCTAACATGTGGGAAATTAATAAAATCATAAATTTCTTCGTACATCTCTTGATCAGAAATCTCAACATCTAAAAATTTTTTATTACATCCATATAGTTTCCTCCTTATTTTACTGAAATAACAGGAATACAGCTACCCTAGCACCATTATTATCAACAATTATTTTTTTAGTTTGATAATCTGTCCAATTAAGTGCATATTTTAAGAAAATTCAATTGTGGAAACTACTCGGGACATATATCTAAAATATCAAAAAACAAAGCATGTTCCACTGTAACTTGCGAACCAAAAAATGTAATTTCCTTACTAAACTCTAATTCACTAACTACTTCATTCATTTCCCTAAAGGATAATTGAGTAAATTCCTTTTCAATAAAATAGTTTTTGACTAATAATTCTAGCTCTGCTTGTATATAGTTATATGGTTGAGTATCAAAACCATCCAGTGTGGGGTTAATACCATTCACATCTTTATTCACAACTTCAAACTCATGGTGTAAATAAAATACAGGAGCAATTTTAGAAATCATCAATCTACTATTATATATAACTTCAAATTCCCCCTTAACATATTTTTCATACTCAAAAATTAAACTAGATGACGGCCATATTTCTCCATTGTTCAATTCAGTAATTGAAATATTATTATTTTCAATAAAGTCCTCTACTTCCTCAGGTAAAAAGAAAACTTTTTGACATTTAGAAAGATATTCAGATAAATCTTTTTTTCTATAGTACTTATCAATAGTTTTAGTAATTAAATCGTTCATTCCATTTCTCTCCTTATTTTACCTTCAAATCGTGACCACCAGATTTATCAGCTAGTTTAGTAGGATTTAAGTTAAAATCTACTTCTCCTTGATGTTTTCCCTTTTTGTTAACTACCTCAAATCTACCATGATGTGTCTAAAGCATAGTAATTTCCTGTTTTTTATCATAATAAACAGTTCTACCGCCGTTTAGTTTGGTTAATTTAGAATCTTTCTTCCACCCCCGCTGATTTGCTATATCAATCGCAGTTGTTTTTATTAATGCTACTTTTTCATTAACATTCATATGATTAATATTTTTCTCAAAGGAAGCTACATCAAATTCACCTGTACCCTTAGTTCCCTCAACAGATGTACTATCTTTTTCTGGTGGTTTGGAACTATTCGATGGTTTTGGATTCGGTGATGGCTTATTTTTCCCAACTGTTCCCGTATCCGTTATTCGGCCAACGTTCACACCGGCCAACTCTAACTGCGGTGTTCCCAACTGACGGAACTGGTCCTTTACTTCGGCTACTTTTGTTTGGAACTTATCTTTTACGGTGTCTAGCTGTTTAGTGGCTTTTTCTTTTAGTTGGCCTATTGTTCCTTTATTCGTGACGATTTTAACACCATCAACTACACCATTAAATGCTTTCGCACCCTTATTTATAAATTTCGTACCTGTCGCTGCCATTCCTGCAATTGGAATCATCGCTCCTATGGAAAGGGCCGCATTTACCTTGTCTCCTCTTGCATTTATAAATCACTGCATTCAAGCCATCTGTTATTTCTCCAACCCCCGGTACCAGCCCTACGACATCTAATCCTACTTGGAGCGTATCTAACATATTTTTAGGTGTTACAGTACTTACTACGACTTTGCCTAATGCTCTGGCCTTGTCTCAATCCTTAAGGTAGGTAAGTGACCTTCTGTTTCTCTAAAGTTTTATATATACATCGTCACTTTTCCGCATGTGCAGTTCATAGCTATATGTTCCACTATAAATCTTCATTTTCACTTTATATTTCTGCACTCCCACCATAAAAACACGTAAAAATCTGAATGTAGTACATCCCTAAATTCTATAACAAATTTATCTATTGAAACTCCTATTTCCATCGCCTGTTCTTCCCCTTGTATGCTAGTACTTGTATAAAATTTAACACTTAGTACACTAATTAAATCATCGTAATCTTTTCAATTTACGTATATAAACATGCAAAAAAGCACTTGTCGCCTATTATAGACAATCAAGTGCTTTAAGTTTATAAATTCTCTAAATTTAATAATATTTGCAAGTTTTATAAGTTATTTTAGTATTGACAGTATGACATCTTTTTTACCACATGGCAAGTGTAACGTTTAAACCCTTTAGCTTGTTTAATCTCGTGTGTTTGTTGCTTATGACATCCATAAAGTTGTCTTTGTAAGTAAAATGTCATCTCGCCTATTCTCGCTCTTATTGCTTAATTGTAAAAAGAGCACTTCTTGATGGTTTAGCCTTCATGAGTTATTAATTCAAATTCAAGGATATCTTTAACTGTACACAATTAAAAAACTATTTATATCCTTGTTCATCGCCACGAGCTTTGTCATTATCGTTTATTTAGTCACTATTCCATACAAAACTACCTCCTGCATGTAAAATGTCATCTGGCCTAATTCTCACACTTTTCTTCCTAGACCAATGTTTACATGGTACTCCATGAAGGCCAAGCCTTTATGAGCTCTTGAATCAAATGTCAGATTATTTTTTAACCACAAACTTCTTTGAGTTAAGAAAAAACCTTGAAAGGCATATAGCCAGTCAAGGTAATAAACTCTCAAAGAATTATTCTGTTTTCGACCTTATAATTATCGCTTAATTTGCTTTCAATCGAGTTGGCGGTTTCGCTAACTAAACGTAGAAAATGCTCTCTATCTTGTTCCTGTGCAAAACCTTTAAATTCAAAGCTCACTTCGTTATCCTCAAATAAGTTATCATACGTTTCTTGAATTGCATCTAGTGCTTTAACAATCAATGGCTCATTCATAAGTTCTACGTTTTTTGTTACGGCAACAACATCATTAGCATTATACTTTACACCACTATTGACCGCCCACTATAACTATCGGGGCATCCATGTTTACAGTTGCAAATATTATAAAATAACGTGAAAAAAGAAGATACAAAAACAGGTCAATCATGGTGTCATCTGACCATAATCAACCTGTTTTTTACAATATTCAAGCGTCTCTGTGTGTACAACGAATTGATGAAATCTTTATACGGGTATCATATGGCTTAACTGTGTTATTGGTTTAATGTTATGTTAATTCGGCACTAGCCCACCGTTTATCCAGCGAAAATAGATTACATATCAAAAACTCACAAGGTATATCTTTCATAAAAATCGTCATTTTTATATGATTGTTCTATCATATAAAATAAGTCTACATCAATTTCATCAGACCAAATATCGAATCCAATATATGGAGACTCCGTATAATTTATTTCGATATTAAAATCATCAATGACAAACTTACGTCTCTCACCATTTTTAATTAATGAAATCAATAAATTTTTGTTAATTGACAACTGCTTACCTTCAAAATAAATTTGCGGACCTGTCTTTGTTGGGTAAATCGCAAAAAAACTTTGATCATCCTTAAAATACAACCCTGTAAATCCTGGGATTTTTTTGTACTTTGCAAATATTTTCTTTCCAGTTGAAAGTTCTAATTCACAGTACTCGCCTTCATCATATTTTTTCAATTCTATTACATTCATTTTTTCACTGCTCCTTTAACCATTTTTCAAAACCCGAAAGCAATTTGTCCACATCAGGATTTGGTCTAGAGGCAGACTGTATAATTTGAGCGTCTGTTTTTCCGTTTGCCTTTAAATACTCGTAGGTAGGCCCCAGTGGATCTTCGTATCTCCCTTTGTTTACTTCGTAAATGTATTCCCTTAAACGTTCTGGGGTAACATTTTTATACTGTACACCAATATCTCTTCTAGCTTGATTCATTATTTGTGCGATTTCTGCTTCGGATCTTCCTTGCTTTAATAGTTCCTCAGCTTTCTGAGCCAAGCCTGCTACTTCTTTTTCATATGCCTGTCTAAAAAGCCACTAAAAAGCTAGACACCGTAAAAGATAAGTTCCAAACTAAAGTAGCTTCAAAAGAATACCAACAGATCTTACGAAATAACGGGATTACTACAAGTATGAGTAGAAAAGGAAACTGTTACGATAATGCCTGTATTGAGTCTTTTCATAGTGTAATCAAAAAAGAGCTTATTTTTCACGAAAAATATAAAACGAGAGATCAAGCCAAAAAAAGTATAGTTGAATACATCGTTAGTTTCTATAACTACAAACGTACCCATTCATTCACAAATTATATGTCACCGATTGCGTACGAAAAGCATTATTACAAAGTTTTACAGATAGCTAAGGTAGTATGATTATACCCTTTTAATCTCTCAAATAATTTAAGGGTTACGTCCCTTAAATTTATTTGAGAGGCCAGCAAGCGATAGCGCGCTAGAGTTAAAGCAAAAACCTCAATATTCTCTGTCCATTTTCTTGACATAGTATCATTTCTATCTGAAACAAATCACGCCAGTAATTTGGAATTTCACTTACTTCTAAGTTTTTTATATTACTGTAAGCTATTATTTGCACATTTTTTATATTTTCTTAAGAATTCTAGTTTATTTTCCACCATATTATCTATCTCCTATATCATTTATTTTGATTAACAAAATCATCAATCTGATGTTTTAATTTCCTCTCCTTTCAACGTAGACAATTAACGCTTCCTTCAATTTTCCTATCTGATTTTATTGCTTTGTTGCAATTGCTCTTATAATGTTTACCTCCCGACTTCGTGAACTTTCGTCCGTTTTTCCGCGAAAAAATATTTATGCGTGCCAGAATGCCAAGCAGATAATCGTTAAGTCCATATACAGTGATTCGTTATTACGCCTTAGCTTCACAGTTAAACATCAATATTTAACCTCCCTCCGTCGCAAGAAGCGTAGGTACGTTTATTTGCGGTGTCATCAGATACCACGTAAACACTACTAAATGGTCCAACGTTTTGAACATATTCGAGTGTTACCTCGTTGGAGATGCTACTTCGACCGAATTTGACGTTAAATCTCTGTACTTCGGTACACACCATGAAATATTCGACCACTACAATCCAGTACCAACGCAAACCTTGACTTTTTTGAAAGTGGTAATGTCACCACCAATGACCCCATCTTCCCTAGTTTTTAATTTCGTCCGTTTTTCCGTGAAAATATATTTGCCCCCCCTTTTATTGCGTATTAAAACGTCTTATTTACGAGAAATGGAAAATAGTTTAATCTATATACAATAACACTTTATTTCACTAAAGCGATGCGTATTCGTACATCAACGCGTATGCCACTCCCTCGCAAGAAACGCCCCAACGCTTACTAGCAATGGCCGTTTGATTTCGTTTGAGCGTTCCTGCGAAATTTCAATAGTTATTAGTGCGTCTAGATAATACCTCGCTAAATTTCGCATATCGTCTGCGTAAAAAGAAAAAAGACCACGCAACAATTACGTGATCCTATCAACGATTTAACATATTATGAATGATTCGCTCGTCTTTAAGTGTGTTTTTTAGGAGACGCTACTAAACGCTTGATTACGTTTTAGCGTTAAGACGGAAATAAAAAGAAACCACAACACGGCAGTTAGCTTGTATTGTGGCGTATTCATCATTAAAAAATATCACCTAACTATATTTCAATATGCTGTAATAATCTATTGTTCGTGTATCAATTTGAATTTTTTACATTCACATAGATTATTAATTGCTTCATAGATATCGCTTCCAAATTCCCAAATATAGTAATCATCATGTGCTCCATAAACTTTTCCCGATTCCGACATAAACAGTATTGCATTATTTCTAAATACGGAACCAATCACTATCAAATACTCTCCAATTAAGGTATCATACCTTTTGAAATGTATTTTCTGAACACCATCTCCTATTTGCTCTTCTGGAATAATAATAAAATTTTCAAAATCATTCCCATCAGAAAACTTATATTCCAATCCACCGAATTGCTCTAATGCCTCTTTTACAACAGAACCCACTCGAAAGCCCTTACTCTCTAAAAATAAGACTGTCGAACTTATATCTATTTTTCTATTTTGGTACCATCCTGCCTCATTCAAAATTTTATAAGTTTTTTCCAAAAAGTTATCCATATTTTCCTCGCTCTACTTTCATTTAAAATTATCAATAAAAAAGTTTTCAAAAGTTTCCTTACAATTTTTACATACTTTTTTATACTTATTTGGCAAAACTTCAATGGTACTTAGCAAGATATCTTCTACTTTAGCACCATCTTTCACTGCTTGATTTACTGCCTGAACTTCAGCACAATTATCTACAGTCCATTTTTCAAAGCTATCCTTGACTTCCCCACCTGCTTGCTTCCTGGCCTCTAATGCCCTGTTTTTAGTTTTTTCAACCAACATTACTACCTCGTCATCCAATTCAGAAACAGTCGGATTAAACCTTTCATTACCCGTTCTAAAGTCAACACCTTTGCCATTATACCCAATATATGCCCTGCCTGTTTTAAGATTAACTGCTGCAGTCATAACATGTGGAATATAAATATCTCCAGTATTTGGATCAATATATTTTCCTTCTAATAATTCATTCCTCTCTTGAGCAATCTTGGTTCTAGCAATGCCCTTAGCTTCATCTATGCTAACCGGTTTAGGTACACCTTTACCCGTACCCTTAGGTCCCTTAGCAGGTTTACTATCTTTTGCTGGTGGTTTGGAACTATTCGATGGTTTTGGATTCGGCGTTGGCTTATTTTTCCCGACTGTTCCCGTATCCGTTATTCGGCCAACGTTCACACCGGCCAACTCTAACTGCGGTGTTCCCAACTGACGGAACTGGTCCTTTACTTCGGCTACTTTTGTTTGGAACTTATCTTTTACGGTGTCTAGCTTTTTAGTGGCTTTTTCTTTTAGTTGGCCTATTGGACCTTTATTCGTAACGGTTTTAATACCATCAACTACACCATTAAATGCTTTAGCACCTTTAGTTACTAATTTACCACCTGTCACTGCCATTCCTGCAAATGGTATCATCGCTCCTACGGAGAGGGCTGCATTTACCTTGTCTCCTCTTGCATAATAAATCACTGCATTCAAGCCATCTGCTACTTCTCCAACTCCCGGTACCAGCCCTACGACATCTAATCCTACTTGGAGCGTGTCTAACATATTGTTACAGTACTTACTACGGCTTTGCCTAATGCTCTGGCCTTGTCTCAATCCTTAAGGTTTGTATGTGACCTTCTGTTTCTCTAAAGTTTTATAATATAGATGAATATATACATCGTCACTTTTCCGCATGTGTAGTTCATAGCTATATGTCCCACTATAAATCTTCATTTTTACTTTATATTTCTGCACTCCCACCATAAAAACACGTAAAAATCTGAATGTAGTAAATCCCTAAATTCTATAACAAATTTATCTATCGAAACCTCTATTTCCATCGCATTTTCTTCCCCTTGTATAAAATTTAATACTTAGTACACTAATTAAATAATCGTAATCCGTATTTAAACATGCAAAAAAGCACTTGTCGCCTGTTATAGACAATCAAGTGCTTTAAGTTTATAAATTTTCTAAGTTTATTAATATTTGCAAGTTTTATAAGTTATTTTAGTATTGACAGTATGACATCTTTTTTACTACATGGCAAGTGTACCTTTTAAACCCTTTAGCTTGTTTAATCTCGTGTGTTTGCTTATGCCACCCATACAGTAGTCCTTGTAAATAAAGTGTCATCTCGCCTATTCTCGCTCTTATTGCTTTATTGCTAAAATAGCACTCCTTGATGGTCTAACCTTCATGAGTTATTAATTCAAATTCAAGGATTTCTTTAACTGTAGACAATTTAAAAACTAATATATCCTTGTTTATCTCCACGAGCTTTGTCATTATCGTTCATTTAGTCATTATTCCATAAAAAACTATCTCCTGCATGTAAAATGTCATCTCGCCTAATTCTCACACTTTTCTTCCTAGATTAATGTTCGCATAGTACTCCTTGATGGTCCAGCCTTCATGAGCTCTCGAATCAAATATCAGATTACTTTTTAACCACAAACTTCTTTGAGTTAAGAAAAAACCTTGAAAGGCATATAGCCAGTCAAGGTTTAACAACTCAATAACTATCCTCAAAAAGACAATTAAATATTGTAACGTCTTCCTCTTTTAACTCTAATGAAATATTCGGCACTACAACATTAAGAATATCTTCGTCTAGCGTTTGAATTCCATTATTATTTAATATTTCTAAAACCCTTATATTAATCCGCTCTGTTTCTTTATTAAGTGGAGAATATGCTTCATGTATTTGTACAGCCCCATCATTGTAATTGTACCTAACATATTTAACCACTGAATACGGAGCAATTAATGAAATTAAAACCATAACCCCTGTTATCTCATGCTTTTCCTTAAGATAATCGTTAAACTCATCACTACCTATTCTAAAGTTCGGACTCAGCGATGATTGAATAAAATAAGAAAAGCACGTTGAATAACTGAAGTCGGTAAGATTATCGATGAAAATCTGTTCTACCTCATCATTAAACTTATTAACCCAATATTCCTTATCAATATACTTAGCGAGTATATATTGAAAATCACCTTTTCCATACAATCTGTCAATTGTATTCAGTAAAACTTCTTTCATATTATACCTCCATTATTGTACAGGATAGCCATGAATATTACCTTTTTTATCAATATGAACTTTTACCCTAGTTTCTCCATTTGGTCCAACTGGCGTGCCAAAATCATAAGTCTTTACACTTCCATCTGCTCTTACCGGAGTTCCATTCATCCATGCTTCTTGAGTTAACTGTACACCATTTTGACCTTCAGACCATTGTGACTTGGTTGAAACGTTATTACCATGCCCAGGCACATGCTTACCTTGCTTTCCTGCATCTACTTTTGGTGCTCCATTTATTCCTGCATCAACCGTACCTTGACTCGGTAACTTACCAGAATAACCCGTACCCGATGGTGGATTCGGCGTTGGCTTATTTTTCCCGACTGTTCCCGTATCCGTTATTCGGCTCATATTCACGCCGGCCAACTCTAATTGCGGTGTTCCCAACTGACGGAATTGGTCCTTTACTTCGGCTACTTTAGTTTGGAACTTATCTTTTACGGTGTCTAGCTGTTTAGTGGCTTTTTCTTTTAGTTGGCCTATTGGACCTTTATTCGTAACGGTTTTAATACCATCAACTACACCATTAAATGCTTTAGCACCTTTAGTTACTAATTTACCACCTGTCACTGCCATCCCTGCAATTGGAATCATCGCTCCTATGGAAAGGGCCGCATTTACCTTGTCTCCTCTTGCATAATAAATCACTGCATTCAAGCCATCTGCTATTTCTCCAACCCCCGGTACCAGCCCTACGAGATCTAATCCTACTTGGAGCGTTAAATAATTGCTTGATCATTTGCTTGTATTTGTCCGTATCAGGTTTATATATTTCTTCCCAGAACTTCATCTAGTCTCTCAGGCAATATACTCATTAATCCAATTTAAAAGCAATAATTTCTCCTTCTGGATAATCACCATTCCAACCGCAAGGAAAAGCACCGAGTTGATATATCTCAAACAATTCTTCAAAAAAAGAGCTACTCTTCCCGTTTATTGCTCTATTAATAGCACAATTAGTAAGGTCAGCTACAACATCGTCATAAAATATACTATATTTAAATGAGCTTTTTCTCACATTATCAGCAATAATTTCTAATAATTCTTCCAATCCTTCAGTCTTTCCATTTTCTGATATTTCATAATAAATACCCCAAACTTCACTTATTTCTAATTCTCTGATATCTTTCCAATTATACTCATCCTCGCCAAAAACCTCATCATAAGCTAAATGCTCTGCTTTTTTTATATCATTAATAATAACAATTTCATTGGAAATATTATTAGTAAGTTCGCTTTGGAAATTTTTCGAGAACCGAATTACCTCTTCAACTAAATTATTAAATACACCATAGTTCATTACTTATTATACCACCTTTCCCAGAGGTCAACTGTTACCCCTCCTCCTCTTTTCCATACAGGGGTCGTAACCTCTTTTCCCCATTCTTTCTTTTTTGTATTGTTCCATTCCAATTTTCCTTAATCCTTTTAAGTTCATTTTCAAGGTAATTATCCCGCATGTATAGTGATAATTCCTGTTCTTGAAGTAGTCTTAACTTTTGTTGCAATTCAAAAACTTGTTTTTCTATTATAAATATATCTTGTCTAATATCTATTACATCCAATTTTCCTCTCACAAAATTACTATAAACCGCGTGATATCCTTTATGTCTAGAAGTTACACTAACATTTGCATCTGGAACTCGAAGAAAAAATCCATTTGAGGCATCGTCCATATCCATGCCTATTTTTTGTAATACAAGATGACGTCTAAATTCTTTAGGAATAATATGTTATGCTTGATAAGGAGTTCGTTTTGTATTTTTAGGCAAACCCATTTCTTCCAGTTTTGTAGAACTTCCTCCTGTTACTTTTCCAGTAGTTCCAGGAATAAGCCTATTAACTTTACCCGTACCCTATGTTGTAATCTTAAAATCCGCTAATAAAAAAGCAATCTATCTTAAACCTTATTAAACTACTTCTTCCTCTTTTATTATCGGCAATTCATAGGCTGTTTTGTGCTTCATCATGCCGTACATAATGTTTACAAGCCGTCTCATTATACAAACCAATGCTTGTCCCTTTGTTTTGCCTTCTTTTACTTCCGTTGATAGTATGCATGGAATACTGGATTCCTTGGCAGCTTACTTCCTTTTGCCACCTGTACTTGCTGTACAGCTAAGTTGTAAAATAAAGCGTGTAGCGCCCGATTTCCTTGCTTGCTTTTTTGTTCCCTTCCTTTCCCACCAGAGCCAAAGTAAACAGGCGCAATCCCCGCAAATCGTGCTAATTTGTTAGTATTTGGAAAACGGCGTACATCACCTATTTCTGCAATTAAAGCCGAAGCTGTCACGAGATCTATGCCTGGCATTGTGTCTAATTGAACGTCTAGTAAACTCATTAACCCTTTTAATTCTCGTTCCACATAGCGCATTTCCTGCTTCTTACATGAAATGTCTCGGACGATGCTCTTTACTAGAAAGTCTCGTGTTTCTTGGTATTCTCTTATTGTGGTTCCATCCTCTTTCACCAACTTTAAAATTTTACTCGCTTTTTTCACCGAACATGTATTGTTACTGGCTTCTAATAAAAAAGTGGTCAATTACTTAACACTTGCACCCTCTAAACAAGGTGGAGACGGATATCGTTCCCAAAATGCCAATGCTGTTTTTCCATCAACCTCTGAGAAAAACTTCTTATAGCTTGGATAGTGGTGGCTTAATTGAATATGTAGTTGGTTTTTTAAAGCACCTTGTGCCTTTACTAATGCATTTCTTCTAGTGACCAGTTGTTGTATCGACCAAAACAAATCCTGCGGTTTAGCATCTGATAACTGGTCTAGTTTGTTCACCAAAATTCTGGCTACACATTCTGCATCCCAGCTATCACTTTTTTTGTGGTCATGTGACTTTTGCGTTCAGCGTATGAAAGAGCTGGATTTACTTCTTTTACAATTTGTTCATGGTCTGCTAAATATTTAGCTAATGCTCTCCCGTAGCCCCCAACATCTTCTAAACCAAAAATAGGTGTCAAACCATCGTCCATATGTTGATAAATATCCAGTAAAAACGTTGAAAAGGCAGACGGTTTATTTTCAAACTTTATTTCATCTAGTTTCTCTTGCCAACAATTAATAATAACCGCCACATGGTGTTGCTTATGTAAGTCTACTCCCACATACACGTGTTTTTGTCTTACATGCATATGCCCATCCTCCTGTTCAATTGAATGAAAATGCCGGCAACCTTAGTTCGAGCGTTCACCAACTGGTGCGCATTGGTACGAAAGCCTATCCATTTTCACCGTTATATGAAGATATATAAGTAAATGAGCACCTTTTTTAAGTAGCCCTT
>NZ_PYWM01000036.1 GCF_003049665.1 Lysinibacillus mangiferihumi | reverse complement strand
CCATTCTTCCATGATATCACTCCTCTTTTATGGTTTAAGTCTTTCACCGTTATTATGAATAACTTCCAATTCAATATTCTTATATTTATTAGCAAATATTCGTCTCAGCAGGTTTACTATCTTTTGATGGTGGTTTAGAACTATTCGATGGCTTATTTTTGCCAACTGTTCCCGTATCCGTTATTCGGCCCATATTCACACCGGCAAACTCCAACGGCGGTGTTCCCAACTGACGGAATTGGTCCTTTACTTCGGCTACTTTGGTTTGGAACTTATCTTTTACGGTCTCTAGGTGTTTATTGGCTTTTTAGATAGAACAAAATCAACAAGCCTAAATCAGAATTGTTCTCCGATTTCAGACCTTAGCTTCTTCGTTCATTCCTTTTTGTTTAACTTGAGTGCTAATCTAGTTTACCTGACTTCTTTCATAATCACTTCATACATCGCTTCAATATTCGCATCGACTGGTACCCAGGCATAATAATTCTGATCATTATTTAATATAAATTGAACTAACTTTGTTTTTGTGTTCCACTCATTTTTCATGTTCGAAAGGTAATCTTCCAAATCTTCTTTATAATCCAATTGCAGTACATATTCTTTTTCAGTCATGGCAAAGACAATTAAAGTACCTAAGAGCTTTTTTTGTTCATTTTCTTTTTGGTACTCTTGTAATAAAAACCAGATTTGATCTAATCCTATCAGCTTTTTATATTTTTCATAAAACGCACAATCATCCAATTCTTTATAATCCTGTATCAACGAATTTACAAATGAGTGCCATCTGATTGGAATAAGCTTTTCCAATAAAGGATTATGTTCAATTCCTTCTTTAATTTCATTTGTCTCTTCACTCTCATGCTCATTGTCGAATTCACTTATGGAAATCGGTTTAAATTTCATTGCATTCTTATAATGTGCCAAATCATATGGATAGTGATTATTATTTATTAGGCTTGTATCATCAAGTTCTAGTATCTTCGCTAGTGCTGCGGTTTCAAAGCTCCAAAACCCTACATATCCCGGCTCTTTATGGGCATTTTTCCACTCATAATCATAATGGCCTTTAAACCATTCTTTTTCCATATACGTATGTAATCTTTTAGAAGCTTTTTTCTTATCGGTTTGCGCAAGTTCTATAATTTCTCTTGTTTTTGAATATGGATTTACTTTAAAATAATCATTTGTGATTTTTGTATATCCGATATCACTAGCATATAATAAATAGTCAATTAGTGAATCATTAATATTTTTCCTCTCAATTATTTCACCTAATTTTTCTATATTTTCCTTATCTGTTTCTAACAAAGTTCCTAATGAAACCATCCAAAGTAAATATATATATCCTACTTTTCTTGTACCAGTATGCTCTAAATCATAAATTGCATGATAGAAATCTTCTTCTAGTGCACTTATATCTTCTCCTAATGAGTACTTTGCCCGAATATCATTTACCTCATGATTAAAATTAGATAGAAATGATTCTTCTATAATACTTTTATTATCCATAAGATATCTTTGCATACCGTTTTTTTCATCTTCTTCTAAACCAACAATCTCTTCTCTATTTTCTTCAATAAACTTTTTATGATATTCAATCCCTTCTCTACATTTTTCTTCTATACATAGTTTATCTCTCATATTTGATTCCCCCTTCTTCTGAATCAAGGCCATTCTCCTATAATATTACCATGAGCATCCATTTTGTATGTTTTTACATTTCCACTACTATCTACTTTTGATAGTACTCTCTCTACTTCACCTTTTTTCAATGCTCTCGTAATCTCATTTGCTAATTGTTTGTCTCAGTCACATTGCGTGTTTTCAGGATGATGGTGAATTTCTTCAATTTCAATCCCATCACGAAAAGAATCATTCCGTTTTTTCTTATGTAGTTTACGGTAACAGTGTAAGTAATCGTCGCTGTGCTTTGTTCTTCTGTGTGCTCAGATTCGTTAAAAAACGGATCGTCATCGAGCCTTGTCCGTCTGGTGCTTGATACTTTGATTTTTCTGATTTTGAACCGTATAAAGCCTTGGTTAATTGGCGAACTTGTTCAGTTAGCACTTAAATTTTTTGATAAATCTTTGTTTTGGTTTTTCAGATACGCAAGTTGTTCTTCAAGAAGTTGGTTCACTTTTTCGTTAGAGGTGCTCAAATCATCCACCACATTTCGTTCAATATGGGCGGCTTGCTCAAACTGCGGTTTCTTGGCTGTATTATATGTCCTTTTTAAGGCTGTAAACTTGGTCTACATTTTTTGAGTAACATGGGTTGTTATTGATTGGTTACACGAAAAACTAAAGACTCATTGGGTAACACGCCAATATGACTACCTAGTAATTTATTCAACAATAAAAAAATACCTCGGAAGAAAAAACAGTTTCCGGCTTATTCTTCTTGTTCATCATATAGTGAATTCAAAAATTCATTAAGATCACTTGCAAGATAGAACATATTACTCATATTATCTGGGTTATCAGATTCTTGTTCGTGATTCCAAAAATATATATTATTACAGTACTTTTCGTTTAATCCCAAACAAATCACATTACCTGATGGGTCATTTCCAATAGGAATAAACCCTGATGGAAGTCTGCCTTCATAAATATCCATGTACTCTTCTAAGTTACTATGCATGTCTCCAATACCATAAAAAATATTAAGTACTCCTTCTCCTTGCTCATCAGAAATTTTGAACATACTTGGTGAGGGATCTCCTCCATTCGATTCTAATAGGAAATTTATATATTGCTCAGGAAAACTCAAATTAAGCTTCTGCTGAAATTTATTAATTTCTTCTACTGTGATAGGTCGATGTGATCTATCCATTTGTATCATAGTTACACCTCTTGATTATTTTATTCATTACCATTACCATTAACTTTCGATATTCCCCCACTAGGAGTAAATTCAGCGTGTACCTTTTCTTCAACTAAGATTATTGTCTTACCGTCTTGATGATGCCAAATGTAACCTGATGGTGGTTTATTAGGCTTTAGTACAGGGGGAATAGAGTCCTTACTCAAACCGGCATCCAGATTTGCTGCTTTATAATCTGCTGGTCGGTTTGTTGGTGAAGCGAATTTAATTCCATCTGGCTTGACAGTTGGATGATAATACTTTGAAAAATTAAGGTAGCCATCTGGATAACTCACAGATTGCCCCTTCTTATTAGTGTACGTCCAAATTCCATCTTCATCACTTGGAATGTTTCCATCTTTATAATACCGTTTTTTGGTAACTAAGGGGATTATCCAGCTTAGTCGGCGCTGGCTTATTTTTGCCAACTGTTCCCGTATCCATTATTCGGCCAACGTTCACACCGGTCAACTCCAACGGCGGTGTTCGAGTTGGAATAAGCTTTTCTGAAATTATCAAATAATTGTCAAGTTAAAATCATTATGTAATTTAGACTCTTCTATCAATTGTAGAGGGAGATTAAAAAATCGGATAAAGTATCACTGATCTTATTAAAATCATCTAATTCTACACTTTCATCATAAAAATATACCGCTGGATCGTCCCCATCATTTAAATTAAAAAACCAGAACATATACCCTTGATGCATCATAAATATAAATTGATTATCTGTGAGCTTTTTTATGAAATTATTTTCTTCCAAAAGTTCAAAAGCCCACTCTTTTAAATTAAAAATGTACTTCATGCAATAATTCGTACCAACTAAAAATTCAATTCCGTTACCAGCTTTATTCATAAAATCCAAATAAGTTTTAGGAAGTGTTCGAGTTGGAGACAATTTTACTAATTTTGATATATCATCCTTACTGCAGGGTTTCATTGGATAAGAATCCTTCTCTAAGGATGTCAAGAAATCCTCTATATTACTACTTTTATAAAAATTCAATAAATCTCCTCCATAGTTTACTCATCTAATATTTGTCCTCTCGAAATAGTTATGTTTGGGAAATCCTTTTGAAATTGATCAATAATATCATTACAATTATCGTTGGACGCCCCTTTTTCTTTGACTGAAGAGCATCTATACCATGTGTTGTTTTTCCAAACACTAATGGTTGAAGGGGCAGGTATCTTAAAAACCGCTGCCGTTTCGTTTAAGGACGTACCCTTTTCCATCATAAAATTTAGTACATCCATTTTAATCGCTAGTGTGTAATTTGTATATGGCTGAATAAAAGCTTCCACACCATTGTATTCATATTTTATGATCATTTTCCAAAGATTTAGCTATATCAAAGGGACTTTACATTCCACTTAAGTAACGCTCAACAGCTTGTATTTTATCTTCGGCAGTAGTTGACCATAGAAAAAACTGCACCTCTAATTGTTAGACGGTGTCTAACATTTAGGCGCAGTTCAATATCAAGCACTCAATCAAGGTTTTTTAGTATTAATCTTTAGGTAAAAATAAGTTGCCTATAAATTCTGTAAAACTTTTCGCGATCAAACTCATATATTTATAAGAGGGGTGGAAATCTTCTTCATCAAACTCCTCCATATCCAAACTCCAATAATAAACACACCCAACATCCTTACCCGAAGTGGAAATGCAAATTATATTATCTATAGGATCATTTCCAATAGCAAGTAGATTTAAAGGTATAATTTGTTCTCGATTAAATTCATTGTACGCTGAATTTAAATTTGGTTCGAAATTTTTAGCAATTGGAAACAAGAGCATAAGTGATGAGGTATGCTTCCCGTCCATAGTTTCAAATCTCCTAACAGCCGGTTTTCCTCCATTAAATTTCATTAAAAAATCCTTATAATCATCCGGCAATATGATACTCTGACTTCTCTCGAACATATTTATTTCTGTTATATTAGTAGATCCAAAGCTTACTTCGAATTTTATATTCATAATACCCTCCAAAAAATAAATTATTCATCATTTTCATGAAGCTGCTCAATTAATTCTGTAAATGTATCACATATCCTTAAAACTTATTCTCTTCGTTCTCTGTTTCGTGATCGTAAAAAATAATAATCGACGATTCTTTATCTTGTCTATTTATCAAAACAAATAAGATTCCGAAATGGAGTTTTTGCAAATGGAAAAATCCCTTCTGGTAAAAATTTAGAAGCTATATCGTTAACTTCTAAAATATTTGCTTCTTCATTTGTAAAACTTAATAAACATGAAAATACTATTTCATTGTCTTCATCGATATTAAATACGCCTGGTTCTGAGTATCCACCGTTAAAAAGCTTAACACATTCTTTAAAGTCCTGTGGGAACTTTATTCTAATATATCCCTCTTCTCAAGCTAAGAATATGAAAATACGAAAAAGCACTTGTCTCCTGTTGTAGGCAATCAAATGCTTTACGTTCATTATGTTAGCTGATTATATCATCATGATTCAAAACCAATTACTATCCATTCATCAACAATATCCCAAAAGTTAATATTATATCTAGGTTCTTCATCAGTCCACCACAAAACTGCATTTTCATTATCACAATTATTAAAATCTATTGCTACATAACCACCCATACCACTTTTAAAAAAACCAAATGTTGTTTTTAAATCTATTTGTAAAGGCTCTTCCAATTCTTCAATAATACCCCACTCATCCTCATCAAAAAAGGTTACATTTTCTAAAGGAACTAGACCCAAAGACTTACTTGCATATAAATAGAAGCCATTATGAATGTTTTGATAAAAACTTCGTAATGATAAAGGGAATTTATCCCAATTTTCTCCTAATTCTATATTATTAAATGCTTCTTTAGGATTTCTCCCTTCATAATATTGTATTTCACCGTTATCTGTTTCAATCGTATATAAAATAGAATATTTGTTATTCTCCATGATAAGATCTATTTCTTTAAGATGCCGGGATAAATAAGAAATAGTATTTCTCAGTTCTATTCCTACATATTTATTCCATATATATAAAATTCTCTCTACTCTCTTATTTAGACTTTTTTCTTGAAACAAGTCGTACCAAAAATCAGGTAATTGACTATAATCAAATGTATTAATCTCATTACACAAAATCAATTGTGCATTCTTTCTATATTTCCTCAGAAATTCAATTTTTTTATTCATATTAATACCTCATTTTTTTATTCCTGTACTACTTTTATTAGTTTATTTTTAACCATAAAATTTTATTATACTAAATACTTTGAAAGGCATATAGCCAATCAAGTTAAAGTAATATATTCTTTTTTATCTACTAATAAACCAAGACGGTACTTATCATTTTCTTCTATTTTCATTAAAAATTAGCAGTTTTTCCCATGTCGTAATCCTAAAATAAAAACCACTTGTTGCCTTTAATTGACAATCAAGTGATTTAAGTTCACCTGTTTTTAAGTAGCATAAGTTTTATAGTAAAAGTACAACACCTTTTATATATCGTGACAAGTATTTCATTAAAACATACAAGCTTGTATGGGATCGGTAGTTTCATATACATTCCATGTGTTTATATTCATCACCCAGCAAAATGTTATCTCGCTTAATCTCGTACTTCTTTTTCTACTCTATCATTGAGTATGTACTTTTAACCAGCCTATTCTTTTTCTTTCCACTTCAAACATACTTTATTCGTATTAATCTATATATTCTGCCGTACCAATAAAGTCCAACTTGTAGGTGTTCTTATCTACGAAGTTAACAATTTTACCTTCTTTATTATAATCATAATTATAAATTAAAATGATAGTATTGTATTTAGACTTTAACTTAATGTTATTGTACTGTTGTATTAATTGAATATCATATGAAAAATCTACTAAAAGCTTTTCTATGTCATCTTCGGCATCAGGAATCCAATCCTTTTCAACTAAGTCCTTATCATAATAACCTAATTTAAAATCTTTCTCAAAAATAGAGGGAATACTATCTCCATCTTCATTATATTTTATTTCAGTGTACGTTTTGAGTTCATCAAAATCACTAAAGCATCCTAACCATAAAGAAACATTCATTTTTTACCCCCCTCAAACCTTCTGGTAAATCCATAATGCCATTTTTCATTCTATTTTTAGCCCACTCATTAAGCCCTTTAACATTTATAGTCAGAAGCAGAATCAATAATCTTTAACATTTCATTATGTGCTTTTGTCGAACCTCTGCTTCCATGACGACCAGGTGGATTTATAATTTCAACATCTTTAGTCAGAGACCTCATTTCTTTAATGTCATCCATACTAATTCCTTACTGCTTAAATTTTTGAATCTCGCCCTTAATGCTTTATTATTAAAATAGCGCTTCTTGATGGTCTAGCCTTCATAAGTTATTAATTCAAATTAAAGATATCCTTGTAAACAAGTTAAAATTAAGTGTCTATCATTGTTTTTCGTGTTAAGTATAAATCGAGAAATTTTATATGGTAGTCTTTATACCACCACTTCAGCCACTCTCATGTGTCCGCTTACCATTATGAATTATTGATAAAATATTTAGTTTTCTTTATTTTTAATTGTCTGAAGATACTTTTCTAGATGTTTCTTTCCTGAGTTACTTTTTGGAACAATACCCATATTTTCGTATCTCCATATTGTCGCTTTTTCATGGGGGTCCACATTTGACAGGTCGTCATAACTAAAATCTATTTTAAACTTTCCTGTATTATCAAAAATCAAAGTGAAACTTGTCCATGGCGCTTCATCATTATCGATAAACTCTCTCCATAACTCTTTTATGCTATCCAGCAATTGATGCCATTGTATGGAATACTCCTCTTCACTTATGGTAAAGAGCTCGGTGATATCATGACTACAAATAGGATTATCATTATCTTTAGGATCGTAATAGAAGTCAGCTGTTTGAGAACCGTCATTCACTTCGGCATAAAGATATACCTTTAACCACTCCTCAGGAATTGTATCTATTATGATTCCGACTATTTCTTGATATAATCTGCCTAACTTTTCATCATTCATCTAATTTTCCTCCCGATACATTATCAAATCTCTTTTTCTCCCAACCATCTTCACCAATTTTATACTTAATTTCAAAACTATCTGGACGACGTTTTGATTCGCCTTTATAAATAGATGTTATTTTTCTTTCACTTCATCTCTTTGTCTAAGTGCGTCAGCTCACGAACTCACAAGCTTTTCCATTCACCTTTATTTAGGTTACCATTCATTGGAACAAGATTATCTATATTACCAGAACCCTTGAAAATACTTACATTCAAAAGGCCACCTTCATCGTCAGCTATGCAATCTTCTCGTCCCACTATCCTTTGAGCATAATTATTTCTTTTCCCTTTGCCCAGTTCAAGGTTACCTTCACAGCTTGAAATACGTCCTTTACTATTAGTCTTCATGAGTTATTTATTCAATTTCAAAGATATTACAAATTAAAAGTGTGCCTGCCTAATCAAGGCTTTCGTAATCAATATAAGACTTATTCGGAAATTTCTATATAATTCATGTATTTAAGTTCTTCATACTTGACCTGCAATTCTTCAATTCCCTCAATTAAAACAGATACATATCCGGTTATGTCTACTTCTATTTCATCCGAATCATCTGGTTCAATATGAATTGGATGTGAACAGACTTCCAAAGTGTAGCCTTCTCTCCCCCCAAATCCCTGTATTATTATCTGAAGCCCTAAAATTGGATAATCAATAAAAACAGCAGGGACTTCTTCATAAATATGTTCCTCTAAACCTCCGAAGGGGAGTCCACCAAATAATTTTTCAGAGATTATTCTTGCTACTTCATTTATGTCCTTATTTGAATCAATTGGAAGTAAGCATTTAAAATACGGATATTTTTTTTTCATCTCACACTCTCCTAGTCATCTTCTATTATTTTGCTTCCTTTACTCTTATTAATAAATTCTTCTTGTGTATATATTCTGAAAGTAAACTTATCTGGTCTCCCTTTTTTATCTACCTTTCTAATTCCATCTAAAGAACTTTTCAGTGTTTTGTCTATCTCTTTTTGCATCTGTCTTATTTCTTTAATCTGAGTACCAGCTTTCCATGTCGTGCTTGGCGGAAACTGAGCTGCCAATTTATCACTAACAATGAATGCATCGATATCGAAATCTGTAGGATCAAATGGAGCGTAATACGCTTTAATCCTTTTATATACAATAATTTTAATTTTATCAAATTAATTGTATTGTTATGGTATCTCACTTTTAGAATTAAGGTTTACTATTTTTTTACTACCTTGATGGTACTGCCTTATTACTTCATAATTTTAAACACCACATTGTTTTATCTCTACCAATTTTAATTTCCCCTTACTATGCAATAAGATTTCATTAACATCCTTCGATTTCTTTTTAAATCTTTGGATGTCTAATAAAATTTGTTTTGCATTTTCAGAACCTACTTCCTCTTTAGTAGGTATTGATTCAAGTTCATTTATCATACTCATTAACTCAGTTTTAATATCTTCACGAAGATGATTTCTTTCAATACTCAAAAGAGCAATTCTTAGATATATAACTAATTTTTCAACTTTACCATTCACTATCCCCCTATAGTATTCTTCAAGAAGTTTTTCAGTTACTTGTGAAATGGATAACCCTTCATTTAAAAATTCATCAAAATCTTCTATAATATATTGATTAAGCTCTTCATAACTACTCAACATTGATTTATATATCCCTTCTAATTTTTAAATTCTCCCGAGTATACATTTAATTTGATATTCGGATATTCTTCTCTAAACTGCAAAATTATATCTGTACAACTTCCACAAGCAGGTAATTGTTCCCTTAACAGTCCTATCATCGTCTAATTGCCTTGATATATCTTCAAGGATTTTACGTTCAGTATCATTAGCTCTGAGGAAGTGGCAAGTCGTTTATTTTATGCAAGCCAAAAGCTCATTCCTTAAAACAAGGAGGAATGAGCTATGAAAATTTATTAAATGTTTTGTAAAACTTTTTACCTATTGATTATATCAGGACTTACTACTCTATTATGCTAATGTAATCTTTGCTTTTAATTTCCTTATACTTTATTTTTATTTCAGGAGTTCCCTCTAAAAGGGAAGCAATATATCTTGTTATATCAATATCAATATCAATTTCATTCATATTATCTGGTTCATTGTTACTTGGATGGGAACTTACATCTAAATAATATCCCTTCGCCCCTCCATATCCTTTTAAAATAACTTCAAAGCCTAAAATACTTGAGTTTATATAAATTGCAGGAACTTCATCGTATATATAATTTTCCAGTCCTTCAAAAGGAATATTTCCAGCAATTTTACTAGAAATAACTTTTGCTAAATCTACGATGTTTTTTTCTGAAATTACTGGTAAAGAACTATAAAAATATGGATATTTTTTCATGTTTAATGACTCCTAATCTTCTATTTGATTACTCGACTTATATTTTTCCCCAAATTTTTTTGAGTGTATATTCTAATTGTAAATTTATCAGGTCTTCCCTTTTTATCAACTTTTCTTATACCTTCTAAAGAATCTTCAAGTGATTTGTCAATTTCTTTTTGCAAATTTTTAATCTCATTAATTTTTGTTCCTGCTTTCCAGGGATTGTTTGCTGGAAAATTTGATGCCGATTTATCATTAATAATAAAAGCATTAATATCAAAATCCATTGATGGAACGTCCCCCTTTGTGGGCCTTTCTGAACTGTACCCAATGTCCCTATATCCTACCTTGGCATTCGGGTTGATTAATTTTCTTCGCTGCAGGACTCATTGTAATTTTAAACGATCTTCATTATCTCAGTTCGGTTTTGAACTTTACCCGTACCCTATGTTGTAATGTTAAAATGCACTCATAAAAACAATCTATCTTCTTTTGCCATAAGTAAAACCTTGAAAGGTAATAGCCTCTTAAGATTTCATTGAAAACTTTACCTTATATTAATAAATATCTAATCTTTGACAACAAAAACTTACAAAATCACCTTCATTTATATCTCCTGGTAACAAATTGTTCTCCAATTCTAATAATAGTTCACCTAATTTCACTTGTTCATTTTGCTTATCAATTAATTTTCCTATTAATCTATAGGCAAAATAATTATCTAATTTTTCAATACTATACTCTGACTTTTCAGCTTTCACTAGATCTGAGACATTAAAACAATAAATTGACTCTATTAAATTACTTTCTTCCAAGTAATTTAATGGTTGTGCAAAACATATTATTTCAAATTCTCCATCTGTTACAACAACTTCAGCTTCTAAAGATTCTTGAGAAATCCAATGTATTTTTTTAATTTTCAAAATATCTACCCTTTCCTTACTTCTTTATTTCTATAACTAAACATGGTACTTTATTAGCAAGATCTTTAACCGACTTTTTATCGAACATGGTTATATTTCCTGTTTTTCTATCTAGCCCAACAAATCCGTATTTTGCACTTCCTTTTCCCCCAACAAGTTTCACATATCCATTCAATTTTTGTGCATATTGTCCTGTCTGAATAACGTGATAAACATCTGCAAGATATATCTTTAAATTGTATTGGTTTTTGCCTATTGCATCCATTACCTCTTTACTATGGGTTTTCATAATGTCTCATAGCCTCATTACCTTCGAATTTAATAAGTTTACTCGTACCCTTATCCTCGGTAGGCTTTTTATTCGAGCCATTTTGTGATGGTTGGGTATTAGACGGCTTCGGACTTGGAGTTGGTGTGTTTCTTCCAACTGTTCCTGTATCCTCTATGTTTATACCTGCAAATGAAAATTCATGCTGCTGTGATTGTACCATCTGACGCAGTTGCTGTTTGACTTCGGCTACTTTGGATTGTATCTGGGTTTTCACGTTCACTACTTGCTTTTTGACTTTGTCTACTACACTTCCTACTGGACCTTTCAGCGCTTTTTGAACACCTTCAGTGACACTCTTAACTACCCCGGCACCTTTTTTCACAAATTTTCCACCTGTCGCCGCCCAGCCCACAAACGGAATCATCGCGCCAAAGGAAAGGGCCGCATTGACTTTGTCACCTCTGGCCAGATAAATAATGCCATTCACGCCATCCGCTATTTCACCGACACCTGGGATTAACCCTACAAGATCTAATCCTACTTGTAGCGTATTCAACAGATTTTTAGGTTTTACAGCATTTTTCACTGCTTTGGTCGTTGCTTGCGCAGCTTTTTTCACGACTGGTAGTACCTTTTCCTTCACTACCTGCTTCGTTTGTTTGACAGCGGCCTTTACCTGTTGCTTGGCTTTTGTCACAGCCGCCTTTGCTTTTTTCACAACCTTTTTCGTGGTCAGAATCGCTTTTTTAATGGCCTTCTTCGCCCGTTTCACCAATTTACTCTTGGATAAACTATTTTCAATTTAAGGGGCTTTCGAAAGGTTTAAACTGTTGTTTTACCTATTTTCAATTAAAATAAAAGCCCTAAACCGTATGGTTTAAGGGCTAGAGCTTACCAATAATAATAACTTTAGGAGTTTAACCTAGTTAAAATGAGATTTATTCGTTCAGATAATTCGTCTTGTTCTTCTTCTGTAAGTTGTTCATCAGTTATATCTTCAGCACTAAATTTTTCCAATTCATGTTTAATCTCATTAATATCAAGTACATTTGTTAATTCAAGATTATATAAAGTTTCTGCTAATGTTGTATAAATAATAAATTTTTCACTATTAGTGTTTTTACAGTCCCTATTAAATCGTTGTAACACACCTGAAATAATAGATTCTACATTTTCACTTTTTTTTATATAATTGTCAATAAATTTCCGTACTTCTTCGTTTAGTTCGTTATAATACCAACAAACTCTTTGATAATAAGTTAACGGCTTTTTTTTCAGTTCTTGTAAAACAAAATCTTTCCGGTAAATTAATCTATTTAATTGTTCAATTGTTAAACTATTTTCTTGTTTGATTACGTTAAAATCTAGTTCATTTATTAATTGTTCAATATAATTCATAAAAGAATATAAAACTTTTTCATGAGTTATTATTATTTCTGATATTATTATACAAAACATAGCTTTATCTGTTTCACTTTTTTTTGCTAACATATCATATTCATTTAATGTTCTAGCAATCGCCTCCCCTTTACTCATTTTTTCCTCTATTAAATCATTATAATCTTCTAAAATATATTCTTCATATTCTTCATAACTATAGACCATAAGAACCCTCCTGATTATTTTGGCAATATGCTATTGTCATTATTATGAATTACTTCAATTGTAATATTTGGATATTTTTCATCAAATTGTTTGATTATTAAATTACAGCTATCACATGTATCTTTTTCAGTAAATAACCTTATTGACCCTTTAACCTCATAATTAGTTCCAATTTTATCTGCTAAATCATTTAAAATTTTATATTCAGTATCTACATCTCTTAAAAAACTTTGTCCCGCTTTATTAGGTGCTTCAGTAGCTTGAAATATTGGATTGTCTGTTTTAAAAGAAAACTCCTCAGCTCCAGGTATTTTTTTGGAAGCATCATGAATTCCACTATGGGCATAAAAATCTTTCTTATCTATGCCTGAAATATTAACTTCTGCATAGGCAAAATTACCTTTTTCCTTATATTTGTTAGATAATTGACCTCTCGCTTCTGCTACTTTATCAATAATATGTTGGTCTACTCTAGGATTAATTTGTTTAGTTGGAAATCTTGTTTCAGTTCCTAAAGTACTTTGTACATTATTTTTAGAATCATTACCCGTACCCTTATCAAGCTTCTTTGCATACTCGACTAGTTGATCAAACTATTTTTGAGTATTTTGTGCATCCTGTGCTTTTTTACTAGTATTAGCGCATATAAGCGGCACTCCATGATGATATAACCATCATAAGCTCTTTATTTCACATAAGTCTTCTTTACTGTGTTTATCAATTTTATTACATGCAAAAAGCACCTTTTGTCAACTGACAAGTAGTGCTTTCCTTACTTCATATAATACATTAATAACCCTATTCAGTTACTAATCTTCATAAATAACAGACCCCATATATTTAAGGTCCCTACCATCAAGTTTTGCTTCCTCAACAAGTTTCTCATATTCAAAATCATATAACCGAATAACAATATTGTACTGTTCTTCTAAATTTTCACCATAAAAGTCTTCAAATTCACTTATAAGTGAATCAGAATAAGAAACATTCTTTAGTAATTCAGACAAGGAAGATGTAGGATATTCATTACTTCCGGGCATAGTATCTGATGTAAAGGTTCTAGTCCTAGAAGTTTCTTTAACAAAGTTATCTTTTACAATTTTATTTAATTGCGCATTTGACAACCTTTTTCCTTCTGTTTTTTACCTGTAGAAGTTTTCTTTCTTACGCTGGGTTTCACGCTACTTTCTTTAGGTCTTATTGGTTTAGGTATACTAGTTTCACCAGTACCCTTATTCATATCAGCAAGTTTACTATCATTTGCTGGTGGTTTAGAACTATTCGATGGCTTCGGATTCGGCGATGGCTTATTTTCCCCAAATGTTAACATTCACACTGGACAACTCCAACTGTGGTGCTCCCAACTGACGGAGCTGCCCCTTTACTTCGGCTACTTTTGTTTGGAACTATTTTTTACATTCTTTAGGTGTTTATTGGCTTTTTCTTTTAATTGGCCTATAGAATCTTTGCGACGTTTTTAACACCATCAGTTATATCCTTCGTTGCATTGGCCTTTTTTTTATCCATTTCCTAACCTTGGCACTCTTTAGGCCTTCTGCTATTTCTCCAGCTCTACGAGATCAAATCCTGTTTGAAGCGTGGTTAGCAGATTTTTAGAAATATGGGTTTTTAATTCATATCAACTACTACAGTTATAAATACTAAAAGCTTATTCCTTTTTATCGTTCGAGTTGGAATAAGCTTTTCTGAATTTATCAAATAATTGTCAAGTTAAAATTATCTATTATTTTACTTAAGCATGGTAGTATTTCATAATTTCTTTTACAAAATCAGCTTTGAATACACCAACATTAGGGCAAAAATTTGCATATACGCTCGTTGAAAACTTTAATTCTTTTTATTAACATTTAATTCCACTAGTAAAGTTTCGGCAATATTGTCGATTTGTTTATTTAAATCACCTGCTATAAATCCACACAACGAATTATCTCTATGTTCAATGTAAAAGCTAATGCCGTCTTTAAAACCTATGTGATGGGTCAGGTCACTAAACCATGCTCTTTGGAAATGATATTTTTTTGAAAATTTTTCAATTATGTCAAAAACATCCGATTCATTGTGTCTCTTTATTGCTTCTTTAAGCATGTTAGGTGATCCAGCAAAGATTATACTCTTATCATAATTTAATCTTTCGTATTGACTAAAGGCACATTGAAATAAGAATTTTTCAAAGTTATCTGCAAAATAACTTACAAACTGGCTATCCTCATCAGTCATAACAATCTGAGGATTATCAGTTTGGGTAAAATCAAATGATAGTTGACCACAGAATAATTCAGTTTGAAAAAAATGTATATATTTATCACTTAAAGTGTCTGGTTCTTCTTCATGTATCCCTTCATAAGTATCAATTATCTCAGAAACTGAAGCATAACCTGGAAGTTGAGTTTTTAGTAAACCCTTATCATCCTGCCCCATATACTTTAAATAAATCTCATATTCTTTAGGAAAATGATAGTTATATTTATTAATTTGTGTTAGATTTCTTAGCGTATCTATGTCCTCTATTTTTGCGGGTTCTATTTCATCTACCCATTTCTCATCAAATTTAGATATATATTTTGACAATCGTTCAAAAAGATTTGTACAATCTCCTATGGATGGGATGAGGTTACTTTTTATTGGCATTTGCATATGTACTCCTCTATATTTTTTTATATCACTCCATGTTAAACATGGATTCATTTGGCTAGAATTATGATATGGGTTACTTTTTTAATGTACGCCAAACAGTATCCACCTGTCACTCAAACGTCTTGTCGTCTTTGAATGACCCGACCACATAGTAAGCATTAATTAAATTTTCCATTATTAAGTGTTCTATACTAATTCAATCATAGGAACCTAGTAGTTTATCCATTCATCTTTCTCCTATTGTGTAAGTGTGGATGGAAAAATGATGTAATTTCATGATACATCCATTCTAGTCCAAACGTGCAGTAAGACATGTGTTGTTTCTTTTTAAAGCATTGTTAGTAGCTTACGCCCCTCTCTCAATATATTCTTTAGCTACGGCTGCAACATAATACCCATTCTGTTACGGCGGTATTATACTTTTGCAATAAAAATTCTAGTACATACAACTTCTACATTTAATGGTGGCATTAAAATATTACACTTTAATAAGTTTTTTCCATCCTCAATTTCCAAATCGCTGACTTCAATATCCTGAATAAAATAAGGAATCTGAGGTTTAGTTAATTCTTTTAGAGGTTTTAATCTATCCTCAACACTTGTTATAAATGAAAACTTTGAACAACCAGTGAATAGTAAATTTACATTGTAATCTGTTTCCTCAAACATAATAGTAATCTCGTCACCAAAAAAACTAGTGTCCATTTGCAATACTCTTGCATCCCAATAATGCAACGCTTCTATATCACTTTGAATTTTTTTTGCTTCCAAATAAATCATCTCACTTTTTATGTATATGAGCATCGGAGCTCTTTCAATCCACAATGTTCAAGTTTAAATCAAGAGGATGACCATTTTCATCAAGTATATGAACATGGTCTTGTCTAACAGTATGCATTGTATTCTAATTGTCTGACAGTCATTAACTAATTATATATTTCATCAGTTATAAAATATTAATCAATTTTTAAACTTAAGATATATTCTACCCTTGCTTTGGTAGAATCACTAGTTTCTCTAATATCATAATTATTTTTGTTGATTAATTCTTTACAAATATGAATGTCTTGCAACAATTGTTCAACATCATGCTTTTCTACAGTCTCTTCAAATGTAATATTTTCTAGGTAATTAGCTAATTTTGAATTTACAAAATCAGCAATTTCTTTGTATTTTAAACTCTCCATTGCAATAGAAACAAAATATAATGTTTTAGTAAATAAACTAACATTTACTATTCTCCAATCTTCTTCCAAAGTTTTTGCTGCCACCTGTGCTACATTTAACCCCTCTTCTTCAATATATTCCTCAAAATCTAATACTATAGAATTTTTTATTGATTCATAACTTGTCATATTCATCTCATCAATCCTTATCTCATATTTTTAGAATAAACATTTAGTTCGATATTTGGATACTTCTCCTGAATTCCATAATTAATTTTGTACAACTTTGACATGCATTGCAAATGCGCTTTTATGTACGTACAAAAATGCTCGTTTAAACATGTACATTTTTGATTACAACTTTACTTGGAGGAGCGAACAAGAGAGCCTTGTTCGCTCAGCCTCCTCTTATTATAGCTGGGTTTTGGCTGCCGAATGATTCGAGTAGATGTCTCCATGTCAAGTTGTCATTATTCACTCATATGAATAGAGGAAAGCATTTTGAGCATGATTGTACATGCTTAGGAGAGCAAAAATGTACATCTCGATGCGGACATTTAGAATGCATCTAATTCCGTAGACAAATCTATTCGACCTTTCGTATTAGGATCTTTTATTTGAGAAGCAATATCCTCAAGAATCTTACTGTATCAGTGAATCGCGGAAACTCATCATCAACATACGATTCCAGTAATCTGTCTGTTTTGGAATAACTAAAATCTCCAACATTACTACCTGACTATCAGAAAAATGAATCTGTCTGTGTGCTTGGAATTCTTTTTTTATACCTAAAATTCTCAGATACGAAACTGCCTACACTAGATTATTAAGGACACCTAGGGGTTGGTCACCAATTCTGAATCCCCTGCACAGCAGGAGGTTTTCAAAGCATACAATAAATAAACAGCTAGTTATCGATTTATCGTAACTAGCTGTTTATTTCTATATATTAGAGTGTTCAATAAGAAACTTTACAAGTATTTATTCTATTAATATCAATAATATCATTAATATTCAATTGATCAAACTTCTCAAGTAAGGCTCCAAATCCATTTTTTAAATGATACTCCATTTCTTCTTTATATATCGGCATTACTACTAAAAATCGGACCGATTTTTCTTCACTTATCTTTAATTCAAAAAAATGTTCGTCCTCTCTAATAGGTGGTAGTAATAACATACAACAGAAGTTAGTATTATCTGAAATTGACTCAGGTGGATCTCCATTAGGAATTGTATCTCCGTAACAAAACCATGTATTTCTTTCATGAGTAAATCCCCCTAATTTCCTAAGCCATCCAAAAGGCCAATAATCATTAAATTCCATTATCTGTTCTTTCATTACTGGCCAAGATTTCGGAAGGTACATCATCAACTCTGTATGACCCCACTCATTCTCTTCCAAAGGAACATTAGCTGAAACCAAACTCATCCCATAAGTTATAAGAGTATGATAGTCTCTTTCAGCATTTGCCTTAAAAATTATCAAATGTCTATTCATATCTGACACTGTTTCAAGATTAATAAGGTTTGGTTCCCCAATATATTTTTTAATATGTTGGTAAAATTCATTGTTTTCATCCAAATCGTTAATTTTATCCATTTTATCTCCTTCTTATTAGCATAACCTTACAAAAGCTTTAATAAATAAGCAACTTACCTTCTGGCCACTTTCCTTTCCAACCACATGGAATATGTCCGCTTTCGTAAACTTTTAATAGTTCTGTATAAAAACCAACACCAACATAAGGTTCATAATAAGATTCCATAATAACAGAAAGCAAATCCCATTCAATACTTTCATATATATTTTCATCTAAGTCATTATCTTTAATAAATTGAAATCCTCTTAGTAATACATCTTCTTTAAGTAAACCTTTTGCTTCAAGAGTAACAGCATTCCATTCCCTATATTTCTCAGGCCAATTCTCATGAAGATAGGATGTTATTTTATTTCTAGCTTCTAATTTCAAGTTATCCCATTTGTCATTACAATTCTTTTCAGCATCACTCCAATTATTAACAAATTGATAATTAAAATGAGTATGTATAGTTGATTTTTTTCCACACATTGAAAAAAATTTAATTTTCTTTATACGTTCATTAATCACTTGTAACGTTTCCATAGTATTCACCTATCTTTTTAATTTTATATGTTTATAGTTGGTATCTATTTTATTATTTCCTATCATTCTCTTCGCTTCATTTAAATCCTTAGTGCACGGAATCATAGAAATTTTATCATGTAATTGGGTAACAAGTTCATTTAAAAATTTCATCATTCTTCTTTATTTTAGAATTACTTCAACACGAACCACCTTAATATTTAGAAATTATCCCCATAATTAATCAACCAATTTTAGAAACAACCGCATTGCTGCAGCAGCTCGTAACGGATATTACGTACTTGCCATTTGGGTCAGAAACCGTTGTATCTTTCAAGTATACAGGATTTATTTAATGATGAAATGATTGCCTATTCCTTTGGGGTCTGCCAAGATACTGATTTTTAACTGTAGACGTTAATACAACTTCATCATTGCCCTAAAGGTTTACGTTGCACAGTGACCAAGGCGTAGTGTATTATCTTATTACTATCAACAAACTGTAATCGCTAAAGCATTACCTTGGGCATGTCCCGTAAAGGAACGCCCCCTGTAAGCTATCGGATCACCTCATTCTGTCTTAAAGTATGAAACGTTCTACTTAGAAAATTTGCGAAATACTACGACAGCCCTAGTAGATTACTCCGTCAAAGATAGATTATTCAGACTTAGTAACCAAGTTTTAAAACATCCCCACTTCATTACTCTTCTTAATAAATATTAAGACATCCCAACATTTATTCTTTGTATATCCAAAACATCTGAGACACACTTTTCATTCATTCTTTTAAGTAAATACTGATAATCCTTTTCTAAAGCCAAATTTCTTTCTTCTTCATAAATAGGAACAAGTGTATAAATGTTAATATTCCCCTGTGCAATTTGAATTTTATCTAATCCAACTTCATGGGGACGGCATACCATTATACATGATAACTTTGTATTTGCTGCAAATGGCTGTGGAGGTTCTCCATTTGGAAGAATAACTCCTTCATCTAACCATCCATCATAAATATGCGGAATATGAGCTACCTTCCTTAACCATTGAAGAGGCCAATAATAGTTTTGATCTTCCGTACTTTCTTTTCCAACAACCCAACTTGAAGGCAATTTCAATAATAATTCTGCATATTTAAATTCACTTTCTTCATTTGAGTATTGCATAGGTGCATCACTCATACCTGTAGTTACAAGAGTTACAAAGTCTTTATCCATTGATGGAGGAATTATATGAACATTGACTGAAACCCTGCTACCAGGAATAATCGCACTTATAGTATCTTGAATAGTCCCAAAGTATTTAGCTACATGCTCCAAAACCTCATCATGTTGATTGTGATTATTATCACTTACTTCAGTCATAGTTGTAGTCAATCCTTCTTGGACCTCTAATAACTTAACAATCTCCGTTTGGCCTTGTTTCCTTGCAAAAGCTAATGCATCCATAGCCTTCATCGATTCACCAGTATATTTAACACTAACATCTATACCACTTTCGATTAAAAGTTCTGCAATATCAGGATACCCATTACTGATTGCCCCAAACAACGCGTTTCTTATTGGATCACTTATATCCAATTCAGCCCCACAAGACACTAAATATCTTACTATCTCAATATATCCTTTAGAAGCTGCGACATTTAATGCTCCGCCTCCATATGTTCCACCTAATATATTTATGTTTATACCAAGATTAATTTTTTTACTATATCTAATTGCCCTCTAGAAGCTGCGACATGAAGCCACGTTCCAAAGGGAGTTATCATATTTAAAACTTCAACATTACCGTCGATTAATTCAACAACCTTTTCAAGATTGCCACTTTTTATAGCTGAACGAATCTCTTTTGAAATTTGCATTTTATCCATAGTCTAGTTTCTCCTCATTTGTACAATATCACCAAGGTCCCTAAGCTCCTCCACTATTCAAGTAAGCTCCATAATCAAATCAATTTTACCTACGTTTTTAATAACATTATCTGTATCTTTATTTTTAAAATCTCTTTTCACCCAGGCCCTTCTTCGACATTAAGCTCCACCTCCTTCGGAAGGATAATGCCCATTATGTCGAGAGCAGAGTCTAAGTGATTAACTTTGCCACAAACGAATAGCCCCTCACGATTTACGCTAAGGAGCTGGAGTGATACTAAGTTTTATATCATTATTGCGTAAATATGTGTGCTTTTTCATTTTCTTAGCTATTTAATTTATTTTAATTTTCAGTTATTAATCACGGAATTCAAAATCATTAACATTCATACCACTTATTATCTTTATATTTTTCTATTAAATTCATAGTTTCAGGGTCATTTTCGGTACAAAAATTTAGTATTTCACCAATCAATAAATCTACTTCTTCTTGTTTTACTTCAAAACCTCTATGTTCATTCCAGTCACAATTGACAATCACATCAAAATAATTATATTCTTCCATTTCATATAAAAACTCTCTTATTATCATTGGAAAAGCTATATTATAACCTTTAAAATTAACCCAAACAACAGCATTCCCTCTATCTAATTTACTTACTTTAAATGCATAATCTCCATACCTATACCACACCGTATTATTACATCTATTTTCTTCTTGCATAAATTACTCCCTTCAAAAGAACCTAGAATCCTGAAAGAACGTCCATCCCGAACTGCTTTTTGTATTAACATATATAACTTCCCACATCAATCATACTTCGCAAATAATTAATCGGAATCTACCAAGTTGTTCAAATTCTTCTTATGAGGCTAGCTCAATACCCTATTTTAATTCATATTATTTCAATAGGTATTTCATCAGGTAGATACTTAATTTCTTTTATATCCATGGTTAATACCACTTCTACTGAAGTATTCGAAGAAATAATTGATTCCAAACTAGAAGACATACTCACTTCTCAATTTTTGAATAGGATATTTTAAGTAGTATATTTGTCCTTATAAAGCTATTTATATAACAATCACCTTCCAATATTTTGAATATAATACATAAAAATAACTTTTTCCTGTTAGAGGCAACGAAGCCCTTTTTTTAAAACTAGGTTAACTTTTAGTTAGATAAATACTGTTACAAACTAATTCATCTATATATCTCAACACTTGAACCTTCTTTTCGGGATTTTCATCAACAAAATCCAAACAAATTTCTTCCAAGCAACTATAGAAATCTGAGCTATCCATAGTAATTTCGTTATAGGATGCTGTGTTCATAAATATCATTATTCCCTCTTTAAATTCTATCTCATCAGAATGCTCTGGAAGTTCATATCCCATCATATGATCTTGCCACGGTTCTCTATTGGATAGACACTCAAGTACATCAAGCAAATCACTTTTCAAAAAAGAAAAAAAATCTTGAATAACTGGTTGTTTGTCTATTAACATGAAAGCCCTCCTCATTACCATACCTTTTCCCTTTTAATACAGGGTATACATTTCAACAAACAGTTATTAGAGTTTTTTATATACTTTATCTTCAGTAAAAAGTAATTTACCTTTTATATCTTTATGTAAAGGCTTTTTTCATAATTAAATCTATTATTTTTTCTTCAATCTTCACTAAGTAGGTTGCTCTTATTACGTCCCATTTCGGCAACTTCCATAGGTAATAATGAAGTCTTAGCTCGCGCCTCTAATTCAGTACCAACAAATTTTTGTGCCTAAAAATAATGCTCGCTCATTCCATGAGGAGAAGAATTTGGGCAACAGCCTATTTGTCGTTTACTTTGCAAAAGTTGCATTTGAGATGGATATTTGACGCAGCACCATTACACATAACCTATATTTTTTTCTCTTCTAAATTTTGACGCAAACTTTGAAGCGCTTAAAAAAAGTTCTCATGTTTATAACTTATTGAGTGTCCCAAAATAGATAGCTCTAGTACATACTCCTTTTGGTATTTTCATACATGCAACTTTTCTGACTATATTAATTGACTTTTTGATACGGTACTTCAACACCTTCATCGATAAATAATTGATTCTCGATATCTACATAACTCATCGTATTACGTATCCAATAATACGACTCATCTATTTTATAAAGCGGCACAGGCAACTGATGTTCAAATGAAATCATAAATTGTCTTTCTTTTATAATCGTAAATCTTGTGCCAAGTTCATCTCCTAATTCATATCGACCTGTAATCTCATCCTTTTTAGAGAGCGATAATATTTCGATATGTTTTGGTGCTTCTACAGAAGGTTGTATTCCCATTAAGTAATTCATAATTTCTTGTTCATATTGAGGAAACACTTCTTGATTCGTTGCTAAAACGATCACTTCCTTTGTGGATGTGTTAAGAAAAGCTTGTGCTGAACAACCAAGCCATCCTCCTGTATGACCAACCCAGCCATCTTGAATGATAAAACCATAGCCATAATTCTCAGCTAATTCTGTTGGTGTTAACATCAATTGGACATGCTCTTTGCTAATGAATTGACCTTGCAAAAATGCCTTTAAAAACCTCGCCACCTCTGCCACTGTTGCATAAATACCACCGTCACCATATGCATCATTATATTTTTCAATTTCATGAAAATACGGGTCATCCGAAACTTTTCTATATCGTTGCTCCTCATAATCATACGTGTGACCATGCGCTTCCCATTGTTTAGCAGGTTGAGTTGTTGTATAGGTAAGATTTAATGGTTCTGCAATATATTGTCGTAAATATGTTTCATATGATAAATCGCTAACTTTCTCAATTATTTTCCCAAGCAAAACATAATTCGTATTACTGTAAGACCAATACTCTTTTGGCGGAAATTGTGGTAGCCCTACTACTTCAATAAATGCTTCAACACTTATTGTTGTATCTTCTGCTATGTACTCTGGAATACCGGATGTATGTGTTAGTAATTGTGCTACTGTTACTTCTGTAAAATAAGGTGTATTAAACCAATTTGAAATTTTATCTTCTAACTGTAACCGTCCTTTTTCAATTAGCTGGAACGTCATTACGGCAGTAAACATTTTACTTAATGATGCTAAATTAAATTGTGTATTTTGGTTAATAATGTTCTTCTTCTCGAGTTCTTGATAACCATGATAATAGTGCTTGATTTGTCCGTTTTTTTCATAATACACTGCACCTTTAAAAGCAATATTTTTAAGTATACTCTCCATTCGTTAATCTCCTAAATAAATTAGTTATCTAACATATTTGGTATGAAGAAGCTTTATAATAACTCCTTCATCGAAATCTCCTTCAATTTTTTAACAATCCGCTCTAATTCATCTAACTCATCAGATGAAAGTTTGCAATAAATTTTTTCAGCAATTTGTTGTTCTACATAATCTTGCTTCGAAAAATACTCTAAGCCATTTTCAGCTAACGATATAAATACTTCACGCCGATTTTGTAGATTAATTTCTCGTTTGATATATTTATTCTTTTCCAACTTCGCTATTAATTGGCTAACCGCGCTAGAGCTAATATTCATTTCAATCGCAATTTCACCGACAGTAATACGTTTAGATAAGTATACAATATCTAATACAACCGCTTGTTGCGTTGTAATACTGCTATTTAAATATTGCTTATAATGTTTATAGATCAAACGGTTTATCGTATATTCTGCTTCATTAATGCGCTTAACCTGTTCGTATAAAGACAAAAAACCACCCACTATTATGTTAGATATCTAACATATTAGCAAGTAATTTGTCAAACGTCAATTTTATATAGAAATGTCTTTCCGTTAGCTATGTTCATTAATTATACAAGAGGTAAAAGGCTGATTTAGTGATAAATATCTTGTCACAATTATGTATGTGGTTCGTGTTACAAAACAAAGGCCGTAATCAAGGTCATAACTTTCTTCATAATCCATATATTGATTTCGCCTGTTTGAATACCAAATCCACCAATCAGCAACAGGGATATGGAATAGAACAAAATTGTCAAATTCCTCGAATAATCTATCCTTCTAGCTCTTTCAATAGAAGTTGTATCTGCCGAATCATCCTTATATTTAAGTAGTGGGATATAATAACTACCAATTTCTATTGAAGTAAGGTAAAACTCTTTATATTTATTTAGATATTTATTAGCGTTTCCTTTTCTCACGGTTTATACCTTTAAGGATACTTTTCCCCACTTTGCTGAACGGTGTTTATTTAACCAATCGTCCATTTTACTTCCCTTTGGGTAACCAGTTTTCGGATATTTAATAGGAATCAGTAGCAACAAACTAACTTCATTATCAACTTCCTTAACTTCCACAACGTGCTCAGAATGAGGATTAAATTGATAATCTGTTAGAATAAATGCATCAATGCTTTCTGGCCATTCTAGATGATTCCATTTCGTATCCGTCTTTTCAATAACCATCCCTTCATGAAGTTCATTGCCACCCAACCTATATTGGCCCAACAAAAACATTAATTGTACTGGAAATGATTCAACACATTTTTCTTCAACGAGTTGTAGATTTATTGGCCAATCATATGGGACACTCATCATCAATTCAATTCTTGGGAAGGATTCAAACACACCAATAGTAAATAGTAACTTAAATTTCTTGTCTTTTTCTATTAAGGCTGTTCTTAAATCCAGAGTATCTTTTTTTAATACTGTAGATAGTATTGAACCTACGTTATTATCAATGTGTGCTAAAATACCGTCTCCTCTTTCAATCATTAAATCCATTTGAACTTGTGCCGATAATCCACCTCTTGTCTTCAATAACTCAAATATGTCTTGATGTCCATACGAGGTGGCCAAGTCTAATGGTGTTTGATTCAATCTACGATGTAATCTATTTATGTCAGCTCCACAGTCCAGCAGATACTTAACAATTTCTCTATGTCCCTCAATTACCGCAGAGATTAATGGTGTAATAATTCCTCTGCAATCTCCATCTACCCATGCATTTATTGACATAAGTTTTTTTACCCATTCTATGTCACCCTGTCCTGCAGCATATTCGAGTGGTGTACAGTACCAACAATCAACAATATTTACACTAATACCTTTATCAATCAAATACAAACAAGTATTTTTCTTCTCACGTGATGCAGCAAAGTGGAGTAAACTTTCATTTCGCTCGGTATTTCCATATACTGGTACATTAAGGAGTTCGGGATATTTGATAAGAATATTATCAAGTGATTTTACATCGTCATTGCGAATGGAATCATAAATCTTGTAAAAAATATCAGCATTATCATTAAATATCTTTGTTATATTTTCCATTTAAAAAACTTTCCTCTCTCAGCGTTTTCTCCCCAATAATTTAAGCGCTTCTTCAGTTATCTATCTCTCTATTTCTCACCAGCTTACTTGTCATTCTTCACCCAATAAAGATTTTTCACCTTCATCCTATATTAACAAAATAATCATTTATATGTAAATATAACCATTTACAACGCAAGAAAAGAGTAGAACAACGACTCTTTTTAAAGGTTTAACTACTCTAAAACCGTTGTAAAAATTCCTCCAATTATCTAAATTGGATATAAAAAAATTTCTAACGCTTCTTTAAGCATAGATAGTATTGTTCGTATAGTTCTTTCCCAAGGTCGTCTAATGGTGCTACTGGATGATCTTCTTTAATTTCTCCTATCCAGCTACAAGGTTACCGTATTACGTTTACTATATTTTGAAAGTTATAGAAACTAATAGTATCGCATTCATCTCTTAACTAATAAAATTATATAACTCAATGACCTTCTCTTTATGAATTACTTCCAGCATATTAAATAATAACTTAACATTGTTACTTTTATCAGTATCAGTTAAAATTGTATAGATATAGTTATGAACTGGACAACAAAACTTATTATCCTCAGAGACTACACAATAGCCTTTATTATCATTTTTCTCTACATGCATCCATTTCCAACCATATTCTTTTTCTATAATAGTTCCATATAAAGAACCAATTTCAAATGCTATTTCGACAACTTCATCGTCTTTTATTTCATTATCTCTATAATCAGACAACGTTAATTTAATCGTGTCGAGTGACTTTAAATTATCAACACTATCTGTTAGAGCTAATTTTTCCTTACTTAACACAGATAGTTGTTTTATTTCATCCATCTCTTCTGTTTTTAATTCACGTACCTTAAGATTATCCTGGTAAACTACCCAATTTTCTTGCATGATTCTTTCCTCCTTAGGTATTTATTCTTTATGATTTATACACAACTGCTTTATTTGATGAAACAATAGAAATCCCCTTCAACTTTAGTTTCTCAGCTTCTTTTTTTAAATGCTTCTGAACACAGAATACAAGATTTGAGTAGAAAAGCCGCCTATTATCAATATTTTGACTACTTTTTCATTATGGATACTACATTAAAAGTCTGTATCGAATAGTCCTATATAATGAAGACCGTTGTAGAGCTTATTAACATCAGTAACCACTATTTCTGGATCGTAATAATAAAACATTGTGTTCACTTTGTTTAATCCTTTATGAATACAGATGTTTTTAATTTCAACCATCGTCTTATCGTCTACTGATAGTTCTTCAATAAATTCATCCACGTCTGTCAATTTATCTTCCCAATAGACGCCAATCCAATCCTCATCATAAAATTTTTCATTAATATCCTTACAAAATTCACAAATCTTATAGTTTGGATCATCAATATCCATGTCTGGATTACTATAGTCTATTTCAAAATATTCATTAAAGGTACCGTTATCTACGTTGCTTATTCCCATCCAAACATGAACCTTACTCATAATCGCCATAATTATTTGCTACTCCCTTACATATGTTATAATATTTTTAAATCTTGCTTCCTTAAGAATTCACCTTGTAAGAATCCCATCACTTCTTTACATATAGTTGAAATCCTCCTAATATTACCATATAGATGATTTTATAACAGAGGAAGAAGGTCTTACAGTGGACAACTTAGATGAATCCCTTACTATTATTGTAAATTTTAACGAAAAGCAGTTTGCAATATTAATACTAATCAATTCTGTCTGTGAGATAGGAAAATTCGCTTTTTTGAATATGGACATCAGATATTTTCACTAACGGGAACCATTATAGTAGCTATTATAAGAAACAATGGTATGTTTAAAATATGCTATTTATTACAGTTTAAGTCCTGTCCCTACTTTCATAAAACGCAATCCATTAATGCTATTTTTTTCAATAAAAGCTTTAAAATTTTGTGTACAGAAATAAAAGTTATTAATTCTAGTATCTCTAAATATAGTTTCATTTTCTATTTTTTCTATATTAAATCTAATGTTTTCACCTCGCAACATTGCAAGAGATTCTTGCATATCTAAACCATCAAAATTAATTGCTGTTACAACATTTATTACATTTATATAAATATACTCCTCTGAAATACCTTTAATTTTAATCGGAAAGATTTCTATAAGTTCAGAGAATTCATCAATAAAAAGCTTTGCAAATTTCTTTTTTACTATAAATGTAGCTCCATAACAACGTGAATCAAAATCTAACAATTTTCCTTTATTCAGTTTATCTTCCGAAATACCAAATACCTCTTCATTCCAATCTAGAGTAATCTTTTGTCCAGTAAAAGTTGAAAATCGACGAACATCATCCATATTCAAAAAGGTTAAATCTTTAAAATCATCATCAGGTACAAATCTATATACATCCATTACCAAAACTCCCTTTACCAAATTTTAAATAATAAATCATTCCTTACTAACTTTTATTGTCAATACCTTATGCCTACATTTCAATAATTTCAGGTCTTTTGGTAATTCCCTCTTTGACAAACAGACTTTTAGCACTTTACATGCTTATAGAGAAGTTTAATAATGGTGCAAGTTGATCAATAACAGAAAAATTGATCCCCTTCATCCATTCTAATCCTTTATATAATCAAAGATTATGGCCCAACCATCCATTGGGCTGCCATATCCCCATAGAGGCCCCGTCATTTTATCCAATTGATGAATCTTATCCTGATATTGCTTCACCATGGCTTGACGCTCTTCTTGTGTGTACGCATTCAAACGATCTTCACTTACTTTATGTCGTATATTGTGCAGGAAGTTAATCATGTCACAATAAAGTGAATTATCCTCAAAAGTAATAAAATCTGGAAAAATTGCATAGACTTCGTCAAAAGCATGCTGCAAATGCTGCAAGCCAAATTTCGCCAAAACTTCTGAAATATGCGGTACGAGTTCCGACTGATACGCAAAGATACCGTCCCAACCATCCGACTGCCAGTTGCCAATCGTATTGATAGCAATGTGAAGTTGAAATAACTCTGGCGAAACCTTCTCTTGAATCGCGTCCAGTCCGCCAATCTCCCATATTTTATCAGATAGCTCCGCTAAAGCCATTTCATCCGCTGGGATTTCCCCATCCCATATCTCTTTCAAGCCAATACTCATCGTAACGCCTCTCCTCAAATCATAATTCTACTAGTTCGCACAGCGCTATTTTCATAGCCCTCCATAAATTCCTATCCTTGCTTCTTCAACCGCTGTTTACATGTTTAGTTCTGCTATAATTTCCTTACAGTGTTTTGCAATTTCTCTCATATCATCTTCAGAACAAAACTCAGCCAAATCATAACGTAAAGGGTGATGAACAAAATCCTCTAATATTCCCCTTAGCAGTGCCAGATCTTCTTTTTCTACTTTTAAAGAAATAACAGCATTTTTGTCCAAGTTGCCTCCATCCAAATCCACAAGGCGAACCTTTTCGTTTTTTTGACATTCAACAATAATAGCTGTAACATCCATTAAAAAATTGATTGCACAACCTATATCCTGACGATGGCCGTTATCGTTACTAAAGTAAATATCCTTCGTTTGGCGAAAGTCTTTTATTTCCCGAGCATTAGTCAGTTGGAAGTCTTGCAACATATTTTTAACGTTTATCTCTACGGGGATTTCTATCTCAAATTCTCTGTTAACCAAATAATCAATTAAAGTGCAAGTATCATCTGTTCCGCCAATATATTCTCCCCACCATCGTTCAATGTACATCCTCGCTTCCATTTTGATTCCCTCCAAAGTCTTGTTATTCAAAGTAGTTCTTCAAATGACCTTTTTCTTCTCTTACAAATTTAATACTCTCCTAGCTTGTCCGTATATATTAAACAATGGACTTTATTCATATCAGAAATCATCTTCTACTTCGTCATCCAAACATTCCTCAAGATTATTGATGAATTCCGTAAAACTATTTGCTAAAAATTTAATACATCTGTTCGTCACTTCTCCTAAATCTAAATAAACTAATACAATTTCCTTTGAATCAAGGTTTATACAAAAAACATTCCCTCCTGCGTCATTTGCAAATGGAAGATACTTTTCAGGAATAATCTTTTTGGACTTAAAATCCAAAAATCCCTTTTCCAATGTGTACCCTAAATTGTTATTAAATTTTAAAGGAAGAAAAACATGGACCCTAGTTTCCAGACCTGAATTTTCTTCAAAAAAGCATGGGTTATTAGGTACACCACCATTATATTGAAGGTAATGTTCCTTCAATTCTAAAGGTAATTGAAGGTTTAATAGGATCTCAACTTCTTCTAAATCTTTTTGTGTTAACTGAGATGAGCAACAATAAAACATTTATACTCCCCCTATGCTCTATAGTATTTTTATGTCCTTCGATTTTCTGGGTCAACGACAAAATTATACTCATCGATACTCTTTGTAAAATCAAAGTGAGGTAGTATTTGAGTAGTCCTAAAATGGAAAATATATCCAAACTCAGTATTTGATTTCAAATTATTTCCACAGTAACCCGTTATTTTAACTGAATAATTGTTTTTTGACAACTGAACACTGTCACAATTGTCATAGCTTTCATCTTTTAAATTTTCATAGTTTAAGTAATAGTCTTTATCCCAATCAATTATCGCAGAGATATCTGATATAATGACATTTCCGCTTGTGACTTGTAGCGGATAAGGTATTGAAGTAAAAATTAAATTTTCTTTAGGTATCGCAATATTTTCTTTTTCAGGGTTAATTATTAATCGATAATAATCATCAAGTTCAGGAATTTCGTATATTGGAATAATGCAACCTTTTGATATAACCTCTCGACCCATTTTTTCATTTTCACTAAAAAATTTTAGCAAATCGTTTTCAAAAATATTATTTTTCTCCAAATAGTTTGTTAATGTTAGTGGATCAAATATTACTAACCCCGGAGCATATAACATCAATTTTAATTTTTTCACTACTACTTCTTACAACTCCTATTAAATTTTCATTATGTATTCTATTACAAATACGGTGCGGGAAGGTTGTTCTTAAAAATCCGCTACTCGATTTCCATCTTTAATCTCCTAGACAGAAATTATTCCTTTCTTTTTTAAAAACATAAACCAATCATCATTTTCAGAATTCGGGATAATGTTACAATAACCAGATCCCAAAACGGAATTTTTTAAAAAGAAATTAAATTCTCCAAAACATTCCATAGAATCTTCATCTACGATATATTTAAAAACATTTCCATTAAATCTGTTCATTATTAATGGTTCATAAAGAATCTGGCCAATGGATAACCACGATTCTTTGTCATCCTGTATATTTAAGAGAACAAATTGATTTTTTTCTAATTCACTGTAACTCCACAAATCAATATCGCCACACCGTGCTCCATTAGTTAAACGTAATAAATTGTAATAAACGCCTAATTTCAAGGTATTTGTTTCATTCATTTCTCCGATCCCATCATTTAATTTTCCAAAAACAATACTTGAAGGATCTTCTTCTAATCCTTCTTTTAAGCAATCTATAATTTTTTCTATTTCTTCATACATTAAAATCAACCCCACTTCACTTTTTGGGACGCGCATTACTTTTTTGAATCCACTTTTTGATTTATGGACTTATTTGATGAGCATATATACCCCAATAGTTTTTGCTTTTTTAAAACCTAAGGATGTTGTATCTGGACAGCATATTAAGTTGTAATTACTAAACCTCAGTACACAAAAATTCCCATTATTTCTTTTAACCATATTATTTTCCCTTCTATTATTCAACATAATTTTGAAAAAATAATACTTAAGTAACCTGCTGCCCTCTTTCTAAACATGATTATTGTATAAATTCCCTTTTGTTTCTCATGTAAAAAGTTTTACCACATGCAGGTTATATTTCTAACAAAAAACACATGTAATGAAATCACTACATGTGTTTTGGCATTGAAAAATCGGACACTTTTAAAAAGATTTATTATTCCTAAATATTACTCATAATAAATTTACATTCTTTCAGTACTGTTGCTTATTTATTTATTAAGATCCACTGACCAATCAATCTCTTCATTAAACCAATTACCCAATTTTGTTGAACCATTATCCATTTTCAAAGGGATTTCTCCAGCCCATACTTTAATGTCACTTATGAACCTTTCTTTTTCAAGCCCTTCAAAGGTGTATTTTTCTAACGCAGTGTTTAAAAATTCTATAAATAGTTTTCCTAAATTATACCTTTGCTCTACTTTATACATTTTTTCATATTCTTCTACCGTAACTGCAATATCAATAGTCAGATAGTTATCTTTTTTAGTATATCTAATAAATGACTTTCTTCCATATGATTCAGGTAAGCATCTAAAGACTATCCCAATCGAAACATCGACATTACTATATTTTGAATTAATATTAGTTTCCAATGCGTTTCTTAATTCACTAGCTAATTCACCAACTCTTGCACCAGCGGTATCTGTAACTATTGAAAAAACCATATAATAAACCTCTACTTTAAATTTAGTGTTTGTAATAAACTTAACGGTTATATTTTTATGTTTATATGCATAACTTTTATTCCAGCAAACTTGACGAAATAAATTGAAGTTCTGCTATCAATGTTAAATTATTAGACCGACTGCATATTTCCCACACCATTTCAACTTACCAATCATAAAAACCTTTTAAATCAATTAAGAGAGTAAAGATTTTTACTATTTATTAGGAAAGTCATCGGGAAATATAGGACAAATAATGTTTTCACTTAATATGTCATAGAGAAATTCAATCATAGAGCCTTTATATTTAAAATAATTACCTGAGTTATCATCTACCATTATAACCCAGTCCCTTTGATTAATATCCACAATCCAATTCAATGTATCTCCATTTTCTGTTCGCCCCCAAGGCAATAATCCGCCGCCATTTGATGGGAATACTTCATATGGAAAGTCCTCTGGGAAATTCACCTTTAACGTTAGATAGGCTTCTTTATTTATTTTTTGTTGATTCAATAAATTTATATTCTCATTTTTTGTAAAAGGAGAGTAAATCATTATAAAGCCGCCGATAGTACAAGATCCATATAAATTGATTAACTTTTTATAGTCTGATGGCAATACAATGCCTAATTTATTTTCCACTTCCCTCCATTCACAATCATTATATGGAACTTTTCTTGAAATAGATTCAGGTAAAATATATTTTAACTTTTCAAAAGACATAGTCCCTCCTAAATTAACCTTTAGTATTTGCGCTTGGCTGGTTTACTTTAATAGCTCCCCGTTAGCATTGAAAGCTAATAATCTCTCTTGTTCCTTCGTATTTGTTTATCAAAGGCTTCGATAGGAGTTTTCCAAAAATAATTAACTTCTCTCAGTTTATACCTTTAAGGATACTTTTCCCCACTTTGCTGAACGGTGTTTATTTAACCAATCGTCCATTTTACTTCCCTTTGGGCAACCAGTTTTCGGATATTTAACTGGAATCAGTAGCAACAAACTAACTTCATTATCAACTTCCTTAACTTCCACAACGTGCTCAGAATGAGGATTAAATTGATAATCTGTTAGAATAAATGCATCAATGCTTTCTGGCCATTCTAGATGATTCCATTTCGTATCCGTCTTTTCAATAACCATCCCTTCATGAAGTTCATTGCCACCCAACCTATATTGGCCCAACAAAAACATTAATTGTACTGGAAATGATTCAACACATTTTTCTTCAACGAGTTGTAGATTTATTGGCCAATCATATGGGACACTCATCATCAATTCAATTCTTGGGAAGGATTCAAACACACCAATAGTAAATAGTAACTTAAATTTCTTGTCTTTTTCTATTAAGGCTGTTCTTAAATCCAGAGTATCTTTTTTTAATACTGTAGATAGTATTGAACCTACGTTATTATCAATGTGTGCTAAAATACCGTCTCCTCTTTCAATCATTAAATCCATTTGAACTTGTGCCGATAATCCACCTCTTGTCTTCAATAACTCAAATATGTCTTGATGTCCATACGAGGTGGCCAAGTCTAATGGTGTTTGATTCAATCTACGATGTAATCTATTTATGTCAGCTCCACAGTCCAGCAGATACTTAACAATTTCTCTATGTCCCTCAATTACCGCAGAGATTAATGGTGTAATAATTCCTCTGCAATCTCCATCTACCCATGCACCTTTTAATATAAAATCTTTTATACACTCTAAATCACCATGAGAAGCGAAAAATTTTAATGGTGTATGATTAAAACCGTCTACGAAATTAATATCAATCCCAGATTTAATTAAATAGATGCATATATTTCTTTTTTCAAGAAAAGCAGCAAAATGTAACAAACTCTCATTTTTTTTCTCATCTCCATAAACGGGAACATGAATAAACTCTGGGTTTTTAGACAATAAATTATCTAATTTGTTAATATTGTTCTCACGAATTGCAGTATAAATTTCATAAAAAACCTCTTCGTTTTCTTGAAATATTTGTTCAAGTTTTGTCATGTTAAACACTCCTTTCTTGGCCGCTTCGAATAGATTTTTATGTAACATTCCATTTTTTACCTATTTATATATTAATCAACCTCAGATGCTTCAAGGTTATTTATAAAAGTGACAAAGTTATTAGATAAAAAATTAATGCTTCTTTCTGTAACCTCACCCAGGTCCATCCAAATAAGAACAACACTGTCGTTTTCTAAATCTATACAAAATAAATTTCCACCCCAATCATTTGCAAATGGGAGATATTTATTCGGGAGTACATCTCTATTTATTAAATCTAGGTACCTTTCTTCTAGTAATTTTGAGCTATTTTTATGTTTTATAGGTGAAAACTCTGCAATTTCCGTTTCAAGATCAACTTCTTGCGCGTAATAACAAGGTTTGACTGGTACACCCCCATTAAATTGTAAATAATGTTCTTTAAGCTGTTGTGGTAATTTAAATCCCAATATAGTCTCAACATCATTTACATCACTTATCGTTAGTTGAGTAGAGCATTCCATAAACATCCTTTTCACTCCTTAGTAACTGCTTACATGGCACTTTTGGGTTTAATTCTGATTCCGCGTTGATTTCAAGTCTTTATGAGCATCGTTAGATTATAGGGCGATAAAAATCTTTCCAGTAAGGAATCATTTCTTCTGAAAAAATATAAACAAAATCTTTAGAAGAAAGGTTTCCTAAATTGTCTAATGCAATGCCAAACTTGAAAAATATTTTATAGTTTCTGTTGATAAAGTACTCTTCATTTTTCAAACTATCCAATTTAGAGCCGATTTTTGATAACAATTTATTATCAATAAAAACATCCTCTTTACAATTTAAAGCTATTTGAATTAACTGTCCTTTTTCATTATAGATTGCTTGACTATTCTTCCAGTTTTCTGTTGTTATACCTTTTTTAGTATTCTTGCTTGTTTTTAAAGGCATTCCCCATATATTTTCAACTTCACTCGGCTGCATACCGAATTTCAATAATCCCACAGATTGATACGGAGTAATTTCATATTTTAAGTTTTTCAGCTGATTCTCAATACTTCTGAATTGAGTACCTAATTTTATTCCTTTCTCATAAATATATTTTTGGTTATCTAAATAAATTGTTATTTGAATGCCATCATTAGTACAGTCTAAACCGTAAATCGTCATGTTATATTGTGGAAATATATAGCATCCATCCACAAAATACGGATTTTCTTTGAATAAAAATTGCTTTGATTCATTCATTAAATCTATTTTATGTTCATTCAATAAAATAATCTCTGGATTGTTTACTGATATACTTACCAAAACATCCTCTACAAAATGAAATATAGAATCATCATGAAATTGAAAAAATTCTTTTCCTTTGACAGGTTTCTTTTCCAATTCACCTAAGACATATTTTAAGTCTGAAGATGTCATAGATAGCCTTACTTCGTTTATCCCCATTTTAGGTAGTATTATTAGCTCTCTTCTCATACCTTTTACCTCTCTGTAGTTTTATAAAATCTACGAAATAGGTTCTAATAGTTGCTGACGTTTAAGGGGGAGATACCCCTCTACCATTTGCTAAACGGAAAACAATTATTTCCTATAACGTACTCCTCCATTTTTTTCAACGGGGGATTCTTCTTCTGGATATTCACTCATCACCTGTATGAATTTTAATATTGATTTTTCTAATTGTTTCATAAAAAAGTCTATCCTACCGTTTATATTTGATATATTGCTACATCATTTTTTAACGGTCTATGATTTGACATTATTTAACATCTTTATTTGTAGTTCTATAATAATCCAAAAATTCATTTTCTACATTTAGTCTTCCATTGTCCCTACCTTTCGGAAATTTAATCCGTTAATTCTCGTTTCCTTAATAAAATCTACAAACTTTTGTGTACAATAATAATTTGAACTAACTTTAGCATCTCTAAATAAAGTTTCATTTTCTACTTTATCTAAATTAAATCTGATGTTTTCACTTTGCATCATTGCAAGAGATTCTTGCAAATCTAAACCTTCAAAATTAATTGCCGTCACCACGTTAGTTACATTTATATATACATAATCTTCTGAAATCCCTTTAATTTTTATTGGCAAGGTTTCTATAATGTTGGGGAATTCTTCAATAAATAACTTTTCAAATTTCTTTTTTACTATTAATGTAGCTCCATAACAACGTGAATCAAAATCTAATACCTTTCCTCTATTAAGTTTATCCTCAGAGATACCAAAAATCTCTTCTGTCCAATCCAGAGTAATCTTTTGCCCCTTAAAAGTTGAAAAAAACCGAACATCTTTCATATTTAAAAAAGTTATATCTTTAAAATTATGGTCATTTCCAAGTCTATATATATTCATTAACATCACACCTTTTTTGTAAATAAAAAACATATGTAATGAAAGCGTTATTTAGCGTTTTCTTTACATATGTTCAAAATATTTATCCTTATTTTACCATAATATTTTAAATATCTCTATTTGTTCAGTAATATTTTTATTTCTTGTTGCGCTATATTAACTCAATATTTTTTACTAATTTTTCTCTGGACTAATTAAAATAACATTCTTTGAATTACAAACCTCTATACAAAAAACTTGATAGAAAACTATTCTATCAATTTTTCCAATATTATACATCAATAAATTGAGGTAGTTTTTTTATCCATTCTTCAAAGTTTTTATTATATTCTTCCACATCAAAATTGTCACTATAGTAGTAATATACAGGTGATTTCGGACATTCTTTGGCACTAAGACAAAAATAATCTCCATTTCCTACGTCTAGGAATGGGATCAAATTTGCATCCCAATTACCATTCTTAATCTCGTAATCATAAACAAATCCTATTAAATCATTGCCATTATTTTCTCCAGTTGATACATTTAAAATTCCCGGAAGCACATATTTAGACATTAATGTAATAAATATCTTAAAGTCGTCACTAAATTTACAGTTAAATTTATATTCTAGTGCCTCCCAATCCCGTGTAGAAGGGGAATCAAAGACCTCCCATTCTTTGTCCAACACTTGTGATAAAATAGCCTCCACTTCATCATAAGTCATCTTAAATACCTCCCTCACTTTATGTTTACAGCCGGTATATCTAAAATACTAATAGACAACTGCCTCTCCTTAATATAAATTCCTTTATTCATTAGATGCATAGTTACTAAGGATGCTTTTCTTTTTTATATCGGAATTGAACCGCCACTTGCTGTAAGAACTTTTGCAGGAATAATATTACCTTGAGCAATAGTAAAGTCAGTGTTCCCTGTCGCAAGGTTTCTGAATGCTAAGTAGTTCACTTGGAAAGTAATAGAAGCGTAGTTCTTATTATCAAGGAAAATTTGCATTCCTTCACCTAGCTCCTTTTTCCCTTCCTCTGCCACTCGTTTAACTTCACTATTTTCCCATTCGTTTGCACTTGCAAGAAATGCTTTTGTGCTACTGAAAGAAACCGTTGCATTGTATTCATAATGTGCATAGGAAGCCGTAATGGAATGATTGGTTAATCATCTAACACTCTATAAGGAAAATTTTGATTCAATTTAACAACCTTATGGTACTTAATTGCACTTGGAGCTGAAGAAGTTGAAGTTTGCTAATGGTGTTATAGTGATTGATTTTACTGAGCCTATTGATGAGTTATAGATTGCGATAAAATATTTCCTCCTAAAGTATTGTTAGAACCAACAATCTATAAAGGGAAATTCGCAGAAAATAACAAACAATTTGCAAAAAAGCTTATTAAAAAATGGTAATAAGTCAATCAAAGCTATTGAACAAGCCTAAAGTTCAAAACGTAATGCTTTTTTCATTGAATCACTTTTTCAACTTAAATTCTACAAACAATGAGAAAATCGCAAACAGTGGAAAAATCAAAAACATAGAAGTTAATCCATCAATTTTCAACACCCAAAGGTTGATACACCCTACTATCGCCACACCTATGATATTGAATAAAATAAAGTATAGTATTTTACTGTTGATTTTGCTCAATAAATAAAGATCAATAGGTACTGTAATGATTAGCGTAAATAAATAAACACCTAAAAAAATCAAAACAAATAGCATGAGATTTTCAAACATCGTAAAGTGGAGTAATTCCGATTCTGAATTGCCCGTGACAACTTGACTAACCAAGGTAGTAACAAATGCCACTAACAAAGGCAAAAACAGAAGCTTAATTGTACTGTTGTGATTTTTTTTCATGTAGCTACCTCATATCATTGTTGTGAAAAACATCGCTAGACACATATCTTCTTTTAATTATCAGGAAGATGAGAAGATTTTAAGCTTCTGACCCTCCCTATGTATTTGAACGAAAAAGTATTCCGTAAACACGAACCATATTATTAATATTGCGATGCATATATTAATCCCATCTTTTGCATAAATATTGCTTATAAAAATCGTCAATATTTTCCTGACTTAGTATTTTCATATTATAAAAAAGACTGTCATGAATATCTTCAGCAATCTCTAAGTCTTCTGTACAACCTGTATTTTTTGCCAGAAGTTCTACCCCCCACTTTTATTTCACCTTAATATATACGTTCTTCTTCCTCATCTTCTAGTATCTGATGAAAAAAGTCAGAAAAATCCTCCCATACATCTGGCTTGGAAATAAAGTCTTGCTGTTCTAATTTATTTATTTCTACAGAATCTAGCCAAATGATTGATGGTGTTTTTTCAGTATCCATAACAATAATACTTTCAGCTTGTTCAGCAATAACAACGAATCTATTCGGTAAACCAACAGCTTCTCTTATTCTTATAGTTTCGCGTATAAAATTAGTTGGCTCAGAAAATTGAAAAGAATGGATATCTATTCCACCAACAATACCTCCACTGTAAAAGCCAGATATTTCACGAAAATCATTAGGTAGCTTTATTTGGAGTTCATGTTCAATTTTATCTAAAGACTCTTTAGTAACTCCATCAAAATCATATAAAGCCTGGTATTTATTTTGTAATTCATTCATATCTTTCATATTTTATTTACCTCCAAAATTCTATTTATCGGAAAAATAGAATCTAGTTTGTTTCTTCTAAATACTTCTGTTTTGTATCTTTGAATATTTCTTTAATCCAATTTATTATTACTTTTTTTATCTTTTCAATGTTATTATTGTTCAATGTACATACTATTACTAACTCGTTCGGGCTGCTATTTTCATTAATCCAATAAGAAAATACATCATCAATATTAGAGCTTTCTTGGATAATTTTTATTATTTTATTCTCTTTTTTTGATTTTGCCGAAAATATCGGATTTCCATCCATCATTTTTTTCCATTACTGAAGGTAGTGTTGTAATAAGGACATATCCAATCACTTCCCTCAATATTCTCTTGATGCAACCACATAAAAAAAATATCCATCCAATATTTTTCTAAAGAAGAATACACATCTTCATCATCTAAATAGTTAACAAAATCATGAAGCCCATTGCTATTTTCCACGACACTTCTCTCCTCCAGCATTATCAAGTAAGTAAGTCATGCACAAACGGATTTGAATAAAGTAACCAGCAGGTGCGCATTTTACACGTTAATAGCAAGGTTGTTCAAGAGCATTGCCAGAAACCAGCAATGACCTCTCCTGTTTCATTATGCTTATATAGATATAATGAACCGTACATAAACACATAATCCATATTATCACTATAGCCTTCCTCTTCTATTTGTAGAAAAAAGGAATAATTATTATTTTCCAACTCTTCATAATAATAACTTTTTGGTTGAATAAGACGTGGTTCTCCTAAAACTTTAATAAACAAAAAATTATTCCCTTGTTTTTGCGAATAATCGCTTATGGAGTTCATACCTAAATCTAAAATGCTCTTATCCGTATTGCTTCCAATTTCGGAGTAGTTATGCTCTATTACCTTTACTTCAATTGAAGGATATATATTTTTTTCCAATAAAGTATCAAAATCCTTATGAATAATAATTGAAAGCATAACATCCTCCTTTTCTGGATGAATTAGAGTTGCATAAAACCTGTAATCATCAGGTATTTGTTCTTCAATCAATTTGGGAGGATTACCACCTATTCTACCCCTCACATTATCATCAAAAGGAATACATTGAGCAAACAATTAAAATCCTCCCTTCCATTTTATTAGTTTTCTTAGTAAAACTATTTTGTATAGCACTTTTCAATTACGTATGCTCCATTTTGTAATTATTTTGAATAGCTGTAATGTTTTTTCGAATTTAGCTCAGTCAATGCAATAGAAGAGTTGATTTTCCTAATATTACTATTTATAGCTATACTTATCATTACCAGTAAACAGATGTTTTCAAATCTTGAAGGCTGATTGCTTGATATGCTTTTTGTATTCCTCTTACCATATTCAATGAACGTTGTACTTTATCTTGACCAACATAAGGTGCTTCAATTTGAAATATTTCATATTTTCCAGAATATTCATTTACTCTAAATTCTAAAATTTTGTTTCTCTCAAGAAGAATTACTCCATATTCCCAATCCTTTTCATCATTTTTACAAACATATACTAAAGTATTTTTGGATTCTATGTATTTTTCAAAATTAAATAGAGTCGGAGAATCTTCATAGAATTCAATCGCATGTAAATATCGCTTTCTTTCTGAAAAGTATAACTTCAATTCAACTTCTTGACCATTTCGAATACCTATATAATATGATAAAATCACATCAAACTTCTCATCCCCAGATATGTTATCACAATACCTTTTTAATTTATCATAGGATCCATTGTACACACTGTTTTCAAATGCAATAGGCTCCTCAATAAAATGATAAACTATTTCATATATATTATGTTCTTCTAGCTGGCTACTAAGCCTTTTTCTTATTTCCATGATAAACTCCTCTTTTACTTAATCTAAAATAGAACAAATCTATAAGCAACCTGGAGTAGTTCCATTTTTTAAAGCTTTTCTAAAACGCTTGATACGCCTTAGTTGTTGAACTGCTGCATATCATAGAGGATCTATTGTTCACCATAGCATGCATTGTTTAAGAGCAAAAGAATAATCCCCCTGCTTGTTCAAATAGCGTTTTAAAAAATTAGCACAATACCATGTGGAAAGGACATTGTATGAATTACCTAAAGTAATATAACCTTTTTTATCTTTAGAACCTGCCAAAAACATTTTCTATAATCCTATAACTTTGTTCATACATATAAGAGGGTTCTTTTTCCGCAAATCCTTTGCTCCATTTCTTCACTTTACTTTGAATTTTTTTATAGAGATTGCTTTACCAATCTAAATCCCTCCTAAAGTGTACTAATTATTTGGATTAACAATACAATTCATGCTTTTTCCATCAGCCTTTGATAACGTCAGATTTACTACCTACATGGTTAGGTGGTCTCTTTATTTAATTTGGAAAATTTTCTATTATTTTAACATTATTTGAAATTACAAACTAGAATATATCATATGTATATTGGCATTTCCTTTCTACAAAGATTCCTGTACGCTAATAAATAAGTAACTGACATATAAAAAGTGAGGTTTTTGTATTTTTTAAAATGTCATGGAGGTTTTGATATGGACGATTTTATATTTCCTATTCACAATAATGAGGCGAAGTATAAGCAGATTTATCAGCAATTAAAGACTTTAATTGAGCAAGGAATCTTAAAGTCGAATGATTGCCTTCCTTCTATTCGACGATTGGCACAGACGTTACAGGTCAGTCGTAATACAACATTGACTGCTTATGAGCAGTTGGTAGCGGAAGGATACATACGTGGTGAAGGTCGTAAAGGCTATTTCGTTAATGTATTGGAACAAGTGTTTTTACAGGGAGAAGAACAAACAGGAAGTAAAGAAAAAATGCAGCAGGTGTTGCCAGCTATAAAAATTGATTTTCGGGCTGGTGCTGTCGATCAATCACATTTTCCGCTAAAGACTTGGCGACAATTGGCCAATCGAGCACTCCAGTTAGCAGATAGTTTTGTCTATGGCGATCCTTTTGGGGAGCCTTTATTAAGAGAGCAGCTTGTTCATTACTTACTCCAAGCACGTGGGGTGAAATGCGAAGCGGATGATATTATTGTTGGTAGCAGTACACAGCAACTATTATTGTACCTCGGTTTTATTTTGAAGCAGGATTTTGCAAGTGTAATTGTTGAAAACCCTGGCTATGTCGGTGCACGTCAATCATTTACATTAAACGGTTTTGAACTGGAAGCACTACCTGTTTTGGCGCATGGCGCTGAACTTCAGCTATTAACACACATGCAATCACGGCTTTTATATGTAACCCCCTCCCACCATTTCCCTTACGGTGTTTCGATGTCTATTCAACAACGCCAATTGATGATTCAATGGGCAAAGAGAGTACATGGTTACATTATCGAAGACGATTATGACAGTGAATTTCGTTATACGCAGCAGCCATTTCCGGCACTTGCCTCTATCGATCATTCGCGCGTTATTTATATGGGAACTTTTTCAAAATCTTTTTTACCAGGTATTCGATTAAGCTATATGGTACTGCCTAAGTCACTTATCCATCGTTACAAAGAACAATTTGATCAATTTGAACATAATGCCTCTTCTCTCCATCAATTAACGATGGCGGCATTTATGGAAAAGGGTGAGTGGACACGTCATATTAAAAGAATGCGTATTATTTATAAACAAAAAATGAACTGTCTTGTAGAAGAACTTAAAAAGCACTTCGGGCACAGTATGACGATATTGGGGGAGCATTCAGGTCTTTATGTATTGATTAAGTTGCATGTGCAGCAAACCGAAGAACAGCTACTCCAAGCTGCTGAGCATTGCGGTGTAAAAGTGTACCCAACTAGCCCGTATTATGTGCAACAGACAAACACTGAACCAATATTACAGTTAGGATTTAGTATGTTGTCAATCGAGGATATCAAACAAGGCGTTCAATTATTATCACAAGCATGGCCGTTGCTACGTTCCAAACAACATTAAACGCGGGCTTTCAAAAACCCGCGTTTTTACTATGTATCATTTTTGAGCGTATTTTTGCAAATGCTTTGGTATTTCCCGTAAATCCATTAACAACGGCATCATCATCAGTAATGTCAATAAATAAATAGCAATTCCTATTGCCACAGCCGAACTTTTCACTTCATCATCAATAACATAGGGCATTGTAATATAAGGTACAAAGACCAAAAGTAAAATAGAAATACGAGTCATTGAAGTGAGCATTTGTTTTTTTGCGCAATAAGGGCAACTGATAAATCGTGAAAATGTTACAATCGAACGCATCGATTGCTTCCAAGTCCATTTCTCCTTACATTCAATACATTTTGGCATACAGTGCATCCCCTCCATTCACTAATTATGCCATATTCTTTCACAAAGAAGCACTCCATTAAAGCAAAAAAGAATTGCACAGGTTTTCCCTGCACAAATTCTTTTAAAAATAATCTATAAATGTCGGGATACCTACAGGTAGAACAGCTTCTAAAAGGGCCAATTCAATTGCATCACCTTGTAAGCGCTCGATTTTTTCTAAATAGCTAGGTCGTTTATAGCCCAATAGCATCGTAGCTAACGTCTGTACGGTTAGTTGTATAGCATTTTCGGATAATTGTTCGCTCACCTTCTCAACAGATACTTCGCCGTTTTGCACTGTGACAACAAAGGTACCATTATTCCAAGCGACAATACGGTCAGTTACCGCAAAGCGCAGTTGGAAGTCACTTCCTATAAACGGATATCGCATTAAAAATTCCTTTACGTCCACAATACGTGCCATAAAGTAAGGAGAAACCTTTTGAATAATTTCACTATCCTCTAGTAAAAAAGCGACTGCTTCATTGCCCGTTGTTTTCCCATACACATTGTAGACCATTGAGCTATGGGCAGAGACAAAATTCCATAACCCTTTACGAGCTTCTTCCTGCATATAAACAATCTCATCAATATAGAAATTTTCTTCCATTATACGGTAGAACATATAACCCTGCGGCACATCGTCCTCATCGTAATAGATTGCTGCTTGCAGTTTGACATCACTGTCTATAAACTTTTCTTCCCAAAAGTCTTCTTGAAATTTTTCATTCCACGCAATACTATTACGCACCATAACGCCATGTGTTTTTTTGGCATAGCGTGCATAAATAGCGACTACATCCTCATCTTTTGGATCGACTCGGCGAATTTTACCGTTTAGTCCACCATAATGAGGGAGTTGCGTATCTTTTACTTGAAACTCCACAATATCGCTCATAATTTCCCAACCCTTTTTGCGATAATATGGAATGGAATAAGGAAATAAATAAGAAATATATCGACCTTCCTCTCGCATTTGTTCAAGGCATTTCAAAATAAGACTTTCCATCAAGCCGTGTCTAGAATATTCTGGATAGGTACCAACAGCCGTAATACCACCCATTTCATAAAATTTCCCATGTACATTTACTTGAAAAGGTAAATTTAATATTTGTGATACAAGTTGAGAGCCGTCAAACCAGCCAAACGCATGCCCTTCATCGAACTGTTTACTTTTGGCATTGACGAAACGACGATCCTTATGAATGGACATAGACATTTGAAATACATAATTTAGTAAATCAATTGACTGTGCCATCTCATCAAGTTTTATTTCTCGCATTACTAAACCTTTTCGTTGATTCATGATTCTCTCTCCTCATCAAATAGCTCTGCAAAAATAGTGTCTGGTGCATTTAAAAATCGCTTCGTTACAATATAATGTATAGTGTTTTCGTATCGAATCGATTCAATTCCCCCATCATCAAAACTGTAAATGGTCGCATTCGGATAACCAAGTAAAATGGGCGAATGGGTAGCAATAATAAACTGAGCTTCATGCTCTAAATCTTTCATGATTTTAAGAAGACTAAGTTGTCTCGTAGGTGATAAAGCCGCTTCAGGCTCGTCCAATAAATAAATCGCCTTGCCTTTAAAACGGTTCATAAATAGCGATAAAAAGGACTCGCCATGTGATTGGTGGTGTAGAGATTTGCCACCAAATGCAGCATACTTATTCGGATGTTCTAACAAATCAATATGACTTGCAAATTGATAAAACGTCTCCGATCTTAGAAAAAAGCCGTTCGTCACTTTAGGCCACCAAGATAAGCGAATATAATCTCCTAATGCCGATTCCGCCTTATGTACTTCATAGGTATTTTGACGTCCCCCACCTGCTGTATTAAATTCACAGCAATCCGCAATAGCTTCCAGTAACGTCGATTTTCCAGAGCCATTTTCCCCAACGAAAAACGTCACATTCGTTGGAAACGCTAACTCTTGTAAATCCTGCAAACTAGGTATATTAAAAGGATATAGGTGTTTTTCCTCTATGTTGTCCTGTAAAACTTTGCATGCTTTTAAATACATCCTTATTTCCCGTTGCCAAAAATTTATAAAAATCTATAAATCTTGTTTCATTCTTGCTTCTGCGTGTTCGATTTTGCCTAAGCTACTTTCGGTTGCTATAACACTCCACAAGCGTCAATTCGGATACAACGAATCCTACATATTAATAGCTGTCTTGTCTGTGACTATACTATCAATTTTCCATAATTAACTAAGTTTATAGTTGCATTTAAATCCCTATCTACTTCTAAACCACATTCACATTTATATACTCTATCCGAAAGTTTTAAGTCTTTCTTGATCGTGCCACAACATGAACATGTTTTAGAAGATGGATAAAAACGACCTACTTGAACGAATTCAATGCCGTAT
>NZ_PYWM01000035.1 GCF_003049665.1 Lysinibacillus mangiferihumi | reverse complement strand
ATGAGTGTGAAGTGGTGAGGGATGTCCCTCACCACTTCACACTCATAAAAAATATAAATTATTCTTTAAATAAGATTGACTAATCGTAAGAAAAGGGCTGGGACATAACTAAAAAAATTTAAGAAACAGACGAAAGCTGTTCATAATTTTTTGCTATATGGAGAACTTAGCTATTCTTACTTTTGCAATAAAAAAATTAGAAGTGTTCACTAGTTGTTGATAGCGAAGGCGGTGACTCCAGCTCAGAACAGCACACAATGTAAGACGCAACAGACCGCGCGCTAGCGAGGGTTGCGGCTTACTGTGCTGAGCGGAAAGCACCGCCGTAGCGGACAACAACGGCATAGCAAAAAAGTGTTAGATTGATGGCAGTCAATCTAACACTTTTTCTCTTATGTCCCAGTCTCTTTTAGTTTACTTATGGTCATTGATAGCTACAGATCGTTGGGTTTCCTCCTCTAAAGACGTTACACCTAAAATATCAAGCAGGAACATAAACAATGGAATACCGATAATTAATCCCCATACCCCGAGGAATTGCTCCGAGAATAGAATGACGATAAATGTATAAAAAATAGGAAGATTTGTTTTGGCAGACATGAGCTTTGGATTTAAGAAATAAGCCTCAATCGCATGCAACACCACTACAATAATCAGAATGTAAGCAATGTACATCGGTCCACCGATGCTGTAAGCAATAATGCTAAGCGGCACCAATGAAATAATTACCCCTGCTACAGGAATTAAACCAAGAATAAAAAGCATTATTCCAAGTGCAATTAAGTGTGGGAAGCCCATGATAGAAAGAGCAATAACGGATAAAACACAGTTTACCGCAGCAATGATAAATTGCGCTTCAATTACTTTTCCAAAAGAACGAATAAATATTTTAGAGAAATATGTTAACTCGTCGTAAAGCGGACCAATTTTACTATCTTTAAATTTTGCAGTAAATTCAATAATTCGTTTCTTCTCCAAAAGGATGAACAAACTTAAAATAAGTGCGATGAACACGTGCAAAATGACTTTCCCAATGTTCGTTAAATTTTTTAACGTAAGGTCAACACCTTGTTCTAAATATTTTCCGAGTTCAATTTTCTCAAATGTCGGAGCCAAATATCTCGCAACCTCATTATCGTTCGGATTGAGATTAAAAGCTGCAATCAAATCAAAAAGCTGTGTAATTTGTTGGGTTACAACCGGCAAATACTTATAGATAACCGCAATAATAGCAGCTACAAGTAAGAGGTAAAGGGAGACAATCATCGCTTTTTCATTAATGGGTGCGATTCGTTTAAACTCTTTTGTCGCCTTAGTAGAAAGCTCATTCATTAAGTAGGTTATAATAAATGTCAGAAGAATAAGGTTAATCATACTCCGCATTAAATAAAGTGCAACAGCGATCCCAGCTAGAATAACAAAACGTTTAAATCCATTACTTCGAAAAAAATTACTCATGCATTCACTCCTTCTACAAAACGGCTTCGCTGCCTCTACTGCCAACTTACAGAACGCGAAATATATTAAGCAAGTAGACAAAATTATTAGTTATCAATATTTATCATTTTTATGGTCCTTTGAGTTTAGGGGGGATAAAAACCTCTGTCTAGAAGCGTATTTCCATGACTCCGTTGAATAAAACCAGTTTGGTGTTATCTTCATCAACAACCCTATTTCAAGAAGTTAAATCCATTGTAAAATAGATTTTTTATACTTTTCGAATTAGAATGAAAGACAATACGATTAATGTGTATTGAAAGCTACATCAGCGTTATAGCCAAAATTTTAATAATTCTATTATACCCTTATAAACTATCATATCCAAAGCAACTTCTTTTGTTTTATGTTAATTTCAGTACGATATTTCAGAAGTATCTCCAAATTAGAATAGGTAAGGAATGATTCGATGAAAATCTCAAGAAATCCAAAGGAAATTCACCCGCCTGTCAAATAACTCCCCCCCTTTTATTCATCTAATGAATGTACTTGAATCGGGATTAACGCGCTTTCTAACTGTTCTCGATGTTGTTCATATTGCAACGGTAACATTAATTGACTCCCCATTGTCTCCAATGTTTCATCATGCGCGAATCCTGGTGGATCTGTCGCAATTTCAAATAAAATTTCACCTGCTTCACGGAAATAAATAGCGTTAAAATAGTTACGATCCTTTACTTCCGTCACATGCTGCCCATGATTCATCACATACTCTTGCCACGCTAAATGATCTGCATTATCCTTTGCTCTCCAAGCAATATGATGGACTGTGCCGACCCCCATGTGACCACGTACGCCTGATACCGTTTTTAAGTCTATAATATTTCCGATGTCAGCGCTTGATTTGAATCGAGCATAATCGCCTTCTGTTGCAATTTTTTCAAGCCCCATCACATCTACTAATACCTTTTCTGTTTCTTGTGGATGGCTTGAATAAAGCGTTGCACCACCGAAACCTTTAATGGCAACTTCTGGTGTAACTTCACCAAATGTCCAATTATTTCGTTCACCTTCTGCACGAGCTACTAATTCAATATGAAGCCCATGTGGGTCATCAAATTGAACGACTTGTTCTCCAAAGCGTTCAGCTTTTTTAAATGGAACAGAAAATTTTGCAAGGCGATGAATCCAGAAAGGTAGTGCTCCTTGTGGTACAACGTATGTTGTTACACCAACTTGACCGTCGCCGATACGCCCTTGATAAGCATTTGGCCAAGGAAAGAACGTCATAATTGTTCCTGGCTTACCAGCATGGTTACCAAAATAAAGATGATACGTGCCTGGGTCATCAAAGTTGACTGTTTGTTTTACTAACCGTAAACCTAAAATCCCCGCATAAAAATCAATATTCTCTTGTGGATGCCCTACAATAGCTGTGATGTGGTGAATTCCTTCTGTATGTTTGTTCATAGTAACAGTTCCCCTTCATAAATAAATTATTTTCTTTGTATATGTTTTCTAACTACGTGCAACTTCAAACTTCTAATTAGAGAATGCTTTGCACATTCGTTTTAATTATCTCGAATTAATATATCTTGAATTCAAGATAATTATAGCACGTAAATTTTAATTTCGTCAATATATCATCCAAAAATTGAGTTTAGCTTGGCATAGTAAAAGCAGAGCTGCTATACATCAACAACTCTGCTTCTACTATGAAAAATTATTATCGTGATTAATTGTGTTGACCATAGCCTCCGTGCGAAGCCATTGCATCCGCCTTTGTAGCATGGACAGTTCCGAATGGATGGTTAGGAGGAGCATAGATTGAAAATAGCTTTAATGGCACATTCCCTATATTGGTTAAATTATGCCAAGTTCCAGCAGGTATTACGATTGCGTAATCATCATGGACATTTTGTGTAAAGCTTAAATTTTCTTTACTCGACCCCATTTGCACAGTCCCATGCCCTTGTTCAATATAGACAAACTGATCGACATGTGGATGCATTTCTAACCCTACATCCTCACCAATATTGAGACTCATTAACGTAATTTGCAAATGGCTTCCTGTCCATAGAGCAGTACGGTACGTATTGTTCCGCTTGGTTGCCTCCTCCATATTTACAACAAAAGGCTGTTGCCCATAATCGGTGCTCATTTGACTGTTATTTCCGTTGACAGCTTGATATGGATAGGCACTATTCGGTCGTACTGCTTCATATGGAACAGGCCAGTGAACAGACTGATTTCCATAGCTATACATTGGTATATTGGCATAATAAGGAGCATAGTACATTTTCTCAATCCTCTCACAGATTCTAAAATTATTCTATGCAACTTATTGTCAAAATGTACCCAATCGTAGGAGAATATGCAAAACCCCAACCAATTTTCAGCAATATAATTCACTTTATAAATTCCAAAATGGATTATACCCTTGCCCTTTTCCAGAAGGCATCGCTCCTGGCACACCATCCGCCTCTAACAGCGGTCGAATAATCAGTTTTACTGGCCATTGTTGTTGCTCAAATAAAACTTTCCATAACCTTACTTTATCTGCTGCTGGAATATCAACAACTGTTACAGCCTTCATTAACGCCTGCTTCGTCGTATACCATAAAGTTCGTTCAGAAATCGAATAGACTTGTGCAAGTGCCTCCATAATGGAAGCTAAATTTACTTGTGTCCCTAATGATTGAATATAAAAAATCAGCTTCTCCACACTTTCGTTATATAAGCTATTGGAATAACCTGGTCGAATATAATACTGCGGATCTTGAATATGATGGCGTTCTAAATAAGGCAGATGAAGACGAACGGAGTCATGGTCTCTGAACAATAAACGATGGATTTGATTATTCTTTAGTACCAGACAGCAATTTTGACCATGTATTTCAGGCAGAATCCCAACTTTGAATAATCTCATGGCAATTTCATAAAACATCGTTACCATTTCTGTATAAAAATCAATTGCTTGCTGTTTTGTTAAAGTTTGGCCGAAGAGTTCATCTAAATAATGATGACCTTTTAAATTTACGGCTAAAGATGACATCGGAATGATTTTATAGTTCTCATCTAAAAGCTGCTTTGGATAAATGCGTATTTGCGCCGCTAGATGACGGGGATGGTCATCAAACAGCCCCATCGTTTCAGGCATATACCCCCACCAATTTTGTTCTTCACATAAAATAACCTTTTCCGTTAATATAGGGTCGCAAGAAATGGCTTGTCGCAGCAACTTTTCACCTGCTAGACCATTTAACAACTTAACAACAGGCAAATATCTCGATGCACCTAAAGAAAGTACACTTACTGGTAGTTTGAGCATCCTGCTTGACGGTTGATTAAAAGCTAAAGAACGTAAGGATGAAGTCGCACATAAATCGCCTGCTTTTGCTGTTAATATAACAATCGTTCCATCGGCTAGTTCCTGCTCAAAATCTTTTAAAATAATGTTTTGTAACTGCCATGGATGCACGGGCATCATCATGTACTCACTTTGCCGTAAACCTCTTCGTTCAAATTCTTGCGCCATCTCATACTTTTGCTTTTCCTCGAGTAAATCAAAACATTGGATGGGTGTTTGCTCATTCCCTTTTACTACCACATCATGACGAATGGCGACCCAACGAAGTGAGATGGGTTGACCAAATTCCGCCATATATTGTTGATAATCTTGCGCTGAAAATCCAATTTTAGCTTTCGCAAGTGGATGAAATGGCCGATCTCGAAACGAAGCGATCAGCTCTCCTTTGACATGCCATTGGTATGGTGTTTGAGGAGCTGATGCATCATAATTATTCATTTGTTCTATACTCAATGTTAATTGCTCAACAGCTACTATTAGCCCCTTTAAAAAATCTGCCACTGCTGGATGCTGGTAGGCTTTGGCAGAGAGACTAATCTGCAAAATGGATGTGGCAAGCTCTTCAATTGACACGATTAACTGCCACTGTCCAGCCACTCGTCGATAAATAGGAGAATGACGCACCCATTGCTCACCCTGCTTATAGCTTTTTTCAACAAGAAAACAAAAGTTTCCTATGTAGACCTCTACTTCATGCGGATGGTAATGGGCAAATAAAGCACTTATTTCTTTCGCTGCATCTTGAAGGGATTGCTTTGAATACGTATCCCCGTTAAAAAACTGCTCGACTAAAAATGCATCCATTAAGTCCTTCTTAATAATTTCTGTAGCTCTTTCTCTTGCTGATACACTTTGCTGTACGATCATTGACTATGTCCTCCTTGGATATAATAAAATGCTGGATGAGGATGACCCAGAAATTCATGATGTGAAATTGTCCAACAATATGCACCTGATTTTTCAAAGATGACAATATCACCTACACGAACGGAAGACATAAAAGCATCTGTATGCAATCGATCCTTTGGCGTGCATAATTCCCCAACTAGATGGACCTTCTTATTGTGCAAGCTAGGTCGTTGGAATGGATATGTCCACGTTTCACTAGCATAAAGCTGAAATGGTTGATTATGTCCCCATGAGGCTGGCAATCTATTATGATGTGTGCCACCTCTTACAACGGCAAAATACTGTTGATGGGACTGTTTAATATCTACTATTTCTGTAGCATAAAAGCCATAATCAGCTACAAGAAATCTCCCTGGCTCAAAAAAGAGTTGGATGCCATTTAAATCCTGCAAAATATCACTAGCTTGTAATAAGGACGTAAATTGTTGCCAGTCAAAAGATGGTTCTTCATTTTCATTATAGGAAACACCAAATCCACCTCCGGCATTCAGTACTTGCACATCTAATTGATACAAGCGTTGCCAGTCAAGTGCTTTTTGCACATAAAGTCGTACCATTTCTACATGCAATGATGCATGCACATTATTCGATAATGAGTGAAAATGGAAACCTTTAATTTGTACAAGCTGTAATGGGTCTTGTCGTACAAGTGCCACCGCTTGTTGAATATCTGACTCGTCCAAACCAAATGGACTCGCAGTACCTCCCATCGTAATTTTTGTTTCAGGAAGTGCATTTGTACGTAAATTTATGCGTAATAAAATATCGACCTTTTTATTTAATTTTTGTGCGAGCATTTGAATACGTCGCAATTCTAATAAACTTTCAACATGAATATATGAGACCTTTTGGCGTATAGCCATCTCCAATTCGGCATCCTTTTTTCCAGGTCCGCCAAATAAGATTGGTACATCCTCAGACACTGCACGCACATTTACTAATTCTCCGATAGAAGCAACTTCAAAGCCACGAACATATGGTAAAAGGGCCTTAATGATTCGTTGATCAGGATTTGCTTTAATCGCATAAAACAAAAATATTTGCTTTGGCAAAGTTTGAAGCATTCGGTTTACATGTGCTTGAATACCATCTAAGTCGTAAATATAAGCACAAACAGGCGCTGTTTTATTAGTATTTAATGACTGAATAACAGCTAGTAACGAATCACTCATATTGGCCTCCTGTTATATTTTGATAGTCCATTTTCTTTTGTCGATATGCTCGAAACGCTGTATTTCGGTCATCCCCTAACACAAAGATGCGTACACCTTTGTCAGCATATCGTCGATGCTGATGCATCTCTCTTGAAACAGTCGCATACGGTATATGGCAAGTTTTTACAATGTCATATAACGCTTCGATCGCATTCTGCACTTGGGGATGTTCAATTTGCCAAGGTACGGCTAATGATTGCGATAAATCTGCCGCTCCTTCCAAAACAAATCCGATTTGTGGTAGTGATAAAATATCCTTACAATTACGAATGCCTTCTATGCTTTCAATCATTGGAATCATCATAATTTCTTCATTGGCTGCAGCAATATACTCAGTTAAAGGTTCTTTGGCAAAAGCTGCAGGGCGGCCACTATTCAAACTCCGATGCCCAATCGGATGATAATAACTATACTCAATAACCTGTTTGACTTGCTCTTTGCAACTTACATGTGGAATGACAATACCCTGTGCCCCACAATCCAATACTTTTAAGATTGAAGTACGATCTATTTCTGCAATTCTTACAAGTGGGGTTATCTCGAGTAGCTCTGCCGCACGAATCATATTTTCCAATATTTCTAAATCAATTGTCGTGTGCTCTAAATCAATAATGACAAAATCAAATTCAGCGTGACCAATTAATTCGATTACACTTGGATGAGGAATCGAAACAAATAACCCATATACCGTTTGATGACGTTTTATTTTGTCCTTCAACTTATTTCTCTTCATTTTTCAAAAACTCCAATGCCTGTAGTAAAGGATTTTGAGCCTTTCTAAAATACAATGTTTGATCACCATAAATACGTCTTTTTGTCATTTCCTCGATTAAAGCATCCGCTGCAAATAAATCAAACGTTTGAAAACGGTCTTTATATTGAGGATGTTGTTGCTGATAAGCTAAAATAACTTCCGTACAGGTGCGCCAAAAATCCTCTTCCCGCAATCCAAACTCCTCAAGCGTAAAACAAAGTTCAGTCATACAGATAAAGAAGAAAGCATCGAATGTATAATCTCTTACTTCTGAAACTTTAGCTGTTTTTAAAAATGAATACCGATTAAATTGTCGATGTGTGGCTGGCTCTGGATTTAACTTTGGCTCCCATTCCGGATGAAGGAGCTCTGAAGAACAAAACCTCACACCATCATGTAAGTCCTTAATAATGATTCGATGCGGAAAATTATTTTTTAATACGAGAATAATATTTTGCGCATGAGATTCTAACGCAATTCCGTGGACATAGAGTAAATGAACAATTGGCGTTACCAGCGTTTCGATTAAGGCTCGGCTCCATTTTTCTACCCCATAGAATGCAATCGCCTGCTGAATAAACGCCTCGCCATTTTTTTGCTTATGCATCAATGCATTTAATGGCCACGCTTGTTCATCCTCTTGCAAATATTGCGCAATATTTTCTCGATGGATTACGCCTAATGTTCCATAAGCCACTGCATATTGCATAACAGATAATTTTTGATAGCGGAAAGATACCCCGATTGTCTCTTTTAAAATTTCAAACTGGCAATTTTTCAAATATTCATCACTTTTAATAATTCGATTTAGCCAAGCGCTAATAATAGGCGCATTTTGAGTCGTATGATGCGCTAAAATACGGCTAGTAGATGTATTTGTAATGCTAAGAGGTAATTTTAAATAACTCGCTTGTGCACTATGGCGATTTGATAACGAGCGAATGGATTGCTGTGCTCGATATGAGCTTTCTGATTTCCCTAATATAATAATCGTCTTATCAGCGATTTGTGGGTAAAAAACGGTCGCTATAATATGTTCAAATTGCCACGGATGAACGGGGAGAAAAACATAAGCTTGTTCATCTTCATCTATTTGCGCTCGTAATTGTTGTGTAAAATGCGCTAACTCCTCTGGCTGTAAATGATGCTGATACATCTCATTGATTGCAGTTGGTTCTAATACGGCAATATCTACAAAATGCCGACGAACAGCAAGCCAAGTCAACGCTATATCCTGATTAAATTCAGGACCATACAAATGATTATCTGCTAAAGTAAAACCAACTCGGGATTTATAGCTTGGATGATACGGATGACCATCAATCATGTGGCTTTCCAATGCCTCATAGTGCAAATCCTCTGCCGGTATAGACGGTGGCTGACTGCTCTTTGCCTGACTATCCTTCACAAAGGTCTCCAATAACTCCTGAACAAATGTCCTTGTATGCTGACCGTCTAACGTCTGCTGAACGACTTCTTCCAGAAAAGTATAGATACTGACATTGGTATCTCCTTCTCTTTGAATGGAATACGGTTTCACTTTCACTCGACCGAATGACCATTTTTCCACTGCTTCACATGTATAAAGGACCGTCTCTCCTTGAACATTTTGTCCATGGAAACTATAATATTTTCCATTTTTCGTTACTGGAATAATTTCTTCAAAAAGCAATGCCTCTAATGTTTGGCACTTCAATCTCTCCTGTACTGTCTTATAGGATGCTTCACTTACTGGCATGAAAGCTGTCATCAATTTCATACAATTCATTCCCCTTATACAAAGCATTTTTAACTGCAACATATTCTGGTGTTTCACTTTTGCCAATTAAACAGCTATACAAATTTTTCTTAGCATAAAATACAGATGTCGTTAACAGATGCGCTACTAGCTCATTCTGTGTTTGTTCCCATTCTTCAAGTAGCATTTCTCGTACAATTTGCCAAAAATGGGCTTCACTTAACTGAAAATCTCTTGCAAGCGCATGTATAAATGACCCTAGATGATTTACCATGAAATAATATTTTGTCCTTGACCACGCCTGTTCTTTTTCATAAAACAAAGGTCCCTGCGCTTGTCTATGTGTAGATACTTTTTCTTGTTCGATACTTACGCCTTCTAAATCCCGTATCCAAAAAATATGTGGTTTACCTTCCCGAAGCGTTATAAGCGTATTTTGTAAATGCGCTTCAAAGTGAATGCCCTTTTTATCCGCGAGTCTAACAATTGGCAATAAAGAAATCGTTATATATTGTCGAAACCATTGCTCCACATTCTGTCCTTTCAACCATTCATAAAGTCGACAAGGCTTCCCTTGAATGGGCGCTTCTACTAAACTAGCAACAACATAGGTTGATTTTTCGTCTAGCACCATTGGTCGATACGCCATCGTAAATAAAGCTGTTAATGCTTCCTCTTCAAAACGGCACGTACAGACACCTGTTTCATAAAGAACCTTTGTATAGTGCTCTTCTACAAAACAATCATGTGCTAACAAATAATGCGCCGCATCTAGAGTTCTTGTCATTTGCTCTTGGCTATTAATCCTAAGCATATTGGTAATTTGAATTGACAGAGACAACTTCAAATTACATTTAAATTGTGGAATATAGACTGTTCGAACAGATGATGTTGGATAACAAACAGGACCGCTACTTCCCAAAAATCTTATTTTTTGTTGTCTTTCAAATTCTTGCACTGCCTCTAATGTTTGCACATAAGCATATTGCCAAGGATGCATCGGCAATATGCGATAATTATCATCATCAAATTTTAATTGCTGGCGAATATCGTATTCAAACTTTTGCAAAAATTCATGTGCTGCACTTTCAGTGACCCACGTTTCTTGAAAGATGTCATATCGAACAGCAAGGTAACAAAGCGGAAATGAAGTACGTAATTCTGGGCAATAGGTCGCTACTTCCTGTAATGTAAAGCCCACCGTGTTTTTGGGATATGGATGGAAAGGATGACCATATAGGAGTGATTGTTCAGAAGACAAGTAATCGTTTATAAGGTTGCTTGTCGCATGTTTCAAAAATACAGCCATGTTTTGATAACTATTTTCCACTCTAGCTATAAAATTTTGTACATGGTCATGTGTGATGGCTTTCTTGTATTGCAAGTATTCCTGAACAATTAATGAAGCAAGGAAGGTCAAGGTTAAAGCTTGGCCATTTTGCAAGGAAAAATATGCATATTCATGCTCACCATTCGGCGAATAAAAAGTAAACTTGCCAATAATCGTTTCATGACTTGCTTGAAAATGTAGAGAAAATGTATGATCCTTCCTATTAACTTTCAGTAGCTTTCTTTGATTTTCACAGCATTCTCGCAAATAACAATTTAACAACACTTTACAACTATAAATAGCGGCTTGCTTTTCATGATGACTTTGCAAAGCTCCTTCTTTAATGAACACCAATGTCAACTCTCTTTCTTGTTATATATAAGACAAAAGGAACAGTAACCAACATGATGCTCCCTAAAATCATACATTCTTCTTTGATTGCCATCCATTTTGCGTCTGCTACGGAAAGACCTGCATTTAATAACATGCTCCATCTGAAGTCATAATAAATCGTTAATAACATGACTGCAAACGACGAAGAAAACCGTTCAATCGTACTAGCTAATGCTGAGCCTTCGTGTAACTCCTCTTGTGAAAGTGTATGAAGACCAATTGTTGTGACAGTCATATTCGAAAGACCTCCGCCTATCCCCCTGCCAATCATCAACAAAATCAATACGAATATGGATACAGACTTTGGTAAAAAAGAAAAGGATATAATAGATATGGCGACAATCACGATGCCGACTACTATAAAATTTTTAGATTTCCCTTTATCCATCCAATGTCCTCCCAACCACATAAACAAACTTGTAAAAATGGCTGTCGGAATGAACATCGCACCTACCGCGGAAGACGGGAGTTGATATACTTCCTGAAATAGTAGTGGCAATACAAAAACTGCCCCAAGCATCACGACATCTTGTATTGCAGCAATTAGCACTGTGATGGCGAAAATTGTTTTGCGTTGTAATAACTTATAATTTAATAGCGGCTCGATTTTCTTATTTTCTACCTGAATAAATCGAATTAATAAAAGCAAACCACCTACTAGCATCATGACTAATAGCCACGTAGGAAGAACCTGCTTTAAAAACAGTTGAATGCTGACACTTAGCATTAAAATACTTAGTACCATGTAAATAATGCCAAACAAATCCATCTCTTTTTTGCGCATAACTTGATATGAATTAATTTGAGTAGCACATAGACATAACGATACGATGGCAAAAGGAACATTCAGCCAAAATAGATATTGTAATTGACCAAATTGAATAATAAGCCCTCCAACAGTTGGACCAATAATAGACGCTACTGTTAGCTGTATTCCCCAAATCCCCGCCACTCGTCCATGTACTTCTTTCTCGTAAACATCAAACAATAAACTAAGGGATAGTGGAATCATTATGCCACCTGCAATGCCATGAAGACTGCGGACAATCAACACCACTTGAACATATTGATCGAATAATCCACCTATGATAGAAGAAAGTCCGTATATTGCAACACCCGCAATATACGCCCTTTTTCTACCTAAGCGGTCTACGACTAATGGTGTGAGAGGCATAGTAATGGTCATTGACAAGAGATATGCTAAAATGACCCAACCTGCCGAACTAGCACTAATGCCATATAGCTGCATAAAGCTCGGTAATAAAATATTAAAGGAACTATTTGTAAGTACGAGTGAAAAGGCAGCGATAAAAACGGCAAGTAAGGCTGAATGTTTCTTCATAGCTTGAATGTTTAACATAATGTATACAGCTCAACCGCTTGTTGTACAGATTCGGCAAATATATCTAATACTTTTTCGGTTTCAGTTTTATTGATGATAAGGGGTGGTAAAAATCTTAGTACTGCCCCCTTACGTCCACCCACTTCAATAATTAATCCATTTTCAAAGCATCTTTTCTGAATCATAGCGGCTAATTCGCCATCTGGAGGATAGTGCCCAAGACGATCGAACGGCTTATTAGGATTAACAATTTCTACACCTATCATTAATCCTCTTCCACGCACATCGCCAATTTCACTGTACAGTCGTCGCAATTGATGCAACCCTTCAAAAAATTGGGCACTTCTTTCTTCAACATTTTGCAATACACGCTGTTCGCGCACATATTTTAATGTTGCTAATCCCGTTGCCATTGCTAATTGATTTCCTCGGAAAGTGCCTGTATGCGCACCTGCCTGCCATTGATCTAAAGCTTCCTGATAAATGACGACAGACATTGGCAAGCTACCACCAATCGCTTTTGAGCATATAATCACATCAGGAATGATGCCTGCATGCTCAAATGAAAACATCTTCCCAGTCCTCCCTATCCCTGCTTGTACTTCGTCAATAATTAATGGGATATTTCGTTCTGCAGTTATTTTTCGCAATTGCTGTAGCCAGATTACATCCGCTGGAATAACACCTCCCTCTCCTTGCACCGTTTCTACAATTACACAGCATGGATTAGCTACACCACTTTCACAATCATCCAATAAATGCTCGATATATTGTGCACTAATCGTTGCAGTCATACCATTTCCCACACCAAATGGGCATCTAAATTCATAAGGGAATGGTAGAAAATGTACATCTGGCAGTAAGCTTTGCAAATGCTGTTTTTTAGATAGATTACCGCTCATGGACATTGTTGCTTGTGTGGAGCCATGATATCCCCCTTGAAAAGCTAAAATAGATTTGCCTTTTGTAGCATGTTTCACTAATTTAATAGCCGCTTCGACCGCATCTGCTCCAGTCGGGCCACAAAATTGTATTTTTGCGGTATGTTTCATTTCCTCTGGCAAAGCAGAGAAGATTTCTTTCATAAATTCTATTTTTAACGGTGTTGCTAAATCCAATGTATGAAGTGGTATTTGTTGATCCAATACTTCCCTGATAGCTGCTATGATGACATCATGATTATGCCCTAAGGCCAATGTACCCGCTCCAGCTAAACAATCATAATACTGTTTGCCTTCTACATCTGTCACAACTACACCTTGCGCTTTTTGTAAAATAAATGGGAAATGTCGTGAATATGCTCGTGCATTGGATTCACGCTCCCTTTGAAACATCAAATATTCTTCTTGAACATTCTCTGTTGCCATGTTGTCACTGCTCCTTTTCTATATCTAATAGATAGGTTAAATATGATTCAGCTGCATTTTTCGTGCTTTTTGCAAAATAATTCGAGGGGTCCACCAAATCTGGCAAGGCATTTACTTCTAAAATGACGCCATTTGTTTGATCTAACGGTTTATCAATATGTAAACATCGAATGTCGATGCCTGCCACGTCAATTTGCAATGCTTTGGCTGCACGAATCGCCATCTCAATATTTTCAGGACAAATATCTGCTGTGCGATCTGTTATAAAATCATAAAAGTCCGTTACTAACATATTGTCATCCACAAATAACTCTACTTGTTGACCCTTTACTAAAACATCATCAAGCGTAAGCCCATTCCGATGTAATATATTTTGAAAGTCTATCGATTCCACTTCGATTGCTTGATTATTTTCAGGCTCAAGCGTGTTTTTTTTCAATTGCTTATCATTTAAATCCTCTAGCAATTGACGAATAGTCGAATAGCCGTCACCTTCTATAAAAGCTGATCGATATTCTAAAACACCAATCATCTCACCATCTATTACTAACACGCGATAATCATGTCCAACTACATATCTTTGAAGCATAATTTTTTGACTATATTGTTTAGCAACTATCACTGCTTGCTCTAATTGCTCTAGCGTCTTAATGCCAATGGTTACACCTAAACTACATTTAGCATTAATAGGTTTCACTACAACCGTTTTATTCTTTGTTAAAAATTGAATAGCTGGTTCTCCAACTTCCTCTACGATAAGCGTATCGGTAATAGGTAGTTTATTTCTTGCTAATAATTTGTTTGTTGCTTCCTTATTTTGTGCTAACAATCCGCTTATCAACAACAACTGATGAGACCTTGATTTATTGATAATAACTGTTTTGTCTTTATAAGTTAGCTCTAAAAAATCCTCACAATCTGCAAGTAATGGTGTACAAACTATGCCCATTTCCTTTGCTTTCTGTATAATGATTTGATTTTGTAAATTGCTTATTTGCTGTTGTGTCAAACCTACTCCTCCCACGGAAAAATAATTGAGAACGATTATCATTATCAATTATATAATAACAATGTATGCTTCAATTTACAAGTTAATGTTAAAAAATAATCCACAATTTAGGAGGCAAAGGAGAACTCTTACTAATAATGCGTGGTTAAAATTCAAGCAATTTGGGGATTTCAACGCTTACTTCCTATAATCAATGCACGGGCACAAGGTGGCATTTTTCTTGTGCCTTAGCATCAATTATCAACTTTTATAGAAAGGAAAGTTTCATTCACTCTACAATAGAGACGAAAACCATTTATTTTACGTTGGCATTTTGGGGCATGATATACAATAATCATGTTCTTCTTCAGAGGTTAAATAATAATAACAGCAAGTTTTACGTAGTCTTATAGGCTTGTCGGTGCCTCTAGTCATAACCTTTGGCGTATTATATCGCGTAAACGGATTTTTACGTTCGCCAAAAATTTCACCTGGAGCTTCCGTCATAATGTAGTGATAGTCTTCTTCTAAAAAGGCGATTTCCCTTTCACTTGCCCCTTGGCGAAATTGCGTTTCATAAAACCAGTGCACATACATAGCCGCATGCTCCCATAAAACCGCCTTTGAAACTTTGGCAGTAGTCGACAGCGCCTTCCATACCTTTGCCATATTATCCGCAAATAACGATTGGAGGATTTGGTCTCTCCATTCCGCTCTGCTTATGGGTAGAAATACTTGTGCATCAGCCAATGCTATTTTCGGGAGCCATAAATCTTCCTGATAGCTTGACTCCACACGAACATTGTCAATCGCCGCATTTATCCCCTTTTGGAGCATTGACATGGCAAACAGAGGTGCCGCCATTGTTAAGACGCTATAGCGCTTTGCAAATAAAGAAGCTGTTGTGATTAAAGAAGTAGAATTAAAAATTGGCGAAATGGTTTGTAGATATTGACGACAGTGCTCTTCATACAGTAAATCCTTAGATGAAATTGAATAGGGCGAAGCGGGCAAGTTTGTCTCCGTGAAACGATAGTTCTCTGTCAGAATAGCAATATCTGTCGGCGTTAGTCGGTGATCATTCGGTACATTTACCATAAAAGTTCCTCCTGCTTAGGCTCTAAGACAGCACTTTATGCCCTTTCCATGCGGTACACATAAAGGTGTGCCAAAAAGAGGATCGTTCATAATCGTGCAACCCATGCCAAATACATCCTTCACTAAATCAATTGTTATAATATCCTCTGGCCTTCCTTGTGCATAAATTTTTTTATCGCGCACTGCCACGATATGATGGGCATAACGACAAGCTAAATTTAAGTCATGCAAAACCATAACAACTGTACGATTTTCTTTGCTATTTAAATCGAACAATAAATCTAAAATTTCTACTTGGTGTGCCATATCTAAGTAAGTCGTTGGCTCATCCAATAAAATCAAGTCTGTCTTTTGCGCCAATGTCATCGCAATCCATGCCCGCTGGCGTTGACCTCCAGATAATGCATTGACAGGGCTATTCGCAAATGGAGTCATCTGTGTTGCTTCCAATGCTTGATTGACAATTTGCTCGTCTTCTTTTGACCATTGCTTAATCCAGCTTTGATGTGGGTACCTACCTTGTTTAATCAGTTGTAAAACTGTTAATCCTTCAGGCGCTATTGGTCCTTGTGGCAATATCGCTAATCGTTTCGCAACTGCTTTTGTCGATAAATCTCGTATTTTTTCACCGTCTAATAAAACGTGTCCTTCCTTCGGTTTTATTAGGCGTGCAAATGTCCGTAATAATGTCGATTTGCCACAGCCATTTGCACCAACTAAAACCGTAATTTTCCCCTCTGGTACTTGTAAATGTAAATCCTCAAGTATGTTGGCATTCCCATAGGTAACTGTTAATGCATTCGCCTCTAGTACATTATTCAAAATCGTTACACCTACTTTCTCATATTGTACTGCTACATAAGAACCTCTATAAAAATGTTCCCTATGTATCGTTTATTTCTAATCGTGTTATGAATGTTGATTTCTTGTACGGAACAGTAAATAAATAAAAAATGGCGCACCAATTGCGGCAGTAAATACACCTGCTGGTAAATCTTTTGGCAAAAATAGTGTACGACCAACAATGTCTGCAAAAATTACGATAATGGCTCCGACCATTGCAGAAATCGGAATGAGTGCGGCAAATGAACGGCCTACTAGCATTCTGCTAATATGAGGAGCTACTAATCCGACAAATGCTATTCCTCCTACAAAGGCCACGGCTGTTCCAGCTAGCATAACACTAATCAACAAGAACAATAATCGGTAAACTTGTACCTGTACCCCTACACCTACTGCAATATCATCACCTAATTCTTTTACATTGATAACTCTTGCCATGACAAAAGTGAAGATACTTAAAACAATCACCCAAGGGAGTAATAAGTAAACATCCTGCATATTCGCCCCATACAAACTACCTGTAAGCCATATATAAGCTCTTGTTGTGCGTACTTCTTCACCCATGACAATCAGCATTGTCACTATCCCTTTCGTAAGTGCCGAAATCCCAATACCGATTAACACCATTCGTATAGGTGTGACACCTTTATTCCAAGACAAGAGATAGATAATAGCTGATACTACTCCCGCTCCTATAATGGCTGCTAATGGTAAGTAGTGTATGCTCACCGTTGCATATGTAAGAAATAACATTGCACCTACTGATGCACCACTTGTTACACCAATAATATCCGGTGCAGCTAAAGGATTTCGAATAATACCTTGTAATATTAACCCTGATACAGCAAGCGCCATACCAACTAACACGGCAAGTAATACTCTAGGAAGTCGTAACGTTTGGATTGTAAATAGATATTCACCTGTTCCGTAGCCAAATAATTCCTTTAGTACAGTCACTGGATGTATAAAATCACTTCCTACCGAAAGCGCAAGCATAATCATGCCGCATAGCAATATACAAAGAAGGATAGTAACCATTGCTACTTTTTTTGATAGTTGAAAAGATATTTTATTTGATTTCGTTCTTACCGTTATATAATTATGCATTTTTCGCTAACCCCCTTCGTGCTATATAAATGAAGAAGGGTGCACCAATAAATGCAGTCATAACACCGATGGGCATTTCTAACGGCATAATCACAAAGCGAGCTGCAATATCTGCCAACAGTAGCAACGTCGAACCAATAACTGCACTAAACGGAATTATCCAGCGATAATCTGTACCTACTAAGCCCATTGCCATATGAGGCACGATTAAGCCGATAAAGCCAATGGAGCCAGCAACCGCGACTGATCCCCCAGCAAGCAAGATAACAATAATACCCATAACAACCTTTGTTAAAATCGTGCGTTGCCCTAAGCCTTTCGCAATATCATCTCCTGACTGCAAAATATTGATGGAACGCCCCATTAAAAAGGCCACACTGCTACCTATTATGATGAATGGTAATACAGGTAGTAACATATTCAAATCTCTCCCTGAAACAGAACCCGCAAGCCAAAAAAGCACACTTTGTATGCCCTGCTCATCGATTACCAACAATCCCTGTGTAAACGAGACAAATAATGCCGAAATAGCAGCACCCGCTAGCACAATTTTGATTGGCGTTAAGCCGTCTCTTCCTAAAGACCCTAAGAAAAAAACAAGAACACCCGCAACACCAGCTCCTAAAAAAGCAACCCACATATAATGGATTAACGAGTCCATAGAAAAAAATGTAATTGCACAAACAATAAAAAATAATGCGCCCGCGTTAACACCTAAAATATCTGGTGCGGCTAAAGGATTTCTCGTCAAAGCACGCATTAAAGCCCCAGCTATTGCAAGACTTGCTCCGACTACGGTAGCAACTACAGCTCTAGTGAAACGAGATGTTCGAATGATTACATGCTCCGCATTTGATGCATCATAGTTGAAAAAAGCATCATACACTAATCGAAATGGAATTGATGTTTGACCAAGAGCTACACTTAACATAAATGCCACTATCAGCAACACACAACAAATAATAAAGACACTTTTTTTCATTGAGGTACTGGTAAGCAAATTTTGCATTGAACTCCTACTTTCTTAACCTTATTTATGTCTTTTTCTAGCCACCTCTTGCATCTTCCCATATACAATAGATGAAGCATTATTTAGAAATGAAGGGGCTCATCGCTTTAGAGCCCCCTTTTTGATGCAAAGAATAGCATTCCTTGCGATACCTTAATCGACTATATCTGCTTTCTTACTTTTCTAGCTCAAATCTGTCATAAATATCATCCAACATAATATGTGCACTTAAAATACCACCTGCAAAATTCCAGTACACCTCTTCCACACGGTATACTTGGTCATTTTTAACCGCTTCAAGCTCTTTCCATAATGGATGGCTTGTCCATTCTTCTAATGTTTTTTTCGTTGCTTCATCTTCGATATAAAACATATAAATGACATCTGCATCCATTTGCGGAATGCTTTCTTTATCTGTAAACCTTAAAACGATAGGTAGCGGATTTTCCGTTATATTTTTTGGTCCTTTAAAGCCAAGCTCTGTTAAAATTTCACCTGCATAACCTGCTGGGTAAACACGTGCGTGGTCAGCTCTAAAATTGACAACCGAAGCACTAATTGGCCATTTATCCCCTAGCTTATCTTTAATTTTTGTTTGGAAATCAGCTACACGACTTTCCCATTCTGCAAGTAATTCTTTTGCTTTATCTTCTTTACCAGTCGATTCTCCGATTAAATTGATTGTCCCTTTAAAATCAAATACATCTTGATGAACAACTGTCGGTGCGATTTGTGATAATTGTTCATAAATTTCCTCATGACGATTTTTCGAAGCAATAATTAAATCCGGCTGAAGTTTTGCAATTTCCTCTAAGTTAGGCTGTGTTTCTTCCCCTAAAAGAGGAATACCTTCTAAGTCCTTTTGTAAATACTCATAATATGGTGTATCTGCCCAAGATTCTACAACTCCTACAGGTTTGATGCCCATCGCTACAGCAACATCTGTAGCACCTTGATAAAGCGTAACGATTTTCGTAGGTGTCCCTTCGATTGTTGTTGTACCCAATGAATGTGTAACTTCTCGACTGCTATTTTCAGTACTATTATTATCAGTACTACTTTCTTGCGTTGTATTATTGTCATCCGCATTCGAAGCATCTTCAGACTCCTTATTTCCACATCCGACTAACACCAGTGCAAATAACAACACTAAAAACATGACCATCTTTCTAAAACTTATTAATTTTATAGAGTTCACTATAATTTTCCTCCAATCAACTATTTAAATGAGCGATAATGATAATCATTATCATTATAATTATGTAAAGCATGAATTTCAATATATTTTTAGAATATTTAGGATGTTTATTTTTTCCTTTAGTATGTATTATTGAAAAACCGTAATGAATAAAGGCATAAAAATTAGTAGCCGAAGAAAAACAGACATGTTTCTCTCCAGCTACTTTTATTGTCCTTTTCCTATGCATCATTGCTATGTTGCAAAAAGCTGCACACAATAGATAACCCCATAAATAGGAAGTGCGATAGATGTAAGAAAATACATCAACATTTCACCTTTAGTAAGCTTTCGTTTCCACTTCGTTAATTTAAGTTGTCGTCGGTAAATAAAACTAGAAAGTAAGATTATCAAAAAAGTGATATCTTTTATATTCTCTATAAAGAGATGCAGCTCTTCCTCTCCCTTCGTTTTACAAAAGGCTCTCTCTATTTTATTTAATGACTACATAGCCAAAAAAAGAATCATCTATAATTTTAGATAAAAAAGAGCATTGGGATTTTTATTATCCAATGCTTTATATATGTTTAATATTCAAGTTTATAAAGGTCAGAAAAAGCATTTATAAAACTCTAAACGATTTTGATTATATAGAAATGACATAACTCGATGTTAAAATGTATACAAATATATACATTTATGGAGGTTTCAATATGTTTGGTCCTACAATTGAAATGATAAGAGAAGGTAAAAAGATTAAAATAAAGGATCTTTGTGATGGCATAGTGACTCGAGCTGCTTATCATCGTTTTGCCAGCGGTCAAACTGACACTAGTATCTATAATCTATCCTTATTTATGGATAGATTACATATTTCTCCTAATGAGTTTTTCTTAATTCATAGCAACTATGCGAGTGATAAGGTAGTTTGCTTTTTAAAGGAATTATCTAGTGCATATAGGGTTCAGGATATTCATGAATTGCGCTCTTTAAGGAAGAAACTAGAGGCAGATTTTACCGGTTTAAAAAATGAACATATGACCGATCTTCTGAATTTCAGGATTTGCAGGTTGTTGGGGCAAGATATTGATGGCAAAACAAGCAGTTTATTTAAGTATTTAATCAGTACTGAATTTTGGACTCATTATGAACTAGTACTATTTACAAATAGTATGTATGTTTTTTCATTAGAATTAATTGATGTTATTCTTGTACGTTGTATTCAAATGTTTAATAAATACAGTCAGACTAGGCCTTATGGAAATGAAAGCTTTAGACTTGTAGTCAATGCGTTAATTTTAGCATTTGAACAAAAAGATTCATTTTACATCAATAAGTGGTTTAAATTATTAAACACCATACAACTAAATGATAGTGATTTCTTTGAAAAAGCACTGTTCAAAATATTTAAAGGTTTTTATAACATCACAATACACAAAGATCAAGATTCCATTTCAGAGGTAATAAAAACAATTGAGTTTGTTGGACATATAGAAGCTAGCGAACATGAGGTTATGTTTAATCGAATGTTAGTTTACATACTTGAGCATAGTGGATTAGAAAAAGTTAAATCTTTATAAGCTTCACTTTGTGCTATGCAGAAAAAAGCAACTAACGCTAACCTTATTTTAAACTCAAACTAAAACAAGCATCGTTCTACAATTTATATTTCCATGGAAATAATCTTCTCTTTTTTAGCATGCTATAAACCTTTTATTCAAATAAGAGGAACATGCCATCTTCATTTTTGAGACTGGAGGGATACAAATGGAAGAGCTTGCTTTAAAATTAAACAATGTTCAAATTAGTTTTGGGGACAAGGAAATCTTTGATACTAAGGAATTAACCGTTTACCAAAATGACCGCATTGGTATCGTAGGGAAAAATGGTCAAGGCAAAACGACTTTATTGAATATCATTGCAGGTACGATTACACCTGATAATGGAAAGATTAAACGATTTGTCGATTTCAATTATTTTCAACAAATCGGCGAGCTAAAGGAAGAAACGAATGCTGACTATCTAGATTCCCAACTCCTTAGCCGCTTGAACGTTCCTACTAACAGTGTTGAAACACTTAGTGGTGGAGAACAATCAAAATTTCGTTTAGTTCAGTTACTTTCTCAATATAAAATGGGTCTGCTGCTAGACGAACCGACAACGCACGTAGATAAAAATGGCATTGACATAATGATTGAAGAATTAAATTATTACTACGGTACTTTAATATTTGTCAGCCATGATCGCTATTTTATTAATGCAATTGCCACAAAAATCTGGGAAATAGATAATGGGCAAATCAAGGAATTTAACGGCAATTACGAAAAATATCTGGAACAGAAACAACAAGAGAAATTGGAGTTACAAAGAAAATATCAAAAAGTCACAAAAGAAAAAGAACGATTACAAGAAGCTGTAGAAGTGAAAAAGAGTCAGGCAAAGAAAATTTCTATCGTTAGTGAAAAAAACAAACAAAGAAATATCAAACCGAATCGCTTAGCTTCTTCCAAACAAAAAGACACGGTTCAAAAGAGTATGATGAAAACCGTTAAATCCATAGAGAAAAGAATGGATATGTTAGAGGAGATTCATATTGACAAAGATCCTAAACCAATTTCTTTTCCAATAGTGAAAGAGCTTGAAATAAATAATCGTTTTCCAATAATGGGACATAATATTACAGTTACAGCTGGAGACAATATACTTCTTGCAGAACAGGATTTCCAATTCCCACTTGGCAAGAAGATAGCTATAGTAGGAGACAATGGAGTAGGTAAATCAACTTTCTTACACTATATAATGAATAATCAAGATGGTATCACGCTTTCCTCGAAAATTGCATTTTGCACTTATCAGCAAATGGATTATAAACTGAGTGGGGACATAAGTATATTAGAGTATCTTATGAAGATGAGTGAGTATAAAGAAAGTTTTATTCGGGCGATTCTCAGTAACCTTGGCTTTGAAGAAGCCACTATTAGAAAACCTTTACATGCGCTGAGTGGTGGAGAAGCAACACGAATTTCTTTGGCAGCCCTTTTTGCCAAACCTTCTAATGTCCTTATTTTAGATGAACCAACAAATTTTATAGACTTAGCTACCATTGAAGCATTGGAAAAATTTTTACTAGGCTATAAAGGAACAGTGCTCTTTACTACTCACGATCAGCTTATTGTAGAAAGAGTAGCTGACCAAATTTGGGAAATTAAAGATAAAACGTTACAGCTTATCAAGGAAAAATAGAATGAGCCTCTAAGGCATTAAAACCACCCGCGATGAGACGGGTGGTTTTCAAATGAGGAAAGAGTCAAAGATAGAAGTGAAATCATAAGTTCTTTCAAATTAGAGATATAACACCATCAATTCCTGGTCATAATAGTGCCCATTAAATTGAAGAGCATTGCGTTCTAAGCCGTAAACCTCAAAGCCTAATGACTTATATAACTTTTGGGCTGAACTATTATCAGAAACAACTGTTAAGTTTATTTGCTCCAAACCTTCACAACATTTCGCCCTCTTTATTAATTCGCTCATCAGTAATTTCCCTAATCCACCCCCTCTTCCTTCAGGTGCAACATACATACCAAAAACATTCCCTTTATGACTCATTTTTGGACTGTCTTCACGCACAAAAGTTACAATGCCTACCAACGAACCATTGTTATGAAAAGCACCGAGCACAAACTTTTCCGCCGTTGCTTCTATTCGCTCTGCAACTTCTTGTAACGAAACGTTTACTTCACGCTCATATGTGGAACCAAATGCTTCCGGATTATTTCTTAATGCACTTAAACGCACTTCTTGATATACTTGTGCATCTGATTTACTTAAAATACGAATCTCCATAATCTATCCCCTTTCCGTTCGTTATCGTTCCATTCATGCATTGAAAATAAAAGTTTTAGTAGAGGTCTCCCCTGTCTGCATATTTTTTAACATATAGTGATTTTGCGTTACTTCCTCTTGCCCCAACACAATGACAAAAGGAATGTTTTCACGATTTGCTTTATCCATCGCTTTTCTTAATTTTTTACCACTAAGCTCTACTTCAACGCGATAATCTTTCCACAATGCTTTTGCTAATACAAGAGACTCTACTGTTGTATGAATGGGAATGATATAAATATCAATTAATGTCTCCTGATTTTTTTGTTCATCTAACATCATGGCTGTAAAAATAACATCTAACCCAAATGAAATACCGACCGTAGCGAACTTTTCGGTTCCTCCTAATAGCCCGCCAATCGCATTATCATAACGACCCCCGCTTCCTATACTGGATGTTATTCGACCATCCCGTACGAACATTTCATAAATTGTTCCCGTATAGATTTCTAGCCCACGCGCAAGCAAAGGATTAAATAGACAATTTTTTGTAATGCCAAGCTTATTTAAATAGTGTTCTAATTCTTCCATTTCGGCTACCCCTTCTTGAATCAGAGGCTCATCATATTGTCGGAAATAAGCAAGTGTATTTTTTCTATCGTCTTGTAAAAAATATGCGATTTGCTTTACAACAGCAAGTTGCAAACCTAGCTCTGTTAACTCTGCTAAAACTGCATCATGACCTACTTTTTCAATTTTATCGAGTATTAAAATTACTCGACTTTGCACATCAGTATCTACACCAAAAACACGAAGTAAGCCAACTAATAGCTTACGATTGTTATATTGAATGACAACATCTTGCTCTAACTTTTCAAAAGCATCTAATGCCATCATCATCAATTCGGCCTCTGCTGCTTGTGAATCGACCCCTACAATATCTACATCACATTGTGTAAATTCACGAAATCTCCCCGCTTTAATTGGGCCATCTCGAAACACTTTGCCAATTTCATAACGTTTAAATGGCATCGGTAATGTAGGGTTCATCGCAATGACCTTTGCGAATGGAATCGTTAAATCATAACGTAATGCTAGTTCACGTTCTCCTCGATCCGATAGCACATACATCTCTTGTAAAATTTCAGCACCTCCTGCGTATTTAGAAGCCATTAAGCTTGTATAATTTAAAATCGGTGTTTCGAGTGGTTTACACCCATATGTGATAAAAGTATCTTCTAACGTACGACGGATTTTACGACGAATACGTTCTTGCTCTGGTAAATAATCTTGCGTTCCTCTAACATTTTGATAATCCATTTTCTTCATCTTCATTGCTCCTTTTTTAAAAAATAAAAAAACCGTACTAACATAAGCTCCAACTTCGGCTTAGTTATACGATTTCATGAGAAATAGTCTTCCTATTCATTATTAAAAAATTAATAAAGATAGCAAGACTAGTGGATATGATGATGTTGAGTTGCTGAAATTAGACGTTGTAAAAACGACATATAATCTCCTCCATTCAATTATTCGTAACTTTATACTAAATGAATAATTTTGTCAATTCAATATTTTCTAATAAAAGGAATACCTAATGGAGATAGCACCCAAGAAGTGGCTGAGACAAAAGAGAAAAAGTGTTAGATTGACTCACTAGTTGTTGGTAGCGAAGGCGGTGACTCCTGCTCAGAACAGCACACAATGTAAGACGCGGGCAACAACGGCATAGCAAGATTAATTACACTTCTAATTTTTTTGCAAAAGCAAGAATAGCTAAGTTCTCCATATAGCAAAAAATCATGAACACCTTTCGTCTATTTCTTAAATTTTTTTAGTTATGTCCCAGCCCCTAGTTAAAACTTTATAGTAGCTTTTGATACAGTTCAAAATTCTCTAAACCATATTCACTGTAGCCTAAATCAACCGTATCAATATACGCAAAATCATATTTTCTATAGAGGTTGATAGCAGGTTGATTTTTTTCATATACATCCAAGCGAATCATCTAGAAATGGAGCAGTTACGGATTATGCTACGACAGCAAGGTATCTTCTCTCTTCGGGAAGTTTGTGATTTATACTTAGAACCTGGTGGTACGGTTAGCCTAAAAAAATATGCTGAATTTGATACTGTCACACCAGCTATGCTTCATTTAAAAACGAAAGACGACACGATGAACTTCCTATTTGTGGATGAAGGAGAAATTAACGAAGAAATATTAAGGTATACGGGTAAATCCAAAGAATGGTTATATGATGAACTGCGCAAGGAAGGCTTCCCTACAATTCAGGATATTTTGTATGCGGAATGGTCACAGACAGATGGATTTTTCATCAAAACCTATACGAATAACAAAGAAGGTATCCGCAAAGGGAATTAAAATCGTAGGCTTAAGCTTGGTATATTATCAAAGTGAAACTAGGTTTGTTATTTGGGAGATTTAGGGGTAATATATATTGAATAAATTTAACTGTATGGAAGTATAGAGGGAAACTATGAGAAAAAAAGTTATTGTGTCATTAATGTTAATGACATTCCTTTCTGCTGTAGAAGGAACCATTATTAGTACAGCAATCCCCCGTATTACAAGTGATTTGTCAGGTGTCGAACTTGTGAGTTGGGTGTATGCCATTTATATGCTTGCCACCGCCGTTTCGACCCCAATTTACGGGAAACTAGCAGATTTATTTGGTCGCAAAAAAGTATTACTTATCGGCGCTGCCATTTTTTTAATCGGTTCTGCGCTTTGCGGTGTTGTAACCTCAATGGAACAGCTTATCGTCTTTCGTGCCCTTCAAGGTCTTGGAGCCGGCGCTATTATGCCTATTACAATGACAATTATTGGTGACCTATATAGCGAAGTGAAAGACCGTGCAAAAGCGCAAGGGTGGATAAGTGCCGTTTGGGGTGTCTCGGGTGTTATCGGACCATTAGTTGGCGGTTTTTTAGTTGACTCTCTTTCTTGGCGCTACATCTTTTTCTTAAACGTTCCTTTTGGCATTATCGCTTGCTTAATGATTGTCATTTATTACAAAGAATCTATTAGGCCTGCCAAACATCATATCGACTATCTTGGTGCAACAGTGTTCTCATTAAGTGCAATCGCTCTACTTTATGCATTATTAACAGGTAGCAGCAAAAACAACTGGGGAGACATGTCCATTATAAGTCTCCTAATCTTTGCCGTTGTTTCATTTATTATTTTCTTATTGGTAGAGAAAAAATCACCGGAACCATTAATTCCGTTAGCCTTATTCTCTAACCGTACATTATCAACTATCAATCTATTAACCCTTATCTCTGGTGCCATGCTTATCAGCATTACGATGTATCTTCCTATTTGGAGCCAAGGAGTGTTAGGGAAAAACGCAACAGATGCTGGGCTTATTTTAATGCCCTTACCTGTTATGTGGACAGTTGGTACATTATTCTCTAGTAAACTAGTAGGTCGCTTCAATACGAAACAAATCATTCTACTTGGGGTTAGCGTGCTATCCGTTGCCGCCTTCTCATTATTTACATTATCGACAGAGTCACCCGCTTTCCTTATTTATGTTGGGGTTGGATTATTCGGATTAGGCATGGGGCTTGTGACGCCTATTTACATGGTAACGATTCAAACAGCGGTTTCAAATCAAACACGCGGAACAGCCATTGGTTTAAATACATTTATCAATACATTTAGCCAAACGTTAGGAGCTGCAGTTTTCGGGGCGATGTTCAACACGATGATCCATGCACAAGGTATTCAAAAACTAGATCTTGTATCTTCTGGAGGACATGCCGGAACGACAGCAAACATAGCGACCAAATCACAAGAGGCATTAGCTTCCAGCGTACATTTTATTTATATGGGTACTTTTATATTAGCACTTGTAACGTTACTAATTGTTTGGTTCTTTTTAAAGCCAGCCCCACAAACTAGCGAGCTATAAAAATAGTGAATTTCAAATAAGCTATGGAGAGAATTTTTCTTTATAGCTTATTTTTTTCAGACATTATGGAAACATAAAGATTTGAAGTATAAACAGCAATCAATCAAAAAACACCTGAAATGAAAAATCCTATAATCGTTAATTTACCTAAATCAAATTTCCTTAATATATTTGCTATTAAAGAACCAATCAACAATCCCTCTGATATAGCTGCTAAAAAGTATGCATAGTATGCTTCGCTCCCTCTATAAGCTGCATATGAAGGTAAATTTGCTGTAACTGCTCATAACAAGAAATTGGCAATAATTGACCCCATTAAAAATTTCGGAATAAATGAGTTTTTTATAAATAAAGAACCTTTATAAAGTTCTTGCTTATATTCATAAAAAACTTCTTTAATATTAATCCCGTCGAATCCCCTATTATCTTCAGGTATTTTAATGAATATATAAAGCAACGTAGTGCACATGGATAAGGCAGATGATGTAATTAGCATGTTGATTGCACCATACTGTGAAATAATAATACCACTAGCAATTGTAAATAATATGACCAACACTTGATAGGTAAATGTCATTAATGAATTGGCCTTAACGAAGGAATCTTCTTCAATGATTTTCGGTAATACAGAGCTTTGGGTAGGATAGGTAAACTGTTGTACGATAGAAATGAGTGGCATCAATATTAAAATAATCACAACATTTAAACCGCCTAGATAATACAACAAAGGAATAATATATGAATTATCTTATAAAACGTTGTACAATTTGTGAAATAGAAAATACTATAACGCTTGTTAGAATAGCTAAAATCATCATAAGAATCGGTTCGATGGAAATATAATTATTATATAATCCAAATAACCCAACTGATAAGAAAATCACTATATATATATATGAAATGGAGAGAGAAATTAAGATAATACTAGTTATCCGCTGATCCACAATAACCTCCTTATTATTTATACCTTCTTTTTTTATTTTAGCTAACCATTTAATTACTTGATATCCACCAACAAATGAACATATCCCCATCAGCAATCCAAAATTCCCCCCCTTATTAAATTCTGAAATACTTAGATAACCAAAATACAAAAATATAAATAGATAAGCAACTAAAATAACCCATTTATTTACACGCATTCAAATTTCCTCCCTTATTTTAAGGCTTATTTTGCCCATGTAAAAAAGAATATTTTTTCTACAGGCTGGTTTAATACAGTAGCAAGCGCTAAAGCTACTCCGATTGTGGGCTCATACTTTTGTTTTTCAATAGCAATAATTGTTTGTCTGTGTACACCTATTCGTTTTGCTAATTCCTCTTGGGTTAAGTCAAGTGCTCTTCTAATATTTCTTACATTATTTTCAACCTTTTCCCGTTTCAAAATTTCTCACCTCTTTATGTATTGTATTATATACAAAAAGTAGTGTAAACTATACATTTTCTATTTGATTGTATAAACAGGTAAAGATTATAAACTTACGATGGCAATGGATGGGCGGCTTTAATGAATGTTGTACCTACTATGCAAAAAGCGTTATGGTTTTTAATCAAATCGCCAGTTAGTAGCTTATTACCTCTAATTTTAGAGGGACAACAGTGCAATAAAATTATTCAAGAGAATCCAATAAAACTAGCAGTCAGTTACTATGCTTTATTCAAGATTTTGACATTAATAAGTTGCAGTGGGCTGAATGTCCGATTCCAGAAGCTGAATTCATCAGTTAGAACACTTAAATTCCCTATATCTAAAATTAAATGATGAATAAGAATTTTTAAGGAATGTTACCGAACGACGCTTTGGGGACATTTTCATTTCCTCTATAATCGGACATTATCTTGAAAAAACATTTAGTCATATGTCAACTTCATATGATTAAATGTTTTTTATTTCTATAAAATTTTGGAAAATTTGTATACTTTTTTGTTTTACAATTGTTATATAGGTGAGTGATCACTACGAACTAAAAATGGATATCCAAAAGTTGGTGAAGTTTTGAATAGTATATGGGAGCAAATACTCCTTGGGCATGCAAAAATTGTATTTAAATATCTAATTAAAATTGGAGCAACGAGAGAAGATGCAGAAGATATTACACAAGAAACAATCATGAAAACAATTGAATGCCTCCAACAAATTGAACCTGAGAAAATGCGGGCATGGATGTTTAAAGTGGCAATTAATCGCTACTATTCTCTTTATAAAAAAAATACATCCTTGGTTACGTTAAGCGAGGTAGATTTAGAACGTTTATTGCCAGTGTTTGAACATGTAGAGAGCAATATATTAACGAAAGAGAAAGCTAGAGAATTGGAAGAAGTGTTGCATGTACTTCAGCCAACATTCCAGCAGCTACTCATTTTGAAGTATTACATGGAACTGTCGTATAAAGAAATCAGTGAGATTTTAGATGTGAAAGAAACACAAGTAAAGACGTATTTACAACGTGCGCGAAAAAGTTTTAAAAAGATTTGGGAGGAAAAAGGATATGAGCAACGAGAAAATAGATGATCTTTTCGATGTTAATAAAATGGAAAAAACGATAAGAAAAGCAAAGTGGAAGGCAAATTGGAGGGTGGTTATTATCTCCAGTATTGTTCTAATCGTTGTCATCATTGTAGGTGCCATTTTAAATCGGTTTATTACACATAAATTGGAAACCCCTGTCCAGTTTTCTGCTAGTGGATTTTATGAAATATCTGCACCGAATGAATTTATGGGAAAACTGGAACGTTATCAAGGATTTTTAGGGGGAGAAAATCGTTATACAACTTATAAAATCATTGAAGGAAAAGTTGTATATACAGGTCAAGAAAGATTTGGATATGGACTTTTCCGTGATGAAAATTTAAATCGGGTAGATATTACATCTCCAATTCTAATTGGTCCAACTTTGCATGAAGAAGATTTACAAAATCAACACTATAACGAATTAGGACAACGAGAAATGGTGTTTTTCTATCCGTTTTTGCAATATAAAACATATCGTAATGATTTAGCATTGCTTGATGATATTGGGGAGGACAAAATCATGGAAGTCGCCCTATCTTTTGATCAGGGCTATACATTTGACGAGGTGCAATCAATGATTTCAAATAATGTAACACTCTCATGGCTTTGGGTGGATGATGTTAATGAAAACACAGATGATTTTCAATATAAATATGTAAATGAAAACGGGGATATAAATGTATTAGGCAATTTACTTCGTTCAGAACACTCTGTCTATGGTCTTTCGCTGCTCGATGAAAATGGGGATAAAAAAGAAGAACCCGTTCATCACTTTATTGGAGCGATTGAGGCAAATCAACAATACAAAGCCTATTGGCAAGGAGAATTTAAACGCTTATATGAGACTCTTAGTGGTGCAGACGGTCAATTAACTGCGGATGACTTGCAATATTATGGCGCAGTTGTCACAGGTGATACACAAACCTTATCACAATTAAATGATCTTCCTTTTATTAAAGCTTCAACAATTGGAGTAATTACGGATAAGTACTAAAAATTTGGATAGGAACGAAGAAACGTCCCTATCCTTATTAAATTCAATATAATCTTAGTTCATTAAAAACTTATAAAGTATGCAAAATGAAACTAAATAACGTTCCTAAATGGAGGTTTGGATAGACACAGAATTCCCAAAAATACTGTTAAACCAACATCTTGGATTTTCCTTTGAATGTTTATACAGCTTTTTATGCAAATATATAAACAGGGCTACGATAGTACTTTTTAAGATTATACAGCGTGTGTTATCTGAATAAAAATCAGTATATTTGACGCTTTAAAACTGCATTTTTTATCGTTCCTATACTTCAATTACAGTGCCTTTAATTGAAAAACGATTTTCAACAATCGGGCACTTTTCTGGAGTAATGATAAAAGCCCCATTTCTCAATTTTAATGCGAGAAATGGGGCTTTTTTATATTTACTTATAGTGCAAAATAACGCTTATAATAAGCGTAAATTGCCAAGTAACTAACTTCATCTATAATTCTCACCATTTGGTTAATAAAGTGTATCAAGTTACAATCTGTGATACTTGTAGCTTTGGAATAAAGTTTAATCAAACGGTTGAAAGTTGAAACCTAAAAGACTAGAGATATCTTCTAATGAATCATCTGCTCCATCCGCTTTATCCCATTCATCAGGTCCACTCTCCCTAATTAAACTCGGCTGCACTATCTGAAATCTTCTCCCTTACCACCAATATACTCGCCCTCTTCTGAATCCCACATTGCTCCTGAAAATCCTTCAACATGCTCATATGCTCTACTAAATGGCTTTTCTTATAAACATGCCTAATTCTTCTGCGTCACAAATATTAATATTTTCGTTTCCACAAAAATCACAGTCACCTATTTCACCAATACTCTTAATAAACTCTTGAATTTCTATTTCATCAAAACATTTGCAACAACAATTTATAATATCCTCCTTAGCTAGAGTACTTATATTTTATATAGAACTATTAATTATTTTTCTTCACTTTTTTTACCATCTTACATACTTTCGGTAGAATAGTGGTGGGAATACACGTTATTCCCAAATAAAATATTAAGCAAAGGGGCATTATTATTTATAACTGATTTTAGGCTTAGAATGAAGAAAAGTGTAGATACGAAGTTACAAGAAATTAATGATGCTAAAATGGCTATTGGGAGATAAAAGTTTGGAGCGATACAGAAAGATATAAGTTGAACATGGAAACATTCACTTGGATTATAAATATAGATTCATTACTTTTCAAAAATGATAGCGATTATGAAGAATGCAAGATTACTTTTCAGAAAAAAATAGAAAGCAATGTCAAACGGAGTTTAAAAAACATTCACTTACTTATATTAAAATGACAAATAATGGATCAAAGTCCATTTTCCTACACAACGTGATACCTGCGCCACAAAAGCACCCAATTGTTACTGTAATTGATGCAAGATAAATTTGAAATTTAGAGAGAGGGATGTTACTTGAAAAGAAGCGTATTATATATTGAAGATAATGAGAAAATAGGCTGTTGGGTAAAAGAAGAACTGGAACAGCGAGGGTTTTCAGTTCAATGGCTACTTTCAGGTGAAGGAGCCGAAAGAGAAGTAAATCAGCATGAATTAGTTATTTTGGATATCATGCTACCCGGGTTAGACGGATTTACTGTGGGAAAACGATTAAAGAAGGCAGCTCCTGCCGTTCCTATATTGCTGTTATCTGCTCGAACATCGATAGAAGATAAAGTAGATGGTTTAAAATTTGCTGATGACTATTTAACGAAACCCTTCCATACGGATGAATTAGTTGCAAGATTAGAAGTATTAATCCGTCGAACTGTTGGAACACACTCCGAGCGCATTTCATTAGGAAATGATATTGAAGTAGATCCAGAAGTTCAAATGGTATACGACAAACGCACAGGTGAAGAAATTATATTAACAGGGAAACAACATCAAATATTAATGTACTTCTTACGCCATCCTAATCAGGTTTTACCCAAAGAACAAATCTATGAAGCCATTTGGCAAGAAGCTTATATTACTGGTGATAAAACAATAGTGGTGCATATCCATCGATTGCGTCAAAAGTTGGAACGTCATCCAGATTCCCCAGGAATTATTGAAACGTTGAAGGGAATAGGCTATCGGGTGAAACTATGAAACAGAATAGATCATTATTTCGCCGTTTTCTAAAAGTGCATTTTCTATTTATCTTTTTTCCTCTTCTTATGCTTATTTTCTTCACTGCGTTCGTTCCTGATAGCAATGAAAAAGAAATGAATATGTTAAATCTGTTTTACTTTACCGTACTTTTGTTTGGTTTTATTATTGTCGCATTTGTTGTAATATCTTGGCTGTTCTTCTTGAGACTTCGTAAACGTCTCACCCGCTTACAGGAAGCCATGTCATTTTCAGCTAATAATAATTCATTACCTAAACCAATATCTGTTCAAACGGATCGTATGGATGAAATAGACCAGTTAGGAAGTTCTTTTAATTGGATGATTCAGCAGCTTGAAAACAGTCGCAAGCGAGAATATGAAGAGGAATTATTACGCCATCGACTCATTGCGAATTTATCTCACGACTTACGAACGCCACTTACCATTTTAAGAGGACTTATCACCAGATTAAATAAAGAATCTATGAGTTTTGAAGGGCAAGGCTCATTAGCAGAGATGAACCATACGATTTCAAGAGTCGGAGATCTAATGGATGATTTACTTTCCTATACATTGCTTACATCAGGGAAACATCCTTTTCATCCCACTTCAACAGATATTGTACGATTAGTAAGAGCATCTGTCGCTGAGTGGTATCCTGCATTTGAAGAAAAAGAAATTCAGTTAGATGTTGATTTACCGACAGAGAAGACTTTTTATTGGGAAGCAGATCCTAAATGGATGACACGAGTTCTGGATAATTTATTTCAGAATATTCTTCGCCATGCAGCAGAGGGAAAATATACAAACATTGTGGTTGATGTAGAAAAAGAACTGATCATTGTTACAGACAGAGGTCCAGGTATGGATAACTCTTCCCATGAGGGTGGGGCGGGGATTGGTTTATCCGCTGCAAATTATATGTTGAAAAAAATGAAGCTGAAAGCTGACTTTACATCAAATGAAAATGGTACAAGAGTAGCTATTGGTAGAGCTTAACCTAAAGTTAACCTAGAAGTAAACAGCAAGATAACCGAGATTTAACTTTGCTTTTTTATAATTAGAACCATAACAGAAAGGGAGTGTTGTGGTTGCTTACGATTAATAACTTAGTCAAATATCGCGGAACTCAAGAAATCTTATCAGGTATCAGTTTTAAAGCTAGACCAGGTAGAGTAACTGGTTTTTTAGGTCCGAATGGGGCAGGTAAAAGTTCTACACTTCGCATCCTGCTTGGATTAGATCGTGCCACCTCAGGGAGTGCACTAATTAATGGAAAGCCATTCGCAGAATTACATAATCCTCTAGCAACAGTAGGTGCCGCACTTGATGGATTTGGAGCTCATCGTATGCGAACAGGACGAGCACATTTGCGTTGGATTGCTCGTGCCTCAGGATTATCTCGCTCACGTGTCGAGGAAGTTCTGGAAATAGTAGGTCTTACGAATGTAGCTGGTAAAAGAATCGGAAATTATTCCCTAGGTATGGGGAGAAGACTTGGATTGGCAGCTGCACTACTTGGTGATCCAAAAATATTGGTTTTAGATGAACCTGTAAACGGGCTTGACCCAGAAGGAATTCGTTGGATTCGGACATTTTTACGTGAACGCGCTGAGTCTGGAAACACGGTGTTACTATCCAGTCATCTAATGGGAGAGCTTGAAGAGACTGTTGATGATGTGGTGATTATTAATCATGGAAAAATCGTTGCAAATGGAACATTGAAAGAAGTAATAGGTAATCATTCCACGCTGGAGGAGGCCTTTTTTGCCCTGACATCTAAAAATGCAGGTGATGTTGTATGAGAGCATTTAACGCGGAACTATCTAAATTGTTCTCCCTGCCGGGTATTTGGCTTGCCTTTCTTATTGGAGCATTTGCCCCAGCGGTCATTGCAGCCTTGGACGGTACAGCACAAAAAGAGAAGATTATAGCTGGAGTGAGCACACGTCTATCGGAAGTTGGCTATATTGGTTTATGTCTTGGTGTGCAAGGTGTCATTATTCTTGGTGTGCTTGCTGTCAGCAGTGAGTATTTGACAGAAAGGAGTGACTCTGGTGGAGGAAATCAGATTACAACGAGTTTAACCGTTGTTTCATCCCGTTTTCACTTTTTGCTGGCAAAAGCAAGTGCAGTGACAGTGATCAGCATACTGCTTTCCATTGTTGCTATTCTAACAACTGTGACAGCAACAAATCTTATTCTTGGTGAATACGCCCCTGCATTTGAAGCATCTAGACTGATCGGCGCGGTTTGTTACTGGATATTTACTGCTCTTTTAGCATTTGGAATTACGGTTCTAACTAAAAATGGCGTTATCCCGCTTACTGTGCTTATGATAAATTCATCTGTTGTAACAATCTCTTACCTCCTTACTAAGGTTACAAAATTAGCGTTTTACTTACCAGATAAGGCTGGCTCTGATATGTTTATGTTTACGAGCGACAGTTTTCACACCCCATTCACAGGTGGTTTAATCATGTTTGCTTGGGTAGCTGTTCTTTTCATTGTCGCAGCCATTGTATTCCATAGGAGGGACGTTACATCATGAGTGTCTCTTCTAGTAGAAAGATAACACTAATCCTTGGTGCTGAACTGGAAAAATTAGTTACATTACCATTGGTATGGCTCACTCTTATGGGGACATTCATTCTAAATTTAGTTTTAGCAGCAGCTTTTACTTCTGTTGGTCTACAAGGGGCTGCAGGAACGCAAAGTATACTGAAAATAGGACTTGCTTCTATGGAATATCTTCAAGCAGGGTTCATTATTCTAGGTATCTTAGCTACTTGTTCAGAGTATACGGGTGGACAGATTCGAACTACTTTAACCACGATCCCTTGGCGAGGGTTTCAACTATCCGCGAAGCATTTAGCTTTAGCAATTGTAACCATTCCTATGGCGTTTATTATTGCTGCATCAGGTGTACTATATGCTTGTATTATGATGAGAGACACAGCATTAGTGATTGAAATAGACGCTATGATAAAAACTTTAGTAGGTGCAACCGGCTATCTAACATTAACCACCCTTCTCAGTGCAGCTATAGGTGTTCTACTCAGACGAACCACTCCTGCTTTAGTGGTACTACTTGGTCATTATTTCATTGTCAGTCCATTATTGAGAGATTTTTTACCCAGTATTAAAAATTATTTTCCGGATACGGCAGGATATTATATGTATATGCCGCCTTCCTCGGATGAAATAAATGTCCTTACACCAATACAAGGGACAGGTGTTTCAATGTTATGGACACTGATCTTTATTACAGTAGCTATTGTATTTTACCGTAAACGAGATGCCTAAGTTTAGGCTTCAGCTACTACCGGAAAAATACATATAAGAAAACAATCAACCTAAATAACGTTCCCAAATGCAATCTTAGTAAAGATTCAAAAATAGGAAATAACTACATTAATGGAGGTAGAAATGGAATCGCAAGTAAGTGTTGAACGTAAAGTGAAAAATAATGATGTAAAAACAATGATAGGGTTTCTACTCGTATTTTATTTGGTATGGACATTTAAAGAATTATGGTTAATTGACTACATTTATTCGTTCGGTGAAATAATCTCCCCATTATTAGAGACCTTGGTTAAGGGGTCTGTATGGATTGTTCCAACTTGGTTATACATAAAATATTATTTACATACTAACCCGTTTGACTACTTAAGAATGAACGTTAATGTTAAAAAAGGTTTATTTTGGGGAGTAGTTCTTTCACTGTTAGTTGGCTTATATTTTGCTTTTGAAACATATATCATTAATCAGCAATCATTTCAATTTTCATTATCCATTGATGATTACCTTAATGGTATTCTTATGGCAGGGCTAGCCGAAGAAATTGTTTTCAGGGGATTAATTTTACAAGAAATCAATAAAAAAATGGCTTTTTGGAAAGCAAATATTGTAACTGCTTTACTATTTTTGGTCATTCACTACCCAATTTGGATTTACAATGCTGGATTCTATGATTTCTTAATAGCTGGGACCCATATATATGTTTTTGCAATAGGTTTACTTTTTGGTTTTGTCTATAAAAAGACAGGTTCATTATGGTCGGTTGTGTTGTTGCACGCATTTCATAATTTTTTCGTTACCATTATTTAGCGGAAAAATATATTATTAATTAACTAACGTGGTACTTTAGTGCAACAAGGATTTATAATGTATACATCAATAAACTAAAAAACACATCAAAACAAAAAAGAGTTAATCTACAAACGTTTGTAGATTAACTCTGCCTTACTAACTGAACAGTAACAATTTTTTAAAAGAGCCATAATTTAAAAGTGCCTTCCTCTTTTGCATGAACTGAACCCCGAATAGTGGACACTTTAAAAAAGTGGACCTATTCGGGGTTTTTCTATTTTCAACGTTTGAAAACCCCGTTATACTAACCATACCATTTATGAACGGGAGCACATCATGAGTAAAATAATTTTTAACGAGCACCAACGCAGACAAATTGAAGCGAATCCAAATATCGCCTTAGTATCCGACCGCTCAATTCAATATACAGCCGACTTTAAATTGAAAGCTGTTCAGGCAAATTTACAAGGAAAAGGTCCAGTCCAAATCTTCAGAGAAACAGGATTTGACTTAGAGATGATAGGAATAAAGAAAGCTCAAAGTGCAATTAGCCGTTGGAAGAAAACATATCAAACACATGGTAAGGAAGGCTTTTACGAGGAACGTCGTGGAAAAGAGAGTACTGGTCGTCCACGCCTTGAAAACTTATCCGCAGAAAAAAACTTGAGAAAGCGGAAGCGCGTATATCTGCAATATAGAGGTGGTCAAAGGGCGTATTTATCATGCGTGAAAGATGTCGCAACACGAGAAATTGTAGCATATGAATTATCTACTACGTTAAAGATGTCCCTTGTCTATACGACGCTTGAAAAGTTAAAAACACATCTAGACGGCAATCTTCATCCGGAAGCGATGATTCACTCGGACCAAGGTATTCATTATACACACCCAGAATATCAGCAGCGTGTAAAAGAGATGGGACTTCTCCAATCAATGTCCCACAGAGGAAATTGTCTTGATAATGCGCCAATAGAATCGTTCTTCGGTCATTTCAAAGATGAAGTAGATTATAAACAAGCAGAAAGTTTGGCAGAATTACACACAATAGTGATGGACTATATGGACCATTATAATCACACACGAAAGCAATGGACATTAAAAAAGATGGCTCCGGCAACTTACCGAAGCCATCTCATTGCGGCTTAACTTAAAACTACATCCCTTTTTATTAAACTGTCTACAAAATAGGGTTCAGTTCACTTTATAGAATTCCCCTCTCTTTTCCAAAGATATTATTCTAAATTTTTAGTGCAACTTAAATCAAAAAAAGAAGAGCCAAAATTAGCTCCTCCACATCAATAATAGCTAGAATTTAATAAAGTACTTAATCATCTAAAATAGCATAAATATCACATAAAAGATATTTATGAATTATTTACGAATTAATAACAACAAACCAAAATAATTAATTCAATAATTAAAAAATCTATCAAGCGAAAAACGCAAGACTGGAAGCACTATGTCCTTTATTCCCAAGTAAATTCTACTGACAATACTACTTCAGATATTTCAAAAATTCCCCAAAATCTTCAAGTTGTGTTCCGGAAAAATTGTTGGATTCGCTTTTTATCATTCGATTAATTACTTTAGTATCTCCAAAAACTCTCTGCGAAAAGATCCTCCAATACTCTTATTTCTCTGTATTTTTGTATTTATGCATGTTGTTTTGTTGGTGCCAATACGATTTCCCGAATATTCACATTTTGTGGTTGATTAAATACAAAATAAATTGTTTCTGCAACTGTATTTGGATTTAGACCACCATGAATAGATTCCTTCCATTCTGTATAGCTCTCTTTAATTTGTTCGTCAGATGTGTGTGATAGTAATTCTGTCTCAACTACACCTGGCGCAATTGTTATAACACGTACGTTATGCTTCGAAACCTCTTCACGAACATTTTCGCTCATTGAATGAACTGCGAATTTCGTCCCCACATATGCCGCATGATCAGCGAATGTCTTCTTTCCAGCAATAGAGCTTACATTAATAATAGTTCCTGTGTGGCGCTCAATCATAGAGGGAAGTACTGCTTGCATTCCATTTAATAAACCTAACACATTCACATCATACATTTCTTTCCATTCACTAGGGTTTTGAGTAGCGATATCTCCTAATAACATACGTCCAGCATTATTTACGATTGCTTCCACTGGTCCAAATTTGGCCTCAGCTTCCATAAGAACTTTATTTAAAGCTTCTCTATCTGTTACATCCACACTCGCTTTCATTACATTGTCACCTGTAAATTGTTCTAACAAATATGCACGACGAGCTATAACTAAAACATTATGACCGTTCTCCACAAATTTCCTTGCTGTAGCTTCACCAATACCTGATGAGGCACCTGTAATTGCAATAAATCCTGTTTTCATTTTGATTGTCACTCCTACTTTGATTTCTAAGTAAAATCAGTTTACAATTGAAGCTACTTGAGGTAAAGTAGGCACCTCTTTGTCCTTTAGTAACCTTGAGGTACTTATTTAAGGGGGACAATGAATTGAATCAGAAAAAATATTTAAATGAGTTTGATGCAACGATGCAAATCATTCAAGGGAAATGGAAAATAATGATTTTATATGAACTATACGAGAACCCTCTCAAACGATTTGGAGAGCTTCAAAGATATATTGAGAATATTTCACATAAAACACTATCCAGACAATTAAGGGAACTAGAAAGGGATGAACTAATTATAAAAACTGTTTATCCAGAAGTTCCTCCTCGAGTAGAATATTCCCTAACTAAAAAAGGATTATCCCTTATTCCTTTACTCGATATGATTTGTGAATGGGGAATTACTTATGTAAATAGGGAATATTTAGAACGTGTGTTATGTGAGTTTGAGGAGTAATAAATAAACAACCGATTATTTGTTCATTGAAGATTCGGTTGTTTTGTGCTTAAATCTTTTCCTAGAAATAGGATTCTGATAAATAAATTTTTTTAATGTAACCAATGCTTATTAAATGATTTTTCTCAATCTCTACAGAGACTCTTAAATTTAATTTGATTTAACGGGGCATTAGTTGAAAGAAAACAAATATGGAATATAATACAATAATTAAATTAAGAGGTTTTAGCTACTAGTCTAGTTGAATGAAGGCGGTGACAACAGCCACCGCTATAACAGCCCCAGAAATCGATTAGCCTAATATAGAAATTCGAGTCAATACTTTTGTGATACGTCCTTGGAAAAGTTGATTAAAATTACCAATAATTATTAATTATATATTGCGAAGATAATAATGATTGTTGAAATAATCGCTACAACGATGAACGAATTTTTTCAAATAAATATAAAAATCCTGGAATGGGATATGACTAAATGTTTAAATAAATCAATTGATTAGCTGAATAACTGGGATTAAAAAACTCAGACTGAATTTAATTGTATAATTATGTTGTAATCCTTTACCACCCCGTAATTTCACAATCTTTAACGGTCTAATTTTAGTCATAGCATAGCTAAACTATTTGCACCCACTACGCAAGTTCCTCAATAATTATAATCATAATAACAAATCCCATAAGTGAGGCAGCTAACTTTAAAGAAGAATCACCTTGCAAACCATTTTAGATAATAGCGTTACTAGTTTACTACACCATAGTCATTTAATACCTATACAATGTATGAACATAAGATCGAAATAGACGGTATTAAATTCGACCTGTATAATTCAATATGCCATGATTCGTATAGGCTGCTTATAGATGGTGGAAGAGACAAAGGTAAAATAAGTGCCCCTTTATAAAAGCAGGAAAACCCTTGCTGCAACACGCAACAAGGGTTTATCTTTTTGTTATTAGACTGGAGACTGACTCATCTATATCGAGATCATTTAGTAAATCTTTTATGTCATATTGAGTCACTAAAATAGGCATTAATATTTGAATTGGTTAACAAGTGCTTTTAACTCATCCGCCATATGAGAAAGTGATTGAGCAGATGCATTAATTTCTTCCATAGATGCTAATTGCTCTTCTGTAGAAGCAGCAACTTCTTCTGATGTAGCAGCATTTCCTTTAGCGGTAAAAGCCAAATCCTCCGTAATAGCTGCAACCTCTAAAACGCTAGCTGACATCTGTTCTGATGAGGAAGAAACTTCCTCCATTTTGGGAGTAATTTCTTTCATACTTGTCATTATCACTTGAAACTTGGCAATCGCTTCATCTGATACTCGTAAGCCATTTAGTACATCTTCTGCTACTTTAGCCATAATGCTTACAGATTGTTCAGTGTCTGCTTGAATTCCATTTATTAGGTCGAAAATTTGTTTTGCTGAATGTTGTGATTGCTCTGCAAGTTTACGTACTTCATCGGCTACTACTGCAAAACCTTTCCCCTGCTCTCCCGCCCTTGCAGCCTCGATAGCCGCATTTAGGGCAAGTAAGTTCGTTTGATCAGTAATGCCTGTAATAACGTCTAAAATAGACGTTATTTGTCGTGAACGTTCATGTAACGTTTGAATTTTTTTGTTTGAATCTGATACTGATAGATGAATTGAATTCATTTGAACTTTTGTATCTTGGACTGCTTTCCCACCTTCATTTGCCTGAACAGTAGCTTGCTGAGAGAGATTGGTTACAGCGGAAGATATTCCTGCAATATGAAGGATTGCTTTTGATAGTTCATTTAAAGATGCAGCATTCTTGCTTGCATTTGTTGTTTGTATATCTGCACTAGTAGCAACTTCTTGTACAGCAATCGCCACTTGCCCAGTTGCCATACTAGTTTGATTGGCATTAGCGGTTAGCTCTTCCGCAGAAGAGGCTACTTCTTCTGCATTTACTTCTACTTTTTTTATTAGTGTTCGAAGACTATCCTGCATGTCATTGAAAGCTTGGCCCAATTTTCCAATCTCATCATTAGATGTGATGGAAACTTTTTCAGTTAGATTACCTTTACTGATTGTCACTGCACTTTCTTTTAAATTTTCAATTGGTCTAATGATACCTTTTATCACAAAATGAACTGCAATGGCACTTACCACAATAGCAATAGCTAATATAAGAATAGTGTTAAATAATATTGTTGCAGCAGCTTTGTCTATTTCTTTAGAAAAGATAGTCCCTGTAATTTTCCAGTTCGTCAATTTATTCGTTGTAAAAAATAATATTCGTTTATCACCTTCATATACATAATCATATGTACCAGATTCTTTCTCGTACATATGATTAAAGAAGCTCTCTTTCACTTCCCCCCCACCCTCTAAAGTAGGATGCGAAATAACTTTCTTATTTTCATCAAAAATAGAAGAGTATCCATCTTTTCCTATACTAATAGATTCTGACATTTTTTTGTAAATCTGTCAATTTAAGATCTACTGCCACAACCCCTGATTTGTCTTTTAACTGCTGAGCAATTGTAACAATCATTTCTCCGGTACCCTTACCTTTGTAAGGCTCTGTTATAAAAGAATCTCCTTCAATCTCTACAGCTCCTTTATACCAATTTCTTTCTATTGGGTTAAAATTAGAAGTAGTAACCAATTTCGGTTCTTGAATGAATGTGCCATTCCATCGCTTATTATTATTCCTTTTATTAGCTCATACAGCAGATTAACAGCTACAAGTTATTTCTTCGTTCAACAAGTCCTCCACTACTATTAAAAACTCGTATTCAATATGTCTATCTTTCTTTAGGAACTACCTCTTTTTGTCTATGACATTTTGTTTTTAAAAAGTGGTAGTGAGTTCGAGCTTAATTAATTTTTCTAATTTTAGCCACAACCAATAGTAGAAGCGGGAGGAGTAACCCATAGGTAGCAACGAAAGGAATCCAAGGACCTTTGTTGTAAATATCTGAATGAAGTATATCAGGATGAATAAAATAAGATAGCAGTATTAAAGTAAATCCTAAAGGTAAATTAAGAACTCGATAGTTTTTTATTTTTAGGATTTGTCCTAGACCGATAACAGATGCATAATAGTAGATTAACGTTTTAAAAAAGATAGTAACAATCCACATAAAAGCCATAATAACTTCTATACGCTCAATAAAATTACCAATGGTGATAAGTTTGGCTAAGTCATAACCTGGATATCTGGAGTGTGCAGTGTTATTAGGATTTAAAACTAAAATACATAAAGTAACTATAATTATTAATACAACTCCGCCTACAATAGTGCCTATATAAAATCCTTTTCGTGCTTCCTTTTTATCCCTAAGAGAGACAGGAAATATCATTAACAAAGATACCATTGGAAGCGAAAAAAAACTTATAAAAAGCAACACACCATATAATATGGGTTTTGGTCCATCCTCTAATACAGGCTGAATATCTTCAATACGTATCTGAGGAGAAATTAAAAAAATAAATAAGATGAAAAAAATAAAAAATAGAGGAAATAAAATTTCTGCCGAGCGAGAAAAAGTTTCTAAACCTAAACTACAACCTAAGATAATAATAAGCCCAAAAAGTATACTAAACGAATATGCAGACATATCATGCATGATACTTGTATTCATAAAATCACTAACAAAATATAACAGTTCCCCCGCTGTCATAAAGGTAAAAAAAACAAAAGTAAGTGATACAACATTCCCTATCCACACACCCAATACCTTCCTATTAATCTCTACGAGGGACATATTTGATGAGATATTACCTGTTGCAATAAAAATTTTTACTATTACCAAACTGATGAGTACAGCTAAAATAGAGCTTATCCAAGCATCCTGTTTAACTTCCCCCACAATAGTTCCAGGGAGGATTAAAAAACTTGTACCAATTGCATAAAAAGTAACAATTATTGTGAATTGACGGGCACTTATAACTTGATTCTCCACTGTTTTTTACCCCTTTTTTTATTTAATGCAAAAGCTATTTCTAACTAAGTAAAAATACGTAGAATGACATCGCTTACAGGTCTATAAATGAAGGAAATCCCATCTATAGGATTAGGTACTTTAACTTGGAAAGCCATAGCAATACCTAATCCTGTAGCAAATAGTAGCAAAATGGAGAAAACCCATATTTCCTTCAGATTATTACTTGAATGAAGATAAGGAAATTCAATAAGAATTATTGTACTTGATATAATTAATATTCCTGTAATGGCTAGCATAATCTATTACTCCTTTTTCTTAATGCAAAATAGAATTTATTTTGGTACCTGACCCAATAGTTTTTACTTCAACAGATACATTAACTTCTAAATAAGGGAACAATTCATGCCATTTATCTTCTATTTTTCTCCATTCTTTATAATCAGTTCGATGAATTACTTCTCCAAATCCTAATACATCGACTTGATAATCCTTTTGAATAGTATCAAGGGCTTCTCCTACAATTGTTTTCACTCGGTCTTCTGTTTTTTTATTAATGTAGGCATTCGTTTCTTCTTTAGAAAGGTCAATAGAACAATTTACCTCCCCCACATTTTGTTTAATATTAATGTTAACATGAATAGACGGTACCCCATTTTTTACTTTTCCCTTCACTTTGGTTTTAACCTTGGATAGTTCTATCGATAAATTTCCTTCTTTGGGACATGCTATAACTCCTAGAGTGTTGTTTATATTATTTTTTAAATAGTTGTAGCCTTTGCTTTCATCTTCTGTTAGTAGGCCGACTAATTTATCTTGCTTAAATACTGCTAACCCTGAGTACTTTAATTTAGCTGGAGGATCAATTTTCTCAATGTTAATCCGCTCTTTTCCGAGGTCTGCCTCTCCGTCAATACGAATATTAGTTAAAACTGCGCTCTGTCCTTTCTTACTAATTTCATTAATTAAATCATGTATATGAATATAGCTAGTGGGGGCCCACACTTTTTCTGATACTTCAAGGGAGTTATACATTTTACTTGCAGGAATTTTATCTAAAGGTGTATATATGGACAAAATATCCTTTGCAGTTGTTTCATCCGATACAATGACATAAAAATCACTTCTTAATTCATGATCTCTAGAAAAAAAATCCAACGATTCACTTATTCCATTTTTAGCCAATTCTTCTCCTAGAACAAGTATTTGAATATGTGAAAAATAAGGTTTACGTGGAGTTACAGTTGTTGATTGTCTAATTGCTTCAAATACGCTTTTCCCTTTTGCATGATAAGTTACAACCGGTGACCTACCACTATTCCCTTGTTTAGAGGAAACTTCAGACGGATTTACAACTTGAAGTGATACCTCATACCCATCTTCCGCTTTATCAATCCCCATACCTACAACGATAGCAAGTTCGTTAAGTTCACGCTTTCCCCCACAACCACTAATAAATAAGGCAAACAAAATAAACAAGAATATCAATGTTTTTCTCATAAAATTCCCCCTCGTGTGAAAAGATTTACTCCCTTCCTTTTGTCTTTGTATTTAACGGGTTAATCCCCCTTGTCTTATTATTCGGACTTAGTAAACGAGACCGATTTAATAAAGCCCAACGCGGAAAGCGTAGAATAGAGTCTTTCTGTTCAGATGGAATAAATGGTGCAAACGGGCTCATATAAGGAACACCAAACGAACGAAGACTACACATATGAAGAATTAAAGCGATAATACCAATCATCACTCCAAACAAACCAAAAATTGCTGCTAAACCCATCATAGGGAAACGTAATAGCCGAAATGTATTAGATAGGCCATAAGAAGGAAACAAAAAACTACAAATAGCAGTTAACGATACAACGATAACCATAACGGCAGAAACTACTCCAGCCTCTACTGCTGCCTGACCAATCACTAATGTACCTACAATAGAAACTGCCGGTCCAATTGTTCTAGGCATTCGAAGCCCTGCCTCTCTTAAAATTTCAAAAGCAATTTCCATTATTAACGCTTCTGCTATGGCTGGGAAAGGGACCCCTTCTCGCTGAGCTGCAATACTTAATAACATAGGCGTTGGTAACATTTCTTGATGAAAAGTAGTAATGGCTACATAAAATGAAGGACCTAATAGAGCAATTCCTATTCCTAAATAACGCATAACTCGAATAAGGCTACTTACATCCGAGCGTTGATAATGATCTTCCGCCGCTTGTATAAAGGAAGTAAATAGAGCAGGCACTATAAGAACAAACGGTGTACCGTCTACTATAATTGCAACTTTTCCCTCCAATAGTTCGGCAGCAATTACGTCAGGGCGTTCAGTATTATATACAGTTGGAAAAGGAGTCAACGTAGTGTCTTGAATTAGTTCTTCTATATAACCACTTTCTAGTATTCCATCAATATCAATTCGATCTAGACGTGTCAAAACTTCTTTAACGACTTTATCATTCGCAATACCGTTGATATACATAATAGAAACATCCGTCTTAGTATATTTCCCTATAATTCTAGACTTCACCCAAAGGTTAGGGTCTTTTATTTTTCTGCGAATTAATGCTGTGTTTGTCCTCATTGTTTCAGTGAATGCTTCGCGAGGTCCACGTATTACTGATTCAGTTACAGGTTCAGAAACTTCTCTCCCATTTATACTTCTTGTACTTGTAGAAATTCCTTTGGAATGACCATCAAGCAATATGACCGTATCTCCATTTAAAATAGAGCTATATAAAGCATTAAAACTAGTAATATCCTTGATATCTCCTATAGTTAAGCAATAGTCTTTTAAGAAATTAATGATATCCTCAGAGATGTGAACATCCATTCTTTCCATATCTAGCATCAAAGATTCCATAATAAAATTAGAAATAATTGTCTGGTCAACTAAGCCGTCAGTGTATATAATTCCAACTGATTGATCTTTTAGTTTCCCTATTTTTATTTCACGAATAATAATATCGTTACTATCACCAATAGTTTTTTTTATCTGTTTGATGTTATTTTGAAGACTTGAATTTAGAGTTTCATCAAAATCTTTACTTTTTTTTAATTTTTCATTTTGTTCATTGGAATCAGAGGACCATTTTTTATAAAAACTCAATGCCAAAACACCTCTATTTATATTTTTTTATAAGTATCCTGAATTATTCACCAAAATCTAATACTTTAGGAATTTCATGAGATTTATAATGCTCAAGTACATTTGTACCGAGAAAATAGTCTAGTTATTGAAGATTGAAAATGAATCTTGAGGGAAAACCAATT
>NZ_PYWM01000034.1 GCF_003049665.1 Lysinibacillus mangiferihumi | reverse complement strand
GCTACATCTGAAAATCCTGCTGCAGAAGCCACTGGTACGATAGCAGATGCTACTAATGTTGCCGTTGCTGCCGTCGCTACGAATTTTTTGTATTTCTTTGGTTGGTTAGCCATAGAAAAATTTCCTCACGTAAGATGGGCATTCCGCGGGCAAGCGAGGGTGCGACTTACTTGTGCTAGAGCGAAAAGCACCGCCATAGCGAACAACAACGACATAGTGAAAAGAGTTCAATTGATGGCATTTTTCCACTATGCAAAACAAACGAAACCTTAGCTATTTATTCTTTTGCAGTAAACAATAAATAGAAGCGTGTACTAGTTGTTGGTAGCAGAGGCGGTGACTCCTGCGGCAACGCAAACAGCGTAAGACGCGGGCATTCCGCGCGTTAGCGAGGGTTGCGGCTTATGTGTGTGCCCGCGGAAAGCACCGCCATAGCGGACAACAACGACATAGGAAAAAGTACTAATTGTTTAGAAAAAGTGAAGTTTCGGTTAACAATTACACTATAGTATTGTGTGCTTAGATTCTCTAAAAATTCTATAATTTAACAGTTACTATATAGTAATTCAATAGTGCATTAACAGTTATATGGTTTCATATATATATACTGGGGAAATGAGTTTTACTACTATTGATGGCACGCTTTATGCGTATGGTGTAGGTACAAACCGACAGCCGAGATAGAGAGCTAGTAGACCTTCTTCTGCTAAGAAGAAGGTTTTTATTCAGCAAATACTTAAAGAGGAGCTAACTGATGATGTCTAAAAAGAAATGGAACAAGTCATTTAATGCTTTTCTCGCAACGACATTAGTTGCGAGTGTATCGATGCCAGTAATGCCTAGTCAAGCTGTTGCGGCTGAATTAGCGGCTGATTTAATGATCTCTGAGTATATTGAAGGGTCGAGTAATAATAAGGCGATTGAGCTTTACAATGGAACGGGTTCAACGATTGATTTAAGCCAATACAAACTTGAACTTTATACAAATGGTAGTACAACACCAACGAACAAACAGACGTTAAGTGGCACTTTAGCACATAATGAGACAATCATTCTCTATAATTCTAGTGCAGTGGCAGCGATCAAAGAGAAAGGTGGACTTGCTTCAGCTGTTACCGCGTTTAATGGTAATGATGCGATTGTTTTAAAGAAAGGGGAAGAGGTAGTAGATTCTTTTGGTCAAATGGGGTTTGATCCAGGCAAGTCATGGAATGACAATGGGGTGTCTACTGTTGATACAACATTGGTTAGAAAGAGTTCCATTACGTCAGGCGATAAAAATCCAAGTGACACCTTTGATCCTTCATTAGAATGGCAGCCTTATCCAATCGATACATTTGAACATTTAGGCGGTCATGTAATGGATGGTGGTGAGGTTGGACCTATTATAAAGGCAGAAGCCGTAACAGCTTCTACACCTTCTGGAACGGTTGCGTCAGGCACTGCGATTACATTATCTTCTGCTACTGCTGGTGCAACGATTTATTATACAACGGATGGAACAGAGCCAACATTGCAAAGTGCTAGTTATACGCAACCGATTGTTATTGATAAAACAATGACGATCAAAGCGATAGCAGTTGCACAGGGACTGGAAAATAGTGATGTGCAAACTTTTAATTATACCGTCATTGGACAAGCAGATGTTCAGTCAATCGCTGATGCAAGAACACAAGCCAACGGTACAACAGTAACAATCAAAGGTATTGTGGCAGGAAAGCTGAAAAATACCATCTCTGTTCAGGATGGAACAGGTGGTATTGCTGTACGTCCGACTAGCCTAAATGTAGAAATTGGCGACGAAGTAACGCTAAAAGGGAAGCTTGCGGACTATAGAGGGTTACTGCAATTAGACGGAGCTCAAATTATCGACAAAGTGGCAGGCGTAGGTGCACCAACTGCAAAAGTAGTAACCGGTGCCGAGGTAGCAGAAGTAAATGAATCACAACTTGTTACGATAAAAAATGTTGCGCTGACGAATGTGCAAGCAGGAAGTGGCTGGGCAAACTACACAGCTAGTGATGGTAGCAATTTCTTAGTACGCGATGAAACGAATGCTCTAGGCTTAACGGTCGGCACAACGTATGAATCCATTACGGGCATTATCCAACAATTCGATCAGGATTACCAAGTGATACCACGTTCTATAAACGATATTGTCGTGGATAGCACAGCATTAAAACCAGCGATTGCGTCGCCAAGTAGTGGTACATTTATTAATCAAACAACGGTCACTTTATCAACATCTACAGCTAATGGGGAAATCTATTACACAGTAGATGGTACGAATCCTACTGTATCAGGTATTAAATACGAAAAACCAATCGATATTACGCAAAACACAACATTAAAAACGGTTGTCAAAGCAAGTGATGGCACGTTTAGTGAAGTGATGACCTATGACTATGTTATTACAGATGCGCTGCAAATTCATGATATTCAAGGGGAAGGCCATCGCTCTCCATTTGCTGGCAAAACCGTTGATGGCATTCAAGGGATTGTAACATATTCATTTTCTTTAAATGGTAGTTATTATTATACGATTCAAACACCTGATGAATTGGCGGATGATAATCCGAATACATCGGAAGGTATCTTACTTTATAGCGGAAAGAATGCTTGGCCGATTCAAGTAGGAAATTTAGTATCGGTAACAGGTAAAGTAGATGAATATGCGTATGATGGCTACAGTGATGCGAACCAAACAGATTTAAAAACGACGCAAATCAATGTACGAAATGATCAAGGTGGCAAAGTACAAGTACTTAATGGCAGTGTTGCATTACCAAAAGCCATTCAAATTGATAAATTAAAAATGTCATTTAGTCAAATAGATAGTGACAATCTGCAAGTTTTCAACCCGACAATTGATGCCATTGATTTTTGGGAAAGTATTGAAGCGATGCGAGTGGAAGTAGGCAATGTCAAAGCTGTTGCTCCACAGGAACATGGCGATTTAGTAACGGTTCTTGAAAGTGAGCCAACAAACACGCTGCATGGTGGGGTTTTGTATGAGGAAGGACAAACAAACCCAAATCGTATTCAATTTAGATTGGAACCGAACGGAATAGCTCGTGATTTCGAAGTTGCTACAGGCGATAAGTTTAATGGACCGATTACGGGTATCGTAGGCTATTCTTATCAAAACTTCAAAATTTACGTGCCACTAGATAACATGAAGCAAGCCCATGTAACAGGGACGGCAACACCTGAGACTACCAAAATAGTCAAAGCAGAGGATAAGCTAACAATTGCCTCGTATAATTTAGAAAACTTTTCTAATAACAAAACATCCACATCGGATGATAAGGCGCGAAAATTAGCACGCGCCATTGGTACTGATATGCAAACGCCAGACATTGTAGGGGTTACGGAAGTACAAGATAATAACGGCGAGTCGGCTGGTGATGCCAAAGCAGATCAAAGTTATCAACGCTTAATTGATGCCATTAAAGCTGAAAGTGGTATTGATTATAAGTATGTCAATATTGACCCTGTGAATAATGCAGATGGTGGTGCACCGAACGCGAATATTCGTGTTGGTTTCTTATACAATCCGGCAAGGGTGAACTTGAAAGAAGGAATCCAAGCAGGGGATGCGACTACGGCAGTGGGTTATCAAAACGGTCAATTAACGCTAAACCCAGGTCGAATTGACCCGATGAATGAAGCATTTAATAATAGCCGAAAACCGTTAGCTGCACAATTTGAGTTCCAAGGTGAAGATGTCATTGTGATTGCTAATCACTGGAATTCTAAATCGGGTGACACACCATTATTCGGAGCAACACAACCACCGCAATATAAAAGTGAAGTGCAACGCCAAAAAATCGCAAATATTGTGTATAACTTTGTTGCGGATGTTAAAATCAAAAATCCAGATGCAAACATTGTATCGTTAGGTGATTTTAACGATTACCAATTTGCCAAAGCGCTTAAAATTCATGAAGGTGAATGGATGACCAATATGATCAATAAAGCCGATTCTTCTGACCGTTATACGTATTTGTATCAAGGAAATTCGCAAGTATTAGATCATATTTTAGTTTCTAATAATCTTCAAGATAAAACGATAATTGATATTCTTCATATTAATGCAGACTTTACAGATATGGCAGGCCGCGCAAGTGACCATGACCCTGTCATGGTGCAACTGGATTTGAAAAAAGGTCCTACAGTAGAACCGATTCAACCTGAAATCACATATAACTATGAGAACTTTAAGAAAAATATCTTAGTTATTACAAAACCGAGTGTAGCATTACATTTAGATGCAGCGTCGTATATTACGAAGGGCGTGCACTTAAAAGGGAAGTATGTCGAGCTTCACGGTGAAGGCTTTAACAAGACAGATGTGATTATTACGCCAAATCATCCAGAGTCCATTGTAGACTTAAAGGGCAATACGTTTAAAAAGATTACAATTGAAGGCAAAAATGTAAGTGAAATTAGAGGCGCAGAAAATATTGACTTACAGTTGATTGAATTGAAGAAGGGTGCATCGTTAGAAAACATTAAATTTACAAATTCTAAGGGGCAACCGATTGTCTACCCTCCTGTCCCTGCTGAAAACAAGCAACCAATCATCAAAAAGCCTTTTACAAATCAGACAGTAGCTGTAGGAACGGACATTACCATCGATTTAACAGAGCATTTCGCTGATCCTGATAATGACGAATTGACATTTACAGCTACAAAAGGTTCGATAAAGGGCAAACGCTTAACGTTAACTTTAGAAGCGGGTAGTCATATTGTTGGTGTCACGGCATCTGATGGTACAAAAAGTGTCACGACCAATTTTAGTGTGACTGTCACGGCTAACGACTACTATACTGCTGCCTATAACAAAGAGGGGCAAGCACTCAAAAAGGCGCTGCACGATATTATTGCAAACCAAAAAGTCTTATCCTATGATGCTGCATGGGATGCTTTGAGATACACAGACGAAGATCCGAATAATACAAATCATGTCATGTTATTTTATTCTGGTAAATCTAGTCCAAAAACAAACAACGGCGGCAATGTAGGCAACTGGAACCGAGAGCATACGTGGGCAAAATCACATGGTAATTTCGGAACAAGTCAAGGACCGGGAACTGATATCCATCATTTACGCCCTACCGATGTTCAAGTAAATAGCGCAAGAGGAAATTTAGACTTTGACAATGGCGGTAGTCCAGTCGCTGGCTGTAACGGTTGCTTGAAAGACGCCGATTCCTTCGAACCACCGAATCGTGTCAAAGGGGACGTTGCACGCATTCTGTTTTATATGGCAACGCGTTATGAGCTAGGCGATAAAGTAGACCTTGAATTAAATGACAAAGTCAACAATGGAACAGCTCCGTATCACGGTAAACTTTCGGTTCTTTTACAATGGCATCTACAAGACCCAGTAGATGACTATGAAAAACGACGAAACGAAAGAATCTACGAAATCCAAGGGAACCGCAATCCATTTATCGACCATCCAGAATGGGTAGAAACGATTTATGGCAACAAACCAGCGGTGCAGATGGTGAATTAGCAAAATGCAAAAACCAGCCAGTTTTCAGCGGTGAATCGCTGAAAATTGGCTGGTTTTATTCAATTTTTTGGAATTGGCGTCAAGCAATTGATTAATAAAGTAGTTATTTTGTGGGAAAAGATTCCACTTGTGATAAAATTTATTTCATAACACGTTTTAAGAGTGAATAGAGGTGATAAAAAATAAATACACAAAAAAATGCTTTCATTATAGTAGCGTTTGCAAATATTGCAATTGCATGTCTAAGTCAATTTCTTGGTTCAATGTTAGACGGAAGGTTTGATACGTTAGCCCAATTTTTAGCTTTTCCTTTCGCTATAATTCTTCTGAATGTGGTTTTAGGATTTAAATTTAGAATGAAGTTTTATCAATATTCACTGTTCGCATATTTAGGATTATACGTATCTATCTTTGTCTGGGGCACGATAGTTTTGTTGGAAAGCACGAAAAAAGAGTTGCCTCCGGGCGAGGTTGTCTTAGGTGCAGATCTGATATTTATTATAGTTGTGACAATAGTACAGTCGGTTATTTTCCTTCTATTTAATCTAATTACCTTTATAGTTTATAAAATTCTTTTGTCAAAGAAGTTGTTTAATAGAAGTCTGTTTTGATTTTTAAGTGAATGAGTAGCGATACAAAGAAAAAATATTAGTCAGGTTGTGAAATTGGATGGTTAAAAACAAAGCAATAGCTGCTGTCATTACAATTATTATTGGCGTCTTTATTATTCCATTATCTATTACTTCTACATACAGTATTGCTCATGGAATTTATGGTACTGCATATACGGCACCTTCTATGCTTGTAGCTTTAGGTGTTTCCTTACTTATTGAGAAATATAGTAAAAATAAACATATATTATTGATGTATATTAAACATCTCCTTTGTGCCTTAATTTTTTCACTGTTGTTTACACTCCTTAATTTTGATATAAACACGTATAAAGATACTTTTTACATTAGTTCTTTATTTGGGAGTATTTATATTATAATATTTGTCACATTTGATTATTTGCTGAACAAGTATAGGATTGCTTAGAGTTTTAATTCTGTAACGGTCCTTTTTACGCACGCGTTCCCGTAGAAAAACACCTCCAATTGAAGTGTAGGTATCTGAACCTCATTTCAATCAAAGGTGCTTTTTTATTTGTCTATTCTGTTGGTGTCAGTTCCGTCATCACTATAAATGAAAGGTAACGGTCCTATTTATTGTGCTTCTATTAGTTTCTTTAAATAGCTTCGACGGATAATGAAGAAGCTTCCTATAAATAATAGTAAAAATATACTGATGCCAATTGCCGTCATTTCATAAAATGACGATGACATCATACTGCGCATGAAGAACATTACACAAGCTAATAGAATGCTAGCAAATGTGAAGGGTATAAAAACTAGCATAGCTAATTCCTTTGTCACTACAGAACGTACTTCTTTTACAGAAAGACCGATTTTTCGAATGCCTGTATATTTTGCTTTTTCACCTTCAACTGATGTTTGTAAGTAGAAGTAAAGAATGCTCATAGCCGCACTTAAAAAGATAAGACTAAGCATAAATCCGATAAAGAACATAAGACCAATAGTAACCATCAAAGGCTGGGAGATTTGGGAGATTGATGTCCATTAAAACAAGGTGCGGTTGAAATGCTTGAAAATGATCGAGCACTTTGTCAAAGTCTTGTGTAATAACGCTTTGATAGCCGTATTTATCTAGTTGATTTTTCAATGTTTGAGCAATATCCATATCATCTTCCACAATTAATATTTTATACCTCTCTTATAGCTAGAAGCTTTCTTCTATTTTTATCACTAAATGATTGCAATATACCCGAATGGAAGTCAATTAAAGCAAAAATACGATTTTTCACTTGTAGCCACTTTGTGTACTGAAGATTTTAGTCCATACTAAATATAGAAGTGACAGAAGGGGTGGCTGTAAGATGATTCGTAATCGTCAAATGGAGATATTGCTACATTTATTGAAGGTGAAAAAGACAACGCATGAGATGCTGGCACGTCAGTTTGAAGTAAGTGTAAAAACAGTTCAACGGGATATTGATAAGTTATCGATGATGGGTGTTCCAGTTACTTGTAAGCAGGGGCATAAGGGTGGCGTGTATATTGATGAGCATTATAAATTATCTAGTAGCTTCTTTAATGATGAAGATTTGCAAGTTTTAACAATTGCGTTATCTGTTTATGATAGTCTGTCAATGCAAGCTCATAAGGAGCGGATATTGAAGAAATTGGCACTAATTTCTCCAGAGTTAATTTATTTATACGAACAAGATGCCAAAGATTATTTTATCGTTGATCTTTTCGATGATAAGGTCGATATGACGGAAGCAGTCTACCAACATATAAACCATTGTTTGGATGAGGAATACTGTCTTCGTGTCGTTATTGATGGGAAGCAAATGGACGTAGCACCGATTAGTTATGTTTTAAGAGCGGATGGGTTATATTTATATGCTTTAGAAAAGGATTACGTATTAATAAAGATTGCTTCAATTACTCATTCACATATAACTGATATGGCGTTTGAACGAAATTTTACTCCGTACCAACAAAATCAAACAATTATTTTCAAATAAGACATTAGGTGTCTTATTTGACATGATATCGTTTGTGTTGGAGGGGATGCTAGATGAAATCCAATATATTCGACGACTATTCAATCAGTAAATTAATTGCAACGTTCTCGCTTCCTGCAATCTTGTCCTTAATTCTTGAAATGATGACTTCCGTAGTGGATACGTCTTTTGCAGGGCATATAGGTAGCCAAAGTGAAAGTGCCTTATCCGCGATGGGCTTATTATCTCCACTTCTTGCTACTTTTGTAGCACTGCAGACGCTTTTTGCGACGTCAACGGCAATCATGATTTCAAAGGATTTAGGTAGTGGCGATCAACTTCGATTAAATAAGTATTTTCAGAGTGGGTTTGTGATGACGTGTGTAGTTAGCGTTGTTACGTCTGGCACTACATGGATTTTGATGGAGCCACTTTTAACTATGTTGGGTGCTAAAGGTGAAGTATGGATGCTTGCTAAAGATTATTTAACTATTATTCTACTTAGTAATATTTTGAGTGCTATTGGTTATACATTGACAAGCGTTATTCGAGCATTTGGTTATCCAAAAGCAGAGGCCATTATTATTACCATTGCAGTGGCGATCAATATAGTGTGCAATGCCATTTTAACTTTCGGTTTTCAATTAGGCGTTGTTGGTATTGCTTTAGGCACTTTCATTAGTGAGTTGGTATGCGCTATTATTTCCATTGTTTATCTAGTGAAACATCGCATATGGTTTTCAACGAATAAGATTTCTTTGAAAGAACACGGATGGATGTCTTTTCAATTGTTTAAAATTGGTTTTGCTCAAACGGCTATACAATTATTAGCTGGTGTTTCTGCATTTATAGTGAACCATCAGCTCATATCGATAGGGGGCCATAGTCAAATAGCGATTTGGAATATTGCCAACAAGGTGTATATGCTTGTATTAATGCCGATTATTGGTATCACGCAGGCAGTTCAAACAATTCTTGCTTATTTTGAGGGCAAGGGAGAATTATTGAAAAAAAATATAACTGTAAAAAAAACAATGTTGTATTCTATTGTTTATGGTATTGGCATTACCATAGTTATGTATATGTTCGGTAATGTGATTTTGCATTTGTTTACTTCTGATAAGACGATGTTAATGTCAACACAGCATGTGGTAAAGGTCATTTTTCTAACATTTCCACTATTGGGTATTACGTATACAATTATGACCTTATTGCAGGTTACAGGTAGAGAAATTCATGCCGTACTACTTGGCCTAACAAGACAGGTTATCGTAATTGTGCCGCTCGTTCTGCTCTTGCCAATAATTTTTAGTACAGAAAATGTGTATAATATTAGCCCCGCTTTCTCGATATTTTTGTCTATTCCACTTGCTGATATTTTGACACTTAGCATCGCCATTTTCTTTTATAGAAAAACACTAGAAAAATAGCTGCCAAGTAGTGCCATTGCATTATTCGATAAACTATGACATGCTTAATAGAGAGAGTATAGTACTAGGAGAATGTTGTAGTGATTAAAGAGTGGGATTTCCTACGTGTAGTGGCATGCCTATCCATTTTACTATTACATACATCCTCGTGGGTAATTTTAGAGGTTGGTGTAGAACCCGAGCAACAGGTTTATATGTTTTTGCGGATTGCGCTTTGCTATGCAACGCCGACGTTTATTGTGTTATCGATTATTATATTGTCAAATCGTTATCGTGAACGGCTACCAATTTATTTTTGGTCGAGTCGTCTTCAATATATTTTAGTGCCTTTTTTAGTGTGGGCTTTTGTAGATGCATTATTGGTGGAGTCAATTTATCGTAAAGGTTTGTTATGGGACAAGTATTTCTATAATGTAGTCTATGGTGAGTTTGTTGGCTGGTTTGTTGTGGTTATTTTCCAGTTATATGTAGTATTTGCGTTGATGAAGCGTTTTAAATGGTCGATTACTTGGTTTTTACCGCTCAGTGTGCTGATTACGCTTGTACATCATGCGGTCATTGCCTTGCCTTATCCAATTTTTGATGAGCATGCGAACTTGATACGCTTGCTGTTTACAGGATGGCTTGGTTATTTTGCAGTTGCCTATGCGATGGGGGTATCTTATGAGAGACTAGCTGCATTGGCGAAGAAGTACCGAGGTGCAACGGTTGTTTTCGTTGTGCTTGCTGCACTGTTTTTGACGATTCGTGTGTTACTTGGCTATACAGAGGTGCATTCGAGGCGTCTTGATATAGTCCCACTTGTCTTTAGTGTTGTGCTTTGTGTTATTGCTTGGGGGCAGTCATTGCCAGCTACGAAGTTGATTCGTATTATTAGTCAATATGCGTTTATGATTTACCTTATCCATTGGGAAGTGCTACGTCTATCGACAAGCTGGTTTGTGGCACATTTTGATAGCACATTGATGCGTGTTTCCATGCTTATGTTGTGGACACTTGTTGTTTGCATCGGGCTGACGAAACTATTGTCATTCCTACCGTTCAGTCAATGGATTGTAGGGAAGTTGAAAAAACGTTAAAAAGCAGTGATTTCTAACTAGATAGAAATCACTGCTTTTGTAGTTTTGGAATTCGCGGGTAAATCGGAGCGAATCGCGGGTAAACCGGAGCGAATCGCGGGTAAATCAGAGTAAATCGCGGGTAAACCGTAACGAATCGCGGGTAACCCTAAGCTAACCGCGGATACCTCGTTATCACGTGATTGACCGATAGTTACTCGGGCATCAGTTTTAAATTGCGATCATTATAGGCAAGAATGACATAGTCCGGTTGTATGTTTTGTAAGTAATGAATAATATCTTTCTCTAAATAACGTAAGTCTAAAATGGTAACAGTTTTAAAGTGACTTGCTACATGAAATTGAATAGTGTTAAAGTATGAATCTTTAATGACGACGAGATGTTTGTCGCTGTCATAGTTTTGGTTGACGATTGTAAGTTCAGCAAAGTCGCGACTGTAGGCATCCGCATAGTTCACTATTGCGTCAGGACTCATCTGTTTCGCGCGACCGTACACTGCTTCGTACGGTGCAGTGACGCCACCTTCAATTGTACCGTCGTAGATTGTAAACTGTGTTGCGAACGATGCAGGTTCGTTATAGCAAATTTGTTCATTATTGTCGACGGTCATATAGAGTATTTTATTCCATGAGCCGGCGAACTTATTTGGTAAACAAAATGTATTGGCTTCATCAAAAGGAATGGTTGCTATTGTTTCGCCCAGTCGTTTGTTTAGTGTATGGATAAGCGCTTCGTAGCCTGAATAGGCACCGCGAATTGTCCAGTGATGATCTGTTTTAAAGAAGTTGCGCTCGGCAGAAAAGTTTTCTTGCATTTCATCATAAAGACGAATATTGTCTACGCCTGCAGCGGTAACAAGTTCGTGCAGTTTTACATTGTTTGCAATACCAGCATCTTCTGGCATATAGCTTGGGCTTGGCTCACGTGAATAAGTCGCCTTTGCTGGTAGGGAGTAAAATGTAAACGGTATATGCTTTTCGGCTAGACCTTCGCTTAAGCGTTGTAAATCAGAGGCAAAAGCAGCTAGCTCTTCTTCGGGTTTTACTGCGGCCGGCTTAGAAATAATCCAGCCAGTTTTATCATCAACAGCGTACTTATCATTTAAATACGTTTTGCCCACAACACGTTGAAAGTTTACATAATTGCGCATCCATGTATCACGTGCAGGAAACTGGTCAGAAATATACGACTCTACTTGCTTGGACCATGTCCCTGTTAAAATTTCCTTAGCGCTTGGCGTAATGTTGGCAGATTCTAATGGCCGGTTTTCCATTTCTGATTGCTGCCGATCCACCGTTAATATATGCACGACGAAGCCACCGAAAATAATGCAAAAAAATGTAATTGGTAATAGATACGTTTGAATTTTTCGCATGATGTCCCACCTAAAATCTAAAGTAAATGAATGGATTATGTGTTGCGTTTACTAAAAACATCGTAATAAATAACAAAAGTGCACCATAGTAAATGGATTGTGTAATGCGCAGACCCCAGTCAAATGATAGGGAAGCGGCTGCCTTTTGTTCACTCCATGTTTGGTAAAGCTTATAAATCGGCATGGCAAAAATAATAGCGATGACAAAGTAAAGCGCATAATCTTTTGTCAGTAAAATCGTTTCATAATTGTACAGTGCAGCATCGGAAAGCCCAAACATCGTTTTGATAAATGAAAATGCATATGTAAAATCATTCGCTCTAAAGAACACCCAGCCAATCATTACGATCATTAATATATACATATGTCGGACGATGCGTGGAATACGTGCCAACCATTTTAACAGCACCCATTTTTCCAGGCAAATTAAGATACCATAGTAAAAGCCCCATGCCATAAAGGTCCAACTTGCCCCGTGCCAAAAACCAGTAAGTGTCCACACAACAAGTAAGTTACGATATAGCTTCCATTCATGGCTAACACGACTACCACCAAGTGGGAAGTAGACATAATCTCTAAACCAACTGCTAAGTGAGATATGCCAGCGTCGCCAAAAGTCTGTAACAGATTGTGCTATATATGGATAGTTAAAGTTTTCTTCAAATTTAAAGCCGAAAATTCGTGCTAACCCAATTGCCATATCACTATAGCCTGAGAAGTCAAAATAAATTTGAAGGGAGTACGCTAAAATCCCAATCCAGGCAGTCCCCGTTGTTAAATCCCCACCTGATAAGCTAAAGACGTGATCGGCAACTTCGCCCATCGGATTGGCTATCAGTACTTTTTTCGCCAGCCCTTGTACAAAGCGACGCGTACCAATCATCCAATCTTCTGCTGTGGCAATACGTTTCTTTATTTGTTCAGCTACCGTTTGATAACGAACGATAGGACCTGCAACGAGTTGCGGAAATAATGTAATGAAAAGTGATAAATCTAAAAAATTGCGCTGTGCCTTTACGTCCTTACGATAGACATCGATTACATAACTAAGTGCTTGGAACGTGTAAAATGAAATACCGATTGGCAGGGGTACAGCCTGCCATTCAATAGGTTGCGTCAAATAATTATTGACAATCTCCACGAAAAAGCCAGCATATTTGTAATAGCCTAAGATAGCTAAGTTGCTAACAATGACTAACCAAAGTAATGTTTTGCGCTTAGACTGGGAAGCGGTGTTTTCAATAACGATACCGAGCACATAATTGAGTACGATGGACAGCATCATTAAAAGCACATATTTCGGCTCACCCCAAGCGTAAAAGAACAAGCTTGCCAACAGTAAAATCGTATTGCGTAGCATCTTCGGAGAGATGAAGTACACAACAATCACTAATGGCAAAAAGACATATAAAAAAATAAGACTACTAAATACCATTTCTGTCAAATCCCCATCTCTGTAAAAAATAAAACTTCGTGAATCGCTTGCTAGTAGTATGAAACGCCACAAAGCTTGAGCAAATCGCCACGAAATCCAAGTGAAACGCCACAAAACCCGAGCCAAACGCCACAAACTCCAAGTGAATCGCCACAAAACCCGAGCAAATCGCCACAAAACCTTGTTTTACCGCTATTGGAAGTCTAGTAATGCCCATTTATTTTAATAGCTATCGCTAGATTCTGGTTTCCATAAAATATTAATCCATTTTTCCAAGGGAATTAATGAATAAATTACCTATATTATTGTAACTTAAATTCACGATTTGTTCACTATTCCTTTAAGTGAGATATTTGGCTTAGTTAAAAATTATTGGAAGGGAAAAAGTCTCAATATCTATGGGTAAAATGGTATATTTTTCGAACAAAAGAAACGTTAGTATGCCAATATTCGGATGGAAAATACGAAGTAAATAAACTAATAAATGTATTTGTAACCAATGAAAATAAACTATTACCACATCTTTCATTCCAAATATTGCACATAGAAATGTATGTTCTACTTCTTTTATAATAGAAACGTAGTCACAAAAGTGGCTAATTTATCTAGGAGGTTTTTGCACATGAAACAAAAATATAGTAAATGGGTTGTCGGCGCAGCATCAGCAGCTCTAGTAGCATCAGCAATCGTACCAGTAGCTAGCGCAGCAAGCTTTTCTGATATTGAAAATAGTGATCACAAGGACGCAATCTTAGCATTAGCGGACGCTAAAATCGTAGGAGGTTACACTGACGGTACATTCAAACCAAACGCAGTCGTAACACGCGGTAACGTAACAAAATTCTTAGGTAAATGGTTAGTATCTGAAGGTTATGAAGTGCCAGCTGACTATGCAACAAAAGCTCGTTTCACTGACCTACCAACTACAGCTCCAGACCAAGAATTACTACAATATGCAGCACTTGTTAAAGATGCTGGCGTATTCAAAGGTTCTAACGACCAATTAATGTACACTAAAAACATGTCTCGTGAACAAATGGCAGTAGTATTAGTACGTGCTATCAACACTGTTTACGGTGTAGACTTAGTTGCAGATTACAAAGAATCTGACTTCAAATCTACAATCACTGACTTAGATAACGCTACAGCTAACGAAAACCGTGAAGCAATTATCGCGTTAGAATATGCTGGTCTTACAAACGTTAAAGCGTTCAACCCTAAAAACACTTTAACTCGTGGTCAATTCGCATCATTCTTAAACCGTACAATCACGAACATTGCAGAAGCTCCTTTAACTGTAAAAGAAGCTAAAGTTGTTGACGCAACTACATTAGAAGTAACTCTTTCTGATGATACAAAACATACTGTAAAATTAGAAACTCCACTTCCAGAAAACAAAGAAACTAAAGTAGACTTCGAAATCGAAGGCAAAGCTTATTCAGCTGTAGTTACATATGAAGTAGCTGAAGTTAAATTAGAATCTGTAAAAGCTGTTAATGCTAAAACAATCGAAGTAAAATTCAACAAAGCAGTAGAAGATACTTCTAAAGCTACAATTGAATTATTACGCGGTACATTCAAGCAAAACGTAACTCTTACTTGGGCTGCTGACAAAAAATCAGTTCAATTAGTAGGCGCTACAAACTTCCAAGCTGCAGATTACACTGTAAACATCTCTGGTTTAACTGAAAAAGTATTAACAAGCGACGTTAAAATCGAAGCTCAAAAAGTTACTTCTATCGAAATCTTAGACGAAGTAGCAGTAGTTGATACAGCTATCCAATCTAACGGTACTTTCGCTGCAGGTACAACTGCAACTGTTGGTTACGTAGTTAAAGACCAATACGGTACAGATATTACAAAAACAACTTCTTTAAAAACAAATGATACTGCTAACACAACTGTTGTAGCTGATGCTGCTAAAGGTGTAGTTAAATTATCAGGTGCTGTTGTAGAAGGTAAAAAAATCGGCGATTTAGTACCAGTTGTATTATTTGATACTGCTACAGGTACTTCAGTTTCTAAAACTGTGAAATTATCTGCTGAATCTACAGTTTCTTCTATTGAAGTAGCGGGTGTTTACAACGCTAAAGGTGAAGAAGTAGTTTTAAATGATAACTCTAAAGCTTCTGAAGCATTCATCGTATTAAACCTTAAAGACCAATACGGTAAAGAAATTACAGATGCTGCTAAAGCAAGTGGTTTAGTAATTACAAACACTAACACTACAAACTTAACAATCGATAACAAAGTGACAAAAGTAAAAATTGGCGAAAAAGATAAATTAGTAGTTGCTTTATCATCAATCTTAAAAGCTGGTGATACTGATGTATTATTAATTTCAACAACTAACGGCCAATCTGCTAAATACACTGTGAAAGTTGCAGAAACTACTACAACTAACGCAATCTCTGTTTCTCAACCAGAAATCGCAGTTGCTAACGAAGCTACATTAATTCCTTTAACAGTTACTGATAAAGAAGGCAATGTTATCACTAACAAAAAAATCTTAGCTGATGCTAACAAAGGTATTAAAGTTGGTGGCACACCAGTTACTGAATCTGCTCTTGAAGTAAAAGACGGTCAAGTATACTACAAAACAACATTTGGAGCAGCTGGAACACAAGCATTAGTATTCCAAACTTCAACATTCAAAGTTGCTACTATCACTGTAGATGTTAAAGCTGCAGCAGTACCAACTGTAGTTCGCGGACTTAAAAACCCATTAGTTATTTCAACTGCTCAAACACCAGTTACAATTACTGCAAAAGATCACTTAATCATTGAAGACCAATACGGTCGTGAAATGAAAAACTCTGCAGCTCCTGTAACAGTTACATTAGTTGGTACTTCAGATGTAGTATCAGTAAATGCTAACCAAGTTACACCACTTAAAAATGGTACTGCAACATTAAACGTTGCTCTAGTAACGCCAAATGGTACAATTGATTCTGCTGTAGAAGTAAAAGTACAAGTAACTGATGGTACAGAATACAAAGGTTACGAAATTGCTGAAATTGGTAAAACAAAAGTAGCAACTGATAAAAAAATCACTGTTAACGGTTTATTAAACGGCGGTAAAGTTGCACTTGAGCCAAACGAATATACAGCAACAGTAACTGGCGGTAAATTAACTGCACCACAAGCTGTAACTGCAGGTAAAGTAAATATCGCTGACACAGCTCTAAACACTGATACAACTCCAGCAGCAAACAAAATTGATACAGAATTCACTTTAAAAGTAACAATTAATGCAACTGGTGAAGTATTAGAACAAAAATTCGTTGTTTCAGCTGACGCTGAAAAAACACAAGATTTCTTCTTTACAGCATCAGTAGTATCAACAGATTTAGCTGATTACAACGTAGCTAAAGCTATTACTGAAGCTACATTAGCATCTGGTGCAACTGTAGCAAACTTAAAATCTACTGGAGATGCTCCATTAGTAGTAAACGTTGCAACTGTTGACCAATATGGTAACAAAGAAATCAAAGCACTTGCAGCAGAAACAGTTACAATCGTACCTGAAAAAGTTACTGATGTAACAATTGCTGGTAACGGTACTGCAGCTGCAACAGCTACATTAAAAGCAGGCGTTACAGAAGCTAAAGTAACTTTAAAAATTAAAGTTGGTAACGCAACAAAAGAATTAAAAGCAACAATTGTAACTCCTTAATAAAACGAAGTGTTACTTAAACTAGTTTACTAGTGTTATAACTAGCCTTGTGATTAGATGAAATCTTTTGATTCATCGTAATCGCAAGGCTTTTTTAATGGACAGAACAGCGGGTGTGAATACATTTAACTTGGCTGCAATGCTATAAATATACATAACTATAGAACAATATGAAACTTTTAGTATTATTCCCATGTATTATCATAGTATGATAGTGAAAAGACGTAGGGGGTCGAGTGAATGAAACGAAATAAATTATTTCAAGGAGCAATCGTTGCGGCTTTAGCAACAAGTGCCATAGTAGTAGTGCCGACAGCGCACGCAGCTGAAGGTTTTAGCGATGTGGATATGACGAAAGAATATGGAACTGCGGTGAAAGATTTAGCTACGCGTGGGATTATTAATGGTTATGCAGATGGTACATTTAAGCCGTTTGCAGATGTCACACGTGGACAAGTAGCCAAAATTTTAGCAAATTTATTGGCTTTAGATACGCAAAATGTAATGGACCCTCAATTTACCGATGTTAAGCAAAGTGACGAATACTACGGCGCAATTGCAGCATTAGCAAATGAGGGAATTGCGACAGGCTTTGCCAATGGTAGCTTTGGTGTCAATCAAGCCATCACACGTGAGCAATTAGCGAGCATGTTAACATCTGCCTTCCAATTAAGCAATAATACTGAAGATTGGACACTGCCGTTTACGGATATTGTAAAATATTCTGATGCGTATTATGCAGTAGGTCCATTGTTTGAACACAATATTACAAAGGGTATTACACCTACAACATTCGGTTTAAAAGAAACAGTCAAACGTTCACAACTTGCATTATTTATTCATCGTATAGAGGCGATGCAAGCAAATCGCGTTGTCCAAAATTTCGCTGCGCGTGATTTTGGAGCTACTCAATTAGAAGCCTATTCTTATGATAATATAGCGACTGATGGGGAGCATGAATTTTTCAAAGTTCATCAAACAACGAATGGGTTGACGGTAGAGGCATTGCGTGAAGGATCTGGCTACTTTATGTTAGTTAGCTACAATATTGATAAAGAAGAAAACTATGAGATTATCGACACGCAAAAATATAAAGTAGTCGTTACAGAAGTGGATGGCAAGCTTCAGCTTGATTGCCAACAAACAGATGAAATCACACCGGGTTCAGCATTACTTTTTGAAGAGGATTTAGGCTTTAATCCGTCTCATATTCAGCTAACAACTGCAAATGGTCATGAAGTAAGTGATAAAGTCTACGTCTATCAACCATTCAATTTTGATGGTTGGGAGCCAGAAAGCATTCCAAAAGGCGGCAATTACGAATTGAAGTTATTGCAGGCAGGTGACTACATTGCAACATTGTCGGATGATAAAGGACAATCTGTACGTGTAGGTATTCATGCTGAAACAGATGGTTATGAAATGTATACTTCAGCAGCAGTTGAAGTCAGCAGTGTTTTCATTCCGAAGAGTGAAATAGGCTTTACTGTGAAAGATGTTCACATAGAGCAATTTACAGGAGCATTGTATGATCACAAAATTGTTGATGTGGAAAATGCTGCTGATGGTGTAACAGTTAAAAAAGTTGGCAAAGGTCAAACAATTTTCGCCATTCGCCTAAACGGTACGAATGGTGAAAAGTTATTCGTCCAAGGAATGATGTATGAAGTAAGTGGAATAACGACGATGTATTACGAATTAGCAACACAACAGGATATCGAAAATTCTTGGTAATTCATCAATAAAACATCATGATACGAAAAAGTGAAATTGACAGCAGTCAATTTCACTTTTTTTCATTGGAAAGGTGTTCGTAAATTTTTGCTATTATGAACACCTTTCCCTTTTAATTTAGAAGATTATATATTTGACGTAGTCTTTCCAGCCAATTTCTTTAAAGTTTTGCCACTCAATTTTTTTAACGGGCATTGAGCAGAAAGTGCGTGCTAAAATGTTACGTTTTTCATTCGCTAAAATAGGCGTACCAACATCTATATAGCTTGTGAATATCGTTGAATCTTTCGTTGAAAAAGCAACTTCAATATCTTCAAGACGGATTTTTCCGTCCTCGTCAATAATATAGACGCTCTTAGCACCTTTTACTGATTTGACCCAAGAAGAATTCACTTTATAAGCATCAAAAGCTTCGTTAACGACGATGGAAGCCTGACCTACTGTTGAAAATGGAATATTTTCTAACATATCGTCTTGTTGTAGCATTACTTCATAATTAGTAGGCTTCGGTAGTTTCGCCGTTTTTGCTAATTCTTTTGCCCATATAGCGTCATGATTTGTAGCAATCATTGATTTTTCAAGTACGATACCTGATAGGTCATCTTTGAAATGCTGTAGTTCAAAATCGACCCTTTGCCCAGCCGTAACCTGTTGCCATTCTTCTTCAGATAAGTAGACAAGCATTGCTTTTTCTGTTGAATAAATTTCAAATGTTACTGTACCAGCTTCGTCTGTGACGTTGGCAATAACACCATTAACAGGGCTCACTACGCCTTGGCGTGCTTGAATTTGGGCAATTTGCGCATCCATTACGGCAATTTGACGTGTAGCTTCTGCAATATGGCGATTTAAAATAGCGACAGCTGTAGATGGAGTATTTTGTTGACCTAACTCCAATTTTACTGTGACATTTAATTTATCACTAATTTGATCTGTATTGATGGAACTTTTCGGATTATCGGTACTTCCGAAATCCGATTCTATTTGTGACAAGGCGGATTGCAAGTCACTTAATTCAGTTTCATAAGCATCCCGTTCAGCCTCAAGCTTCGTTAACTCATCGTCAACTTGCTCTGTTTTATAGGTAGCGAGTATATCGCTTGCTTGAATCTGCTGACCACGCTTTACATTTACTGCTGATAAACTTTTCGCATCTGCAGAAACTGTATACGTTTCGGCTGGTGCAACAATGGCATCTTTTTTCACCGTTTCTACACGGTCACCGACAGTAGCTCGTTGAAATTCATAAACAAAATAGGAACGCGCTACTTTACTATTATCCTTGAATACGTAGAAGGCATTTACGCCAACTAAAATCGCCATCACGATCATACTAAGGCATGTCCAAGGTCTGGATTTTATAAAACGCATCATCCTAGCCCCCTTGTAATCCATTCTTGAAGTGGTAATACGCTAATCATCCCAACAAAAACAGCCATTAATACTTGGAGTATAATAATTTTTGCTAACAGCGCTTTACGATCTGCTGCTTCCTCCCATTTAGAAAGGAAAGTAAAGTGCACAATAATCGTCAGCACAGTAGTAACTGTTAGCTGATTAATAATGAATAATACAACATCTTTATCTAGCACTTGCTGTACCACAGGGGCAAGTGATAAGAAGGAGAACGTTGTAGAGTAGCCTACTGCGTAAAACACTGCAAATAAAATAGTCTTTTCAATAAGTATAAATGCCAGTACAAACAGTTGTACTTTCTGAATCCATTTGTAAGGAATGTCCGTTAATAGATGTAATATATATGTAACGCCATAATAGTGGAAGCAAAAATAAATGATTCCCCAAACAATGGCTCCAACCATTGATAGCAAACGGGCTGTATAATATTCATCTTGCTGGTTCGTTGCAAATAATGTTGTTAAACTTTCAGTGCCTAATCCCCAAAACTCACGTATTGCAAAAAGGAGCATGAAAAGAAGGAAAATCGTAAAGGAACGCTTTTTATAGCCTCTTATTTCTCCTGTTTCCAAAGCCTGTGTAAAGTTAAGGGGGTGCGTTAAGCTATGCCAAAACTTGTAGTGATAAAACATATCTAGCTCCCTTTCAAATAAATTAAATATTAAAGATGTAGTATACACCTAGTTACTGGTAAATAACATAGTATAAATGCTAGTTTTTTTAAGGAATTTTCTCAATAAGGTGGGACTTTAACTAGGCTTAATTTTAAACGTCCGATGCGGGATAAATGCGTCTATCACAATTATATAGTATTCTAACAATAACTTCCTTTAAAAAGTCTATTCTATCTAAAAATAGCAATTATCTGTAAGTTAGTAAAGGTTGTATGTGAGTTTACAACAATAGCTTGAAATCAAGTTATTATCACCGATACTAAAGATAGTAGATTCGCAATATATGATACATATCGATTTTCCTATATAACGTAAAAAGAAAGGATGAGCAAGTTGAAGAAACCTTTAAAAGTGGGTGTCTTAACGAGCCTTTTATTAACACCAGCAGCACTTGCTAATGTACAAGAAGCACAAGCACAAACTGTAGCACAAGCTGAACAAGTAGCTTATGTCAACGCAGTAGCAACAACGGAAACTAGAAATAAAACGATTGAACAATTTGGTAAGCTTTCTGAAACATCAACAGCGAATGATATGGTCATTGCAGACGGCGATGTTAAAGTTTTAAGCACGACCGATTTTAATGATAATGAACGAGCTTTTATTAAAGCGAAATATGATTATGTAGTGGCACAACGAGGGTTCGTCAAAAAATTAAATGAACTAGGTAAAAGCATTAATGCAATTACCTATACAAGTAGAACATTTGTTGGCGATGTTGCCGCTGTGCAAGCAGAGTATACTACATTTTTAGGTTCAACTTCAGCAGCCAATTCCTATCTGGCTGTCCAAAATGATTTTAATGTAGCTGTCAATACAGCATTAGCCAGTGATGCCAAAGACATTGTCTCGTCTGTTCGCGGCACATCACTTCAATACGGCTATGACGACACGGAACGTAACAATTATTTTAAAAAGAACGGTGCCGATATCGCCAAGCTTACAAAAATGACTGGCGATGCAACTAAGGCGAAAGAAACAACTGACAAATTAGAAGCTTTTATTAGCGTACTAGGTAACACAACATCAAGCTCCAGTGATATTGCTACAGCAGCCGCTGAAGTAACAACAAGCTATAATGCTCTAACTGCTGACCAAAAGAAAATTGTTACAGCGTATAATCCAAACAGCACAACAGTTACGCCATTTAAAAAATATACAGATGTGCTAGCGAACTTATCTTCTGCAGATAAGATTGTTGCAAGTATTACGCAACTAACTACGAAAAAACCAGAAGACTTTACTACAGCTACAAGTTTTATCAGTACTGTAGCAGCAATTGAAGCATCTTATAACAACTTGGACGCAGAGACAAAACGTTTAGTTTCAAATTATGGCGATTTAAAACCTTATCAAGAGGCGGCCAACGTGTCCAAGCAAATTACAGCATTACGTATTTCCAATACGGACGCGTATCGTATAGCAGTAAAGGCGGCAAGAGCGGAATATGATAAGCTTTCTAATAAAGAATTTGTAAAAAATGCGGAAGATTTACAATTAGCTGAATCTAATATTGCGGCTGCAGAAGTCATTGAGTCATTGATTTCTGAAATTGCGGCTGCGCCAGATAAAATCTCGAAAATAGAAGAAGCGCGTAAAGCGTATAACACGCCTGAAGTACCTGCTGGACAAAAAATTGACGCAGCAAGTGTGAAAAAAATCGTGAAAAACTTGTCTGAGTTAACAACGTGGGAGAGCTCTCATAAAGCAGTTTTAAATGTTATTACGTTAGTAGAAAAACTAAATCCAACGGCGAAGGACTATACAAAAAAAGCGAAGGCTGCTAACACAGCTTACTTAAAGTTAGATCCGACCAAACGCGAGTATGTTAAAAGCTATAAAAACTTAAAAAATCAAGTGGACGCTATGAATCTTATCGATCCTATTATGGGGCTAAATACGTCACGTAAAGATTATAAAGACACGGTTGCTAATTTGCTTGCAGAATATAATAAACTGTCGCCAGAAGCGCAAGCATTAGTGACGAACTACACAGCGTTGTTAACAGCCAACAACTATATCACCACTGCTCAACAGTTTGATGATAAAGTCAATGCATTAGCCAATGAATCAGATGCCACATTTGTTGCAAAAGTAGTGGCATTATCGGCTGAATATAAAGCGATGGACAAAAATGCCAAAAGATTAGTAACACAATATAAAACATTAACAACGTATGAGAAAAATAATGCCAACGTTGTGAAGGTTATTAATTTAATTTCTGCCTTAAACCCAACGAATAAAGACTATACGAAAAAGGTAATAGCAGCACGTAAAGCTTACAATGCATTAGATGCAGCATCTCAAAAGCGCGTGACCAATTATGAACAGTTAACAGCTGTCGAAGATGTAGCATCATTAATCGGGTTAATTGAAACGTTAAAGCCTACAAGTAAGACGTTTTTAAACGATTTAAAAACTGCACGTGCCAATTATGATGCACTACCACCAGACAAACAACAGAAAATCATCAACTATGAAAAGCTGGTGACAGCGGAAACGGAGCTTACTTCCGCAAGTACAGTGATTGCATTAATAGATGCGGCAGTTCCAGAAGCAGAGGATTATTTAACTAAGCTAATGAATGCACGTGTTGCTTACGATAAACTACCAACTGGACAGAAAAAGCTTGTTTCAAATATCAAGACATTAACGGATCGTGAAAGACAAGTGAAGCCAATTTTAAATGTCATGGTGCAAATCGATACGTTAGACCCAAGTGCCAATAATTTTGTTAGCAAGGTCAATGCAGCACGTAAAGCGTATGATAAATTGACGAAAGACCAAAAGGCGTTTGTCAACAATATGGCAACATTACAAAGCTATGAACCATTAGCTAACGTAATCGAATTAATTAGTAAGTTAAAAGCATCGAGCAAGACATTCCAAGAAGATACTGTACATGCGCGTGCATTGTATGAAGCACTCAGCAAAGAAATGCAGCAGTATGTGACGAATTACAAGTTGTTGCAAGCTGCGGAAACAAGCATATTAGGTGCTGGCAATGTCCAACGCATGATTGATGAGTTGCCAAATATTGAACCACAACAATATGTCAAACGTATTGAGGAAATTCGTGCAGCTTATAATGCATTGCCGAAAGATCAGCAATTGGCAGTAGCGAATTACAGAACATTACAAGACCAAGAAAAGTTGATTAAGCCAGTTATTAGTGTTATCAATGAGATTGATAAATTGATGACATCCAAAAATATGGATAGTCAATATCAAAAGATTTTGAAAGCCTATGATAATTTAACGGCTACACAACGTAAATATGTCTATAATGAGCAAGTGCTTCTTTCATTAGATAATGTAATTAACGTCTACAAGAGTATTGCGGCTTTAAAACCGAGCGATAAAATGTACTTTGGGATGATTGAGTCTGTACGTAAAGACTACGATAGCCTTAATACAACAGATAAACAAAGAGTATCGAATTATTCGATTTTACTAGAAGCAGAGAAAAATATGAGTGAAGTAAAAAAAGTGGTGGAGATCATCGCTAGTCTTTCTCCAACATCAAGTACGTATATCCAAGATGTTGAAAATGCAGTAGCTGCGTATAAGGCGCTAGACTCTAAAGTAAGAGGACAAGTGATCAACTACGATAAGTTGAAAGGTGCAGAAAAAGATGTAGCAGCAGTGTTAAAAGTAGTCAATGCGATTGGGGAACTAGATCCCGATTCAAAAACATTTGAAAAGAAAGTGATTGCTGCACAAAAACTATATAGCTCACTATCGTTGGAGCAACAAGATTTAGTTTACAATTATCGCATTTTACAAGAGCATGCGAAGACATTAGGATTGGACTAAATAGATGAAGAGAGGGGTGGGTCCCTCTTTTCGTTATTTTAAATGGTTAAAATACATTTAAAGGGGCAAAGGTTTATGAAAATAAAGCATACTAAATATGCATGGGCATTTGCTACGGCTTTAGCTGTAGCGCCTTGTGTTGCCGTAATTCCTACGGAAGCGGCTTCCATGCCATTTGTAGATATTACAAACAATAATAGTGAAACTGAGCTCTATCATGCAGTAAGCGAGCTATACAATAAAGGCATTGTATTTGGTACAACACCTTCAACCTTTAGTCCCTATCAACAATTAACGCGTGGAGAAGCAGCTTATTTTTTAGCACAAGCACTTCAGTTGCAAACGAACAACGTGGACAATCCAGGTTTTAGCGATGTGCCAACTTCGCATCAGTATTATGGCTATATAGCAGCACTAGCAGCTAATGGTATTATCCAAAAAGGAAATCAATTTAATCCGGATGCTTCTATTAAGCGTAGTCAAATGGCAAAAATGCTGACACTGGGCTTTCATTTACAACAAGCGACATCGTTAACTGCACCTTTTACAGATTTTACAAAAGATGTTGAAACCAATCGATACATTCAAACGTTATTAGATTATGGGATTACGCAAGGTACTAGCGCTACGACATTTTCTCCGTATACAGATGTACGACGTGGTCAAATGGCTTTATTCCTTTATCGCATATTACAAAAAAATAATAATGACCTATACATTATTGGTGTTGAGTAAAAAGAAAAATCACTCTTGGGAAAGAATGTGCCTGTAGAGTGATTTTTTTAAAAATCTTTGTAGGAAAAAACAGGTAATAATGGTATGTTTATTATGTGGTAAATAGGGTAAAGACGATACACTAGCGGATATTCGTTGCTTATATGAAGCGATGAAATATCGGCATGAATGCAAAAATTTTCATACATATTTAAGGAGAAAGCTATGTTAAAAAAAGTACCTAGTATTGTCGGTTTGTCGCTTATTTTGCTGGCTACACCACATGCTGTGCCTCTTCCAAACCTAATAGATGTTGCCTTAGCGGCAGAACCAGTAAAGGATGTTCCATCTACTCATTGGGCGAATCGTTCCATTCAGCACATGTTGGATAAGCAATATATGACAACCTATCAGGATGGGACATTTAAGCCAGAGCAGACTATTACGAGAGCAGAGGCAGCGGCAGCAATTGCCCGTTCGATGCAACTAAAAATGACTGCTCCCTCTGCTCCTAATTTTCGAGATTTATCTCCAGCACATCCTTATTACAAGGAAGTTTGTGCATTGGTGGAATTAGGAATATTACAAGATGGCGATTGTTTTAATCCTGATGCCCCATTGAAGCGCATGCAAATTGCTAAAATGATAACACTTGCTTACAATATTGAGGTCGATTCACAAAATAATAGTAAGTTTAGTGATATTACTGAAGGGCATTGGGCAAAGGATTATATTGAATCACTTGCAGATGTGGGCATTATTAAAGGAATCAATGCAAAACAATTTGCACCGAATCAATTGGTAACACGTGCACAATTTGCCTCCATAGTTGAACGGAGTCTTGATTTTTCGACGACACTAACCAATTTCGAAGCAGCCTATGATTACTTATCGAAGTCTTATATTTCGACCAAAAATTACTCATCTGCCATGTCTAATGATGTGATTAGGTTAGTTAATAACGAAAGACAAAAAAGAAAATTACAGAGTCTTAACTATGATGAAGCATTAACACAAGTGGCTGTTATCAAGGCACAGGACATGATTAATCGTCATTATTTTGAGCACGAATCACCTTACTATGGAATGCCATGGGATTTAGCAACATTATTTGATTATTCATATACGAGCTTAGGTGAAAATATAGGAAGAAATATTCCGACTCCAGAGGCGGCTGTTAAAGCATGGATGGCATCACCAGCACACCGCGATAATATTTTACGTGAAAATTATACAAACACCGGTGTTGCCATCGCAGTGGATGGCAAAGGAAATTTCTATTGGGTACAATTATTTTCTAGTCAATAACTTGATGACAGTGGGGAAATAGGAAAAAGAGGACACTTGGTAGTGACCTCTTAAAGTTAGAGTTTTTATTATGCAGCTAATTGGCTGACTTGAGTTCGGTATTTTACTGGACTCATGCCAGCCAGTTTTGTTTAATACGTTCATTGTTATAGTAGTCGATATATTTGTTCGATTTTCTTCTGCAATTCTTCATACGACATTAATACTTCACCGTAATACATCTCTTGTTTGAATATGCCAAAGACGTTTTCCATCGCCGCATTGTCTGCACACATCGCTTTGCGAGACATACTTTGGGAAATTTTCTTTTGCCCTAATGTTTTCATCCATAAATTATATTGGTAATGCCAGCCTTGATGCGAATGAATCAGATAAAAATTATTGCAGCTCATTGTAGAACAGGTGGCGATCAGATTGTAGAGTTGTATCGTTTCATGTTAGTTTCACTAGCAAGTCAATGCGCTAATATTGACAACGTAGCTTAAACTAAAATAATGAGGTGTAAGATGAAAGTATTTGTAAATTTATTGATTGGATTGCTTTTTGCTTTTACACTAACAGGCTGTATTGGTGAGGACTATGATGTTGGAGTGCCAACTGCTCATTTAAATTTTGATCATTCCTCTGTGCAATTAACAGAAGCAAATATCAGTTGGAAGACAGCAAGTGAAGATGTACAGAAGTCCATCGAAGATATTAAAAAATACGCATCGTCATTGGATGAAATAAAGGTCTTACCAGGTCAAAAAACATCTTTGGATTTTGAGGAGAACGAAAAAAACGGTGGAGATATTTGGACTGACGCACAAGTGTCTGCTTTCTTGTTAAAAGATGACGCGCGAATCGAACTGGAATTTGATGATTTTAGAGAATTTCAATTCCCAACCGACAAAGGAAGCTATGTTCTGGAAGTTAAATTTAGCAGTACGGCAGGCAGTGTACAATATGTAGGGAATGTTCGTATTGAATAAGTCGGTTAGAAGGCTTAAAGAAAAAAGTGTTAGATTGAGCGCTCAATCTAACACTTTTTTGATATGAATATATTGACCACTTTCTGAGGGTTTACGGGTGATTCATGGACTTTTATCGGCAATTTCTCTTGTTTTACGAGCAATTCATGGGTTTTTATCGGCAATTTTCGTCATTGTCTATTGTAACAAAGCGTGGCTTATATTACAGGAATGTTACAAAAAGCCGGAATACCCATTAATTAATACCCATATTTTAACGTTGATAAACCATGAAACGTTGGTATATCAACGTTTTTTTTACTTTCAAAACCGTTACACAATTGAAAAATTAAAACACCATCATTTGTGATAGTCTATGTATAGGCAAAAAAGTTCTTTGAGAGGGGCATAACAAACTTATGAAGAAAAAATGGTTATTACCGATTTTTGCATCTTTTATGTTATTTTCAACAATTCAAATAGATAACGCTGAAGCGGCGACTGCAGATGAAGTCACTGAAACAGCTTCGAAATATTTAGGTATTCCTTACGCTTATGGTGGTACAACTACTAGCGGATTAGATTGCTCAGGCTTTACTTCTAAAGTCTTCAGTGATTTAGGCATTAAATTAAATCGTACTTCAAGCTCACAATATCAACAAGGCACTGAAGTAGCAAAGAGTGATCTTCAAGTTGGCGATTTACTTTTCTTTAACACGAGTGGTAGTGGTATTTCACATGTCGCAATATACATAGGTGACGGTAAAATGATTCACTCTCAAACAGGTAAAGGTGTAAGCTATTCGGATGTAAACGATCCATATTACTGGAGCTCTCGTTATATTGGTGCAAAACGTGTAGCACAATTTGACACTGAACAACAAGCTGAAGTAACGAAAGTAGCAGCAGCTGAAGTGAAAGAAGCTGCAATTGATTTTACAGTATATGCTTCACGTGCTGAAGTTGCTGTTCAAATTGCAAAAGCTCTTAACTTAGATACTTCTGATAAAAATACGTCATTTGCAGACGTAAAACCTACTTATGCACATGCTGGGGCAATTGCTGCTGTAGCGAAATTAGGCATTTTTTCTGGTGATGACAACGGCAAATTTAATCCATCTTCTCCAATGACTCGTGCACAAATTGCAAAAGTTTTAGTAGTTGCTTTTGGTCTTGAGCATCAAGGTGATGTGATGACATTTGCAGATGTTCCTGAAAACTATTGGGCAACAGAATATATTTCAATTATCGCATCAAACGGTATTACAGCAGGTAAAGATAATGGCAACTTCGGTTATGATGAAATGTTAAAAATTTCTCAATTAGAGACATTTATTGAGCGTGCTAAGCAAGTGAATAAATAATCAATTTCTACTTTGCTTCGGACAAGGGCTACGTTTGGAGTAAAGCATTGCATGGAAGTTCTTTTAAATAACGTATAAATGGAGGAGAGTTTGCACATGCAGGCTCTCTTCTTTTTATGAATCTTTGTGAAATGAGGTGATAACAAAAAAATGTCGAATAGTTACAATCTATGATAGTTTTGCAAGTGGATTTTTGTTAAAATGAACAGAGAACACGAAACATGAAGGGAGGAAATAAGACATTGTACTTTAAAAAAATCAGTCTTATATTATGCGTCTTATTCATTTCAGCTTCTATGTTTACGATACATAGTGCAAATGCAAGTGGTGGTTTTGAAGATATTCCCTCAAACCCAAAGCATGAAGCTTATGAAGAGATCAATTATTTAGTTAGTTTAGGTGTCATAAAAGGATATACAGAAAAAGGTAAAACGTATTATAAACCGAATAATACGGTAACACGTGGACAAGTTGCCAAAATGGCAGTTGTGGCTTCAGGTAATAAACCATTAACGGTAAGCAAGTCCAATTTTTCAGATGTAACGGTTGGTACAGAGCTTTCAGGTTATGTTGAACGTGCTATCCAATTAGGATACTTTAAAACAAACACAACTGGTAAGTTTTTACCGAACAAGCCTTTAACTCGTGATGAAATGAGTTATGTATTAACAAAAGCATTTAAATTGGATGCAAGTGAATACGAAAATATGGATTCTCCTTTTGTGGATGTAGCGATTACAAATCCTTACGTTCAATATGTCAATGCGATTTACTATAATGGTATTACAAAAGGAAGCGGCCAAAACTATAATCCAAATAGCTCGGTAACACGTGCACAATTCGCATTATTTGTTGCGCGTGCAAAAAGTGAAAAATATCGTTTAGAGCTACCAGTAAAAGGTGTAGCTGTTCCTGATACATCACAAGTTATTGGTTTAGTTCAAGTGACAACAGATGGCTTGAATATTCGTAAATCAAAAGATTCAACTTCGAGTACAAACATTGTAGGCACAGTTAATAAAGGCGGAAAACTATCAGTCTATGCAATTGAAGGAGACTGGTTAAAAGTAACATATAAAGGTGCCTTTGCTTATATTTATAAAACATACGCTCAGTTTTTAGATGCGGATGGTAATGCATTAGGCAAAATTCAAAAAGAAGTAAAAACAACACAAGGTATTAATCTTTATGTGAAGCCAACTTCCTCTTCTAAAATCATTTCAACAGTTAATAGTAATGTTAAACTACCTGTCTACAAAACGGTTAATGGCTACCATTTAACAATCGTAAATGGCTTGCCAGGTTATGTTGTAGCAAATAGCACAGAGGATGTAGAAGTAGAACAGCCTTCAAAACCAGATCCAACGCCTCCACCTGTAACAGGAGGAGATTTACTAGGTCGTACAACTGTTGATAGTTTAAATGTTCGTAAAGAAGCGAACTCTACGTCAACGGTATTAGGTAAATTAAGCAAGGGCGATTATGTGCATGTCAACAGTATTAATGGCTATTGGGCTGAAATTACTTTTGATGGCCAAAAAGGTTATGTGCATAAATCGTATTTAAAACTATTAAACCAAAATGGCAATCCACTTAAAAATCGTATTATCATTCTTGACCCTGGTCACGGTGGTAAAGATCCAGGCGCTGTCGTAGGCTCCAATTCGGAAAAAGCGATTACATTAAAAGTTGGGACACTTGTACGACAAAAGCTGGAAGCAGCGGGAGCGAAAGTGTCAATGACACGCACAGGTGATACGTATCCATCACTGCAAGATCGCGTTGACTTTACGGATGCAAACTATGGCGAAATCTTTGTTAGTATTCATGTAAACTCAGCATCTAGCACCTCTGCACAAGGTACTGAAACATATTATGCTGTGACAACAGGAGATATGTTTCAAGAAGATATTGATTTAGCTACTTTTGTAAATAACCAAATTGTGAATAACTTAAACATGAAAAATCGCGGCGTGAAAGAACAACAATATTATGTTATTCGTAACATGTTAATTCCATCGATTCTAGTGGAACTAGGCTTCCTAACGAATAGTGAAGACCGAGGCAAAATGACAGATGATCAATATGTTGAGTTATTTGCTGAAGCGATTTATAAAGGAATTTATCAATATTACGCAAAACAATAATAAAAAGAGCTACATTGTTCAAAATATGAACTGTGTAGCTCTTTTTTATTTGGATTTAACTAGCAATAGTAGATTTTGACAATAGTCAAAATCTATTTCGCATTTGCGTGTAATGTACGATTAACAAATTGAGCAAAGTTTTGACGGGATACCGTATTGTTTGGCTTAAATGTTTGATCTGCATAGCCTGTTGTTATATTTAACGCATAGAGCGCTTGAATATCTTTAAAATAGGTATGAGATGTAGGAACGTCAGAAAATGATTTACTAGAATAGCCTTGTAACTTAAAACCTTTAACAAGTGCATGTGCCATAGCAGCACGTGTCATTGGCTGGTGCGCGTTGATTTTACCATCTTCTAAAGTAATAATCCCGTAACGAACGCCTGTAGCTAGTACTGCATAGCCATAATCACCTGCTTTGATATCACTGGCATGCAATGTGGCTGAACTTAAAGGTGAAATTCCTAGTGCACGTAACACCATTTCGGTAGCTTGCAAGCGTGTTAATGTGCCTTGGGGATTAAATTTGCCATTACTGCCTTTTACCACACCAAGTGCATGTAAGTTTTTAATATCATAGTAAGCACCACTTGATTTTGGTACATCTTGGAAGAATGGAGCATTGCCAATAGAGGCCTTATTGGAACCTTTTGTGCGTGTGAGCGTTTTAATTTCTGCAATAGTTGCAAATTTTTCGTCTGCATTTTTACGATCATTACGACCTTCAATGAAGGAAGTGCGTATCGTATACGTTCCAGCGGCTAAATTTCCAGGCATCAAGATTTGATATTTTTCCGAGTGGGTACTAATATCTTTCCGGTCTGCGTTCGATGTTGTCGCGTCTGCGGCTAGACCTGGTATGTAACGATCGTGCCCCTTTCCGACAATACGGTCGTTCGCATCAACAATTTCTACTGTTAACGTACCACGAGCAGGCACATTACCGTTGTTTTTTACTGTTACTGTAGAGTAAAAGACAAATTGACCAGATGGCGCTACATAACTTTGCACACCGTCAGAGTATAGAGAAAGATGATAGCGGCGTGGCACATATCCATCGTGATCTTCGGCAACCCAATGTAAAGCGTGCTTCATAAATATTTGAGCATCTGTGTCGCCCCGTGTGGTCGAGTAAGCAGCACCGTTTTCATTGTCTTGCCAGTCTGCTTTCACATTAATCGTCATATAATCGAAAATTTTGAAGCCGATTTGTACAACTCTTCCTTTGCCATATTCAATAGCATGAGCAGCACCAAATTCATTTTTCTTCATCGTTTGTGGCTTATCGGTATAGTTGTAATTCGAGAAATATAAAATCGGTGAAGCGGAGCCACCTTGCCAAGGTTTTATAATTTCAACCCACTCTTTATCCGATTTTGACAGACTAAGCGTGCTTTTACCGAGCTCTTTTGTGGCGTTTTGTATAATTGGGTGAACTGAATTTGCATTGCTAATGGTCGCGTTACCTAGCACAATATCGTCGATAAAGCGTGCATTGAAAACTTCTGATAAGTTATCCCATTCCATGACCCAAGAGTCGACGTCATAGATTAATGGAGAAAGATCCATTTGACCAGCTTTCGGAAATTTTGCTGATTCATTACGTGCTGTTTGGAATGCAAAAATAGCACCGCCACCATTTCGAACGTATATTTTGAGATTTTCTCGTTGTTGATGATTCATCATGACCGTATATGGAAAGACGATTGCATCATATTGACTTAAGTTTTCTAGGTTATTTAAGTCCTTTTCGAAAATTTTCTCTACATGGAAGCCTTGTTGCTGATATAAAAGGTATGCTTTAAGTTCTTTGTTATACGTTGAGCTATAGTCGACCTTTGGAGATACTGTTTGTCCCTCATATGTACCACCAGGGTGTGTAGTGTTGGCATATTTCTCACTACTTTCAGAGAAAACAATGCCGATTTTTTGTGTTGTAGCCTGGGCTTGCGTCGGTGATAGCAATGCAACAAGCATACAAGCACAGACAGCGATGAAGGAAATAACATATTTCTTCAATAAATCCACATCCTTGCTTTTTATTTTTCTCAAAATAGTATTACTAAATTTCATCATACACCTAAATATTGACTGATTCGTAGAGAATTAGGTAAAAATGAAATTTTTTAGCTTTTTTATGTAAAATCAATTCAATCCTTTCTATAAGTCTAACCGTATTTATGATATAATAACCTTTGTTTTTGTAGGGAAAACTAAAGAATAATAGTGATAACAACTATTGATTCATGATAGAGGAGGGCAATAACATCTTTTTAGATGTATTACATGTATGAATAAACTGAAGCAAGTTTTCACAAAGGTCAATAAGATTGATACGTTTTCACCGTATTTCTTTTTACCTTTTATATTAGTACTATATTTCTTTACAAGTCTATTTGATTTTCATCGATTTGAATTATTTAATGTTCGTGTGTCAATTTTGCCAGCTGTATTACTAGCGCTTGTTTGCTATTACATCGGTGTTTATATAATTGATCGATTACAATGGACAATCCCAACATTCGGGCTATCGTTCTTAGGAAAATATGTGATTCACTTTGTTGTGTTATTAACATTAATCGGATTAGCGTCTTATTTAATGATGATCTTTGGCGGTGGTTTAGGAATTTCCGATGAATCCAATCGTCGTAATCTTGATCCAAAACTAAACTTTTTTAGTCAGTTATTATGGTACGGAATTTTACTATTATTATCTTACAAAATGATTTTAGAAAAGAATATGACGTGGAAGAAGGCAATAGTATACGGCTCAATCTTTGCTGTTGTGATGTTCCTATTCCTATTAATGGGCTATCGTACGCCTTTAATTATTATGCTATTTACTGGAATTATTATTTTCCACTATGTTGTGAAACGTGTAAAATTAACTTGGTTCCTAACAGCATTATTTGTTATAGGTGTAGCATTCTCGATGTTCGGTTTCTTACGTGTGGTGACAGAAGATACAACGAAAGAATTTAATAATCGCGATCAACCAGATGTAGAACTGACAGAGACAGAAAAAGAAAAACTGTTAACAGTTGAGCAAAAAGTAAACTTAACGCCAAAATGGATGCGTTCATTAAATGGTGAAAGTGTAACAGGTCATATCGTTTTAAGTAAAATTATCGAGTACACACAAGAAGAGGGCTATTTAAACGGTCAAATTCATAAAGGTATCTTTAATACAATTCTTCCGGGTGAGCAAATTTCACCACGTATGAAGGTAACAGAGGTTGTTAACTCTTTAAGCGTGGAAGAAGGTAAATATATTACACGACCTACAAGAACGACAACACCGACCTTTATTGGACAGCTATTCCTAGATGGTGGCTATGCGCTTGTGGCAATTGGCTTCTTATTGTACGGTGTGTTAATTTCATTAATCTATAATAAAGTGAAACAAGGTGGCATTCGTAGTTTCCACTCAGTAGCGTACGCATTTGTCATTACATTGTTTACCGTGTCTATGCACACTGGATTACTTGATTTAATCTTTATTTTAATGTTAGGTTTCGTCGTCATTGCATCGGCAATTATTAAAACCGAGCAAAGAAAACTTAAATATTAATAATGAAGGGCTATCCTCTTGTGGGCAGCCCTTTTGTTTATTGTAAACGCGGGTAAATGTGTGTGATTCGCGGGTAAACCACATAAAATCGCGGGTAAACAGGTGCATTTCGCGGGTAAATGACAAAAAATCGCGGGTAAACAGGTGCATTTCGCGGGTAAACCACAAAAAATCGCGGGTAAATCACCCACACCGATGTAACCATAAAAAAGCGCCATCCAATTTAGCTATTGGATTGGCGCTATTTCTTATTTCACTGTATCTATAAGCTTAATATAATCTTTACTAATGTAAGCTGTGCCTGTATGAAGCTTATCAGGTAGCACTTCATGCCAGCCATTGATGTCCGTGTTAACGATGATAACTGGCATACCACTGCGCGCATATGTGAAGAGTGGACTATTGCTAGTTGAAGTCTCTAAACGAACATTTAGGCCTGCAGTAGTTGTTAAGCCAATTTTATATGGATTATTTGCATCTTTGAAGCCTAATGCTTTTTCAGCACGGTAGTAGTGGCCAGCAATTTTAGCACCCCAAAATGGATCTGATGCATATTTGACGTTAAAGCCAAGTGCCTTTGAACCAACTACAGCACCATTCGCATAGTTTCTACCTGGAGAGCCACCTGGTGTTATATAGTTTGGTTGTAAAAACTTCTCAACAAGTTCGTTAATGTTAGCAGCGACACTATCGAATTTTTTGTTAAGTGGGTTTGTGTCATAAACATATAAACCAAATAGGTTGTTTAAATTTTGAGCATGATCACTCATACCATAAGCACTTTCATGTTGCGCAAGTGCCAATATTAGCATGGCATTAATTTTTGAGCTTGCCTCAACTTCTTTTAATGTCTTCCCTAAACCGATTAGCTTACTTTTTGTTGTAGCATCTTTATAAAGCGTAATACCTGTACTTTCAACCTCGGCAAGCTTATTTAGAATGTAAGCATCAATTTCTTCTGCTGTATATTGCGTTGTTGCACGTGCGGGTAAAAATTGATAATAGTTATAAGCTTCACCTTTCGAAGAACTATTTCCATTTGTGAAATAAATGCCATTCCAGCTATAGTATTTTTCACCTTGTTTCATGAAGGCAGGTGCTTTTCCGTAAACATAGCTTGAAGAATATTTATTTGTTTTATAATCGTATAGCGTATGTTTAATTTCACCATTTTCGTTGGAGTAGTAAGAGCGTCCTTTACTTAGGGAAAACGGAATTAACGTGACATCTGCTTGTTTTAAATAGCCAACCTGACCTGCTAATCTCACTTTTACTTGCGTGGCATCACTGCTGATATATTCCATCTCTGTATTACCTGCAACAGCGATTTGATCTTTAATCGTTTCAGAATAAAGTGCAACATAATTATTCGTGACAACATAGCCGGAGGACATTTTCACAATTTTATCTTTTTGGACAATCACTTGGGTATTTTTTGTGATTGCTTTTTCAGCAGCGTCAAAACTTGCAAAGCCTTGATTGCCGACCAGTGTACCATTTGAAATTTCCTTAATCGCATACGTTGAGACGTCGGCAGCTCCATCACCAGCTAGTAACATCAAACGTTCAATGAACGTTGCAGCTTGTCCAATTGTTGCATTTTTTTCGGGCATAAAGTAGCCATTAGAACCAATGATGATGCCTAACTGTGCACCGATTGCTACAGCAGAACGGTAGTCTTTAATAATAGAAGCATTATCCTTAAATGTAATGGATGACGTACCTTTAGGAATTTTTAAATAATCAATAGCTCTCTCCAACATAATGGCCATATGTTGTCTTGAAATGGCGGCGTCAGGCTTAAATGACCCGTCTATGTAGCCAGTTATAATGCCGGCTGTAGCAGCAAGCTGAATATCTGTTGCATACACATATGTATCAGGTACATCGGTAAATACCATACCGTTATTCGCTTCAAGCTTCATGACCTTTGCTAAATACGAAGCAAATTCTCCGCGTGTAACATTGTCATTGGGGCGGTAACTGCCATTATCATCCATTACTATAGCGTTTTTGGATATCAAATAACGAAGACCCTTTTCGTGGGCATGCCCTGATAGTTCATCAGCAGATGCTAATTGGGGTTGCCAAAAGAGCAAGCTAATTATTGTCATAAGCATTGCAATGATTGATAGTTTTTTCATATTTTTACCCTCCTAAACTTTAACATCATTTTACCAAAGTTAGAGAGTTGACATAAGGTTAAATATGCGTATTATCATAAAATGCGTCAATATAAATAGTTTTTTTACCAATTATATGAAACTGGAAAATAGCTTAAATGTTCCATAGCTATTTTGGCATATTTTTGATAATCTTATAGAAGAAAAACATAGAAGGGAAGGTGAGGGCTCTACATTTCATGAGGAGCGCGAAAAATGAAAAGAATAGCAAAAATTTTACTGATTTTAGTTGTAATGATGTCGATTGTTGTTAGTCCGCTAAATGCCTATGCATTTCAAACAGAAAAGAAGAATTATCCACTTTCAAAAGGTGTGCAGTATAAACAATATACATACAGCAATACCTATACAAATTCTATTAATCACTTAACGATTAATGTTGATGATGCAACGACAGAAGTACAATTAGGAATGCCCGCAGCAGTCAATGGAAAAGAATCGACAGTAGCAAATGCAAATCGTCATTCTCGTGAGGGAAATCGAGTAGTTGGTGCTATTAATGCAAGTTTTTATAATATGTCTGAAGGTTATCCATTATTTTTACTAGCTAAAAATAATGTTATTTTAAATGGTGGTGCGGTTTCAAAAGGTTCCGACCAATATATGAACGTTCCAACAGCTTTTGGTATGAATTCGGATGGTCGTGGTGTCATTGATTATTTTGATTTTGATGTCACACTAGCCCATAATGGCACGAAATATGAAATGTCAGGGTTAAATCGTATTCGCAATATAAATGAAGCGATTATTTATACACCACAGTTTTATAGTAAAACAACAGATACAAATGAATTCGGGTTTGAAATGGTAGTAGACACAGGTTCGCCGATAACAGAAAATACATTTGGTCAAACGTTAACTGGAAAAGTCACACAAATTAAGCCCTATGGATCAAAAGATAAATTAACGATTCCATCTACTGGCTTCGTTGTATCTTTACAGGGTGGCGATTGGCACAAAAAGTTAAGCCATGTAGCGGTTGGCGATGAGATGAGTGTAAACTTTTCAATTGACCAACTTTGGCAAAATGCACAATTTATGTTGGCAAGTGGTCCTTATCTAGTAAAGGATGGTAAACCTTATATTATGATGAGCACAACAAGTTCACGTGCAAAAGAAGTTGCTCCACGTACAGTAGTGGCTACAAGTAACGATGGAAAAACTGTACATTTCATCACAGTAGATGGACGTCAAAGCCATAGTAAGGGCATGAATATGGTGCAACTTGCTAATTATTTAGTGGCACTTGGGGTGGATAGAGCCATTAATTTAGATGGCGGTGGTTCGACAACAATGGGAATTCGAAACTACGGCAGTAATAATGTTGTTTTAGCGAATTTACCTTCCAATTCAGGTAATACTCAGCGTCTCGTATCTGCCACACTACAAGCGGTAAGTACCGCGCCAAATGGCAAGGCGACACATATTAAATTTACGAATAGTACAAACTATGCAACATTGCTAGTAGGTGCTTCATCGAGTGTCGCAATACAATACGTTTTAGATGATAACTTTACGACACTACCACTAGATGGTCATGTAACGTTAGCTTCTCAAAACCAAACATTACAGATTAATGGTTTAAACTATACAGCAACGCAGGCTGGTGATGAACGCATTTACATCGGCTATGATGGCGCTGCGGTGCGATCATTCCAAGTCAAAGTAGTAGATGCTCCTACAACAATGAATGTTACGCCAAGCTCTAAAACAGTTGGAGCAGGAGAATCTGTGAAATTTACAATCGATGCAAAAGATGATGCAGGCAAGCCGATTGTTTATAATCCATCTCAAGTGAAATGGTCTGTAGAAGGAAATATCGGTACTATAACGAGCGATGGTAAGTTTACCGCACAAAATCCTGGTACAACAGGTAAGGTCATTGCAACTTTAGGCACGAAGAGTCAAATTGCTACAGTTACTGTAGCGAAGCCAGCGCTGTTTAAAGATATTCCAAATAATTACGTATACTTTAAAGAGATTGGATATTTAACGTCTCAAAATATTATTACCGGACAGGCTGATGGAACATTTAGACCGAATGACAAACTGACACGTGCACATGCAGCTGTCATTATTAGCCGTGCACTAGGTTTAAATACAAAAAATGTGAAAAATCCAAACTTCAAAGATATACCGGCAAATCACATTTACTTTAAAGAAATTGCAGCCGTTGTGGAAGCGGGCATTATGAGTGGCCGCGAAAACAATACTTTTGACCCGAATGCAACATTAACACGAGCACAGATGGCGAAAATTGTTGCAATCGCATATCAATTAAATGGAACAAGTGGTATTGCCTTTAAGGATGTTCCAAAAGATCATTGGGCGTATACATTTGTACAACAACTAGCAGCTAACAAGATTACAACAGGCTATGATGGTAACATTTTTAAACCAAATGAAGCAATTAGCCGAGCGCATTTCGGTCTGTTCCTTTATAGAGCAATTCATAAATAAAAGTTAGCAATAGATTACTAGCTGAAGCAAAATAAAGTAGTACTATTTTGCTGTTTTATCTGATTTAGTATTGTCATAAGGTGCTAGAAAAGGGGGGATCTCGTTGAAATTCGGGGCTCCCCTTTTTTTTACTATTTTTAAAAAGAACGAATAAGTGCAATTGTGGTATAATCTCTGTATTAAAAAGTAAAAGGATGTTTTTTAATGAAAATAGGCATTGTGGGGAATTACGGCAATGATAATAATGGTGATGAATCAATATTATACGGCATTCTTCAACAAGTAAAACAAACATTTTCGGTAACGAGTGACGACATTACCGTTTTCAGCAATAACACACAACAAACATCCGCGCGTTATGGGGTACATAGCTATCCATTGTATTATAAAAAGGGCAATTTATATAAAACGTTTATCCATACTTATAGAAATAACAAACAATATGTTTCGAATTTTGACCTCCTCATCATCGGTGGTGGTGGTATTTTAATGGACTTTTATAAACGTGAGGCCCATCTTTATGGAACATACGCAATGATGGCAAAACAAAGTAATATTCCCTACATTATATACGGATGCGGCGCAGGACCACTCGATACATTCTCAGGTAAAATTAGTATCCGCGTCATGTGTCGTTATGCAGCAAATATCTCTGTGCGTGATCCTCAGTCTAAAAAACTTTTACAAAGTATCGGGGTCAAAAAACCGATTGAAGTAATTGGTGATCCTGCATTTACGTTAAAAGGTGATCGCAAAGACTATGCTGATAAGCCAACGAAAATTGGTGTTTCAGCCGTTCCATATTATAATGCAAACTATTGGCCAGAAGGTAATGTTGCAAAATACGATGCATATGTAACAGGTATGGCGAAAAATTTAGATCAAGTCATTTCTGAGCAAAACGTTCACATTACATTTTTTGCAACAAAGTTTCCGCAAGATGTAACCGTGACAAAAGATATTCAGAAAAAAATGCAACATCGTGCTCATACAGAAATAATTGAGGAAAATCTTGTGCCTGAACGTTTACTTGAAGTAACAGGTGAGCAAGATATTATAATTGGTACGCGTTTACACTCGCTAATATTGGCGACCAATTCAGAGACTCCCATTATAGCTGTATCCTATCATACAAAGGTGCAAGATTTTATGTCCTTTGTCGGCGCATCAGATCGGTGCTTACAGATGCAGGATATAGAAGATGATGAGAAAGCTCTTTCTAAATTAGTTGGCAAACTAAGTAGCAATTGGGAACAGTCAATTGCAGAGACGAAACAAATTGCTACACATATTCATAAAGAGGCCATGTATGGTCAGGAATTAATGAAAAAGGCAGTGACACGTCTATGAAAAAAATACTCGTCATTAGTAATATGTATCCTTCATCTGATCATTTATCATTCGGTATTTTTGTGAAAAACCAAGTGACAGCGCTTGAAAAAGCTGGACTAGACGTTGAAATAGCAGTGAATACAAACCCAGCTACAGGCAAGAAAAACACGATTGTCAAATATGCTAAATGGGGATTTTCTACATTAATGAAGGGTTTGAAATATCGAAAATCAATCGATGTAACACATGCACACTACGTGTTTCCTTCAGGGATGTTATCGTTACTTTTAAAGAAAATGTTTGGTATACCATACATTGTTACTGCTCATGGTGGAGACATCGAACGTATGGCAAAGAAAAATGCGAGAATTCGCAATTGGACAGCGAGCATTTTACGTGAAAGTGACCATGTTATCGCCGTAGGTCCTGTGTTAGCACAACAAATTGAGCAAGACTTTGACATAGCGCCCGACAAAATCTCTGTTGTTAGCATGGGTGTCAATCGTCATGTATTTTCAAAGGGGAGACAAGCTGAAGTACGTCAACAATTGCAAGTGGCGAAAGAGGCTTTCGTTTTTCTATTTGTAGGAAATGTCATTAAGCAAAAAGGTGTAGAAGAGTTATTACAGGCATTCCAAATGTTAAAAACAAAAGTGGAGCGACCTATCGAGCTAAAAATTATAGGATCTAGAAGAGATGATAATTTTTACCAATCTTTGCAACCATTCTTTAGTGAAGACGTCAAATTTATAGACCCACTACAACAACAGGAACTTGTAAAGTGGTTCCAGGCAAGTGATGTCTTTGTGTTACCATCACATTTAGAAGGTTTTGGTCTTGTAGCATTAGAGGCACTAGCAACAGATACGCCTGTCATCGCTTCTAAAGTAGGTGGGCTTGTATCGCTACTTGGTGAGGGTGCGGGGCATTTAGTGGAGCCTGGGAACGCTATGGCTTTATCTGAGGAGATGCTGCGTGCAGTGAACACGCCGAAAGATCAATATATGAATCGTGAAGCGGTTAATGAAATATTAGCTATTCACGATGAAAAAAATATTACAGCTAGATGTATAGACATTTATAAGTCGGCCATTAAAGGTAGGGATGACTTATGAATAAATTTATTAAAATTGTAGGGGCAGTAGCGATTATTAATATCGTTGCTCGTGTTTTCGGCTTTTTACGTGAGGTCATTATCGGTATCCAATATGGGGTATCCCATACTGCGGATAGTATTTTCACAGCTTACACCATCCCAAATTTTTTATATTTAGTAGTAGGTGGCGCTTTTACGACAGCCGTAATCTCGATTTATAATCGGGAAACAACAGACCGAGCATTATTTGTAAAACAGTCCTTTACGGTTGTATTGTTGACTGTGTCTATTATGACGATTATTTTATTAGCATTTACCAATCCAATTATGGATATGTTTAACCAAGGCAAAAATAAGGAAGATTATAGTCAAAGTGATTTAGACTTATTGAAAAACTTGTACTTTTGGATGATGCCTTCATCTATCTTACTTGTTTTATCTTCTTGGTATAGTGGTTTACTGAATGTCAATGAAAAATTCCACTTATCGAGCTTTGCCATTTTAATTTACAATGCGATTTTCTTAGTCATTGCCGTTGGGTTATCTCAACTTGAAAGTATTAAAGCACTTGGATACGGTATAAGTGCTTTAGCTAGTGCGGCGATTATGTTGTATTTCTTAATAATTGGTTATCGCAAATTAGATTCCCATAAAGTCGGGTTTTCATTTGAACATAATATCTCCTCCAAGCAGCTTTGGATTATGGTCTTACCCATTATGCTCGGAGGAGCGACAATTCAATTATATGCTTTGTTACAGCGTGTTTTTGCTGGCATGCTTTCTGAAGGGGCTGTAGCAGCTGTGAACTATTCTTCCAAGCTAATGCAATTCCCGCAAGCGATTTTAATTACAGCTGTGACAACAGTAATTTATCCGATTCTGAGTCAAAAAGAAGCGAATAATGATTCTGCATCTATTAAAAGCCTATATTCTAAAGGATTGCACTATTTATTATTGCTTTTGATACCCGTAACAATATATTCTTATTTTTACTCAGAAAACTTGATACAGGTGGTCTTCCAGTATGGTAATTTCAATGCAAAATCGACAGTGCTTACTGCAGCTGTTTTAGCAATATTCGTGTTGTCCATGTATTTTTTAGCGGCAAATACGTATATTACGCGTTTCTATTATGCAAAGGGCGACTCCATGGCGCCAGTTATTTTTAGTTTAATCAATGTATTTGGTGTCAATATAGCCGTAATTATGTTGATGGTAGAAAATTACGGCGCCGAAGCAATCGCTTGGGGTACATTAATTAGTGCCATTACAAACTTTATTATGTTAGTTGGCTATGCAATAGTGAAGTACGACTTGAAAATGGGCATCTTTAGCAAAGAGTTACAATTTTTTAGAGCGGTGCCACCAATGATTGTCATTGCGGTAGTTATGTATTACTCCAGCCACTATTTAGTATTTGAATATAAGTGGTTAACGTTTATTGTAGGTCTAGCTATCTTTATTGCTGTCTTTGTAGGTTCCTACTTAGTATTTGGCATCAAAGAAGTAAAAGAATTTACGGATAAACTGAAAAAGAAGTTATTAAAACAATAAGCATTATAGTTAAAATAAAATGCGCAAAAAGCATGTTGGAAGTAGTACTTCCAGCATGCTTTTTGTATTTCTTATCACGCATAAATCAATTTTGTTTAAGATAATGCTTTTAGCTTATTACATTGCTTTTCAATAGATTAGAAAAGTACCAAACACCATATTTTGTTGAATATACATAGTGTAATTTTTGGAATTATATTATAATTAACATTATTCAGATAGTGGAAAGTGAAATAATGGATCTTGTGATGGTATTTACTATTTAAAATTACATTTTTAAACATGGTAATAATTTTTAACAGAGTAAGGTGACAATGATGGCAAGAGGTAGGAAAATCAACTCAAATGGTGAAAAAAGTAAACAATTATTACTGGAAAAGGCTGTGGAGCTTTTCGCTGAAAGGGGATACCATGCTACGAAAATAAGTGATATTGTAAAAGCAGCAGATGTAACACAGCCCACATTTTATTTATATTTTAAAAGTAAAGAATCGCTTTATGAGGACTTAAACATACAATTTCAGCTTGGATTTTATGCGATTATGGACAATCATTCCGAACAGGCTGAAAAAGGGCTGGAAGGCTTTATTCATATGCTAGAACATAAATTATCTTTGATGTTTCTCTATATTATTGAAAATCCAAAGTTAACGAAAATCGGCTTTTTTGAATCGAAACAATCATCAAGCGTTAAATCGCAGCTTACACAGCAATTTATTGAGCTAGTTTATCGACATGATTGTGATAGTTTGTTTAAATTACAAAATATCGATATAAAAATAGTTGCAGAGAGTTTTGTTGGCTCTTTTGAACGTTTAATATTAACGAATTTACTAGAACAAAAATGCAAGCCATGTGAACTTGCGCGAAATTTAGTTCATATCTTTTTTATATTAAAAGAAACTCCACGTGTGTGATTGTTAGAAATTTTAGTGAGTGAAAAATCCTTCTCAATATTGAGAGGGATTTTTATTGTAAGGCAATGGTGAATTCCGTTCCAGGCGCTCCCTTTCCGCAGGCACGGCTCCAACTAATTTTTGTGGCTGGGCGCGCCACAAAAATGGATTTTCCGCTCGTGCTGTCCTGCAGGAGTGTCGCGCCTTCCACCCCAAACAAGTAAGGCTTTCTAATCATAATCATATTAAAAATAGCCAGACTCTTTTTAACAGTCAATGCTCTATGGAATGGGGAGGCAACGGAGATTTTTGTTCCGCTTCTAGCTGATTTTAGCTTGGAATCGCCATTATGATGGGGAACAGCAATTCTATAAGAAAAGCGTTTGATTTCCGCTTTGGAGCGACAATCAAACGCTTTTGTTTAATGAGATGGCTCGTTGTTAGTTAGTTAGTTAGTTACTGCAATATGAAGATAAATACCTTTTTGCAGTTTGTCACCTGTAGGTTTCTGAATAGTTGGATGAACGAGCAACATATACTCTTGGCCTTTTCCTAAAGGATTTTTAGGTGTAACGAGTAAGGAATTGTCTTTTCCTACTTTTGTAGTAATTGGAATTTCGTCTCCGCCTAAAGCAACAAGCTGTACACTGCCTTCAGGAATTGGTGAAGAGAAGGCTTGCGAAAATTTAACTACAAATGTTTTTGTAGTTGGTACATTTTTTAGGCTTACTAGTTCCTGATACTCTTTGTATTGTGCTTTAATGGCATCGTAATGAGCTTGGAAGAGTGGTGCAGTCTTCGTTTGAATAGTTGGTTTCACGCCTACTTCGTTAATCGTTTGACCAGCAGGACCTGTAAATTTACCTACAGTAAGCTTTAAATAACTACCGTCATGTAATTCAAAGAAACCTTGCATTGCCCCTTTACCATAAGTAGTTTCACCATATAGAATCGCAGATTGTTGATCTTGTAACGAAGCTGCCAGCATTTCTGAAGCACTTGCACTATAGCGATTTACTAAAATACGTGTATCTGTTGGGAATTTAATGTTTTGTTGTGCAGCACGCACTTCATAAGAGGCATGGGCTTCCTGTAATAAATAGGCGATTTTTGCTTTTGGGAATAATCCAGTCAGCTGTTCTGCCGTTGCAACATAGCCACCGCCATTATTTTGTAAATCTAAAATAAAAGAAGTAGCACCACGTTGCTTAAGCTGAGTCAGTGCGTCTTTCACTAGTTGTGCGCCATCTTCAGAGAAAGAAGACATTGCTATGTAGCCAACATCACCAAACAATAAAGCAGATTCTACGTTTGGTAGGGTGAATTTTTTACGTGTAATAGTTTTAGTAGAAGTAGTACCATTCTCATGTAATAGCTTAACTTGCACATCGGTGCCTTCATTACCGATTAGCAGGGAAGAGGCTTCCTGAGTTGAGCTACCTACAATGGATTGACCATTAATGCCGATGATAATATCTCCTGCCACGACACCAGCTTCAGCTGCTCCACTTTCTTCGATTACTTGTAGAATATGAATGCCGTCATCATGCTCTTCAATGACAACACCAATACCGATTGTCGACATATTAATGCTATTCATAAATTCTTCAAATTCTTGCTTAGTAAAATATGTTGAGTAAGGGTCTAACATATTAATGATTTCCGAAATAGTTTTCGCATTTTGTAAGTTACCGTTTACTTTACCAACATAATTTTCTGTAATGATTTCCTTGATTTCCTCAACGAGTTGCTGTTCGTTAGTTGCAGCAGAAGCGTTTGATACAGGAAATAGGATAACACTCAGTATAAAAATGAAGGACCATAATACTTTTTTCATAAGACACCTCTTTTCTAATGACTTATGTTTATTATACATGAATTACCAAATTACAGCGAATGAAAACAGACACGTCTATAAAAGGAAGACGTGTCTGTTTGTTTGAAGTTTAGTTTTTCTTAAAAAGCTTATGAATAATAAAACCTATAATTGTACCAATCATTGCAGGAACAAGCCAACCAAGGCTTTGCTCATACAGTGGCAAAATATTTAAAATATTCTCATAAGAAGTAAACGTGATTTTCATCTGTTTTAAGCCATCGTAAAGACTGACAAAGAATGTCGGAATTAACGCTAGCACATAAACAATTCGTCCACCTTTAAAGAAATGATCGACAAGTGATAACACCATCAGTACGATTGCAAGCGGATAGATAATCAATAATACTGGAAGTGAAGTATTAATAATTGTCGATAACCCAACATTTGTAATCGCTACACTAAATAACGTAAAGACGATTAAAAATGTTTTATATGAGATTTGTGGAAATAGCTTATTGAAAAACTGTGCATTGGCTGTCAACAAGCCAACAGCAGTAGAAATACAAGCTAATAAAATCGTAATCGATAAAATAATACTTCCAAAGTCGCCAAAAAGGTATTCTGCTGATTTTGCAATGATGACGCCACCATTATCAGATGTACCAATTGCGCCAATGCTTGTATTGCCGATATAGCCAAGTGAAATATAAACAAAGGCCAAGCCAATGGCAGCGACAATCCCTGCAAAAATGGTTGTTTTGACTTGCTTTCTAGTATCGTTTATTCCCATACCACGTAATGCCTGTAAAATAACAATACCAAATACGAGAGCACCAAGAACATCCATCGTTAAATAACCTTTTACAAAACCTTCGTAAAATGGCGAATCTGTGTAATTCCCAACCGCTGTGCCTGATTCACCCATTGGAGTAATAAAGCTCTTAACAGCTAGTAGTAAAATAACAATTAAGAGCGCAGGGGTTAAAATTTTCCCTACACGATCTACAAGTTTCGATGGATTGAATGCTAAATAAAGTATTAAAGCAAAAAATACTATCGATGTAATGAATAGCGGAGCCCAATGTTCTTGAGCTGCCTCTGAAAGAAATGGCACAATGCCGATTTCATATGACACAGAGCCTGTACGTGGAACAGCGAAGAACGGCCCAATTGCTAAATAGACAATTGAAGTGAATATGATACCGAAAATTGGGTGAACACGACTGGCAAGTAGTTGTAAATCGCCGCCTGCTTTTGCAACTGCAACGATTGCCAGTAAAGGCAAGCCTACGCCTGTTATTAAAAAGCCCATCATGGCTGTTGTAATATGTTCACCAGCTTGTTGCCCGAGCAACGGTGGAAAGATAATATTACCTGCCCCTAAGAACAAGGCAAAAAGTAATAAGCCTACAGCTAAATTCTCTTTGATGAAAACCAAGATGTTTCTCATAAATAATAAAAACTCCTTTATAATTGAAAAGATAAAACTTTCTAAAAATTTTAAATGAATCAATTTCATAAATCGATTTTTTCAAGAGCTTAGACTGCTCCCGTGGTCGGTTTTTGGTTTTTTGAAAAATTATGCTGCTTTGTTTTGTAACTGTAAAAGTAAGTTGATACGATCGACTGCTA
>NZ_PYWM01000033.1 GCF_003049665.1 Lysinibacillus mangiferihumi | reverse complement strand
CACCTGTACACTTGGTACGGCTCAAAAACAAACGAAGACGCGACACCGTGTCGTGGAGTTTACTGATTATGAAGGGGCGATTGTACGTGTTGTCACAAATCTTCGCGATGTAACAGCCGAAGAAATCGCCGGCATGTACAAAGAACGCTGGGCAATTGAATCCTTTTTTCGCTGGATTAAACAGAACTTAAATGTACCCGTGTTATTTGGCACGACAAAAAATGCCGTATGTAAGCAGCTTTTTGCGGCTTTAATTGCCTACGTATTACTAAAGTTTCTTCATACAGAAGGACACAAGAAAAATAATTGACAATTAAATCGGTAGTGCTATACTTTGATTTATAATTTCATACAATAATTGCTAGGAGAGCTGGTGTTGCCAGCTGAGAGTAGAGCCGTAAGCTCATGATCCTTTTACCTGATCTAGATTATGCTAGCGTAGGGAAGCAGATAGGATATTGTCTATTATACAAGTCCTTGTTTCCTTATTGTGGAAGCAAGGGCTTTTTTATCCTTCATTAACGGGCAGTATAACCCCCAACTCAAGATTGAGAGAAGCGAAGAGAAAGATGGGGGATAACTGCCTGTAAAAGCCGATTGGTTCAACTAACCATTAGTGGGGATGAAGAACCTCCACTGATGGAAGTTTCACTTTATTTGCTATAACATTTTAATTGAATATTGAAAAGACCACTAGGGGTGCACGGATGTGCTGAGAGAGGAAACTCAACTCTTTGAACCTGATCTAGATCATACTAGCGAAGGGAAGTGGCTTACTTTTTGTACTTCATGTACAAGATTTATAGCCATTTCTCTATGCTTGAGAGGTGGCTTTTTGTATGGAATTATAATGAAAGGAAGTGAACAACAACTTAATCTCTATTTTAGATATGAAAGAATAGGATGATTTAAGAAATGAATAAAAAAATAGCGCTCCATATCATTACAGACGGCCAGCATTCACTTCATGAAGTGGTCCATTTTGTAACTAAGTTTGAACCCTATATAAGCTATTTGCATATTCGTGAGCCAAGTTGCACTGCTTCTGAACTCTTTGATTGTATAAAAAAATTAAAATATGCAGGTTTTCCATTACAAAAGATTGTAATCAATGATCGAATCGATGTTGCACTTGCTACGGATGTTTCTCATGTGCAAATAGGTTATCGTAGTATTCCTGTAGCTATCGCAAGTGAAAAGTTCTCAAATCTTAAAATTGGTGCATCTATTCACTCTCTTGAAGAGGCTACAAATACAAAAGCCAATTGGTTACTTTATGGACATATTTTTGATACAGCAAGTAAGAAAGGAATCGCTTGTCGTGGAACAAAATTATTACAACAGCTTGTAAGCAATGTATCTATTCCTGTGATTGCTATCGGTGGAATCACTCCGCAAAATACAAAAGAAGTATGTGCGTCAGGAGTTTCAGGAATTGCAGTGATGTCAGGAATTTGGCAGGCTAATGACCCTATTGAAAAGGTAAAAGAATATGCTAGTCAACTTAAGGAGTGGGAAGATGAAAAGTTTCGATAGTATCGTCATCGGCGGAGGTATCATCGGTAGTACAATCGCACATTGCCTTGCTGAACGCGGTCTACACGTAGCAATTCTTGAGAAAAAGGTAATTGCAGATGGTGCTTCACATGCAGCTGCTGGATTACTAGGGGTTCAGGCAGAATGGGATGAATACGATCCTTTATATGAAATGGCAAGAAAAAGTCGAACATTATTTCCAAATATAGCCGAAAAAATTCGTGCAAAAACAGGTGTTGATATAGGGTACGAAGTGAAAGGGATATACAGGATTGCAAATTCAAAAGAAGAATTTGAACGTATTCAACAAATTCGCTCTTGGCAAGTATCAGCTGGAGAAGAAGCATTGTTGCTTTCTTCAGAAGAATTAAGAAATTTTGAACCAAATGTTTCTTCTGATGTGATCGGTGCAGTCTATTATCCGACAGATGGACATGTATTGGCACCTGCGCTAACAAAGGGGCAAGCGTTATCTGCAGCAGCCAGTGGTGCGGAAATATTCGAATATACGACCGTTCAACAAATTGTTATAAAAGATGAAAAGGTAGTTGGTGTACAAACAACAGAAGGTTTTTTCTCATGTAAGCAAGTTTGCATTGCGATGGGGGCGTGGAGTACACCATTTCTTAAACTATTTAACGAGGAAAGTGGAACCTATCCAGTAAAGGGAGAAGTGATTTCCTTAAAAAGTAATCGCCCATTACTTAATGCTCCTATATTCTTAAAACGATTTTATATTGCACCAAAACGTTATGGTAAATACGTCATCGGTGCAACGATGACGCCAAATTCATATCAAGAGGATGTTAAAGCAATGAGTGTTGTAGACATATTACAAAAGGCATTTTCTATTGTTCCAGCCCTACAAGATGCGAGTTGGGACCGAACATGGGCAGGATTACGTCCGGAAGCGAATGGAGGCAGACCCTATATGGAAGCACATTCAACAGTTCAAGGGCTATTTGTATCCACAGGGTATTATCGAAATGGCATATTGCTAAGCCCATTTGTAGGAGAATATATGGCAGATTTAATGGTGAAAAACTATGTTTATTAATGGAAATAAGATGGAAGTTCCAGACCATGTGAAAACAATTGAGAGCTTATTGATTCACTTAGGGCTTCAGGGAAAAATAGTTGTTGTCGAACAAAACGGCGTAATTTTGAAAAAAGAAGATTATTCTGCAGTGGTTAAGTCTACTGATTCTATTGAGATTGTTACATTTGTAGGAGGCGGTTAACATGTATCAAATTGGACCATATACATTTACTTCAAGATTATTACTGGGAACAGGGAAATTTTCAGATTTTGATATTCAAAAAGGAGCAATAGAAGCATCAGAAGCTGAAATCTTAACATTTGCTGTGCGTCGTATGAATATTTTTGAACCATCCCAGCCTAATTTGCTAGATAAAATAAATTTATCAAACTATCGATTATTACCAAATACAGCTGGTGCGAAAACAGCTGAGGAAGCAGTACGTATTGCTAATCTAGCAAAAGCATCTGGGTTATGCGATATGGTGAAAGTTGAAGTAATTGGGTGTGATGATACGTTATTGCCTGATCCATTAGAAACGTATCGTGCATGTGAAATGCTCCTAGCAGAAGGGTTTATTGTACTACCATATACTTCAGATGATGTCGTTCTTGCTCGAAAATTACAAGAACTTGGGGTACATGCCATTATGCCAGGTGCTTCACCAATTGGTTCAGGACAAGGAATTTTAAATCCATATAATTTACAAGTCATCATTGAACAAGCGACAGTACCTGTTATTGTAGACGCAGGTATAGGTGCTCCGTCTGATGCAGCACTAGCTCTTGAACTAGGTGCGGATGCAGTGTTGCTAAATTCAGCAGTTTCTGGTGCGAAGAATCCAGTGCAAATGGCAGAAGCTATGAAACTAGCAATTCGTGCTGGTAGACTAGGTTCTGAAGCAGGAATCATCGAGAAAAAAGAGCGGGCTCAAGCTAGTAGTCCTTCACAGGGGATGAGTATTGTTGACTAATCGCTATTCAAGACAGGAACTATTTTCATTTATAGGACAAGTTGGTCAAAAAAAAATTCGACAAAAACACGTACTTATTGTTGGAGCAGGAGCATTAGGTAGTAGCAATGCCGAAATACTTGTACGTGCAGGAATAGGTAAGTTATCCATAGTGGATCGAGATTATGTAGATTGGTCAAATTTACAACGCCAACAACTATACAGTGAAGAAGATGTGTTTCAACATTTGCCAAAAGCTGTTGCTGCTAAACAAAGATTAGAGAAAATTAATCGTGATGTGCTGATTGAAGCGTTTGTTCAAGACATTTCGTCATCTGAACTTTTAGCGTTTCAAGATGTAGATCTAATCATCGATGCAACAGATAATTTTGAAACACGTTTCTTACTAAATGATTTTGCAGTCAAGTATGAAATTCCATGGATTTACGGAGCATGTGTAGGTAGCTATGGTATTACATATACCATTTTGCCGCATGAAACACCTTGCCTACACTGTTTGATGGAAATCATTCCATTATTTGGAGGGACAACTTGTGATACTGTAGGAATTATTGCACCTACAGTTACACAAGTTGTGTCACATCAAATGGTAGAAGCATTGAAAATCTTAGTGGAAGATTGTGAAGCACTCCGAAAAGAATTATTGGCATTTGATTTGTGGAAAAACGAGCAAACAAAGATCAATGTAAAAGGTTTAAAAAAGTCTACATGTTTGACTTGTGGATTAAACCCAACCTATCCATATTTAACGAAAGAATCAATAACAAAGGTTGCGGTACTATGCGGTCGTAATACAGTTCAAATTCGTCCTGCAAAACCAAAGTTAGTTAATATTATTGAGTTTGAAAAGAACCTGGCTCCACATGTTCAACATTTGAAGTCAAATCCATATTTAATTCATTTTCAAGTTAATCAAAATCAGATTATTCTTTTTCGGGATGGACGTGTATTAATTCATGGGACCAATGATATTGTAGAAGCGAAGAAAATCTATTATCAATATTTTGGATGAAGGATAGGTATAAAATGTTCCATATTTCCGAGGGCAAGTACGATTTTGCGTATTCGACCTCAATATCAAGATTTACCTGATTAAGAAAAATATCGTTTAAAAGAAAAAGCAGGTAATGCAATGATTGATACGAAAGTGAAAATTGTTGATGAGTTAGGTGATGGAGTATCACATGATGGTATATCTGTTGGGGGAAGTCATCGTCAGAGGTAAGGTGTGATGAAGGGCTATTGGAAAAACGAACAAGCAATAATATTGACGATAAAAGATGAAAGACGGCGACCTTAGCCGTGTATTTAAGCTAGTTTAAATTATTTTTAATACCTCTTTTAAGTTAGTATAAAAATGAAAACTTAGAGGAGGTTTTTTTATGTACAATCAACACAATTTGTATTTCAACGTTTTCGACTTTTTCAACCTAATAATTAAGACCAGCTAGCGAGGGAGACAGGTCAATTGAACAAATGCTAATAACGCAAAAAGAAATAAAAAAGAGATAATCGGAATAGGGGTGGGAGTTCATGAATTATTAGAATAGAAAGCGGTTGTGTAAGTATCTGCAAACTTAGGATTATTTTTAAAAAGATAGGTTACAGGATAAAATCAGAGTTCCAGTTGTTTGAAACAATGATGCAAATATAGCTACTATTGAAAAGCTGTGGAAAGGTTCTGCCCAGGAGCAAGTTAATGTGATGTTAATTACGTTAGTAACAGGAATAGGTAGTGGAAGTATAGCTGAAGGGTGTGTTATAAAAGGCGAAAATGGGCTTACGGGTAAAATGGGACATATAACCTTTATATAATTTCAAAATACATTATCTATTCCCATTTATACGCTGCCAAGCAAAATTTTTCAGCTCCAATTCGCCCCAAGATTAAGTAATTATATGCATTATCTTGCACAGTTTAAAAATACGATAAACCCTTTAAAGGATTGATATGATGGGATTTTCGTTCTACCTGTTGTTGTACTTTGCATCGTTTTCACAGTATATCAGCAACGTTTATCGTTCATTGATTTAATGATTAGCGCAGTTCTTGTCCCAGTTACCTATAATCATTAACTGAATAAAGATACAAAATCCATTTCTTTTTCTTCTAAAGCATATCCATCTACTCCTTCAAGCATATCAGCAGTATTTCTAAGTCTTTCCAAAATAACTCTAACATTCATTCTTTAATTTAATAGGATAGCGCAATGCGCGTGATGTAACCCGTACAAAGTTTACAAAGAAGAGTTGTTTTTTGAAATGGATCATTCCTTGATTTTAATTCAAATTATGGATATATTAGGTTATTATACGTTTTACACTATGTATATATTTTTTATTTAAATTAAAATAATTTAGAAATTTGATTCTATTTTTGTTACAATATTTTCTAGTTATTGAAATTTATTCAAAGGGGTGGGGGTACATGTGAAAGGCTGTGCTATCTTTTTAGAGGATTCAGATGAAATAGTAAGACAAGCTAAGTTGATAGAAGATTCCTCCGAATCAATTGTTGTAAGCATTCCTCTAACGGGAAGAGAAAGAGAGTCTGTAAAATTAAGAAGTAATGAGCTTGTTAAACCTATATTTACACTACCGTGGAATAATCATGAAAATATGCTAAATGAAGTGAAGCGGACCATTAAATATTTCAATCCAAGACTAATCATTTTTAAATTGGGTATTTGGGGACATGGAGAGAGTTACTTTGATCCTAAAGGAATAGAATTACCAGAAATCAATAATAATCAAGTGAAACGCGTAGAAGAGTTTGCTAATTTGAATGAGATAAAAATTGCATTTCATCCAATTAGAACTCCTTGGCTACCAATCGCAAACTACATTAAACTTCTTAAAAATCTAAGGAGTTTAACATCAAGCAAGATTTCAATAGACCTTGCTGAGATTATGTGTGATCTGAAAAATTCGAATCTTCAACAAAATATAAATAGTTTATCTTTTAAATCTATTAGTGAGATTGTAGATATTATATGGTTAGAATCTTATCGTTTTGATGAATCGGGTATTTATATGACTTGCGCATGTACTGAGATTAAGGAAGATGTTTGGTTAACATATAAAAAGTATTTTCGAAATACCTTTCCTATTTTGAAAACAGATCATCTATCATCAGATAACCAAATTATCAATGATTTAAGAAAGCTTAATAAAATTAGAGGTGATTTATAATGGAGAAATTGAAAAAGCAAGACATACTAGTACGTTTAAGTATTGATCCTCAATGGAAAATTGATGATCCTAATAGTCCTTTTACAGAAATGATAAAACAGAATAACTATGAAGAAATATTAAATATAAATGTAGATTCATTAAATGCTGAAAAAAGAGGGCGTTGGAAGCAAATATTAAAAATGGTTGCCCCTATATTCAAAAAAACTATTGAAAAATTGAATGAAATGAATCCGACAGATGAGTTTATTTATAATAAATTTTTTCAAGAGTATTTATCTTCAGATTATTTATGGGATGTAAATTGTAGTTTAGAGCATCCAGCTGGATTTGGAAAGGGTTCTGAGAAGGGGACTTCTTTTTATAATTATATTGTTAATAATGTTGATATTCCTATTTATATTAAAGAGTTAAGTGAATTGGAGTATTGTATTTTTAAAGCTTCTTATATTCCTTCGAATAAAAAAGTCTATGATTTTAGTAAACCACTATATCTTGCTCAAAATGTTTCGTTAATAAAAAGTGAGTATGGTGTGCTGAATATCCTTGAAAATAATAACAATATTAATCGCAATATTGAATATTATGTTGTAGGGTCGAAAGGCAAAGTTTACAGAATTGATGAATCTACATACAGAGTGTTAACTTTGTTGAAGAATGAAGGAAATAGGACTATAGATAGTAGCGAGTTACAATTTTTTGAACAAGCTAATAATATAGGAATATTAACTAATGATTTAAATGTAATTGACAAAGATTTATTAAATAAATTTTTTGGTATTAAATAATTCACTTTGTTATAGCCTCACTGGACAATAAAAAAGTTGAAGAAATACTAGAAGAGCTGGAAAAAGAGATTACACCATATTTTTTCAGAAAGTGATATAAAATGAGAAGTTCCGGATTTCATTTTAGGTCTTCATTCAAGAGACTGAGTAGATAGTTAAAATGTTTAATAAAGCTTTACAAATGAGGAGGAAATTTATGATGATGGACAATAAAAAAATTGAAGAAAAACTAAAAGAACTAGAAGAAGAGATTACACCGAATTTCTTTTCAGAAAGCGATGTAGAAAGTGAAATTCCAGATTCAATTTTAGGACCGCTTTTAAGAGATCGTGTAGATAATTAAAGTGCTTAATAAAACATTACGAGAAGGAGGGAAATCATGGATAATAAAAAAGTTGAAGAAAAACTAAAAGAATTAGAAGAAGAGATCACACCAAATTTCTTTTCAGAAAGCGATGTAGAAAGTGAAATTCCGGATTCAATTTTAGGACCTCTTCTAAGAGACCGTGTTGACAATTAATAGTTAGCACCAATCAACTGTTGTCCAGTGGGTTATATATATTCATGGAGGATAACTCTATATGTATTATATTAGTTCTAGGTTACATGCTATAAAACACGAAAATAACTTAGTTTTATTGAAAAATAATCAGAATAATTTGAAGTGTTGGTTTCTAAAAGACACTTGGTATTATTTACGAGAATTCTTAGGAAAAGAATTTCCAGATTTCCTTTTAGATAAATTGGATTCCAATGAAATAAAAAAACTAATGAAAATTAATGGGGTTTTTAGGGAGTTAGATAAACCAATACAAATTTTGAATCCCATTACAATGTTTGGAGATACAGTAAATGTCTCTAATCATTCAGTTGATGGATCAATAATACTAGTTGGTTATGATAGCGGGAATAACATATCACTAGGTTCGAGAAAAGGACCAGATGTTATAAGAAGGTTAAGTGAAGCGTATGAGACTAGTTTAAACTCGAATTTAAATGGTATAGAGGGTTGGTTAGTTAATGACCTTTGGAATAGTAAATATAAACTTTTGAATGGAACTAATTTAAATAGCTTTTATATAGATGACAAATTAACAGAAAAAAATTTCTTGGAGTTATTAGCAAGAAATATTGCTCAAAATAAAGAAGTTAGTGATAAATTTTGGATGATTGGGGGAGATCATTCAATTACATATGGGGGAATAAAATCACTCATAAATACAGGTAATACTAATATTACATTAGTTTATTTTGATGCACATGTTGATGCTGGGAATAATAAAGAGTTTATTGATAACTCTAACTTTATTGCCAGAATTTCAGAATTTGATGAGGTAAAAAATATATTTCAGGTTGGAAGAAGGGGTGTACTCTCTTTAAGTAACAGCAGTTTTAATATTAATAAAATTAAGTATGTAAATTCTGTAAAAGAAATAGCATCTTCAGTCTTTAAAAATACAATAGTATATTGCTCAATTGATTTAGATTATCTCGATTTTAGCATAGCTCCAGGAGTATCAACTCCTGTACCGAAAGGAAATACGTTAGAGAAACTTGAGGAAGAATTGTATGAATTAAACAAAATAACGAATATTTATTGTGGTGATATTACGGAATATAACCCTGATAAAGATGTAGGATTTATTACTGGACAAATAGTTTTAAGGTTATTATTAATTTGTCTTGGGTTATGTTTGCGAAAATACGAAGAAAGCAGAGAAGAAATATGTGCGGAATTTTTGGAATAATAGGAAATAATGTGAAAGAAAGTATTAATTCTGATTCGTTTATTAATCTTATTGAAGAAACTTTAGCACATAGGGGACCTGACTATCAGAATTATATAATTCAAAATCACCTTATTTTATATTCATCAAGGCTAGCTGTAAAAGACCATAGGGCTATTGCAAATCAACCTTATTTTTCTAATTCTAATAATTGGATTTTGGTATTTAATGGAGAAGTAACTAATCATGAATGGTTAAGGCAAAAGTTAAAATTTAAAGATTGGAATACACTGTCGGACACTGAAACTATTTCTGTAGGTTTAGAAGAAGAAGGAATAGACTTTTTAAAAAAATTAAATGGTATGTTTGCCATTGCTGCTTTTAATGTACTTGAAAATAAAATATATCTGTACAGAGATTATCCGGGAATCAAACCACTTTATTTCTCTTTATCAATGCATGGTAATTTAGTTTTTTCATCAGAATTCCCATCTTTATTAAATGTGCTAAAAAAATGTAGTGCGGACATTTATGTGAAATCAGAAGTTTTAATAGAATACTTATTGTATCGCAATACAATTTTAGAACCACAAACTTTAATAGGAAACATAAAGAAACTTAGCCCTGGGGAATTATTAGAGTACGATTTGAAAAGTAATACAATACAAACTATATACCAGCAACGTAAAGAATATAATAACGATTCTAACCCTAATAGTACTTTAGAAGAAATTTTTGCTAAATCTATAAATAATAATATTGAAAAAGGTACTAAAATGGGGATGCTTTTATCTGGTGGTGTCGATTCAAGTGCAGTTATGGCTAAATGCATTAATGAAGGGGCGACAATAGAGGCTTTTACTTTACAGTATGAAAGTTTCGGAGAATATTCATTTTCAGAGTTACCCTTCAGCAAATATGTATGTAATCATTTTTCAATCCCTTTGCATGAAATTACATTAACTGAAAAGGAATTTTTAGAAATTTTACCAACTGCTATTTCTAAGCAAGATGGAATGTCTATGGATCCTACTATAGTAGCGTATCATCGTTTAGGGAAAGAGATGCACTCCAAAGGAATAATTACCTCATTATCTGGTACAGGGAGTGACGAAGTATTCGGTAGTTATGAGTGGTTGCATGCATCCAGTGTAGAAGAATTTGATGAATGGATGAGAATGCCATTTGTTAGTGAATTTTTAAATTTTGAAAATTGTAATGTAGATGAGATTTCTTGTAAGGCTAAGAAAAAAAGAAAAAGAATAATAGAAGAATTCACTGGGAAGAAAGAACTTAGTCATGGATTAAGACATTTTGGTATGCTTCACTTAGAAGCGGATGCTCTACCAAGAGTAGATCTTGGTACTATGTACTCGGGTGTTGAATGTCGAGTACCTTTGTTAGACCAATCTTTAATTAAAAAAGCTTTTAGCGAATTACCTGATAAGAACAAAGAGCTAATTAGAAATCTAAGCAAAGAGTATTTACCATCTGTAATTAATAATCGAAAAAAATGTGGGTTCCCTCATCCAGTATTTTTTTGGATGAAATATGGTGAATTATCAAAGGTTGCATTGAACCAAATCATTAATGGTCCTCTTAAAGAGTATATCAATACAAAGGAAATAATTGATTGTTTTGAAAGTAAACAAAATTTAATGGATAAGTCTAAAGAAAGTATTGTTTTATATGCTAAATTTAAAACTATTTGGTATATATTTTCAGTATCTCTTTGGTGTGAAAAAAATTCAATTAGAATTGTATAAAAGGAAGGTCAATTATGAATAAAAAAATTATTGAAAAAGTAAATGCAATACCGTTTTTAGGTGTAGGAGTAGCTTGGGTAGAAGAAGATGAATTTATTCATTTTGCTAAAGAACTAGATCCAACATTAAATTATTTAGAAGTACATCCTCCTTCTAATTTTGATAATGTACCATTTAATATTCCTAAAGTTGCTCATAGTAGTTTACTACCACTTGCTGATGAAAAGCATTTAAATGAGAAGTTAGTGAATCACATTTTTCAACAAGCGAAGGATTTAAATTGTCATTGGCTAGGTGATCATGTAAGCATATTAGGTACTAGTACTGGTATTGATTTTAATTATATATTCCCTCCAGTTCTAGATAGCAGCTTATCAGATAGATTAGGCGAAAGGGTATTGAATTTTATTGAAAGATTTGAAATTCCTGTTGTAATGGAAATGGGACCTCGTTATTGGTCGTTAAATAATGAAGATGGTTTAAGTGATTATAAACTCTTAAAGGATGTATCTTTAAACACAGATGTACCAATTATCTTTGATATCCCACATTGTTTAACAACAGCTAAAAATACAGGAGTATCTTTTAAAGAAATTGTTGAACTCTTAAAGGATGTAAAAGTATTAGAACTCCATATAGGAGCAGAAGGTTTCACTGACACTAACAGAACAAAGATTGATGAATGGAATGCACTTGAATTATGTTTAAATACATTCCCTACAATTAAAGGAATAACAATGGAATATAGTAATAATGATTTTAAGTCATATAAAGAAAATGTCTTAAGGTTAAGTGAGTTAGTTGCCAAATATAAAAGTTCCGGAGTAATAGCCTAAGCCAAGTAAACTTAATAATTACTCATAACTTGAAATGACCCTAAAAATTTAGAATCGCACTACGTCAAGATGAAGTAACACCTATTTTTTGAGTGTTTTACATTCCAAGTAGTCCGTCAAAGTGCAAAGAGCCTTTGACCACCTATTCTGGATGTAAAACGGAAAATGCATAGATGTTACGCTCCCAAAATGTATGGGGGTGGATTTCTTGCCCCCATGTTTCCGTTTTTGCTGAAATATTTCTCTTCTAGGCAGCAGCTTTTTCAGCTGGCAGTTAACTCCCCAATTCCCTAAATAGGAGAAGAAGTTTAATTCATTTGTAAAACATGACTTTTGATACACCGTACAGTGGTGTATGAGTAGATTAAATTTATAGTATAGGAGAGATTTAGTGACAAAAGATAAAAATAAAGTAAGACTGTTAATCGCATCAGATTCTTTTTCAAAGCTAGGTGATATGGCTGAAGGTATTGCCTTAGCAACTTTTGTCTTTACCATTACCCAATCAGGTTTTCTTTTTGGCCTTTTTTTATTTTTACGGTTTGTCCCTGAATTAATAATAGGTCCCTTTTCTGGTTATTTAGCAGACAAAGTATCGAGAAGAACTATTACAGTTAGCGTAAATTTCTCTTTAGCTATAACTAGTATATTGCTATTAATCTCTCATGAGAATTATATATTTATCCTTATAATTGCAACAATTGCTAGTTTTATTAAGATGTTGTTTAGACCTGCTTTTTTGTCAAGTATTCCACTCATTGTTGAAGAGAAAGAATTACCAAATATCAATAGGTGGTTTGGATTTTTTGGTGGATTTGCAAGAGTGATAGGAGCAACTATAGCTGCGTATGGTATTTTCCTTAATAATATAGCATTAATTTTTTCATTAAACGCAGTATCATTTCTTGTATTTGGAATAGTTTGTTGGTTTGTAATTCCCAATAAAAAACGATTAATAAACCAAGATCATGAAGAAGAAAGTAGTACACTAATCGAAGCATTAAAATTTATGTGGCATAGCAAAAAGATATTTGGGTTAGTGATGGGATCCACATTATTATGGGGATGTTTAGCATTATCGGACACATTGTTAGTTCCAACTTTAGGAACAGCTAAAGATGGCGGTGAAGAATTTTATGGAATTTATAGAATTTTATCTGCAGTAGGAATGATGATTGGTTCATATTTTTCATACAAATGGTATAAGTTATTTTTTGATAAAGGGAAACATTTAGTTGGTTTTTTTATTCCTATAATAATTATGTGTATATCAACTCTATTAATTCCATTATCACCTTTCTTTTGGGGTTACATTTTGTATTTACTGATTTGGATATCCAAAGATTTGCCTGCTAATTTATTGGATGTTGAATTACAATCAGTTCCTAATCATATAAGGGGAAAAATTATTTCGTTAGCTGATGCAATTGATGGTATTTTATTCTCTTTGATCACTTTGGTGTTACCAATTCTAACAGAATTTTATGATCCTGGATTAATATTAATATTGGCACCTATTCCTTTTCTACTTTTAACTATTTGGTTACTTATAAATTCTATTTTTCAACAATATAACAAAAATTCCAAATCTAATTAATATATAATGAAAGGCTGTGAACCTTTGGATATAAAAGAAATTGTAAATAAATATTTACCTTTATTAAATGTTGAAATAACTAATTCTGAAAAATTAGAGAAAACTATATTAGAGTATTCTGAATTAAGAGAGAGTATTAATAGGCAGTTCAATTATTTATATCTAGAGGAACAGAGAAACAAAGGTTCAACAAAAGAGATTTTAATTGATAGTAATGTGATAAATATAATTAAAGTATTGAATTTAAAAATAGAAAAAAAAATTTTAGAATCACCATACTTAATTAACTTACCTCATTACTACAATAAATTTATTTTAGAATTAAATAGTGATCACTCTGCGGATAATAAACACTTTAATTCAATTAGAAAAACGATGAGAGAATATCAACTTCTACTAGAGGGAATAACCTATAAGTATAAGAATACTAGATTTATATATAAAGACTTGGAAGAGCTTTTGTATTCTAATTCCAAAGATATTAGGCGAGAGGCTTGGTTAGCAATAAATCAAGTAAGAAATAAGTATTTAGTTGATATAGAAAAACTTTTTAAAAAAATAATTATAGAAAGAAATAATTTAGCATCAAAAAAAGGTCATGAAAATTACAAGGAATATGTATTGTCAAATAAAGATAAGCCAATAGGATTAAGAAATATAACTTTAAATTTTGTTGAAACAAATATAGTTCCACTAAAAAAAATATATGAAGAAAAGCTATGTGAATTATTAAACCTTGAATCATTAAACCCTTGGGATGTAAGAGTAGATAGTACTAATTTAATTTATAGATTTGCGAATGAAAGTGATTTTATCAATGTAATTGGTGAATCGCTGAAGGGTATCGATTTGGATATTTATCACTTTTTTCAGGATGTATTAATTGACCTAGGTAATTATGATATAAATGTAAAAGAAAACAAAGAAAATTTGAATTATTGTACTATTATTGGTGAAAAAGAGGCTGTTCCATTTGTATTTATGAACTTAAATTATAGTTATCGAGATTTGATAAGTTTTATTCATGAAATTGGTCACGCTTTTCATTTTTATTCTGCTTATAAAAAAACACCTTTGAAATTTTATAGTAAACCTCAATTAGAAATAGCAGAAATAAGTAGTATGACGTTAGAATTAATATTTATCGATAATTTAAAAAAGAATAGTTTGCTAGAAAATAATATAATTAAAGCTGTGGAAAAGTATTATTACTCAGATGTGCTATATACATTAACAGCTTCATGTATGTTTGAAGAATTTGAAAGACATATATATACTGAGCCAGATTCTATATTTTCTGATAAATTTAATATATTAATGGATAAATATAACGGTATCATAGATATGGGAAAATATAAAACTGAAATGAATCATCAATGGAGATTTTCAAAACATATATGGTTAATTCCATTTTATTCATTAGAATATGCAATATCACAGTTGATAGGATGCTTAATACTTCTAGATTATAAAAATAATCCTATTAAAACCTTGGAAAAATTTAAATTTACTTTATCTAAAGGAAATATTAACATTAATGATTTTTTAACTAGCATGAATATAGAATTTACTAAAGAAAAATTGAAGAGTGTTAAGAATTTTTTAGAATCAAAATTAGAATAATTTAATAAACAAAGTGTTGATATAAAAGTTTGAGGGAGCTGATTTTGTGATAAATTTAAAAACATTTGGTTTATTGGATTCAATATATGATCAATTCCTTCACTTTGAAAGTCAAGGATATAGTTTAGGTAGGGTAGTCTCGGAACATAAGGGGCTTTATAAAGTAATTACTGAGTTTGGTGAAGTTATTGGAAACTTACCAGGTAGTTTTTTAAATGGGATTTCTGAAAGTTCAGATTATCCAACTGTTGGTGATTGGGTATTATGTACAATAAGAGAATATGAAATGAGAGCAACTATACATAAAGTATTTGAAAGATTTAGTAAGATTTCGCGAAATGCAGTTGGAAAAGCCAATCAAGAACAGGTTATTGCTACAAATATAAATACTGTGTTTATTACTGTATCTTTAAATAGTGATTTTAATTTAAGAAGAATAGAACGTTATTTAACGGCAACATATGATAGTGGTTGTAATCCAGTAATAGTACTTACCAAATGTGATCTAGTTAGTGAAGAAGAGTTACTAAAAAGATTTGGGGAAGTTCGAGATATTGCTTTTGGCACTTCAATATATAGTGTTAGTGTCGTAACTGGAAAAGGGATTGGGGAAATTGAAAAGTACTGTGGTGAGGGGCAAACAGTAGCTCTTTTAGGTTCTTCTGGGGCTGGCAAGTCTACTTTATGTAATTATTTAACTGGTATAGAACTTCAAAAAACGCAAGATATTAGAAATGATGACAAAGGAAGACATACAACAACTCACCGTCAATTAATTAACCTTCCTTCTGGAGGGAATTTAATAGATACACCAGGTATGAGAGAGTTGCAAGTATGGGATACAAATAATAGTGTTACTAACAGTTTCACAGACATTAAAGAGCTTGCGTCAACATGTTATTTTAATAATTGTACACATATAAATGAACCTGGGTGCTCAGTACTGAGTGCAATAGAGCAAAACATACTTAATAAAGATAGATTAGATAACTATTTTAAAGTTGAAAATGAAATTAAACATTTAGAAAGAAAAAATGATAAAATAAAACAAAGTCAATTTAAAAAATGTCAAAAGAAGGAAGCTCGTTACAGAAAAAAAGTAAATTTATTTAAATGACGTTATTTAAAAATGTTTGTTTAAGAAATCGTTAGCCAATGGGTATTGGTAAGGGCTTAAAGATGTGTCTATTTGTGATAAATTTAAAATGACATGAGAAGGATTTCCTCTTATAGCCTTTTTTATTTTTTAAACACTATAACTAGTGATATAAAATCCAGAGAGAAAAATAATTTGATTTAATGCGTACAAATTAGAAGGGAAGCGTGCCCTCAATCAATAACGATATAAGTTATCAGGCACACCGGTACTGAAGTGCTCACTGTGACAGTGGAAATAATTAAAATCCTTTATACGGCTTGATCCCAAATTTTAAGGGCTCAAGCCGTTTGATGTTTTTGGTAATGACCCATTGTTGTAAAATGAAACAAATGTCTCAATGGCTGTTTTTTGGTGCAACGTACGAGCATAATTGTATTAATACTATATAATACTTTTTAAAAAGGGATCCTTCAAGTTATTCAATAAAATAGTAAATTCGTTGGCTTCAAGTATGCCACAATGTGTTTTGAAAAATTGGATTTACCAGTTACTATTCTTTATATTGATAAATTATACCTTTTTGGAATTTGAGTAGTATACTTCAGCTTGTGATCGCTTTAATCCAGCAAGCGAGAGAAGATACAAACATGGTAAACTTTTATATGTACTACCCGATAAAATATTTTTGAAGTGGTAGGGAGCAATTTAATGCTCGAGGAGCGAAATTACATAACTTCGCCCTGAAGGAAGGTGAATATTTGTATAAAATTATGATTGTTGAAGATGACAAGGCATTGTCAAATGGGATTGCTCTTGCTTTGCAAGGGACTGAAATGGACGTTCTACCATTTCACAGTATTCAATCGGCCAAAAAGCAGTTATCTAATACTAACTTTGATTTGTTGATACTGGACATTAATTTGCCTGATGGTAACGGACTCGACTTGCTATGCGAAGTGAAAAGAAACAGTACTATACCCGTAATCATGCTCACAGCAAACGATATGGAAACAGACATTGTAGCAGGACTTGAAATGGGAGCAGATGATTACATTACTAAACCATTTAGTCTTGCCGTGCTGCGTGCAAGAGTAAATACGCAGCTCAGAAAACAAGTGGTCACAAAAGGAAATCAATTTAAACAAGATCATTTTGTTTTTGACTTTGACCGCATGGAATATTTTAAAAACGGAAAGGTAGTAGAGCTGAGTAAAACCGAGCAAAAACTGCTAAAAATTTTAACAGCCAACAAAGGCGTTACTTTAGAACGCAGCGTATTGGTTGAACGTATTTGGAGCGATGGCGCACATTATGTGGACGAAAATGCTTTGTCTGTTACGCTAAAGAGATTACGGGACAAGCTTGAGGATAACCCTACAAAACCCGTATATATAAAAACAGTGTATGGTATAGGTTATTTATGGGCGGTGAAATAAATGGCGTTTTTTAAAGCGAATAAGGTCATTGAACGATTAAACAAAATGATTGACAATGCAATAGAGGGAAGACCTATTGAAAACGGATTTGATGAAAGCAAGCTGTCTGCGCTGGAAACTAAATTATCCCACTATCTTACAGCAAACAGTGCCACAAAAATACAGTTAGCTGACGAAAAATCTCAAATCAATCAACTGATTTCCGACATATCACATCAAACCAAAACGCCTCTTGCCAACATTCTGCTCTATACCCAACTTTTAGCGGAAAGTGAGCTGTCTGACTATAATCAAAACTGTGTGGCAGCTTTAACGCAGCAGGCAGAAAAATTAAACTTTCTTATTTCTTCTCTTGTAAAAGCATCTCGGCTTGAAACGGGAATTATAACGGTTACTCCTACAAACAACAACGTAGCGAACATGCTTGAAACGGTTATAGAGCAGGCTACACCGAAAGCTATGGGAAAAAACATTGCTTTAACGGTAGATAGTAGGGATGTAGAGGCATTCTTTGATCCAAAATGGACAGTGGAGGCACTATACAACATCGTAGATAATGCCATTAAATATACACCAAGTGGCCGAAGTGTCCACATATCTGTCACTCCCTATCAGCTATTTTGCAGGATTGATGTGGCCGATACAGGACTTGGTATTTCAGAGGATGAAACGGCAAAGATTTTTTCTCGTTTTTATCGTTCACAGGAGGTAACCGACAAAGAAGGCGTCGGTCTTGGTCTTTACCTTGCAAGAGAAATCATTACAGCCCAAGGCGGATATATAAAGGTCAAGTCTAGGTTGGGAACTGGCTCTGTTTTCTCGGTGTTTCTTCCAATAATAAATTGAAATCTTTCAGCACTGTTAGAATTGATTTTGCTTCAGAAAGATTCTCGAAAGATTCGAAGTTTATAATATGAATTGCAGAGATGGAAGACATATTTTTTTGGAGGAAATTTAAATGATTATACTTGAAACAAAGGATTTAATGAAAATTTACGGGAAAGGGGATACTGCCGTTCATGCATTGGATGGCGTCAGTATGAAAGTGGAGAACGGTGAGTTTGTTTCGATTGTAGGTACTTCCGGTAGCGGCAAATCCACGTTGCTTCATATGCTTGGCGGTCTTGATCGCCCGACTAGCGGAAGGGTGATTGTGGATGGTCAAGAACTTTTTAAGTTAAAGGATGAAGAACTTACGATTTTCCGCCGCCGAAAAATAGGCTTCGTTTTTCAAAATTATAATCTTGTCCCTACTTTAAATGTCTATGAAAACATTGTTCTTCCTATTGGGTTAGATGGCAATACGCCTGATAAAGCATATGTGGATGCCATTATTCACACGCTTGGTCTTGAGCGTAAACTTCAAAATATGCCCAATAATTTATCTGGAGGGCAGCAGCAGCGAGTTGCTATTGCTAGAGCTTTGGCATCAAAGCCTGCCATTATTTTAGCCGATGAGCCAACGGGAAACTTGGATACTAAAACCAGTCAAGATGTTCTGTCTTTATTTAAAGTAACAAGTAGACAATTCAAGCAAACGATTGTCATGATTACCCATGATGAGGAAATCGCACAGCTTGCAGACAGAATTGTCCGTATAGAAGACGGACAGATTGTAGATGGTGGTATCCATGCTTAAAGTAAATAGTAAAAGAACCATTCATTTGCTTGCAAAAAGTTCGTTCAAAGCAAGTAGAATGAGAAACTTATTTGCTATCGTTGCAATTATTTTGACTTCGCTCATGTTTTCGGGGCTATTTACAGTAGCTACAAGCCTTGTTGCATCGATTGAGGAAAGTACTATGCGACAGGTGGGCGGCAGTGCACATGGTAGCTTTAAATATCTGTCAAAAGCGCAATATGACGCGCTGAAAACGCATCCTGATATTAAAGATATTTCTTTCTCTGTCGTTTTGGGCGTGGGTGAAAATAAAGAGCTAGCCAAACACCCTACTGAAATTCGATACACTAGCGGTGAAAACAATGCAAAGGGTATGTTTTCTATGCCGACAACAGGAAAACTTCCACAAAATGATGAGGAAATTGCCACAGACACACTCGTTTTAAAGCAACTTGGTGTTTCTGCGAAGCTAGGTCAGAAGGTTACCTTGGACTATTCTTTAGCAGGGGAAAAAATAAGCAAAACCTTTACACTGGTAGGTTATTGGACAGGTGATAAGGTTATGCAGGCAAGTCAAGCATGGGTGAGCAAAAGCTATGTGGAGAAGCAACTTGCCAATTACAAACCAAGTAAGCAGGGCTATGATGTAGGTCTTATCAACGCTGATGTCAATTTCAAGAACAGTTTTCGTATTGAAAGCAAGCTGCAAAAAGTGATTGTAGACAGTGGGTTCAGTCTGGACGACATTGATTATGGCGTCAACTGGGCTTATACCGGAAACGGTGAATCTCTAGACATAAGTACCATCGTTGCGACTGTTGGTGCCATTTTAATGATTGCTTTTAGTGGTTATTTAATGATTGCTAATGTATTTACAATTAGTGTGGCAAATGATGTACGGTATTATGGACTGATTAAAACAATTGGTACAACTCCAAAGCAAATTCGTAAATTGATACGTAGACAGGCGATGTGGCTCTGTTTCATCGGTTTGCCAATTGGGTTGCTAGTTGGATATCTTGTGGGAATGATGCTAGTTCCGATTGTCTTGTCTATTATGAACACCGATGTCATTAAAATATCAGCTCATCCACTTATCTTTATTTTGTCTAGTATTTTTTCAGCAGTCACTGTTTTTGTCAGTGTTTCAAAGCCGTCAAAAATTGCGGCAAAAGTCAGTCCGATTGAAGCGCTTCGTGTTACAGATAACAGTGCAGGGAGTAAACGGAAGATAAAGAAAGGGACTAAAGTAAATTTGTGGACGATGGCCTATTCAAATCTTGCTCGCAATAAAAAGAAGGTTGTGCTTGTCTCCATCTCACTTTCTTTAGGGCTAGTGATTTTAAATGCTACCTATTCGATTGCAAACAGCTTTGATATGGATGAATATTTAAGCCGTTCTATCATGAACGATTTTGCAGTGGGAGACGTGTCTAACTTTAATGTCAATCTCAACTATAGCAACCAAGACACGTTAAGCGAAGGCTTTTTCTCTGAGCTGTCCTTACAAGAAGGCATCGAAAGCATCAATAACATCTATTTTACAGAATATGAAGTGCCAACAGGGCCGCGCTTTGTCGATATTCCTAAACAATTGGCGAAGGAATATGGCGCAGATAGTAAGAGAGTTGAAGCACTTAAACGCTATGCTCAAGAACCAAAACAACTATTGCACCTGTATGGTCTTGATGAGGGTGCTTTGCAAAAGTTAATCTTACTGCATGGCAAAATAGAGGAGCAAAAGCTTTATTCGGGAAAATATGTGATAGCTGCACCATTTGATGCACAAGGCAATATTTTATACTATGCAATCGGTGACAAAATTCAGCTTCCCGATCCAACCGGACAAATGCGGGAATATGAAGTGCTTGCTGTTGCGGACATTCCAGAAAGCATAAGCGCAAGACACTCGCATCCGTTAACGCCAACATTTTATTTGCCAAGCCAAGTCTTTTTAGAGCAAATTGAACAAAAAGCCCCAATGCTAAGCACGATTGATGTGCAAGATAGCGCAATGGAAAAAATGGAGCGTTTTTTAGCGGACTATAGCACTAACACCGACCAAAACATGGAATTTGAATCCAAGGCGTCTTTAGCGGCAGAATTTGAAAACTTGCAAAAAACGTTGAAAATCGTTGGGATTACCATCAGCATTCTAGTGGCTTTCATTGGCATTATGAATTTCATTAATTCTGTCATTACCTCCATCAATGCACGTCGACGAGAGCTTGCGATGTTACAAAGTATCGGTATGCTAAATAAACAGGTAATTAAAATGCTTACACTGGAAAGTACCATGTATATTCTGCTAACTATAGCTGCAACGCTTACTATTGGAAGTGCAATTTGCTATCTGGGTCTAAATGCATTTACAGCAGGGGCAGCCTATATGAAGCTATATTTTACAGTTGTTCCATCACTGCTATGCCTTCCAATACTTCTTGTCATAGCGATAATAGTTCCTGTTATGTGCCAAAAGGTCATTTCAAAAAGCAGTATTGTAGAGCGATTACGTAAAATAGAGTAGGTACCTATTACCATCAAACCCTTGAGCTAGCCAATTATAGCTCCGAATTTACACGCAAAAAGGCAACTCTTTTGGGGTTGCCTTTTGTGTATCTACTAAAGGGATAGCGAAGGGAAGTGAATGCGAGATTGTTGTTTTGCAGCATATGTTGATTTTTTACTAGTATTTTGGTAAAGGCATTAAGATATCATTTTCACTAAGGCATTCACGTTGACTTATACAATTTATACATGGCCGTTTCGTTATCAATGGATTGAGCAATTTCAAAAGCTTCCTCTTGCGTTTTATGATTATTTATCATTTCATATAAAAACCTTATAACGAACATAAAATTAGCATTACCGTCTATGTAATCATCAGGACCTATATAAGAGTGACAACCACATGCAAGAAAAGCGTTTGCTAGCTGTTCCTTGCCTAATGTGCAACCAGAGCCTATCACTTTCACATCTTTTATATCCGTATATTGTTTAATCTCTTGCTGTCCAAAAAATTCACCTCTTGGCTCATTGCCTTCATAAACATCTTCACCAAGTTCAGGCATACATAATCTACCTTCATCTCCATGAAAATTTAAAATTAAATAATCTACTTTATTATCAAGCTCTTTACCGGATAGAACATCAATCAGATCATTGGGTCTACCTATCCAATGTATATTTACCCTTACGCCAAAATACTCTAGTGCTGATCGTATAGCATACGATTCCATATCACAATTCGGTCCCACGACTAAACTGACATACATTTCAGGTCTACTCATCTTACATCCTCCTTTTTACGTCAATTCACATGCCACAACTTTACAATTAAAGGGATATTGCAGCAAGTTGAACTGAACGAAACCGCCTGTATCCCTTTGACATGTCTTTTCAATTTCCGTTTGGTGAATCTATTCAATTTAGCTATCCGGAATAAATAGATTAGAGATTAAGCCATATTTTTGAGCTATTTGTAGTGCTTCAATTCTAGAATTTGCTTTTAATTTTGAAAAAATTTTAGTTAAGCTGTATTCGATTGTGCGTTGGCTGACATATAACTCTTCCGCAATCATTTTATTTGTGTATCCTTTCGAAATAAGCTCAAGGATATTTTGTTCCTTATTCGAAAGCGTGATAATACTATTCTCCTCAAAATTATTATTAGCAGAAATCGAATTTCTCCGGAGTTGGCGTAATAAAGATAGTGGAATGATTACTTCTTCATTCAATGCACAATAAATAGCATTTACGAGCTGTTCAGAGCTGGACATTTTGCTTACAAAACCAGAGATACCTGCATTAATTAATAAATCAAAATGTGTATTAATATCAAAACCTGTGTAAATGACAATTTTTGCCTCGGGATTTACTTGTAAAATTCTTTTAGACAGCTCCAATCCATTAATGTCAGGCATATACAAATCTACAAGAAAAATATCGAATGATGGGTTAGAGGCAGCTTGGATAATTTCATCGATATTTTTTAATATCGTTACTTCCATACCTGCCGTTTCTAAAATAGTTTTTGTACCCGTTCGTACCGCAGGATGATCGTCCACAATTAAAACTCTAATCAAAAATTTCACCTCTATTTCAAATAATGATGCAAATGTGAAGTCCTTTGTTCAATGAAGAATTAATTTCTATCGATCCATTTAAAATCCGAACACGTTCTTTAATGCTAAACATACCGATTTTATTCGTATCTATTTCAGATGTCTCGAGTAATCCAACACCATCATCATCGTATAGCAGAATGATGTGGCATTCATCGTAAAATATCGAAAGCTCTACTTCGTTTGCATTCGCATGCTTACGAGCATTGTTGAGTAGTTCTTGAACAATTCGATAAATATTAATTTCAAATTCATATGAAAGCCCTTCAAGCCTCCCATCATAATCAAAATAAATAGAAAAATCACACTGTTGTCGTGTTGATTCAATCATATGTCCTAAGGCTTGTTCTAATCCTTCTTCTTTTAAAAAGGGAGGACGAAGTTCAATGCATGTTTCTCGTACTAAATGAGCTATGTCGATGATATCTTCTTTTAAACAGTCTAACTCTTTACTTAACGATGATTTTTCAGCATTTTTAATAAGTCCTTCTATATTTCTTATTAATTGTAATAAGCCTTGTAAAACACTGTCATGTAAATCCATGGATAAATTAATACGCTCTTTTTCGGTCACATGCATGAGCAGTTTTGAATAGGAAGTAGGCATGATTACTTCATCAATATTATTTTTATAAGAGTCGAGTTGGCATTTCAACTCTTCAATTAAGTAATTATTTTCTAATACAATACTTGAAAAATAAGATAGCGACTCTAGCCACGCCTTTTCTTGTGGGTTCAGTTTTGCATTATTTTTCTTTTGTTCAAAATAGATAATTTCTTTGCTAATGCCGTTGCTCCCAATAACCGTTGCGAAGCCTTTATGTACTTTAAGCAAGGAACCATTTGAATACTGCGCCCAATTAATTTTTTGAATGGCATTATTTGCAAGGCTTTTGTGAGCCGTTTTAACAGTCCAATTGTCTACTGCGGGTCTTTTTTCAATTTGGATATAGTTTAAGTGATCAACAGAAAGTACATCTTTAATTTGTTTTTGAAGTGCGTCAATCAATGTAAAAGGATTGGTTTCAAATTTCACCTTTTGGAAAAAGCCATATAAACTAATGTCTAATCGATTATTTTTAGAAAATAAATGGGGATTTAATTTATAGTCTAAATAATCTTTGGTATAGAGCAAGCTGCAAGAAAGATAGAATATAAAGATGCCCAGTATGAGAATTTCAATCGATAATAGATGTACTTCAGTCATAAAACTTATTATTAGCGTGGTTAGTATAGAAAATGGTAAAGATAATAATGTAAAGTATTTAATCTTATTTAAAAAGAAGTCAATATCTATTAATTCATAGGTCAATTGCAGATAAACTAGAATAATAGGAATAATGAAAATGAAGAGTCCTGTTATTTCAGCAGAAATAATATAACTATCATGGAAAATAATGGGTAGTGCATAAAACAATATAAATGGTGAGAAGGCAATAAAATAACCTGAGAACATTATTTTTAGTTTAATTCGTACATTAGGTTCATGGTTAATATAGTAGTACCTTATAAGTAAAAATAGTAATAACAATATTAAAGATGAAAAAAACTTTAATTGAATAGTAGTATTCGAAATTTCTAGGTCTTTATTAACAAACGAGACAAATGATAATGTCATGATAAGAAAGTATAAAAGGTATAAAGCTTTAAGATAACAGGTTTTAATAAATGGAAGTTTAGAATAAGAGAAATGTAAATATAAAAAATGTATAAATAAAATAACGAATATTGGAAGCGTTATCGTATTGATGCTACGTCCGATTACATCACCTCTTGCAGAAATCGGGGCGCTACTATAACAAAGTGCTATCGTTAATAAAAAATAAGTGAGAACCTGTGATGAACTTTTTTCAGAATGTCTGGTATTCAATATGATTGCTAGCGCAATCGCAATGATGACAGATAAAATTTTAACGAATAGTTGTACTTCAAGCATTAAAATTTTATTTTCGTTTTCAACGATAAATGTAACAGGTTCATTAGCAGTATTAAGGATAGTTAGAGAATCAGCTAACTCTATTCGTTGGAAATAAACGATAGAGTGATGAAGTGAAGGATGAGCGTTATTGACTTTTAAGATTTGGTCACCTGGTTGGATATTTTGATTTATTCCCCATGAATTTTTATAAATAGTATCTACAAAGTATTGTTTATCTTTATTTAATACCTCTATTCCAATTAAAGGGTATTTCATTGTAAGATAAAAAAAATAAATGATTAATAGTATAGTAATAAAAATGGGGATCCCCATCCAAATAAATTTTTGCTTTTTCATCATTTCCTCCTTAGAAGTAAGTGACAATCCATAGGAGTGACATATTAATGTAGAGGGAAGCGTATTTCGTTTTATTGCCATTACAAATAAATTAAGAGTCGTAACCCTTAATTTATTTATGAGGTATAGTTCCTTTCAAAAGCTATTGGCAGGGATGGTGTGTGTATAGTTTTAATGTATTCAACTTGCTTTTTTAGTTTGCTTGTAATATTTTTGAGAAAAATGAGGAGAAGACTAGCTACAAGTATTATCGTAGTTTCCTTTTCTGCTTATCGTGGTGATAATCCCATTGTGTTATACTGTTACTTTGAAGTTATTTCCAGTAATATGCTTGCAACTGCGGCTTTTTATTTAAAACAACGTCTATAAGAGCCTTATTCTCTTCTGGAGAGATACCTATAATACAAATTTTATTATTTTTTAAGAGATGTAAAACTTCAGTGTCTTTCATTAGATAGTTAATGATGTTTTTCATATGAAGCTCTCCTTTTAAATGTATTTTAGTAGTGCTTTTTTATATTTTTTATTAATTGATAATGACATAATGCTGGATTCAGCCTTATTCCGATATAGTTGTTGGGTAACTTTTGAATAAAGAAAAGCGCCAGTTTCTTCTAATAGTGATTCGATCACTTTAGATAGCTTCAATATTTCGTGTTTTTCTACACTACCGTTGTAATAGTTTTGAATTTTTTCTATCGCCGTATGATTTTGTTCCACTGATAATAAATATAAAATGGGCAAAGTCCATTTTTTATTCAGCAAATCATTTTTTCCATCCCAACGTTTCATACCTTCCATATCATTTTGAATTTGACCGATTACCCCGATGTGACTACCGTATAATTGGACTTCAGTTGCTTTATCCGGATTCGCAAGTACAGTTCCTATTAAACAAGCTAGCGTTGTTAAGGAACCAGACTTTAAAACAACCATGTCAATATAGCGATCTTCACAAGTTATATTGTTTAGTAAATCGATATGTTGTCCTTCAATAGCACGCAAAGCGTTTGTCACCAAAAGTTCTAATGCTATATATTTATGTTTAAAATCGGATTCTTTAATGATTAACTGACATAAAAAGAGTAAGTAACTTGAAATATTTAACGATAAATTTTGCTGTTGAACCCAAGGAGGTGAAAAATTATCTTGGTCTTCAATATCATCTAATATATCAAAAGATAAAATAAGAAGTTCAATTGCCGCTGCTACTTTAAAAATGTGATTTTCTATTTTATTGTTATAAATCACATAATGTAGTACGACTAACTCCCCAAATAAATAACCTTCATCTTTCTTAAAGTCGATAAAATCAGATAACTGCGTTTTCATATCCTCATTCGATACATAAGTCTCTAAAATATCTACCATAGTTGAATACAATCGATTATTAACATCTAAACTCATCTATAACACCACCATCTTATAAATAATACCACATATTAACATTATGTTAAATTATATCCTATATAATGCAAAATAAGGAACTGCGAATATAGGTTGAATAAAAGTTTCAATAAGCATTTTCGTCATCATCATCGCTATCAAACTGAATGGATCTGTCGGTTTATTCAAATTATTTTCGGTATACCGAAATGTGATTTTCGGTGAATTGCAATAGAAAATATGTGAAGATTTAAATGTAAAAATTATTTTAATACCGGTTATATAAGTGATTTCTAGACTTTAAGTAATTATAGTAAGTAGCTTCATATAGATTTGCTGTGAATCAAAAAAATTTCAATTACATTGGAGGCTAATATAATGAGCAATATTAATTTTGATACGATTGTTGTAGGGAATGGAGCAATAGGATCTTCTATCGCATACGAACTTTCCTCTAGAGGTCAAAAGGTTGCAATTGTAGGGAAGGAAGCACGTGAATCAGCAGCATCTACAGCTGCTGGCGCGATGAACGGCTGTTATGGAGAAGTGACTGAAAGTCTTATGAAAAGTGAATTCGGTCGAAAAAAATTATTAATGGACATTAAAGCTAAAAATATGTGGGAAGGTTGGCTATCCAAACTGACGAAAGATTCAGGTGATGAAAGAGAAGTAATCATTGCCCACGGCACGGAAGTAATCCTTAACACGGCAGGAACAAGCGATGTAGATTCTGTAAACTTTATGAAAATTGAACAAGCGCTGAAAGAAAATTCGGAACGTTATGAAATAGTTGATCCAGATAACCACGTATGGCTAAAGGCTGATGAACAAGTAAGGCCTCTTAAAGCATTACTAATTCCAGAAGAAAATGCAGTTGATCCAAACATTTTATTAGCTAAACTTTCCAAAGCCATTCGCAATCTTGGAGGAACTCTCTTCAATGAACATGCTCTATCAGTGATGACAGAAGGAAATCAAGTTTGTGGAATTGAACTGAGCGAACAGAAAATTTATGCAAAAAATATTATTATCGCTGCAGGGGTTCAGTCGTTAGATTTATTAGATTTCGATTTAGAATTGAAAAATAAAATACCGCCAATGTTTTCAGGATACGGTGTATCAATACTTTTAGAATTGGATGACATAGAAAATTATAACAGGGTCATTCGAACGCCAAATAGAGCATTTGCATGCGGTTTACATTGCGTTCCTCGAAATGGGAAAGAGCTTTACATCGGTGCAACCAATATACTATCGGATATTCCAAGGAAAAATGCTTATGTATCGGATGTACAATTTTTATTAGATTGTGCAGTAGAACAATTACACTTAGATCTTTTTAATGCCGATATTAAAAAAATTCAAGTTGGAAATAGACCGATACCAGCTGATGGATTCCCGTTAATCGGCCAAATTAAATATGATGGCCTTTGGTTGGCTACAGGAACATATAGAGATGGGTTACATCAATCTCCTTTAATCGCTGAACACTTAGCTAACGCAATAAGTGGGATTGAAAACGATATTGACCTTTCTGATTTTCATCCAATTCGAAAGCCTCTCTATAATACACCAAGACATGAATTGATTGCTAAAACGACATCAGAAATGTTCGCCACTGGTTACGAATATCGTTGGGACGTGCAACCTTATTGGCATCCTATTTTAGAAAAAGGAATGCTTCATAGTTTTGAAGAAATTTTAGACGAGCTACATAAGGAATTTGCTCCACCACCTGAAATTCTTTCTCTTTACCTGACACATCCTAAATCTTCTAAAGAACAGCTAAGAACATACTACAATGCGTGGAGTGAATGATGAAGACAAAAGATGATTATATTAACCTGTTAAAAAACGCAGGAGTTTGGGACCCTGTAGGAGACTACGAAAAAATATACAGTCAATATTATTTTACAGAAGCGGGACAAGATGACCTAAAAGCAGTACAGGAATTTGAGGCAGACATTCATGAAAGATGTAATAGAATTCCGTTGGAGCATATTGTAGGCTACGCAGAACTGAACGCTAATAGATATGTTGTTGGAACAGGTGTCTTTATACCGAGAATTCAAAGTTTGGGGATCGTTGATTGGCTTAAAGAAAATAAAGCAATTGCTCCGAGTTCTTTAGTATATGACTTATGTTCTGGTTCGGGTGCAATCGGGATAGAAATTTGGAAAATGACGAATGCAAACATTGTCTGTATAGAAAAATCAGATTTAGCTACAAAGTATCTCAAGAGAAACATCTTGCGTCATAATGCCGAGAAGGTTGCCGTTTATCAAGGAGACATCAAAGAATATTTTGATAAAATGCCGCTAAAACCAGTCGAAGCAGAGATTGTTATATCCAATCCCCCATATGTACCGAAAGAAATGGCGCAACCCCCTGAGTGGGGGGTGCATCATCCAGAAGAATCGGTCTATGCAGAACAGGAGGGCCTAGATATTATCAATGCTTCAGCTTTATTTGCCAATAGAGTATTAAAAAAAGACGGCGTTGTATTAATCGAACATGATGAAAATCAAGGAGAAAGCGTCAGTGCGATATTAGCAAGCAATAATTTTTATAACATCCAAACAATCGTAAGCGAGAAATATTCTGACGAGACAGGTCTCTCCATCTTTACTATAGGTTATAAGCTATAAATAAATATCCAAGAAATAAATCAAATCATAAGGGTACAATCTTTTATCTTTCCTAAATCGTTCTAAATTTCAGATATTTGTTTACTATTTGCTATCACGCTATATCAAAGGCATTTTAATCAGATGCTCATCTTTAGCTAGAAATTTGTAGTAACGAAATTATTTAACTATAGAAGGGGGATTAAATAATGAAAGAGGAATTACTTGAAGCATGGAGAGCAGAAATTGATACGATCAACACTAAAATTGTTGCACTGTTATCGGAAAGAATGGAAGTATGCACAGAAATAGCAAAATATAAATACAAATACAATGTGAATATGATGCAGCCAAAAAGGATTGAAGAAGTATTAAAGAAAACAAGCATCGTAGCAAAAGAAAACAATTTAAACCCAAAATATATTGAGGATGTATTTAAAATTATTATTAATGAAACGTGTGCGGTAGAAGATAAGTTAATCAAAGGAATGAAAGCAAACCAATGAAAACACTAATAATAGACAATTATGATTCTTTTACTAATAATATTGCCCAATATGTTTATAGAGTAACGAATGTTTCTCCTGTTGTCGTAACGAATGATTATCCTTTTCATAAAATTAATCTAGCGGAATTTAATAATATCATTCTATCTCCTGGACCTGGAACGCCAGAAAAGGACGAAGATTTTGGTATATGTAAAAGGATGATTAAAGAAGTGAATATGCCTATTTTAGGTATTTGTTTAGGGCATCAAGGGATTAATCATTGTTTTGGTGGCGAGGTTGGCAAAGCTCCAAAACCAGTTCATGGTTACAAAGAGCTTATTGTCAATAGTGGTGAAAATATATTTAAAGGCTTACCAAATAGTTTTTTTGCAGTTAGATATCACTCTTTAATCTGTACTAAACTTGCACCTTCCCTTGAAGCAACTGCTTATACTCAAGATGGTTTGATTATGGGGATTGCCCATAAAGAGTTACCTATTTATGGCGTCCAATTTCATCCTGAGTCGATTGATTCGGAGTTTGGCGTTGAATTAATTAAAAATTTTATTGATATTTCTGCGGAAAAATCCTACGGGAGGCCATTACATGTACGAGATTTCGCTTAAAGAAAAGCTAGAGGGTGTAGGGTGCCCAATGCTTGTAGCGCCAAAGAATATTGAAATAGAGTTGGCGTCCTCTCCTATTGATATCTATGAAAAATTATTTTATGGTTCAAAAGATAGTTTTTGGTTAGATGGAGAGTTATCAAGTGAGTTTGGCAGTCGGTTTTCGGTTATGGGAAATTGTAATTTAGATGCTGCAATTTCCTTCATGTATTATGTGAAAGATTCAAGGTTGGATATAACTGGCCCTAAAGGACAAGAGTCGGTTTATGGAGATTTTTACGAAGTTATGGACTGCATATTTTCTTTAATAACCAATGAAATGCCTAAAGAAGTGTTACATCCATTTAATGGAGGAGTCATTGGCTATTTAGGATACGAGTTAAAAGCACTTCGAGGGATACCGAATAAACATAGTTCAGATTTGCCAGATGCTGTTCTTTATTTACCTAAAAATATCGTAGTGTTTGATCATCTAAATCAGAAGCGTTATGTGTGCAACTTGTGGGGTGAAATTTTAACTGTATCAGAAGCTCTACTGCAGAAAAGTGAAGAGTCTATACAAAGAAAAACGGTCGAATTTTTAATGCCTCCAACAGAAGATGAGATTGACTTAGAAATATCGAGTAATGACTACAAGGATAAGATAAAACAGTGTCAAACATACATTACTGAAGGTGAATCTTACGAAATATGTTTAACAAACCGTGCTTCCATGCCATATAGTTTTGATCCATTACTGCTTTACAAAGAAATGAGACTTTTGAGCCCCGTAAGATATAGCGCTTTTTTCAATACCGAACGTTTTTCAATCGTAAGTTCTTCTCCAGAAATGTTTATAAGCATTGACGAAAACGGAAAAATGGCATCGAAACCTATTAAGGGAACTAGAGCAAGAGGTACAACGGAAGAGCAAGATCGTTTGGAGAAAGAAAGTTTAATGACTTCCCCAAAGGATAGAGCAGAGAATTTAATGATTGTCGACTTAGTAAGGCATGATTTTAATGAAGTTTGCCATCCTGATACGGTGAGTGTACCAGAAGCTTTTGTTGTTGAAACCTATTCATCTGTACATCAGTTAGTTTCCACAGTCGTTGGTGAATTAAATTGGGATAATGGCATTTTTAAATCGATAGGTAAATGCTTCCCGGGGGGCTCAATGACTGGAGCACCAAAACTAAGAACGATGAGAATAATAGATGAGCTGGAAGAGTCTCCACGAGGCATTTATTCTGGATCTATTGGTTGGGTTGGCTTTAACGGTTATACAGATTTAAGTATTGTTATTAGAACGGTCGTCATTAAAGATCAAGTTGCAACTTTTGGGGTTGGAGGAGCTATTATAGAGGCATCAGATGCAGAGGAAGAGTTCCGTGAGACATTAATTAAGGCATGTGTTCCGTTTCAAAGTATAAGGAGGGTTCAAAAGAACAATGAAATATGAGACAATAATAGTATTGGGGGGAAATGGGTTAATTGGTAAGTTTTTATCATCTTTATTATTGAAGTCTGGGCATCATCTAGTCATTATAGATAAAGAGCCGTGTGAAGGTGATTCCTTAAGGGCTGCGTGTGGGAATCTTTACTCGAACCTAGAAATTATCGTATCTGATGTATTATCTGACGATATAAATGATATTTACTCTTCGGGGGATGCAATTATTTTTGCATTACCCGAATCTTCTTGTTTAGATGTATTATCATCAAAAGCTCATTTAATGAAGGAAGAAGTAAAAATCATTAATACATGTTCGATACAAAGTTCTTTTTTCAAGCTTGCTAAAACCTTTTTACCGAATAACCCTATGGTAGGGATTAATTTTATGTTTTCACCTACTTTACCTTATCAAGGAAGAGCGGTAGCGATTGTAAAAGAGGAAGAGTCAGAGGCATATACGATGATGAAAACTCTAATTGAATACAATGATATGGTAGTATTTGAGTTTGACCCACATGGACATGATGAGAAAGTTTCACTTGTGCAAGCACTTCCTCATATTTTAACGCTTTCATTAATTAGTGTATTAGGGGAGAAACATGATTTATCAATAAAAGAAATGATGCAGCTTTCCCCACCGCCTATGCAGATGATGTTATGCTTATCAGCCAGGCTAACACAAAATTCACCCGATGTGTATTGGGACATTCAAAAGTATAATCCTTATTCCGAGAAAATTAGAAATGATGTAATTAATTCTATAACGAATCTTAATCACATCATCAAAGAGGATTACTTTAAAGACTTTTCTGTTTTGTTGAAAAACCATGAAGAGGTTTTAGGTGAATCGTTAAATGAGCTGAAAGTAAAGTGCAACCGCTATTTTAATAGTAATTAATCTTATGCTTACAGTAAAAGGAGGCATATTATGGAAGAGAAGTCTGTTAGTCCTTTTGTCACCATTATTAAAAGTAAACCAAAACTATTGGCACTTTTAATCATTTTATTGCCTGTTTTGAGTGTTACAATTGATAATACGATACTGTCATTTGCCTTACCACAGCTTACATATGCATTATCTCCGAGTGCCGCTCAACAGCTTTGGATAATTGATGCTTACGCTTTAGTGCTAGCAAGTTTACTTGTTACGATGGGTGGTATTGGTGACCGTAAAGGACACAAAAAAGTACTTTTTATCGGTAGTCTTGGATTTTCGATTATATCTTTTATTATCATTTTTTCGCAAAATGCAGGCCAAATTATTGCTGGTAGAGCGGCGCTAGGTTTTTTTGGCGCAATGATTCTACCTGCTACATTAGCCTTAATCCGTTCAACTTTTCTTGACCGAGAGGAAAGAAGATTAGTAGTAGCGGCTTGGGCTACTTGCTTAACAATTGGTTCTGTACTTGGACCAATTATTGGTGGTGTATTACTTACTTTCTTTTCTTGGCACGCAATCTTTTTAATTTCAATTCCTTTCTTTATTCCTGTCATATTCTTTATTCACAATTTTATTACCGAATCACAAGAAAAGTTAACTGGCAGAGTAGATTTCTTCAGTATTGGCATGTCTTTCATTGCCATGTTTGGTATTATGTTTGGATTAAAACAAGTTGCCACTGGTGGAGAATGGGAAGGAAGCTTACTAAGCATGGGGATTGGCGCTATTTTTGCTGTGCTGTTTGTAAAACGACAGCTTGTATTACCTAATCCTTTGTTAGATATGAGTCTGTTTAGAAATAAAAGCTTTTCGTCGCTTGTCTTTATCAATATGGTCAGCTTAGGTTCCTTAATAGGATTTATCTTCTTTGCAACACAATTACTACAAATATCTCATAGAATATCGCCATTAATTAGTAGCTTTATCCTCGTACCAGGTGAAATATTAGCGATTATTTCTGGAATAGGTATCGTTGTCATTGCGCAAAAGGTTAAGCCTAATTTTATTATTAGTGGGTCCCTTATTCTTATTGCGATTTCTTTTTTAGCCGTCTATAGTTTAACACTTACACCTCTAATTATTGGTTTAGCTTTTCTGTTCATCAGTAGTGGTGTGGGCATCATTACTACCGTCTCGAATGACCTCATTATTTCATCAGTTATTCCTGAAAAAGCTGGTGGGGCCTCGTCGGTAAGTGAAACGGCCTATGAAGTTGGCGTTGTCCTTGGTACGACGTTAATTGGGGGAGCGATTACATGGTGGTATAGACAATCGTTTTTATTACCAGATTATCTTCAGGCTAAGATTTCAGAAGGTTCGACAGATACGCTTGCAGGTACTTTAGCCGTAAGTGAGTCGTTACCAAAAGATTTATCGACTGATTTGCTCAATATTGCAAACTCTGCCTTTCTAAAGGGCGTTGAATATACGAGCTTAGCAGCATTTTGTTTCATTTTACTTACTGCTATTTTAACTTTCTTTTTTATTAAAGAAGAGCATCCCTCTAATCATTGAAATTAGGGGGATTTTTTAGTGGAGAACGAATGATTTGTAGGGTGACCAACAATAATTGCTAAGATTGATGCTAAAATCATGGCACTTGCTGAACAACTTAAAATGAAGGAATGATGATATATGAAAAACAATATCGATAACATAATTGAAATAGAAGAGACAATGATGAACTTTATAAGAAAATTTTTATTAGATCAGCAAAATTTGCATAGTCAAAAAGTCATTGAATTCTCAAATGACAATGTATTTCAACTATTGGATGATTTAGCGATACCAAGTGAAGGTAGACCGATGTGCGACGTTCTATCTGATGCAGTAGAATATATTTATAAATATAGAGCTAAGCTAAATCATCCACGCTATTTTGGTTTTGTACCAGGCCCTGCATCACTCATATCTTGGGTAGCTGATGTCGTAACCAATGCTTACAATATGCATGCAGGAAGTTGGATGTCAACACCTACGGCTAGTTATATTGAAAAGGAACTCATCGCTTGGTTAAATAATAAAATTGGTTACACCGAACAATCCGGAGGAATTTTTGTATCAGGTGGTTCGATTGCAAATATTACTGCGTTAACAGTAGCGCGCGATAACAAATTAAATGGCGACCTTGCCAAAGGAATAGCCTATATTTCCGATCAAACACATTCATCCGTAATGAAAGGTCTAAAAATAATTGGTATAAGCGACCGTAATATTAGAATTATTCAAACTGATAATTTTAAATTCAATACAATGATGTTGCATGAACAAATAAAAGCAGACTTATCATTAGGCTTAAAGCCATTTATAGTGATTGCCAGTGCTGGTTCCACTAATACAGGAAGTATTGATCAGATGGAAGATATTCATCGCATTTGCCAAAAGTTTAACCTTTGGATGCATGTTGATGGGGCTTATGGAGCGACTGTCCTTCTGTCAAAAAAGCATAAAAGTAAGTTAAAAGGGATTGAAAAAGCTGATAGCGTCAGTTGGGATGCCCATAAATGGTTATTTCAGACATATGGTTGTGGCATGATTTTGGTGAAAAATAAAAACTTATTATTTCATAGTTTTCATACTAATCCTGAATATTTAAGAGATGCACAAATAAATAATGAAGAAATCAATTTTTGGGACTTTGGTATGGAACTGACACGCCCAGCTAGAGCGCTAAAGCTGTGGTTCACGTTGCAAGTTCTAGGGTCGGATAAGATGGAGGAATTGATTAATCATGGTATACGTCTAGCAGAATATGCAGAAAGTGAAGTTTTAAAGTACAAGGATTGGAGCATTATAACGAAAGCGAACTTGGCAATCGTCAATTTTCGATTTTCACCACCGAATTTTGACGATGAAATTATAAATAAAGTGAATACAGAAATTTCGAGAAAAATGATAAGTAGTGCTTATGCCGGGGTCTTTACGACAATATTAAACGGCCAAGTAGTTTTAAGAATTTGTACGATTAATCCTGAAACAACCTATATGGAAATAAAGAAGACGATTGCACTTTTGGATAAGTACGCAAGAGCCCTTTCTGTCAAAATACTTTCCGATGTAAATAAAGAAAAAGTATTTGTTTAACATACAAAGAACATGTTTTGATCAAGGGTTTTCAAAACATGTTCTTTTCTTATTCAAGACTCATCAAAACAGCCCATCTGCTGTAGGCTATATACTTACAAAGGTAGGTATATTATTTTAATAATTAAACAAATAATGGTACTATAAAAAGATATATAATATATAATTGGTAATATTTACTTTGGTATAATCTAGGTGTAAAACTTTTACAAGCGAAAGAATACTTTCATTATAGGAGGATGAACAATGGAGACAAAAGAACAAATATTACACTTGTTATTGCAAAAGGGCTTTAAATTTAGATTTTATGAAGAGCAAAATTTACTTTTCTATACAAAAGAGATTACGGAACCTGTATTCGTTAAATGGTTTGCTGAAGAGCACTGTCATTTACCTGACTGTGATTTGACGCATGTTTCGATTTCCCTTGAAATCACGAATAATCTCGAACGTGCGCAATATACTTTCTTTAATGGCATTGATAAACAATATATTTTTAAAGACTTACTAGAGTTTAGAGAAGTATTGGAAAAGCTACCTAATTTAATTGAATTACGTTAATAGATATCCGCATTTTTTAAATGAAGAAGTGAGCTTGAATGTCAGTAGAAAAATTTGACATTGTCCATCGTTCGCTTTAAACCAAATCAACGTTGACTTGAAGGATATAATCATGTAAAATATTCCAAAATTAATAATTGTACATTCTGTGAAAAAGACAGTAATTCATTTTGAACTGCCAAGCGAGTTAGGGATGGTGTGAGCCTAATGCAGATCGTTTGAATGAAACGCACTTTGGAGAAGTTTCCCGAAATATTAGTAGGGAATACCGGGGCGTCACCCCGTTATCAATTGAAAGTGGTCATAATAATGGCAACTAGAGTGGTACCACGGGAATGCAATGCTCTCGTCTCTTATTGGAGACGGGGGCTTTTTTATTTTGTAGAGGAGGGAATGGATATGATAACAGAAATTGCGAAAAGTTTAGCGATCGCATTACATCAGCAAGTAGCAGCCGAGGAGATTGAAACATTACTTGAAAAACCTAAAAATATAGCTTTGGGTGATTTTGCCCTGCCGTGTTTTAAACTGTCTAAACAGCTAAGTAAATCTCCACAAACCATTGCAGCTGAAATTCAAAAAAATGTAACGTGTGAATTAATTCAATCCGTCGAGCTAGTTGGCGGATATGTCAATTTATTTTTAAATCAACACCACATCACGCAACAAGTATTAAGTAAAATGATGATAGAGCAAAAATTATATGGAACAAGTCCGATAAGTAAAGGCAATGTTGTATTCGACTTTTCTTCCCCTAATATCGCCAAGCCTTTCTCAATGGGCCATTTACGTTCAACAGTTATAGGGAATGCGCTTGCCAATTTAGCAGAGAAAAATGGCTATAAGGCTATTCGTATCAATCATTTAGGCGATTGGGGTACTCAGTTTGGAAAGTTAATTGTCGCTTATCATCTATGGGGAAACCAACAAGCAATTGAAGCAGCACCAATTAAAGAATTATTGAAAATTTATGTAAAATTTCATGAAGAAGCACAACAAGATGCAACGTTAATTGTACAAGCGCGAGCGGCATTTAAAGCGTTAGAAGATCAAGATGAAGAGGCGCTTGCTCTCTGGCAATGGTTTAGAGAGGTATCATTAGAAGAATTCAAGGGACTATACCAGCTGTTAGGTATTCAATTTGATCGTTACGAAGGAGAAGCGTTTTATAATGATAAAATGGAAGCAGTTGTAAGTGAATTACAAGCAAAAGAACTACTAACACTATCAGAAGGTGCATATGTGGTTGAACTTGAGGATATGCCTCCTTGTATCATCAAGAAAACAGACGGAGCTACACTGTATGCTACGCGTGATTTAGCAGCCGCCTTTTATCGAAAGCAACAGTATAATCCTGAAAAAATTTACTATGTCGTGGGCAATGAACAAACATTACATTTCCAACAGTTATTTCACGTTATAAAAAAAATGGGTTATGATTGGGCACAAGATTTACGTCATGTGGCTTTTGGAATGATGCTTCAAGAGGGAAAAAAGATGTCAACGCGAAAAGGGAAAATTGTTCTTCTTCATGATGTATTGACAGAAGCGATTGAGACCGCAAAACAAAGTATTCAATTGAAAAATCCACATTTACAAAATAAAGAAGAAGTAGCGAGGCAGGTTGGTGTAGGTGCCGTTATTTTCAATGACTTAAAAAATAATCGCATTCATGATATTGAATTTTCTATAAAAGACATGATGCAGTTTGAAGGGGAAACGGGACCATATATCCAATATACGTATGCACGCATTCACTCCATTTTAGACAAAGCAGATGGACCACTTGAGGAAGTGTCTTTCCAACCGTTAGGACAACAGGCATGGCAGGTCTTGCTGTTACTTGAACAATTCCCACGTGCAATTGCGAACGCGTATGAGCAAGTTGATCCTTCCATCGTAGCTAAATATGCTTTACAATTAGCTCGTGCGTTTAATAAATATTATGCAACGAATAAAATTCTAGCAAAAGATTGCTTACAAAGTTGCCGTTTAACATTATGTCATTGTGTAGCCATGATTCTAAACGAAGCATTAGCTTTATTAGGAATCGATGCACCGAAAAAAATGTAATGATGCTTCTCCAAGTTCATTGTGCAAAAAGCACAAATAAAGCAGGATGCATATAAAAATAATGAAATATTGACGGTAAGTAGAGAAAATGCTAAAAGAAGAATAGAAGACTGACAACACTATTTATCAAGGACAATGACATAGTAGTGAACTTGGCATTAGAAAGGTATTCAACGTTATGAATAATAAACAATGGACAGCTTCGACAATCGTTGTTGTCAGTATTTTTTTCGTCGCCCTCAATATGCGACCAGCTGTAACTAGCATAGGGCCACTATTTAATGTGCTAATGGAGTCTCTCCAAGTATCCAATACCCAAATGAGTTTATTAACCTCCATTCCCGTCTTTTGTATGGGGCTTTTTGCACCAGTGGCTGTTCCGTTACAACGACGTCTTGGTACGAAGTTTGCGATTGCACTACTATTAACAATTATTGCGTTAGCCAATGGACTCCGATTGTTACAAGAAAGCTATGTTTTGCTTGTGGTCACTAGTTTTGCTGCTGGTCTTGCTATCGCTATTATTGGGCCGATGTTAAATGCATTTATTAAAGAAAAATTTCCTAATCGTTTCGCAACGGTAGTTGGCGTATATTCTTTTGGCATTGGGACAGGTGCAACATTAAGTGCGGCATTAACGGTATCATTTTATAATGGGTTTCATAAAGATTGGACCATTGCCCTTGGTAGCTGGACAGTGCTGGCTGTGCTTGCTCTTATAATTTGGTTGCTTGTTATCCCAAATCAGGTAGAGAAGTCGTCTATACAAAAGGAAGAACTAACGAAGGAAGCCGTACGTAATCCGTGGAAAAACAGTCGTGCGTGGACGATTTTACTTTATTTTGGTTTCCAAACATCGCTATTTTTCTCGATGATGTCTTGGTTAACGCCTATTTTACAAGACAAAGGTTTAACACTCGTTGCTGCGAGTTCGATGTTAACTTTTCTGTCAATCGTTCAGATGATAGGGAATATTGTTGTCCCAATGCTAATGGAAAAATGGTCAAATCGTATTCGATGGCTATTGTCATTAGGAATCATCGGTGTCAGCGGTTTTGTACTTTTGTGGTTCGGGACGGGATGGCTATTATGGATTGGCGTTCTAATTATTGGGATTGTGCTAAGTGGATTGTTTCCTATTGGTTTATTATTACCATTGGATGAGGCACGCACGCATGAAGAGGCAAATAGCTGGTCATCAATGGTCATGTCTGGTGGATTTATGATGAGCGCAATTATTCCTACACTAATCGGTTATTGCTATGATGTAACAGGCAACCATTCGTTTACCTTCGTTATCTTTTTGTTATTAATGTTTGGGATTATTGCTACAGCACTTGTATTAAGGAAGCAATAACTAGCATGTCTTTTGTATGATTCACAAAGTTTTAATGGAAAAGGCAGTAACGGCAAGCAAGTCCCCATGTCGATACTGCCTTTGCTCGTTTAAAGAGTACTTCTTATAACACTTCGCAAAAGTGTGACAATATGCTATGTTTCTTTAAAATAAGTAGATAAATTATTATAAATGAGTTAATTTCATAAATGCCTCTTCCATTAAAAAATACGAACAATGCGGTATAAAAATAACTAATAATAATATATCGTTCGTTTTATTTGATTTTAATCAGGAACCACGAAACTCAAAGTTCGTGTGTATTAATGGGGAATTGAATTATGAAATTGATTCAAATACCTTTGATTTAATTAATATAAAAAATAATCATATTATGTAAACTTGAAACAAATGACGTCGTTGTTTATGATAGTAAAGAAAGAAGTTCGATAGAAAGTATTGGTGAACAAATGCGAAAAAAGATGCTTATCGTTGGAGCGGCAACCCTCCTGTTAACAGGCTGTGGCGATCAATCCGTTGCGGAAATGTTTAACAAGGAAAAAACAGCAATTAAATCTGACAAACCCGTCGAGAAACAGGAGGAAAAGCTCATTCCAGAGGTGAAGGTTATAGGAGAGAGCGCTATTGGTGCGGGTATTATTGTGAAGAAAGACCCTTCGATGCTCTATATTGTAACAAACGGAGCGTTGGTCGCATCAAAACCTACTGCCCTTGTGCAATTTAGTAACGATAAACTTGTAGAAGCTGATGTACGCTATATATCTACTGCTTATAATATTGCTATTTTACAAGTGAAATATAATGCGTCGGTCAATGTTCCAACTGTTTTCAATGGCAAGTTGGATCACTTAGCAGTGTATGTCGATGGCTTACCCCATACAATCAAAAGATATAGTGACAAGGTCGCTGCTTATTATATAGATGTAGATCAAGCTTTACCACCCGGTAGCCCTGTGATGGAGGCAGAGAATGGTCAAATTGTGGGCGTTTATTTTAATCGACAGCAACAGGGCGTTTCACAACCATACATATTGCCACTTCAAGATATAGTACAGTTACTTGATCAATGGATTACTGATGGCATGAAGGCAAAGGACCGTTTGTCTCAATCTAAAAATTTGTATGCCTATAGTGAAGTCGGTGACAAAGAAGCGGTGCAAAAAATGCTTGAAAAATACGGGAAGAATATTTTTGCCTATAATGAGGACGAGGTAAAAATATTTATTGATGCATTTCATGAGCATTTAAAGGCAGCTGTTGCGCTTAATGATGCCAGTGTGATGAAATCTGTTACTGGGGCAGAAGATTTACAGAGTACGCTTGAAGAGATGGTTGCTTATTATGCGTCTAAGCAAGCCAAAATCCATTTTTCTAATACGACGATTAAACGGATAGAGAAAGTAGGGCAAAATATTGTTGTGCGAGCAAAAACGGAATACGTGCTGAACAATTCAGCGGGACAGGAAGCACTTGCACATTCCATCATGACCTATGAGATTTTCAAAAATGATCAAGGCGAATACAAACTAATTCGTCTTACAGCTGAGGAGTGAGAAAAAGAATGGAGCAAGCAAGACAAATGCTACAGCACCACTTTGGTTACGATTCGTTTCGCACCGGACAAGCACAAATTATTGAGCAAACATTAAGTGGACAGTCGAGCCTTTGCGTGATGCCAACAGGTGGAGGAAAATCGATATGCTATCAAATTCCGGCATTAATGCTTGATGGTTTAACGATTGTGATTTCACCGTTAATCTCCCTTATGCAAGATCAAGTCGAGTCATTGCGAGCAGCGAATATACCGGCAGCATATATCAATAGTACATTATCAGCACAAGAAGTGGATGAAACGATGCAGCTAGCGAGTGGAGGTTATTTGAAGCTGCTCTATATTGCACCGGAAAGATTAGAAAGTGCTACCTTTTTACAAGCATTATCACAATTATATGTACCATTGCTAGCTGTAGATGAGGCGCATTGTATTTCGCAGTGGGGACATGATTTTCGCCCCAGCTATCGCGCCATTCAAAAACTGTTTACATTATGGGCTCAACAGCCGACTGTGCTTGCCTTAACTGCTACAGCAACTCCTGCCGTCTGTGAGGATATCCGTCAATTATTATCGATTGACGAAAAGGCAACACTCATTACAGGTTTTGAACGTGAAAACTTAGCTTTTACGGTGTTAATCGGTGAAAATAAAGAGCGCTATATTAAAAATTATATTGAAAAAAATAAATCAGAAGTCGGCATTATTTATGCGGCGACACGTAAATCAGTCGACGCATTGTATGACTTACTGACACGTGCGGGTGTGTCGGTCGCAAAATATCATGCTGGACTATCAGAGAACTTGCGTATGGCTGAACAAGAACGATTTTTAAAAGATGAGGCTCGCATTATGATTGCAACCAATGCGTTTGGTATGGGAATAGATAAAAGTAATGTTCGCTTTGTCATTCATTATCAAATGCCACGTAATATGGAAAGTTATTATCAAGAAGCGGGACGCGCAGGGCGTGATGGCTTGCCAAGTGCTTGTATTTTGCTCTACGCTTCAGGGGATGTACAAACACAACGTTTTTTAATTGAGCAGACACGTGATGAAGCGCGTATCGCACAAGAATTAGAAAAATTACAAACGATGGTCGATTACTGTCATACAGAAGGCTGCCTACAAAATGCGATTTTAACATATTTCGGTGAACAGCCAGGTGCACCATGTAAACGTTGCAGTAATTGTCAAGATAACCGGGAAGTAAAAGATGTCACGGAAGACGCACAAAAGGTATTAGCTTGTGTTGTAAGAATGGGACAAAAATTTGGCAAAACAATGGTTGCGCAAGTATTAATTGGCTCCAAGAATCAAAAAGTCCTTGAATTTGGATTTTCTAGACTTTCAACCTATGGCATTTTAAAAGGGCAATCTTCGAAGGAGGTTTCTAACTTTATCGAATTTTTAATTGCGGAAGGATTATTAGCTGTTAAGCATGGCACATTTCCAACGATTTACGTATCGGAGGAAGGGAAATCTGTTTTGTTAGGCAAGCGAACAGTTATGCGAAAACAAGCCGTGACAGTTCGTCTACTTGCAGACAATGATCCATTATTTGAACACTTACGCATATTACGCAAAGAGATTGCCGATGAAGAAAAGGTACCACCATTCGTCGTGTTCTCTGATAAAACATTGCGTGAATTATGCGATAAAAAGCCTTCAGAGCTGGAAGGGCTGAGACAAGTGAGTGGTATCGGTGAAGTGAAATTCGAGAAGTATGGCAAGCGTTTCTTTGATGCAATGCAGTCATTTAGCCTAAAGTAATGAAAAAAGAATCCATCTAGTGTTTTTCACACGATGGATTCTTTTTGTCTGATTTAGAGGAAACTGTATTTGATTTATTGAGAGAATCTATTATTTTTTCCAATGTTGCGCAATAAATTCATCACGTCCTGATACTGCTCGATCTTGTTTATAGTGATCTGGTTCTTTTTTGTAATAGTCTTGATGGTAATCTTCTGCTGGATAAAAGTGTTGAGCATCACGAATTGTGGTTACAATAGGTTTATCGAAGCGCCCGCTATTTGCAAGCTTTTCTTTTGATGCCTGCGCAATTCTTTTTTGTTCTTCGGAATAAGTAAAAATGGCCGTTGCATAGGATTCGCCTCTGTCGTGAAACTGACCGTAGGCATCTGTAGGGTCGATTTGCATCCAATAAATATCAAGTAACTGTTCATAACTAAAAATTGAGGAATCAAATTCAATTTCGACTACTTCTAAATGACCTGAGTTGCCTTTTTTAACGTCTTCATATGTTGGATTTTCTAAATGGCCACCCATATAGCCTGATGTAACCTTATGTATGCCGTCCCACTCTACAAATGGCTTTACCATACACCAAAAACAGCCGCCTGCAAACGTCGCTTTTTCTATCATATTCATCATCCTTTCTTTTGTGAAAATATTATAGCATTATTTTGTTCATTACTGGCTAATAGGGTGTAAAATAACGAATAGATAGATGCTGACGAGGATAGTAGGAGAAAAATGAAACTTTCCTTACTTTCAATCGTTACATTAACTATAAAAAATAGAGGAGTTATTTCGTTATGGAAGAGCAAGACTATACAAGACGCTCGCAACGTCCTAAGAAACGTCGATTGCGTAAAGGGAGAGCACTGTTTACGTTCTTATTACTCTGTGTCATTGTCATTGCTGGATACAGCATTATGCAATATCGAAGTGGCTTGCAATTAGCCACAGACAAGTTGGTACCCCAAGAAGACTTTAGTGGAGACCAAGTAAAGGGCGATATTGAGAACTATTTATTATTAGGAATCGATACACGCGGTGAAGAGAAATCACGAACAGATACAATGATGGTATTATCTTGGAATAAGAAAACAAACGATGTGAAACTCGTATCATTTATGCGGGATATTTATGCAGACATTCCCGGCTATCAATCCTATAAACTAAACACGGCGTATTATTTAGGTGGTGTTCAACTGTTAAAAGACACATTAAGTAATATGTTTGGTTTACCAATTCATCATTACGCACTTGTCGATTTTAAAAATTTTGAATCACTTGTAGACATTTTAGCACCTAATGGTGTGGAAATGGATGTAGAAAAGGATATGTCTGAAAAAATTGGTGTTACCCTTACAAAAGGTACGCATAATCTAAATGGACAGGAATTGCTTGGCTATGCAAGATTCCGCCATGATGCTGAAGGAGATTTTGGGCGTGTTGCTCGTCAGCAAAAAGTAATTGAAGCATTAAAAAATGAAATATTAGCACCGCAAAATCTATTGAATTTACCTAAATTCATCGGTGCCGCACAAGGCTATGTGACGACTGATTATTCGTCAGCAGGAGAAATCCAACAAGTTTTAAAAATGGTGTCTAAAGGGAAAGTATCGATAGAGAAAGCGACAATCCCCATTGAAGGTAGCTATGATTTCCAAAACTTTAGCCATGCAGGATCTGCTATTGTGATTGATGAAAAGGCAAACAAAGCTTTTTTAAGTAAATTTTTAGGAATTTCCTTAGAGTGATACTTCGCAAAAGCTAACATTATCCTGTAAAATATAGGTGAGCATTCGGATTGGGGTGAGTAGATGAGTGAAAAAAGACCGAGGGAGCATTCAAACTTCTTTTCAACAAAGTTTATCCGCTTTTTAGGTGGTAAAAATTTATTATTTACGTTAATTATTTTATTATTACTCGCATGTGTAATTTACATGTTTGGAAAAGTTTCCTTTATATTTACCCCGCTACAAGTATTATTTGAGGTTGTTATTTTACCAGGGGTACTAGCCGTAATCGGGTATTATTTATTACGACCATTATTAGGAATACTTGAAAAGTGGCGTATCCCAAGAATTTGGGGCATTTTAATTTTATATATTGGTGTAGTTGGCGTCATTACTTTACTTGTCGTGCTGGTCTATCCATTTTTACGAGATCAATTTACGAATTTAGCGCAGGAATTCCCTGTCTATTTTATGGCCCTAACACAAAATATAGTGGAATACTTAAATAACTCACGTGTTAATGAGTATTTAGCCAATACGGATTTTAATTATGAAAAAGTCGTGATGAATTTTACAACAGATATTATTGAAACAGTAAAAGATACAGCGGCCAATTTAGCACAAGGTGTTGCAACAGGGATAACTGGTTTTCTTTCAACTTTAACAGGCATTATTTTATCGCTTGTAACGGTACCATTTATATTATTTTATTTATTAAAAGATGGCGAGAAATTACCGAAATTTGTTATGAAAATATGCCCACCTCGCATGCGTCCAGGTTTACATGATGTTTTACACGATATGGACAAGCAAATTAGTTCTTACATACAAGGGCAAATTTTAGTTTCAATGTGTATCGGGGCAATGGTCACAATTGGCTTCTTAATTATCGGCATGAAGTATGCATTGCTACTTGGTTTTTTAGCTATGATAACAAGTGTGGTCCCTTATTTAGGACCAGTTATTGCAATTACACCAGCAGCTATTATTGCGCTTGTTAATTCGCCATTTATGCTTGTTAAACTAGCCATCGTCTGGACGATTGTGCAGTTAATAGAAGGGAAGTTTATTTCTCCGCAAATTATGGGGAAATCTTTGAGCATCCATCCCATTTCAATTATTTTCGTATTGTTAACAGCAGGTTCATTATTTGGTGTACCAGGTGTAATTTTAGGGATTCCAGGCTATGCGATTTTAAAAGTACTCGTCACACATTTATTTAAGCTATTTAAGCAACGATATAATCGCTACGAAGATGAAGTAGTACAAAAATATGATGTGTAACAAAAAACAGCTACTGCGAGCATTCAGTAGCTGTTTTTTTTATGATATAAACAAAGCATGTAATAAGGATACCTCCTGTTCACATGCTTCGTTAAATGTTAGGAGATGGAAACGTTTTTTAGACGATCTACTGCTTCTTGTAAAACCTCTTTTGGCTGAACAAGTGCTAGTCGTAGGTAGCCTTGTCCTGCTGTGCCAAACACTGTTCCCGGTACTGTTACAACACCAATTTGCTCAATTAGCTTAAATGCTAAATCTGTACAGTCAATATCGTACGGATATTTTGCCCACACGAACATACCACCATCTGAAGGGGCTGCATCCCAACCAAGCTCACGTAAGCCATTCATTAACGTTTTATGACGTACTGAGAATGTTGCACGTAAGTTCTCTGTAATTTCTTCCGCATGGTCTAAAGCAACTACTGCTGCATCTTGAATTGGTTCAAAAATACCGAAGTCTAAATTCGATTTAAGTTGTTTTAAGACAGCAATCATGTCAGCATTACCAGCAATATAGGCAATTCGTGTACCAGCTAGGCTGAAGCTTTTTGATAAAGAATTGATCTCCATCCCTACTTCTTTTGCACCTGGTGCCGCTAAAAAGCTTATCGGACCGTCACCAGTAAAGTAAAACTCTGAATACGCCGCATCATGAAGCACAATCACGTTATATTTTTTAGCAAAAGCAATGACCTTTTCGAAATAGGCAAGAGAAGGCATAGCTGGTACAGGATTGCCTGGTAGATTTAAGATAAGTAGCTTGGCCTTTTGTGCAACTTCTTCTGGCACTGCGTCTAAATCAGGTAAATAATCGTTATCTGCTGTTTGCGGCATATAGTAGGGTGTGGCACCCGCTAGATGAATGCCTGCATCGTAAGCGACGTAAGCTGGATTTGTTGAGAGAACGATGTCTCCTGGATCACAAAAGGCGATTGGTAAATGGACTAAGCCTTCTTGAGAGCCGATTGTTTGAATGATTTCAGTTGTAGGGTCTAAATCGACATTGCTACGACGTTTATAATAACGGCTAACTGCATCATAAAAACGTTGTGTGCCAGTTAATGTGTAGCCATATGATTCTGCCAAGCCCGCTCTGTAAGATAAATGCTCACGGATTTTTGCATGTGGTGGAAGATCAGGGCTCCCTAAACTTAAATCGATTAAAGACATACCTTTTGCTTGTTGTTGTTTAGCAAAGTGCTTTAAATCGCCGAAAATTGCTGGGGTAAATAGAGACATTTTTTTTGATGGTACGATTTTCAAACTAGTACACTCCTTATAGTTGTATAACAGAATAGTAGTACACATTTTATCATACTAAAGCACAGAAAGGGGAAGTTATTCTGAAAAAAGAATATATTCTTGTAATGGAGAAGATGCTTGCATAGGCTAGCGGAAAAAATTAAGCTTAAATGACAATATTTTTGCACGAAATAATAATGGGTAACGATGCTAAATGATAGTAGCGATATATTTTTGCTATTATTAAGCAAGGAAGGTGGTTTTTTAGATGAAGGTATATTCTTTAAGTGGACCAAGTGGAACAGGAAAAAGTACAAGCGCGCTCGTTTTTGCACATAAAATAGGAGTGGAAGCCATTATCGATGACGGTTTACTCATTGTCAATGGCGTGAAAGTAGCAGGGATTTCTGCGAAGTTTGAAA
>NZ_PYWM01000032.1 GCF_003049665.1 Lysinibacillus mangiferihumi | reverse complement strand
ATATTTCGATCTGCTCCGCGGGTATTTCACCTTGCTCCGCGGGTATTTCACTCTGCTCCGCGGGTATTTCGCTCTGCTTCGCGGGTATTTCGCTCTGCTCCGCGGGTATTTTACCTTGTTCCGCGGGTATTTCGCCTTGCTCCGCGGGTATTTCGCTCTGCTTCGCGGGTATTTCCCCTTGTTCCGCGGGTATTTCACTTCGTTTCGCGGGTATTTCGCCTTGCTCCGCGGGTATTTCGCTCTGCTCCGCGGGTATCACTTTGTTTCGCGGGTATTTCACCTTGTTCCGCGGGTATTTCGCTCTGCTTCGCGGGTATTTCACCTTGTTCCGCGGGTATTTCACTTCGTTTCGCGGATATCCACTCCACTCCACTCCACTCCACTCCGCTCAAGTATTTCTACCATGCAGATAAACGCTCCGCCTCGCGATAACTTGCTTTATTATCCTACAAAATATTGGGCCACAATCGTTTCAACAGGTAATGGTTTATTATATAAGTATCCTTGTCCTTTTTGACAATGATGACGCTTTAAAAACGCTACTTGTGATGGCTCTTCTATTCCTTCTGCAATTACTTCAAGCCCTAAATTATGAGACATCGAAATGATGGCTTTAATAATTGCCTCATTTTTATCATCCTTTTCGATATCCGCAATAAACGATTGGTCAATTTTAATGATATCGATTGGATAACGTTTCAAATAGCTAAGTGAAGAATAGCCCGTACCAAAATCATCCACCGACACATAAACGCCTAGCTGCTTTAACTCAGTTAAGATTGAAAATGTTTCATGCACATTCGTCATGGAGCTTTCGGTAATTTCCACTTCAATTAAATGTGGCGCTACATTATATTTTTTCAAGGTTGCTTTAATTTTACGAGCAAAGTTTTCTTTTCTAAATTGTTTGGGCGATATATTGATGGCGATTCTGACTGGACGATAGCCCTTGGCACGCCATTCCTTTTGATAGCGACAAACTTCATTAATAATCCAATCACCAATTTCTACAATTAAGCCTGTTGCTTCAGCAATCGGTATAAACTGCGCCGGGGATACAAAGCCAAATTTACGATTATTCCATCGTAATAACGCCTCAAAGCTATTAATGCTATTATCGTCTAAATTCATCTGTGGTTGTAGATGAATACTTAGTTCATTAAATTCAATGGCCCGTCTTAAATGTGCCTCCATCAATGCCTCGTTTGGAAAAACATTTGTCATATCTTCACGATAATAGCGGTAATGTGAACGTCCGTGCTCTTTAGCAGAGAATAAAGCTTGATCGGCCTTTCGTACGAGAGTCTCCAAATCCTTACCATCTGCTGGGCTTAAAGAAATACCAATGGAAACACTAATAAAATACTCCTGATCATCAATCATAAATGGCTGTTTTAACGAATCTAAAATGGCATTCGCCAATTGCTCTATTTTGTCTATAGTGGCATCTTTTAAAATAAAAATAAATTCATCACTATTATAGCGATAGAGCGAGCATTGCGCGTAACAAAATTCACGAAGCCTATGACAAAACATTCGCAAAAGTTCGTCACCCTTACTTTCACCAAGAGACTCATTAAATTTTTTAAAACGGTCAATATCAACTAAAAGAATGGTTGCTTGTTGATGTTCACTTTGCTTATCATTCAAATGTTGTAGCCAATGCTCTTTTATCGCTTTTCGATTCCAAATACCAGTCAATTCATCCGTTAAGGCTAAATAGTAAAAGGAATCATGATAACTCTTAAATAAGTTCGCGTCTCTAACGAAAAAATGTACCCCAATTATTTCACCATTAAAATATGTTGGATGTGTACGCAAATAAAATGGTTCATTACTTAGTAGGTTACCCTTAAATAAACATTTTGGCATATCCAATGTAGCGCCTTCAATCGTTTTAGCAAATAATAATTGGACTTCGTTTACATAGTTACACTCTAATAATGAAAAAATATCAAGTCCTATAAGGCTGTGATGTTCTCTCGACAATAAAGACGTAGCGGTAACATTTTGATGAACAATACGACCTTGTAAATCAGTCGTTACTATTGGACATACATGTTGTTCAACAAATTGCAAATATGACTTCGTATCACGCTGTTCCTCACGTAAAATAACAGCTATTATAGATGGCTCTATTTGCTGTACACTTACGGCAAACGATTTTTGCATTTGCTCAGTCTCTGAATAAAGCGCAATCTTACGAGCAATGTTAAATTCCTGTTGGATCATCTTCCATAATTGCTGCCAACATTGCTTGTTAAAAAATTGCTTTGCTGTCGTTGCTTTCTCATCCTGCAACGCTATAGCTAATGGTAGTTTGTCGTTATAATAAACGATTTCAAAATCCCCATCATCAGCTTGTTTCAAGCATACTACTGCATCGAACGGATTAAGCAGTGCCAACTGTCGATAGTTTGTGAATTGCGCTACATTCTTTCTATATTTTTTCATTATATCCCTCTCTAGGTAGCGTGTTTACTCTAGTCGTCTAAGACGCTTATTATTTATTCCTCATCTAGCGTAGGCTTTAGAGCATCCTTTAAGAAAATTTCCTGACTATTAATAGGGTCTTCGCTGCGATCAAATTCTTTGTAATGATATTTCCCATTGGAATCTTGGATACGAGCCTTTGCTGTATCCTCAAGTTGTTTGTTCATAATATCCATAATACGAGCTTTTGCTTCAATTGAATAGACAGGGAAAAGAATTTCAACGCGTTTAATCATATTACGGGTCATCATATCTGCAGAGGATAAGTAAACCTTATTCTCACCATTATGATGGAACCAATAGATGCGTGAATGTTCAAGGAATCTGCCAACAATACTTGTAACTGTTATATTTTCGCTAATGCCTGGAATACCTGGGCGTATGCAACAAATTCCCCGAATAATAAGCTCGACTTTTACACCAGCAATAGATGCTTCGTAAAGCTTCATCATTAAATCCTTATCCGTCAATGAATTCATTTTGGCACGAATAAATCCATTTCCGTATTTCTTATGACAGCTTATTTCCTCATCCATTAAACGGATAAATTCATCGCGAATATCAAATGGTGCGACGACTAAATGATTGAATGTAGGTTTTTCCGTGTAGCCGCTTAAGTAATTAAAAAAGTTTGTGGCATCAATCCCAAATTCCTTGTCTGATGTTATGATACCCATATCTGTATAAATTTTTGCAGTTGCATCATTATAATTTCCTGTTCCAAGATGAACAAAACGTTCAATCTTGCCATTACGACGACTTACAACTAATGTTATTTTGGAATGCGTTTTTAAATTATTCATACCATAAATAACAAGACAGCCAGCTTGCTCTAGTTGCTTTGCCCAATGCACATTATTTTCTTCATCAAAACGCGCTTTTAACTCTACTAAAACAGTCACTTGTTTACCGTTTTCAGCTGCGAGTTTTAATGCTTGTATAATTGGAGAATTCCCACTAACTCGATATAATGTTTGCTTGATTGCAAGTACATTCGGATTAACAGCAGCCTCTGAAATAAAGTCCACTATCGGTGCAAATGACTCATATGGATGATGGAAAAAAATGTCCTGTTGCAATGCTTTCTCAAAAATATTTTCATCTGACTGTAAATCTAAAGGTGGCTGTGGAATAAAGCTTTCATACTCTAAATGCTCTCGTCCCACAGCTATTCCTTTTACAAATGAGAACATAAATGTTAAATCGAGCGGACCGTCGATATGAAAAACATCTGTCTCCTCAATTTCAAATTCTTCTAGTAAGTATGCAAGTACCTCATCATTCATTTCCCCTACACGTACTTCTAGACGACTGCCGACACCCCATTTACGTTTTTTAAGCTCTTTTTCAATTTCTACCAGTAAATCACGGGCACCTTCCTCATGAATCGTTAAATCTGCATTACGTGTTAGACGGAAAGCCTGTGCCGATTTCACACTGTAGCCATAGAAAAGCTTTTCGATATGAGCGACAATAACATCTTCAAGTAGAACAATCACTGTCTCGCCCTCAGCAGAAGGCACTTTAATATAGCGATCCAAAACAGATGGTACTTGCACTATTGCAACCTTTTCACGGCTTTCTAAATCTGTCTCATCTTGTTCCAATAGAACAAGTATATTTAATGTTTTACCAAGCAAGGTTGGAAATGGTCGATAAGCATCTACTGCTACAGGTGTTAAAACTGGGAAAATGGTTTCAGCAAACATTTCATTGATAAACGCCTTTTGCGTACTATTTAAATCTTTCATGTCTGCAATATGTACATTGTGCTGTGGTAGTAAATCGTAGATTAAGTGACGATATACTTCTGTTTGTCTGCGCACTAAAGCTTGCGTACGTTCAGCAATTTTCGCTAATTGCTCTTTTGGTGTTAAGCCAGACTTATTCTCAGCCTTATGGAACCCTGCACGCACTTGGTCCTGAAGTCCTGCCACACGCACCATGAAAAATTCATCTAAATTGGAGCTAAAAATCGCTAAAAACTTCAGGCGTTCTAGCAGAGGATTATTGATATCCTCTGCTTCTTCTAATACACGTTCATTAAACGCTAACCAGCTTAGTTCGCGGTTATTATAATATTGAGGTTTTGCTATTTCTTCTAGTATACGGCTATGTGGTTCTGAAAATTCTTCTTCATGTAATCGATTGTTCGTTACTTCTGTTGTCATCTTGGTTCCACCCTTCTTCAATGAAGTTTACTTTAATTGGTATTTTTAGAGCACGTTCTAGATTTTTCTTATGCCGATTTGCTTGATATTTTTCAGCAGCAGCATTTTTTTTAACGTATACGTTAAGCTGGACAAAATTGTCTAGAGGTTGCATTTCAATCGCTTGTACAATATTTCTCTTGGATACATTTAACGCATAAATAAATTTTAACAACGCGCCAAAATCGCGTATTTTACGATACTCTTCACGACTCATCCATTCGATAAAAGGTGCTGCAAATCGTTCAAAATAATCTTTATTTTTATAAGAAGCTAAAAGTGCTAATTTTAGACGCTCTTTATGATTCAAGCCATCAATTGATTGATTGGCAATTAAGTAAAACGTATGTTGACTTGCGGAGCTTAACTCAATATATTCCCCGATATTAAAAATCTTTGCGGCCTTTCTTAACAACTGCAAATCATTTTCATCAAATTGTAAATAATTCAAATGGCAACATTCACGATAAAGTTGATCTGCTAAAAGCATTAAATAATCAACTTCTACCTCTGAACGTCCATATTGTCGAGCTAATCTTCTAGCGTTTCCCTCAAAGACATTATATTTGTCAAAAGCATCTTCATCTTCTTGTAAAATACGATGGATGATAAGCCCTTCCCGTAAACCTTTTTTCGTTAACTGGAAGACCTCACTACCTACAATTTCCATAAGTACGCGAAACACTTCTAATGCGGGTACAATAATATCAGCACGATCCGTTGATAACCCATCCAACTGTTTTAGTTCTTGGAAACTTAAATTTCCTAAAAACGCACTAAGCTGATTTAAATCTCCTTTAGATATTTCATAGCCATGCACACTCGCAATAGGATATTGCTGTCGTTGCTGATGAACTTGCGCGATATTTCTCGCACTGCCCCCAATTGCAATAATCGGTAATCTCACTTGTTGAATCCAAGGTAGTGATTTGAACTGCTCCTTAACAAAAGCAACCAGTTCTTTCTTCTCACCACTATTCATAATGTCACCCTTAACGAAACGTTGCTTTAATGACACCGTTCCAAAAGGAAAACTAAATGATTCAACTAGTTCCTTATTTTTAAATAGCGTTATTTCTGTACTTCCTCCACCCATGTCAATCGTTACAGCAGACAGAGTACCGATCGAATGGGCTACAGCAACATAACCGAAATACGCCTCTTCCTCTTCAGACAAAAGCTCAATCTGTACGCCCGTTTTCTCCTTCATTAAAGCAATAATCTGATCTCTATTCGTCGCTTGACGAATTGCAGCTGTTGCAGCTGCTTTCACATCGAAAATTTCAAAATCATCAAGCATTGCTTTAAATGTTAACAACGTTTCTGTTAGTACTCGAATACCTTCTTCGGACATGGCTCCTGACGGTTGCAAATATGTTCGTAAACGCGCAACTGTTTTTATATTTCCCAGTTCTCGAAGACCTTCTTCATTATCATACTGATAGAGTACCAATCGTATTGTATTCGAGCCGATATCAATAATGGCCGTTTTTAATTCATCCAAATAATTCACTTCCTTCACAGGACAATAGGTGGTGGTCTTTTTATTTTGTGTTAAAAGCATCCTCATTATACAAAAAAAGTCGGAACCAAAAAGGTATCCGACTTTCGTTTGTATTAATATTTCAGGATACCAATTATTAGTATTGTGAAGTTCCTTTTTCGCTAGCTTTATAAAATAAGTTGATCGACACGTAAAATTAGTTCGGCAATTTCAGGTTTACTAATTTGGTCCTCAGCACCTACTTGATCACCTTTATGGCGAAGATCATCAGTAATTAAACTAGAGAAAATAATGACCGGCAGCTTTTGTAAATCAGGATGCTCTTTAATTTTTCGTGTAAGATGGTGACCATCCATTTGTGGCATTTCAATATCTGTTACAACTAATTGAATGTGCTCTGTAACATTATTGCCACTTTTCGCTAATGATTCTAAATATTCATAAGCATCACGACCATTTTCAAAGAACTCTACATTCTCATAACCAGCTTCCTTCATCGTATCAAATAATAATTTACGTAATAATGGTGAATCTTCAGCAATTAAAATGCGTTTTTCAGAACGTTCACGTTTACCAAGCTTTTTCACGGACTCTACATTAATACCCGATTCAGGGTTAATATCAACCATGATTTTCTCAAAATCTAGCAATAAAATCATTTGCTCATTTTGCTTAATAACACCGATTACTTGTGAAGTCCCACCCTGATACATATCAGAAGGCTTTTCGATTTGATCCCATGAAATACGGTGAATTTGTGTCACATTATCGACATGGAAAACAACTCGTTGTTTATTAAACTCAGCAACAATATATTTTTGTTGCGGATTACGTTCTGCGCTTTGTATTCCTAGTACTCGTAGCATATCTACTACCGGTAATACCTCGCCTCTTAATTGAATAATTCCCTCTACATGCGGGTGCGCGTGTGGAATAAACGTTACTGGAATAGGTTGAATAATCTCTTTTACTTTAATAACATTAATACCAAATTTATTGTTAGCTACTTCAAATTCAACGATTTCTAGCTCATTTGTGCCACTTTCTAATAATATGCCCTTATGTTCCAAAGCAACCCCGCTCCTTTCTATTTCAACATCAATTTATAATTCAATTGTATCATAGGCGATACAATTCTCCTACTTGGTATTTCCATTTTTATCATTAACTTTTAGATGCACCAATAGACCAAGCACTGTCATTAATATTAATGTTGATAATGCCACTCGACTTGCTAAAGTACCATAATCCTTCATCCATAATGTGACTGTTCCATAAACTGCGGGGCCTATTATTGATGAAACTTTCCCAGAAAAAGCAAATAACCCAAAGAACTGGCCTCTCTTGTTATCTGGGGATAGCGTAATAATATATGTTCTCGATGTCACCCACATTGAACCTAGTGAAATACCGAACATACTACCTGCAATCCAAAACATCCATTGCTCGGTTGCAAAGACAGCAAATGTTAAAGCGATAATCATGATTACAGCAACAATGGTAATGGCTCTCTTTGCTCCAATTGCTTTTGTAATATAGCCAAATGCGAGTGAGCCAATAATTGTCGATACGGTGGATACTAAATATAGGATGATAAATTGACCTGAAGTAAACCCGACAATGGTTGTGGCATACACAGCCATCATTGCAATTGTCGTGGCAATCGCGTCATTTAAAAAGAAGTACGCAATCATAAAAGTAAAGATTGGCTTATACTGCTTCATATCCTTAAATGTACTAATAATTTCCTTATAGCCTTCAAAAAAATGAGTCGTCTTCCGCTGCTCTTTTGGTATTGGTGTATCTTTATTAATGAAAAATAAAGGCAATGAAAATAATAAATACAAAATCGCTGTTGGTATAAAAGCACGATGGAAATCACTGCTTCCTACATATAAATAAACAAGCAATCCAAAAAGTGTGCCTAAATAACCAATTGCTACACCATAACCGGAAATAAGAGGCATTTCTTCTTTTGTTCCTAAATCACTCATCATCGAATCATAGAATACGAGACTCGAATTAAAGAAAAACTTCGCTATCACAAAACTTGCAACAACTAAAAATAAGCTAAGAGGTACACCTGAGTAATTGATTGTCGTCTGTAAATTTGCAAAAATCCCCATCATAAAGGTAAATAGAATAGATATTGATGCAAACCAAACTATAAATCTCTTTTTATAGCCTGTTTGGTCAATCCAGACACCAAAAAGTGGTGAAAAGACTACTAAGAAAAAACTGGCTATTGCATTGGCATACGAAATAAATGTACTTGCTACCTGTTGCATTACCTCATTCGTACCTAAAGCTTCATCCATATAAAATGGAAAAAATATCGTATTAATATTTGACGAAAATATCGTATTAGCAAAATCGTAAAATGCCCATGATAGTATTGGCAAAGATAAATATATGGCTAACTGATTTCGATGTTGTACGTCTATCGCTGTACCCTTCTTCATAAAACCCTCCCTCCAATCTCTATAATAATCAATTAATTTCTCTCTATAATAAAAAATACCTTTTTTAAAAGAAAATTAATATTATTTACAATATATCAGTAATTCTAGTGAAACATAACTGCCAATAGGCCATAAATTGGTTCTCACCTTACCTCCATTTGGCCCAAAATAACAAAAAAGATATTCAAGCCCCCTCGCTTGAATATCTTTCTTATCATTCCTCAGCAATCGTTACCCATTTACTAGACCATTCTTCAATGGCTTTTAGCACAGGGGTAATTGCATATCCTTTTTCTGTAAGTTCATATTCAATAACGACTGGAGTAGATGGAATTACGGTACGCAACACAATTTCCTCGCTTTCTAACTCCTTTAATCGCTCTGTTAACACACGACTACTTATACTCAACTGATTTTTAATGGTGGAATATCGCTGTGGACCATCAAGTAGCTGATAAATAAGTAACGTATTCCAACGATGGTTCAATATCATAAGCGCTTTTTCAAATCGCGGACACATGTTTTTTTGATTCAATTTACTCCCCTCCTTTTTTACTAGGTTCTACTTAAGAGTATATCACTTTTTAAAAATCCGTTCGAAAAACGCACTTAGTTACTTGACAAAAGTTATTTTTAAAAATAAACTAAGTTACGAAATGTAAGTCACAGAAAAGGAGTTATTACATTATGATGCAAAATATTGGTTCAACTATTTTACGTGTCGTTCTCGGCATTATTTTTGCCGTGCATGGTTTCCAAAAATTCCAAGGGGGCATCAGCTATACGGCTGACTTCTTTGATAGTATCGGTATTCCAGGCTTTATGGCGTATGTCGTTGCGATTATTGAATTAGTCGGTGGAGCTGCTATTATTTTAGGTTTCGCAACAAGAATCTTTGGTGCTTTATTGACCATTACAATGATTGTTGCTATCTTTACAGCAAAACTTAGCATTGGATTTATCGGCGCTAATGGTTTGGCTGGCTATGAGTTGGATTTAGCTTTAGGTGCGATAGCACTATACTTTGCTCTTGCAGGAGCTTCTAGTTTCTCTTTAGATTCTCAACTTTTTAATAAAGAGTAGAGAATTGTCTATGCTATGGAGGATGCTTTTCAAAGGTTTACGAGCGATTCACGGACCTTTTGTGGCGGTTTCTCCTATCTTTCGAGCGATTCACAAAACTTTTGTGGCGATTTTCCCTGGCTTTCGAGCGATTCAAAGACCTTTTGTGGCGATTTCACTCGGAAGGTGGTACCACGGAAAGTAGCGCCAAGCTCTCAAACAACATAACAAAAAGTGTTAGATTGATGATTACTCAATCTAACACTTTTTCCTATTGCTGACTATTTATAATACGTTAGCAGAGCCTGCGTACCATTTTCACCATAACCTGCTTCGATCAGCTTTTCATACATTTCATATGCTAATGCTAGCCCTGGTAAAGAAATACCCATTTTCTTTGATTCATCTAAAGCGATTTTCATATCCTTCACGAAATGCTTAATATAAAAACCTGGCGCATAGTCTTCTTTAATCATACGTGGTGCTAAATTACTTAAAGACCAAGACCCTGCCGCACCAGAAGAGATGGATTGTAATACAGTAGATAAATCGAGTCCAGCTTTTAAGCCATAGGCAAGTGACTCACACACACCAATCATGCCTGATGCAATGACAATTTGATTGCACATTTTTGCATGCTGTCCGGCACCTGATTCTCCCTGATACACGATATTTGCACCAAATTGTTGCAACACTGGAACAGCTCGATTAAAGGTCATTTGGTCACCACCTACCATAATAGACAAGGTACCGTTTTGCGCCCCAACATCTCCACCAGATACGGGAGCATCTAATGCTTCTACCCCTAACGTCTGTGCATGCGCATATATTTTCTTTGCTAAAGTTGGTTCAGATGTTGTCATATCAATGACAATATTGCCTGCCTTGGCAGTTTGGAACAAACCATTTTCACCGAAGTAAACTTCCTCAACATCTGCTGGATAACCAACCATCGTTAGCGCTATATCCTTATCGTTAAAGGCCTCTGCCGGGGAGCTAGCCCAACTTGCTCCTAAAGCGATTAAGGGCTCTGCTTTTTCTTTTGTGCGGGTATAAACCGTCACCTCATGGCCATTTTGCAGTAAGTGTTTAACAATACTAGCACCCATAACACCTGTGCCGATAAATGCAATACGCTCTTTTCCCATATGTAATTACTCCTTTACTTGAATTAATATTACGCTAAAGGCTGACGCTTTTCTCAGACAAGCACTGAATCGCGCCATCCACTCACAATAAATTTGCTCACAAAATAAGACAATACGATTATTCCTTTTACACATTTCAAATTAGCTAAGGTTTTGGGAATAGTAGTAAGTTTTATTTATGTGTACTTAGTGTAGTTGAATCAGTTCAATAATTCAAACTCTTCTTAATACTTGTACTAAAGTTTGTATGTCTTGCATATATACCGAATAAGCAAAAAAAAGAGAGCAGGTGATGGGAATCACTGCTCTAAAGGGGGAAATGAGAATGTTGCTGTGTTCACTATAATTATTCCCCAGTACATTCACTTTTAATCATCTAATCTAAAAAATTTTACTCTGAATACTGAAACAAATCATCCTGATCTTCTTCTTCTAATGTTGTCTGTCTATAATAAGTATTCATTAACTGATCTAGTCTGCGACTCAGTTGAATGGTTTTTGCATTCTGTAACCCGTTTTCCACACCAGAGCGAATCATCATCTCACGAGTTTGTTCCATTTGTTTCAAGAGTAGATTGACCATTCATACAACCCTCCAACATACAAATAATCATACCATTATTATACATTTATATTTCATTTCTTACAGCATTATGTTCCGACAATGTTCGACAAAATTAACTTCTAGGAATTTCCAAATAAGTGTAGATTATAATCCCATTTTGCTTTGCTTCACCTCTAAAATGTTTAAATAATGGGTGTTTTACTAATACTTCTCGAAAATCATAAAATTGTTCTTTATGGATTTCGATACTTTGGATTTCTCCATTTTGCAATTGTTTAAGCATCGTTTCATATTGTTCCATTTTTTCCAATCCTTTCTCTTACTTTATTTTGTGTAATAAATTATGAATTATTCAAAAAAGGCTTTACGTTTCCCTTTTTTTCATGCAAACTGTATATTATTAGTCGATGAAGGAGCTGACTGTCTGTGAAAATAGCTGAAGTTGGAAATATTATCGAGTTTAAAAATGGTTTGCAAGGCATTGTTGAAAAAGTAAATGAAAATTCGGTGATCGTTGATTTAACATATATGGAGAATTTTGATTCCCTTGAAATTGAAGAAAAAACGGTCGTCAACCATAAACGTTACAAAATCTTATACGCAAGTGAAGCTTAATATTCTGAATAGTCCCTTTTTGTCTTTATAGATGATAAGGGACTATTTTTTTGGTAAAATTAAAGTATGGAGGTCGAATTATGCTTACAAATTCGAAACAAACAATAATACTTCTCCTTTCTTTATTATTCGTTTATGGCATGCTTGCTTTTACATTTGCTAATCCTGCTGTATTTTGGTACATGTATGCATTTACCCTGCTCGTATGTATAGCTATTGCTATTCTATCAGGTACAATCGAAGATCAATTACCTACGTGGAAATTTCTGATTTTCGGCATTGGATACGGTACAATCACATATGGCATTATACGTTTTGGTTATTGGCTCGCACCATTTATAAATGATCGGCTAATAGGATCCGTGCAAAAGTTTTTAACAGTTTACGGTCCACAAAATATATGGCACTATATTTTACTTGTTTTCATTGTAGCCATTGGTGAAGAACTATTTTGGCGTGGCTACGTACAGCAACAATTAAAACGTTTTATGCGCCCTGTTTTAGCAGTTATTGTAACAGCCATTTTATGTGCCATTTCGATTGCATTTAGCGGTTTTAAGCTTGGTATAATTGCAGCTCTTGTAACAAGCCTTATTTGGGGCTTTATCTATGAATGGCGCAAGAGTATGCCTTTAGTTATTGTAGCCCATGTTGTTTTTGTTTTATTATTGTTTTTAGTGTTACCTTTAACATCATAACAAAAAAAATTGGAAACATTTTATCTTTTATTAGCGTTTAATATAGAAAGGGAGGGCTTTTCATGCAAAAAAATTTAATTACAATGCTTGCATTATTACTAACAGCTGTTTTAGTAGTGGGGTGCAATACCTCTGATAAGACAGAACAATCAGATGCTGCACAAAATGAACCAGCAAACACAGCGACTGAGGAAAAACCAACTGATAGTGAACCTGCAGGCGACGACGCGCAAGAAACGCCTACATCAGATGATGCACAAACAGATGTACAATCTAAACCACAACAAGAAGTAAAATACGTACAAAAGGGTGTCGACAAAAAGGAAAATGCAACTGAATCTAAAAGTGTAACTCAGGGCTATAAAATCCAACAGCTACCTGGATTTACTCTTTCTCAAGAAGAACCTGGAAAAGACATGCTAGTATCAAATGCTGATGACGAAGTATTTATGCGTATTGAAACAACTACTACTGCTGAAACAAGCTATGATGCGGTGAAAACATCTATGCAAGACCACATGAATGCAGTTGGAGGAACAGTTGCATTATCTGCTGAAGAACTTTCCGTATTTAAAGATGTCCAAAATATTGAAGGCTATGTTGTAGACTTTGATACTGAAAAAGTAATCGGAGTGGTATTTGAAAAAGATGGTCTTATTATAAAGTTAATAATTCATGATAATGATGAACAAGATTTAACAGCAGCTATGCTGGCAATGGCAGCAACTATTTCTAAAAATTAATTGAACACATATCTCCAGAGGTCTTAGAAGTCTTTCTAAGGCCTCTCTTTTATTTACCAATAAAAAACTAAGGTTTGCTTGAAAAGACGTTTAAAAAGCTTCTCAACGGGTAAAAACAGCTAAATATACAAACTATTCCCCTACACAATGTTTCCATTCTTTTAACGCGCAAAAAAAAGTCGCCTCAAAATCTATTTGAGACAACTCTTTTTAATAAGACAAATCTTTTATAGATAGACCTAATTTTTTTAATAAGCCAATCGCTACATCCTTCTCCTCGACGGATAATGCACTCATTAATTCATGTAAATGTTGTTCGTGCTTTGGAAATAACTCGCCCATAAACGCCTCACCTTCAGCTGTAATTTCCGCATAGGTAACGCGACGATCTGATGGACAGGAAACCCGTAAAAGATAGCCTCTTTTCTCTAGTTTATCAATTACATACGTAATAGACCCACTGGCAAGTAATATTTTGTTACCGATTTGCTGCAATGGTTGTCTCCCTTTGTGATACAGGAGCTCTAAAACTGCAAATTCAGTAGGATTCAAGCCATTTTCTTGAAAAAAATGGTTTGTCATCTCATTAATTGCTTTATGGGCACGGGATAATACAATATATAATTTTAAAGTTTGCTTTAAATCTTCTGACGTCATAGCCTAATCCTCACAATTCGCTCTTTATCAATTTCATTATAGCGACTTTTGAAAAGCATTGTCAAAAGCATTCAATAACAGCACACTATGTTAAATTTAAATAGCAAATGTTTAGCTCTAATTTAGGTAACTAAATAAGCAGAATCCTTCGCAGAAACATCTAAAGTATCCAACTGATTGAATGTGTACACTGGAAACTGCATATGGAAGCATGTCCCTTTCTGTACTTCACTTTGAACACCAATTACACCTTCATGTTCTTCGATTACCTTTTTCACGAAAGCAAGGCCCAGTCCTGTCCCTGTTGATTTCGTCGTGTAAAAAGGTTGGAATAGATTTTGAATTGTATTATTATCCATTCCACTGCCTTCGTCTTTTATCATTAATTCCACAATCGTACAGTCTTCCACATTCATTTCTACCGTAATTGTGCCACCTTTATTCATTGCTTCCATTGCATTTTTAATAAGATTTATAAATACTTGCTTTAAACGATTTTCATTGCCCCCAATATATACTTCTGTCACTGACGGTATATATTGAATCATAATTTTTTTCATTAATGCATCCGGCAACATAAATTCAATTACCTGTCTTACAATATGATCTAAGTCAATTAACTCTACCTTCATACTTGTTGGCTTGGACAATACTAATAGTTCCGATAAGATTTGCTCCATACGCTGTAACTCACTATCAATGACAGATAAATACATACGTGATTCTTCATCTGCATTCAGCTTTAAAAGTTCTGTAAACCCTTTTAAAGAAGTGAGCGGATTGCGAATCTCATGTGCGATACTAGCTGCCATTTGCCCTACCACATTTAGTGCTTCCTGATGCTCTACTTTATGTTGCAGTTGCTTTTTCTCTGTTTCATCATTAATGACAGTGACGATAATATTATTATACTCATCGAAAACACTTGAGATTTCGTAGTAGCAAGTTCTACTTACTTGCGTCTCGTCCACGACATGAATATTGGCATGTTTTTCACCCATCAATTTCGAAAGATAGGTTGTAATTTGTCCGTTCTTCATTGTAAATGAATCAAATATATGTTGATGCGCTTTATGGAGTAGTTGTGATTTTTCTATTTTTAAATACATTTCGGCATATTTATTTAAACCAAGAATAATCCCACTTGTATCACTCACAATAACAGCATAAGGTAAATGATCATATGCGCTAAAGGATTGAGATTGTTCCTGCTCCTTGCTAACATACAATTTAAGCGCTCTGTCATTATTGATTGTTGATAGTTGTGCGACAATTTCTTCCGTGTTCGGATCATAGAAACATTTAAAGAGCATCATTTCAAATTCATTGTTGTTTGTTTGAATATTAAACAGTTCTTCAGATCTTAACTCAGATTGTAGTTCTTTGACGAACTTAGCCCATTTTATATTTGAGGACTCGTCCATTGTAATATAGCCAATGTACGTTAAATTAAGATTAAAAAGTTTAATAGCTGCCTCATTGCAATTCAAAATTTTCCCTGCTTTATTGAGAATAAGTGTTGGTGACGAAGTACTTTTCATAAGATTTCCAAAACATTGATTTATATCATTTTGCTTCAACTTTCTCACCGAACCTTTCAAAAGAGTAAAAAACCTCTCATTCGAATTTTGAGCCTTTACTATACTTTATGACTGTACGATTCTATTATTACAAAATTTAGTAAATTTAAGTATTTAAAATTATTTCACGAACCGTTCACAAAATAAATAGGTAAAAAGGATTATATTGTTTGTCAGCTACTTGACTGTTACAATTAGAAAGTGAAAGGAAGATTAATGCATGAATACTATTTTAACTACATTAAACGCAAAGTATATCCACACTAATTTGGCATTGCGTTATTTAAAATGTGCTGCTTTACCTGAATACAATCCAACCATTGCAGAATACACAATTAAAGACCCCGCTTTTAATATTGTATCAGATTTATTTCAAAAAAACCCTGATATTGTAGGATTTAGTTGCTATATTTGGAATATTGAAGAAACTATTCACGTTATTAAAATGTTAAAAACAGTTTGTCCTAATGTTAAAATTTTGCTCGGTGGTCCTGAAGTATCTTACGATGTCCACCATTGGTTAAGAAGAGTTGAAGAGATTGATTTTATTGTTATGGGCGAAGGAGAAACATCCTTTAAACAGTTACTACGCCATTTGCATGGAGAAATTCCATTAGAAGATGTTCCGGGAATTTGTTACTTAGAAGACGGAAAAGTTCGAATTCATGCGCAAGCACCTAAAATTGACTTACGTGAATTACCAAGTCCATTCCGTTTTGAAGAGGACCTTCCACATCTAGGAAAGCGAATTCAATATATTGAGACGAGCAGAGGCTGTCCTTTTAGCTGTCAATTTTGCTTATCTTCTATTGAAGTAGGCGTGCGCTATTTCAATAGAGAAAGTATAAAGGAAGATATTCGATATCTAATGAATAATGGTGCCCGCACGATTAAATTTGTCGATCGTACATTCAATATTAGCCGCAGCTACGCAATGGAAATGTTCCAATTTTTAATCGATGAACATAAGCCAGGTGTTGTTTTCCAGTTTGAAATTACTGCTGATATAATGCGTCCTGAGGTCATTCAATTTTTAAATGACAACGCACCAAAAGGGCTTTTCCGCTTTGAAATAGGTGTCCAATCTACAAATGATTTAACAAACACGCTTGTACAACGCCGTCAAAACTTTGAAAAACTAAAACGAACAGTAACAATGGTCAAAGATGGCGGTAAGATTGATCAGCACTTAGATTTAATTGCCGGTTTGCCAGAAGAAGACTATGCTAGCTTCCGTCAAACTTTCAATGATGTTTTCGCAATGCGCCCAGAGGAATTACAACTTGGCTTCTTAAAGCTATTGCGCGGCACTGGTCTTCGTTTGGAGGCTGAAAAATTCGGTTACACCTATGTAGATTTAGCTCCATATGAAATCTTTTCGAATAATGCTTTAACCTTTGATGATATCGTTCGTATTAAACATGCAGAAGATGTTCTCGAAAAATATTGGAACGATCATCGTATGGATTACACTATTGAATACCTAGTTACAGAAGTATTTGACACACCATTTGATTTCTTCCAAAACTTCGGCACTTATTGGGAAACAAAAGGCTGGTCTCGTATCGGACATCAGTTAGAAGATCTATTCCGTCGTTTACTGGAATTTTTAGAAACAGTGGAAGGTGCTAATTTACAAATTATTCAAAGCTTAATGCAACTAGATTATTTAAAAGCACAACAATTCCAGCCACGTAAATTATGGTGGAATGAGCGACCAACGGAAGTACAACAAAAAGCACTTTACACAGCTCTACGGGAAAATCCGATAATTGCTGGTGAAGAATTTGCTAAGTTTAATTTAACAGAGAAAGAATTATTCAAGCATACACTTATTATCCCGCATTACTTGGACTATCAAAATTTCTCAAATGGCAAAATTGTACAAAAAAATGGTTATCTTTTAACTTATTTCCGTCACGGACAAGCACCTTATTTTGCAACAATTCCTACTGTTTAATAAAAAAACGCTATTCTCTAAATTGAATAGCGTTTTTTCTATTAGTAACTTATAAAATTGCTTTTTTCAGCTCACAACAATCTTTTTTTTACTAAATAAATAATATATTACAGTTTACTAAAACTAATTAACGGTGTTAGTACGGCTTTCTTAATGAAACCTTTAAAAAGTAGGTCTTTAAACCTTAATTAAATCAAACAAAAATTAGAAATAATACCTATTTAGAAAATTAAAAATCAGGAAACACTTTAATAAATTTTCTAAATTTTTGGACATTTTTTCGTCACAATTACCATTTAAGTGTAAATTGCTTAATTTGACTTTGAAAGAAGCGATAAAAGCTATTAGTAATAACCTATATCGCTTTTGCAAACGACCAACGTCTATGCTGTCTTTCAGTTATATATTAAATACTAAATACAATATAATAGAAGAAAGTCAAATTTAAGAAATCTTTTAGCATAAAACTCTAAAAAGTCCAAGCTAGCTTATAGAATACCTTGCTTTTTAAGTATTATAAAGTACGCTTTACTACTGAAATCAGCAATCCTAAAGCTTCACTATCTGTCATTGTGCTAACTCGATCACTATGATCTACTTTCGTTATACCACGTTTATGTGTCTCTTTTAAAAGTTCCTTTAAATCCTGTTTTGCTGTGCTTGTAAGTGTCATATTTATTTCTCCTTTTATACCTTTTTCTTTACTGGGTTCATTGTTGCTTCTATGCATTTCAAAATATTCTAATGCCCCTCAGTTCTAATACGTTGTAGACAATTTCTTTTTGACCACTCCTAAAGTGTTTTACCCGTTACGTGTCCTATCCAAACTGTAGTATTGCAATGATTGTTTCGTTTCTTTCTTATGAATTAATTTTTATCATTTCACGCATACTACCTCTGTTTCAAAAAACAATGAAAAGAGGATATTCAACTATGGGAATACTTAGTGGCAATCCAAAAGATGAGCCGTTACATTATGGCGAGGTTTTTAGCGTTTGGACGAATTTAGCCGTTGATTACGGCTTAATTGCAGGCTATCAAACATTTTACAATCACACAGGCGATGAAGATCTTCGCAAAATTATTGAAGATATTATCCAAGTATTACGAGACGAAGTAAAACAGTTAGAAAAAATATTGAAGACAAATGGTGTTGGGTTACCCCCTGCTCCACCTGAGCGACCTGTTGCAAGATTAGAGGACATCCCTCCTGGTGCGAGAGTAAATGACCCTGAAATTAGTGCAGCGTTATCAGCGGATTTAGCTGCTGGATTAGTTGCTTGCAGTCAAGCAATGGGAATGTCAACTAGAGAAGACATTGCCATGATGTACGGACAATTCCATATGGGTAAAGCCCAACTAGGTGCTAAACTGTTACGTTTAAACAAAACTAAAGGTTGGCTTGTTCCACCGCCACTACATGTTAACTATCCAGAAAAAGATTAAAATTTTTAATCTGCATTAGCTATTAGGGATGGGACAAAAGAGAAAAAGTGTTAGATTGACCCTAATCAATCTAACACTTTTTGCTTTGTTATGCCCCTTGAATGGACACTTATCGTGACACCGTAAGCCTCTTTTTTATTATTTTTGTTTATTGTTTTTTCCTTGATGGTCTTTTGCTTTATTCGCATTGTTAGCTTGTTCATTTGTGCGTTCATTTTCTTCTCGTACATCTAAATCGTCAGGACTTAAATCTGTCGCAAACTCTTCTTGCTTTATATCCTTTTTACCCTTTGTCACTGATATCACCTCCGATTTATAAAGTATCCAAATTGCCAACATTTATACTATTGGCTTGTTTCTAAAAGATTAATGCCAAACAAAAAAAGAGGTGAATCAACCATTCACCCCTTTGCAAATGCTTCTATATGAAAACTGCTAGATGTTACCCAATAATCACTCGTTTCTTAGTGTGGTTTTCGATGTGTTTATTGCCATGTACATTATCCTGTAGTAATAGATACTAAAATTGATACACCGTCTACTTGTACACAAAAAATAGCAACGGAATTTGAATACTATTATGGAGAAGGTAAGCTATATCTTGAGGGATTGAGCTATGATAACGATATAATAATTAATAATAAAGTCGAAAATCTTTTTTGATTCGTTTATATAATAAAATCCCTCGATAATTTTAATTTAATTTTTTTGTTATACATATTTAGCATAAGTATAGCGGCAAGTTTTTGATGTCTAGATACTTGCAATGACAATATCCGACACTTTTTTACATTTCCACTTATGTATAATAGAAGAAAGTTGATTCTCAATTGTAAATGTCAATAGAAAATTTCATCTTTGTCTTGAAATTATATACTTTTTTAACTTGCTGGTTTATGAATCCAGTAATGCAAGGAATTTAAAATGAGCTTCCCTAAAGGTACAGTTATTGGAAGAAATATAAGACTGTAAATGACGCCCCATATCATTGAACCCTCTAGATTAAAAGTATTTAAATTACCTCGCAATATCATTTCACTAATTAAAATACCTAATGTGCCAGTAAATAAACTGACAATTAAAGCTACAAGGAAACTAATCCACCACATTTTCTTATTTGGGATATTCTTTTGAGTAGACAGATAATATCCTATTATAGCCATGGATACAATCATAGGAATAGAAAATGCTATATATAACCAACTTTCTCCCCAGTAGCTTATACGACCTCCTGCGAAAGTATTCCCTACACTATTAAAAAGATATGGAATAAAAATTGAACAAAAAATGGCTATAATAATTCCTTTTAAAACACCTTTAGCTTTCATCCTAAAATCTCCTCGATATTCCAATAATTAGTTTTATTTTACGCATTTAGGTTAAAAATAACAAATTATTAAAATTAAGTTCAACGGGTACAATTCTCGTTCTTTACAATGGGCAAACAAACAGTCTGAAAAGTTAGTTACAGCCTCGGCTCACACCCCTTTTTAGAAGGCTTTATACTCTTGTCTTGCCCAAAGTTTGGATATGTGTATTAATATGCTCTTTGAACACAAAAACATCTATCCATGCTTGAAAATTTAATGCAAATTATTGTCAACTATTAGCTGGTTTTGTTGAAGATCTAAATTCCAATTCCTTGATGAACTAAAGCTTCTGTTAGTTGATTGATAATGTTTATTCATTACTCATTTTAAAGAAAGCCTCTGGATACAAATAGTCATCTTCAACATCTTCATCTGAGTATCGAGTAAAAACAGACTCGAACTCATCATTTTCAATAAGGAAGTCAATAACTTCATAAATTCGTTCTCTACTTGCAATATCTATAAGAAACATATCGCTTGACCAAAGATATCCCCCTTTCATACATTCGCCTGTCTTTACATTCTTCTCTCTCAATGTCTGTATGTTTTTGTAAGTGAAAAAACTCGCAATCCATTTAGAACGGTCAGAGAGAGTTACGATGACATCAAGGTTAGCATCTTCAACATTCCATTCACCTTCAGCCCATTCTTCAGCTTCTATCCATATGTGTTTATTGTTTGTTTCTTTCAAAAGAACACCACCTTAAATTAAATATATTATAGCTTTTTTCTCTATAGTTATTGAACTAAACTGCGCAGTTTGTAATTTTTGTATTTTATTTAAAAAATAGACCTATAATGAAAAAAGCACTTTCCTTTTTCCAGGAAAGCGCCCGTTGTTATCAAAAAATTAAAAAGCTTATTGATCTGTAGATTTGAGTATAAAAATAACTAAATACCGAAGGCCTCCAATTATTAAAGTGCTTGGTTTTTATTTAGTTTGTTATTTTAATAAACGATTGTTCGTCATTCTTCAATAGGAATTGAATCGTATATTTGTCATCTTGTATTACCTCTTTTGTATCCGGTAAAGCTAAGTAATCTTGGACAGCCAATTCAATTTTTTCTATTATTTCTTCCGAAGGTGGTTGTTCAAAATCCGTTTTGATTGAAACATAGGAGTGTCCTTTCCTCACCTTATAGGATAGCCCAGTCACTTGATAAGTCGATTTCCCAGCCATTGCATTATATATATCAGTTGAAATATAACCCCAACGGTTATCTTGTTGACGATGTTTTAAATTAAAAGTACTTACTTCAATATCCTTAATTTTTAAATCCTGTGCTTCAATTTCTTTTTCGATATCCTCAACAATTTCATTGGACTCTTCGATATGGTCAGGCATATCAATTGAAACAATATTGGAAAACCATGTTTCTTGTAACCCAGCTAATTCATAATCTGCTTCCTTGGCATATCCATAGGCTGAGAATACTTCTTTCACTATCTCGCGTACTTTTTCGTATGTGTCATCCTCTTTAGTCTTCGGAGGAATTTGTGCTTCAGTTCCTTCAGAAATCTTTAATTCATATTGGTCATAACCATTTTCATATAGATAATTTGTTATCTTTGGTTCAAGATCTTCTGTTGCCTGTTTTAATGTAGAGTCTTTCAATATAAGCGATATTTCTATCGTATATGGCGATGGCGTGATTCCCACTGAATTAAAAGAGTATCCTTCCCTTTTGACTAATTCTGCAAGTTGAGATATTAAATCAGCATTAGACTGTCCATCTGAATAACTTGGTGTAATAGAAATTGGTAATATTCTCTCCGCTATCCTTGCCATTGTCGGCGAAAAGATTGGCGAGGTAAGCATAAGAATCATACAAACGGCTACAGCAATCCAAACGTACTGATTTGTATGATGTTTTTTTCTTTTATGTACATTCTGCAAAATCTTACGTTTAAGTTGATCTTTGGATTTTTCCGTTAGCTTTAATTCTTCTCTCATTTCACTAAATTGTTCATCTAAAGATTTCACTGGTAAAACCTCCTTTAATCAAATCATTTTTTAGTTCAGCTAAAGCTCTTTTTAACGTCATTTTCACTTTACTTTCGGACCAGTTTAAAATAAGAGCTGTTTCTGCCGTTGAAAATTCTTTTAGCTTCCGCAAGATGATGACATGCCTATAGGTTGGTTTTAGTTGTTGAATCGTTCTGTATAATTGTTCTGTTTGAAAGTTCATTGCTGCGATTTGCTCAGGCATTGGCTTGTAATCTTTCTCTTCCATCGTTAAACCGAAAAAGTGCTGCAACGGATGTTTTTTTCGGAAATAGTCCTTGGTGACATTATGTGCGATTGTAAATAGCCATGTTTTCACAGAGGATTTTTGTTCAAATTGATGTTGGTGCTTATAGGCTTTTATAAAGGTTTCCTGTGTTAAATCCTCTGCTTGTTGATAGTCCCTCACCATTAATAGTATGTAGGTTAATACCGATTCACCGTATTGATCAATCCATTCAGTCAATTCCTCTTGTTCCAAAGCTGCTCCCTCCTTTTCTATTTACTTAGACGCAAATTTAAATGAACTCGTCACATTTTAAATAATAAAAGTTAAATAATTTAAATTAGACATGCTACCGTTTTAAGCAATCGAGTAGGAGGGAGTAATTAACTCCCGACCTCTCACACCACCGGGTTTTTATTCAGATAACACACACTGTATAATCTTGAAACGTACTATCGTAGCCCTGTTTATATATTTGCATAAAAGCTGTATAAACAATATTCAAAGGAAAATCCAAGAAATGTTGCTTTAACAGCATTTCTTGGATTTCGGTCTCTCTCCAAACTTTCATTTGGGAACGTTATTTTGAATTAAATTTTATAATTTTCTATAATTTGTAAAGACCCATTAGAATCTTATGTAAGGATTAAATTCTTAATCGTTACATTTAATCGCGTCGCAGAATTCATGATTACAGACCTAAGTGTGTGTATTTCATTTAGGGTAGATATTGTTGCTAGTATTGTAACTTCCGTTTTTACACGATGAACACTATCTATTTTTATATCTTGTGCTATCAGCTGATTTTGAAAAGCCGTTAATTTATCATCATGTCTTTTTCCGATAAAGAATATGATTTTTATCTTATATTTTCTAACGGCAATCAAATACTGATTCAATGCCCAAATGAACCTATTCGTTTCAGCATCAAATCGGCTAGGGTCCCCAAACATTTTCGCTTGCCCACAGTGCTGGCAAATAGCTACGTAACGAACGTGACGTACACCAATACCTGGCTGTTCAACATTTACATATACTTCATAAGGAATAAATACATCATAGGTACAAAAACTACAAATAATCGGCTCATCAAAAATCGTAATCCGACTTTTTTCTGGGCGTAAAGATTCATCTGTTCCAGTCATTCTTTTATCACTTCTATGTACTCAATAATAGATACATGTTTTTGCGACGTTTGGTCAAATCGATTTTTTTCTTGAAACATTCGAATATCCCCACATGATGTACAAGTAAATGATTGCAATGTCAGCTGCTCTTTTTCATCCTCATCTAAAGTCACTCTTTCCATATAAACCTCACGATGCTGAAATTCATTGTGCTGACAAAATAAACAAATTAGTTGTTTATCACGAATTGCTATTTGATACGTACCTCTTCTTCTAACCATCTATTCACTCCTAATTAAAAGTAATACCATTATTTTAATACATTTTAAATAAATAGAAGTTCCGTCTGTTGAATTTTATTATTTAGTAGTTCAATGACTATTGAAGTTACTTTTAATAAAAATTAGAGCCACAGTTTAGTGACTCTAATTTTTATATCTATTCTTTACAAAAATCTACAAGTTTTTTTGCCTGTATTAAGGACATATTTGTTTGTTCTCTCACAAACTTCACCGCTTTAATTTCACCGACGCACTTTATTTTCTCTTTTACTAAGGCAATCAGCTCTTCATTATAGATTTTAGCATAATCCATTTTTCCGACCTCCTCTAATCGATAATACCCTATACGACTACTTTAACCTTTTAGTTTCAAATATATATTAATATAACAAAAAGACTTTTGTAAAAATAAGAACCTTTTCATTTTCTGAGCTCAAGCAGGATTCTAACGAGCTTAGTATTTTCAACAATTGCGCCCGATCGTGGAATATATTATTCGAATGAAAACCCAAGAAATGTCACAGCATTCCTTGGGCATTTGTAACTTCCCAAACTTCTGGAACATTTATTAGTTTTATATTGTATAAATTCATCCTTGAATTTAAGATCTTGTTACTATGAGTTTTGAAATTTATTTCTTAATTATTGGTGTTACAGTTGGAAATCTCTTTGATTGTAAATATTAAATAAACTATAATTATGCCCCTACTATGTTATAATTTGGTTAAAAAGAAAGCGTGTTAATTATGTCGTTTTTTCTTGATTTTGCAGTTCACATTGTTAATGTTTTTTTGTATTTAATTGTCTTACCCTATAAAATCATTTGGATAGGTCTTGCCATAATTGTCCTTGCTTTATTAATTTTAAAAAGATCTCGATCTAACTAATTCATAAGTTTGGTAGATTTATCTCCCCCAAACTTTTTTCGTTATATATAGCAATATGAAATATTTAGAAGTTATCTCTATCTTTTCCCATGTTCCACATCGTACGTGAACCTTTCAGCTCATACGGCGTTCCATCTTATTCTTGAAGGCTCTTATATCGTTCAATCATTTTTGTTTCTGTAGCATGGATTAATCCGTGAGTATTTTTATGTACTATTACGAGATTCATGAATTCGTCTGTACCTCCCATATGGCGAGGAGTTCTGTGATGACAATGAACATCTTCTGCTACTAAACATTCTCCTGTTATTGCACATTTGCTTGATTGCATGGAGTATCTTGAAATTCGGTTGTCTGCGTACTCACGGTTATCGTTATAGAAGGTTGTTTTTTACAGTTTATTTATTTTAATGGCTACATCGTTTATTAAATACTTATGTAGCTATTTCAAAAGTCTTGAAATTGTTTTTGTTAAACCCTTTTACATGTTTCTGAAGGTTTGATAGGTATTCCGTATTTCCCAATAGATTTGAGCCGATTGTATAAGGTTCCATATTAGCTGTTGGGCTTTTTCGAATTTCATGAATTAACTTTCTACTTTTGCAGAATTATTTTCACTTTATCGTTCTTACTTTTTTCATAAAGGTCATCATCCATCATCTTACTCGATCCTGTGACTTTCTTTCGATTAACCCTCATATTGTGTAGCTAGAAATTGTAAACTTCCATTTTTAAAATAACGCTTTAGCTCTCGTTTGCTAACAATAATTTCTCTCGTGTCACTTTTTAAAATAACGTGTGTACTATTCTTTGTTAGTTTGAAGATAAACACTTCGTTCTCTACTCCTTTAAATCCTATCGAATAGATTTTGCGATACTGTAATTTGTTAGGTAACCAAGCAATTTTATGACGAATGATAAATGGTTTCATAAACTTATCTCCTTCAATTTACATTTTTTATCAACTAATCCTCATAATATTCAGTTGTAGCTCTAAAAGATTATTATATGATAATTTGTATAATCACCTTGTTAGTTTTTAAGAAATAATTCCCTTTTGGATATTTATGTTAAAATAGGTTTAAAGATTATTAAAATTAAACGAAAGGAGCGTGGTTCAAATTTTAACTACATTATCCGCAGTTCTTATAATTTTTTTTATAATAGCTTTCATTCTTACTTTTAAACGTTCATGGTCACTTAATTTTGTAATATGGGGAATGTACTTAGCGATATTTTTTACGCCTATATTTACAGTTGCTGGTTCAATCATTTATATGGACATAACAGATGACGGATTTGCAGGAATAGGATTTATTTCTTTATTTGTGCCACTGGAAATAATTGCAATCCTTATGTTTATTGTTGGCTGTATAGGTTTGATAAGAAGTAAGACAAAGAAACAAAATGAAAACCTATCAATTGATCAAACTTTTTAAAAATTGGAAGATTACCTCAAAAATTGACCATTAAGGGGCAAAAAGGGGGCAAATCAAAAATCCGCCCCCTCGAAACCTCTATATATCAATACTTCCGGATGTTGTTTACCCGATAATCACTCGTTCCTTTGGATAGTGGTATTTCGATTTTTTCCCTCTACCTCCACCACCTACTGAATACAAGAATGATATTAAGCCCACTCGCCCTATAAACATTAAAATAATAATGATTATTTTACCAACTACTGATAAGTCTGACGTAATCCCTAGGGACATACCACATGTTCCGAACGCAGATGTTATTTCAAAAATAATTTGGATAAGTGTCGCGTGCGGTTCCGTAATCAGTAATATAATTGTGGCAATTAACACCATAAAACAAGCTAATAGGATAACGACAAATGAGCGGAAGACATCTATTAAATGGATTTCCCTTCCAAAAATTTGAATATCCTCTTTTCCGCGTGCAAACATTATTAAGAATAATATGGCAATAGCGAAAGTTGTCGTTCTTATCCCACCACCTACAGAGCTTGGGGAGGAACCAATAAACATTAAAAAACTCATAAAAATATCGGTAGCTTCACTAAAAGATGTTACATCATATGTTGTAAGTCCCGCTGAACGCGTAGATATTGAATGGAACATAGCTGAAAAGATTGCCTCATGCCAAACCATCCCTTTAAAGGAGTGGAATGACTCAAGCAGTAAAATAACGAGAGCCCCTACTATAAATAACATTGCGTAGGTAGTCGTCGTTATTTTGGTAAAAAGACTAAAGCGGAAATTGGCATGTCGATTAAGCAAAAATGATTTTACTTCAATCAGCACTGGGAAGCCAATAGCTCCAAGTACAATTAATACCATTGTTATTAGTTGCACAAAATAATCATTATGGAATGGCAATAAACTCATCCCAGTAATATCAAAGCCACCATTCGTAGTGGCAGAAACAGCAGCAAAAACGCCATGTATAAGAGCTTCTTCAAATGTATCAAAATAATTCATAAAATGAGCCGTTAAAATAATAGCCCCTGCTAATTCAATACCGATTAAGATTTTTAATATTTCTCGTATTAATTGGACAACACCCGATAGATTGTATTGATTATGATCAATCATAATCAATTGACGTTCGCGCATACCGATTTTTTTGCCGACAAGCAACCAAACAAAGGTACCTAGAGACATAATACCGATAGCCCCGAGCTGTAAAATCACAAGTACCATAACCAGTCCAAATGTTGTATAGGTCTCGGAAATATTGAAAGTTGTTAAACCAGTTACACTAACAGCACTGACTGCCGTAAATAAACTATCTAAAAAGGACACTTCCACACCCGCTCGATGGACACCAGGGAGACGCAACAATAGGAAGGAAATTGCTATTGCTATGAAATAATAAGACACAAGTGCCTGAAACGGTGTGATTTGTCTATTTGATGATTTTTTCCAAGGCACCCCATCAACTCCTTCCATTTATGATGCCAAACTTGATAGATATTAGTATAGAAAAAAACGCTGAAAAAAGAAAGGGGTTGTAAATCGTATCAAACACGAAGTAATAAACAGTGTTTTTGATATAAAGCAAAAATCCGCATAGACTTTCACAAAAAGCAAGCGCACTGACCCTGCTAATGTAGCGAGCGATGTGGCTCGTGCGTTGCCCGCAGAAAGAATGCGGATTAAATCATTCCATTATAAAATTGTCCAGCGATTATTTTGCTTGTTTTTTATTACGAACACCTACTAAATAACCGACAAATGCAATCGCAATTAATACAACCCAGAAAGTTAATTCCCAGCCTGTTGAATGTGGGAATTCCTCAGGTAAAATACCCACTTTTTCATGAGCTAACGTTAATACAACAAGTTTTACCCCTACCCAGCCAACAATTAAAAACGCTGCTGTTTCAAGTGAAGGATAGTCGTTTAAAATTTTTACAAACCATTGCGCTGCAAAACGCATCATAATAACACCGATAAAGCCACCTAGTAACATAATAATAAATTGTCCGCCATTAATGCCGCCAATATCAAAATTACCTAAGTGTGGAAGCGTTACGGCAATTGCAACCGCAGCAAGCATTGAATCAATTGCAAATGCTATATCTGCAAGTTCCACTTTTAAAACAGTCATCCAGAAGCCCGATCCTTTTTTTACAGTAGCATCATCATTTTCTTCTTCCTCATCTTTGCCTTTTCGCAAATCATAAATATTTTTGGCTGACATAAACAATAGGTAAGCTGCCCCAATAGCCTGAATTTGCCAGTAATTAACTAATACTGTAATAACAAAGAGCGCAGAGAATCGGAATATTAGTGCACCAAATAATCCGTAAAAAAGTGCCTTCTTTTGTAGGTCATGCGGTAAGTGTTTCACCATAACAGCCATTACTACTGCGTTATCTGCTGCTAGTAATCCTTCTAATACAACGAGTACGATCAGTACCCAGCCATATTGTAATAATATTGCTTCCATTCTCTGTTCCTCCTTTAAACTCTGTATACCCAAAATTGCGAGCATTTACTAGTCAAATGAAAAAGAAAAGACCCCTGCCTAAGAAGAAGGCAAAGGTCTTGCTAAGCAAATTTAATTGGTTACTTCTTACAAACCAGCTATTGGTTATTGCACTTTTTGCAAAGTAACACCATTTGCTAACACATCCGATGGCATTATGCCACGTCATGACGAATGTGAAACCAGATGCATCGCTCGCATCTGCTAGCTACTCCCCTTTAACAAAATGTCTAAGGATATTTCTTTTGTTCGTTTATTATATCACTATCATTTAATACTGACAAAGAAATCCATCATTATTTAATCTGAATATGATAGTTTTCATCTTCTTTATGCGCTAGATAGAAATCCACCATATTTGGCATAGTTTGTATAAAATCAGGGCATGCTATATTTCCCTTTTGCAATATAGCAATTGCTTCTGTTGTATCAAAAGTTGCATTCCATGTTAAGTAATCTAAAGTTTCTCGCTCGACCCCTAACTTTTTGCGAATAAACGGCACTTGTAACGATTTTTTGGCTAGTGCTAAAGGAAAACGTCCTTTCGGATAATGATTTGTCAATAATTTCACCATTGTACGGTATACCTCTTGTACAGGATGAGGATTAGGATCTGTTAAATGTAATGTTTTCCCTTCAGCACTTTTCTCATCCACTAAAAAAGTGGAGGCATTGATAATATAATCAACGGGCACAACATTAATAGCTGAGCTAGACATCCCGATATAAGGTATAATCGGCAACCATTTTAATTTATCAACCATATTCAAAAAGAAATAGGGCCCATCAAATTTTATTGTTTCCCCTGTCACGGAATGCCCTCGCACAATGCCTGGCCGGATAATCGTGATAGGTACCTCCGACTTTAAATCTTCCACACGATGCTCAGCTTCATATTTCGTTTCCTCATAGTAATTTTTAAATGCCTTCGGGCGAATCAATTCATCTTCACGTAATACTCCTTCTCGTGTTCCAGCAACATACGCAGTACTAAAATACATATAACGCTTAAGATGGGGCAATGTTCGAACAAAATCATTGACCATCGCAGTTCCATGTACATTGACCTTCCAAGCAATATCTCGTGGAACGGCTAAATCATAAATCGCTGCTAGATGCCAAAACACTTCAATTTGAGGTACGATTTGCTGTATTATTTGATTAGCTAATCCTAAATTGGGTAGCGTGATGTCTCCCTCAACAATCTGTATTTCACATTGAGGATAGTCTACTTCAATCTTGCTTTTTTCAATCATCGCTTTTGGATATTGCCCCGCTAAAACAATGGCGATAACCTTTTGTGTTTTATTTTTTTGAAATAATTCTCGTATTAATTGACTTGAAATAAACCCTGGAAACCCCGTAAAAAAATGAACACCCATCTCCCATTTCCTCCCCGTATCTAAGGCAATTTTCTAGTTTCTTTATCCATTAAGCTATACACAGCTGGCACAATATATAATGTCAGCAAAGTCGATGTAATCAGACCACCTATTACAGCGATACCCATCGGCTGATTGATCTCAGTACCTTCGCCAATACCAAGCGCTAGTGGTAGCAATCCTAATATCGTTGTTAATGCTGTCATTAAAATCGGGCGCAGTCGGTCTTGTGTAGCAAGTAAAATGGCATCATACGCCTGCATGCCCTGCTGCTTTTGCTGATTAATATAATCGACAAGCACAATACCATTATTCACAACAATGCCAACAAGTACTAAAATGCCAATAACAGATGTTACACCAATCAGTGTTTTCGTCGCAAACATTGCCATCGCAACACCTATAATCATAAGTGGTACCGTAAACATAATAACGAAAGGATATTTAAACGACTCAAACTGCGCCGCCATCACAATGTAGACTAGCACTACGGCGAGAGCAACAGCTAAAAGCATGTCATCAATTGCACTATCATATAACTCTCGATCCCCACTAAAGACAACTTGCGTTTCAGCAGGCAGATTCGCTTTTTCAAGTGCGTGATCGACCTTTTTAGAAATGCCCCCTAATGACTCCTTGGCTTTATAATCAACGAAAAATGCAACTGCTGCAGCTTGATCGGAACGTCTAATGGATACTGGTCCTTCTTGTATAGATACGTTAGCGATTTCATCAAGCTTAACAAATAGTCCTGCAGGTGAACGTAGCTTCATTGCCTTTAAAGCGTCCATACTGTCATTAAACGCCTGTCCAAAACCGGTATACACCGATAACACCGTTCCACCATCATCAATCATCTGCGTTGTCAACTGCCCTTTTGTCATTTGATTGACCGTTTGGGCTATTTGAGCCGGTACAAAACCATAATCCTTCGCTTTTTCACGATCCACCTCTATCTGAATCTCTTGTATCGTTTCGTCTAAATCAGTCAAAACATTTGTGACTGCATCTATACGACTTAGTTCGTGCTGTACTTTCTCAACTGATGCATATAAACGTTGTTCATTTGAATCTGTTAGTCGGAATGTCAATGTATTTGGAGCTGAACCAGATGATGTAGAAACATTAAATGTAATTTCTGCTTGCTCCCCTAACTCATTATTTAGTTCCCTTTCCACTTCTTCTACAAACTCAAAAATGGAGCGCTTGCGATCTGCAAGTGGTACTAGCTTGACGTAAATTTCTGCTTGATTTGCACTTGTTTGTCCACGGGATTGAGACTGTTGAGTACCCCCGATTAGGCTAACATACACATCGACATCTTGTTCTTCTTTTAAACGACTTTCAATGGCTGCGACTACCTTTTCTGTTTTTGTTATCGCAGCCCCTTGCTCAAGATTTACACTAATAGAAGCAAAACCTTCATCTGTTGCAGGTAAAAATTCTGTCCCTATTTTCGATAACCCAAAGAGCGATAAGCCAAAGAGCACGATTGCCGATAAAATGACCAACAAGCGATGCTGCAATACCCAAACTATAGACGCATTGTAGCGCTTATAAAACGAAGATGTCTTGCGAATTTCATTGATATTATGATCTTTCATTTTTAACAAACGACTTGCCAGCATAGGTACAACGGTTAATGCCACTGACAATGAGGCAATTAAACTAAAGGAAATGGTAAGTGCAAATTCCGTAAATATTTGCCCAATTAAGCCTTCAATAAACATGACTGGAATAAACACAGCAATCGTTGTTAATGTAGATGCTGTTATAGCTAGTGCTACTTCCTTTGTTCCTTGTTTTGCTGCTTCGATCGGTTCTTTGCCAAGCCCTAAATGCCGTTCAATATTCTCTATTACTACGATGGCATTGTCGACAAGCATCCCAATACCTAATGCTAATGCACCTAAGGTCATGATGTTGAGCGTAAAATCAGCAAAATACATTAGCACAAATGTGACAATGACCGAGTACGGAATGGCAATCCCAATAATAATTGGACTTTTCACACCGCGTAAAAAGACAAATAACACAAGCATTGCGAATAAGCCACCTAGCAGTAATGAAGAACCGATATTACTTATTGCTAAATCTACATAATTCCCTTGATCGACTAGTATGTCTGCTGTTACACCTTTGTATTGCTCCTTCGCTAGTAAATCATTTAAAGCTTGTTGAAAGGCTTTAGATACTTCAGCAGTATTAGCGCCAGATTCTTGCAAAACGGACATTAGCACAGCCGGATGATCATTAGCACGCGTTTCTGTTATTGCTTTTTGCTCTGTGCGCTCGACCGTTGCTACATCTCCTACCGTTAATGTTTGACCATCTATAGGATTGACGGATACGATTAAATCTGCAATATCTTGTGGTGTAGTTAACGTACTAATAATCCTGGTCGTCAACATTTTGTCATCTGCAGTTAATACTGGCTCTCCAGGAAGTGAAACATTATTCGTTTGAATTATTTGAATAATATCTGCTTGGGTTAAGCCCTTTGCTATTAGTTTTGATTCATCCAATGTTACTTGTACTTCTTCTACCAATTTGCCAGAAACATTGACACTTGCAACCCCTTCTGTACGACGAAGCTCTTTTTCCAGTGATTCTGCTAATACTCGTACATCCACTTGGTCATTTTCTGCGCGTAAAGAAAGTTGAATAATTGGAAACTGTGACGGGTCAAATTTCAAAAAATTTGGCTTTTGTGCATCGTTTGGTAAAGGTGTCATATCTATACGTTGCAAAATATCCAATTGAACATCCTCAATATTCGTCGTCCAATTAAACTCTAGCACAATTAAATTTGAACCTTCCTGCGAAGTAGATTGTAGTTTTTTTATGCCTGGCAAGGTGGCCAATGCCGCCTCTAAAGGTTTTGTTACCTTTTCATTTACTTCCGTTGAACTCGCCCCAGGATATGACGTCACCACGACACCAATAGGGGGATTTAATTCAGGAATTAACGTAATCGGGATTTTTAACAACGATACGCCACCTAAAATAATAACGAGTAGCATTGTAACAAGCGTAAAAACAGGTCTTTTAATTGAAAAGTTGCTAATGTTCATGTGTTTATACTCCTTTTCTTTCTCTTCTTTCCTATGATAGCCGAAAAGGGAGTTTTTTTATAAAGTTATACATTATATTGAAACAATTTCATTATTGTCATTGCAATATTGCGCTACAGGTGGCGCTTTCCGCGGGCAAGCACCGAGCCGCTTCCTTCGCTACGCTCAGTCCAGGGTCTCGGTTTGCTTGCTTTTCCCGCAGGAGTCGCCACCTTTCGCTCCATTGAATTAGTTTTCTTGCCAAGCAAAAGGAATGTGAAGTCAGCTCTTATTCACTAAACGATTCCTTATATTGTATATATTCTACACCAATCTCTTATTTTCCTTGTAAAAAAACACGAATCGATCATCTGTCGATTCGTGTTTCTTTTTATAGCAGGCTATATAATTTGATGTTTTCGTTTTTATCTGCGAACCAGCGCATAGCAAACTCATTTTCAAATAGGAAAACAAGATTGTCAAAGCGGTCTTTAACAAGCATTGAACGACTTGAAGACATTGACTCTTTGACATCTTCTTCATTTTCAATCCAACGCGCCATTTTCGAACCAATTGGCTCCATTTTCACTTCAACATTGTATTCATTTTTCATGCGGTGTTCAAATACTTCAAATTGTAATTGACCAACTGCACCTAGAATAACGTCTTCAGTGTGAAGCGTTTTGTAATATTGAATGGCACCTTCTTGCACTAATTGCAATATCCCTTTATGGAATTGCTTAGATTTCATGACGTTTTTCGCTGTCACACGAACAAACAACTCTGGCGTGAACTGCGGCAATTTTTCAAATTGGAATGTTTTCTTGCCACCGACGACTGTATCACCAATTTGATATGTCCCTGTATCATATAAACCAATAATATCTCCAGCTACCGCTTCATCAACTGTTTCACGGTCGTCAGCAAGAAACTGTGTAGACTGTGTCACTTTAAACGATTTACCTGTACGAGATAATGTCATATTCATACCACGCTCAAATTTACCCGATACGATACGTACAAAGGCAATACGGTCACGGTGTGCAGGATTCATATTCGCTTGAATTTTAAAAATAAAGCCTGAAAACTCTGGATGCTCCACTGGATCAATATACTGCTCATCTTCTGTAATACGAGGTTGAGGAGTTGGAGCAAATTGTAAATAAGTTTCAAGGAATGTCTGCACCCCAAAGTTTGTTAAAGCCGAACCAAAGAACACGGGTGTTAATTCGCCACGACGGATTTTTTCCTCTGAATAAGCATTTCCTGCTTCATTAAGAAGCATAATGTCATCCATCGCTTGTGAGTAATAAGACGTTACTTTCATCGGATGGTCAATTGCTAACTCGCCATTTTCATCGATTGGTAAGAAACGCTCCTCCTCTTCTGTACGGAATTGCTCAATACGGTTGTTATAACGGTCATAAATACCAAGGAACTCTTTCCCCATACCAATTGGCCAGTTCATAGGGTACGCATGAATACCAAGTACCTCTTCAAGCTCTTCAATTAGCTCTAATGGCTCTTTCCCTTGACGGTCCAGTTTGTTAATAAATGTAAATATAGGAATACCACGCATTTTACAAACTTTAAATAGTTTTAACGTCTGCGCCTCAATACCTTTAGCGGCATCTACAACCATGACAGCACTATCTACTGCCATTAATGTACGATACGTATCTTCTGAGAAATCTTGGTGCCCTGGAGTGTCCAAAATATTGATGCGTGAACCACTATAGTCAAACTGCATAACAGAAGATGTTACCGAAATCCCACGTTGCTTTTCGATTTCCATCCAGTCTGATGTGGCAAATTTCCCTGTTTTCTTACCTTTTACCGTACCAGCGTCACGAATTGCACCGCCAAAAAGTAAAAGCTTTTCCGTTATCGTCGTTTTCCCAGCATCCGGGTGACTGATAATGGCGAACGTACGTCGTGCTAATATATCTTTTTCTAAATTTGAAGTCATCTCTTCATTCTCCTTTTTTCATACCTACTAATAATAAAAGAAGTCTTGCCTTTCGTACAACCTTTTTACATGAATTCCCCAAAAAGAAAACCCTTTAGTCACAGCTAAAAGGTTTTCCATAAATGAATTGCTATAAAAAATTAGCATAATGTTGTCGCACTGAGCTAAGTTCCATTGTAAATTTACACAAATTTCAATTGTCCAGCCTTAATCGCAATTTCAGCATCACTATGTGGATATTTCGTATTTTCGATAATTTGATAATCTTCATGGCCTTTACCAGCAAAAATAATCATATCCCCAGGTTCAGCTACTTCTATTGCATGTCGCACTGCTTCTGCTCTGTCTCCAATACATGCATAATTTTTATGCAACATTCCTTTTGCAAGATCACCTGTTATACTATCGTAATCCTCATAACGTGGATCATCTGTCGTTAAAATCACATAATCTGCTGCTGATGCCTTTTCAGCCATTGCAGGGCGTTTTGATTTATCGCGATTACCACCTGTACCAACTAAGAAAATAAGCTTACCTTTTTTATAAGGCGTAGCTGCTGCAATAGCCTTTTCAATCGCATCCGGTGTGTGTGCATAATCGACAAAAATTTGTACAGGTAAATCAGAGCATACTTTTTCCATACGTCCTTTAACTGGCGGTAGTTGCTCTATTTGTTCAATAATCGTATCCATTGAATAGCCTCTACCATAAAAAGCAACCATCGCAGCAAGAACATTATAAATATTGAACTCACCTAATAAATGCATTTTAACAGGGAAGATCCCTTCAGGCATAATGACATCAAATGAAGTCATGTAATCATGATATTCACAGTTCACGGCACGAAAATCTGCTGTCTCATTGTTTAATCCGTATGTCCATACTGGGAATGGCGTCATTGCAGCATAGCGTTCTGACCAAGCATCATCAGCATTGAGCACCACGAATTTATTTTTTTCTAAATCTTGTCCAAGTTGAGAGAATAATAAGCCTTTTGCATTCCCATATTCCTCCATCGTACCATGGAAATCAAGATGATCATGTGTAAGATTTGTAAAAATAGCAACATCATAATCGACACCTGCCAAACGGCCAAGTGCTAATCCATGCGATGATACCTCCATTGTCATTAAACGACAGCCTTCCATTTTCGCACGAAAAATCATTTGCTGTGTCGATAATGCATCGCTCGTAGTATTTGCAGATTCATATAAAATACCATTTAAATTAAAGCCTATAGTACCTGATAGTGCAGATTTCTCGCCCATGCCGTGCATAATATTTTGAATAATACCTGTTACAGATGTTTTACCATTTGTCCCTGTTACACCAATCATTGTCATATCCTTTGAAGGATAGTCAAAAAACTTAGCAGCCAACAAACCGACTGCACGATCTGTATCCTTGACAATAACTTGTGCAATTGCGTCTGCTAATGGTAGTTCACGTTCCGTAACAACAATTGTTGCACCACCCTCAACAGCTTTTTGTGCATAATTATGGCCATCTACTGTGTAACCTTTAATACAAACAAACATGCTGTTCGGCTGCACACTTCGAGAATCAATCACAATATCCGTCACTTGGTCTGGTAACACGCCAATTATTTTTTTCAAAGGTAATGCACTTAACAATTCCTCTGCATACATTTCATAGTCCTCCAATCAATCTCAACACTCATTCATTATTTCTTGTTTTTTCGACAAAAAATAACAATATGAATACCCCCACTAATCTAATGAATTTATTTTACTACTTATTCGCCTAGAAATGAAATGCCTCCTGTAACGTTTTTAAAATGAAAACGCTATCATTCAAAAAATCAAGCTGAATTTTCCCTATCTTATCAAAAATCGGCATTTATCGACAACAATGAATCATGTATTATGAGAATATCCTAAAAATTGAGGTGCTAAATTTGCAACAAATGGAATTATTACGTATGCGTAATGAAATTGTTTTGCTATTTTATGTGACAGCGATTTTTGCCTATAGCGTGCTCATTATGCTCAATATTTATAGTAGCCTCGAGGTACTAATTGGTATAATGTTCATTTTGTTTCTACCGTTATTAGCAGGAAAAGTTTTTAACATTAAACCAGTAGCAATGCAGTGGGTAATCATTATATCAGGGAATATGGCTATCCTATATCTTAATATTGTTAGCTTTTCCTTACCTAATTTTATATGCTTTATTTTCTTTATATTATTAATAACGATTTATCAATCGATAAAACTAAATACCCTTATTAGTATTATTTCTTTACTGGAAATTATAGCGCTATCTTGTTATCACCGTATTTCTACTGATTCCATTGGGCATTTTCAGTATATTGAAACCTTTGTTTTCGTTATAGTGCTACTTACAATTATCGGCTGGATTCAATCTCGACATTTACAACACTTTTGGTATCGACTCAATGAAATAAACTCTCAACAAAAACAAGAGTTGCTGTCACAAGAAGCCTATTTGCATTTATTTTTTCAGCATGCAAATGATTGCATCGCGGTTTTTAGTTTAGATAATCGTATTATCGATGTAAACCCTGCCTTTGAAGAAGTATACGGTTGGACAAGAGCAGAATGTGTTGGCAAAGCCATCCCACTCGTTCCTCCAGAAAATGTTTTAGAGGCGGAACAACGCTATGCAAGTTTATTAGAAGGAAAAAGCTTTAAGCTGATAGAAACACAGGATATGCGAAAAGATGGTACGGTTTTTGATGTAGAAATTTCACTTTCACCTATTTATGATCGTACAAACAAAATGATTGCGGTCTCTGCTATTTCACGTGATATATCTTACAAAAAGGTCAATGAACAACTTTTATTACAATCAGAAAAGCTAAAATTGGCAGGTGAAATCGCTGCGGGGGTGGCGCATGAAATCCGCAATCCTATGGCCGTTATCTCTGGTTTTGTACAAATGATGAGTACGGAAAAAGACTCCACATGTTACGCGTATACGGAAATCATTCAATCTGAAATCGAGCGGATTAACTTAATTATTGGCGAATTTTTAGTGCTGTCAAAACCTCATGTCGAACAATTAAAAGTTGTATCAATTGATGAAGTCATCAATAACATTAGCCAATTGTTTCACCTTGAATTTCAAAAACATAACATCACTTTTTCAATGCATATCGTCAGTGATAATAATCGAATCCTTGCTAATGAAAATCAGCTTAAACAAGTATTCATTAATATTATTAAAAATGCCATTGAAGCGATTGAGGCACATACAGCAAATGGAGAAATTATAATTTACATTGCCAAAGATGCTGAAGGTTTGAATATGGTGACGATTACAGATAATGGAGTTGGGATGTCAGAGGCATTGATTAAACGTATATATGAGCCCTTTTATACTACCAAATCCACAGGAACTGGGCTTGGTATGCTCATTACAAACAAGATTATTCAGGAACATGGTGGAACCATTGCAATTGAAAGCAAAATTAACTGTGGAACAACGATTAAAATAAAACTGCCACAAGCAGAAAACTAAAAAGTAGGAGGTGTCTAAAGTCGATAGACACCCCCTACTTTTTTACTTCATAATCGTACGAATAAGCTTAACCTTTTGTCTATATGGCGGAAAAAGAACATTCGTTTCGAGCTTTGAAGATTTTTTTAATATTGATTTTGGATGTGTAAAATTTTCAAAACTAGCCTTGCCATGATACGCATTCACCCCCGAAGGACCAACCCCTCCAAATGGCAAATGCTGATTTCCTACATGGGTTACCGTATCATTTATACAGCCTCCACCAAATGGCAGTTCTTCTAAAAAGTATTGAATAGCTTTTTCATGTTCCGAGAAAAAATATGCCGCTAAAGGCTTAGGAAGTTGACGAATTTGATGAATAGCAAGACGCAAATCATCATATACCATAACAGGCAAAATCGGTCCAAAAAGCTCATCTTGCATTGACGGACTTGACCACTTTACATATTCAATAATGGTTGGCTCAATATATAAGTCATCACGGTCTGTTCGACCACCATATGTAATTGTGTCTCGTTCCTCTACTAAAATTTGTTGAAGTCGATCAAATTGTCTTAAATTCACAATGCGACCGTAATCAGGGCTTTTGAGTGCATTTTTTCCGTAGAAAGAACGAATCGTATCCTTTAACAACTTCATAAATCGATCATAAACGTCTTTATGGACAAGTAAATAGTCTGGCGCTACACAGGTTTGACCAGTATTTGTGAATTTCCCCCATGCTATACGTTTAGCAGCCACTTCCAAATTAGCCGTTTGGTCAACAATTGCTGGGCTTTTGCCACCAAGTTCAAGCGCAATCGGCGTTAATCGTTCAGCTGCGGCTTTTGCCACTACTTTACCGACAGCTACACTGCCAGTAAAGAATATATAGTCAAATGAAGCGTGAATCAGTGCATTCACTTCGTCCTTTTCTCCTTCTACAACACGAATATAGGAAGGCTCGAATGTTTCTTCAATTATTTTCTTCACAATATTGGCGGTATGCACAGACGTTTCCGATGGTTTTACAATAGCCGTATTGCCGCCAATAATTGCGCCAATGAGAGGCTCTATAACTAGCTGAAATGGATAATTAAAAGGCCCGATAATTAATGTGACGCCATAGGGCTCTCGAACAATAAAACTTTTTCCCATTTGAAGTTGAATCGGTGTTTTAACTGTTTCAGGCTTCATCCATTCTTCCAGATTTTTCACCATATAAGAAATACTTTCAAGGACAATACCTATTTCTGTTGCATATGCCTCAAACTCGCTTTTTCTTAAGTCTAAATACAACGCATTCAAAATTTCTTTTTCATACTTTAAAATAGATTTTTTTAGTTTCAATAATTGTTGTTTGCGAAACTTTACATCTTTTGTAGCGCGAGAAAAATAAAACTGGCGCTGCTCTGTAATCATATTTTCAACATCTTGTGGCGTAAAATTCATAAAAAAACACCCCTTTTTTTAAAATGCGATACATAGTTCTGTCTTTTTTGAAACAAACTATCTTTGACTATACGATACAACATTTAAGGTCAAAAATCCTCTTTCTGAAATAGGTGGTGCTGTAAAAAAACAGAAATAGTAACTAAGGATGCCATGTTTTATTTTGAGAATCTCGGGAAATATACAATTACATATTAAACATCGAAACGGGGGCGTAGATAAATGACAACGACAACAGGAACTTGGTGGGAATCCATTTTTTCAGGAGCATTATCGCACGGTATATGTGAAGAGAAATTATTGTTATTACAAGATGAGGCTTTCTTATTTCTTTCTACAACACCGGCGGATAAAGACTCGTTACTGGAAGAACCAGAAATAAATTAATAACAGCTAAATGAAAAAGGACGCCGAACGTAAACCTACTCAGAAGAAGCGGTGATTCCTGTGGGAACCGCACACAATGTAAGATGCAGGCAACAACGGCATAGCAAAACGTGTTAGATTGACTGCAGTCAATCTAACACTTTTTTATCGTTAATTAATCGCTACAATGTTTTGTAATTTATTAAGTTCAGCTTCTAGTCGATTATTTGCATCATCCTCAATGGCAAAGTTCCCATTCTCTAGACGAATAATTTGTTTGTCGATAATATATACGGAATGGGCAATATTTATGGCACCTAATACTGCCAATATAGGCTTAAGAGCATATTCTAACGCTAGTAAATGGCCAATTGAGCCACCCACTGCTATTGGTAAAACTGTTTTCCCAACCAATGCTTTTTGTGGCAATAAATCTAAATAGGTTTTTAAAATGCCTGTGTAAGATGCTTTATAAATCGGTGTTAAAATGACTACAATATCCGCCTCCTCGACCTTTTTATTTTCTGCTATAATAACATCGTTTGCGTAGTTTGCTGTTATTAACGCATCCGCAGGCAGCTCATGTACATAATTTGTGTGTAGTGCTACACTGTGCGCGGTAAAAAAACGTTCAACCTTTTCTTGAATAGCCGTTACACGTGAATTCCTTGTATTGCTACCATTTATAATCACTACATTTGTCATATAGGACACTCCCTTTACCGTGTTTGTAATCAATTAAATCAAAGCTCCGCAATGGACGTTGCACTAAAACAAAGAGGCTTCTATTTACAGTCAACAGGAAAATTGTTGTGTAAATAGAAGCCTCTAGATATCTAGTCAGCATAATTCAATACCAAGTAATCTTATAAATTTAATTTAACACAATATTTTATAAAGTCAATAAACTTTATCGGAATTTAAAAAATAATAAAGAGTTGCACAATAACATGTGGCAACTCTTTATTATGTTATTGATGTATCGCTTTGCCAAATACAGCTTTTGCGGCATCACCAATATGCTCCGATACTGTTGGATGAGGAAATATCATGTCTGCCAATACTTTTACTGTACCTCCAGCATTTTTCGTTGCTAAAATGGCGTTGAGCATTTCAGTCGCACCATCAGCTACCACACACGCTCCTAAAATATGTCCATCCTCTTTCGTTGCAATAAGCTTAACAAAACCTTCTTCATTGCCCTCCATCAACGCTTTTGAGTTAGTGTTAATCGGCAGTTTTGTCACTGTATACGCTTGTTCAACTTGATCTTCTAGCAAGCCGAATGTCGCAATTTCAGGATGTGTATAGACGCAACGAGGAATTAGTGCTTGGTCAATCAACGTGCGTTTTACCCCTAAAATATGGTCTACAACATAGATACCCTCTGCACTAGCAGCATGAGCTAGCTGGTAACCTCCAACTAAGTCACCTATGGCATAAATATGTGGTTGACTCGTTTCATAATGTTTATTTACAGCAATTAATCGACCATCAAAATCAAGTCCAAGCTGCTGGGCAATTTCCGTATTTGGGCGACGCCCTGTGGCAAATAATAAGTGCTCGTATGTATAAATGCCTTTAGATGTATGAATTTCTTTTCCATTAAAATGCTCAAATTGGAAATCGGTAATAAGTTCAATACCGAGTTTTTTCATCTTTTCTCGAATTATTGGTCGAGCATCAGGTTCTTCTGTCTGTAAAATATCTTCACTATGATTCAACATTCTTACTTTCGTCCCGAGTGGTGCCAAGCTAAATGCCATTTCCACTGCAATAACACCACCACCGATAATCGTTAGCTGTTGTGGAAGTTCTTCTATATCGAAAAAAGTATCCGTTGTATAATAAGTTGCGCTTTCTAACCCTTTAAATGGTGGCACAAATGGCTTACTACCAGTTGCTAAAATAATGTCCTTTGCTAAAAAGGTCTCTTGATTAACCGTTACCGTTAAATCGGCAGCAACCGTCGCCTCACCACGATAAAATGTAATGTGATTGCTTACAATAAAGTGTTCAATATTTTCTAAAAGCTCTTGGATAACAGCATTTTTACGCTGCATTAATCGTGGGAAATTCACATTCAAAGCTGGCGTTTCGATGCCCCAATCATTGCCTCGTTGTATCTCCTGCACGAGCTTACTATGTTCTAACATAATTTTCGAAGGAATACAGCCAACATTATAGCAAGCTCCTCCCACTTTATCACGCTCTATTAAAGCTACTTTCATGCCACTTTTAGCTGCATGGATGGCTGCAACGTATCCCCCTGGACCTGCACCAATAATTGCAATATCAAATTGTTTCACTTTTTTCACCTCATTTACCACCTTAACATTTACAAAATTTTAATTCAATTACATATAAATACAAAAATATCGGAACGAGATGAATATCTGGAGTGCAAGACGGTTTACCCGCGAAATACTGTGCAATACCCGCGATTCAAGACGATTTACCCGCGAAATACTGTACTTTACCCGCGATACAAGACGGTTTACCCGCGAAATACTGTAATTTACCCGCGATTCTATTTATTAAAATTAATCCAGAAAACTTCTTTACTTCCGTCTTGCTTTATAAGAATTGTTTTAACAGAATAACCACCAGCTTCGTAATTTGAAATATTTTCTTCTGTTGACATTGCTCGTGCATTCGTGCTTGCTGCCACTCTGTAACTGCCAAAGTTACGCTGAAGTTGACGTTCTCCATTTACCATTTTATAAAGCTCAAAACGCGCTTCTTTAGCATGGAGCTTGCCTTTATTCATATCACTTTTCAACCAAGCTTTTAGCATAACTTTATTTGATGCAACTTTTGCCTCTACTTGAATATCTCGTTGATAATATTGTTGTTCTGCCTGTGATAAATATTTTTGTAAAATCTTTTTTAACTCATTTGCCGATACACGATTGCTAGAGTCGATTCGCTTAATATGGACAGTTCCTTGACCAAATAGATTATAACCACCTTGTGTAGAATAATCGATTGTATAACCCGCTTCTTTCACAGCTTGCTCTGCAATTTGATCATACACACCATATGGATAAGCAAAGGATTTTGGTGCTTTCCCTGTATATTTTTCGATTAATTGATGCGCCTTTGTAACGTCCTCTTGAATGTATCGTCGACGCTCCTCATTTGTAAGGGGCTCTCCATTTTTCTTTTGATTAAGTATCATGGCCTCATGTTTTGCTGTGTCATTTTTACCACGCCAATGTAAGTCATATGTATGGTTGCCGATATGAATTATGCCAGAGTCGGACATTTCCTTAATTTGCTGCCAATTCGCCATTGGTACATTTTTTCTGAAGCCTATTTCTACGTCATTGGCAATAACAAATAATGTTGCTTGCATACCCATTTCTTTTAAAATAGGATACGCTATCTTATAAACGCTTTCATAGCCATCATCTATTGTTAAAAATACAGATTTCTCTGGGATACGACCGTGGCCTTGTAAATAAGCGATAAGCTGATCCTCCGTAATTGTTGTATAGCCGTTATCCTTTAGCATCTTCAGTTGCTCACGAAAGAGCTTTTCTGTAATATTAATATTTGCTATTTCCTTATAATCCCCAAACGAATGATAGTTAATGACCGTAACACCTTTAGCATTACTAGATTCGTAAAATTTTGTCGCCTTTGCTGCAAAAGCCTCATCTGATGTAGCTATGAAGAAGCAGACAAGTACAACAAATAATATTATTATTTCCCTTATGTACTTCATAATATTGGTCCCTCTCTCAAAATATAGTCCATACAAGTATATACGATATAATGAAAGACTGAAAGAGACTAGGACAAAAGAGAAAAAGTGTTAGATTGACCTCAATCAATCTAACACTTTTTTGCTATGCAGTTGTGGCTCGTTACGAGCAGTGGGTTCCCTAAAATGACTTCAAATCAATAAATATTACGTTGCCAAAAACGTTGCTGGGCAATAGCATCGACAAATTTTTTAGCAAACCCTGCATTTCCAGTTGCTAAAACAATACCTGGTCCAACGTTTGCATTCGACATATTAAAAAATGTCGTGCCTGTTGCAGCAATCCCAATTGGTTTGTAATGTCGGTATGCCTCATTAATATAATTGACGATATAGGTGTTAAACTTTGCCTGATTATCTGCTCGAACACCCACAACATACAGGGAGTCAAAAAGTACTGCATCTGTCGTAATAAACGTTTCACTTGCCATTAACTGCACACCATTATTTGCAGTTACGACACCGAGTCTATCCGATATTATGCTATAACGAACCCCTTGCCTTGTTAAATATTTCAGCACTTCCCCAACCTCATTGGCATCAAAGCCATCACCAATCAATACACCGACTTTAAGCGTTTGAGGCAGTTTTACTGTATTTGCCTGACTCAAGGCAGGCGATGATGCCGTAACCTTGGATTGCTCACCTGTTGGTCGATTGACGCCAACATTATCCGCAATCGTTATAGCCATCGCTTTATCAACATGGACAAACATATCCACAACTTGCTGCCGCACCGATTTACTTTTGACCTTGCCTACCTCGAAGCTAAATGCATCGATGATATGCTGTTTTTCAGGAGGCGACATGCTATTCCAAAATAGTCGAGCTTGTGAGAAATGATCGTCGAAGGATTTACTACGCGCTCTTGTAATTCGTCCTTCAACCTTTTGTTCATAATGCACAAATCCTCCTTCTTTTGCTGTAGAGGTTGAAGGCGTATTGCCTGCGAGCGAATTTTTATGATAACTAACCTTGCCCATATTAATCGTCTGGCGACTGAAGCCATTGCGTTGATTATTGTGAATCGGGCAAACGGGTCTATTAATCGGAATCTCAGCAAAGTTCGGTCCACCTAAACGAAGAAGCTGTGTATCAATATATGAAAACAAACGCCCTTGTAGCAGTGGGTCATTCGTAAAATCAATTCCTGGTACTACATTTCCTGGGTGAAAAGCTACTTGCTCTGTTTCCGCAAAAACATTGTCCACATTGCGGTTTAAAGTCATTTTGCCAATTCTTTTTACAGGTACTAGCTCTTCTGGCCATAATTTCGTTGCATCCAAAATATCGAAATCGAATCTAAACTCTTCCTCCGGTTCAATCATCTGGACGCCAAGCTCGTACTCTGGATAATCTCCAATTTCAATTGATTCCCATAAATCTCGTCGTTGAAAATCGGAATCTTTGCCACCAATAATTTGTGCTTCGTCCCAAACAAGTGAATGTACACCTAATACAGGTTTCCAATGAAATTTTACAAATCTTGACCGACCTTTATCATTTACAAAACGGAACGTATGCACACCAAAGCCTTCCATCATCCGAAAACTTCTAGGAATTGCTCGATCAGACATAACCCACATAATCATATGGGCAATTTCTCGATTATTAGCGACAAAATCCCAAAACGTATCATGAGCAGATGCTGCTTGAGGCATATCATTATGAGGTTCAGGTTTTACGGCATGAATTAAATCAGGAAACTTAATCGCATCCTGAATAAAAAACACAGGAATATTATTGCCGACTAAATCATAATTGCCTTCCTCAGTATAAAATTTCGTTGCAAATCCTCGCACATCACGCGCAGTATCCATTGAGCCTAAACTCCCTACTACTGTTGAAAAGCGCACAAATACGGGTATCTTTTTTCCAGGCTCTTGTAAAAATTTTGCTCTCGTATACTCTTTCATCGACTCATATAGCTCAAACTCTCCATGTGCTGCAAAGCCTCTCGCATGCACGACTCTTTCAGGAATCCGCTCGTGGTCAAAATGCGTCATTTTTTCCCGAAAATGAAAATCCTCCATAATGGTCGGCCCACGCACACCGGCTTTTAACGAGTCTTCATCATTGGATACTTTTAATCCCTGATTAGTCGTCATCTTCGTTCCATCATTATTGACACGAAATGCATCTAGTTGTTGATCCTTCACATTTTCGTTTAAATCCTTATTTTGATTTGAATTGGACTTATCCACGCAATCCCCTTTCCTACTATTACTAATTACGCTCTATATTCACTGTATGTTTTTCTGACATAAACATGCTTCGAAAATGATGATAGATGCAATGCACTAAGCGCAAAGAAAAACCTTGGCTAGCTATAATGCTAGTCAAGGTTGATAAATGTCTATTTCGCTACCTTTGCTATCTGCGTCATCTTTTCAAGCTGTCTAACGGTTGGCGTTAAATTCGCTAAGAAATATGCCTCGCGCAGCTTGCGTGATGGTGTACTTCCAGCAATATAGCCCGCAGAACCATTATGTAGCATGTTAGCTTGAACTGCTGCTAATGTTTGATATACGCCTTGCAAGCGAATCTGACAAATTGCTTGTAAAGTAATGTCGCCCGATTGTATTAATGCTTGCAATAATGCTTGTAAATGTTGTAGTTTCTCTTTTAGCTCATCGGCTTGCACCTGCAAATATTCATTGCAGCCATTTTGCTTGGCCTTGACCTTTTCTATGCCTTCAATCGCAGCCGCTACTACTCCAAAGCCAAGCGGAATTTGATACAGTACAAATGTTGGGCGAATACTATCCACGAATGTGCTTGCTTCCTGTGCCACTACGTAGTCATCCCCAACAAAGACGTTATCAAACTTACACGTATACGTAGCACTACCATTTACGCCTAAGAAGTGATTTTTTTCCTTTAGTGTAATACGCTCATGATCCGTATTTACAAAAATCATCACTTCTTGCTCACCGTTATAAGCAATTGCACCAAACCAATGATTGGCTCCTAAGTTTGAAACAGCGGGTAAAACACCATTTATAACATAGCCTCCATCGATGCGTTGTGCTGTTAAATGTAGTTTTTCTAGACCAGCATAATACTTCATCGGATTCGATAGACCCGTTGCACCAAGCACTTCTCCACGTTCAAGTAATGGTAAAATCTTTGCTCGTAATAGTTCATTGTCCGTTTTACGTAAATAAGTTAAAGCTGCAAGGTGGCACCATAGGCAAAATGCAGTTGTCATACAAACTTTCGCCGTCTCTTGTACAATCGTTAGCTCATCTAGTAGTACTGTTTGCTCGTCCTTTTGTGTTGAAGCAAAAAATCCTGCCTTGCCGAGTGCCAATAAAAAATCCTCCGCATAATAAGCTTCCTCATCAATTTTTTTTACAAACGGTTTTAATTTTTCTTCAATCAACGCTTGTAAGACTACTTCATCTACTGCCATGGTTTCCACTCCTATCCTCTACTTATCAGCTAATTCAGTTAACGATGTGATTGGTGTTTGCACTGCCTCACGGGCACGTTTTACAGCGGCTTCATCCGGTGCATCATAGAAGCACAAGCATTTCGTCATATCTTCGCATACATATGTGCGAGAAAAATGTACTTCTGGTACTTCTTCATAATGCACTGAATTTTTCTTTTTACGTGCTAAATATTGATCCATTGTGATTTCTGCAGGTATTTCCCATTCAACTAAATAGTTCACGACTTCTTGATTTGTTTTAACCTCATCAAGCTCTTTTCCAACTAGACGAACTTCTTTTACTAAATCTGTTTGAATGTTTTGCGCAGTTAGTGCGCTTGTGGCTTGCACTTCTTCATTCGCTTCCAAGATAAAGTATGCACGGCTAAAATCCTTCGCCACTTGTACTTCAATTACAGTTACAGCTTGTGCTTGCCCTACACGCTCTACTAGTGCTGCAAATTGCTCTTTGTTTGATACTTCACTTACTGTTGATTCTACTAAAAATAAACCCATAGTAAATACCTCCGAATAGTTTGTTTTTTTCTTTATGTTAGTTATTTTATTATACTCACTTAATAAAAACAACTGAATTTACTAAAAATTATAATTTGTGCTACACTACTGCTTGGAGGGATGACTCAGTTGAAATAAATTTATTCAAATGTATAAAACTATCGTTATTTTTTATAGTTATTACAGTGTAATCTTATTGAGGTGATTACTTTTGAAGTACTACGTAATAGAGAAATTTGCATATAACATAGGCAAAACAGTTCAAAAGGGAGCTACTTGAGGATGATACTGGCAAAGAAAGTTAGATTGTACCCAAGTGAATCACAAGAACAAAAGTTGTGGCAATCAGTAGGAACAGCGAGATTTATTTACAATTGGACATTGGCAAAACAGGAAGAAAATCATAAAAATGGCGGTAAATTTATAGCTGATGCAGTTCTTAGGAAAGAATTGACTCAACTAAAGAAAACAGAGCTGAATTGGCTGAATGAAGTATCGAACAATGTAGCCAAACAGGCGGTTAAAGATGCCTGTGATGCTTACACAAAATTTTTCAAAGGACTAGCAAATAAACCCGTCTTTAAAAGCAGAAAAAAGAGCAAGAAGTCTTTCTATAATGACAATGTAAAGTTAAAAGTCAAAGATGGAAAGATGGTGCTTATTGAAAAAATTGGCTGGATAAAAACGAATGAGCAACTGCCTAGTGGTGTTAAATATAGAAATCCTAGAATTAGTTATGACAATAAGTATTGGTACTTATCAGTAGGATTAGAGCAAGAAAAAATACAAGAAGAACTAACAG
>NZ_PYWM01000031.1 GCF_003049665.1 Lysinibacillus mangiferihumi | reverse complement strand
TCGCGGGTATTTCACCTTGTTCCGCGGGTAAAACCTCTTTCTTCGCGGGTATTTCACTTTGTTCCGCGGGTAAAACCTCTCATTTCGCGGGTATTTCGTTTTATTCCGCGGGTAAAACCTCTCGCTTCGCGGGTATTATTTTTGCTCCATTACAAAGGCTGTTTTTCCTCGCTGATCCGCACTAAGATATCCAGCTGCTACTAGCTGATTATGCCATACTTGCTCAATTACTGCAGCTTTTGTGGCGTCGTCTTCTTTAGTAGATAGTTCTATCATAACATCCCCTTGATAATGCCAAACCTCGATATCAGCCTCATAGCCTGCATAACTTCCTTTATAGGTTGTTGCATTGGCAGGCCCATACACGATGGCTTGCGATAACGTGTTGTTATACCATGTTGCCGAATCCCAATTTAAAATTTTCTTTGGAACATGATCTAAAATCATTTTTTTCGCAGCATTCACATCCACAGCATCGAAAGAAACTTTAGTCGTTGCCTTTAACGATTCTTTGCGACTAATTGTAAATGTACGATTTCCCCCTTTAATATCCATTTCAAACTTATAGTTAGATTCATCCCCTGTAAAGCCTTGGCTTTTGGTGATTGCTAGTGCTTCGTCAAGCGGTGTATTCAGAAATCTCTTTTTATACGTAATATCGATTTTCGTGCTATCTTTATAGACACGTAAACGGTTGTTATAGTCTGCATTTAAAAATTCTTGATTATTTGTATCGAAATAGTAAATCTTTACCTCATCTTTTTTCGTTGCTGCAAAAAGTCTTAAAATGACTGATTCATTAAAAAGATCCGTTCGCAAATTATATTTAATCTCATGACTAGGCACCATTGCCGCTTTCGCTTGTACTGTATTCAATAGGCCAAGCGTCCCCAGTACCATGGCCATTACGACCAATTTCAGTGCAACTCTTTTAAAATGATTCATCCTATATCCGCCTCTTTTCCGATTAAAGTTAAAAGTGTCGTTTCTTCATTTGTAAAATGGCTGTGAAAATAAATGGTTTTCTCAGCATTTATGTGCTTGGACAAGGCAATGATATCCTCATAATCCGGATGTGTTTTGTAAAAAAACTGTTTTACTTGATGGGGTGCTAATGGTTGAATATAACAAGCTTTATTAAAATATCCTGTAAAGATAACAATTGCTGATGGACAATTTTTGAGTAGTTGCGATATGGTTGCTTCATCTCGCTCTGGAACAAAATAAATAGCATTTTCCTCAACAGTCGTCTCTTGTAAGCATTCCCTTCTGAACAACGGCAAAATCGGAGTAGGTACCACATTTTCAGGTGCGTCATAGTAATCTTCAAACAAGGGAAAAAACTGATGATCAATACACACTTTTCTTGTACTATGCGCAAAAAGATAAATCGCAATATCAGCCGTTTTGCCTGAAAAGGAAGAAGGGAAAATAATCGGTCTACTATCGTTCGTACAAATAAACTTCACTATTTGTTGCAATACTTCTTCATTCTTAATGGTCTTTTCAACATGCCCACTATCGATAAACGCGACGTTATACTTCCCACAATCCTCATACGGAAGATTCGCCTTTAATAGATAGGAATCTAAAACATAGTCTCCCGAAAAAAATATCACCTCCCCCAAAAATCGAATGCTGTACCAAACACTTCCTATTAGATGCCCACTAAAGCCCCATTGAAAAGAAAGATGCTGGTTAATATGTAACCAATAACCAATCGATTCTGGTGAAAAGGTTTGAATGTTTGGATAAGCGTGTTTTAATTGTTTTGCTGTCATCTCACTCATAATTAGTTGACCATTGTAACCCCACTGTTCCAGTAAAGGAAGCGCGCCGACATGATCAATATGCGAATGAGAAATAAACACAGCATCAAGTTTTGCCACATGAGCGGGAGTTAAGGTTGGCATCGTTTTTTCCCGATTATTCATGACACCACAATCAAGTAATATCGCTCGTCCATCCTTTTTGAGATAAAAGCAATTACGTCCGTACTCTCCAACCCCTCCTAAAATCTCTACATTAAGCACGCACATGTCCTCCCCATCTTTGAAGCCAATTTAATAGGAACATAAAAACAACGGTCATCGCGACTGTAATAACTGCAACAGCCATTCCTATCCCAACATTGCCTTGTTCAAATTGGCTGTAAATAAACGTTGCGCCTGTCTCAACTGAAGGAGGCAAAATAAGCAGACCCGCGACTAGTTCGCGCATTGAAATAATAAATGTCATCATCATACCAGCAAGTATTCCTTGCATTAGCAGGGGGATGATGATAGCTCGATACACGTCCCAACTATTGCGTCCAAAAATCGCAGCTGATTGAAAAATAGATTGATCTAACTGTGATAGTGAGGATTTTGTATATTGCACAGCGTACGGTAAGAACAGCACACAATAAGTCACAACGACCATCGCCTTTGTATTGTAAATGGTTGCTGGTAACCAAGGGGCATTCCAAAACATAATTAAGCCGACAACAAAGACGATACCAGGAATAATATTCGGCATTAGACTAAAGAAATCTAATAGTTGTTGCTTTTTCGTTTCTCCCTTTTTAATGTAAAGGGCAATAAATAAACCAATTATCGCTGTAATAACTGCTGTAAATATTGAAAAAACAACGCTATTTATAAATGCCGTTAAGCCAGCGCTACCACTAGTAAAGACAGCCTGATAAGACGCTAATGTGAAATTGCCTGCACGTAAACCGTCTCCCCTTACTTTTTGTAGCGAGGTTACAATTATTGAAAAGTAAGGAATACCGATTGCAAACAATAATACAAAACCTACATAAAACCATGATCCCAATTGGATAAACCATTTATCTTTTATTTCACGTGCAGCGGGCGTTTTTCCTGAAAGTACGCTATATGTAAACTTTCGTCCGATAAGATTTTGAAAATACCAGATAATAAGACATACGGAAAGCAAGAAAACAGAAAGCGATGTAGCCATTCGAATATCTACTGGCCACCTTGAAAGATAAGCGTGAATTTCTGTCGTAAAAACTTGAAAACCGATACGGCTTCCAAACGTAGCAGGCGTCCCGAATTCCGCTAGCGTTTTAATGAAAATTAACAATATCCCAAGAACATAACTAGAAATAAGTAACGGCAGTATTACTTGTAGCCAGTTGCGCAAAGAACTACGTCCAAAAATAAGTGCAGCATCCAAAAAGGAACCATTTATTCTAAGCAACGTATTTTTCAGCATTAAATATAAAAAAGGAAAAAGATGTAGACTCATAACCATGACCATGCCAAATAAAGAAAAAAAGGCATCAGACAACCAAGCTGTGCCAGGCACTAGTTGCTGTAAAAATCCATTATTTTGCATAAATAATATCCATCCCATGGAACCAATATAAGGGGGTGTCATAAAAGGAATCGTTAGGACAATATCGAGCCAATCATATTTTTGTAAAGTTGTTTTCGTGCGAATGAATGCCATAGGCAATGCTAATATCGTCGTACCTAAAATAACCAATACACCTAATAATAAAGAGTTGCCCAATGTCTGCCATAATCTTTCATTAGCAAACATTCTACTAAATTGTGAAACATCAAATATTCCATCATGGACAAATGTATAATACACAATGGCTATTAATGGTGCGATCGCAAACGTTGCGACAATCGTCAATAACAAGCCAAAACTTCGTCTGCTTTCCATTATCATGTTGCATCATTCCTTTCACAAAACTACTTTTTTAAAAAATTCGCAATAGTCAGTATTAGATAGTTGTGACTGACCAATAGCGAATTTTTTCTCAGACAGGATGATGGCAAATAATACCCTCAGCTTACAACTTAACGAAAAATATCGTTGAACTTCGTTAAAATATCAAGTTGCTTTGCTTCTGAACCTTTCCAGCTCACATTTAACTGTGGGATTTCATCCAATGCTGCGCGATCTTTTACAGCTATATCATGATTGCCAGGTAGTAGATACGCCTCTGTCACTAGTTTTTGTCCTTCATCTGAAAGCAAGAAATTAACATATGCTTGCGCACCTTCCACATTTTTAGCATCTTTCATAATGCCTACTGCTCGTGGACTAACAACCGTTCCGCTCTTCGGATAAACAATTTCTACTGGCTCCCCACTCGCTTTCGCTTTATACGCCATATAGTCAACACCTGAAATCGTTGCATTTTTATCACCTGTAATAACAGCATCCAATGCTTCCTTATTGGCTCCATTCACTTGTAGTCCATTGTTTTTCCATGCTTGGATTGTATCCCATGCCGATTTTTCCGCTTCTGTATAACCGTAAATAAAATCAACAGCAGATCCAGACAAACTTGGATCAGGAATATTTATTTTACCTTGCCACTGTGCTTTAGCTAAATCTGTCCATTCACTTGGAATGTCTTTCGTATTTTTCGTATTGTAGGCAATGCCTAATGCCGATGCGCTATAGCCATAGTAATAGCCTTCTGCATCTGACCAATCGGGGTTCATTTTACTAGCATTTTCAGCTTCTTTGTAACTTTGTAATTGGTTGGCTTCCTTTAATCCATCCATTGATGCAATAGAAGCTAACACAACGACATCTGCGACAGGATTGTTTTTCTCTGCTTCTAAACGAGATAAAATTTTACCTGTTGTTCCTTGGAACATCTCTACTTTCATGCCCGTTTTTTCTTCAAAAGCTTGTTGAATATTTGCTGCCAAGCCATCAGGACCAGCAGAATAGACGGTTAGTGTTTGCACTTCATTTGGCTTTGCACTGGCTGCATCATTCTTCACACTGTCAGTCGACTTAGTAGCGTTGCACCCTGCTAATGTTAATGCCACAAGAAAGCTCGCTGTTGCTAATAATTTGAAACGTTTTTTCACTGTAAACCCTCCAATTGATAGATTTGTTTAGTATCCACAAAAACTTCCAGTTGCTGTCCGTGTTCAAGCGGTACAGCTTCATAAAAGCTCCATTGCTTCCCTTCAACTTGCGCATGAACTAAATAGCGATCACCAACAAAAGTACTTTTCACAATCATTGCCTGTTTCGCAATGCTTCCAGGATAGTGTTGTCTCGATACTCCCTCTGGACGTACAATTCGATTCCCTTTACCGAACCAATTGACCTTCCCTATAAAATCCGCTACATAAGGTGTCGCCGGCGTATGATAAATTTCCTCAGGTGATCCAACCTGCGCAATTTTACCTGATTCCATCACAATTATTTGATCCGACATCGTCATAGCTTCTGTTTGATCATGTGTTACAAAAATAGCTTGGCAATCCAGTTCATGAATAATATGCATAATTTCATCCTGCATTTTTTCTCTAAGTACGGCATCTAACGCTGATAATGGTTCATCAAATAAAATTAACTTTGGATTCGTTGCCAATGCCCTTGCCAATGCAACTCGTTGTTGCTGGCCTCCCGATAATTGTCCCGGCTTACGATTTTCATATCCTTCCATCTTCACTAACCGCATCACATATGCTACTCGCTCTGGTATTTCTTCTTTTGGCATCATTCCTTTTAAGCCAAATGCGATGTTTTGGAAAATGGTCATATGAGGCCATAATGCGAAATCTTGAAAGACCATGGCAATATTTCGTTTATTTGGTTTAACATTTTTGCGAAGCTTAGACGAATAAATGATTGTGTCATCGAATGCAATTTCACCATTTGTTGGCTTTTCAAGACCAGCTAGTATTTTCAATAATGTCGTTTTACCACAGCCCGATTGTCCTAAAATTGTAATGAACTTACTGTCTAATTCCACATTAATAGGCCATAACGCTTGTGCCTGTCCATATTTTTTCTCTAAGTTCGTTATTGAGATTTTCATGGTATCCTCCTCGTCTATCTCTACTATAGTTTCCAGATATTTAGAAAATATTAACCTACTATTAATATGTCGTTAAAAAAAATCTAATAAACTTAAGGAAATGCAATACTTTTTCGAATTTCCTTTAGGAGGCTAAAATGAATCATCTGAAATTACAGGCATTTTGTTTACTCGTCGATTTTAAAAAATTAGCTCCTGTCGCTAAAGAGCTAGGTATTACGCCGCCTACGGTATCCTTTCATATTCGCTCGATTGAAGAAGAGTACGGGGTACGTTTGTTTCGCACAAATGCGGGTGGCTATCGTTTAACAGAAGCTGGAGAGGGGCTCTATCACTACGCAAGACAAATCGTCCAACTACAAAACGATATGAATCGTTTCATTGAAAATCTATTAGCAGGCAATATTGGCTCCATTCGATTAGGTGCAAGTGCCCTACCTGCGCATATTTATATGCCTGAAATTATTAATCAAATTTCCACTGCATATCCTGACATCCGCATATCCTTAGAGGTAAAAACAGCACCTGAAATTGAAAAAATGGTAGCCCTGCAAGAACTAGATTTTGGTTTAATCATGGAAACAAAGCAAGAAAACAAAGCATTAATCTATGAAACAATTGGTGAAGATTCGCTCGTTTTAGCTCTAAGCCCTCGTCACGAGCTGGCAGCAAAAAAGGACATCTCGCAATCCGATGTCCTTAAAAACAAAGTATTATTACATACTTCCTCTAGTTCAACCAATCATTTTATCGAAAAATGGTTAGACCCTTTCCAACCAGCATTTAATACCATTGAACTCGATTCTGTAAGTACGATAAAAAAAATGCTGACGTTTGGTAAAACCATTGCTTTTCTTTCCGTTTCCCTTATTGAGGACGAACTGCAATCTGGCTTATTAATCAAAAAAGATTTAAATGATATTACGCTAAAGCGGAAAATCCAACTAGTTTACCCGCAATCTAGACTAGACAATCAAATTGATGTATTTGTCAAAAAAGCGATTTACGATTTAGCACAAAAAATCAAAACATAATCCGCTACAACCTATGAGTCTCACAGCTTCAACCAACTGTGAGCTCTGCCTCATCTATCTGCACAAAATGACTTCCAATCCATCCCAATAATCACTTACTCCCTTTTTCAACATATTTACTAAAAAAATTCAGTAATCTGACATCATTACATAGCAAGCATTCATAACATGGATAGAAGACATGTTGTGCTCTAACGAAAGGAGGAATGACAAGTTGCTTACCGAATTGCTTCATAGTGAGACTATCCAAATCACAAACGAAGTAGCCAACTGGCAGGATGCTATACGCATTGCTGCATCACCACTCTTACAGCAAAACAAAATAGAAAAGCGCTATATCCAAGCCATGATCGATTCCATCGAACAACACGGTCCCTATGTTGTACTTACACCTAAAGTAGCAATTCCACATGCGCGGCCATCCGATGGCGTAAACGAATTATCGATGAGTTTATTAGTTTTACAAAAACCTGTATATTTCGGACCCGATAAACCTGTGTATGTAATCATTATTTTAGCAGCGACAGATCATACAACACATTTACAGGCATTAGTAGATTTAACACAAGTCTTACAAGAACCTAGCCAAATCGATAACATTATCGGATGTAAGCGTGCAAAATGCGTCATGGATAAAATAAAACAATATGCAACAAAGGAGCAATTATAAATGAAAATTTTAGTCGTTTGTGGAAATGGCTTAGGCAGTAGCTTCATGATGGAACTGACTATCAAAAAAGCATTGCTAGAACTCAGCAAAGAAGCAGAGGTAACGCATACTGATTTAACATCTGTAACTTCTGAAAAGGCTGATATTTATATTGGTGCAGGAGATATCGTCGACCAACTAGATAATGGTGTGCGAAAAATTGTGCGAGTCGTCAATATGATGAGTATCCCAGAAATCAAAGGAAAGCTTGCCCCACTATTGTAATGGACAATATGATGTGCAGTTGTAACGCTTACGTTGCTTTTAAAATTGGATAAGATGAGGTGTTGGTATGTTAGATGTTATGATGAATGACATTTTAGGTACACCAGCAATACTAGTCGGCCTATTTGCTCTTGTCGGCTTATTAATCCAAAAAAAATCTGCTTCAACTGTTCTTTCAGGGACGTTAAAAACTATTATGGGCTTTGTCATTTTAGGTGCCGGTGCAGCTGTTTTAATTGGTTCTTTAACTCACTTTAGCAAAATGTTCGATCATGCCTTTCAGGTACAAGGGGTTATCCCAAATAATGAAGCCATTGTTGCTGCGGCACAAACGACATTTGGCACATCCACAGCCTTGATTATGGTATTCGGGATGGTAATGAATCTTTTGCTAGCGCGATTTACGCCTTTAAAATATATTTTTTTAACTGGTCATCATACATTATTTATGGCGTGTTTAATCGCAGCTTCCCTCTCTGTTGGGGGGATGAGTGGCGCTCCTCTCATTATTTTCGGTTCTATATTGTTAGGTTTATGTATGGTGATTTTCCCTGCCATTTTACAACCTACAGTGCGTCAAATAACAGGAAATAATGACTTTGCAGTTGGACATTTTGGCAGCATTGGCTACTATGTATCTGCTAAAATTGGTCAACTATTTGGCAACAAAGCCAAATCGACTGAAGCAATAGCAGTGCCTAAATCACTTGGATTTTTAAGAGATACATCCGTTGCCATTTCCTTAACAATGAGCCTATTTTTCATTGTTGTCGCTTTATTCGCAGGTCGTTCTTATATTGAAGCGCAATTATCCGGGGGATCGAACTTCATTGTTTTCGCGATTATCCAAGCGATTACCTTTGCGGCGGGGGTCTATATTATCCTTGCAGGTGTACGCATGCTGATTGCAGAAATTATTCCTGCATTTAAAGGGATTGCTGATAAACTCGTACCAAACGCTAAACCTGCTTTGGATTGCCCGACAATTTTCCCATTCGCACCTAATGCCGTTATTATCGGTTTCCTCTTTAGTTTTTTAGCTGGCTTATTGTCCATGTTTGCCCTGCCACTGATTGGGCTTAAAGTTATTGTTCCTGGCCTAGTGCCACATTTCTTTACAGGTGCTGCGGCAGGTGTTTTCGGTAATGCAACGGGTGGTCGTATTGGCTCCATGGCAGGTGCATTTGCTAACGGGATAATCATTAGCTTTATCCCAGCTATCCTGCTTATCTTTATGGGGGATATCGGCTACGAAGGAACAACATTTGGTGATTCTGACTTTGGCATCGTAGGCATTATTATTATTAATATTTTAAAATTATTTGGTGCGGTGTAAGCATATCACTTCATATTTAAAAACTCGTTCTGACATGCAGAACGAGTTTTTAAATTGTCAGAATTGTTTGGGTGACTGGCACGACTATCTTTTTTACTTGGCACTTATTATAATTAGTTATGTCTTGTTATAACGAGTTATAAAAGGAGTAAAATCAGTGAAAAACTTTTATCGTTTATTTGCGGCACTAGCTCTACTAGTGGGTCTACTAGTAGCTTGTGGTAACCAAGAAAAAGAAGGGACTGCAAACGAACCTGTTGAATTAACGATTTCTGCGGCAGCTAGTTTACAGGATGCCTTAGAAGAACTTAAAACAACTTATGAAAAAGAACACGATTCGGTCAATATCCTCTATAACTTTGGCGGCTCTGGTGCATTGCAACAACAAATTTTACAAGGTGCACCGGTGGATTTATTCTTTTCAGCAGCGAAAGATAAATTCGACGCCCTAGTAGAAAAAGAAATGATTGAACAACAGCAAGGAACAGATCTTTTAGCTAATGAGTTAGTATTAATCGTTCCTAAAAACAATGAAAAACAAATCCATTCCTTTGAAGATTTACATCAAGCAGGAAAAATTGCTCTCGGCACACCCGAAACGGTTCCTGCTGGGCAATATGGCGTCGATACATTAAAGCATTTGCAACTTTGGGATTCACTTGAAGCTAAAGTAGTGTATACAAAAGATGTACGTCAAGTACTTACTTATACTGAAAGCGAAAATGTAGATGCTGGCATCGTGTATAAAACAGATGCCCTCGTCTCCGATAAAGTCGATGTCGTTGCGACTGCCGATGATGCGACCCATGCACCGATTATTTATCCTGTAGGCGTCCTAAAAGCGAGTAAGCATGGACAAGAGGCAAAAGATTTTTATCAATTTTTACAAAGTGATGAGGCAATGAATGTTTTCAAAAAGTATGGCTTTAAAGGAGCTCAATAAATGGGTACCGATTTTTGGTCTCCTCTTAGGCTTTCCATTGAAATTGCCTTTGTTGCTGGAATTACTGCTATTATAGTTGGGATTTTAATGGGTAAATGGATGGCAACCCGCCATTTTAAAGGCAAACTCTTGTTAGAAACGGTGTTGCTTTTACCCTTAGTATTACCTCCTACTGTAGTTGGTTTTCTGCTCATCGTTATTTTTGGAAAAAATAGTGTATTAGGAAATCTAATTATGTGGCTTTTCGATCAACCAATCATGTTCACATGGTGGGCTGCCGTTATCGCTTCTACAATTGTAGCCTTTCCTTTAATGTATCAATCTGCTAAAACAGGCTTTGTCTCTGTTGATAAAGATATTGAAAATGCAGCACGTGTTGATGGGGCGAATGAATGGCAAGTCTTTGTTTGTGTATCTATTCCGCTCGCATTAAAGGCACTTGTATCTGGTGGAATTTTAAGCTTTACACGTGCATTAGGGGAGTTTGGGGCGACCCTGATGTTTGCGGGGAATATTCCCGGAAAAACACAAACAACACCGCTAGCGATTTATATGGCACTTGATTCGGGTAACATGACGCTTGCTTGGACATGGGTTTTGTGCATGATCGCTATTTCCTTTCTAATGCTTCTTTGTATCCATTTACTAAAAGTATAAAAGAGAAAAAGTGTTAGATTGATTGCAGTCAATCTAACACTTTTTTGCTCTATCGTTAATGTCTGCTACGGGTGGTCTCCTTCCACTCGGAACAGGAGTCGCCTCTCACCGCTCTCATCAACTAGTTTTAACTTCTAACCAAAAATTTTTAAACCGCTTTCCTCTGTTCCTTAAATTTTTTTGTTTTGTCCCAGCTTTTTTGATAGCTGTTAACTACGGCTGATGCTCTCGTAGCGCTACTTACCACATAGTCTTTCATCATCCCCCGCTAATAGGTGGGATAAAGGCGATGGTATCACCCGATTTAACAATTGTCGTATCGGTTGCAAATTCCTCATTGACTGCTGTCATTATTTGTTGTAATGATAGCTGCGGATAGTGCTTTTCCAACCACTCTTTTAACTGAGCAACCGTGACATCTGACAGCTCTACCTTGAGTTGTGATTCACCAACTAGTTCCTGTAAGTGAGCAAATAATAAGATGTTAATCACGCTTTCCCTTCCTCCTCCTGAATAACTGGTTTTCCTTGTGGATAGGGGATATTTTCTAATTGGTCACCAATCCATTCCGTCCCGTCCTCCCAATGCTCTTTTTTCCATATTGGAACAATTTGTTTGATGCGATCAATCGCATATTCATTTGCCATATAAGCCACTTTACGATGTGGCGATGATACAGCAATAACAACAGCAATGTCTGAAATATTCAAGCGACCTACTCGATGGGTAATAGCCACTATCGCTTCTGGCCACTGCTCTTGAATTTCCTTTGCAATCTGTTCAAACATTTTTATCGCCATCGTGGGATAGGCTTGATATTCCAAATGCAATGTTTTTTTACCATTTGTAATTTCGCGTACGGTGCCGATAAATAGTGTAACGGCACCAGCATTTCGATTTAATACTTTTTGTCTTACTTGCTCGACATCAATCGGTTGGTCGATAATTTCAAACAACGCTACCGTCATGGTCTGTCCCTCATTTCTTTCAACAAAAATTCTATATATTTTCTTTCTTCATAAATTGAATACGCTGGGATTGTTAAGGACGGATTGAAAGGATAGCTCGGCCAATAAATGACACAAATAATATTGGTTACTTGCTGCAATAGCACTTGATCCTGTGCTGTTCGGAGTAGTACCACTTTTGGATAATGTTCCTGTTTATATCCTTCAATCAGCACGACATCCATCGAAAAGGAAGCATAGATTGCTAGAATTTCAGCCAATTGCCAGCTATTTTGGTGAATACTCATACGTAAAGTACCCTCCCCTTCCACAGCAGTAACAATCGCACCTGCCTGCTCATGCCGACTACTATCTTTGGACGTTTCGATCATTGGCACACCACCATGTCCGTGATGCTTGATCGATCCTACTCGTAGCCCTTCCAGTGAAGCTTGTTTAATTAATTGCTCCATCAATGTTGTCTTTCCACTATTTTGATAGCCAACTATCTGTAAGATTTTTCGAGCTTGTCCCAAGGCCACTCACTTCCTTGCAAATCTTCCAACAATAAGACTGCTACGGACATGCCTTTTTCATAACCTCTTGAACCACCTGGTAAAACGATAAAAGCATTAGCTGTCGCCAACGAAGAAACGGCACTCGATTTATCAAAACCAGATGGCACAGCGACTAGCTGCCCTGTTTCATAATAAGCTGTCGCGCGCACAAAACGTGTAAAGGGATTCGGCTTTGTAAAATCCGCTCCTAATCTAGCTTGCTCTCTACGTAAGTGAGGTTGCGGATGACAATAGGCAGTGCGTATAATTGGGCGTACAAATAGTTCAAAACCAACATAGCAGGCTGAAGGATTACCAGAAAGGCCGAATAACAATTTATCATTGCAAGCAGCGACAGTTGTTACACTGCCTGGACGCATTGCTACTTTATTAAATAATACCTTTGCATCCATCGCCTGATAAATGGCTGGTAAATAATCATAATCACCTACGGAAACGCCCCCCGTTGTAATTAAAATATCTACTTCCTGTAATGCTTTTTCAACGATTTTAATACATAACTCTAAATCATCGCTAAACTTGCCAAAATATTTGACTTCTGCGCCAGCACGTTCAATTTGTGCCATCATCATATAGGCATTACTATTTCGAATTTTGCCTGGCTGTAAACATTCACCTGGCTCTAGTAATTCGCTACCCGTGGCTATCACACCAATGACCATTTTACGATAAACCGCTACTTGCTCGTAGCCAAACGTAGCGAGTAAAGCCATCACACCGGGGTTAATATATTGACCTTTGTCAATAAGGATTGTACCCTGCTGTACATCTTCCCCCTTATAGGAAATATTAGTCCCCGCTTCAATAGAGCGTTTAATCGACATATACTTTTGTTGATTTTCTTCAAAAGTATGGGTTATTTCTAGCATAACCACCGCATCACAGCCTTGTGGTATCGGTGCCCCTGTCATAATGCGAACAGCTTGACCTTTCTCCACTACACTGTCATAGACATAGCCTGCGCCAATTTCCCCAACGACCTGAAATCGAACTGGCTGCTGTGAACAAGCGCCTTGACTATCAATGGAACGAATAGCATAGCCATCATACGGTGAACGATCAAAAGCCGGTACATCTTGATCAGCTCGAATTGCATCTGCTATAAAGCGACCATGGGCTTGTGTTAATGGCACGAGCTCATTTTTTGCTTGAAAGGCATAATCCATTACACGATGAACAGCTTCTGCCACAGGAATTGGTTGTCTTTTTTCTAGCATTTAGCACACTCCTTTAACCTAATAACCGATAGTAAATCGTTTTAGCTTTTTGTATATCTTGTATACCATGAATCACAACTCGCCCATCTTGGAAAATAACGATTCGGTAATCGTCCGCTTGGCAAGAAAGCAAATATGGATTCATCTGAATTTCACCATAGGAACGAAGCTGATGTGCCAACTGCTCAAACTGGTAGTGAATGGGCTTTGGTGGTCGAATTTGTACAGCGTCCCGTCCACAAAGTATCTGTAATTTCGTTTGATTTTCATAGGATAAATAAGGATATGTTGGCGCATTGCCACAAGATGGACAATCAGCCTGTCTCATTTTAGCGACATTGATTTCAAAGTGTTGATTTTGCCAAACATCAAATGTTAAGTAGCTTTTTCGTAGCGCTTTGTCATCTCCAACAAGCAATTTTAACACTTCAGCCACTTGATATGCGGCAACGATTTGGACCGTTGGGCTAATAATACCTACCGTATCACAAGTCATCCCTGTTTGGGGTATTGCTTTTAATAAGCAATGCAAACAAGGTGTTTTACCTGGCACAATTGTATACGTCGCACCATAACTACCGACACAAGAGCCGTACACCCAAGGAACTCGATACTTTTGTGCAAGGTCATTCATTAGAAAGCGCACATCAAAATTATCTGTCGCATCAACCATTACATCTACATCTTTTAGCAATGGTAGCAAAGTCTCTATACATGCATCCATAATGGCAACATTGATTTCAACCTCTGTGTTAATTTCTTGCAGACGTTTTTTAGCTGCGATAACTTTTGGCATTTTTTCTTGGGCATCTTGCTCTGTATATAATTGTTGTCTTTGTAAATTACTCCACTCTACATAATCACGATCAATCAGTGTTAACTTGCCGATACCAGCACGCACAAGCGCTTCTGCACTAGCACTACCCAATGCACCCACACCTATTAAAAGGGCATGTTTTTGTTGGATCGATACTTGCCCAGATTGTCCGATAGGGGTAAATAATTGTTGTCTCGAATATCTATTTTGCATACGTATAGAGCCTTTCTTTCTACGAATTTCGTTTGACCTTTTTATTTATAGCATTATAATAAAAGCAATGTTTTTTAGTAATTTTGAAGGAGGTCTTTACTGTGCATCCCACACATCATCAGCAACCCATTCAAGTTGCTCTTTTAACTGTCAGTGACACACGCACAAAGGCAAATGATCACGCTGGACAGCGTATTCAAACTTTACTTCAAGAAGCAACATTCGAAGTAGTGGACTACCAACTCACAAAGGATGAACCACGGGATATCGCTCGTTATGTGAAACAGTGGTCCAGTGATCCATCCATCAATACCATTATCGTAACGGGCGGAACAGGCTTTACACCAAGAGACCAAACTTACGATACCATTTTGCCTCTTTTCGAAAAGGAAATGATGGGATTTGGTGAGTTATTTCGAACACTTAGCTATGACGAAATTGGCCCAAGGGCAATGTTTAGTCGTGCCACTGCTGGGACTATTCAACAAACAGCCATCTATGTTTTACCTGGTTCCACAAATGCGGTATCACTAGCTATGACGAAACTTATAGTACCCACTGTTCAACATTTTGTTGGTGAGTTGAATCGCCTATGAACATTGCTGGTATTATATTAGCAGGTGGTCAATCCTCTCGATATGGTAAACCTAAAATGTTCGAGCTGTTTGCTGGGCAGCCTTTATACAAGCATAGTCTCATCGCTTTACAAAAAAATCAGCTATCCCCTATTATTATTGCTACAAACGCGCAGTTACAACATCAGTTTGAGCAGGAAAACGTCCAATGGGTCATCGAAAAACAGCTACATCAAGGACCACTCTTTGCTTTACATCATATCATGACAGCCTACCCTGATGTGGCATGGTTTTTTGTCGTGGCTAGCGATATGCCTTATATGAATGCTGATTTTATCAAAAAAATGGTCGGTCGAATAAACGACGATTATGATGCAATCGTTCCTATGCAGGCGCAAAGACATCAGCCATTAGCTGCATTGTTTCGGCGTACAGCTTTACCTAAAGCACAACAATTAACGAAACAAAACAAACGAAGTATGAAAGTACTGTTAGAGCAACTGCGAGTTTGTTACGTCCCTTTTGATGACGATGACACAACATTTACCAATATTAATGCACAACAAGACTGGTCTCAAACAAGGAAAAAGGAGTCTAATAATGAATAATTTTACACACTGGAACGCAGAAGGTCGTCCTAAAATGGTTGATATTTCAGAAAAAGAAATCACAACACGTACAGCCATTGCGCGTAGTACAATCACGTTATCCGATGCTGTCTATGAAGCCATCCAACAAGGTGGCATTAAAAAAGGCGATCCTACACAAGTTGCCCAAATTGCAGGGATTATGGGGGCTAAAAAGACCGCTGATCTTATTCCCATGTGCCATCCCATCATGCTACAAGGAACGGACTTCCAATTTAACTATGACAAAGTAGAGAAGGGCTATGAGCTTCATATCCAAGCTACGGTCAAATGTAGTGGGAAAACTGGTGTTGAAATGGAAGCCCTCACAGCTGTGACGATCGCTGCCTTAACTTTTTATGATATGTGTAAAGCAGTTGATAAAACGATGGTCATTAAAGACACCTATCTTGTTGAAAAAACGGGTGGGAAAAGTGGCACTTTTGTGCATAAATAAACAGAAAAATTCGGCATCACTTTGCCGATTTTTTCTGTTTTTTTCGCACTACCCCCCAATATGAGACATTTCAATTTTGGCATTTTTCCTTGTTGTCATCGTTTGTTCATTGCGTTCATCTGAGTAACGATCGTCCCTTGTTTCCCATACCTTTGATACACATTCACGGATAGCGGCATCATCTTGTCCTGTTCGTAACAGCTCTCTTAAATCTGTTCCCTCTGTTGCAAATAAACAAGTATATAAGGTCCCTTCTGCTGAGAGACGAGCACGTGAACAATCGGAACAGAAGGAATCTGTAACGGATGAAATCACACCTATTTCCCCTTGTGCATCTTGATATTGATAACGTGATGCCACTTCCCCTTTGTAATTAGGCGCTACTTGTTGTAGCGGAGAAAACTGATGGACTCGCTCAATAATATCCTGCTTCGACACAACATCCTGTAAGTTCCAACCATTCGAATTGCCTACATCCATATATTCAATAAAACGTAAAATATGCTGTTTTTCTTTAAAATATTGTGCCATTGTAACAATATCTTGGTCATTCTTTCCTTTTTGCACAACCATATTAATTTTCACTTGTAAACCTGCTTCCACAGCCTTTTCTATGCCTTCTAACACCGTTAATACCTTACCTCGATGTCCATTCATCTCCAAAAACCGTTCATCATTCAATGAATCTAGACTAACAGAAACGCGAGTTAAGCCTGCTTGAGCCAATGCTTGTGCATATTTTTTTAATAAAGTGCCATTTGTTGTTAAAGCAATATCTTCTACACCTTCAATGCGGTGAATGCGTGCAATTAATGCTGGTAAATCACGACGAAGCAAGGGCTCTCCACCTGTAATTCGTATTTTTTTCACATTCAACGACACAAATATTTTTACTAATCGTTCAATCTCATCAAAATTTAATATTTTATTAGACGGTAAAAATGCATAATCTGGACCAAATACTTCAGCTGGCATACAATAGCGGCAACGAAAATTACAGCGATCTGTTACAGATATTCTTAAATCTCTTAAAGGTCTATTGAATTGGTCTTGTAGATCTGGCATTTAATCTCCTTCTTTCAGTGCATTCTGGGCTGGTAATAGGATGCGTCGTGGTTGTGTATAAATATTCAAAGCTTGTTGTCGGATAAAACCTACCGTTGTAATGCCGAGCTGCTCGGCTAATTGTAATGCCAATTCCGTTGGTGCTGATTTAGATAGCACGATTTCACAGCCTATTTTGGAGACCTTTAGTAAAATTTCTGACGATAGTCGTCCGCTAAAGACGATAATTTTATCTTGCATACTGATATTGTTGCGCAGACAATAGCCGTAAATTTTATCTAACGCATTATGACGTCCAATATCCATGCGACTTAAGACAATGCCATTGACATTACATAGTGCAGCATTGTGCACACCACCCGTTTGCTTAAAAATGTCTGCACCTTCCTGCATATCATGCATTAAACGGAAGCAATCCTCGGTTGTGATTTGCACATGCACATCGTCCATTTTTTTCGCCACTAATGCATCATTCGTAAAAACAAATCCTTGTCGACTCATGCCACAACAAGAGGTAATATAGCGTTTGTTTTGCGTCTGCTGGTAATAGGGATTAACATGTTTTGTTTTAATATGCACAAAGCCTTCTTTCTCTTGGTGCCAAATTTCCTCAATATCATCAAAGCTACGAATAACTCGTTCAGAAGCTAAATAGCCAATAACCATATCTTCCACATACTCTGGTGAACATACCATCGTGACAAATTCTTGCTGATTGATTTTTACAGTTACAGCGTATTCTGTGACGATTACATCATCCATTTCTTTTACTTGCTGTCCTTCAACGCGCGTAATTTTCCTTGTGATTGCTCGTTCCATAAGGCATCCCCTTTAGACACTGATATTCTTTTCAAAAACAAAGACGGAAATCGCAAAATCCTCTTCAATTTTAATATCTGAAAATAAGTGGAGCAATTTGCTGCCCATCAATTCTTCCATACCCTCTGGCGGTGATTGTGCATATAAATCTTGAATCATAGTTGTCCTTGCAGCATGCACCATTTTTAGCCCTTCTGGTGTACTGGCAATAAACTTCTCAGTTGGTGTTATATTTCCATACAAAGTAGATACAGCCATATTCTCGACAAAAACTGTATGAATACGCTCTGGACCTTTACCAAATACTTCTTTTCTTAATTTACGTATCATATCATTAAATTCATGTATTTTTTTAGACATAGCAACGATTCTCCCATCGTAATAAAACTTTTTTAGTCAATTTAATATGACGGTCACCCTTACAGTTTGTTAATGATATAGCAACTTGAAAAAAATTAAAAGAGAAAATACTTTTTGATAACTATTATCATCTAATAATTTTTTATGATAAATATTGTTCATTTTGTAGAAAAAGGCTATAATTATTGTTATTCCAAATGGAGTTTATCTATTTTGATCCCTTTCTCACGATGTTGGAAAGTGGTTTTAATAGTTACATTCTATTGTTATTTAACATAAAAGTAGATTGAGTTTTTAGCAAGACCTGCTAAGAATTTTATCCACCATGAATGATTAGCATGTCTTGGACATGTAATTTCATGGTGGATTTTTTTATTTTCATGAACCAAGACATGGAGTACTTGTTATGAACTAGACATTTAACTATTTCTAGGTAGATTAAAGACGAAGTGGGAATTACAATAATAACAAGACAATCAATTCAATCACCAACTCAATTCGTCATTCCCTTTTTGTCTTAAGCTTTAACAAGTTGTTTCCATGAGTCTCAACGTGCAAAAGGAGGAAGTATCTTGACTCAAATTCTTATTAATGGGGTACCGTATGATGTCAAAGAAGGAGCTACAATACTTGACACCATTAATCAACATGACATTCCTCATCCACAGATTTGTCATGTACCAGCTGTAGACCCAATCGAAACATGTGATACATGTATCGTGGAGGTAAATGGCCAATTAGTTCGTTCTTGCTCCACAAAGGCAGTAGATGGCATGAATGTGTTATTAGCTTCTGACAAAGCTAAAGCGGCACAAACAGAAGCGATGGACCGTTTACTCGAAAACCATTTACTGTACTGTACAGTGTGTGATAATAACAACGGAAATTGCACATTACACAATACAGCCGAATTAATGGAAATCGAACATCAAAAATATCCGTACAAACCAAAAGTTGATCCACATGAAGTAGACATGTCACACCCATTTTACCGATATGATCCGAACCAATGCATTGCATGCGGACAATGCGTAGAAGTTTGTCAAAATTTACAGGTAAACGAAACATTATCCCTCGATTGGGAGGCAGAAAGACCACGTGTAATTTGGGATAAAGGTGCTGCCATTAATGATTCTTCCTGTGTAAGCTGCGGACAATGTGTAACCGTTTGTCCTTGTAATGCTTTAATGGAAAAATCCATGCTTGGAGAGGCTGGATTTATGACGGGTTTAAAACAAGATATGTTAGATCCCATGATTCATTTGATTAAAGAAGTTGAACCAGGGTATAGCGGTATTTTTGCTGTTTCTGAAGTGGAAGCTGCCATGCGTAGTAAGCGCACGAAAAAAACAAAAACAGTTTGTACTTTCTGTGGTGTAGGTTGTTCATTCGAAGTTTGGACAAAAGACCGAAAAATTTTAAAAGTACAACCTTCTGATGGTCCGGTCAATGCCATTTCTACATGTGTAAAAGGAAAATTCGGTTGGGATTTCATCAATTCGGAAGAACGCATTACAAAACCACTTATTCGGAAAAATAATGAGTTTGTTGAATCTTCTTGGGATGAAGCGTTAGATTTAATCGCCACAAAACTTGGTGGTATTCAACAACAATATGGTCCAGGTTCTGTCGGTTTTATCTCTTCTTCTAAAATTACAAATGAAGAAAACTACTTAATACAAAAAATGGCGCGTCAATTGTTTGCAACAAATGACGTCGATAATTGCTCTCGTTATTGTCAGTCTCCCGCTACGGACGGTTTATTACGTACAGTAGGTTTAGGCGGTGACGCTGGTACGATTCAAGATATTGCCAAAGCAGGCCTTGTCATTATTGTTGGTGCTAACCCAGCTGAAGGCCATCCTGTTTTAGCAACACGTGTGAAACGTGCCCACAAATTACATGGTCAAAAATTAATCGTTGCCGATATTCGTAAACATGAAATGGCTGAGCGTTCAGACATCTTTATGCGTCCAAAACAAGGTACTGACCAAGTGTGGATTATGGCGGTTACCAAATATATCATCGATCAAGGATGGCATGATGAAGCCTTTATTCAAGACAATGTCCTGCATTTTGAAGATTTTAAACAAGTGCTTGCAACCTATACACTTGATTACGCTCAAAATATGACCGGTATTAGCAAGGAAACATTGATTGAAGTGGCTGAAATGATTCGTGATGCAGATGGCACTTGTGTTCTTTGGGGTATGGGTGTCACGCAAAATACGGGAGGTTCTTATACATCAGCCGCGATTTCGAATTTACTATTAGCAACTGGTAACTATCGTCGTCCTGGGGCTGGGGCTTATCCGCTACGCGGTCACAATAATGTTCAAGGTGCCTGTGATATGGGGACATTGCCAAATCTATTGCCTGGCTACCAAAAAGTGACCGATGATGAAGCACGAGCAAAATTCGAAAAAGCTTATGGTGTCCCTATTCAATCTCAACCAGGTCGAAATAATATGCAAATGTTAGATGCTATTATGGAAGGTAAAATGAAAGCGATGTATTTAGTGGGCGAGGATATGGCACTTGTTGACTGTAATGCCAACCATGTAGATGAGGTTCTTTCACAAATAGAATTTTTTGTTGTCCAAGATTGCTTCCTATCACGTACTGCCCAATATGCAGATGTGATTTTACCAGCAGCCCCTTCGCTTGAAAAAGAAGGCACATTCACGAATACAGAACGTCGCGTTCAGCGTCTCTATCAAGTTTTGCCAACACTCGGTGAGTCAAAAGCAGATTGGGAAATCCTTCAAGCAGTCGCACGTCGATTAGGAGCAGATTGGCAGTATAATCATCCAAGCGACATTTTCGATGAAATGGCGAGTCTATCTCCGCTATTCTCACAAGCCAACTATGATGTCTTAGCAGGCTGGGGTAGCTTCTGTTGGGGTAGTCATGATGGAAAAGATACACCGTTATTATATGAAGACGGATTTAACTTCCCTGATAAAAAAGCACGTTTTGCTTTACATGATTGGGTGCAACCAGTTGAATTTGAGGCACAATACGATTGTCATATTAATAACGGTCGTATGCTTGAGCACTTCCACGAAGGAAATCTAACAAATAAATCGAAAGGTATTCAATCAAAGGTACCTGAAATTTTTGTTGAAGTTTCACCACAATTGGCGAAAGAACGAGGCATTGAAGATGGCGCCCTACTCCGTTTAGTATCTCCATATGGCGCATTAAAGCTCAATGCATTAGTAACAGATCGCGTGCAAGGGAATGAATTATTTTTACCAATGAACTCTGTTAGCAAAGATTCAGCTATCAACTTCTTAACTGGTCCTGCAGCAGATATTAATACATCAACACCAGCCTACAAACAAACAAAAGTTCGAGTAGAAGTGCTAAAAGCAAAAGGCAAGACGCCTTTGCCACGCACTAACCCGCGCTATAAAAAGCGTCATCCTCAAAATGGTGTAGAGGTACAACGAAAATGGAATCGTCCTGGCTACGTTCACTTAACAACCCTAAACGAAAGAGAGTGAGAACATGGCTGAACCCATTACAAGCATAAAAAAACAACAAGTAACAGACGAACAGCTCAAGGAACAAAAATTAGATAATCTTAAACAACTGCTTTCTGAGCAGGAAGAAGCGGTCAATCAAGTATTGCTTATTATGGCTGAATTAAATCATATCGGTGCACTAGAAGCCGCAATGAAACTACTAGAAGCCAAAGAAGAAGTGGCCCATATTGCGCTTGGACAACTAACACGAAAGCCTGTAACCAATATGATTAATAATTTAATGGGGGTTGCAGGAGCTTTGACAGAGCTCAAGCCAGAAACAACAGCGAAGCTTATTGAAGGCTTAAATTCAGGGGTAGAAGAAGCTAACAAAGCACTTGAATCCGATGACAAAGTTAGCGCCTTTAAACTTGTCAAAATGTTAAATGATCCAGATGTCAATCGCGCACTCAATTTTGGTGTTCATTTCTTAAAGGGACTTGGCAAAGGGTTAAAAGAATAGGGTGGTTCTAATATGTTAGTACAAGAAGATGTTATCAACGCATTACAACAAGTTCAAGATCCTGAGCTTCATCAGAGTATCGTCACATTGAATATGGTACGCAATATTCACATAAGCGGCACCCATCTATCACTGGATATTATGTTAACCATACCAGGCTGTCCGTTAAAAGCGAAAATCCAGCAAGATGTGGAGGAGGCACTACAAGCGATTGGTGCCTCCAGTGTTGCCATTACCTTTGGTGTTATGACTGAACAGGAACGTCGGGCACTATCGACCTCTCTACAAGCGAAGAATGCCAACGAACAAGGAATGCCAAACATGTTGCAGCCTCATTCAGGTGTGCAGTTTATTGCCATCACAAGTGGTAAAGGCGGCGTTGGGAAGTCGACTGTGACAATTAATTTAGCGGTCGCCCTTGCTCGTCTTGGCAAACGTGTAGGCATACTGGATGCTGATATTTATGGCTTTAGTATCCCTACTATGATGAACATTGAGCAAAAACCTACCATGCTTGACCAAACCGCGATTCCAGTTGAAAGTCATGGGGTTAAATTGATGTCAATGGGCTTTTTCACCAATGGGAACCAGCCTGTTATGTGGCGTGGACCAATGCTCAACAAATGGATTCGCAATTTCCTTGTCAACACGGTATGGGGAGATTTGGATTTTCTGCTGATTGATTTACCACCAGGAACTGGGGATGTGGCGATTGATATGGCAGCGATGATCCCACAAGCACAAGAAATTATCGTAACGACACCACATCTAGCCGCTTCTCACGTCGCATCCCGTGCAGGCTTAATGGCTCAACATACGAAACATTCCATTCTGGGTGTAGTTGAAAACATGGCTTATTTTGAAGGGGCAGATGGTCAAAAAAACTATCTATTCGGACAAGGTGGAGCCGAACATTTGGCAAAATCACTCCAAACTGAAGTGATTGCGCATATTCCTTTCGCCCAGCCTGAAGAAAATACAGGCTCCTCCATATACGATGAAGAAACAGTGATTGGCGAAATATTTACTCATCTAGCAGAAGATTTACTATATCAATAAAACAACAAGTGGCTGAGACAAAAGTAAAAAAGTGTTAGATTGACTGCAATCAATCTAACACTTTTTTACTAAGCCGTTGTTGTCCGCTACGGCGGTGCTTTCCGCTCAGCACAGTAAGCCGCAACCCTCGCTAACGCGCGGAATGCCCGCGTCTTACATTGTGTGCTGTTCCCGCAGGGGTCACCGCCTTCGCTACCAACAACTAGTGACCACTTCTAATTTTTTTTGCAAAAGCAAGAATAGCTAAGTTCTCCATATAGCAAAAAATTATGAACACCTTTCGTCTGTTTCTTAAATTTTTTTAGTTATGTCCCAGCCCTTTTTTCTTGCTACAAATAACCCGCTTTTTTTAACACTTGAATGAAATAAAAACGATACGTATTTTGGACAAATGTATCTAAAGGTAACCCTACATGCACCTGATACTTTGTAAAAATAAAATAAAAGCGTTTATCCCATTTTAAACGTAATAACTCCCCTGCCTCTTCACCGTATTTCGCTGTAAATTCTCCAATCAAAGGCTCAATTATGTTGTAACAATAGCTTTTTAAATTAGCTAATGCTTCAATATCTTTATCCCTTTGAAAGCGTATAATCCAATCCACTAATTGCTCATTCATGTTGTCTAAATGCCATCCTTCAATATAGAGTTTCTTCCTATTTAAATAACTACTACTTTTCGACACGAATTATCAGAATTGTTTGGGTGCCTGTCACTAAAACTAAATCGGGGTAGCAAATATTTGTTTTTCTTTTGGATCCCATAGAACAATGCCAACATCTTGTTTTTGATCGATAATACGAATCGTCACGGGCACATAGTCAAATAAAATAGTATTTAGTTTTGTCCCTATAAACTGTAAAAGCCCAATCAATTCGGTATCGTTTATTAAAGGGGCATGTACCTCTACTTTTATATCTGCTAGCTTGCCATTTTCATATCGCAACTTTCCAATTATTTTAGGATTTAAATGTTTGAAATTCTGTTGAATATCTTCCTTAAACTTTAATAATTGATTATATGTATCTTGATCTAAACTATATAGGGCATCAGAAGGAAACGTATAGTCTTTTTTATCAATGTCATTCCATTTTTCTATTTTCTCCTTCCCCTCAGCAATATAAGTATCAGCTAAAAAAACACCTGGAATAATATCGTTTTTATTGGACTCTTGATACAACGTTAAATAGATTGGAACATTAGGTATTGTTGCATTTTTCCTTATATCTTTTATGATTCTTTCAGCCACTTCTTTGCCATACTTAGCAACATCATTCACATCATCATCATTATTATCTACTTTCACTTGACCTGTATAAATCAAGCCTTTATCATCGGATACGCGAATATCATAAAATTCATTTAACGATATAGCTAAAGAAATTCCTTCGATTTTCCCACTTTTTTTGTTAATAAAATTTTGCTCTAACACATGTGATAAGATGAGCGGATTCTCTTTTTCATCCTCTAAAACATTGCCTGTACTATTTTCGATAGCTGGATTTAACCCTAAACCTTCTTCAGTTTTTCTAGCTAACCATTGATTTATAATATTTTTATCTAAATATTGTCCTTCTTGCATATAAAAACTCTTTGGAGAAAAATGGTCAACTGATAAATTCATGAGCCCTTTTTCAATTTCATTGATATTTATTGAATTGTTCATGTGACTAACAATTAGCCCTCTTGAAACGTTCGATTTGGCAGGCTGTTGAATTTCATAAATTTCCTTCTTTTGAATTGAGGAAATATACATTTTTTCTTCTTTCGTATTTACATCGTCATTATCACTACAAGCAGCTAAAAAAAACAAGGGGGATAGCCAAATGAGCGCACTCTTTTTTATATTCATTTCTTTTTGCTCCTTAATCATTGTCATTTCAGGCAATTCTCTACAAATACGTCTATACCTAATATTACCATAAACTGTACGTAGATAGGTTAACGCCATAAATAACCTTTTGTTGATTAATTGCCCTCTTATTTTATTTTTCACGCCATACAAAAAACCCTGCAAATAAACAGGGTTTTTAATGTATTAATAATCAAGCATGTCTTGTTTTTTGGATTAACGACAACAATACTACCCCTACTACACAAATACAACCAATAAATAACAACAAAAATCCTATTGGAATTAAAAAGAACGGTTCCTCTAATGTACCATCAGGTGCAACACTACTCCCCTTTATCATAAAGATTAAAAAACTGATGACTCCTAAAACAATTGGTGTTGAAGCTAACACATATTTCTTCATTTCTTTGTCCCTCCATATAAATAATTTTTGATTCAGTGTTTTAATTTAGCCACCAAATCCCTTGCTATCCTGTTGCTATCATAAACTAATCATTTAACCTAAGTCAATTATTTTTTATTGTAAAACGATAAATTTTTATTCTTTAGTACGTGCTTTTATTTTTGACTTTTAAAATTTAATATTATAAAATAACCAAAAATCTTATATAAATATGGAAGGGTGTTTTTATGAACTATGAGGATTTAATGCAGCGAGAAGGTTATTTATTTTTAGATAAGATAACAGAGCCTGGAACAAACTCCCTAAGGATTTCGATTAATAGAGCTTCCATCAGTTCAAAAAGCGAGGATGTCAACATTCATGAATATCAATTACATGATGTCTATCCCATTGAAATTGATAAGACATTACCACAAATACATATCGAATTCGATTCGTATGTAGCTTACTCTGTTTTTGACGAGTCATTCCACTTTGTCAATAACGAAGATGAATTTCGAGGACATGCCATACGCATTTTTACAAAATCCGCCTATTTAGATTTTGTATGTAAAACAACGATTGCACAGGAAATATATTCTTATAAAGAATTAATCCACTATCAGATTGTTTGTCTAGACCATATAGTAGATATTGTCTCCTTCGATCAACCTAGCATTTGGACAAGCGAAAAATAGATTTTCAAACAGACATTGATAAAGTGTCTGTTTTTTTATTTCTATTCATTTCATTTATTTTAGATAATTTATAAAACAGCAATTCTATTATTTGGTATAAACACACTATCATTTGCATATTCTATTAAATAGAAAACTAAAGGAGGACACTGTAGTGAGTAATGCCGAAAATGATAATCTCTTAGAAAATAAAACGATTACATCTCTTTCTACATCTCTCCTAGAAAATATTAAGACCATTCAAAACTCACTAGGTAATAGCAATGATATTATTATCCGTGAATTTTTGGTTGGCAAACCGATGGAGATACCAATCGCTATTATTTATACGGATGGTCTAGCAGATAATACCTCGATTAACGACTTTGTTTTAGAATCTATTATGTCTAATTTTGAAGTGACATCTGAAACTACTTTACAAGAGATTGCGATTCGATTAAAAGCTTATTGCATAACCGTTGGAAGTATAAAAGATATTGCGGACTTCTCATCATTGTTAAATGCTATTTTAAGTGGCGAAACTATTTTATTAATAGATGGGCTTGCTATCGGTATTTCAACAAGTACCAAACATTTCAAAGATAGAGCGATAACCGAACCCGTTACAGAAGCTGTTATTAGGGGGCCTAGAGAATCATTCACCGAAACTTTACGAACGAATACAGCTTTGATTCGACGGAAAATCAAAAGCCCTAATCTATGGATAAAATCAAGAGTGATCGGTGAGGTTACACAAACCGAAATCGCCGTTATGTATATAAACGGCATAGCCAATGAAAAAATAGTGAAGGAAGTACTGCATCGATTAGATCAGATTGATATTGATGGTATTTTAGAGAGTGGTTACATTGAACAATTAATTCAGGATTCAAAATTTACTTTATTTCCTACTATCTACAATTCCGAAAGACCAGATGTTATAGCTGGAGAATTATTAGAAGGAAAGATTGCTATTCTAGTAGATGGTACACCTTTTGTTTTAATTGTACCTGCCTTATTCACTTCCTTTTTGCAATCTGCAGAAGATTATTATCAGAGCGCATTTATTAGTTCGTTCATCCGTCTTATCCGATTTATAGGGATTAGTTTGGCATTGGTTGCTCCATCTCTTTATATTTCTTTAACAACCTTTCATCAAGAAATGCTGCCAACATCGCTCCTCATTAGTATATATGCGCAGCGAGAAGGCGTTCCATTTCCTGCTTTTGTTGAAGCTTTAATTATGGAAATCGCCTTTGAAGTTTTAAGAGAAGCTGGTTTGAGGATGCCGAGAATGATTGGATCAGCAATTTCGATAGTTGGCACACTTATTATTGGACAAGCAGCCGTTGAGGCAGGCATTGTGTCCGCAGCAATGGTCATTATTGTTGCTTTAACAGCCATTTGTAGTTTTCTTTTTCCCGCATATGGGCTTTCCAATTCAATTCGTATTTTACGCTTCCCATTAATGGGGTTGGCAGCGATGTTCGGGCTGTTTGGCATATTTGTTGGAATTATGCTATTAATTATTCATTTATGTAGCTTACGTTCTTTTGGCGTTCCATATATGAGCCCATATGCCCCTTTAATACCGAAGGATCAAAAAGATGCTTTAATTGTTTTACCGCGTGGTTCTTTACTAACACGTCCGCGACTAATTAGTCAAATTAACAATGTAAGAGGGCGCAAAAATCGCTAATCACTATTTGGTTAAATGAGGGTACCTAATGAAGAAGACCATACTAATGATTTCATTAATCTTTCTAATTTCAATTCTTAGTGGTTGTTGGAGTAAACGTGAATTAAATGACTTGGCACTTGTTGCTGCTCTAGGTATAGACTTAATTGATGATGAATATGCCATTTCTGTACAAGTAATTGATCCTAGTCAAATCTCTTCCAAGCAGACGGCATCTAGACAAGCACCAGTCGTTACTTATCACGCGAAAGGAAAAACTGTCTTTGAAGCCATTCGAAAAATATTAGCCTTATCTCCAAGAAAATTATATTTTGCGCATGTACAATTAGTTGTACTTGGAGAGGACTTAGCTGTAGACGGTATACGAGATTCTATTGATTTTCTAGCAAGAGATCAGGAGATACGAAACGATTTTACGATTATCGTTTCCCAGCAAGCAACGGCCAAAGATATTTTAAATGTCTTAACGCCGATAGAAAAAATACCAGCAAAAAAAATGTTAAATTCGCTTACCGTTACGCAAGATGCATGGGGCTCTACTTCAGAAGTCGATGTTGAAGACTTAGTAACAAAATTAGGAGTAAAAAATCAATATTTTGTTCTATCAGCTATTGAAATTCAAGGGGATAAAAGTTTAGGCATTGACCAAACAAACGTAGAAAGAATTGAAACACCTGTAACACTTAACTTTACTGGTCTTGCCATTTTCAAAGAAGATAAATTAATCGGTTATCTGGATGAGTACGACAGTAAAAGTTTTAATTACTTAAACGATAATATAAAATCAACTATTGAAATTATCGCATGCCCTTCTGACGGTGTGTTAACAACTGAAATTACGCAATCCAAAACAACAACAAAGGGATCAATAAAGAACGGTTCACCTACCATCAACGTTAGTATCGACATTGTCCAAAATGTTGCAGAAGTTAAATGTGACATCAATTTAACAGAATTGACCACGATTGATTGGATTAATCGTCAAACCGAGTTATCTATCAAAAAGAATATTGATGAATCGCTGCATGTTCTCCAACAAAAATATAACGCAGATGTTCTCGGTTTTGGAGAAGCGATTCATCGTGCTGACCCTAAAGAATGGAAAAAAATCAAAGAAGATTGGCATACCATTTATCCTAATGTTGAAGTAAATGTCAAGGTAAACGTCAATACACAAGGTTCAGGAACGATGCAAAATTCAAAATTAAAGGAGTAAAAAACACTATGTTCATTGCGCTAGGCATATTAGTGATTTCACTTGCTATTGTTTTGGTCGAACGTCCTAAATTAAAAAAGGAAGGAAAAAAACTAGTTTGGACATTTTCCATTTTTTTAGTCATAGGGACATCCTTAAACATTGCTATCAGTTTGCAAACTTTTATTCCTAGCCCCCTGGACGCAATTATGTATATTTTTCATCCAATTAGTGATTTTCTAAAAGAAGCATTACTAAATAAAAAATAACAAATAAGAGGCTATTATGAAAAAACAATTGATCAGCTCCCGTCAATTCACAATCATTGTTATCCTTTATACAGCTGGAACAGGAGTACTAATAATACCTGCAAGTATTGCCTTAGAAGTACAGCAAGATGCTTGGATTGTAGCAATCATCGGCACTCTATTAAGTTTGCTTTTAATAAAGCTATTTATTATGTTATCAAATAAAATGGCGGATCTTTCTCTTGTAGAAGTAACTGAAAAGTTTCTAGGAAAATTTATCGGGAAAGTTGTTTCCATCGGATTTGTACTGTTAGCACTTTTTTCATCCGGTGAGTTACTATATTTCATTGGTAATTTTCTACAAACAGAGGTAATGCCTGAAACACCTCCAGTCGTATTTGCTATACTTTTTTGCTGTATTATTTTATTTGCTGCATATCAAGGGATTGAAGTATTTGCACGTACTTTAGAGATTCTGTTTCCTGCCTTTTTATTGGTATTTATTATTTTCTTGTTCTTTGTTTCACCCCAAATAGAAATAAAACATGTGCAACCAGTTTTTGAAGTTTCCCTTCAACCATTTATCTATAGCATTATACATTTCATGGGGCTATTTTCTTTTCCATTAATCGTACTATTAATGATTTTTCCTTCAGTAATCAACAACCTACAATCAGGTAAAAAAGGATTTTATATAGGCACATTAATTGGAGGATTTATTATTACTTCCTTTATAGCTTTATCAATACTTGTATTAGGCGTTACCAATACCACTATCAGAACATTTCCTAGTTATACATTGGCACAAAAAATTTCTGTAGGAAAATTTTTGCAACGTATTGAAATTATTATGGCATTTATGTGGATGGTCACAATATTTGTAAGAGCGTTTATGTATTATTACGCTTCTTTAATTGGGATTAGCCAAATACTGAAACTAAAGGATCATCGACCATTAATTTTGCCACTTGGCATGATCTCAATAGCACTCTCTCAAATTGTTCATGCAAATATTATTCATTCCGATAAATACAACCAACAAACATGGCCACTTGCTATCGCTGTTTTTTCTATTTTTCTACCCATCCTCTTGCTCTTTATAGCGATGTTCAAAAGATCAAAAAATAAGAAAAAAATTGACCCGGCTATGAACGATGGTGAAACGCCTCCTAATGCATCACCATAAGGCTCAATTTAACACTAAAAGAAACAAAAAAATCGGTAGCCAAGGATTTTTCCACTGGCAACCGTTTTTTTATATTCAGTATCTATTAATATCTTGCTGCTTCAGAAGAAGGATTTAAAATATCGTGTACTTGTTCTTCAGTTACATTATAATTGTAGAATTTAATGTAGTAATGTTGAATTTTTCTTCAGTCATATTATAATTGAAAATTTCTGGATGATTGTGCTGTGCCATCCATTTTAACATAAGTGGTGCATCTCCATTTGGTGGATACCAGCGATAAATACCTAGTGGCACTTTATACACTTGTTTATTTTTCACTGCTTTTAACTGACTCCAATCTTGGCCTTGAATTGTATTAGTGAACAAGTCTTTTGGCTGTGTTTCTGTAAAATTAGTAATATAGATAATATCAGGTGAAATGTCTTTTAAGATGGAATGCGATGCTGCATTATATGAATTTGGATGATAAATAAGTATCAAAGGCATTTACTCATAATCACCTAGTAGGGCTCTTTAATCACGATAATTACTTCTAAGCATTACATACTCGAGGAGGCTTAGTCCCCTAAAGCGAAATAAATGAATCGTTTACTTTCACTTCAATCCAACTGAGCTTATGAACGAAGCTGTGATTCTGTTGGTATAAATGATTCGACAATGGCTGCTAAAGCTTGAATCGTATCGTAGCTATCCCCTGGAAACTCCGCTTGGGCAAACTCCACTTGAAGTTCTTCACACACTCGTTGACATTCACTTCCGATTTCAAAATAGGACTCAATATCCGCTGATAATGAAAGAAGCTCACATGTGACGAAGCCTTGAGCTCCTTCGCCATGCAGTGTATAAATGCTATCCCTTACATTTGGACCAAGCCAGTCTCCTTTGCCATGACCGCTACGATAAGTAATATGCCAGTTATCTATTTGAGCCACTTTTGAAACAGCTTCGGCTAATTCGGTAAACTGGCGAACGTAACTTTCATTTCGTTCAGGATCAATAGGCTGACTATGCACAGTATATAAAACATGCGTCTTCGCTCGTTTTTCGGCAGGCATCCATTCGTAAGCACGTCTGATGCGATCTTGATATACAGCAAGTAATTCCGCATTTAGATGCCAATTTTTCGCAGGAATAACAGTCACATGATGCCCTTCTAATAACGATTTTACTTCATCATGAAACGCGCTAGCACCTGAAGACATAATCGGATTGACAGGTAGCGTAATGACAGTTGTGATGCCATCTTTTAGCATTGTATCAATAACATTTGGAATATAGGGTTCAGTATGTTTGTAGGCGTTATAAACTTTTACAGTCTGTGATAAGCGCTTTTGTAAAGCATGTTCCAACCCTTTTGCGATACGGCCGGTATTTGCGGCTAATGGATCTACACCACCTAATTTTTTAAATTGTGCCGTAACGTTTGCAATCACTTGTGGTGGTGGCGTTTTGCCTTTCATAATATGCGAAAAGTAAGGTGTAACATCGTCTAAAGATTTCGGTGCCCCATAAGCGTAATAAATTATACCAATCATTATGTAAACTCCTTTGTTCATTATTTTAAGTTAATCTTTATGCTTGATTTTTTTCATCTTTATTAATTAAACGTAATAGCGTTTGCTTTCATTTACTTGCAGTTGCCATTGCAAAAAAAGGGTTTTTAACAAACTTCCTGTGACCGCCGAAGCTAACATTATTTACAAGGACTTGCGCTCAATTTTATAGGGGTAAAGATTGGATTGCCACCTTGCATATAAATTTCAGCATCAATTTCAAAAATTGATTGGAACATTTCTTTACATACCACACAATGTGGAGAACCATCATAGTGTATTTTCCCTTTCTTTAGTACAATTAGACGTTCGCTATTTTGTGCAGCTTGGTTAATATCATGTAACACCATAATCACTGTCATCTTGTATTTATGATTTAACTCTTTTACGAGCTCCATCACTTCTAATTGGTGCGCAATATCAAGGTATGTTGTTGGTTCATCGAGCAACAACACTTTGGGATGCTGTGCGACAGTCATTGCAATCCAAGCGCGTTGGCGTTCTCCTCCAGACATCGATGGTAATACTCGATTTTGCAAGTGTTTCAAGCCAGTTACGTCAATTGCCCAATCGACAATTTCTATATCCTTTTTTGTCAGGACCGCTTTCCCTCCGCTATGCGGATGACGCCCAAACTCTACTAGCTCACGCACAGTTAAATCTAATTGATGACTATTCATTTGTGGAAGCATCGTTAATGTTTTAGCCACTTCTTTAGACTTCATTTCATGAATGTTTTGCTCATTTAAATATACGGTACCACTATTCGGTTTTAAAAGACGTGATATTACACGTAATAATGTTGATTTTCCCGAGCCATTTGGTCCTATTAAACTAACAACTTCCCCTTCATTGATTTTCAAGTTAATATCATCTAACTGAAAATTGGTGAACTCATGTTGATAATGAATGTGCTCAGTTCGTAGCAATGGAATTCCCCTTTCTATGAATTAAATAGAGGAAATACGGTCCTCCGATGAATGCTAGTAAAATGCCAACAGGAACCTCAATCGGATCAAATATTGTTCTCGCAATTGTATCGGCGAAGACAACTAGTAAGCCTCCAGCCAATGCTGATGCAGGTATTAAATACTTATGATCTCCACCGATGATTAAACGTAAAATATGCGGTACAACTAAGCCAACAAATCCAACTAATCCAGCAACGCTTACAGCAATCCCTGCTAATAATGTACTCAAGACAATTAAAAAAAATCGACTGCGTTCCACATTGTGTCCTAAAAGGCTTGCCATTTCATCTCCAAGACGCATGATGCGAATATGTTTGATCGCTATAATAGATAAGAAAATTGCTACAATGACGTAGTAAATAATCATCTTAAACTGTACCCAACCAACACCAATTAAACCGCCTGACAACCATGGCAATACAGATTGCACACGATCGCTATACAAAATCATCAGTGCATTTGTCCCCGCACCACATAGTGCATTAATGGCTACCCCTACTAAAATAATACGCATCGGGGATGTACCACCTTTTTTCACCGATAATGAATAGACTATCATTGCGGCTACAAATGCACCTACAAAAGCGGCAATAGGTAAATAGATAATATAGCCTGGAAAGACAACCATAATTGCTACTGCCATAATGCCAGCGCCAGAAGTAATACCAATAACTCCTGGATCAGCTAATGGATTTTGCATGACACCTTGTAAAATCGAACCTGCAATAGCTAAACAAACGCCAATAATAATACCCGTCAGTATACGTGGCATCCGAATTTCCCATACGATTCGTCGTGCCATTGTATCTTCTGAACTAAAAATCCCACTAAACACTTCACTTACTGAAAACGAAACTTGGCCTAACATAAGACTACCGACACTTACGATAACTAACAATATCGGTAACACCATCAGCACCATTCTTCGTTTTCTAGCAAGAGGGTGTGCATATTTTTCCTCTTCTACTATCATAGTAATTTCCCCACTATAAAAGATTATTTAACCGCTTCTTCAGCTGTCTTTAAAACACCACGCATATAATCAATGGCTTCTACGACTTCTGTGCCAGGGTTGTCAAATACTTCTGATGGTAAAATGATGATTTGATTATTCTTTACTGCATCTAAATTTTTCCACGCTGCATTTTCTTTTAATTGTTTTTCAAAACCTTCTTTTACTGAAGCAGGATTCGCGTGTGTAATCAGCATGATTACTTTTGGATTACGCTCCACGATTTTCTCAACACTTAAATTCGCGTAACTAGGATATTTATCTGTCGCTGGCAAATCAGCTGCGATATTTTTTCCACCCGCTTTATTTAAAATGTCACCATATAACGAATTATCAAGCGCGGCTAAATATGTACCTGGTGCTCCATAAACGATAAGAGCATCTAACTTTGATTGTGCAGCGCTTTCTGCAATTTTCTCATCAATTTGAGCAACTAATTTTTCTGCTGCTGCTGTGTTATTAAATAACATTCCATACTTTTCAATCGTATTTTTTATATCATCAACCGAATTCATCGTTGAGTAGACAACTTTCGTACCTGTTGCTTCTACCGTTGTAGCAAACTGCTGAAAGCTTGGTGGTACAATAAGCACCTCCGCATTCAATGCAGCAATTTGCTCAAACGACGGTTCATGCGGGTTGCCTATTTCTTGTATAGCTGCTACATCTGCTCCTATATCATAAGAAATCGTTGGTCGACCCGTAACATTTGCTCCTAACGCTAACAAAATATCCATTACTCCGCTATGTAACGTTGCAACCGAATTAGGCGTTGCTTCAAACTCATGCTTATTTCCTAAGTCATCAATTAATGTTATCGCTCCTGACGATTGTACTTGTTGCTCAGTTTCTACTTTGTCTGCTGAAGCATTAACATCCTCTGTTTTGCTTTTCTCACCACATGCTGCTAATGATAAAGCTAACGCACAAATTAATAAAAATGTAAACTTTTTCATTTTACTATCATCCTTTCTTTTATTTTTAAACGTAATTGATAATCATTCTCATGTGATTGTTAATGATTCTATTTTAAATAATAATAATTGTCAACAAACGTTTTTATGGTTTTTTTTTAATTTTTAATTGCATATCCAATTAATGCATGTTTTAATTGATAATGAGAATCGATATCAATTAAAAATAACATAAAGGAGTCAATAAATATGATTACAGTTACTAACCGTTTTTTAGTAAAAAAAGGTTTTGCTCATAAAATGGCACCACTATTTACAACTGATAAAACTTTATTGAACTGGGAAGGATTTCATAAAGTTGAAGTGAACATATGCTCAGAACCAGAAGATCACGATGAAATGAATGTAATGATGTTTTGGGATACAATCGAGCAATTTGAAGCATGGCGCGAATCTGATGACTTTATAAAATTACACCGCCGTGAAAGGATTGGTAACAAAGAAAACAGCGAGTCATCTCCAATCATAAGTAACCGAGTTGTTATTTCCGAAATTGCTGCTTCTTTAGTAAAATAAACTTTTGAAGATGTTCCAACGAATCATTAAAAAGTGTAAAAAAATGCAATTCGAATTTAACTTGAATTGCATTTTTTTCACTTTTGGATGAGGCAACAGGTTTGTCGGAATGACTCGAGCTATCACCTCATCCACTTTTAATCAGCGTTTAAGGGATAGTATTAGCAACTTACTTTATTTTTGAATGAATTAAATTAAATTAAATTTACTAATTGTAATGATCGTTTCAAAATCTCCGCCATTTGAGCACGTGTTAAATTGCTTTGTGGGTATAAGTAGCCTTTCGATCCTGTCATAATGTCCTGTGCTTGTAATTCTGATACGGCTTGCTTTGCATAGTCAAATACTTCATTAGCATCCTTAAATGATAAAGCATTTGCAGCAACTGTTGCTTTATAGCCTTTGTATTCAAGCATACGCATGATCATTACCGCCGCTTGCTGACGGGTAATGCTTGCATTTGGATTAAATGTTGTTGCATTAACACCTTTCACAATGCCGACCTCTGCAAGTGCTTGTACTTCTTTTTGATACCACTTACCTTTAACATCTGTAAAGGCAGTTTCTTTATTTGAGTGAAGTTTAAGCGCTCGGGCCATCATCACTGCTAATTGAGCACGCGTTATATTTCGATTTGGACTAAATGTTGTAGCTGTTGTTCCAGTTGTAATACCAGCAGCGTATAAAGCTAATATTTCATCCTTACTAAAGACAGTTTCGATATCTGTAAAAGGATTTTTAACAACGTTATTAGCGTTATTTTTATCTTCTTCTTCGATTTTTGTTTCTTCGTCTACAGCTGGTACATTAAACGTAAAGAATAATGTATATGCCCCATAACCTAAGCTGCCTGAATCAACAAATATTTTTGTAACGCCATTGCTATCTTGAACGAATGGTAGACGTATAACGCGTACTTGATCTAATTTTTCACCTTTAGAACTAATTATCTCAATATTTTGTTTCTTACCATCTGCATCAATATAAGCAATGGTTTCAAAGCCATACGCCTTACCGATTAGTGTCATTTCAATATAACGTTTACCGTCAATTGTAACTAATTCTGCCTTCGTAAAGTATGGTGCTAAATAGTTTGTAATAAAATCAGGTATTTTACCATTTGGATCAGCTTCCATTTTATACGTAATTGGCTGACGAGTAATCTTTTCATTTGTTGTCGGTGTAGGTGTAGTCGTAGTAGCTGTTACATTTGTAGAAATGGTCTTATCAGTCGTTACTGCTTCAAAAACAAGATTATCTAGTGTTTCAACTTCAAACGAAAGTGCTGCTGTTTTTACCTGTGCAACAGATGCTAAAGTTGCAACTGTGTTAGACCATTTGGCAATTTCTTTATCATTTTGTTTCACAATAAATTGCCGTAAATTTTTCCCAGCATTTAATGAAAGCGTAACTTTATATTTGTTATCTTCAAATACTGTCTTTGCTTTTTGAAGGAATGCAGCGATCTCTTTTGCATTCTGCGCAAATTCAAAACGTACTGCTCCCTCTTGCATAAATTCCCCTTTAGTTCCTTCATTCTTCGTTCCCTTATTCGGTACTTCTTTATTCGGTGTTTTGCCGCTATTAATAGGGCCATCTGTAATCGGGAATGTTGTACTATCACTTATTTTAGACAATGAAGCTTCATTAAATTGTAAAAAAATATTATAGTCATGATGATAGTTGATATCGTCAATATCTACTTTTACCCATGCATTATGACGCTCAGCTAAACTTGGTATTGAAAATTGAACGACTCGCTCATCATTGACGTCGCTAATCGTAGTTGGTGTTACACCGTTTACTGTAAACCCAGTAATCCATGAACTATTTTTTAAAGTTAATTGAACTTGGTAGGAAGAACCATCTCTCACGACATACGCCGGTTTAATTACATACTGGTCCATCATTGAAGTACCAGAACCTTCCCCCCTAATAAACGTATAGTCCACTGTATACAGCCCACTTGTTGATTGCGTTGGACCACCACTCGTACCTCCACCAGTAATCGGCAATAATGAAATATCAGTAGTTTTCGATACAGGTGTTCCATCTTTCGTTGTTGCAATTACATTTGCCGAAATTGTTTTTTCAGTCGTTACCGCTTCAAAAACAAGGTAATCTAGCGTTTCAGCATCAAATGATAGAGATGCTGTTTTTTGCATTGCTACAGGTGCTAGTGACGCCATTTTGTTAGACCATTTCGCAAGTTCTTTTCCATTTTGTTTTACCGTAAATTCTTGTAATTTATTTTGTGTATTTAACGAAAGGGTAATTTTATATTTGCTATTTTCAAATACTGTATTAGCTGAATGTAGAAATGTCGTTATTTCTTGTGCATTTTGCGAAAACACAAATTGAACTAATCCTTCTTGTTTAAAGTTTGCTATTGTTCCGTCAACCATTGTGCCGCTATTAGTTGATTGTTCAGCTTTTTCAGTGTTAGAATTGTTATTGCCAGCGGTATTTGATTGATTATTGTTCTGCCCAGAACCTGATTCATTGCCGTTGGTATTTCCTTTTGAATTCCCTTTTTCTTGATTAGCCATTCCACCCTTGTCTTCTACTGCTGTACCACCAGTGGATGGAACTTTTCCTGTCTTCTCTTCATCTTTATTTTGTTCTTGTGTTTCTGGTTTCTTTGGGGCTTCTTCACAAACGCGTTTAGTCTCTGTAACATTCGAGAATTCTAGGTAAACAGTATACTTTTTATTATTGTAATTGAAAGCCGGAACGTGAACATGAACCCACGCCTCTATTGTTTCATCGTATCGATCAATGACGAATGTGTATATTTCATTGCCCGCCTTGTCTTTCGTTGTTTCAATTGCATCTTTTAATGCGCCACCTGACTTCACTTTAAAACCTTTATACCATTCTACAAAGTTTTTCGGCACCGTAATTGCAACCCTATATGGATCATCTTTTTGTTGTTGAATCGTAACTTCCTTTAAAATATAGCCATTCATTACTGAATCTTTTGTTTGAGTTTCATCCCGAACATTAAGACTCGCTGAATAGTCAATTGTACAGCTAGCATCGGTACTCTCCTTTGCCTGTACTTCTGGTTTCTTTGGTGCTTCTTCACAAACACGCTTAGTCTCTGTAACATTCGAGAATTCTAGGTAAACAGTATACTTTTTATTATTGTAGTTGAAAGCCGGAACGTGAACATGAACCCACGCCTCTATTGTTTCATCGTATCGATCAATGACGAATGTGTATATTTCATTGCCCGCCTTGTCTTTCGTTGTTTCAATTGCATCTTTTAATGCGCCACCTGACTTCACTTTAAAACCTTTATACCATTCTACAAAGTTTTTCGGCACCGTAATTGCAACCCTATATGGATCATCTTTTTGTTGTTGAATCGTAACTTCCTTTAAAATATAGCCATTCATTACTGAATCTTTTGTTTGAGTTTCATCCCGAACATTAAGACTCGCTGAATAGTCAATTGTACAGCTAGCATCGGTACTCTCCTTTGCCTGTACTTCCATGCCAAAGCTCGGTAATATGGCACCTAGCATCAGCACTACCATTGCTACATATTGTAAAAATTTCTTCATTACTCTGACCTCCTGAAAATTTAATTCGTTTAAATGACAAGAAATTCAGAATCTCCAAATAGCTGTTACTACCCCCTTTTACTATTAAAAGCTTTCACTAATACTATCCTTAAACTTTAAATGACAATCATTCTCAATTGCAATCGAAAGAAAACATCTATTTATGACATGGATGTTTTTAAGTAACTAACTCCCTATAATTGATAATGATTCTCATTCATCTTTAATTATATCCCTCCCATTATTATTGTCAAGAAAGTTAAAATACGTTGTGAGAAACTAAAAAATGTTGTTAACTCACCTCTATTTACTTATCTTTGCGAATTAAGAAGATTAAGAAAGGCCCACCGATAATCGCCATTATTGTTGATGCTGGAATTTCTAATGGCGCAACTAAAATTCTACCTAGCGTATCGGCTGTCAAAATCAGCAAGGCACCCGCTAGTGCTGAAAATGGAATTAACCATTTATGGTCTGAGCCTACTAATCTTCTTGAAATATGCGGTATCAATAACCCAACAAATGCAATTACGCCTGCTGTAGCAGTTGAAATCGCTGCTAGTAATACGGCTGTTGCTGCAATAATTAGTCGTGCACGTGTTACATTAAAACCTAAGCTTTTTGCCGTTTTGTCTTGCAAAGTCAATAAATTGCACCACGAAGCTAAGAGGAAAGAAATAATTAAACCGATTGCACCGTAAAATGTTATTAGACTTACATTACTCCAAGTACGCATGGACAAATTAGAGCCCCCTACACCACCGACCATAATATTCATATAGCTACATAGTGTAACAAATGCTTCGGTTAGACCAGTAAACATCGCATTAATTGCAATACCTACTAAAATAATTTTCAAAGGATTTAAGCCCGACTTCCATGACAACGTAAATACTAAAAAACAAGCAAATGCTCCTCCCAAAAAAGCCAATAATGGCGTAAAGAAAAACAGCATTGGAAATAATGTAATGACTAATAATTGGACAAATGATGCGCCTGCTGAAATGCCAATTACACCGGCATCCGCTAATGGATTACGCATAACCGCCTGTAATAATACGCCTGCAACTGATAATGCCGCACCTGCAAATAATGCGACGATGATTCTTGGGAAGCGTAAATCTTTAATAACTGTGTAATCTGGATTTTCTTCACCCAAAAAAGCTCTAATAAAATCCAGCATATTCATTTTAATAGAGCCTGTAATCGCCGAATAGATAATCACACCTAAAAGTAAAATACTTACAACTATAAAACTACTAATTTTTTTATTCATCTGAGCACTCTACATTTCCCATTATGGATACATAATGTCAATAAGTTCTTCTAGTGCTTGAGGCACTGCAAGCGTTGCAGTTGTTCCAAATACAGGCTCTTCTAAATCATACACTCTGCCATTTTTCACAGCGTCAAAATGCTTCCAAATATCATTCGTTGCAAATTCCTCATTAAACATTTCCACTACTTGGTCGGGTATCCCATGTGCCAGACGTAAAATAATATCTGGATTGCTTTGTTGTAAAAATTCCGTATTGGATGGTAAAAACTCGGGCTCTTGACCACTCATGACATTTTGACCCCCAGCCATTCGCACTAAGTCCCCAATATAAGAATTTTCTGTTGCTACCAAATAGCTCCCTGGTATTCCTAGCAAAATTAAAACTTTAGGTGATTCGTTTAATTCTACTTTCATTCGAAGGGCTGAAATCTTTCCTTCAAGCTCCGACACTAGCTTAGTTGCTTCTGCAGTACGGTCATATTTTTCACCAATTTCTAAAATAGCCGCTTTCATATTATCAATACTTTGTAAATTGACATATGAAGCATTAATACCGACTTCCTCAAATGTATTTTTTAAATCTGCTTCCAATGTTGTTACAGAAAATACCTCTGTTGGATTCAGAGATTTTACAATTTCCATATCCGGCGACATCGGATTACCGATTTCCGGTAAACCCTCGTATCGTTCTGGCAAATCATACATAGTTGTAGGAACCGCAATTGCCTCAAGATTCAGAGCATCTAATATATGTGTGACTGCAACTGTCATTGGAATAATTCGATTTTGATTTTCTTCTTGAACGACTGTATTGCTTTCATTATTCACTTCTTCGGCTTGATTTTTCTTTTCCGTAGTTGAAGTACTACATGCTGAAAGAATGATTATCATACTAAAAAGCCCTACTATATATAGCATTCGATGAAATGCTTTCGTATTTTTTATCTTCGCCATGTCCACTCACTCCTTTTAAAAAGCACCCTACCCTACTTAAAATGAGTAGAGTAGGGTGCTTTGCAATACATCAAATGATTTTTTCTTCCTTCGATCGTTTCCTTAAATTAAATAATAGAATTCCACTTAAACAGAACAACAATAGTATGCTAAATGGAAAAATATCATTTGTTTGAGGATTTGTCACCCTTTCTTGAGATGACGAAGTATTTATGACACCACTATTATTTGTTGTATCCTTGTTGTTACTATTTTGTACCACAGCACTTGCCACCGCACTACCATCTTCGTTTTTCAATGAAGATGCATCCCATACAAAATCTACTGTGTATTCATGATGATAATTTAAGTCATCAATATCGACCTTCATCGTAATAGGCGTCGGCGTTGTATAGGAAGGAAGTGCAAATTCAACGATACGTGTATCCTCTGCCTTATTTTCGCTAATTACTTTATTACCGCCTGTACTAGATTCAAATTTCGTTATCCACGAACTTTTTTTCATCTTCAGCTGTAATACCTGAGAGCCATTTTTCACAATAAGTGTACCAGGCTTCAAAAAATAATCATTTGCGATGGAAGCAGATGAAGAATTCGGTTTATTCACTTGATAGTTGATTGTGTATTTCCCATCTACAAGTGCAGCAGATACATCGTTAGTTGGTGTAATTAAAATTCCAAACAAGGCTACCAACATGGACACTAAAAATAACTTTTTGATAGTAAAACCCCCTTGTAATTAGTAATTATCAACACCTTGTGAATAAAAAGGGATATTAAAAAATACCCCTTTATTATTCTGCGTGTTCGATATACCTAAACAACAATGATAATGATAATCATTATCATTGTTGTTATGTCTAAATGATATTATGCATAAATTAACTTGTCAATATAAAAATACTTTGCTTTTTCATACCTCTAAATTGCAAGCTGGATTTCCGCTCAATGCAATTGTAAGTAATATAGAATAAAACGGTTGCCAAGAAAGTTCTCCTCTGGCTACCGTTTCTATTTTAATGCACTATTTTCTTGTAAAATATACAGCTACTTGTAGAACAATCAGTGGTTGTGTATAAAGGACATTTGTATACACTTAGGGATTGCACGATCTACCTACTATCGTTGGAAACAGGCATTCTACAGTTGCAAATTCGCGTCAAGCAACAGAGAGACGTATTGGAGAACTTTATTGTGCCCATAAATTTCGCTATGGCTACCGAAAAATCACAGCTCTCTTACGTTAAGAAATGCGGGTCAATCATAAAGTCATTCAGCGTATCATTCCAAAATATGGTTTGCAATGTCGCTGAAAATGAAAAAATGGTAATGAACAGGACAACCTTACGCTACCGCAGCGAATATATTCAATCGTAATTTTTAAGCAACCACAAAGCAAAAGGCATTACCATGAGCATATCCCGTAAAGGAACGCCCGCTGATAATGCCCCAATCGAATCGTTTCATTCTGTATTAAAGTCTGAAACGTTCTACTTAGACAATTTGCGAAATACTACGACAGCCATCGTAGAACAAACCGTCAAAGACTATATAAGTTATTAAACTATAACCGAATCCAAACGAAACAACCAGCCGCCGGTTCAATGCCGACAACTGGTTGGGTGATGATTTTTTGATTGCTGTCTTATATACAGGGGTCAGTCCCGATAGTAAGTAGTTCTTTTTTATCCAGCTGCACAATCAAAGTGTCGTCCAATGTTTCGCAAAGCCCTATGTCTTACTTGTACAATCTGCTATTTAAAATTATATTGTGTAACAATTGGCTCACGGTTTAGTTGTTGATCTTTAAAATACTCATACAAGCTAATTCCTAAAAATGAGCCCGAGATATTGTAAACTTGATTATAACCATTATGCTCTAGCACCATTACCGCATTGTAACTACGTTGTGCAGAACGACAATGGACATAGACAGGTACGTCCTTTGGAATTTCATGCATACGCTCACGTAATTGACTTAATGGAATATTTTTTGCACCCTTGATTGCACCATTTGCAAATTCATTAGGCTCGCGTACATCAATTATGACTGCGCCTGACTCGACTAATTGGCGTACTTCACTGACACGCACTTGCTTAAAACGACCTGCCATAATATTTGTTGCGACAAGAGCCGCTAAATTGACCACATCTTTCGCGGTTGAAAACATTGGTGAATATGAAAGCTCTAGCTCCTTTAAATCCTCAATTGTCCCATTCATTGTCATTAATGTCGCAATGACATCGATTCGTTTATCTGCATTCCCCTTACCAATCGCCTGTGCGCCAACAATTCGTCCGGTTGGTACTTCATAAATTAATTTAAAATGAAGTGGATTACTTGTAGGCATCAGTCCAACTTTATCTGGCGCAATGATATACACGGCATCAACTGGTAACCCCATTTGCTTTGCTGTACGCTCATTTAATCCTGTTGCAGCTGCTGCATAATCAAAAACTTGAATACTCGATGAGCCTATAACACCTTTATTAGCCGAAGTTATCCCATATATATGATCCGCAGCTGCACGAGCTTGCTTTTGTGCAGGCCCAGCTAATGCTAAACGAGTCGCTTTATTCATCAAGCGATGATACACTTCTATGGCATCTCCAATAGCATAAATGCTCGGGTCATTCGTTTGAAAATTTTGATTTACTTTAATGGCACCAGTTGCACCAATCTCTAGTCCTGCCTCTACTGCTAATGTTGTTTCTGGACGAACGCCAATCGCTAAAACAACAATGTCAGCATCCATTGTTTTTCCTGAATTTAATGTAATGGAGTCTGTCGTAATTTCTGCTAAGCCATCCCCTACAATCAAGTTCACACCATGATCTAATAACTCTTTGTGTAAAATTTGAACCATATCTTCATCAAATGGTGTTAAAATTTGTGGGGCAAATTCCACTAAAGTAACACCGCGTCCAGCTAAGCGGAGGTTTTCAGCTACCTCTACACCAATAAATCCGCCACCAATAACTGCGATATTTTGAGCATCTTTTTTAACAATTGCTTGTTGTAATTGTTCAATATCTACTACATTTCGCACAGTGAACACATGTGGTAAATCCGTACCTTGAAGATTTGGAACAATCGGGCTAGCTCCTGGTGATAAAATTAACTCATCATATACTTCTGTTGATAGCTCTCCTGTTTGTGTACTTCTAATCGTTACTGACTTTTCATGACGATTAATGGCAATCACTTCACTATTTACACGTGCATCAATTTTATATTTTGATTCAAAGGACTCTGGTGTCATCATTAATAAACGCTTACTATCTTCCACAACACCGCTTAAATAAAATGGTAAAGAACAATTTGAAAACGATACATGTGGCCCTTTTTCAAACATGACAATTTCAGCTTGCTCGTCTAAACGTCTAATTCTCGCCGCAGCAGAAGCGCCTCCAGCAACTCCACCAATAATAATAATCTTCTTCATCAAAATCCCCTCCCAAAAATATGTAGAATACAATAATACATGTAATTGATTAGCACTTTCACAATACACTATATACCCACAGGGGTATATAGTCAACTAAAAATTTACCAAATTAAAGGAGCATTAGAAAAACTTTCGATTTTGCTTCACAAAAGCAACATCACTAATTTCATCATGCAAGTCATATAAAGTGACAATAAGTTGCTTCTTTACATACTTTAAAACGCTAAACTTATCGCTAGCCCCTCCCACAAACAGAAATACTCAAAGGGCGTAAAGCACTGGAAATGCTTCACGCCCTTAAAAAATCTATTGCTGCATCGCTCGATATAAAAAAGCTGCTAATTGTGCTCTTGTCACAGAAGCTTCTAGTCGGAACTCACCATTATCTCCCAATGCAATTCCTGCTCGTTCCAGTGCCCCGATATACTCCGCACTCCAATGACTGCTATCTACATCCGTAAATGAACTTGTAGTTTGTGGTTGGAGCTGTAATGTATTCGCTAATATTTTCGCCAATTGGGCACGTGTAAGTTGATCAGTTGGATGAAAGGCCCCGTCTACCCCGTCTATAATACCCGCCTGCTGTAAGATCGTAATCTCATGATAATACGGATGATGTGGTGCTACATCTGTGAAAGCTATTGTTGGACGACTCGCCTCAAATGTAAACGCACGTGTCAAGAGAACAGCTACATGCTGGCGGCTTATCGTCTCATTTGGACGGAAAGTACCATCCTTATAACCTGTAATTATCCCTTGCGTTGCCAATGCCTCAATTATTTCCTGTGCCCAATGGTTTTCAATATCTTGGAAAGTCACGATTGGCGGCAATGGCTGTGGTGTTTTGGGTGCCTGTGAATCTTTTGGCGCTTCTGCTTCTTCCACTGGTAAGGCTGTCCATTTCGCATAGAGTGTGAAACTTTCTTTCACCAGCATCCCTTTATCCCACGGTTTCGTTAATTCCTTATCTTGATACCAACCAGCAAAACGGTAACCTTCTCTTGTCGGTATAGGTAAATTACTTAGTTTAGTGTTATAAATTACCTCCATAGGTTCTATGACTGTTCCTCCATTTGTATGAAATATAATATTCACAGGTGTTGATGGAGAATAATCATTGTCGTTTACTGGCTCTTGTATAGGTGCTGAACTCGGTGTTGGTTCATTACTATATACAACCTGCTCAACCGTGATTTGAGCTGTTGCTGTCCTACTACCGTCTATTGTTGTTACTATAATATCTGCTACTCCTGCCGATTTTGGTGTGACCATTCCATTTTGATCTACAGTAGCAACAGTTGGGTTATTACTTCTCCAACTCACATTCTGATTACCTGCATTTGCTGGAAATATCGTTGCAGTCAATGCTACTGGGCTACCACCTAACTGTAATTGTAAATTTGTTGGCTGTACTATTACACTTGTAACCGGGATAGAAGGTTCTTGTACAAGCAATGTATAGACACCCTGTTCACCGTTTTGAGCTGTAACAATAATGGGAATAGTCATTGTCTCTCCGGCTATTATAGTAATTGTATCAGTTGTAGTGGTTTTCCCATTAATCATCACACTTGCATCAACATTCGTTGGTAGTGCAGTCACTTGTATAGTTGAAGTAGCAAGATCTGGCTGAATTGTATATCTATTTATAGTTGGCTGGAAGCTTGGATTTAATATGCCTTGATCTACTGTTAAGGTTTGCAATGTCACATCGCTAGATGGTGCGCGTGCTACTGTCAGAGTATATGTTTTTTGGGTTTTACCGTCTGGGGCTGTGACGACAATGGATACCGTTTTTGCTTGCCCTACTAACAGTTCTATTGAATCCAATGCTGTATGTTTGCCATTAATGGTCACACTTGCTTCGCTATTTGTAGTAACGGCTTCCACATCAAGCATTGTCACATTATGTTCTACTTGTAATGTATAATTTTCTTCGTCGGCTTTAAAGACAGGACTTAGAATACCCTCGCTTACAGATAATTTCTGTAATGTCGCATCCTCTGACAATGCTCTCGTAACCGTCAATGTATATGTTTTTTGTGTTTTGCCATCTTGTGCTGTCACCACTATTGGAATTGTTGTTGGTTGTCCTGCCACCAATGCTATTGTTTCGGATGTTGTAACATTACCATTAATGGTCATACTTGCTTGGCTGTCCGTCGTACTAGCGGCAATATCTAGTGTTGTAACATCATTCCCTACTTGTACCATGTAGTTTTCTTCGTTTGCTGAGAAGGCAGGATTTAATGTACCTTCGCTTACAGTTAAATTCTTTAATGTCGCATCCTCTGACAATACTCTTGTAACCGTCAATGTGTATGTTTTTTGTGTTTTGCCATCTTGTGCTGTCACCACTATTGGAATTGTTGTTTCTCCCACAACTAGCTCTACTGTTTCTGATGATGTTTTATTATTCACCGCTACCTTCGCTCCATCGTTTGTTGGAGAAGCTGTAATTTGAATTGATGAAACAGCATGTTCTACCTGTACTGTATACATTTCTTGATTTGCCGAAAATGCTGGACTTAATGTACCATGATTTATAGTCAAGGCTTTTAAGCTAGCATCGGTCGATGTTAATCTTACTACAGTAAGTGTGTATGTTTTTTTAGTACGACCATCTTGAGCTGTTACAACAATTGGAATTATATTACTACCAACATCAAGATTGGTCTGATAACTCAAAGTGCCAGTAGATGATAGTTTTCCTTCTATATTAATTGCGGCCAGGGGATCTAAAGCTGTCGCTGTGATAGTTAACATAGAAACATCATTACCTACAGTTACTTGATTGTTCGATGAAAGTGGGATTGTAAATGTACCTATCTTTAGACTACTTAAATTTGCATCGGAGGGTAAAGGAGTCATTTTTTGTACACGTTGATTTAACGCTTCCCCCTCTATGACGTATAAATTCCCTGCTGTATCTATTGCTAATTGGCTAGGAAATATAAATTTACCATCTAATGAACTTTCAGCACCCCATTGAGCTAGATACTCTCCATCTGATGTAAACTTTTGTATTCTCCCATTATTCTTATCAGCAACATAAATATTCCCATTAGGATCTACTGCTATTCCTTCAGGTAAATTAAAGTTATTTTTCCACCCATAAGATAAATCTGTGCCATCCGAACGTAGCTTTTTAACACTATAGGGAAATGTATTCGTAATATACATATTTCCTGCCTTATCAAGTGCAATGTCAGCAGGATAACCCATTTGCCCAAACTGAGTTATATATGTTCCATCTGCAGCAAATTTTTGTATACGATTGTTTACAGAGTCCGCTACATAGACATTCCCCGTATCATCTATCGCAATGCCTCGCGGATATTTAAATTGTCCATTACCAGTGCCCTCGCTCCCCCACTGTTTTATCAATGTGCCACCTGAGTTCAATTTGTAAATGATATGTTCTATTCTACTTGATACATAGATATTACCAGAGGCATCTACTGCAATTCCTCCTAGTTGTTTGCCTGGATCACCAGTACAAAAACTTATAAGCTTTGTTCCATCCGCTTTAAATTTTCTTACACAAGTACTACCCGAATCTAAAACATAAATATTTCCATACTTATCTACTTCTATTCCCCCAGATATTCGAAGACCAGAAGTTTGTAATGTTAGTGGTTTAAACTTTCCAAGCTCCGAAGCCTCTACAGAAGATAAGGTTATTAGGAAAAAGTGTATAGCTATATATAGAAGTGCGAAAAATCTCAATTTTTTGAAACTCACCCTCATCAGCTCCTGAATTTTATTATTTAAAAATATATAATCTAAATTATTCATCGATGCTCGCAAAACCTAAAGAAAAGCTGACAATGAATAGTTATTTATGATTCATCCTTGTCAGCTTTTCAGAGTAACCCTTCTCGTGTTAGCTCTATAATGTTCTTTAGAAATAATATCACTATCTATTTTTCCTTATATTATTTGAAAGTAATATTAATCTATAAAAATCTTACTCTATTCCGTTATAACCGAATGAAGCTATTCTTTTGCTTACGTCCTAGAAGATCTATTGCTGCATCGCTCGATATAAAAAAGCTGCTAATTGTGCTCTTGTCACAGAAGCTTCTGGTCGGAACTCACCATTATCTCCCAATGCAATTCCTGCTCGTTCCAGTGCCCCTATATACCCCGCACTCCAATGACTGCTATCTACATCCGTAAATGAACTTGTAGTTTGTGGTTGGAGCTGTAATGTATTCGCTAATATTTTCGCCAATTGGGCACGTGTAAGATGGTCAGTTGGATGAAAGGCCCCGTCTACCCCGTCTATAATACCCGCCTGCTGTAAGATCGTAATCTCATGATAATACGGATGATGCGGTGCTACATCTGTGAAAGCTATTGTTGGACGACTTGGCTCAAATGTAAACGCACGTGTCAAGAGAACAGCTACATGTTGGCGGCTTATCGTCTCATTTGGACGGAAAGTACCATCCTTATAACCTGTAATTATCCCTTGCGTTGCCAATGCCTCAATTATTTCCTGTGCCCAATGGTTTTCAATATCTAGGAAAGTCACGATTGGCGGCAATGGCTGAGGTGTTTTGGGTGGCTGTGAATCTATCGCTTCTTCCTCTGGTAAGGCTGTCCATTTCGCATAGAGTGTGAAACTTTCTTTCACCTGCATCCCTTTATCCCACAGTTTCGTTAATTCCTTATCTTGATACCAACCAGCAAAACGGTAACCTTCTCTTGTCGGTATAGGTAAGTCGCTGACTGTTGTATTATAGGCAATCTCTATGTCCTTTAAAGATAACCCTCCATTTGTCTCGAGGGATATTTGAATGAATCTTGATGGATTAGCTTGAATAGTCCCTTCCGATGCGGATGGACCCGTGACATTACCTTCACTTGGTGTAGATGGATTCGATGCCCACTGAGCATACAATATGACATCAACTTTCCCCATTTGGAAGATTGCATTTGCGGCATAGGATATTCCTTTTCCATCTGCTTGTGTATTCCAACCTGCAAATATATAGCCCGTTCTTACTAGCTGTCCACTATTTCCTTGAACTGTTACTGTTTTATTTTCTTCATACTGGGTACTATCCTGTGGTACAGTGCCACTTGTTGCGCCGTTTGCATGATAGGTTACGGTATACGTTGGCGTATTAGGTTTCGTCCATTGTGCATATAGAATCACATCTGCTGTACCTATTTGGAAAGTTTCATTTGCATTATACGCCGTGCCTTGTCCATCTGCTTGTGTATTCCAACCTGCAAATATATAGCCCGTTCTTACTAGCTGTCCACTATTTCCTTGAACTGTTACTGTTTTATTTTCTTCATACTGGGTACTATCCTGTGGTACAGTGCCACTT
>NZ_PYWM01000030.1 GCF_003049665.1 Lysinibacillus mangiferihumi | reverse complement strand
AGCAGATAACTTAAGGAATAGGTTCTTTAAAGAAGGAAACGGGGTTTAATAAATGGAAGATACTTTTGCGATTTTTGAAAAAGAGGATAAATTTTGTCCGATTTTGCTAGAGGGGATATTGCATACAGAATTCTTTGAAAAGAATCCATTTGAAGCAAGAGATTCTGATGCTGGAGAATGGAGAACAACAAAAAATATTATGACAGATTTACCTGAAGAATTATGGTTTGTTTCAAAAGATAGAAATTATAATTTTGATTTGAGATGGAAACGTGATGGATTTTTTGTATCGATAGAATTTTTAAACCTATTAAATAAATTCGGAATAGGTAATTTTCATTATACTAAATTGCATATGGTTAACAAGCACAAAGAGAGTATAACTTCAAAGGAATATTTCTATGTGCGATTTTACAATAGGTTAGAAGATGTAATCGATATGGAAAAGTCGAATATTGAATTTTATAAGCAAAATGGACTGATGAAAAAAATATGGGACTTACAACTAAAAAATGCAAATGTACTCCCTGATGTTTTTCTACTAAATAATACGAAGCTTTTAAGTATATTAATTTGTTCAGAAAAGTTTAAAAAAGAAGCTGAGAAACTAAATTTGAAAGGGATTACTTTTGTTCCTTCAAATGAAGCAGGTGTGTATAAACCATAACGGTAATAATACAAGGTGGGAAATTATATGGATATTTTCCAAATAGGAAATGATTTTGACTATTTCGATTTGACTTTTCTTGATAACAAAGATGTGAGTCTTTTTTCAACTTTTAAAGGACAAAAAATAACTTTAGATTGGGAAGCGGAAATTTTTGCTCTATCGAGGGATAAATTACAAAAAAATGAGCGTTTAGATTTTGATGCACGCTGTTTTAGCTCTACTTTAATTGTGAAAAAGAAATTTGAAAATCATATTAAAAAATTATTGCCAAATGAAGTTGAGATGCTTCCAGTAAGGATAAAAGATATTCCAGAGGAGTACCTATTTATAAATGTGTTAAAAGTTATTCCAGCCATTGATTTTGAAGGTTTAGATACGCAACAATCTCTTAGTATGCTAAGGAACAAGGAAATAAAGTTCAAGATAGACGAAATATCAAATGAAATCCTTTTTAGAGATATGAAAATAAACTTTTATTACTGCACTCAAACGTTTATTGATTTTATTGAATGTTATCAAATTAAAGGATTGTTTTTTGAGAAAGTGGGAATTGCAACGTGAGGGCACTAAATGCTTTAAAGTCGGAGAGCGTCCAGCAATAATATAATTCTGCTTTAATTAGAAAAGCTATGATTGAGCGAACAGTGAAGGAGGCTTTAAAGGACAATGAAGAACCTAGCGCATTCGATTTCTAAAATTGAAAATACTAGTAAGTTGCGATATTTAGGAACAATTAATGAAACGAAACAAGAGTTAGAAAAAATTTATAATCTCCCTATTTTAAATCAAACACTTTTGAAATGGTACAGTGATTTACCAAGAGATAAAGACGTAATGTTTTTGTGGACGAACGATTTCTATCTATTTGGAATAGAGAATCTAACGGTAGCTTTAGAGGGCTACAGGTTTATTAGAGACGATAAAGGGTGGATAGATAGCTCAGAGACAATGAAATGGCAGGAGAATTGGATCAATATTGCCAGTTGGAGCGGAAACCCAGTCATTGCAGATATAAGTAAAGAAGAAACGCCAATTTATTACGATTATGCAGGAGGGGATTTTTCCCCGAAACTACTTGTGGATTCACTGGAAAAGTTCGACTATTTTTTGTCGGTTTGGCTTGATAAACATGAGGATAGATATTATAAAAGCGGGGAATATCAATCTGATTTTTTTAATTGTATGGAGAAAGAGTGGAAAGTTAAATTACATAATGAAGAAATTAAATTATTATGCGACTTTCTTCCGATTGCAAAATCAAAAGGAAGTTTTGTCCCAATTGATTCCAAAACTAACGAAAAAGTAAAAAAATATTATGTGTATCTTGAGCATCCAGGTGATCATAAATCAAAAGTGATTCTAGCATTAAAAAAAGAAACTGGACTATCATTCGAAGAAATACGAAATCGTTTAAATAGTAATGAGTTTCTAATAGCTGAGGGATATGGGGAAAATACTTTAGTTTTAGCAAATTATTTTATTTCTTTGGGTGCGAATGTAAAAATTAAGAAAATCTAAAATATTATAGTGAGTTCTTGAGCTTGGCTTATGTAAAAGAAATGCGATTGCATATCGCAATAGACTTAATTAAATTTTCGATTAACCAACTAGCTAACGATAGGGGTAACTTAATGAAATATTTTATGTTAGTCAATGATAGAGATACTTCTCCCATTTATTTAGACGGGGTTTTGCACGAAAGCTTTACTGAAGAAAAATATGTAGAAGGAATGAACTATGAATGGAATCGGCCATTTATTGAACAAATGGCGTTTCCAAAAGACCTTTGGTTAATAACGAGAAGCAAAGTTCAATTTGATTATTATGAAAATTTCTTCGGTCATATACTGTCTGAAAAATTTTTATCTGCAATGGAACAAAGGAATGCATTACAGGATTATGTTATAGCTAATTTGGAAATTGTAAGTACAAAAGGTAGACCAAAAGTAAAGGATGTATTTTTCTTTATGAAATGTATTAATAGACAATCATTGGTTGATTATGAAAAGTCTGCGTTTCTTACAAGAGAAGTGCCAAGCAATGCAAAATTAAAAGTTGGTGGAAGTTTTGTTGATAGATATATTAATTTGGTGTTAAAAGAAACGGACTGTGATTTATTTCAATTAAACGATCTAAAACTAGGAAGATACCTATTTTGTTCGGAGAGATTTAAATCATTGTGTGAAAAGGATGATCTTAAGGGGATTCAATTTATGGATTTAGCGTTAGTGCCTAACTATCTACAATCTATCGTGAATTAACGAAATAGGAGTGAATTTAATGAATAATACAGCATTTTTGTTCGAAGAAGGTTATTGTACCAATACTATAAAAGATGCCCATTTGCTAACGAATAGTGTAACACTAGAAATCCCTATAAATGACACTGTAAGCCAATACGATATTTGTAAATTTAAATTGATTGTTGAAGAAGTGAAAAATGGAACGCAATTATTGTTGGATTCCTCTACATTAGGTGAAAAAATAACAGAAGTACTATATAACGACGTAACTTTTATTGAAGAAGATTTTATTTGTTACATGCATGAAAATAATTTGGAGTTACAAAAGCAAAGCCAAAATAAAGTTATTCAACAAGCTTTTAAAGAGGGGGCAGTTTCTAAAAAAAATGCTTATCGAAAAAATTGTCCGGAATTAAAAGGGGATTACAATATCAAAATTCAAGTTTTTCGTCATGGGATTCAAAAACCTGAATTTTTATCGTCAGAAGCTCCTCTGTTTTTAACCGATTATGAACAAAAGATTGAGACAGTTACTGTCTATGTGCTAATATTCAAAAACTCTATTGATATATATAAGAATAAAAATGTTACCAAATCTAAGGTTTATGGTGGTTTAGGACATCTAGGTTTTTTTATGGTGGATTTAAAACTTTTTAGTGAATTTATAAGGAGTGAAGTTGGGGATGAGCCATTAAACCTTGTTGAGTTATTTACTACAACCAATTTAGTTGATAAATGTTTTGAAGAAGGAATATTAATTGTTACTTGGGGGATTAAGCCTTGGCATTATTATATTCAAGCAATGAATAATTCAATTCTACTTCATGAATGCACTGTTAGAGGAACCTACAAAATAAAAAATGAGATAAAGGAGTTATCTGTAATTCCTGGTGACGAATTACTTACATGGCCGGCATGTCTTGAAAAAAAATGGCCAATTATTCGTTTGGAGGGTACTGGTGAAAAAATTGATCTTACTTTATGTACTTGGTCAGGTGCACTCGGAAATGAAATAATTCCTATGTATATTCTTGAAAGAAGTGAAGAAAGGATAGAGAATGTAAATCCTATTATTAATTACAGTTTCATTTAAATTTAAGGACTGAAATAAAGATGCATTTTGATATTAGGAATGAAACATAACAAAACCACATGAATTAATAGCTGCAAGAATTTTCGAAAAGTTATTAATCACAATACATAGAGTAATGTTCACAATGAGGAAAAAATGGGGGGATATAATTTGAAAAAATATATGATAGTAAATGACAAACTCACGACACCTATTTTCTTAGATGGCGTAATACATGAACATTTTGATGAAACAATGTATCACGAGGGAATGGGGTATAGTTGGAATCGTCATTTTTTTAACAAAGATGATTTGCCGAAAGAATTGTGGTTCATTACCACAAGCAAAATTGAATTTGATTATTATGAAAGTTTTTTAGGGCATATTGTTGAAGAACAGTTATTAAATTTAATAGTTGAGTCGAAAGCGATACAAGATTATGTCATAGCAAAACTACATATAGTTAACACCAAGGGAAAGTCAAAAGTAAAGAAAAATAAAAACTATTATTTCATAAAATATTACGATGGTATTTCATTGGTGGATTATGAAAAATCAGAATTTATTTCTAGAGAAGTACCTAAAAATAAAAGTTTTAAATCGGAAGGTACCTTTGTTGAAAAATATCAGAAAATAATTTTTAACAATACAGATTATGATGTCTTTCGTTTAAAGGATTTAAGATTAAGTTCATACATATTTTGTTCAGAGAAATTTAAGAAACAATGCATTGCACTAAAATTAAAGGGGTTAAAATTTATTGATCTAAATGACGTTGCAACACATATTAACTCCCGGTAGGTTGTAACTGAAAGAGCTGAAATGACTGATTGTATTTCATGAAAATAAGAACGGCTAGGTGAAAAGATAATCAGAGAATATGCTAACTTAATGTACCGTAAAAATCTAGATTTTACTGGACGGTTGAGGGGCTACCACTTCTTAGTAGTCAAAGCCATAAAAGGAGATTTCTATGAATAAGAACGAAGCTTTAAATATCGTTTATGAACATATTTTAGGAGAAAATTCAATATTAATTCAATTGAGAAGGGGGGAAGGATTAAATGAGAATCAATTTAATGAATTAATCACTGCTATGCAGTTTTTAATAGTTGAATTTAAGAGCTTAGATGTTGTTCCAAAAAAACTTGCATTAGCGTTTGTAGATGTAAGTAATTATTTTTATTTTAACGAAAATAAATATTGTTTGGAAGAACAAAACATTATTGAAGATGCTGTTCAGATGATTAGTCAATTGGCAAATGAGTTATTTGACTCAAACAAAGAGTCGGATGACTAATGATTCCGTTATTTCCCAGTTTACGAAAATACATATACTCAGATAACTAAATTAGGAGTTGATATGATGTCAGTTGAAATTACGTTTAAAGATGTTGAAAATGAATCCATTGTGCCCCGACTCGGCGGGTATAGCTTCTTGCCTAAAAATATTGATTGGCCATTAAATCCAAATGGAGATAAATTAACACTTGTATTTTGTTTGCCAACAAATTTCCTTAATGAAACGCTAAATTTAAACTTACCAAAAGAACAGTTCCTCTCTGTTTTTACAACGTATAAAAAGAATGATTACTTTTTAGATTACATCACTTTTCATGGAGATCAAGAAGAGTTAACAAACATTAAACAAGGATTTACAAAGGTTTTATTACACGAAATTGGAGAAATTCGAAATGAATCCAATTTCTTAATACCTGCACAAGCGTTCATTTTAGGCGACAAGTTGAATTTGGACTATGAGAATTTTGATGGTGAAGATTTAGATGATATTGAGATTTACTGTGGTTCATTAATGGGTAATAAAGCATCTTTGTTACAAATAGAAGATTTAGGTTTAAACGATTATCAATTTTGCCTACAAATTTATGGGGGTGATTTTCCAGAGGAATTCCGTAATATCTTTAGCCTAAGCGATTCAATAGGATATTTATTTTTAAACAAAAATTATAATCAGAATGACATAGGTATTTTTTTTACTCAATGTACTTAAGGGGCTTTAAAATGGTGAATCATAGGACAAACGCGGTGAATTAGGAGGGCTAGGATGAACTCAAAAGTACTTGAAATTCGAAATGAATTATTAAATCAGTGGACTGAAGTAGAGCAGATTATAGATAGGATGATTACTACAAAGTTATCTGAGGTTTCTTATTGGAAATTTGCTTCTGATGAATATTATACGCATTTACCATATTTTCATGAGATCAATAAATTTAAAAAGGGAAGAATTTTGAAAAATATAACAAAAGGCGAGAGGTTTAGTAAAAGAATGATTCATTCTTTCGGGTTTAATGAATTAAATCAACTAATTATTATGCAGTATCCACAAACTGATAATAATTTAAAACTTGGTACAGGAACCCAAATATATACTATAAATTCTGATAAAAGTGTGAATACTTTTGTAACGCGTTGGTATCCAGAAAAAAACCACCCTACAAAATTGTTATCTATTAGCGTATTTAAACCTGTAGATGAGCATAGTTGGATGGAGGTTGGTATAGGTGCAGAAAAAAATTGGTCAGCAATGAACTATATTTATAATGACGCTAACGTAATAGAAAATGTCATTGCTTGTAATTCTGATGTAGAAGCGCCATTAACTTATCATTTCATTTACAATAAAGAGGGAAAATTAGATGAAATTAAGATTGGTGAAGTTATATGGTGGAAAAGAAAAATATAATTCAAATGTTACAATTAACTTTTTAAAGTCGAGCAGAATCTTATAATTTTGGAAATTATGCTCGTTTTTTAGTTAAAAGTGAAATGGAAGATAATTTAATCAAACTTCAGATGAAATTAAAAATAAATATTATTCGTATTGGAGACATATTATCACATCCAGGGACTTGGTTTTACCTTCCAACGGTTTGTAATGCCTAAATATTTAGAGACTTAATTGGATTCTTTAAGAACCATTTTCGGTAGTGGAAATTGAGTAATATCATAGTAGAGATACTGCTAATTTTATTTGAAAAGAGGGTGTATAAATATTGAATATTTATGAAATAAAAAGTGACTATGATGTTTTTAATTTTTTTGTATTCAAACAGGGAAGTAATTCTAACTATTTAAACTTTGAAGGTCAAAAGTTAGGAGATAATTGGAATCCTTTACAGTTAGAAATAATCAGAGAAAAAGGAAAGAAAGAGGATTTTGATGCATCATGTTATTTTGATGGAATATTAATTGTGAATGCGGAGCTTAAAAAGATTTTTGAAGTGAATTATGGTGAGAAAATAGAGGTTTTGCCAGTTAATACAGATAGAGGTCTATATTACTTTATAAATGTTACCAATAAAATAAAAGCTATTAAAAATATTGATAAAATGACCACGGAAGAAATAATGGAAATGGTTAGAAATAAATGCTACACATTTGACCTTCAGATTGTAAAAGATCAAGGGATTTTCAGGGATAGTAAAATGTCAGCAAACTATTTTGTTACAGATTCCTTTATCAGGTTAATGAACAATAATCGAATCAAGGGCTTACGTTATGAAAAAATTGGACATGCAGAATAGAATAGTCAATATTATTTATACAGCGCTGCTTATTAAAGAGTCAATACAAAACTAGACTTTAAGGGGGAGAAATAGATGAGCTATTTCAGATTATTAGCTTCTTATAAACGAGATGTATATTTCTTTTATTCTGATGAGAATCCATATAATCGATTTGACTTGGAAAAAGGTCTGGCATATGTTCAACATGACAAACTACTATACGTAGTAGATAGGCTCGATTCTGATTTAGATCAGTATGATATTTTACCAACTGTGGGTGGCAAGTTGGTAAGCTTAAAGCTAAAAAAGCTAATAGAAAAATTAGGTTCAGATTGTGAGTTTATTCCTGCAATTATTAAATCTACTGAAACAGGAGAAACCAATGATTCTTACTTCGTAATGAATGTTTTAAATTTAATTCCTTGTTTAGATCATAATAGATCAGACTATGACCCATTAGTTAAATCCAGACCTGATGGACCAATTAGTTTAAATTTTATTGCTCTTATTCCAGATTCTCTAAATGGATATCATGTAGTAAGAATGAAAGAATCAAAAGAAGAGATAGTTGTAGATGAAGTTTTTGTGGAAGCTTGCAGAAAAGAAAAAATTAAAGGTGTTCTATTGGTTAAAGAAGGTAATGTACGTAGTCCAGACTTTGTTGAACTTACATAGTGTTGTTAATTGGTATAAAAATATAGAATTGAGTCCCTTTTCGAAAATATAGGCTAAGTTATGCAAGATTATGAGAACTGGCATAAAAGCTTATAAGGAAGAACAGTTAAAAGGAGTTTTCTTATTGGCATTTTAGACCGCTTTCTGCTCAACAATATAGAAGAGACAGGGGGATTGGTGTTTTTCCTTAGTAAGTTTCTTGAAATCCATGGTAGCAAAATTAAGCATCGTATGCATGGACAGTTTTTATCCCGTTAGGATTGTCCTTCGCATACAATGCTTTTCTTTTGCATCTGCAAAGACACGTTTACTCGTGTCTTCACGTAATGCATATATTTGTTTGTTGTACGAAAGAGAAGAACCCCATCTGTTTTCGTTGGGAGAACGTTAGAACATATGATTTAATTGTCTTTTTTTGATAACAATTTATACCAAGGTTTACCAATGAAAAATAATGGAATCAAAATTAAGGCAAACAGACTATTTTTATTAAATCCGTTACTCCCTAAAATAAGAAGAACACCAAATAACGCTAAAACTCTTACAATTGTATTCAAATGTGCTTCCTCCCTTATTATCATTACTACTTTTATATATAATATAATATATTTTTCTGATATTTACGAATTATTAATTTTATAAATAGGAGCATTCCTGTTAGAAGAATTTTCAGGGGCTTGGAAAAGAAAAAGCCCTCTTGTATGATGCATGAGTGTCAACGCCTAAATTGACCCATCATCACACAGGAGAACAAATTGCCACACTTCTAGAGCAATACAAATTGATGCAAAGCGAACTAGCCACTCTAACAGAACATTTAATCGAACTATCGAAAGAAATAACAGACTATGAATACGTAAGTTCTGTTCCAGGCATCGGCGACGTAACGATGGTCGAGCTGCTTTCAGAAGTCGGCACTCTCACACAATATGAGCATCCACGCCAATTAATGAAGCTAGCGGGACTCATATTGCGTGAAAACTCTTCTGGACAGCACAAAGGGCAAAACGGATTTCTAAACGTGGCAGAAGGAAACTCCGAGCCCTGTTATTCCGAGTGATGATACCGTTAATTCGCCATAATAAAGCCTTTAAGCAATTACATGACTATTACACGACACGCGCTGTCAATCCCCTTTGTAAGAAGCAATCGATTGTCGTGCTCTGTGGAAAGTTACTGAAGATTTTACACAGCTTGTGCAAGAAGAAAGTGCATTTTGATGTGAGTCACATGATGAAAGACCTTTATTGTCTCCAAGAGGCAGCCTAAGCATCATCAAAGCTCGATCTACAACAGAAGGAATGTATGCGCAAGGACGCCAAGAGACATGGGAAGGTCCACCATCATAAGCTACGCAATCCAAAAGTGTATTAATATAACACTGGATCAGGAAATCATTACTAGTAAAATCAACATTTATAGAGGGAAGGTAACTAATATGAAACAAAAAATGAATAAGCTATATAGAGAAATAGCAGAAACAGTTAATGAAATGATTCCAGTAAAATGGGGGGAATTTTATTTTTATGCTCAAATATCAGAATCAGGAGGGGGGACTTATTTTTTTTACAATACACCCGAGAATAGACAATCCTTTAATTATAGTGTAAAAATACCAATTAACTATGCTATTGAAAAAGATGAATATAAAATTAATAAAAGAAAGCTGTTTGAATTGAGTGATGAACTTAGAAATGTTTTCAAAGATAACCAACAAGAACTTTGGTATTCCTTTACAATGTCTCTTGAGAGTAGTGGAGATTTTAAGATTCATTATGATTATACAAATTGGCTTGATACAGAATATAGCTTTAGTGATCAAATGATTATATGGAAAAATAAATACTTAGGTGAAGTTCCAAATGATGAAAATTATAAAGCGTTAATTGAAAAGTACTATATTGAATTTCCTAATAATCCGATTTGACTAAATGAAATACTATTAAACTTAATTTAATTTTACCATTATTTGATACGTTATTTTGAAATGCAACCTATCATTGATAACAGCGACGAAAAATATATTGGGAGGCCATTAAACTGTTCTTCTTTTAAAGATTCGATATATTATTTAAGATTCTAATTTAGAAATACTTTAAATTCTGTAAGTAAAAAAACAGCTTATGCAACCATTTTAAGGGAGTATGAGCTGTTTATTTTGCATTGTGAGAATGTTAAAACGATCTATTAAACAAGAAGTCCTAGATGGCTTGGATGGGGCGATTTATTATGGGGAGACAAGGTAAATGCGGCCCTCTCCTTAGGAGCAGAAAAAGCCAATAAACACCTAGAGACCGTAAAAGATAAGTTCCAAACAAAAGTGGAGGAAGTAAAGGACCAGTTCCGTCAGTTGGGAACACCGCCGTTGGAGTAGGTCGGTGTGAACGTAGGCCGAATAACGGATACGGGAACAGTTGGAAAAATAAGCCATCGAATAGTTCCAAACCACCAGGAAAAGATAGTAAACCTGCTGACGGAACTAAGGGTACGGGTAAGAATGTAAAGGATTATATTGATGATAGAGTTGATGTGTCGGGTAATGTCGATGCTACTAAGATGAACAAGCTTAAATGCTATTCAAAATAATACTTTTTACTGTAGATGAGTTATCTGAGATTAGTAAAGAATATAATGAAGCATTATTTAAATTTGATTTTGGTAAGTATCTGAGAGGGCTAGTAGGTGACCTACCTACCGCTATGATAAATCCACATGTACATCATATTTTATTTAAAAAAGGTCTGGGTCAAAGTGCTTTTTGTTTTTGTAAGAATATTGTGTTGAACAACATAAAAATGCTTAAGTGAAATTCATAACTCATGAAGGTAGTACCATCAAGGCATTCTGTTTTAATACTTGGTTTGAAAAAATAATACGATAATTAGGCGTTAATAATAAAATGCCTGAGAAGTCAGAGAGATCACATTTTACATAGTGATTAGTATGAGAGGGAAGGGTAAAAAAAGAATGATATTGACATAGCCTTTGCGATAAAAAAACAACAAACGAAAATGACTTACGTAGGCTAGAATTGAATAGTTTTTTAAAAAAAGGGTGTATAAGGTTTTCTTTATCAGGTTAATGAATAATAATCTAAATGCTTACGTTACGCAAAGATAGGCGTTTATAAAAATGTAAGTTGTTTCTATGATAGAATAAAAATGGTATTATATGTTTGTGAGAAGTGATTTTTAGTATGACAATCAACATCAAAGGAGGAACCATTGTGAAAAAACTTGATTCTAAATTCGAATACTTGTCGGATATGTACGAAGATTCGTATTATCCAACGTTTTTAGTAAATAAAATTAAAGAGAATATTATGAAATTAGTCCATTTTATTGAAGAGGGTCATCATACAGTTGAAGCGGTGCAGGAAAAGTTGGATGAAATGACTGTAGCAATCAATGACCTACAGGATGAGTTTTATCAACAAGATAGTGAAATTGAAACGGTTGCACGAGATTCAATAGCCATAACAGTAGAAGAAATTTTACAATATTTTGAGATTGATATAGATATCGAAGAAGCATTAAGAGAACGAGATTGGTGAAAAATTAAATACGTAATAAAAGATTTATGCTATAAAATTTCGTCTTAACCTGTACTTTTAAACATACTTTTTATCTTAATATTTGGCCAATTGATAAATTTGATTTCTTACATCGTGAAGATGGAAAATATAATTTTAATGTGGCGAAAATGGATAGTTAAAAAAGAAGCTTAAAAACCTTAAATTGAAGGGTATCACCTCAATCTGATATCGATGCATTTAAACCTTATTTATAGCAACAAGTAATAATCGAGATATGGAGGTGGGTCATAGTTGTATGAAAGTTTTTTGATGAGTTTGGAAAAAGATTGGTCTTGGCAGTCAGAAACGATTTTAAAGAATTGTCAAAAAAGATTGGGAACGAGAGAATATATGCAGTTTGTTTGATAACTGATAGTAATGCTATGACAGTAACTTTAGTAATAAATACATATGAAAAGGTTGAATCAAATTATCAAAAATACATTCAGGGGAAGTCAGAGTGTGTAAAAGACGAAATCTTATACAAAACGGTAAAATGGGTTCCAGCTAAAATGGGAATATGGTGATACTGATCTTGAGCAGAGTGAGATAGAATTAGTATCAGACTATTTAGCTGAGAAATGAGAGACTATTGAAGAAAGTAAGTTTAAGCAGTTTGAAGCGAAACTTTATGAAACAATGACTGAGTCATTACTTACATTACGAAATGAAGGATTGTTTTGTTGTTCTAAAAAAGAAGAGATTATAGTTTTGATTTCTATTTCTGATGATGAAAGAGCTGAAATGGTTGAGAATTATTCTGCGGGGCTATTAAATTCAGAAAATATCAGAAATAATTTTGAGAAGAGATGGAATTAAAAAACTTCTAATTAATAATATTTTCTTTGAAAGAAGGAATAATCAATGAAATTCGCATTTATAAAAAATAATACAACCCTTCAGTTTACACCGATAAATAGTGATGAAATTGAACACGTTGAAGGAGAACTAGGCATTACATTTCCAAATGAACTAAAGTTATTATTGATGGAGATTGGTTATGGTTCTTTTATTGGTGAAGATGAACTAGATGAAAATTGTATATTAAGTCCATCATCGATTCGAGATTTTCGATTGAGACAAGGCTATTTTGAAGCATTTCCACGTTACGATGAAATTAATAAATTAATTTTTTTTATCGGGTGGGAATCAGTGCCTTTTTCAATTGAATTAACCGAAGAACAACAAAATCCTGTTTATAATAACAAAAATAAGATTGCAAACTCTCTTGAAGAATTTTTATTAAAGATTAGCGAAAATCCTGAATATTACCAACCTGATTAAGTATAAGGCTGTCAATATTTAAATACCACACATCATAAGACTTTTTCCCTTGAAAATTTATACACATCTATTCAAGCACTTGATTGCCTAATAAGCAACAAGTGTTTTTTTATGTTTAAGACTACATTTCCTCATTAGAATTATTGAAAGCTGAGAAGAGTGTGTAACTATATTCATACTCGTTAATTTATTATTTAATTCTTCTTAAAAAGGTATTTAGATATAGAAAATGAGTTGAAATTTATAAAAAAATCAAAAAAATATGATTTTATATAAAAAAACAATATTGTATAATGATTGTAAATTTTAATACTAATCATTGGGAGGTCTATATGTCAATTAATACGAACTTTAATCAGCCAAATTCGACACTTGTAACTGTGAAAAGATCTAGTAGCACTACGCCATTAATTGCTACATCAAACCAAAACAATGACAAAAACATTCAAAATTTTGCAATGCAACAACAAAGAGACACCGTATCTATCTCGAGTGAAGCAAGAAATAGGTTGCTAGCGGCTCGTGCTTCTGTGAGATCTAACTCATGGGTAGATACAGCCTTAGATTGGGCAAAATCTACAGTTAGTTGGCTTAAAAAAGCGGGCCAATTTGCTGTAGATGCAGCTAAAGAAGGCATTAACTTTTTAGTACTTGATGATGTTAGAACGATTTTTAATCCGAATGCGGGCATTACAGAAAAAGGGGTAGCGTTAGTTTCCCTCTTCCCAGCAGGAAAAGTAGTGAAATCAGGGAAATTATTCGAGCTATTGAGAAAAGCGGGGAAATCCGCGGATGTTGATGCCTTTGCTGGTTTAGGTAAAATTCAAAAGTTTAATGCTAAAGGAATTTTATTAGATGGAGATAGCCGTACGGGTTGGGACCACATTTACAAAAGACATGTTGCGGGAACTACTGCAAATAGGGGGACCACATTATTTCCTAGAGCACTCGGTGATGCACAGATAAAAAATTTAATTATGGAATCATTAGAAAAAGGAACTTTAAAAAGTACGCATGCTAATGGAATGAAAATTTACACATACCGCCCAAGAAAATATGGTATTTCTGAGATGACAACAGTTGTCACAAAAGATAATATTATTAAAACATCTTATCCTAATGGTGGAACATCGGTAATAAGAAAATAAAGGAGGGAGCCTAAAAATGAAAATTAGATTTGATTTAGAAGATGACGATTTATCAGTTCTGCAAAATAAGAATATCCGTGCTGATTTTTATCTCGACAGTTATTTAGAAGTATTTGTACTTGAAAATAATAAGGAAATTTTTCTCTTTTCCACAACAATACACAGTACAATTATTATTACATTCAGTCGACAATTATTAGAATTATACGAAACAGGTAAGAAACTTGTTCTTGATACTTTTGGTAATGCCAACGTCTATACTTTTAAAAAAGTGGGGAATAATATAGTTATTACCAATTTTGATGTATTCACTAATGCAGAAGCATGGCAATATACATTTGATTTTAATGCATTTTTGAAGGCTTATACAAACGAGTTACGAAGACATTTGCGAAATTTGACAGAAAAAGATGCAAACATTATAAAATGTTCAGACTTTATCTTATTAAAAGAAAGCTTAAAGAGTTTAGAAGCGGTTGCCAATGCAATTTAATTTAGAGAGGTAAGCTAACAATGAAAATTAGATTTGATTTAGAAGATGACGATGTTTCGGTTTTTCATAATAAAAACGTGCATGCTGATTTTTATCTCGACAGCTATTTGGAAGTATTTGTGATTGAAGATAACAAAGAAATTTTACTCTTCTTTACAACGATACACAGTACCATAGTGATTGATTTCAATCAACTATTAATAGAATTGCATCAAACAGGCAAGGAACAAGTTCTTGATACATTTGGTAATGCCAACGTCTATACCTTTAAAAAAGTAGGAAGTAATCTGCTGATTACAAATTTTGATGAATTCTCTAATTCACAAGAATGGCAATATACGTTTGATTTTATGGCATTTACGAAGGCGTATACAAACGAGTTGCGACAGCATTTGAAAAATTTAGTAGAAAAAGATGCAAAGATTATCAAACGTCCAAACTTTATGTTACTTAGACAAGGGTTAAATGAACTGGAAATAGTTGTAGCGCCGTGATATGATTCTTCTTATTTGGAGATACTCGTATATTATGACAATAATAATTGAAACAAAGAAAGAAGAGGTTTCTCTATGTTTTGAGATGCCTCTTTTGTTAATTGTTAGTTTACTATATGTCGATTTATGTTTTTGTCAATATGTATGTTGTAGAGCCCTGTTTGATTTATGTACTTCAACAGTTTTAATCAAAAGAATACTAGAACTGTGCTGGGAATTAGGTAGAATTTACTTTTTTAGATTGTTCAACAATAATAAGGGAAATTTTTGTTTTTTTACCGATATATATCGTAGGAAACAAAAAGGAGGTCAACACGTTTTGAATAAAAAATATCTTTTTACAGTAGCGGCTATTCCCGCAGCATTTGTTGTACCTGCTGTAGCAGGGGCAGAAGAAGTAACGACCCTTACAATAACAGGTAACCCATTAGTAGGTGTAACGCTTAATGCCGACTTAAAAGGTGCACCAGCTGGCACATACATAAAAAGTTATCAGTGGTATTATGTTGAAGGGGGTTCCAATAAACCGATTCCTAGTGCAACAGAGGCTACATTTAAATTACCGGTAGAGGCAGAAGGTAAAACAGTCCTAGTGGAGGCTGTGACGACGACAGATACTAAATATACGAGTAGCCCAATAGTGGTACCAGAATTGTCCTTAAAAATTGAGAAACCTACTTTTGAGGGATACAGTCCAACAGATAATGTATTACCTGGTGATACAGTGAAAGTTATCGGAGCTAAAGTTACTGATACGAAGGGTGCTGTAATCCAAAGTAATCAAATTACATATAGCTATGAATGGTTTTATAAAACGGGTGATGTGTTTACGATTATTACGGGTGTAAATACAGAGTCCTTTACGATTCCTAAAGATGCGCTTGAAACAAATAAAAAAGATATATCGGTCAGAGTAATCGCGAAAGTCGGTACTAAGAGAGTGGAATCTGATTTCACAGAAGTGCTAACTGTTTCGAAACAGCCAATTGAAACACTTATGACGAGCATTACGAATTTACGCAAAAGCGATAGCAAGTATCAGGTAACAAACTTTGCATCATTTGAAGCGAATGTAAAAGCATTAGAAGCGAAATACCAAGCTCTTTCAGCTACTGCAAAGGCAAGCATTACGAACTATGATGTACTAAAGCGTGCATTGGCAGATGTTGAGGCTATTAGCAAATTAAATAAGCAATTAGACAATATTCCAGCTGGGCAAAAAGACCTAGCGAAATATATTAGCGAACTAGAAGCGTCTTATGACAAGCTTGATTTATTACAACGTAGTTTAGACGTAAATGATACTTTGTACAGTGGTATTAAAGCTTTAGTAAAAGAACCATCTGATACCGCAGATTTAGCTGAAGTGAGAAGAATTAATAATGAGATTGTGGCGCTATTAAACTATGATAGTGCGCTCATTAAATATGCCCCTAACAGTGTCGAATCGTTACAGCAAGCGGTAAACAAAATAGAAGCTGATATTGCGAAACTATCGAAAAATTATCAAGTAGCTGTACAAAATCAAACGATACTTAAAGACGCAAAGCAAGATTTGAAAAAGATAGAACAGTTTATTAAACTTTTCGATAAATTGACAGCAAATACGACGGCGAACAAGCAGGTGACAATTGCTAAATCCATTCGCTCTAGCTATGAAAAATTAACGTATAAACAATTGCTTTTAGTGCCAAATGACTATAAAGTGAAGTTGCTTAATGCGGAAAATGCTGAGCAGGATATGATCAATCGTTTGAATGCGGAAATTAAAGCGTATATTGGTGATAAGCAATATCAAATTAAGCCTACAGCAGATTCATGGCAAGGCTATGTGAACAATATTAATAAAATCGTATCGGATTATAAAAGTTTAACAAAAAATTCAGCGGCTAAAATTATCGACTATGATCGTATTTTAATCTTGCAAAAAGACTTTAAAGCGGCTGAAAAAGTTATTAAAGATATAGATGGCTATAAAAAGCTTGCTAACACAGCTGGCGTTACAGAAAGTAAGCTGAAAACGAGCTACAGTAATACACTAAAAGCATACAATAAATTAACGACTTTACAGCAATCACTAGTTTATAATGCACAGGAATTTTTAAATAGCTCTCCTAATATAACGGTAGGGAATAATGGCAATGAACCTACTGATAAGGCAGATGCGGAAGCACTGAAAGTTAAAATACAAGCTTTCGCCAATGTAACAAGTTATACATTTACGCAATTTGAAGCGGAAGTAGAAGAGGCAACAAAGCAATATAAAAAATTGTCATCTCCAGCACGAAAATATGTAACAAACTATGATTTATTAACTACAGCGACAAAAGATCTTACTGGTGTAAGAGCATTCCATAAAAAAGTACAAGCAGCTCGAGAAGAACTAGATGTTGCAAAGCAAACGAAAAAAATTGAATCAGTCGAAGCGGCTTATGCGAAATTGCCTGCCAATCAACAGCATTTAGCGAAGGCACAGTACGAGGATTTATTAAAAAATCGTTTAGTAGACACGACTGCACCTGATATTTCGAAATTAATACAAGATATTGCGGCAATTGAAACGGATGATTTATATAAAGTATCCATACAGGATATTCAAAACTTGGCGAACCAATATAATAAACTAAGTTCCAGCGATAAAAAACGCGTAACAAATGCGTCAATTTTAACAGCAGCTATAGCAGATGTTAAAAAGGTAGAGTCATTTATGAAGCAATACGATAAGTCGTTTGCAAGCAATCCGACAACAGTTATTAAAGCATTTGCGAAGTTAACATCTAAACAAATGAGCTTAGTCAATGAAAATGTTCGCCAACAAATTATCGCCAAGGAGAAAGAACTTCAGCAAGCAAACGATATTGCATTAACGTTAATAGAGGACATTAATTCACTTGTCCAAAATGGCGATTATATTGCGAATTTAGAAGCGAAAGTGACGCAAATTCGCACTGCTTACGATAAACTAACTGCTTCTGAAAAAAGTGTTGTGAAAAATTATTCGAAGCTGACACAGGCAGAGAATGACTTGAAAAAAGTAGCAGAGGTTCATGCGCTATATGTACCTGATGCAAATGGCAATGAAGCTGCTCGCAAAGCTTGGCAAACAGCCTATGGTAAACTCTCTAAAAAACTAGAAAATCTGTATAAGAATATGTACGCAGGCGATCTGTAAGCAGACTTCTGTGTAATCTGTAAAAATAGTATGTAAGGGGAAAAGACAAACCTTACATACTATTTTTGTCTTAGTCTAACAGGGGCTAATTTGGTATTATATTTAAGGTAAGGTTTGAGAAGTCATTCATTGTGTATACTAAGTCCGAAAAGCAGTAACTGTTTAGACATTTTCTTTTGTCATACCTTATGACAGACGCTACAATACATGGTTGACTTAGATTAATCAAATAGAGTCTTCGTAGTTCAAGCTATGAGGGCTCTGTTTTTAACTAGAAAAGGAGAGCACAGCAATGCCAATACATCATAATCAAGTTAAAAATCACGATAGTCAATCGATAGGGCAGTGGGTTGAGCAGTTCCGTCCCTTTGCTAAGGAAGGGAAATGTGCCAGCTATATTCCAGCTTTAGCACAAAAAGATCCACAGCAACTAGCCATCTCCATTATCGGACCGAATAGTGAACAAATCGTTGGAGGAGATGTAACGGAATTATTTACCCTCCAAAGTGTTTCAAAAGTTGTGACCTTTATTTTAGCTTGTATGGACCGAGGATTGCCGTATGTTTTAGAACGGGTAGATGTTGAGCCTACAGGTGATACGTTCAATTCCATTATTCGTCTTGAAAGTCATCAGCCTGGGAAACCTTTTAATCCGATGATTAATGCAGGAGCGATTACAGTGTCCTCGATGCTGGATGGCAGTTCGCCACAGGAGAAAGTGGCTAAAATCCTGTCGTTTTTAGAACAAATGGTTGGCAAACAGTTAAAGGTAAACGAAGAAGTGTTTCAATCTGAATGGCAAACAGCTAATCGCAATCGATCATTAGCCTACTATTTAATGGATTCGGGCTTTTTAGATTGTCCAGTTGAAGAAGCATTGGAAGTTTATTTGAAGCAATGTGCAATTGAAGTCAATGTTTCGGATTTAGCGATGATTGGCTTAGTAATCGCGAATGATGGCTATCATCCACAACGAAAAATCCAGCTCTTTCCAAAACAAGTGGCTAAATTAGCGAAAGCCCTAATGGTGACATGTGGTATGTATAATGCATCAGGTAAGTTTGCTGCTTTTATCGGTTTGCCAGCTAAAAGTGGTGTCTCTGGTGCCATTGTTGCGGCTGTTCCCAATCACGCAAGCTTGGAATCACCTTTTCCAGCTGGTTGTGGCATCGGTATTTATGGGCCAGCTATTGATGATATCGGAAATAGTGTAGCAGGTGTAAAATTACTTAAGCATGTTGCAGATGAATGGAATATGACGATTTTTTAATGTTGATAGTGGTGAATAATTACATTACAGGAGGGCGCTTTCCGTAGGCATATACGTAAACCGCAACCGTCGTAAATGACAGACTGTTGCGGTTTACATTCCCACACAATGGAGAGAAAATACATTTAATTTGTACTTGATGGCTGGTGCTTATAAATTTCATATACCTTGTGAAGTCATGTTTAAGAATGTCTTGTTCTTTTGTAGTGGTTCAGTCATGCCAAGCATGCATTTGAATGTTTGCAGAGTGAAAGTTTTCGCTAATATCATCTAGTTTTAAATATTCAGTCACTATATAACTTACTTCGTCTAATGTTAAATTTGCAGCTACTGCATTATTTTGGGGCAAAATTATTATACTAATCATGGAGGTGAGTTACTGTAAGGATAGCCCTAGTAATCAGGAATTTATCAAGTTTATAAATCATAAAGTGTGTGCATTCATAGAGATTTGGCTTTCTCGATGTCTACGGGGAAAGAGGATATAAGTTATGACATCTTTTCAAAAGAATCATTTGATTTATTGAAAAATAGAAGATACAAACCAAACGTAATAGTGATAATTCCTGTTATAATGATTAAATTTACTACATCATCATATATCATAGGTACTAACAAACATGTAACAATGGCAAAGGACGAAACGGTATTGATAATAGAAGTCACTTTACCAATATGTTGATATTCATAAAAATGATAAATCATTTTTCCATAAACTGTACCTGACATACCAATTAATAAAAATGTTAAAGCAAAGAGTACGGTTTTTATGGCTATACTATCAGTGAAAGCTATCAGTGTAATAGCAACGCCAGAGACCAGATAATCAATCATGAAAAAGTTTTTAAAAGGCATTTTAATATGGTTTGAGAGAAATACTCCGACAAGCTCTGATCCTCTCTGGATAGCTAATAGAACACCTAGATATTCCACGCCAATGTTTAGTATAACTAGATAAGCACCAACAATACGCATTACCATCGTTGTAAGACCGCTTAAGATACCCTCCATGACAACAATTCGTGACGGTGTCTTTTTTTGCCAAAAATATTTAAAGGCATACAAAATATCAGTTTTATAATTCGCTTTTTCTTGAAGAGGATTGTTATTGGGAGGAGTATAGCCAATATTTTTTACAGATATTTTCAAGAATAATGCAATACATAAAATGAAAGTAAACATGTCAAGTATGAGTATACTGATGACAGACATATATATAAGAATGATTGATGACAAAAAATTTGATACTATATCAACGGTATTATTTGTAATATTCATGGCATAAACAGATTGTTCGATATCTGTTTTTTTATATTGTAGTATTTGAGGAATAAAACTGGATTGAACTGGATATATCAATGTGTTTGCAAATGAAAATATAAAATGGCATATGAAGATTAATAGAATATCTAATCTAAAGTATACTGTGAATAATATGCCTGTTATAGATAGTAATTGTACAATTTCAAAAGTGATTAATAGGCCTTTTTTATTTCTACAGTTATCTATTAAAGATCCAAAGGCAAAGTTAATTAAAGAGGGGAAAAAAGCGATTAATCCGAAGAGAGCCAAAGCATCTGCACCTAAATTATATATAGAGATAGTTATATAGGCTAATACAACAGTATATAAGCTATCTCCAAAATTTGTTATCACTCTCCCGGAAATTAAGTAAATAAAGTTGTTATTTTTTCTTAAGGTCATATTTATATACATTCCAATTAAATAAATCGATTTGAATTGCCTCTGGTTTATAATTTAGTTGTGTAATAACGCTGAAAGCTTGATAGGAAATTAAGCCTGCAGCCATATAAGTCACGGGTGCTATAACACTTGTCGAGAATGTAATGTTTTCCAAAAGTTGTTCTCTTGGTGCACCTTGCTCTCCATACAATTCAGAGCTTGTTATCGTTAAATTTGGATTCATACAAAATGTGTTGATCACTGTAGAAGCATAGGAACCTGAAATAAAAGGTTTATTAAACTCTATTGATAAATCATCAAACCATACGTCAATTTCGTGTTTTGGGGTGTCAGCACAACATATCGAAATATCAAAGTTATATTTTTTGAAAATCTCCTGCAAGTCATTTTTTGTCGCTAAATATTTATTTATTTTATTCACATTAATTTTTGAATCTATTTTTTTTATATATTTTTCAACTCTGTCTACTTTATTTTTTCCTATATCTTCTTTGAAATATGTACCCTGTCTAGTTAAATTTGTTTCATCTATTCTATCATTATCAATGATTGTGAATGTTTGAATACCAAGTCTAGCTAAGATTTCGCATACATTGGCACCAATTCCACCTAAACCAACGATTAAAACATGTGCTTTATTTAATTTTCTTTGATAAATTGAAGGGTCTGTATTATTTGAAATATCCATCCATTCAAAGAAATTAATGTTGCGTGAATATTTATATTGTTTATCATAATCATTTATAGTCAGTAGTCCTAAATCTTTTAGAGCCTCTACTTTATTATTAAATTCTTCTGTACTAATTGTTAAATGTTCACGCTCTTTCTCACCATTTAGTACTTTTAAAATATCAATATTTAGTTCACTTTTTTCTATTGACCTTTCTATCCCATCTTGTCCAAAACCAAAGATTATTTTTCCCTCTACTATTAAAGGTTGTAAAGTCTTTTTTATTTTTAATAGAGTCATCGAAATATTCCTCCGTTCAAGATTGAAAACAAAACAGAAAGAATATAAATTCTTCCTGTTTTGCTTCATTGGAATTAATTTACTAAATTAACCATTTAGGTTTTACGAATTGCTAATATTAGCGATCGCCATTACGAAATGCTGGTAGCATAAAAATCACCCCCAACCAATTTCTTAGGGACATTATAATGAATTAACTGAAAATTTTCAATATATAAATAATTGAAATTGCACTATTTTTCTTTCTATTAATCACTCTAAAAAGGAGGTTACTTTTAGTTTTATAATATGTTTGTTTTGGAAAAGATGAAGTTTGTAAGAGGAGAGACTTTTGTTGAAAACGTTTATTTGTCATCGCTATTATCGCCTGACAACTTGATAGTCTAAGGCGATAGCAATATTAGTTCTATAGCTACATATAGTAGTGTTGGATAATTGGGGAAATGTAGGCGATTTAATCATCTATTATAATGAAAGACAAGACGCAATGCATTGTGATTGCGTCTTGCTGTGGATTTGTCGCGAATTTATAAAATTGCTGTTATCTATTGTTGATATTTTTGCTTTTATAAAGAATGAAAAGAACGATAAACCAGATAGGTGTTAGTAAAAGCGCTGTTCTAGTCGCTTCGGAAATCAACATAATTACTAGCAAAAACGCGAAGAAAGCAAGTACTAAATAGTTCACAAAAGGTGTCAATGGTGCTTTAAAAATCGACGCTTCGTGGAGTGCGCGATTTTTACGTTTATAGATAATATGCGAGATTAAAATAATACTCCATACCCAAATAAAACAAATAGCACTAATCGTTGTCACGACGCTAAAGGCGTTTTCTGGCATGAGCTTGCTAAGTAATGCCCCTACTGATACAACGATTGCTGAAAGCACAAGTGCGTTACTTGGCACACTGTTTTTATTTAGCTTAGCAAAAGAAGCGGATGCTTGCTTATGACGGCCAAGATTATAAAGCATACGACTTGTAGAAAATAAACCACTATTGCCTGCTGAAGCCGCAGATGTCAGCACAACAAAATTGATAATACCTGCTGCGATAGGTATACCTGCTAATGAAAATACTTGTACGAATGGACTGCTTGTAGCAGACATTTCATACCAAGGGTTGATGCATAAAATGACTGTTAATGCTCCTACATAAAATAGTAAAATACGCAATGGAATTTTATTTATTGCAGATGGTATATTTTTTTTCGGATCTGCTGTTTCTGCAGCAGAAACACCGACTAGTTCAACCCCTACGAAAGCAAAAACAACCATTTGGAAGGCCATTAAGAAGCCATAAATACCGTTCGGGAACAGCCCGCCATGTGCCCAAAGATTGTTTACTGATACAGTGCCAGAAGTTGTTTGAAAGCCTGTGAATAGCATGAATAATCCAATAATTATTAATGCAACAATTGTTACAACTTTAATCAGTGCAAACCAAAATTCGAGTTCTCCAAAAAGCTTTACTGTCAATAAATTAAGAAATAATAAGAGTACTAGACAGCCAATAGCTGGTACCCATTGCGGAATATTAAACCAATATTGTACATAGACACCGACGGCAATAATATCTGCCATCGCAGTCATTATCCAACAAAACCAGTAGGTCCAACCAGTGACATACCCAGCCCAAGGGCCGATGTACTCTGTGGCGAAATCTGTAAATGATGTATAGCCTGCGTTTGATAATAGTAGTTCACCTAGTGCCCGCATGACAAAAAATAAGGCGATTCCAACAATGAGGTAAGCCAAAATAATGGAAGGTCCTGCTAAAGCAATCGCTTTACCTGATCCTAAAAATAAGCCAGTCCCAATTGTTCCGCCAATTGCAATAAGTTGCACATGGCGATTTTTTAATTCTCGTTTTAACTGATGCTGTTCCAAGTTTATTCCCCCATAAGATGCGTAGAAGCGCTAGCTGGAAAATAAAAAAGAGACTAGTAGCAACACTAGTCTCGTAAACGTCAGAATAAAAATACCGTGACTGAAGGTTTAGTTTGTGACATATACAATGTAACATTCGTCGTGTGGTATAGCTTTCATGGTGAAAGTTTATCTTACTCCTCTGTCCTTTTGCCTGAGATAGTGAACCCTTCGGCGACGCTAATTGCGCTCTCTCCAGAAATGCTCCTGCTATAGTTTTATCCATAGCATTCATAGCTTCAATCTTTATTTTAAGATATTATTTATCCTACCAATGACTAGCCAATAATACAAGGGTCAATTTTCAGTAGTATGCAGGTAAAAAGAAGAATTGGTTTCATGTTGATATAATTGTTACAAAAAATAGTTATTTTAGACATATAGCAATAGATGCATTATCATTATGTTTACAACTATAAAGCTAAAAGAGGTGAAGGAATGGAGCGAGTAAAAGAAGCAGCACGATTATTAGCACAAGAAGGGGAGAGTGAGCAAGCAAAATTATTATTGCTAGATGCATTTTCTGAACAGGCAAATCTTATTGTTGCGCATAATTTAGCAGATTACTATAAGGAACATGATCAATACGAGGAAGCGTTTCACTATGCATTGCAGGCTGTTGCATGGCAACCAAAAACGTATTACCCATATGCATTATTAGGCGAATTGTCTATGCGCCGAGGTGACAATGATTCGGCTCAGAAATGGCTAGAAAAAGCCTATAAACGATTTCAATCACCAGTCGTAGCGCACAATTTAGCAACTCTATACAAGGCACAGCAAAAATATGAACAGGCTGCTCGCCTTTTTATAAAATCATATGAAACCGAGGACTATGGGCTGTTGCATGCTGTCGAATGTCTTGTGTTAGCCAACGATTTTCAGCATGCTAAAAAGTGGATAGCGATTATTGAACAAGAACAGGAACGCTTTATAGGTGAAGTAGAGCTAGGAGAGTTGTACGGGCGAATTGGGGATTACCAAAAATCCGCTGTATGGTATGCAAAAGGCTACAATCATTATGCCCATACAGGTGAATGGATTGCTGATTATGTATGGGTACTTCACCAATTAGGGAATGAGGCGCAGAAAAAAGCTGTGATTACAGCTTTTATGGAGCAATGTAAGCAAACAATGGCTGACTTGGCTGATAAGACGTTGGAAGATGACTGGACGGAAGAAGAAGTAGCAGAAGAAGAGGCAAGGCTTAGAGCGAATATGGAACGGGTGAACAGTGCCCATTTACAGCATCAGATTATGATGCAAAATGAGCCGAGTATCGCTTCACGCTGTTATACTTTTTTCTGTCCGATGCATGATGAAGGACATGGTGACAGCGAACTAGATGGTTAGTCGTTAGACAACTACTATTATATAGAAGAAACTCTGAATATTAGCAAAAAGAATCCTTTACCAAAACATTTGGAAAGGATTCTTTTTATGAAAAAAACAAGCGCTAGTATCCTACTTCACTGGGGAAAGGACTATGTAAAATAGTCGCTATAGCCTGATTGAATTAACTTTGCTTATTGTTTTTTTGTTTTAATTTTACCAGTCCAATTACGGAAGCCGCCTTCAAGCTGGTAGATTTGATTGTAACCACGTTTTTTTAGGTAAAGAGCAGCACGCGCGCTACGGCCTGTATTTTGACAGTATAAATATACTGGTAAATCTGGGCGGATTTCTTTATAACGTTGACGTAATGCTGTAGAAGGAACGTTTCGTGCGCCGAGAATATGACCTGCATCAAATTCTTTTTGTTCACGCACATCGATTAACTGCGCTTTACGGTAGCCTTCAATAAATTGTTCTTGTGTTAGGTTGGTTACGGCTTTTTTTAGTCGCATTGCATTAATCGCGATATATGCAATTAGCACTACTAAAACGACACCAATTGTGATAAGTATATCCAATTTCTTCTTACCCCTTTCTATCTTCTTTATTATTATAAAAGATGCGCTGGCGATAGTCCAATGAGTTTGATAAAATTAACTAGATTGTGGCTAGAAATGATTGATAGATGTAGGAGATGACATAATGACAACTTGGTATTTTCTAAATTCAGGAAAATGTAGTCCCTCTTTTAATATGGCACTAGATGAGGCATTGCTTGATTGGCATAGTGAGGGTTTAATTCCTCCTGTTATTCGTTTTTATGAATGGGAGCCAGCGACATTGTCGATTGGTTATTTCCAACAAGCGAAAAGAGATATTAATTTAGATGCGTTACGTGAACAAGGAATAGGATTTGTTCGTCGTCCAACGGGTGGTCGAGCAGTATTACATGAACATGAGTTAACATATAGCGTCATTGTTACTGAAAGTTATCCAAATATGCCTGAATCCGTAACAGAGGCGTATCGAGTACTTAGTGAAGGGATATTGCAAGGCTTTCATAATTTAGGAATGGATGCCTATTTCAGCGTGCCTGACACAGAGGAAAAAAGGGCAGATTTGAAGCAGCCAAAAAGTGCCGTGTGTTTTGACGCACCGAGTTGGTATGAACTTGTCGTTGAAGGGAAAAAAATAGCGGGTAGTGCACAAACTCGTCAAAAAGGTGTTATTTTGCAACATGGCGCGATTTTACTTGATCTTGATGAGGATAAATTATTATCTGTTTTTAATTTTTCAAGTGAAGCGGCGAAAGAACGTATGCGCAAAAAGCTACCGGAGAAGGCAGTTGCCATTAATAGTCTTGTAAAAGAACCTGTTTCCATTGAACAATGTGTAACTGCTTTTCGAGATGGTTTTGCAAAATCGTTGCAAATTGAATTAAAACCATTTACACTTTCTGAGGAGCAATTAAAATATGTGTATGAGTTGGCAGAAAAAAAATATGCGCATGATGATTGGAACTTTAAAAAGTAAAATGTGGTATAAGAAAAATATTTTTTCATCGTTTAAACCTTGTAATGGCAAGCAGTAACCAATCTATTCGAAATTGCAAGAGTTGAATTTAAAAACTATATATAGTATCTTTTTATAAGCGACATACACAATATGTAGTGTTTAACAGCACATGATATTGTGTATTTATTATTGTAAGGGGAGGCAAAACGATGGTACTTACAAATCATCAACCCGATGTAAACAAACAAATTGAACAGTTAAACAAAGATATTGAGCAATTCCCACAGGTTCACCCTGTCACGCCTGATATGCATATCACACATAAAGGTGTATCAAGACTTGTGATGATCGATCGCTACTCGTTTAAGGATACGGAAAAGAAAACGCTAAAAGCTGGTGATTTCGTCGTATTAACGGTAAAGGCAGATCCAAAATTCCCCGCACGTGGTTTAGGAACAATTCAACATATTGATATGGCTACAAAAACAGCTGATATTTTGATTGAAGAAGACTACCGTAGCGCATTAGATGATCCAAAAGAGCAGGAAACAGGTGTGATTACACGTTCAATTGACGTGCTAGAAAAGCCTCTTGAAATTTTTTATGAACAAATTGCTAAACGAAATGCAACAGGGCTTGCTTCTGTTGAAAAAACAGCTGAAAAACGCCAAGAATGGTTTGAAAAATTTTATCAGCAACTCGTTTCATTAAAATTTGTACCAGCTGGTCGTGTCATATACGGAGCAGGTTCTGAAACAGATGTAACTTTCTTTAACTGCTATGTAATGCCGTTTGTAGCGGACTCACGTGAAGGAATCAGTGATCACCGCAAGCAAGTAATGGAAATTATGAGCCGTGGTGGTGGTGTAGGAACAAATGGTTCAACACTTCGTCCTCGCAACACGTTAGCACGTGGTGTGAACGGTAAATCGTCAGGTTCGGTATCATGGCTAGATGACATTGCAAAACTGACTCACCTTGTCGAACAGGGTGGTTCGCGCAGAGGTATGGATAATCTTAGTGCTTCTGCGTAAACAAACCTCGTGAATTGCTGGGATCTCTTTGACTGAAATATTATCACTTTAATCGAGGTGAAAAATATGGAAGTTTATGATGCAAAGCAACCTCAAACTTGTTTAATATGTGGTTTTAAAATTAATCACAATAAGCAAGGGTGGTTTACAACTCATTTAAAAAATGAGCATAATTTAACATTAAATGATTATTTAATTTCTCATTTTTATCCAAAAGAAATGGTAACTTGCCAATATATTTTATGTAATAACATAGTTAAACTAAGGCGAGGCATTCCCAATAAATTTTGCAGTAGAAGCTGTCGAGGAAAAGGTGCCCCTTTAACTTGTGTAATATGTGGAAAACTGTTTGATGAAAAACATCGTCAGACAAAAACTTGCAGTAAAGAATGTGCAAGTCAACTTAGATCACAAAACACTGGCAAGTGGCATAACGAGATGTCTATGGAGCAAAAGAAGCTTCATTTTGAAACTATTATTTCTAAAACAGCCAAAACTCGAAAGTTGAATGGCACCCCGTCTTGGAATAGTGGCAAGACAGGGATATACAGCAAAGAAACGATAGAAAAAATTCGACAAGCTGCTTTGAAGCAAATAGAGGGAGCAACCTATAGAAAAACGAGCATTGAAAGAATGATTGAGTCTTTCCTGCTAGAAGAATCTATTCCCTATAAATATTCCTTTATACTAGAAGGAGCACAATTTGATTTTCACTTAGTGGACACGAATATCTTAATTGAATGTGATGGGGACTTTTGGCACGGAAATCCAAAGTTCTATTCCTCCTTCTATTCAGTTCAAAAGCGAATAAAAGCAAGGGATATTGAAAAGAATCAAATTGCAGCAGCAAATGGTTACAATTTACTCCGTTTCTGGGAAGATGAGATAAAACATGATTTTGAAAATGTTAAAAAACGCATTATAAATGCACTGCTAGCTACAACGTAACTGGAAACGGTAAGCGTGAATGCTTAAAAATAGTAGTGGGATAAAGACAATCAGCAGCCAAGCCTCTATTGGATGAGGAAGGTTCAACGACCATCGAAAACACGCTAGGATAGCGGAAGTGAGTAGAGTAGGAGTGAAGTCACTCCGAAGTGCGAGGACATCTAATTAGATGTAAGATATGGTCTCAACTTCTATGGTGACATAGAGAGTGGGTGTAACGAACCCGCGCAAGGGGAATTGGCACAAATGATTATGCTGGCAGATTGGCATCCTGATATCGTGGAATTTATTATTTCAAAAATGCAAAATCCACGTATTTTACGATACCTAATGGAAAATACAGCAGATGAGACGATTATTCGTCTAGCGAAAGAAAAATTAAACTTTAAGCCGCTTTCAATGCAAGAAGAAGCGATGTATCAAGGCATTGTGAATTATAAAGGCATCGAAGGCTTAGGCGGATTCGATAGTGGCATTATTCGTGAAGCCGAAAATAAATTGCGTGACGGTGGAACGTACACAGTTCATAACCCAGAATTTTTAACGGGTGCTAATATTTCTGTAACGCTAACGAAAGAATTTATGGAAGCTGTTGAAGCGGACGCTGAATTCGATCTGCGTTTCCCAGCGGTTGAAGAATATACAAAAGAAGAAATGGCTGTTTACAATAGTGAGTGGCATAAAGTTGGAGACGTACGTGAATGGGAGAAGATGGGCTATAAAGTACGCACATATCGTACGATTAAAGCAAAAGAGCTTTGGAATCTTATTAACGTCTGTGCAACATATTCGGCAGAGCCAGGGATATTCTTTATAGACAATGCCAACGATATGACAAACGCAAAAGCATATGGTCAAAGTGTTGTTGCGACGAATCCTTGCGGTGAACAACCACTTGCACCATATTCAGTGTGTAACTTAGCTGCTGTCAACTTAGCGCAGTTTGCCAATAAAGAAAATCAAACAGTTGATTACGAAGCATTACGTGAAACGGTTCGTGTTGGTGTCCGTATGCAAGATAACGTAATTGATGCAACGCCGTATTTCCTTGAAGAAAACCGTGTACAAGCTCTTGGTGAACGTCGAGTTGGCTTAGGAGTAATGGGCTTAGCGGATTTACTTATTTATTGTGAAAAAGAATATGGCTCAGAAGCGGGCAATGCACTTGTAGATGAAATCTTTAAAACAATTGCAGAAACTGCTTACGAGGCGTCTACAGAGCTTGCAAAAGAACGTGGCAGCTTCCCATTCCTAGTAGGGGCGACAGAGGAAGAAACAGCACGTTTACGTAAAGCCTTTACAGAAACAGGCTTTATGCAAAAAATGCCAGCGCACATTAAAGAGCAAATTTTAGCAACAGGTATACGTAACTCGCATTTACTAACAGTAGCGCCAACAGGATCGACAGGAACAATGGTAGGCGTAGCAACGGGTCTAGAACCATACTTCTCGTTCACATACTATCGTTCTGGTCGTCTAGGCAAGTTTATTGAAGTAAAAGCAGAAATCGTTCAAGAATACTTAGACCGTCATCCAGAAGTATCTGAAGATCAGTTACCTGAATGGTTTGTGACGGCAATGGAATTAAAACCAGAGGCGCATGCGGATGTGCAATGCATTATCCAAAAATGGATTGATTCGTCGATTTCTAAAACAGTAAATGCACCGAAAGGCTATACGGTCGAACAAGTTGAAAAAGTGTACGAGCGCCTTTATAAAGGTGGCGCTAAAGGTGGTACGGTCTATGTTGATGGTAGCCGTGATTCACAAGTTCTGACACTAAAAGCAGAAGAAAATGATATGGATCAATTATCATTTGAAGAAGAATTAGTAGAAGAGCATGCAAAACGTCCAGTCGTATTAGTGGATACGATCCAAGCACTTGAGTCAACAACAGTTATCGGCTCAGATGTAGGGAACACATGCCCAGTTTGTCGTAAAGGCACAGTCGAAGAAATGGGTGGCTGTAACACATGTACAAACTGTGGTGCACAATTAAAATGCGGTTTGTAAAATAAAACCTAATGTAAACCACCTCACCTCTATAGATATTAGAGGTGAGGTGGTTTTCTATTGGATAATTGTGTTAGTATTGTTCTGAATAGTAATGAAGAAAGTATCTTCAACTAAATCCATTTGGGTGGAGTGTTATTTTTTTCGAATCAGCGTTTCTCCAAGCGCGATTCCAACTGTAACAACTAAAATTGTTAGGATTAACAGAGCTTGTAAAATAAAATACCCAACTTGATCGAACATCGTATCTCTCCTCTTTTCTTAATAATACCTTCTATTATGAAATATTTACTTCCTAAATGAAGGGTCAAACGAACGAATAAAGCTCCCAATCAGTTCGATTTTTATCATATAGTTTACTTCATTAACATCATATATATGCAGTTGTTGTAATATTTCTTTAACGACAGGACGTTCAATATTTAATCAGCCTTGCGATTTTCTTAAACGAACAAGGTGAAAGAGGGTATTCTTTTAGTAGGCGTTAGCGAGGGTTGCGTTCTTACTGTGCAAAGCGGAAAGTACCGCAGCGGCAACAACGGCATAGAAAAGTGTTAGATTGACCGTGGTCAATCTAACACTTTTTCTCTTTTATACCGACATCTTCTTATTGGTGAAGCTTTTCAAAAAGAAAATCTTTTTTAAATACTATTTTTAAAAAATTGAACCTATAATCATTTGCTAATCGTCTAATAGCAGAATTTAAGAGAGGAAGGGAGGGTAGTAGATGGACAGAACAGAAAAAGATTTCTTATTAGAAAAAATGATGATTGAATATGGTGATGAGTTGGTACGATTGGCATTTTCTTATGTAAAAGATACTGAAATTGCGAAGGATATGGTGCAAAATACGTTTATCAAATGCTACAAAAACGTGGATACGTTTCGCTATGATGCCCAAATAAGGACATGGCTCTATCGTATTGCAATTAACGAATGTAAAGATTACTTAAAAAGTTGGCATTTCAAAATGGTACAAGTAAAAAGTTTTATTCATGAAACAGCGAAGTCGATTTACCCATCAACAGAAAAAACAGTAATCGATAAATACAATAATGAAGAACTAAAGGATACCATCTTTTCTCTGCCAAAAGTGTATCGGGAAGTGGTGTATCTCTACTACTACGAATCGTTAAAGACAGATGAAATTGCTGAAGTATTGGATATTCCAATGAATACAGTGAAAACGAGATTAAGAAGAGCCAAACAACGATTAGAGTCGATGATAAAGGAGGCTGAACTGAATGGAAGATAAACGATTAAGAGATAAAATGCAGAAGATTTCTAATCAAGATTTAAGATTTACGCAAGAAGACCGACAAAAGGTTTTTGAACAAATTGGTAGGTTGGAAAAGAAGCACCGAGTACAAAAGAAGTCTCTTGTTCCTTCTTCAAAAAAGATTTTGCCAGTGCTTGTTTCGTTATTAGTGCTAGGCTTATGTCTAGTTTTATTTATGCCATCCTTGTTGCCTAAGAGCTTTCATGAAGACGGGAACAATAGTGCAACAGCAGTTCAGGAAGATCAAATTGTCACTACTTTAATTACGGTGAAAGCAGAACAGGAGGACGATAGAATACCTCTAAATCTTTTACTTACATATAGCAAAGAGAAAAACGCTATGAAAGTTCTGTCGATTCCTCGTGAAACGTATGCACCGATAGCGAACAATGGTGGGACTACAGTGTACGATAAATTATTATTTGCTTATGCTTTTGGTTCAGGAGGAGCAGAAAATGTAAGAACGACCGTTTCCAACCTATTTAATTTACCCATTGATTATTATGCGGTCATCGACTTAGAGACCTTCTCAGCATGGATCGCATCTATAAACGGTATAGATTATGACTTGCAAGAAGATACTCGCGTAAGAGCTATCACGAAAGTAGGACTAGATTTCAAAAAAGGAACGAATCGTTTAAATGGGGAAGAGGTAGTGGCATTAATGATGGCTGCTACTGACGGGAGAAATTTAAAGGAAGAAAACTTATTAAATCTTATTCAAATTGTGGTGAATAAAACGAAAAACGAAATGGCGCAATCGAAATTAAAAGAACTTTCCACTCAAATTGAAGCCAATATACCACTAGAACAATTGTTTGAAAACAAAATAAATCTTCATTCAATTAAATCAGTATCGTTAAGTGCTGGCATTCGAGATGATATGATAGATGGAAAATATTATGTTACGTTTGAGAAAGATTTTTTAACAGCCATTTCCGAAGAGTTAACGACATTTGAGTAATTAAACATTGGATTTGTTGTAATTTATAGGAAAATGTTTTTATACTAGAAGTGCGTTAATAAGTTTAACGCACTTTTTATATTTATGTAAAAGGTTGGAATGATTAAGCGGACAAGAAGCGTTAAATGGCGAGAAGAGGGAAAAATATGTTAAAGAGGGGTAATATGGAGCACTATCGAATTGTTAAAGAAGTCATTGATAATTGGGATCCAAAGCCATTTTTGCATTACACACCTGAGGATGAATATGACCCAGAAATTAGGATGATTGTAGAGCTACTTCCAACAGTAACTTCTGTTGAAAATTTAGCGGTTAGGATACATGAAGTTTTTGTGAAAATGTTCTCGGTAGATGAAGTATTTGCAATTCCGAATTGCTTTCCAATTGCGTTGGAAATTTACAGTAAAATCAAGGATTTAAAGAGTGAGAATCAAACTTCAAATTAAAATAAAAGTGGCTATCTCGTCAAATAAAACGGATAGCCACTTTTTTATATACCCACTTATCCATTGAAAACGACCGGTTGTCGAAAATGCATTTACATCGTTGCTTGAAATCTTTATAGTGAAAGCGAATGAAGGGGGTGTAGGATATGAATGTAGAAGTATCCATTAATCCGTTATGTAGAGAACCTAAAATAATTATATACACAGATAAAATGACATCTGAAATCGAGCAAATCATGCGGAATATTTTTTCTACAGAGGAAGATACATTACCGGTATTGTCGAATAAAGGGGTAGAGCTTATTCATTGTGAAGACATTATAAGGTTATATACGGAGCGGAAAAAAGTCCTCGTTCAAACGGCAGACGAGATATACACGATTCGTTTGCGCATGTATGAACTAGAGGCAAAGCTAAATTCCCAAATGTTTGTGCGAATATCAAATGCTGAGATTGTTAATCGGAAGAAGATTAAATACATGGATATAAGTAAAACAGGAACGATTGGTGTTTTCCTAGAAGGCAATGTTAAAACGTTTGCATCAAGGCGCTATGTTGCCAAAATAAAGAAACAGTTAGGGATATGAGGTGAAAAACATGAAAAAAGAATTGCTGATCCGCATATTAGGTGGATACGTCATTGGTGTTATGATTGGACAATTTGTACAGCTTTGTTTATCTATCGGCTTGGGACAAGGAAGGTATATATTCGTTTTACCTGAATTTCGTGCGTTATTTGAAAGTGAGGTAGCAGCTGTTGTTACACAAATGTTGTTAACAGGGTTGATTGGTATCGTTTTTGCCTTGGCTGCATTAATCTTTGACATGGCGAAATGGGGGATGTTGAAACAATATACAGTACATTTTTTTATAACGGCACTTGTTTGGATTCCGATTGTTTTGATATTGTGGACCCCTAAAACGATTATAAATATCGTTTCTTTAATAGCAAGTTTTTTGGGTACTTATGTTGTGACTTGGCTTTTACAATATAATTTATCAAAACGCGATATTGAAAAAATTAATGGAGTACTTTTAAGAGGTGAGTATGATGACAATTGAAATTAAAGCACTATCAAAACATTATAAGAATCAAGTGGTAGTTGACCAGTTGACCTTAAGTATTGAAAAGGGAGAACTATTCGCACTACTCGGTCAAAATGCCGCAGGAAAGACGACTACGATTAAAATGCTTTGTGGTCTTTTAACACCAACGAGTGGAGATGCTATTTTAGAAGGAGAGAGTATTGTTTTCAGTCAAACGGCTGTAAAGAAAATCATTAATATTTCTCCTCAAGAAACGGCTGTTGCTCCCAATTTAACTGTGCAGGAAAATTTGCTGTTAATGGGCCAAATTTACGGAGATTCAAAGCAAATAGCACAACAGCATGCAGTCGCCCAAATGGATTTATTTGGTTTGACGTCGGTGAAGGAGAAAAGGGCAAAAGTGCTATCAGGCGGTTATTTGCGCAGATTAAGTGTAGCGATGGCCATGATGTCGAAACCGCAAATACTTTTTCTTGATGAACCCACATTAGGTATGGATGTGCGAGCACGCCGTGATTTATGGAGAATTTTATTGCAAATAAAAGGTGATGTAACGATTGTTGTAACTACTCATTATTTAGAGGAAATAGAAATGTTAGCTAATCGTGTTGGTATTATGAATCAGGGGAAATTATGTGCTCTTGGTACAGTGCAGCAATTAATAGATGAAACGGGAAAACCAACATTAACAGAAGTATTTTTAGAGTTAACAAAGGAGGTATTACATTGAAAGCGATTGTATTTGCAACAAGAAATCATAAAGAAATTATACGAGATCCATTAACGCTTCTTTTTGGTATTGGCTTACCAATAGTACTGATGGGATTATTTTCAGTCATGCAAAAAAATATTCCGTTTGGATTATATGAAATCAACAATCTAACGCCAGGCGTAATTGTTTTTAGTTTTTCATTCCTCACACTTTTCTCGGGTATGTTACTGGGGAGAGATAAAAGTACCTCATTTTTAATGCGTATCTTTGCTTCTCCAATGGTCGCTATTGATTATATTGTCGGGTATGTTTTACCTTTATTACCGATTGCCATTTTACAAATTGTTTTCTGTTTACTAACAGCAGGGTTTCTAGGCTTAACATTGGATTTTTATACTTTACTATTAGTAGTCGTGCTACTTATTATTTCCTTACTATATATCGGAATTGGGTTGCTACTAGGGACATTATTTACAGATAAACAAGTAGGTGGCTTATTCGCAATATTTGTAAATATCGCTACTTGGTTGAGTGGTACATGGTTTGAGCTAGATATGATTGGAGGTACAGTACAAAAGATAGCGAATTTGCTTCCATTTGCTTATGCGGTGGATGCTGCACGAGATGTGCTAAATGGACATTATGATGATGCTATCCTACCCCTTTCTGTAGTCATTGTTTATACGCTCTTCACGTTTATTATTGTCAATTTAGCTTTTAAGCAAAAAATGCGAGCGCATTTTTAATTGAATTTTAAAGTAGGGATTTTGGAAGACAGCTCGAATGTTTATATAGAAAGGGGGAGAGAGTATGTCACGTTTACCAATTATGGTAGCACCAATGTTTTTAATTTCGAATCCAGCGATGGTCATCGAGGCAAGTCGAGCAGGGGCTATTGGTTCGTTTCCATTATTAAATGCAAGACCCGTTTCAACTTGCGCAGACTGGCTTCAAGAGATTAAAGAGGCGTTGCCAACAGAGCCATGGGCCGTCAATTTTATATGTCATCCAGTAGCGAATGCTCGTTTTGAAGAAGATTTACAATTAATTGAAGAATATGAGCCACCTATTGTTATTACATCGCTTGGCAACCCGAAGCGTGTTATTGATATTGTGCATAGTTATGGGGGAAAGGTCTATGCGGATGTGGCAAATGTCAAGCATGCTGAGAAATCGGCAGCCACGGGAGTAGATGGGTTAATTCTTGTGTGTGCAGGAGCTGGTGGACATGGTGGACAACTGAATCCATTCGGCTTTGTCGCTGCGGTCAAAAAATTCTTTAATGGCACCATTATTTTATCAGGCTCTATTTCAAGTGGTGCAGATGTATTGGCAGCGCAAATTATTGGAGCGGACTATGCTTATTTAGGCACTCGCTTTATTGCTTGTCATGAAGGAGATGCACCAGAGGCTTATAAAAACATGGTTATCGAAAGTAAAACAGATGATGTTTTGTATACAGATGCCTTTAGTGGCGTGCCTGTCAATGTGCTAATTCCATCCTTAATAAAAGAAGGGATTGACCCGTCGACATTAACGCCAAAAGAGGCTATTGATTTAACACACCTTGTAAATGTGAAGGCTTGGCGTGATATTTGGTCGGCAGGACATGGTGTCACAACGATTGAAAAACGTGAGTCTGTGCGTGAAATTATTACGTCATTACATGAGGAATATGAAAGCGCAAAACAACGATTGAATGTGGTACAGTCTTTGTAATTGCTGGAAGGGGGCCCTTTCAGGATGTTAGGAAAAACAAAACGCACAATGCTGTTTAACCAACAATTGTGCGTTTTTGTATTGTCTTAGTTGTGGATCTTTATTAATCGTGATTCAATGTTGCAGCAATTTCAGGTTGTTGTTCAACTCGACGTAGCATATTAAATGAGGCAATCGCAACTTCGACCTGTTCGTCCATCGGCTCTCTTGTTGTCAGTAATTGTAACCATAGACCTGGATAGCCTAAATAGCGTAACAAAGGAATATTGCGGCATGCATTTGTTGCTTGTAGTACTTCAAATGATACCCCTAATACAACAGGAATTAATAAAATACGGTCTACAATTCGTAACCACAGCGGGTCTGTAGGTACGAAGAAATATAAAAACATACCAACGAACACAGTGAATAGCATAAAGCTACTACCGCATCGATAATGTAAACGAGATTGAGCTTGCACATTTTCCACAGTAATATCCATACCAGCTTCATAGCAATTAATGACCTTATGCTCGGCACCATGATATTGGAAAACGCGTTTAATAATTGGTGTTAAAGAAATAAAATATAGATAGGTAAGCAGTAGAAGAAGCTTAATGCCACTTTCGAGAAGCACTTGACCAACTTTCCCTTCTATCCATGGTGAGAATAAATCCGCAATAAACACTGGAATTAATGTAAATGCAAATTTACCGAATAGGAAAGAAAGAATCCCGACAACGGCTACGCCTAAAATCATTTGTAATTTTGAGCCGCTTTCTTCTACATTTTCGACTTCTTCGCCAGGTGTAACGTCATAACGGTCCCCTGAAAATTGCATATGACGTGAACCTAAACCTGCTGATTCAATAAGTGCAACAACCCCACGTACAAATGGAATTTTTTTAAGCTTTTGCAGGATTGGTTTTTGGACTTTTTTATAATGATAATAATCAATGGAATCATCGTTACGGCGAATGGCAGTAATCGTATGTTCCTTCCCTCCGAACATCACACCCTCTAATTGTGCTTGTCCCCCGTATACAGGTGAATTGCTCAAGGCTAACACCACTCTCTTTATATATTTCAACTGTACCATTGTACTAAATTTAGCGAAAAACCTCTAGAGGTACGCATAGTAAATTTTCTTTATGGCTACACTTATCGTATAATTTTGCTTTTTTAGGAAGAGCGCTTATGTATCATTCAGTGCCATTAGCTAAAGACAGGACGTGTAAGCGATGTGCACGCTGCTTATTTATAGGAGGGGTAGCTTTGAAAGTAGGACTAATAACCGCTGCTGTTAATGCAATCGTGTTAGCATTATGTTTAAAAGGGCTTCATTTTTTTCATTTTATTCGTTGGAATCCAATAGGTTTTTATAAAAAATGGGAGTTGTTCGAAGATAGTTCTAAACTATTTCATTGGAGTTTTTTAACGTTAGCACTGTTTTTAGTCGGATTCTTTTTATATATGACGTTACGATATACTCATATTATACCTGCAATCTTGACTTCATTTTTACTCGGACTTTTGGTAACAATCACATTGGAGTGGTTTGTTTTGGATTTACCGTTACAATCCTCATCTTTTAAAAAATTATCAATCCCTTTTATGGTCGTAGTTATTTGCCTTTTGCGCTTTTTACTTGAAACAGCTAATTTTCATTACAAAGAGCATACAGCACAAAAAGGAAATTAGTTGCTGTATGCAATTGGTATGATAAAATAAAAAACAAGTACATAGAAAGAGGCGAATACTGCGTGAAGTTTTTATGTTTGAATGGACCAAACTTAAATCGACTTGGAAAGCGTGAGCCACATATTTATGGCCATGAAACACTAGACGATGTCAAAAATAATATTCAAAATCTTGCGGCTTCTCTTGGTGCTACAGTCGAGTTTCGTCAATCGAATCACGAGGGTGTTCTTGTAGATTGGGTGCACGAGGCGGAAGATGAAAAGTATGATGGGATTATCTTTAATCCAGGTGCGTATACCCATACAAGTGTAGCATTACATGATGCAATTGCAGGAGTGACCGTACCGGTTATTGAAGTACATATTTCCAATATCCACAAACGTGAGGCATTCCGCCACCATTCTTATCTTGCCCCAGCCTGTCTAGGTCAAATTAGTGGACTTGGTACAAAAGGCTATGAACTAGCACTACGCACTTTTATTGAGAGGGAGAAATAATTATGTTGAAATTACAAAAGCTTCGTAAAATACTTCAAGAACAAAACATCGATGGCATTTTAATTACGAACGAGTATAACCGCCGCTATATGACAGGTTTTACTGGTACGGCTGGCGTAGCGATTGTGTCCCAAAATGATGCTGTGTTTATTACAGACTTCCGCTATACAGAGCAAGCAACTGCACAAATTAAGGATTACCGAATTGTGCAACATGAAGTAACACTCCTAGAAGAAATTGCGACACAAGTCAAAGCGATGGGTATTAAATTATTGGGCTTTGAGAAAGATTCTGTCAGCTATGGTACATATGAGTTGTATAAAAATGTAATTCAAGCTGATTTAGTGCCCGTTTCTGGATTAATTGAAAAAATTCGCTTGATTAAGACTGCACAAGAGATTAATATTATTAAGGTTGCGTGTGAAATTGCTGACCACGCATTTACACATATTTTAGACTACATCAAGCCAGGTAAAACAGAGCTTGACGTTTCGAATGAATTAGAATTTTTCATGCGACAACAAGGAGCAACACAGTCCTCTTTTGATACAATTGTAGCGTCTGGTCTTCGCTCGGCACTACCACATGGTGTTGCAACAAATAAAGTTATTGAAAAAGGCGACTTTGTCACACTTGATTTTGGTGCGCTATACAATGGCTATATTTCGGATATAACACGTACGGTGGCAGTTGGTGAGCCATCTGAAAAATTAGTAGAAATGTACAACACAGTCCTTGCATCACAACTTTTAGCACTTGAAAAAGTTGGTCCTGGCTTAACAGGTATTCAAGCAGATGCCATTGCACGTGACTATTTAACAGAAAAAGGCTATGGTGAGGCATTTGGTCATTCATTAGGGCATGGGATTGGTCTTGAAGTACATGAAGGCCCTGGGCTATCGAAACGATCAAATACGGTTTTAGAGCCGGGAATGGCCGTGACGATTGAACCAGGTGTTTATGTACCAGGAGTCGGTGGTGTTCGTATCGAAGACGATATTTTAATCACTGAATCAAGTAATGAACTACTAACACATTCGACAAAAGAACTTATCATCTTATAAACAATGGAGGAACACAAATGATTTCAGTAAACGATTTCCGTACAGGTCTAACAATTATTGTTGATGGCCAATTATATCGCGTGTTAGATTTCCAACACGTTAAACCAGGTAAAGGTGCTGCATTCGTACGTTCTAAATTACGTAACCTTCGTAACGGTTCTGTGAATGAAAAAACATTCCGTGCTGGTGAAAAAGTAGAGAAAGCACAAATTGATAACCGTAAAATGCAATATTTATATGCTCAAGGTGATGAGCATGTATTTATGGATTTAGAGTCATATGAGCAAACTGAACTTGCTTCAGCTGCCATTGAATATGAATTGAAATTCCTAAAAGAAAATATGGAAGTACACATTCAATCTTACCAAGGTGAAATGCTAGGTGTAGAATTACCAAACACGGTTGAATTAGAAGTAACTGAAACAGAACCAGGTATTAAAGGTGATACTGCTTCAGGCGGTACAAAACCTGCTACACTTGAAACGGGTCTTATCGTGCAAGTTCCGTTCTTCGTGAACCAAGGTGATAAATTAGTGATTAACACTACTGAAGCATCTTATGTATCACGTGCATAAGCAATATTTAGTAAACCTACTCTTTTAAAAGGGTAGGTTTTTACTTTTTTTTAATACATATATCGAGTAAAGTACAAAAATATGTAAAAATAGAAGGAGGTCGAAAAGAGAAATAAGGTTTACAATAATAGTAAGGAGTGAATGCAATGTTAAAAAAATTTGAAATGCACTATCCAATTATTCAAGCACCGATGGCGGGGGTTACTACACCAAAGTTTGTTGCTGCCTGTGCGGAAGTTGGGATACTAGGCTCAATTGGAGCGGGCTATTTAGATGGTGAGCAGACAAGAAATTTTATTCAGGAAGTAAAAAAGCTTACGCAAAAGCCATTTGCCGTAAATTTATTTGTGCAAGAAGAGCCACGCATTGATATAGATGTTCTCCAAAAAGCACGTATGGCTCTACAGCCTTACTATGATGAGCTCGGATTATCACCAGTGCAAAGTGTGATGTCAAACGAAGTTTTTGAAGGGCAATTGCAAGCAGTTCTTGATGAGCAAGTAGCTGTGTGCTCGTTTACATTTGGTATACCATCTCCAGAAGTTATTCAACGTTTAAAGGATAAAAATATTTATGTGATCGGGACAGCTACTACGCTAGAAGAAGCCATTCAAGTTGAGCAATCAGGTATGGATGCGGTTGTTTTACAAGGTGGTGAGGCAGGAGGGCATCGTGGCTCATTTACGAACCCCATGGAATTAATTGCCCGTGAAGATTTACTGCAACAAGTAGTAGGCAACATAACAATTCCAATTATTGTTGCAGGGGGCATTGTTTCTCACGAAGATGTGCAGCGCGCGCTAGCGGGTGGTGCACAGGCAGTACAAATAGGTACAGCTTTATTGGTAGCTGATGAATGTGAAATATCACCATTGTATAAAAAGGCTATCTTGCAGTCGAAGCCACAACAGACGACGATTACGTATGCTTTTACTGGTAAAGCAGCGCGTGGCTTAACCAATCATTTTACAGAACATATGAAGGATGCTGTTGTCGCACCGTATCCATTGCAACATCATTTAACCTCCACTATTCGTAAGGAAAGTGCAGCACAAGGCAATCCACAGTATTTATCGATGTGGATGGGGGAAAACAGTCACTTAGTGCAGCCCGGTACAGTGAAAAGTATCATTGAAAAATTAGTATAGGTGCCAGTCACTCAAACAATTCTGAATTGTTTGAGTGACTGGCACTGTTCTTTTTTTTTGGAGTGCGACATATATTGCTGTACACGAGGGGGCGTATGAATGGAATTACAAGACGTATTAAGAGTCGCTGGAGTGGGACTAGTAGTAGCGCTTCTTCATGTTTTCTTTGATCAAACAGGGAAGAAAGAATTTTCATTTTTCTTATTTTTTATTGCCTACTTATATATGACAGCAGAATTGCTCCGATTTTTACGTCTATTTTTCACTGAAATTTTAACATTCTTCCAGTGGTTAACCTCATCTGGGTAAGTAAATGGAAATTGTCATTGTTGCTGTTGTCATGCTGCTTTTATTGTTGCTTATAAAAGAAGTCATACAGCCACTCCACGCGCTAATTAGTGTCATGTTTTCGTTTTTGTTGTTCAGTTTTTTGTTTACGACACTCCTATTGCCTTTCGTCAAACAAATTCTCGATATGCTTTCATTTTTGCCTTATGCAAAAGCCATTGTAATGAGTGCTAGTCTTTTTTATGTAGGGCAATGGGTGTCGATGTTATTAGTGGAGCATAGCTATAAAGTGTTAGGTAGTATCGTTTTCGATGCAGTTAAAATTGTTATTTTACTGTATTGGTTTAAAGAATTTGTGGTTGTTTTACAGGGGGTGTCATCTATTTTACAAAGGTTAAACTAAGGGGCGAAGCCAGTGCAGGAGCAACTACTTTCGTTTTTCATCGATCCATTTTTTCTCTTGCTCAAGATGACGCTCATATTGTGTGGCTATGTCATCATTACTTTAATTGTCAATATGCTTTTACCAGAATTTGAAAAAGGGACAAGAATCCTTTTTTTTCTTATTGTGTTAGCCACGATCGGTCCAGTAGTCGTCAACTCATTTCAACTTATTGATGAAATTGCACAAGGACTTTCTCATATATTCACAGCATTTTATCCAATTCTTACTTCTAGTTTTTTGCTATCCAGTAGTATTACTGCAATTGCTTCTTGGCAGCCTTTTTTGCTTTTTTTTGTACAAGTCTTAACGATCATTAGTAGTAAATGGCTTATCCCAGGTGTACTCTTTGCCATTGTCTTTGATGTATGCAGTGTCATTGTCAAAGAAATATCTTTTACGAGAATTGCAGAATTAATTCGTTTTACTATTATGAGTATTGTTTCTGCGTCTGTTATTTGCTACATCATTTTAATGTCGGCAAGTGGTGTTGCTGCATTTAGTGTCAATAAGGCTGTTGCAGAGCCAGTGAAAAAGTTAATAGAAGAAAATATTCCAGTAGTCGGTTCTTTTATCGTAGATAGTTTTTCGATGTTTCAGCATATGACCCAATTTTCTACTTCAATTAGTAGTATAAGTGCCTTTATTGCCGTGATAACTGTATCGTTTATTCCGACAGTCCAGCTTGTGGTTAGTGCGTATTCATTAAAACTATTAGCCGCTATTTTAGAACCGATTGCTTTTGATGATATATGTAAATTACTTGATCATGTTAGTAAATCTCTCTTTACATTATGTGCAGTATCATTTCTAATTGCTTTTTCATTTATGTTTTCTTGTTTTTTCCTTATTGTTTTCGTGCAAGTGCTGGCAGGGGGGAGATAGATTGATTCTTTTATTGGCGTTGCTCTTTATTTGTCAATTTTTCGTATTTCTGACGGATGATAAACAAATAATTTCACTAACAAAACTTGTCATTACGTTAGTATTTTTGCAATTGCTATTAAAGATTCCATTTATCAATTCATAGGAGGAAACAAGCGTACATACACTTGAAAAAGAGAAGATGAAAGGAGGCAATGTACAAGTGATGTGGAAAAGGCACGAAAAAAAACAACGTCATTTATCGTCTTAATGTTGATTGCTGCCTCCGTGGGAATTTTCATCGTGTTACCTATGTATCAAACGAATTCATCAAATGAGCGAGTAACACCGAATACGAGTGAAGAAAAACTTGAGCAAACGCTTAAGGCAATGCAAGGTGTTGGGGAGGTTAAAGTATATTTTTATTACGGAGAGATGACAGATGCCAAGGATGAAAATAAACTATTTAGCCAGTACTTTCGAGGGACTGACCAAGGTACGAAAGATGTAACAGGAATGCTAATTGTTTCAGAAGGAGCATCAGATATATTTGTAAAAAATGAAATTCGTGCGGTCGTTAGTCAAGTGATGCAATTACCTATTCATCGAATTATTATTGTTCCAATGGAAAATAAGGAGGAAAAGTAAATGCGCGTACGTAGAAGAACAGTTTGGTTTATGACATTATTAAGTCTTGTAGCAGTTATTTCAGTTTATTATTTGGTGGATCCTGCAAAACAGTTTAATGGCTTAACGATTTTTACAGATGATACATTACAACAAACAGCAATTACAGGTGTTACAGATCAGGAAGCTACTAATAAGCAAGATGCAACCCAAGAAGTATTGTCTCCAAGTCATTTATTTGAAGAAATGCGTATGCAAGTAAATGATGAAAGAAGCCAATTACGTGAACAATTAACGCAAAAAATTGCGTCTGAAGAATATACTGCTGAAGAAAAAAATGAGGCTTTCAATGAAATCGATGGCTTGATTAAACAGGAATCGGCTGAGGCAATGCTTGAAATGTTGATTAAGTCTTTAGGCTATAATGATGCATTTGTTAGAGCGGAAGGTGAAAAAGTTTCCGTAACGGTTATGGCGGAAGAATTATCAAAATCACAAGCAAATGAAATTATTTATTTAGTAAAAACAGAGTGGGAAGGCGCAAATGACGTTCAAGTTAAATTTAGTGCAAATAACTATTAAATAATAAAGAAAAAAAGGAATATTCTGTTTATTAATTAATCATTGTTATATATCAGCATAATGAAAAGGCTTTCGTTTAGTAAAAGAAAGCCTTTTATTTTGTTTATATTTACTTAATTTTCATTTTAGTGTTTCAAATTGTTTGAAAAAAATATAGAATAGTTATTGTAGTAGATTTTATTTCATAAGGAGAGTTAGAAATGTTCAAAATTCAAGAAATTCGTGAAATTATCAAATTAGTAGATTCTTCTTCAATCGACGAGTTCGTTTATGAAGTAGATGGCGCAAAGGTTAAATTAAAAAAGAATGGTGTTGTCGTAACTGAAACAGTAGCACCTAAAAAACAAGAAACAGCCCCTGTTGTACAACAAACTGCACCAGTAGCACCAGCAGCTCCAGCGAAAGTTGAAGAAGCACCAGCAGCACCAGCAGCAGCACCTGCAAGCAACGACCCATCGTTACATAAAATTGTATCACCAATGGTTGGTACATTCTATGCAGCTCCAAACCCAGATTCACCAGCATACGTAAAAGTGGGCGACAAAGTAGACGATGAAACAATCGTTTGTATCGTAGAAGCTATGAAGCTTTTCAACGAAATCGAAGCTGAAGTTAAAGGTGAAATCGTTGAAGTACTTGTTAAAGATGGCGATTTAGTAGAATACGGTCAACCATTATTCCTTGTAAAAGCTGAGTAAGGAGTGCAAACCATGAAAAAAGTTTTAATCGCAAACCGCGGCGAAATCGCTGTTCGTATTATTCGTGCCTGTAAAGAATTAGGCATCAAATCGGTTGCTGTATATTCTGAAGCAGACGCAGATGCATTACATGTGAAGTTAGCAGACGAAGCATATTGCATCGGTCCAAAGCTATCTAAAGATTCATATCTAAGCTTCCCAGCATTATTAAGCGTAGCAGAAAAAACAGGAGCAGACGGTATCCACCCAGGTTACGGTTTCGTTTCTGAAAATGCTGATTTCGCTGAAGCATGTGAAAATGCGGGCATTAAATTCATTGGTCCTTCATCTGATTCCATCAAAATTATGGGGATTAAAGACGTTGCTCGTACAACAATGGAAGCAGCAGGCGTTCCACTTGTACCAGGTACTGGTATTGTTCCAGATATCGAAACAGGTAAAGAATGGGCTGCGAAAATTGGTTACCCAGTTATCATTAAAGCAACTGCTGGTGGTGGCGGTAAAGGTATCCGTGTAGCACGTACAGAAGAAGACCTTGTAAAAGGTATTGATATTACGCAAAAAGAGGCTGCTGCAGCATTCGGTAACCCTGGCGTATATTTAGAAAAATTCATTGAATACTTCCGTCACTGTGAAATTCAAGTGTTAGCTGATGGGTACGGTAATGTCGTACATTTAGGCGAACGTGACTGTACTGTTCAACGTCGTATGCAGAAATTAGTAGAGGAAGCTCCATCTCCTGCTCTATCTTCTGAACGCCGTGCAGAAATGGGTGCAGCAGCGGTGAAAGCAGCTCAAGCATGTAACTATGAAGGTGCTGGTACAATCGAGTTCATCTATGACTATCAAGAGGACAAGTTCTACTTCATGGAAATGAATACACGTATCCAAGTAGAACACCCTGTAACAGAAATGATTTCTGGTGTCGATCTTGTTCAACAACAATTAAAAATTGCATCAGGTGAGAAACTTCCATTCACACAAGATGATATTAAATTAAATGGTTGGGCAATTGAATGCCGCATTAACGCAGAGAATGCATACAAAAACTTTATGCCTTCAGCTGGTACTGTAGATACTTATGTAACACCAGGTGGCTATGGTGTACGTATTGACTCTGCTGTATATGCAGGTTACACAATTCCTCCATATTACGATTCAATGGTAGCAAAACTGATTGTTCATGCGGATACGCGTGAAGAAGCAATTGCGAAAATGAATCGTGCGCTTGGTGAATTTGAAGTAGCTGGTCCTGGTATCAATACGACAATCCCATTCCACCAAGCATTAATGAACAACGACGTCTTCAAATCTGCGAAATTCAACACGAAATTCTTGGAAGAAAATGACGTATTAGGAACAAGTAAGAAATAATTAACAAACGATGGAATAGAATCGAATATCTATTTCTTAAACCTTCTGGCTTTTAGTAGTCAGAAGGTTTTTTTATCTAGTAGATGTCTATTTTCCTTTTTGTGTTAAAATTATAAAAAGAGGGGAGAGAAAACTATGGTTATGTATAATTTTGAAGAATACGATGACCCAACTTTATATGACAAAGAAAATGAAAACTATTTGCCGGAATTGCCTTTTTTGTTAAAGTGGGCGTCAACTACACAAGGGACAATTATTGACTTAGCTTGTGGCACAGGAAGGCTGACGATTCCACTTTCTAAAAATGGTTGTCAAATGATAGGAGTAGACATCCATAAAGGTATGTTAAATGAAGCAAAGAAAAAATCAGCGGATTTTGATTTGCCGATTGAATGGGTGGAACAAGATTGTACAAAATTGCAATTACCAACGAAAAGTCATTTCATTTATTCAGTTGGGAATTCATTTCAACATTTTTTGACGAACGATGCGCAAGATAGTTTACTTTCTTCAGTGAATAAACATTTGGAAATGGGAGGCATCTTCATTTTTGGTACGAGGTTTCCTAGCGCAGAGGAATTACTTCAACCAAGTACGGAAGAATATTGGAGAACGTATACTGATCGCGATTCGCTTCATATTGTTGATGTCTATACAATTAGTCATTATGATGCTTTAAGTCAAATCCAACACTATACAACAATTAGAAAGTATAAAAATAGTGAAGGTCAAATTGTGGACGAAAAGAGCACAAAGATAAGTTTAAGATATGTATATCCAAAAGAAATGGAACGAATTTTATTGTACAACGGTTTTGAAATTGTGGATGTATTTCAGGACTGGAAGGAAACCGTTGCTACAAACGACAGTTACGAGTTAATCTATGTTTGTAAAAAAATAAGCAACTGAAAAGTTTGGAGGTTTTTTATGGACACGCTATGGCAATGACAGAACGGAAGAACTATCAAAAAGAACTTGCGTATAAGGGTATCCAATAACGCAAGTTCATCCTTACTAGCGTATAAATTTTTATAGTTTACTAACTGAGTTAATTTCATAAATGCCTCTTCGATTAAAAAATACGAACAATGTGTTATAAAAATAACTAATAATAATATATCGTTCGTTTTATTTGATTTTAATCAGGAACCACGAAAATCAAAGTTCGTGTTTATTAATGGGGAATAACCATAAAGTTCGTTTTTCTCAATTGTATCCCTATCCATCTCCATCTCCAATCCCCCACTATAAACTATCTGGAATATTTTTCTACCATAAAGCAATTTTAGCACGAAGGCAGTGTAAGGTGTAGATAAAACAAAATCGTTAAGATGATATCGATAGTAATAAAAACTTACGCTATTAGCAGTCAACAATCAATACAACCATTCAAAAACCTTCGTAATTACTACAATGAGTTACCAACTAAACTCCTGCAAAGAAATATAGCATTTAAAACATCTAGGACAGCTCCTGAAAAAGCCGCAATCAATTTTGTCATTCTGTAGAACTATTGCACGGTGTAAAGTCAAAACAGAGTGTGAATACCAGAGGGTCAAGTCATTTCTGAAAAAATATGAAAATATTATTTGAATGAAATCGGATGTTTTTGAATGAATATGATTGAACGGGACTTTTTAATGTAATATAATTAAAATGTGACGTGATTCATCCAAAAACCTTCACGGAAACACTACTTAAAACAAAGAGTTTTTATGCTAGGGGGATATTTAAATGAAAAAAACATTCAAAATTACAGTGCTGGAAGGTTTACATGCAAGACCAACAACATTATTAGTAACGACTGTAAATTCGTTTGAATCAGAAGTTTCCATTACATATGAAGGAAAAACTGCAAATTTAAAATCCATTATGGGTGTTATGTCTCTGGCAATTTCAGCAGGAGCAGTTATAGAAATATCGGCTATCGGTTCAGATGCAAAGGAATTAATCGAAAAAATTACGGAAGTCATCATTTCTCAAGGGATTGGTGAAGAATGCTAGAATTGAGCGGGATTGCCGTTTCCGATGGGGTTGCCATAGCAAGTGCGTATTGTTTGATAGAGCCCGATTTGTCGTTTGAAAAAAGTAGGATTTCGGATATTCATGCTGAAAAGGTTAGACTAAAAGAGGCATGTATCAAAGCTAAAAATCAATTAGCAGAAATTCGTGCGATTGCAGATAGAAAATTTGGTGCAGAAAAGGCGGCTATATTTTCAGCGCATCTATTACTATTAGCTGATCCTGAAATGCTAGCAGCAATTGAAGGGAAAATCGATGATGGCTGGAATGCAGAATTTGCAGTTCAAGAGACGGCCAATGAATACATTCAAATATTTGAAGCAATGGATAATAGGTATATGCAAGAACGAGCTACAGACATTCACGATGTTTCAACGCGCTTACTTGCTCATTTGCTAGGTGTAGAAATACCTGATTATAGTAGCATTTCAAAAGATGTCATTCTTGTTGCACAAGATTTAACACCATCTATCACAGCCCAACTAGATACATCCTATGTCAAAGGCTTTATTACGGATAGGGGTGGTAGAACTTCACATTCAGCTATTTTAGCAAGAATAATGGAGATTCCTGCGATTGTCGGGACAAAAACTGCTACTCAAGAACTTGTGCAAGGGGCACCAATTATTATTGATAGTACGCGTGGTAAAGTTATTATGAATGCAACACAAGAAGTACTGGATGAGTACTTGGAAAAACAACAAGCATTTATAGAACAAAGGCAATTACTGAAGCAATATCGTTTATGTGAAAGTGTGAGTGCTGATGGTCATCGGGTAGAGATTGCAGGAAACATTGGAAAGCCACAAGATGTTGAATTAGTACTTGCTAATGGTGGAGATGGTATAGGGTTATTCCGTACAGAATTTTTGTATATGCATCGTCATGAATTGCCATTGGAAGAGGAACAGTTTCTCGCTTACAAAATGGTTCTTGAGAAAATGCAAGGCAAGCCTACCGTTGTCCGTACATTAGATATTGGTGGCGATAAAAACCTTTCCTATTTGAAATTTGTACATGAGTTAAATCCATTTTTAGGTCTTCGTGGAGTGCGCCTTTGTTTAGCGCAACAGGATATTTTCCGTACGCAATTACGTGCCCTGTTACGAGCAAGTGTTTACGGTAATTTAAAAATAATGTTTCCGATGATTGCCACTCTAGATGAGTTTAGAGAGGCAAAAGCAATATTATTAGAAGAAAAACAAAAGCTACGAGATGAAGGCATACCTGTAGCTGAAACAATTGAAGTAGGGATGATGGTTGAAATCCCATCTGCTGCTGTGATCGCGGATTTATTTGCACAAGAGGCTGATTTTTTGTCAATAGGCACGAATGATTTAATACAATACACGTTAGCGGCGGATCGTATGAATGAACAGGTTTCCTATTTGTATCAGCCTTATCATCCAGCTATTTTGAGATTGGTGAAAATGGTTATTGAGGCTGCACATCAGAACGGAAAATGGGTAGGGATGTGTGGTGAAATGGCTGGTGACGAAATTGCTATTCCGATTTTGCTAGCATTAGGATTGGATGAATTTTCAATGAGTGCACCTTCAATTTTAACGACACGTGCTCAAATTGCTAACCTATCAAAAGTGAACTTATCAACACATCTAGAGCAACTATTAACGCTAACGACAGCGAGAGAAGTGGAAGCTTATGTTAAAAAATATTTATGGCAAGCGAGATAAAATGCTGTCGATAAATAAGGCATGAGAAATGTGATAGATTTTTAAAAATGACGTGACAAGAGGGTGGAACATTATTATCACTGCAGAACGACATCAAATTATTTTAGATATTTTAACTCGACACGGGGTTGTGGATTTACAAAGTTTAGTGCAAAGAACCAAATCATCTGAATCAACCATTCGGAGAGATTTAGCACTATTAGAAGGGCAAGGAATTTTGAAGCGGATACATGGCGGGGCAACACTGCCATCTTCAAAAGTAGCGGAGCCAACAATGCAAGAAAAATCATCCAAAAACCTTCACGATAAACAAATCATTGCTAAAGCTGCTGCGAGTATGATTCGTGATGGAGATTGTGTGTATTTGGATGCTGGTACAACTGTTTCGGAGATGATTCCGTTTGTCACAAACAAAAAAATCATTATTGTCACAAATGGTTTAATGCATGTTGATGCATTAACGTCAGCCAATATTCCGACTTATTTATTAGGCGGTAGAATAAAAATGAATACGAAAGCGATAGTCGGTTCTGTAGCGCAAGAAAATTTAAAACAGTATCGCTTTGATAAGTGTTTTTTAGGGATGAATGGTGTAGATATCAAGTTTGGCTTGACAACACCTGATCCAGAGGAAGCGATTCTTAAAAAAATGGCAATGGAATTAGCTGAAGAAACATTTGTTTTAGCTGACAACAGTAAGTTTTCTGAAATATTTTTTGCAAAAGTAGCAGAGATTGATCAAGTAACTATTTTTACAACAAATTTGGCTAATGAGGCAGCAAAAGAATATCTAGATCAAACAAGCTTGAAGGTTGTGACAACATGATTTATACAGTAACACTGAATCCATCTATTGACTTGATTGTTGAAGTGCCCGATTTTCAATTGAATCACTTAAATCGCATTGAGCGTGAAAGTAAATTTCCAGGTGGAAAAGGTATTAATGTTTCGCGTGTGTTAAACACGATGGGTGTTCCTTCTGTTGCATTAGGGTATATAGGAGGCTTTACAGGGGCATATATTCACAAGGCTTTAGAAAGCGAAGGGATTCAAACAGATTTTGTAAATGTACAAGAAGATAGTCGAATCAATATCAAGCTGAAAACAGAAAATGAGACAGAAATTAATGGACAAGGCCCTGCATTAACCGAACAAAATATGCAAGAGTTATATAAAAAGTTAGAAAACTTACAAGCAGGGGATATTTTAATATTAGCAGGTAGTATTCCACCTTCCCTACCAAAAAGCTTTTATTGTGATATTACGGCGAAATACCGTATCCGTGGCGTGAAAGTAGTGGTGGATGCGGGTGGGAAGGTGCTTGCTGATGTATTACAACAAAAACCATTTTTAGTAAAGCCAAATCACCATGAATTAAGCGATTTATTTGGTGTAGCGATTCATACAATGGATGACATTATATCATATGGCAAAAAGGTATTAGCGATGGGAGCTGAACATGTCATTGTGTCCATGGCTGGTGATGGCGCTTTGCTTTTTGTAAATGATGAAGTTTACAAGGCTACTGTTCCACAAGGTGACGTGGTAAATTCTGTAGGTGCCGGTGACTCATTAGTAGCAGGTTTTATTGGGACATATGCACAAAAACAAGACTTGCGTAAAGCGTTGCAAGTAGCCGTAGCAACAGGAAGTGCAACTGCTTTTAGCAAAGACTTAGCCTCAAAAAACATGATTGATTTTTTAATGGATCAAGTAGCTATCAAAAAAATTTAATAGAGGTGGTGTAGTCGGTTATGAAAATTTCGGATCTTTTAAAAATAGATACCGTTATGATTGATTTGGCTGCTACTAATAAAGATGCAGCTATAGATGAAATGACGGAAAAATTACATCTAGCTGGTCGTTTAAACAATTTTGATGGATTTAAAAAAGCGATTTTACAGAGAGAATCACAGAGTACTACTGGTATAGGGGAAGGGATTGCCATTCCGCATGCCAAAACAGATGCAGTCAAAATTCCTTCTATATTATTTGCAAAATCAAAAGAAGGTGTTGCGTTTGATGCATTAGATGGACAAAAAGTACATCTTTTCTTTATGATAGCAGCAAGTGCCGGTGCGAATAACGAGCATCTTGAAACTTTATCCCGTCTTTCTTCTTTATTGATGGATGTAACATTGCGTAATCAATTATTGGCGGCACAAACGCCAGAAGAGGTCATTCGTATTATTGAAGCGCAAGAAAAAGCACAAGATGGCGACGAAGAACATACAGTAAAAAGCGCAGACAACGCACCGCTTATTTTAGCTGTAACAGCATGTCCTACGGGTATTGCCCATACATATATGGCAGCCGATGCATTAAAGGCAAAAGCACAAGAAAAAGGCATTGCCATTAGAGTTGAAACAAATGGTGCAACAGGAATAAAAGACGCATTAACCGCAGCGGAAATTGACAAAGCGCTAGCCATTATCGTTGCAGCCGATAAGCAAGTTGACATGCATCGTTTTGCTGGTAAGCATGTTATTAAAGTTCCTGTAGCTGCAGGAATTCGGAAAACAGATGAGCTGTTAGAGCGTGCTTTACAACAAGATGCGCCCATTTATCATGTATCGCGTGAAGCTAGTGGTCAAGTTGCAGCGGCTGTCGGTGAAGGGAAGTTTAAAGAATATTTTTATCAACCATTGATGAATGGAATCTCTAATATGTTGCCATTTGTTGTTGGGGGAGGATTATTAATTGCCTTATCCTTTTTAATCGGTGGTATTAATGCAGAGGGTCCAATAGCTGAAGCGCTCAATTTAATTGGTGGTGGAAACGCCTTTGCATTATTAATTCCCGTATTAGCTGGATTTATCGCAATGGGTATTGCTGATCGTCCTGCTTTAGCACCTGGTATGGTTGGCGGTTATTTAGCTGCATCAGGTGGTGCGGGATTTTTAGGTGGATTAGTGGCAGGGTTTTTAGCAGGCTATATTGTGATTGCTTTAAAAAAGCTCTTCTCTCGCTTGCCACAGTCATTCGAGGGAATAAAACCTGTATTACTATATCCGTTGTTCAGTATGGTAATTGTAGGGTTCATTATGATATTTGTCGTCAATACCCCAGTGAAATTAATAATGGATGAATTGACAACATGGTTAAACGGCTTAAGCGGAACCAATATTGTGTTGGTAGGCATGATTCTTGCCGGTATGATGGCAGTTGATATGGGAGGCCCCATTAATAAAGCTGCCTTCACATTTGGCATTGCAATGATTGATGCGGGTCAGTATGCACCGCAGGCAGCGGTCATGATTGGTGGGATGATTCCGCCACTAGGATTAGCGCTTGCGACAACATTCTTTAAAAATAAATTTACATTAGCACAGCGGGATGCGGGTAAGACAAACTATATTATGGGACTTTCCTTTATAACAGAAGGCGCCATTCCATTTGCTGCGGCAGATCCAATTCGTGTCATTGTAAGTTCTGTTGTCGGTGCAGCAGTTGCTGGAGGGTTAGCATTATATTTCGGCTGTACGTTGCAAGCTCCACACGGTGGTATCTTTGTGATCTGGGCGGTGCAAAAACCTCTGCTGTACGTTGTATCGTTAGTCGTCGGTGCAATAGTAACTGCGGTTATGGTTGGTATGTGGAAAAAGCCCATTGAAAGCAAAATAGAAGCCAGTGTTTAACTTTCAATGTCTAATCAACAAGGAAGAAAAATCTAAGATTACTTGTATGTAAAAAAATGAAAACGTCTTTTCTAAGCCAAACCTTCCTTTTTATAGTATAATAAGCATAACAACAGCATTTGCTTGCGATGTGTAAGGGAAAGGATGATATTTGTATGGCAGAGAAAGTAGGACAATCTTTCGTACAACCAACACCTTCTGGTAAAGAAGAGCTTGGGAAAATTGAAGTAGCTGCAGAAGTAATTGAAATTGTAGCTGGAATCGCAGTAAACGAGGTAGAGGGTATCGCAGCAACGCGTGGTAATATAGCAACTGGCGTCGTTGAACGCTTCGGTAAGAAAGTACACAATAAGGGCATAAAATCTGGTGTAACAGAACATGGACAAATTACAATTGATGTATTTTGTTCTGTAAAATATGGCTATTCAATTCCGAAAGTGGCAAAGGATGTACAAACGCAAATTCGCCAAGCAATTTTAAATATGACTGCACTTGAAACAGCAGAGGTGAATGTCCATATTACAGGTATTCACTTCGAAAAAGAGGAAACAGTAGTACCAGAATAAAAAAAGAGGAGCTGCCATCTTGGTGATATTTCACCATAGAAGGCAACTCCTTTTTAAATTGGTTAAAAGGTTTTATAGCGCGATATCTTTTGGTTTCTTCCAGAACAGTGCAAGTATTACGCCGAAAACTAACACGATGGTAGCAAAGTAATAAGGATAATTTAAGTCAATGTCGAATAATATTCCCCCGATAATTGGTCCGAATATATTTCCGAGACTTGTAAACATAGAGTTCATGCCCCCGACAAAGCCCTGCTCATTTCCTGCGATTTTTGATAAATAGGACGTAACAGCAGGACGAATTAAATCGAAGCCGACAAAAATAAAGAATGTCACAAATAATATTGCGAAATAATGATTAACGATTGTCATGGCAAAAGTCAGCGTGGCAGACAGAATGAGGGAGTATCGAATAACATTAATCTCGCCCATTTTCTTCGTAAGCCAGTCAAACAATAGTAATTGGGCAATGGCACCAATAATACCACTACCGGTAATGATAATAGCAATATCAGATGGTGTAAATGCAAATTTATGATCAACGAATAAACTAAAAAGTGATTCGAATGCTGCAAGACCAAATGAAAGGACAAAAATAAGCACAAATGCAATGAAATACAAAGGGCTAAAAATTCGTTTCGCACTGCTGAAAATAGAAGATGCGGCTTCTGTATCATCCGTAGCACGTGTCGGTTCTTTTAAAAATGTGAGCGATAATAACGCTGCTACGAAACCAAGAACACCGGCAGCGAAGAATGGTAAACGTGTACCGTATTCTGCTAAAAATCCACCGAGCCCTGGTCCTATAATAAAGCCTGTACTAATAGCTGCACTCATATAGCCAAGTGCTTTCGGACGTTGCGCCATTGTTGTGATATCAGCAATAAATGCTGTTACTGCGGGCATAATAAAAGCAGCACTTACACCACCAAGCATACGCGATAAAAATAAAATTTCAATGGAACGGCCCATCCCGAATAATAGCTCTGAAAGGCCAAAAATAAATAGACCAACAACAATCATGATTTTTCGGCCAATACGGTCCACCAGTTTCCCTGCAATTGGCGATACAATGAGTTGTGTTATGGCAAATGCTGCCACCATATAGCCAACGACAGAGCCTGTAATATTAAGCTCGTTCATAATAGTTGGTAATACCGGGATAACCAATCCTATTCCTAAAAAGGCGATAAAGAGATTGGCTAATAAAATAGTTAATGTTATAGCTTGTTTCTTGTTCATTTTTCTCTCCTTCAACAGTTCACGATACACGAGATTCATAATCTACTAGAATATTTTCCATCTAATACAATAAACCCTATAGTTACTATAGGGTCAAAAGATTTGTTTTTATTTTTTTTAGTGTGGAAGTAAAACGGCATAGTTATGCAATGCCCGCCCTCTAATTATTCTTCCTTAAAAGAGGAAGGTGATTAAAGCGTCGTACTTTGTCTGATTTTTAATTCTACAATAAACTTCTTTTCCTGCTCATCAGTTAATGTTGCTGGCATATATAATTCGTAAACGGTGGATTCAAATGCTGTTTGTTGCGCATCTACATATTTTTTAAGTTTTTCGTAAAAGGAAAAATACGTATCGGGGTTATAAATAAAAGCAATGCAAGCATATTTACCTGCTGGTACAATGGTTTGTTTCATATTTGTTGTCAGTTTAGAAAATCTACGTTCTGTTAATAGTGGAGTGAAAATCGCATCATAAAAAATGTCATTTACATCTTTGTAATGAGCTAGCGGATAAATACATCCATAGCGACTATTTAAGACACTTCCTTCATTCTCGATAATTTTTGTTAAAATGCTGTAGTATGTATTGGTGCTAGAAGTGGGTGTCAGTTCAGTCGTAGTCACTTGTAATATTGGCATTTCTTCTTCAAAACGCGTGTATACTTCGCCGAAGATGGGGATGTCAATTTGCTCTTGCATTTGCTTTTTTGTTTTCAACAGCGTGTATCTTACTTCATTCAGACGTGAAATTTTTTCTTCCAACCGTTGTTCTTGTTGTTCTAAAAAAACAAGCAGCTCTTCAGGCGTTAGCATAAGCGCCTTTTTAATGTCTTCAAGTGATGTCCCGATATATTTTAGTGACTTAATGATATCTAAGTAAAAAATCTGACTGTCTTTATAATAGCGGTAATTGCTAGCGGAATCAGTATAAGCAGGCTTAAACAAGTCAATTTGGTCGTAGTAACGAAGGGTCTGCACAGAAAGGTTTGCTAATTTTGCAACTTCCCCGATTGTATAATAATGTTCTTTCATCTGTTTTCCTCCACTAGTAAAAAATGTTGCGTTTGTGTCAAACTCTCGCTAAAGAAAGTGTATTTTTTTATTATAGCATTCAGCAAAGAAATGGCTCGATAAGATTGAATCTTATTATTAAAAGTTTCTATTATATATTGTAAGAAGGTCCACAAGTTAAAAATAAGGTAGCACTACATTTTTAACATTTCAACAAATTAGAAGTTAAAATAAGTAGAAAGTTGCTTGAAAAAGGTTTCAGATTATTGAAAACTTGCTTGAATCCGTGTTTCTCGTACGAATTTATGCTATTATAAACCTTAATGCCACTTAAGAAGGAGAGCTTTACATGAAACGACATGAAGCACGTGAAAAAGCGTTGCAAGTTTTGTTTCAGCTAGACAATACGGATCTTACAGTCGAAGAAGCAAAAGCACATATTAAAGGTCAACCGACAAATGCTTTCTACGAAAAGATTGTAAATGGAACAGCTGAACATTTAGAGGAAATTGATGCGGCATTAACGCAGCATCTAGAAAAGTGGTCACTTGCCCGTCTGCCAAAAATTGAGAGAACAGTTTTACGACTAGCTGTATACGAGCTTTTATACATGCAAGAAACACCAAAAAGAGTAGTACTTAATGAAGCAATCGAGTTATGCAAAACATTTGGAGACGATAAATCGTCAAAATTTGTTAATGGCGTACTTTCTAAATTTACAGAACAATAAAAATGTGTTGAATTGGAAGGAGTAACTAAGGTTTATGTCAAGTGCAATTATTAATGGTAAAGAGATTGGTCAAGAAATTCGTAGTTCAGTAGCCGAGCGAGTAGCTCGTTTAAAGGAGCAAGGTTTAATTCCAGGCTTAGCGGTTGTTCTAGTTGGGGACAACCAAGCTTCAGCTACATATGTGAGAAATAAGCAAAAATCTTGTGAAGCAATTGGGATGTTTTCAGAGTTAATTAAACTGCCAGAGGAAACGACACAAGAAGAGCTGTTAGTGCAAATTGAATGTTTAAATAATCGTGAAGATATTCACGGGATTTTAGTACAATTACCACTGCCTAAACATATTGATGAGGACACAGTTATTGCGACAATCGCTGTTGAAAAAGATGTAGATGGCTTCTCGCCAGTTAGCGTTGGGAAAATGATGCTTGGCCAGGAAACATTTTTACCATGTACTCCGTTTGGCGTGATGAAGCTTCTTGAATATTCAGGAATTGAAATCGCTGGGAAGCATGCAGTCATTGTAGGTAGAAGCCATATTGTAGGGAAACCAATGGGTCAACTATTGCTACAAAAAGATGCGACGGTGACATACACGCATTCAAAAACACCAGATTTACCTTCATTCACAAAACAAGCGGATATTTTAATTGCAGCGGTGGGGCGTGCGAACTTTATTACAAAAGAGCATGTTAAAGAAGGTGCTGTTGTTATTGATGTCGGCATTAACCGCGATGAAAACAACAAGCTATGCGGCGACGTAAACTTTGCAGAGGTTGACGGTATCGCATCTCACATTACACCAGTTCCAGGCGGTGTCGGCCCGATGACAATCACGATGTTACTCTTCAACACTGTGCAAGCGGCAGAAACAAAGCTTGCGAATAAAATGAAGTAATTGATTACAATAGAATTTCGTTTGCTTAGAGAGCCATCTCATTACTTTTGAGGTGGCTCTCTTTTTGCGTGCGCCCGGCATGCGTATGAACTATAGGGTGCAAGTCCCGAACCCCGAAGACAGAAGTAGAGGTTAGCCAAGAGCAAGGGTGTCCGTGGCGATGCGGAATCTGAAGGAAGCTGGAGGCA